>CAVZEC010000021.1:0-11111 GCA_963774165.1 uncultured Alphaproteobacteria bacterium | reverse complement strand
CGAGCGTGAGCGCTGTCATCCTCGGGCTTGTCCCGAGGATCCAGCCACCCGCGAGCGCCGGAGCAAGCGGTTGGATGGATGGTCGGGACAAGCCCGACCATGACATATTCAAAAGGTCTATGGAGGAGAGCCCATGACGGCGGACGGTAGTGTGACGAAGCCCCTACAAACAGCACGAGCCGCCAACGGCGCGGGCGAGGCGCCGCTCGCCACGCGGCTGGCCGAGAAGATCTGCGCCTTCCGGCTGGAGGACATGACCGCGCGCGCGCTCAGCGAAGCCCGCACCGCCATCATCGACACCATTGCCTGCACGCTGTCCGGCATTCCCGAGCCCTGCGCGCAGATCCTGCTGCAGACCCCCGGCGTCGCCGATGCGCCCGGCCCCTCGCTCGTGTTCGGCACCAGCCATCGCACCAGCGCGCTCGACGCGACCCTGATCAACGGCACCGCCTCGCATGCGCTCGACTACGACGATGTCTCGGGAGTGCTCGGCGGACACCACTCTGCTCCGGTCACGGCCCCCATCTTCGCGCTGGGCGAGCAGCTGAAGGTCTCCGGCCGGCAGGCGCTGGCGGCCTACATCATCGGCGTCGAGACCGAGGTGCGGCTGTCGCGCGCGGTCAACTTCCATCACTACGACAAGGGCTGGCACCCCACCGCCACGCTCGGCACGTTCGGAGCGGCGGCCTCGGCCGCCCACCTGCTCGGGCTCGACGTTGCCCGCACCGCCAAGGCGCTGGCGCTCGCCGCCTCGTTCGCGTGCGGCATCAAGGCCAACTTCGGTACCATGACCAAGCCGCTGCACGTCGGCCACGTCGGCGCGCAACGGCCTGTTCGCGGCGCTGATCGCCCAGCGCGGCTTTGAATCCAATCCGGCCGCGCTCGAGCACAAGCAGGGCTGGCTCGAGGTCTTCAACGGCAAGGGTACCTATTGGCCCGAGCGGATGTTCGAGAGCTGGGGCTCGCCCTGGGAGATCGAGACCGCCGAGATGGGCCTCAAGCAGTTCCCCTGCTGCGGCTCGACCCATCCCGCCATCGCCATGATGCTGGCGCTCGTGCGCGAGGAAGGCGTCAAGGCCGACGCGGTCGAGGCCATCGACATCCTGGCCCACCGCCGCCGCCTGCCTCACACCAACAACCCCGATCCGCGCACGCCGCTGGCCGGCAAATTCTCGATCCAATACTGCACCGCCCGCGCGCTCGCCGACGGGGCCGTGCGCCTGCGCGACTTCGAGGGCGACGCCGTGATGGAGGAGCGCGTGCGCCGCCTGCTGCCGCTGATCACGACCGGCCCGCACCCCGATATGCCCGACGACAGCCCCAAGCAGTTCGGTGCCGAGGTCGCGGTCACCCTGAAGGACGGCCGCCGCCTGTCGCGGCGCATCGACCACCTCGTCTGCCGCGGCGGCGACAACCCGATGTCGACCGAGGAGCTGTTCGAGAAGTTCGAGGACTGCGCTGCGCGGTCCCTGGCCCACGACCAGGTCGCGCCGCTGTTCGAGCGGCTGGAGACGCTGGAGACGGTCGCCGACCTCAACCAGGTGACCAAGTTGCTCGAGCCGCGCGTGCTGCCGAGCCAGGCCGCGGAGCGCATGGCCGCCGCCAAGATCCGCACCGTCGCCGGCAAGGAAGAGACAAGTTGGGTGCCCTAGTACGTGATCAGGGAAGTGCCAACGATGAAGATTGCTCGACGGGATTCCCCTCCCCTTGACATCCAAGCGGAGCTTGGCTCCGCCAAGACGAGGGGCTAGGGGTGGGGTGAGGACGCAAGCAGCTTCAGAGCTCTTGTTACCCCCACCCCCGGCCCCTCCCCGCAAGGGGGAGGGGAGCCACACCGGCTAGCGTGAGGGGTCACATTGTCGGGAGAACGCGTATGAAAGTCGGCCTCTTCGTCACCAACCAGCAGTTCCTCGACACCGACATGGTCAGCGCGCTGGACGACCAGTACGCCATGGTGCGGATGGCGCGCGACCGCGGCTGGAACTCGCTGCTGTCGGGGCAGCACTACCTGAACGAAGGCAACAACAAGCAGCTGCAGACGGTGCCGTTCCTCGCGCGGCTCGCGGCCGAGGCCGGCGAGATGACGGTTGGATGCGGCATCCTGCTGCTCAACCTGCACAACCCCGTCTACACCGCCGAGACGATCGCCACGCTGGACGTCATCTGCCGCGGCAACTTCATCTTCGGCGTGGGCCTGGGCTATCGCGACGTGGAGTTCGACGCCTTCGGCGTGCCCAAGGGCGAGCGCGTCGCGCGCTTCGAGGACTACCTGACCCTCGTGCAGCGCCTGTGGACGGAGGAGAGCGTCTCCTACCAGCGCTTCGGCATCAACCTTCACAACGTGCACATGAACATCCGCCCCGTGCAGAAGCCGCGCCCGCCGATCTGGCTCGCCGCCAACAACGACCCCGCCGTCAAGCGGGCGGCGCGCATGGCGGATGCCTGGTTCATCAACCCGCACGCCACCATCGACACCATCCGCCGTCAGATGGAGACCTACCGCGCGGAGCTGAAGGCCGCCGGCAAGGGGCCCCCGCGCGAGCTGCCGATAGTCAAGGAGGTGTTCTGCGCGCGCGACCGGGCGACCGCGCTCGAGATGGCGGGCCCCTATCTGCTCGCCAAGTACCGCGACTATGCCAAGTGGGGCCAGGACAAGGTGATGCCCGACGATACCGACTTCAACCGCTCGTTCGACGAGCTGATCAAGGGCCGGTTCATCCTGGGATCGCCGCAGGAGTGCTACGAGCAGTTGCAGCCCTACTGGAAGGAGTTCGGCGTCAACCACCTCGTGATCCGCACGCACTGGGCGGGCATGCCGCTCTCCACCGCCCTCTCCAGCATGCGCCTCATCTCCGACGAGCTGCTGCCGGCGCTGCACAAGGTGTAGCGTCATGCCCGCGTCGTGTCGTAGACGCGCCTCCGGCACGATGGCGGGCACCTACGCCAGGTGTTTGTGGCAGCGCAGGTGCCCCGCCGATACTTGCGTGGGTCCCCGCCTTCGCGGGGATGACGCTGACGGAACGGTCACGGCCTTCCGCGCCGTTGGTTTCCAGGACGCCTGCCATCAGCGGTCCACATGGAGACGATGCCGGGGCGGCATTTCCTTTGCGATCTCCGAGCAGCGATCCTCCCTGCGTGAAATGCATCGCGACGACAGGGAGGTCGCCATGACCAAGACGATACTGGGGTCCATCGCCGTGATCTGCTGCGGCGTCCTGCTGATCCCGCTGCTGGTGGATACGGCACCTCCGGCCGCGGCCGGCGCCGCACCCGCCGCGAGGCAGATCGTCACCGCCGAGCTCCGGTGATGCCGCCGCGCGGCAATCCCGACTGTTCACCCGGTCATGACGTCATCCGCGCATCGCGTCGTGTCGGAGACGCGCTTCCAGCACGAAGACGCGCCTCGCACGATGGCGGGGACCCACGCAACCTGCTGGCGTGGATGCCCGTCATGCCGGAGGCATGTCTCCGACATGACACGGGCATGACGAGCCTCATACCGTCGACCGTAGGTACTGATCCGTGCCACTGGTGAATCCGCCTTACCTAACCAGGCCAGCAACCTCGTGCTGAGCTTGTCGAAGCGTGGAGCCCGCTGCCGCCCTTCGACAAGCTCAGGGCGAGGTCGCGATCGCGTTGACCCCTCGATAGTCATCACGAGTCTAGGCTTTCGCTCGCCGGTATCAGTCGGCCGGATCGGTGTGATTGCTGATTGATGCTGGCGTGGGTGCCCACCTGCGTGGGCATGACGTGCCCCGCTCGTTCCGATGGCCGTGACTGTCGCTGTGTCAGCGCGCGGCAGCCTGGGCCTGACGCCTCGGCCACCGGCATGGCGCAGGACGCATCGGCGCCGTGCTGCCAGGCCTTCTCCCAGTCGTATCGCTTCGCCTCGCGCACGAAGGCGCCGACCGCCGGCGAATGCGGCCGGCCGCGCACGGTGACGAGGCTGACGGTGCGATACACTTCCGGCTCGACCAGCGGACGGATGACGAGGCTCGGCAGCGTCACGGCGTACTCGGGGATGTAGGTGAAGCCGAGCCCGGCCAGCACCATGCACTGGATCCAATCGTCGCGCTCGCTGGTGTAGGGCCGCTTCAGATCGACGCCGCCGATCTTCTCCCTGATGGCGCGCAGGTAATCGTTGTACTCGCAGTTGGCGCGCGCGAGGTAGTTCTGCTCGTGCAGGTCCTTGATGCGGACGGCGTTGAGCCGCTCGAACGGATGGCCCGGCGCCACCGCCACCACGAAGCGCTCGCGAAAGAGCGGCAGCGTGTGGAAGCGGTCGTCCGGCTCCTCCGGGCGGCAGCACAAGGCGACGTCGATCTCTCCCTTGGCCAGAAGCTCTTCCAGTAGGTTTGCCGGCGCGTCCTTCATGTAGATCTCGACGCCCTGGTGGCTTTCGCGGAAATTCGAGAACAGCTGGACCAGCCGGTGCGGACCGATGGTGCACATGAGGCCCACCGTCAGGCGCGTCTTGTCGAGCTTGGCGAAGGACTTCGCGCGCCTGCGCGCCTCCTCCATCTGCTGCGCGACCTGCTGGAAGTGGGGCTGCATGATGCGGCCGAGCTCGGTGAGATGCGTGTTGCCGCGCTCGCGGTGCAGGAGCGGCCCGCCGAGCTTGTCCTCGAGGTGCTGGATGGCCCGGGTGAGGGCCGGTTGCGAAACGTTGCAGCGCTCCGCCGCGCGCGTGAAATTGAGCGTGTCGGCCAGCGCGAGGAAGTAGCGAATCTCCTGGATTTCCATGGGCGTACCCCGATTCCTGACGTTCCCCCTGTGCTAGCATCGGCGGGCGGGCGATCGCGATACCTTCGCGTCATGGTGTCGATGCGCAGAAGGCATGGGACGCGCGGGAATATGACGCTCATAGCCATACGCAAGGCCCCGGCGGATGCCGCCCCGCTGGACCCGGAGCGCTTGTCCGCTCGGAACGCCTGCGGCGCCTGGAGCCAAGGCCGGCGCGCGACCCGATCGTCTGGCCTACGCTCCGCCAGCTGCTATTCTAACGCCGAGGGCTGGCTTGCCCTCGCTCGGAGATTACCCGATGTCCTCCACCACCCTCGCCGAAGCCTTCGAGCAGGCGCGCTCCATGGATGCCCCGCTGGGCGAGCGGCTGTCCGCCTATGCGCAGTCGACGCGGGAGCTGAATGCGCCGTTCGCCGAAGCCGTCGACCGCCTGGTCGGCCGCCTGCGGTCCGGCTCGGCGGTCGACGCGGCGCCGAAGGAAGGCGATCCGATGCCGTCCTTCCTGCTTCCCGATCACGCCGGCCGCCTGGTGAGCCTGGACGAGCTGGTCGCGGCCGGACCCGTCGCCGTCACCTTCGCGCGCGGGCATTGGTGCCCCTATTGCCGGATCGCCGTCAGTGCGCTTGCAGAGATCGCCGACGACGCGAGCGCGCTCGGCGCGCAGATCGTCGCCATCGTGCCCGACCGGCAGCGCTTCGCGGCTCAGCTCCGGGCAGAGACGTCGGCGCCCTTCCCCATCCTGACCGACATCGAGAACGGCTATGCGCTGTCGCTCGGGCTGGTGTTCTGGGTGGGCGAGGAGATGCAGAACCTCATGCTCGCCCGCAACGCCAATCCCGCCTTGTCGCAGGGTAACGACAGCTGGTTCCTGCCGGTGCCCGCGACCTTCATCGTCGGCCGCGACGGCCTCATCAAGGCGCGCCACGTCGACCCGGACTACCGCACCCGCATGGAGATCGACAAGGTGCTCGAAGCCCTGCGGCAGGCCGCGCAGGGCTAAGTCGCACTCGCTTTCATGTTTGACGGAGCCGCCGACGCGCGCGCGCTTGCGGTCTCGGGCATCCCTATCCAGTACACCACGAATCCGATCGAGGCGATGGCGGCGAGCGCCCAGAACGCGACACTGTAACCGGCCGCCACGACGATGACGCCTGCCACGGCGGCAGAAAGCGATGCACCCAGACCCTGCGCCGTGGCGACGGCACCCAGACTGACATTGAAGCGACCCGTTCCGCGGGTGATGTCGCTGACAATCACCGGAAACAAGGCGCCGAAGATGCCGGCCCCGAAGCCATCGAGGAGCTGGACGCCGACCAGCCAGTACGGATCGTCCGAGAGCGGGTACAGCAGCCCGCGCAAGGCCAGTATGGCGAAGCCGGCGAGGAAGATCGGCTTGCGTCCCCAGACGTCGGCGCGCATCCCGACCACCATCGCCACGGGCACCATGACGGCCTGCGCCGCAACGATGCAGATTGCCATCAGGCTGGTGCCCACCTCCTTGTTGAGCAGCGCCAGCTTCTGTCCGACGAGCGGCAGCATGGCCGCGTTGGAGAAGTGAAAGAGCGTTGCGCAGGCCGCAAACACGAGCAGCGGCCGCGACGACAGCAGCACTGAAAGTCCCGAAGGGCTGTCGTGGTCGTGGCCGGCGCCGATCTCCAATCCGCGCGCCGCGTGGTTGTCGATGGCGTCGGCAGGTATGGCGAGAGTTGCGGCGATGCTGCCGAGAGCCAGGACCGCCATCAGCCAGAATACGACGACCGGCCCGAACCAGTAGGCTGTCGCAGCGGCGATGGCCGCGGCCATGGCATTGCCCGCATGATTGCATGCCTCGTTGCGGCCGATGCGGCGCGCGAATGCCTTGGGTCCAACGATGCCGAGCGTCATGGCCGCCAGCACCGGGGCAAAAATCGAGCCGGCGACTGCCGTGATGGCGTTCATGGCCGCGACTGCCGCAAAGCCGGAGAGCCACGGCAAGGCGAGCGAGCCGGCCGTCACGGCGATCGCCGCCGTCACGAGGATGGCGCGCTTGGCGGATGTGCCGTCGACCAGGGCACCTGCCGGCGTCTGTGCCACAATCCCGGCCACGCCGCCGATCGACATGACGAGCCCAATCGATGCCTGGTCCCAGTGATGGACGGTCAGCAGATAGATAGCGAGGTAGGGGCCTAGGCCATCCCGAACGTCGGCCAGCAAGAAGTTGAGCGCATCAAGCTTGCGCCCGTGACCGCCGCCCTTCCCCGCGACGCTCACAGGGGGCCCTTGAACACGAAGAACGCACCCGCGGCGACCAGCGCGAAGCCAACGAGATGATTGAGGGTGAACGACGCCTTCAGGTACAGCACGGAGAACACCGCGAACACGACGAGCGTGATCACCTCCTGCATGGTCTTGAGCTGGGCGGGGCTGTAGATCGTCGAGCCGTAGCGATTGGCGGGAACGGCGAGACAGTATTCGACGAACGCGATCCCCCAGCTGACCAGCACCACCAGCCAAAGCGGGCGATCCGTGAATTTGAGATGTCCGTACCAGGCGAACGTCATGAACACGTTCGACAGGAGCAGCAGAACTATCGGCAGCAGCGAGGGCGGCAGGGCGAACATGAGGGCTCCCTGTTGCGACACGAAACGGGGCTGGATGGAGTGATGCCGGCAAGGCTGATGCCCGCCAGGACGCAAACGCCCGGGGCAAGCTGCAACCGGAACGCCGCTGGAGTCGGTTTGTTCCGCAGCCTTCCATTTGCACCGGCTGCGGCAAGTCGGCGCCGGCAGGTCGGCCTGGCCGTCTATGAAGCCAAGATCGGGCCTGCTGCGTGCGACCAGTCGCGGGCGCGCAGCAGCTTGATCAGCGCCTCGGAGGCAATCGAGCGCTGCCGGCCGGCGACCGTATAGAGCGAGATCTGACGCCGGGTATCCAGGCCGTTCACCCGCAGTCTGGACAAGCTCTTGTGCCGCGGCGCGCCCGTGGGCAGAAAGCCGACGCCGAGATCCGCGTCGATCAGGGCGACGAGATCGTGCAGCGAGCCGATCTGCAGCGCTTTTCCCGCCGCGATGCCGTGCACCTCCAGCTGCTGGACGATGCCGGCTGCGGAATCGCACGCCGCATGCAGCAGGATGCGCTCATGCGCCAGCTCCTGCACGTCCACAGCCTCGCGGCCCGCGAGCCGGTGTCGCGGGCTGACGGTCAGCGCCAGCTCCTCCTCGTAGAGCGGATGCTGGTCGAGCCGGTCCCACGTCTCGGCCAGCGGTCCCGCGACCGCCACCTCGGAGTGGCCCTTCTTGAGATGGTCGGAGATCTCCGCCGCGGTCCCGCGCAGGATCTTGAACTCCAGGCTGCGGCACTTGCGCTGCATCTCGGACAGGCACTGCGCCAGCACCGCAATATCGACGGTGTGCGCCAGCGCCAGCAGCAGCGCCTGCGCCGAGCCGGCCTTGAAGGAGGACGCGAGCGACTTGGCGGCGAGCGCGCTCTCCTGGCACCGCATCATCAGCGGCAGCATGCGCTCGCCGAGGTCGGTCAGGTGCGAGAGCTTGCCTTCGCGCCGCAGCAGCTGGCCGCCGAGCTCGTCCTCGAGCTGCTGGATGGCGCGTGTCAACGCCGGCTGGGACACGTTGCAGTGCTCGGCAGCCCGCGTGAAATTCAGCTCGCGCGCCACCGCAAGGAAGTAGCGAATATGATGCATTTCCATCGCAAACCTGCGACCGTCGTTTCCGGGCGGCGGGCGTGAGCTTCGCAATATAGCCCAGATGCGGGTGCGGGTTGCAACCAGCTGGTCGCGCCTCACTTCCTTGGCTTGGCCCGCAGCCAGGCGACGGACTTTGCAGGCTGGAATGCGTGTTCCGGCGCCGTGACGTTGTGATCCGACAATTCTCGCCCCGCTTGCGATAGGCTTGGCGCAAAGAGCAATGAGGCCACGAGCCGTGACGGACGAAACCGACGAGATCAGGCTAGAGGCTGAGAACCTCGATCTGCGCCGATTGCTGGCGAAGGCCGGTATCGACGCCGCGGAGCAAGAGGTTGCCAGGAAACTGCAGCGCGTCTTGCTGGAAGAGCTGCATCACCGCGTGAAGAATATCCTGGCCACGGTGCAAGCAATCACGTCGTTGAGCCTTCAGGCGGCACAAAGTGTCGAAGAGGCTCAAAAAGCCATCGAAAGTCGCCTCCACGCGCTCGCTCGCGTTCATGATCTGCTGCTGCAGACAAACTGGGCGGCGGCCAAGATCGGAGCGATCTTGTCGGCGGCCATCGAGCCATTCCGAGCGCGAGGAGATGGACGGTTTCGGGTGCGGGCGTCGGACATCTATGTGACGCCCGGTGCCGTGCTGCCGCTTGCCATGGTGCTCAACGAGCTTTGCACCAATGCCGTCAAGTACGGGGCTCTCTCCAGCGCGACCGGTTACATCGAGATCGATGTGTCGGTCGACGATGGGCGCTTTTTGCTCAAGTGGGCGGAGAAGAACGGTCCGACCGTGGAAAAGCCGAAACGCCGCGGTTTCGGGTCGACCCTGATCGAGCATGCCTTTGTGGCGCAGCTTCAGGGTGAAGCGCATCTGGACTTCGATCCCGCCGGTGTCCGATACCAGATCGAGGCACCGCTTGCAGCCGTTCAGTCTCAAGGCTCGAACTGAGGCGCGGCCAACCGGCTCACCGCCATCCCTTGCCGCTCGGATCCGTCGTGGGACGCTTCCTCCTGCCTCCGCCGAGAGCGTGCCCTCATAATCCGCCGGCATGAAATCCGAACCTATTCGGCATTTCAGGTCGCGCCCGCATCCAGCCATCCTGGCCTCCTCGCAGCGGCCGCGAAGCCGCGCAATGCAAGAGCCAGGAGAGAGCATCATGACCATTCCAAGCAGCGGGCGCCGGCCGATCCGTCGGTGCCTCACGGCCGTCGGCATCCTCGGCAGCGTCCTTCTCGCGGGACCGATGGCGGCGGCGGCAGGCGAATGCCCGGCCGACCAGGTCGTCGCCGACGGCCAGGGCCAGAAGGCGGGCGCGACCAAGCCCAAGGACGTCACCGACAACGTGCTGACGCGCATCGATCTGGTGAACGAGCCGGTGATGCTCAAGGATCACGCGCTGCGCCTGCGCCGCCTTGTCGTCCAGCCCGGCGGCATCGTTCCCTGGCACACCCACACCGATCGCCCGGCCATCATCTACATCATCAGCGGCACCATCACCGAGTACCGCAGCACCTGCAGGACGCCGATCGTGCACAAGGCCGGCCAGTCCACCGCCGAGGTCAAGGGCACCTCGCACTGGTGGAAGAACACCGGCAAGAAGACGGTCGTGCTGCTGTCGGCCGATGTGTTCCACGACAAGGACGACCCGCACTCGATGTAACGCGCATGCGCGGCCGCGGTGCGGCGCCCCAGCCTCCGCGCGAGGCCGGGCCGCCCACCCGGCGGCGGCTCCGTGTCCGCCAGCCAGTCCTGTTCCCCCAATTCCAGACCCAATACGCCACGCCAGTTTGCGAGGAGATCTCCAATGCAGGCCCGCACCGTCACCATCGTCTCGGCCGCCATGTTCGCGGCGCTGTCCTCGGCGTTTCTGGTCGCCAAGTCGACCCCCAATCGCGCGGCGCAACCCGCCTTCGAGGACGGCGTCGTGCGCGTCAAGGCCGACTATCCGGTGCCCGAGACGATCGCCCGCATGAAGCAGGACATCGCCGCCAAGGGCATCATGATGTTCGCCACGATCGATCAGGCCAAGCTCGCGGCCGACGCCGGCATCGCGCTCAGGCCGTCGACGCTGCTGGTGTTCGGCAATCCGCCGCTCGGCATCCAGTTCATCACCGCCAAGGCGCAGGCCGGCCTCGACTGGCCTGTCCGCCTGCTGGTCCAGGAGGATGAGAGCGGGCAAGTCTGGGCGACCTACACCGACTTCGATTGGATCGCCCGCCGGCATCGCATCACCGACCGCCAGGCTGCCTTCGAGATGGCATCCAAGGTGGTCGCATCGATCATATCGAGCGCGCAGAAGAAGTGACGAGCCCGGAGACCGTGCGATGCTGAACCCTGATCTTCTCAGTCCGAATCTTCTGAAGCCCAATCTTCCGAACCCGAGCCTGCGGCCGCTGCCCGACGATGCCGCGCCTGCTGTCGACGAGCTCGCCGCCGAGGTGCTGGGTGGCCTGTCCCGGCCCGGCAAGACCTTGCCGTGCCGCTTGTTCTATGACGCGCGCGGCAGCGAGCTGTTCGAGCGTATCACGCGCCTGCCGGAGTACTATCCAACCCGCGCCGAGACCGCGATCCTGAAGGCCCATGCCAAGGAGATGGTGCGCGACGTTCCCGACGATGGCGTGCTGATCGAGTTCGGCTCGGGGTCGAGCCTGAAGACGGAGCTTCTGCTGGAGAGGCTGCCGCATCTCGCCG
>CAVZEC010000020.1:0-163152 GCA_963774165.1 uncultured Alphaproteobacteria bacterium | reverse complement strand
GACCTATGTCATGGACGGGGCCCACAACGCGTTCGTAGCGGGCCAGCAGTACGTGGAGACGTTCGCGGTCGCCAGCGCCGACGGCACCTCCTCCAGCGTAACCGTCACCATCACTGGCAGCAACGATGCGGCGGTGGTGTCCTCGGCGTCGAAGTCTCTGACCGAGACGGATGTGCCGCTATCGACCGGCGGCCAGCTGACCGTCAGCGACGTCGACAAGCTCCGCCACGTTCGTGACCCAGGCCGGCACCGCTGGCCTCTACGGCACCTTTGCGCTCGCCTCCGACGGCACCTGGACCTACGTGATGGACGGGGCCCACAACGAGTTGGTGGGCGGCCAGCAGTACGTGGAGACGTTTGCGGTCGCCAGCGCCGACGGCAGCCGAGGACACCACCGCCGCATCGTTGCTGCCTGATATGGTGACGGTGACGCTGCCCGCCGTGCCGTCCGACGCCGAGGACACCACCGCCGCATCGTTGCTGCCGGTGAGGGTGACGGTGACGCTGGAGGCGGTGGGCGGAAGCGACCGCAAACGTCTCCACATACTGCTGGCCCGCTACGAACGCGTCGTGGGCCCCATCCATGACGTAGGTCCAGATGCCGTCGGAGGCGATGGCAAAGCTTCCGTAGACCACCGGCGTGCCGGCCTGCGCCACGAACGTGGCGGGACTGTCGACGTCCGATACCGTCAACTGGCCGCCGGTCGATAGCGGCGCATCGGTCTCGGTCAGAGACTTTCCATGTTTTGCTGCCTCACCATCGCGTGAGCCCGGTTGCGAACACCGAGCTTGAGCCGCTCGCTAGTGCGAGCGGTCCGAGCGACGAGCCGCGTCCGGCATCCAGGTCCGCTGCCATGCCTCCGCTGCCTGCATCCAGAAGGTCCACGGGGCCATCGGATCAAATGCGGGCATTGCACCGCCAGAAAGCCCAGGCATTTGACCAGCAAAACTACGCGGAATGCCCATCGCTGCTGGCGACTTCATCTGCTGCTTCCAGCCTTCCATGATCTGGTCGATCATTGCCGTCTGCGCCTTCGATGCATTTTCCAGTTGCTCTCGCGTCATTCGGACCGCCTGGTCGGGCCATCCCATCGAGCGGGCGACTGTGGAAGTCTGGTCGAGCACCTTCTTCAGACAGCGTTCGTTGACAGACTCGATCTCATCTCTCCACTTCGACAATGCGTCGAAAGCCGCGGCTGCGCCGTCGCGCATTTCCTTGGTCATCCCAGGCATGTTGTTCGTGAACTCTGACGAACCGGCCATCATGATGTCTCCCTTTAGGATGTTGCGCTCGGATAGGCTAACCCGGGCGCAAGCGTGTCGTTCCTGTTTTCGAAAACCTACCGAAGTTGCACTATGGCCCTATGCAACAGCGTGAGCAGAGCTGGGCCATACCTGACCACCGCTCGTCGGACACACCAAGTCAATCAGGTCAAATCCCCACACCGTGGACCCCATTGGCCCTAACCGCGGATAATTGCTGCGGTCGTCTGAAGTCCCGTTCGAGGATCATCGGCCGCGGAATACCCCCCGGCATGCCCAGGCGCTGATGCCGAACGGCCAGACCGTTCTAGGGTATCAACTGCTGTCGCATGCCTCCGCCACCGCGTGAGCCCGGTTGTGAACCCCGAGTTTGGCCTGCACCTTCTTGAGGTGACTGCGGACGGTCTCTTCCCCGATCCCGAGTAGCTTGGCGACCTCCTCACTTCGTCTTCCCAGCGACACAAGGCGCAGGACAGCCAGTTCCCGCGGGGTCACGGCCGTCCGATCCCCTATTGATCTGGGGTCAGGGCCTGTCAAATGCTGGAGACGGAGGGCAGCGAAGCTCGCCGCAGCGAAGAGGATGATCCGCAGCGGCTGCGTCAGGACGCTGTTGAGCACCTGGGGTGACCAGTAGCAAACCATCCACCTCCGCCCCACGGAGCAGATGAACGCATCACGCATCCCGTACTTGAGCGCCAGCTCATAAGGCCAGCGGTCAATGCCGATGGGATCGAGCATGTGCATGCTCTCGGTCCATGTGAAGGCCATGAGGCTGGACCTAGCGATCATCAGCGCGGGGTTGTACTCGGTGCGGGACATAGCGGAGTACTCGTCCCACCATCCTTCTGGAGCTGATGAGTGCAGGAAGACCTCCTCCCCAAGTCGAATGGAGCGCCAGTCAGACAGCTTGAGAGGGATGTGGGCTGCACCCAGGACCGACATGGGAAGGTAGTGCGAGACGAGATCGTTCAGTCTGTCGAGAACCGCGCCAGGGCTTTTGCACTCGGTCTACCTGGTCGGTGAACTGCGCCAGGATCGGCATAACGGGAGGGGTCGCAAGCACGGCTGGCGCTGCCATCGGCGGTTCCTTTGCCCACGGTGGAGGCGCGAGCATGTCTTGCTATTGGGCGTTGCGCCATCCGGGCAACCGTGGATAGCCGAGGTGTTCGGTTTTGATGGCGTGTTAGCCGGACACACGGTTGGGCCTGGCGGATGTTCAGTGCCAGCGCGAGGGCATCGCCAAGGCCAAGGCCGTGGGGAAGTACAAGGGCAGAGCAGGGACCGCGATGGCCAAGACGGGTGAGGTGGAAAAGCTACTCACCGCTGGTGTGAACCCTACTGAGGTCACCCGCAAGCTCGGCATCGCAGGAGCAGCGTCTACCGGCGATGAGAGAGCGCAAGATCAGGCGTTGGCGAGCGTCGCTCCTGCCTCGTGACCGCCGCACATAGTCGTGCGCGCGTCTAGCCTCCAGCGTTCTTGTTGAACGCCCAAAGCTGGGTATTCAAACACGCCGACCTCGGTGACTACCCGGATGGAGTACGCCGAGCCGAGATTGCAAGCTCCTAGTGCAGGGCCACACTCCTCCATGTTGAACCCCCGTCCAACATGGAGCTTCGCTGCCACAGGCTCCCCCCCAAGGCAGCTCGTACCTCCCCCGGTACATCCCCAAGTGTGGCCCTGCTGCTCCCTCTTGCTCAGTATCTCAGCCCCAAGAAGAAGACGGCGCCCACGACCGGCACCGTCCAAGTCACGATCACGAGGACCAGGACCACCAGGAAGTTCCGCTGGCTTTCGGCGCGAAGTTTCTTGAGGTCATCCGACATCCGCGCGTCAGCTTCTCATGAATGAGTGTTGGCGCGACTTAGATCGTAGCCTTGGAAGAGTTCGTCCAACCCCGTTTTGGGGGAGAGGTCGTGGGATGATGGTCACTGAACTGCACGAGCGCTGCTGGCCGTGAGCATCTCACCGGCCGCCGGAACCTAGGCCGGCGCTGAGCACGAACGAGCGATGATGTCGCGACGTACTTGGTGAAGTCAGCCAGGGAAGGCATCCAGGCTGAAAAGGCGAGCGTGCGTTTCAAAAAAAGGGGCTCCCTTGCGAGGCGGGCCTCTCGTCGTTTCAGACGCTCTCATCAGACGCGGCCGAACTTCATCCGCGACCTCACCTCGGGGAATGCCTGCACCCACATCGGGCATGTTGCTGATACCGCCGGCCTCTCGGGTAGTACTAGATGGAGTTGAAGTTCGGGGGTTTTGCATAAGCGGAGCTCCCACCATGAGCACTGCAAGCCGCTCTGCCCTCGTGCTCGTCGGCCTCGGCGCCGTGGCCTACTTGGCGTCTTCGGATGCAGACTTCGCCTGGAGAGACACCCAAGGTGCCGTGCCATCCGCGAGCATCGAAATGGTGCCGCAGGCAGCGTTGGCGAGCCAGACAGCACCAAGGCAGGACGAGGTGCTGCCGTCTTCGCTAGAGGAAGTGACGGCGGAGCTAGCGGTGCAGCGCCCGGTCCGGGCCGTACTGCTCGACCAGCCGTCGATCCCGAGAGGACGAGATGCCATCGGCCGCCAGCTTCAAAAAGAACTGCAGCGGGTCGGCTGCTATGCAGGCGAGCTCAACGGCGTGTGGACCACGTCCACTCAGCATGCCATGCAGGCTTTCCTAGCTCGGGTCAACGCTGCGCTACCGATTGACCAGCCCGACGGCATCTTGCTGGCGCTCGTGCAAGGTCACCCGGCGAAGGTCTGCGGTGTGCCGTGCCCGGTTGGGCAGGGCTTCAGCCACGATACGCAGTGCGTTCCAAATGCCATCTTGGCGATGATTGGAAGAACGAAGCTAGCCGCCTCGACCAGCAAGAAGGCGACCCCGACGACTAGCGCTCGGGCAGTGAACCCGACCGTTGCAGGTGGGGCACCCTCGACAGAACATCCTGGCGATGTCGCCCTTGTCGATCCCGCCCCTGCCGCAGCTCCTGCGCCGGGACCTACGCAACGCCGTGTTGCCGACAAGAACGGGCGGCCACCGAGTGTTAGGCGGGAGAGAAGCTGGGCGTCTGCCTTGTTCAGGTTCAGTTTCTACTAACGCGCATGGGCTCGCTCGTCTTTCGCCCCGCGGCTCCCTGCTTGTCCGGGGCTGCACACCTCATCAGCTGGTCCGGTACGCAACCGGCTCTACCGCGAGGAGAAGCTGCAGGTGCGTGGGCGCAAACGGGCGTTGGGCACTGGCATTACATCGCGCCGGGCAAGCCGCAGCAGAACGACTTCGCGGTGAGTTTCATCGGCCGGCTGCGCGACGAGTGTCTCAACGAGACGCTATTCGCATCGCTGTCCCACGCTCGCGCCGTGCTCGATATCTTGCGTGCCGACTACAACGGCGTGCTCCCGCATTCCGCGCTCGCCAGCAGAACCCCGGAGGAGTTCCGAGCCCACCACATTGCCATTGCCGCCAGCAGCGACAAGGGCCAAAACTTCAACCCAGGACTCTACTTCTGATTGGAGGGAAGTTGGGGCTCAGTCAGCGACTTTCCCCTTCGAGGAGGTAGCGGCGCCCCCAAGACGGGGCGATTCAGAGAGCAGATATAGGGCTCGCCGCTGGAGTTGATCTCCAAGGTGTGTAAATCTAGGCAGTCTATGATTGGCCTTCTGGAGTGGACGAGGATGGACGACAAGGGCACCGGTCACGAGCAAACCGCTCCCGTTGAGCAGCGCGTAGCCGCCATCGAGGCGGCGTTCGAGGCGCGCGGGATGGAACCCAAGCCCTTCATCGAGGCCATGGCGCATACCACCGAGGAAGAGTGGGTCCCGCGCAATGGCGCCCGGGTGGTCGCCAAGGCGTGGACGGACCCGGAATTCCGGCAGCGCCTGTTTGCCAATGGGAAACAAGCGGTCGGCGAGCTTGGGCTGACCATGCCACCCCATCACCGCCATCTGGTGGCGCTGGAGAATACGCCCGAGGTGCACAACGTAATCTGCTGCACGTTGTGCTCCTGTACCGCCTTCACGATCATCGGCCTGCCGCCGGATTGGTACAAGGACCTGGACTATCGGGCGCGCGTGGTTAGGCAGTCGCGCACCGTGCTGGGCGAGATGGGGCTCAAGCTGCCGCCCGAGATGGAGATCCGCGTATGGGACACCACTGCCGACACGCGCTACATGGTTGTGCCCGTGCAGCCGCCGGAGACCGTCGGGTGGCCCGAGGAGCGGCTGGTGGAGATTGTCACCAAGGAGTCGATGATTGGCGTTGCGCGCCTTTAATGATGGCGCTGGCACACAAGGCTGCGAGGTAGAACATGGACGGCGTGCATGATCTAGGCGGCCGGCAGGGCTTCGGGCGGATTCGCTACCGGCCGGGCGCGCCGGCTTTTCATGCGTCATGGGAGAAGCGGGTCAACGCGCTGTATGGCATGGCCGTCAGGCGCGGCATATTCAACATGGACGAGTACCGGCACGCCATCGAGCGCATGTCTCCGCGTCACTATCTGTCCGCCAGCTATTATGAGCGCTCGCTCACCAGCCTCGCCACGCTGTGCGTTGAGAAGGGCGTGGTGACGCGGGAGGAGCTGGAGGTGTTGGCCAAGGGCCATTTCCCCCTCTCCGAACCGAGCGCCCCGGGGCGAACCAACCTGCCGGAGCGCGAGCGCTTCCAGCCGGGCGACCGCGTGCGGGTCAAGAATGACTTCTTCGCCGGGCATGTACGCATGCCGGGCTACATCCGGGGCAAGCCTGGCGTCGTCGTCAGCGAATCCCCTGTCTATCCCTTTCCCGATGCGCATGCGCACGGCGTCAAAGCAGTGGACGAGCCCACCTACGACGTCGCCTTCCGCACCGAGGACTTGTGGCCAAACTCGGCGGATCCGGCGCTGGTGCATGTCGGCGTGTTCCAGAGCTACTTGGAGCGGGCTGGCTGAGTGGGGGAGCCGGGGTAACACTTCGGCGAGATAGTCCCAGCCTTGGTTCCGGAACAACAGGGCGTTACATCGCTACATGCATTGCCGGGCGACCTATCGTGTCGCGAAGATCGCTTCGACCTGCATTCGCTCTACGACCCATTGCGTGCCATCCGAGAATCACCAACAACCGGTGGTGTCGTGGTTCTCGGGGCTTGTGCGGCCCTGAGCTAAGAGGGAAGCCGGTGAGCCTGTTTCAGGCAACTCCGGCGCTGCCCCCGCAACTGTAAGCGGCGAGCTGCTGTCGACCAGTGTCACTGGTGCCCATCGGCACCGGGAAGGCCAGACAGAAGCGACGACCCGCGAGCCAGGAGACCTGCCGCGACAGCTGAACGTCCACGGGCGGGGTGCCCCGGAGGGTCGCAAGCTGATCGTGCGGCAGCTTTCTGCCGTCTGCTTTCCGGCGCGCGTCCATTCGGCCCAAGCCCCCAAAAAGATGGGGTGCCGATGACTATCTCAATCGAAGCCAGATCCTCCTCTGCGGGCTCCACAGCCGTATCCCGCAGTCGGCCGCCCGAAACGACCGTCGTGGCGCCGGGCTTCCAGGTCATCCGGCGCAACGGTTCCGTCACACCCTTTGACGGCAGCAAGATTTCGATCGCCGTCACCAAGGCCTTTCTTGCGGTTGAAGGCGGTCGCGCCGCCGCTTCAAGGCGCGTGCACGAGGTTGTCGAGCAGTTGACGCAGCAGATCGTCGCCGCGTTGACCCGGCGGGGCGACGCTGGGCGTACCTTTCACATCGAGGAGATCCAGGACCAGGTCGAGCTGGCTCTCATGCGCGGAGAACACCATAAGGTGGCGCGCGCCTATGTGCTCTATCGTGAGCAACGCGCAATCGAGAGGGCGGCCGCGAAGCCGCCGCTGGCCTCGGCAACCCTGGCACCCGTCTTCCACGTCAAGTCCGCAGACGGCACGGTCTCTCCTCTCGATGAGGCGCGGCTTGTTCGCATTGTTCGGGAAGCCTGCGCGGGCCTCAGCGATGTCGCGGACGGGCCAATTCTCGCAGAGACGCGCCGCAATCTTTACGACGGGATTTCGCCAGACGAGTTGGCGCTGGCGCCGATCATGGCCGCGCGCACAATGATCGAGGGGGAGCCCAACTATGCCTACGTCAGCGCGCGTCTCCTGCTCGACAAGCTGAGGGCGGAGGCCCTGTCATTCGTGCATGGGCGGCCGGAGCAAGCGAGCCAGAGCGAGATGGCTCTGCGCTATGGCGAGTACTTCGCGGCCTACGTCGCCACGGGCATCAAAGCCGAGCTGCTCGACCCCGAGCTTGGCCGGTTCGACCTGCCGCGAATTGCCGCCGCCCTGAAGCCGGAGCGCGATCTGCAGTTTCAGTTTCTCGGGCTGCAGACGCTTTACGACCGCTACCTGCTGCAGACGCGCGGTGCCCGTTTCGAGCTGCCGCAGGCGTTTTTTATGCGCGTGGCGATGGGGCTTGCTATCCGCGAAATCGACCGCGAAGGCAAGGCGATCGAGTTTTACGACCTGATTTCGTCCTTCGATTTCATGTGCTCGACGCCGACCCTCTTCAATGCGGGCACGCTGCGGCCGCAGCTTTCGTCCTGTTTCCTGACCACGGTGTCTGACGACCTCGACGGCATCTTCAAGTCGATCAAGGACAATGCGTTGCTCGCCAAGTATTCGGGCGGCCTCGGTAACGACTGGACCCGCGTTCGCGGCCTCGGCGCGCACATCAGAGGCACCAACGGACAGAGCCAAGGCGTGGTGCCGTTCCTGAAGGTCGCCAACGACACCGCCATCGCCGTCAATCAGGGCGGCAAGCGCAAGGGTGCTGTGTGCGCCTATCTGGAGACTTGGCATATCGACATCGAGGAGTTCCTGGACCTGCGGAAGAACACGGGCGACGACCGCCGCCGCACGCACGACATGAACACCGCCAATTGGGTACCAGACCTGTTCATGCAGCGCGTCGCCGAGGACGGCCAATGGACCCTGTTCTCACCCGACGAGGTGCCCGAGCTGCATGACCTCTACGGTCGGGCCTTTGCAGAACGCTACCAGCACTATGAGCAGAACGCTGAGCGCATGGAGATGCGTGTCGCCAAGCGCGTTCGCGCGGTCGATCTGTGGCGGCGCATGCTGACCATGCTGTTCGAGACCGGCCATCCCTGGGTGACCTTCAAGGACCCCTGCAACATCCGCTCGCCGCAGCAGCATTGCGGGGTCATCCACTCCTCCAACCTGTGCACCGAGATCACACTCAACACTTCGGATGGCGAAGTCGCCGTGTGCAACCTAGGCTCGATCAATCTGGCAGCGCATGTGACCGAGAAGGGACTAGATCAAGAGCACCTGGCGCGGACGGTCAACACCGCGATGCGCATGCTGGATAACGTGATCGACATCAATTTTTACACCATCCCGGAGGCACGCCGTTCCAACCTGCGGCACCGCCCGGTGGGTCTTGGCCTCATGGGCTACCAGGATGCCTTGCACGGGCTGGGCATTCCCTACGGCTCGGACGAAGCCGTGGCGTTTGCCGATACGAGCATGGAAGCAATCAGCTACTGCGCCATCTCGGCTTCGGTTGACCTCGCCGCCGAACGCGGACGCTACGCGTCGTTCGACGGATCGCTGTGGAGCCGGGGCATCCTGCCGATCAACTCCGTCGCGCTGCTTGCAGATGCTCGCGGAGAGCACCTGCGCCTCGACACCTCTGCAACGCTCGATTGGCAGCGCCTGCGTGAGCGCGTCGTTGCGCTGGGCATGCGCAATTCCAACGTGATGGCGATCGCGCCGACTGCAACCATCTCCAACATCGTGGGCGTGGCACAATCGATCGAGCCGGCGTTCCGCAACCTCTACGTCAAGGCCAACATGTCCGGCGACTTCACGGTGGTGAATCCGTTCCTCGTCCGCGATCTCAAGGCGCGCGGCCTGTGGGACGAGGTGATGATCTCCGATCTGAAGTATTTCGACGGTGCGCTCGGCCCCATCGATCGCGTCCCCGAGGAGCTGAAGGCGCTTTATGCGACGGCCTTTGAGATCGACGCGCATTGGCTCGTGGAGGCGGCCGCCCGCCGCCAGAAGTGGATCGACCAGTCGCAGTCGCTCAACCTCTACCTGGCGGCGCCCAACGGGCGGAAGCTCGACGCACTCTACCGGCTTGCATGGGAAGGGGGCTTGAAGACCACTTACTACCTGCGCACGCAATCTGCGACCCACGTCGAGAAATCCACGTTGAAAGGTACCGACGGCAAGCTCAACGCGGTCTCGGCGACGGGAATGCTGTCGGCACCGGAGGATGTGGAGCGGCCGCCGGTCCTCGCTTGCCCCATCGACGATCCAACCTGCGAAGCCTGCCAGTAAACAAATAAGAACGGCGGAGATGAAGTGATGCTCGATTGGTCTGAACCAGCCACCGTGCCTGCACCTGGCGCACGTATGCCCATCGCGAGGGCGCTAACGCCTCCAGCAGAGGCAACCGGGCTTGGCCAGATTGCGCGCGGCGCAGCCCGCGTATCGGTCGACGACAAGGCCATGATCAACTGTCGCGCCGACGTGAACCAACTCCTGCCGCTCAAATACCGGTGGGCATGGGAGAAGTACCTCTCGGGCTGCAACAATCACTGGATGCCGACGGAAGTCTCCATGCAGGCCGACATCGCCCTGTGGAAGGCGCGCGACGGCCTCACCGAGGATGAGCGTCGCGCGATCAAGCGCAATCTCGGCTTCTTTGCTGCTTCGGAGTCGCTGGTTGCCAACAATATCGTGCTGGCGATCTACCGGCACCTGACCAACCCCGAATGCCGGCAATACCTGCTGCGGCAGGCCTTCGAGGAGGCGGTGCATACGCACACGTTCCAGTACATCGTGGAAAGTCTCGGCCTCGACGAGGGCGAGCTGTTCAACATGTACCGTGAGGTGCCGTCGATCACCGACAAAGCTGCCTGGGCTCTCAAGCACACCCAGCATCTCGACGACGCGGACTTCAAGACCGGCACGCCGGAGGCCGATCAAGCCTTTCTGCGTGACCTCGTGGCCTTCTACGTCGTCTTCGAGGGCATGTGGTTCTACACGGGATTTGCGCAGATCCTCTCGCTCGGCCGGCGCAACAAGATGGTCGGCATCGCCGAGCAGTACCAGTACATCCTGCGCGACGAGAGCATTCACCTGAACTTCGGCATCGACGTCATCAACCAGATCAAGGCCGAGAACCCACATTTGTGGAGCAAGGCGTTCCAGGACGAGGTGCGCGGCATGCTGCGGGATGCGGCAGGGCTGGAAGCCGCCTACGGCCGCGATACGATGCCGAGAGGCTTTCTCGGTCTCAATGCCGCGCTGTGCGAGACCTACATGCACTTCATCGCCAATCGCCGCTGCGCCCAGCTCGGCCTCGCGCCGGTGTTCAAGGAGACCGACAACCCATTCCCGTGGATGTCGGAAGCCATGGACCTCAAGAAGGAAAAGAACTTCTTCGAGACGCGCGTCATCGAGTACCAAAATGGCGGAGCGCTGAGCTGGGAGTGATATGGTCGTGCTTGGCCGATGAGCTGCGGCAGGGATTAGTGGGGGAATAGGGCCGATGCAGCAGATCGAAGATACGGCACCGCGAGCCGCCGCGATGACCTCCACCGAAGCAATTCGGCGCTCGCTTTGGATTGCCCTGGTGATCTTTGCCAGCGTCGCCTTCAGCTTTGCCCTGGCTTGCGTCACCCCATTTGCGGCGCTGGCGACCTCTGCAGCCCTAAATATGCCGAGACGAGATCTGTTCAGTCTGGTCGGCTTAGCCTGGCTCGCCAACCAGATCATCGGTTTACGGTTTCCTCGGCTATCCACAGACCTGGGACGGTTTTGCTTGGGGCGGGGCGATCGGCATCGCAGCCTGTCTCGGTGCGATGGGCGCACTTACGATTGCACCCCGAGTTAATCAGCTGGGCACGCTTGGTGTCATCGCTACGGTTTTCTTTGCCGCGTTCGGGCTGTATGAGTTCGCCTTGTACGCCGCGTCGTTCGTCTTGCCGGGCAGCGCAGAGGCCTTCTCGCTTCCAGTCGTCTGGCGCATCCTCGATGTGAATGTGATTGCGATCGTTCTCCTGCTTGTCGTGCACCGACTTGCGCTTGCGACTGGACTGACCGTGAAGGGCAACGAGGCAATCGGGACCGCCGCAACAGCGTAGCTACCGAGTGAAAGAGCAGGTGGTCGATCGCCTTCGTGCTTTCGCCCTAACCTTTACGCTTCAAAGCGCGGGCGATCTCAGTTTCGAGTGCCTTCAGACGTTTCCCGGTAACTGCCTGCGGACCAAGCGTCTTGCGCAGCCATTTGGCGCCCGATGACAGCCGTAGCGCTTCCCGGACTTATGGCACGAATCCACACTAGGTCATGAACTCATAGATGGCGATCGGACCTGACTTTCCAGTGTGTTCGCCGCAACAAGTTGGCAGCTATTGGGGGTCGAGCGGACCCAGGTAAGGCGGCTCTGTGCGGTCGTATTGTTGGAGGCCATCGGAACAGTCGTCGTCGAAGCGATCTGGAGGACGGTGAAGCGGTGACACGATCGACCCGGGGCCTCGACATGAAGAACCGCATCCGCGTACTCAGGCCGAGACCGGCCCGGGGACTTCCTAACGAATGCTGCCTTTCAGGTAGGCCGCTCAACTACGCCTATTCGAGTGAAGCCGCGAGCGGCACTGCGATCAAAACGGACAGCGCGGCGGCTCACCCCACCAGCCGGTGCCCTGGGTGCCAACGCCCATCAGGCACGAACCTCCTGCCAATATATTGCCCTGAGCCTTCTCGATATTAAACAGGATGCCGTACTTGACCCCATCGGACGAAACGTAGCGATACTCCTTGGCAGTGCCGTTCCACGACGGGTCCGTTGGGATCGATTTGAGGAAGCCTCCATTCACGAGGGCAACTTTGAGATCAACAATGGAGTTGTCGCCGTACGGAGACGGAAATTTTCCGTTCGCGGTGCGATAGCGCTCGAGGGCATCGCGCAGGAGCTTGGCATCTGCTGCGCGCTGCTCATCGCGAATGGCTGCCGAGCCGTCGTCCAGGAGATGGACCTGCACGAAGTAGGCTGCCGGGCCTGCGAGCACAAGGGCCAACAGCGTCGCAGCAATCAGGATTGCATCGCGCCTGTCGGCATGACTGTTCGCGGTCCCGAAAATCAAATTGCGCTCTCCCCCTTCCACTATGCCAGCAACGCTCTGCCAAGGATAATCTGCGGCAGTAAACGTCGCATCCGGCGGTTTGACAAGCTGAGTCGACACGGGTCGCTCGCGGATCAAGAACCCCGTTCTTGTGACGATCTAGTCTTGGAATTGGCACCTTGGCAATCACGTGCTACGCTCCACAGAGCATTTGATCGATATGAGGTTGAGTTGACGGGGTATTGATGCCGGTTCATTGGGGCGGCTCGAAGTTGTCGACGACAGCAGCGCCACGTGGGGGCGAAAAGTTCGACTCATCGCCAAACACGCGCAACTCCACCGTCCTCGATTACCTCGGCGTTGTCCGTTTCATTCTTGCGACATCGGTTGTTGCTTTTCATAGCGGGAGCCCGCTGTTCCCAGACGCAGGTCGTCAAGCCGTAGCCGGATTCTTCTGCATCAGCGGCTTCCTCATCACCAAGATCTCGCGCGAGACCTACAATGACCGACCGGGCGCCTTTCTCATCAATCGTGCCCTGCGCATTTATCCGACGTTCTGGGCCTGTCTCTGCCTGGCGATCCTGATCAGTTGGTACTGGTTACCCATCACCAAGGCCGCGTTCCCAGGTTTCGGCACGCCCGATCAATTCAGCTTTGGCAATTGGCTCAACCAGTTCGCGATCATTCCGATCTCGCCCAAGGCCGAGCTCCTCGGCCACAACTTCAAGCTCATTCCACAGAGCTGGTCGCTTGAGAACGAGCTATACTTCTACTTGATCATCGGGCTTTGCACCTACCGCTCCAAGCAGCTGACCTTCCTAGTCCTATGTGCTGGAGTGTTTTACGCTGCCATGATCCTAAATATCTCGCGGCCGCACTTCTACACGTCACCTGGCTCCAATGCTTTCATGTTTTTTGCAGGGTCCATGGCCTATTTCATTGCGCCCGTCGGCCTGCGCGCGGGGCAGATGCTTCTGGTCGGCGGCATCGCGATAGCTGTGCAAGCATGTACATTTTGCCGTTGCTGCTCCCTTCGCATTTGGACGTGCTGTTGTTCCTCAGTCCGGTAGGAATGGCGCTGCTCTTGATCGGCATGCCGAGTGTCCGGGTCACGCGGCCGTCTCCGCTGATGGTGCGGGTCTCCACCTATCTCGGCCGGCTCGCGTATCCGGTGTTCTTGCTTCACCTTCAAGCGCAGATCGCGCTTTTTGCTCTGCTCGACACATCCCGAGCCGCGCTCGGTGAGGGTCTGATTTTCCTTGGCAGTTTTGCATGTTACGATCGCGCTATCCGTGTTGGTCATCACGTTCGTGGAGTTGCCGATCGAGAGGCTGCGAAGCCGGATACGTTCGAGGGGCAAGAAGGTTTCACGTCAACCGTCAATCGCGACTCGCATCGCGGCCACCGCCGTCGGGGGCGGGTTGCTGATGGTGATGATCTTGGCGATCGATTACTCCAAGTCGATTGATCGCGATCGCCTGCGCGTGACACATGCGCAAAATCTACGCGATGCACTCCATCGGTACCGCGAGCGGTTTGGGAGATATCCGTCGCCTTTCATGGACGCGAACATCGTTGCATTGAAGCCCGATCTTGTGGAAAAGGCCATCATGCCTTCCATCCCGGAAGATCCGCTGTGGGCGGCGACTGGCCGGCAATATCGCTATGTCTCGCCTGACGGATCGGCATACGCGATCGTGCTGCATTTTGAGCGGGCCTCCGTTGGTGCGGAGGGTGCTGGATGCCTCTTCGGCGTCGGCTACGCGGGCACCGGATGGTACAGCCAAGGCGGCCAGAGCCCGCCCGATTGTCCATTCTAAAACCAAGTGCAACCGACGACAGATCGAATCTGCGTTTGCTCAGCACACGGCGGGAACCCGCAATGACGCAGGCGCTCACTCGATTTTTCTGGGTAGATGAGGTGCGACACAGCCCGGGCGACTATTCGCAGGTGGTGACAGAAAGCTGCGTCGGCGCTCTCGGCGCCCGATCCGTGTACAGCCCATCGAGCGAACCCGACCTGACCCTATGCACATGCCCAAGAAATGGGCGGAAGACTGGGCACGGCGAGAGGCCGTCGGATTCGCTCGGATTGATGCTCGGATTGAAAAGGACAATTCCGCAAATTGCGACGTCAGCGCTATCAGTCATCCTATACCGGAGCATTGCCAAAAAACCCCGATTTCCCTAGCGTAGGGATCTCAGTTGGTGCGTGGGGGTTTCCAATGACCATCGATCCGGACAGCCTTATCTCTCCCCGAAAGAACGCCGTGTACTTCTCATATCGCTTCAACGGCAAGCTGGTCACGTTTCCAGCGGAGAGTGCGATCGACGCGCTGCAGTTCCTGGAGGAACTTGGTGCGCATCTGAGCCATTCGAAAGTCAATGGCGCGGACAAGTCTGGACCATATGGCGTGCGTCCGCTCCGGTCGACGTCGCGTGTAGGCCGATAGCGACGTGACGAACACGTCATCCATCGGAGCCAGCGTTTTCGGCCTCCTCCACCTGTCCTAGTTCTGATCGACTCTTACGATAGCGAGCTCTTTCCTAGTCTTGGTATCGAGGGAGTAGATGGCAAGAGCGGGCGCACCGCCAACGTGAGTTTGGGACGCGACGCGCGATAAGACGCTGCCGTGCTGGGAAATTCGGGCGGCAAACTCCTCGATCCGACCCGGTTATCGCAAATTGACCGGTCTTAACGTCTTGCAACAGACTGTGGCTGGCACCGGAGTTGATATCAGACCCGCTCGGGATAGAGCGACCGCAGGCCGTCGCGCGAAGCCGGACCCACACCGCGCTCGGTAATCAGGCCGGTGATGAGCCGCGCGGGCGTGACGTCGAAGGCGTCGTTGCGGGCGGGACTGCCGGGTGCGGCGATCTCCACGGCCACCACCTGTCCGTCCCTGGTGCGACCACTCATGACCAGCACCTCGTCGGCGCTGCGCTCCTCGATGGGGATGTCCTTGCCCTCGGCAATAGTCCAATCGATGGTTGAATACGGCAGCGCCACATAGAATGGAATGCCGTTGTCCTTTGCCGCCAGCCCCTTGAGATAGGTGCCGATCTTGTTGGCGGCATCGCCGTTGGAGGTCACCCGGTCGGCGCCGACGATGCAGAGGTCCACCAGCCCCTGCTGCATCAGGTGGCCGCCGGCGTTGTCGACAATGATGGTATGCGGCACGCCGTGGCCACCGAGCTCGAAGGCGGTGAGAGACGCCCCTTGATTGCGCGGCCGCGTCTCGTCGACCCACACGTGCAGCGCGGTGCCTGCGTCGTGGGCCTCGTAGATGGGGGAGAGTGCGGTGCCGCGGTCGACGCAGGCGAGCCAGCCGGCGTTGCAGTGGGTCAGTACGTTGACCCGCTCGCCGGGCTTCTTGCGGGCGGCGATGTCGCAGATCAACTTGGCGCCGTGCACGCCGATGGAGCGGTTGGTCTCCACGTCGGCGTCGCAGATGGCGGCAGCTCGCGCGTAGGCGGCGGTGGCGCGCCTGTCGCGCGGGAGGTTGCGCACCGCGGCGCGCATCTCGTCCAGCGCCCAGCGCAAGTTGACGGCGGTCGGCCGCTGCTGGGCAAGGTGGGCAATGGAGCGGTCGAGCGCGTCGTCGGATGGATCCTCGCGCAGTGCGAGGCAGACGCCGTACGCCGCCGTGGCGCCGATCAGCGGCGCGCCGCGCACCTGCATGGTCCGGATCGCGTTGGCCGCGTCCTGCATCGTCTCGAGCGTGACGAAGGCCAGCTCATGCGGCAGCCTCGTCTGGTCGATGACCTCGACCGACCAGCCGTCGGGCTTCAGCCAGATCGTGCGATACGCCTTGCCGTTTATGTTCACGTGGCTAACCCAGGGAGTGCGTAGGCGGACCGGGGGGAATGTGGAGCGTCTAGTCCAATCCGCAAGACCGGCAGGCTAGCACATACCATTGCTCATAGGGCCGTGCCGAGGGGCCGATGATCGTCAGCCCTCCGTTCGACGTGTGGGGCAGGCCACAGCGTCGGGATCTGTCCTCCGGGCGGTGAGGCAGCGGCAGGCTTCGCCGAGCTGTGTTCCTGGCCGATGGTCGTCCAGGCCAGCTTGCACTTCTTGCGCAGCGGCACACACCCGCAGCGCACCCGGTCGGCCACGGGCTCCTGCGCTAGATCGGGGCGCGATCCAGCAGGGCCATCAGCAGCACAACGACGAGCACCAGGCCGAGGACCCCGGACGGGCCGTAGCCCCACGCGCGGCTGTGCGGCCAAGTCGGCAAAGCGCCCAGCAGGGCGAGAACCAGGATGACGAGCAGAATGGTCGACATGCGAGCCTCCAAGAAAGACGTACGGAGACAATGTCGACAGCTCGCAATCAGTTCCGCACAGTCCAAGGTCTGTTCGCCGATTGGATATGCAATGCGGGCGGCGCAGCGCGAGAAGGGGAACCGCCGCCCGTCTTGCCCGTTTCTCGCTTCATCGGTGGTACGAACGAAAGCATCAGGGCAGGAATATGGGTCGTCGCCGCGGCAGAACTATCGGGACCCTGCTCCTGGCTGCGGGAGCGGCACTCTTGTTCGCCTATGCCCTGTTCGGAGATCGCCTTGGCTGGCGCACGATGCCGATGCCCGTAGTCAAGGCCCAAGCTTCTCAAGAATAACTTCTACGGGTGACGACCTCGCGTCGCGAGACCCAATCTCGGGCAGAGCCTCCCGATGAGGCCCTGCTCGAGCAACCTCAGTGATCCATCGACGCCGCTCAGCGTCGCCCTACCGGAAGGCCGCGACGCGTCCGGCCTGCTCCGAGATCACGCGGGCGTTGTCGAGGTCCGGCGTTCCGGCCGGCTCGCCCTTGACCTTGGTCGTTGGGTTCGACCAGACGGGAATGCGCGGACAGCCGCCGCAGCTCTCCTTGTAGCTCATGATGTCGCGCCACTTGGTGCCGTTGACGTAGCCGTGGCCGTAGGGGAACGGGTTGAGGTTCTTGTCGAGGTTCAGGTCGTGGCGGGCGCCGATCAGGTGGCCGATCTCGTGCGCCAACGTGTAGCTCGCGGCCGCGCATTCGTGGTGCACCACGGCAAAGGCCTCGTCGGGGTCGGCGTAGACGCGTGTCGCGAGCCCGCAACCCTTCGGATCGTCCACGATGAGTATGCCCACGTCCGCCTTGAACTTTTCGCGCAGGGGATGGATCTCCTCCATGTAGCCGTCGCCTTTGTCGGCGAAGCGCCACACGTGATCGAAGTGCGCGCCCTCCTCCACGTAGTCGGTCTGATAGGCGTGCACGAGCCTGAGCTTGACGTGGCCGATGCCGCTCTGGCGGAAGAACTCGTTGCCCTCCTCCATGGCCAGGTCGACCAGCTCGCGCTTGACGTCCATGTAGTTGCCCGCCGCCTTCTTGGTGTAGGCGACGATGACATCGATGACGATGTCCTTGGGCCCGGGGATGGCCTTTGCGGCCGCCTTCTTGGCTGATGGGTCGGCCGCGCTCACTGCCGCCACCTTCTGGTCGGCCGTGGCCTTGGTCTGCTGCAGCTTCGCCTGCTTCCTGCCCTTCAGCTCGCCGCCCTTCTGCTGCCTCTTCGGCCTCATGATGCTGCCGTCGCCCTCGTTGCGCAGGGGATCGTCGCGCAGGCTGGGATCGTTGGCGCGCATGCGCTCGGGCATCGGCGCATGCTCCTGGGGCATTCGGTCCTCGCCCATTTCCACCACGGCATGCATCTCCCCGCCCATGTGGCGGATCGAATAGATCTTGCCCTGGTGCTGCAGGGTGCCGGCCATCTTGCCGCCGGGCCACCACATGATCGTCGCGGGGGCGTCGGTACCCTCGACCGCGCCGCGCCAGATGCACATGTCCGACTTGATGTCGACGTTGGTGCGGACGATCGTCAGCTCGGTCTTGTCGCTGAGCTTGATCGTAATCCTGGCCGCTTCCTTGGACGTCGCGGGTCCGCCGATGTTGGGTCCGGCATCCTTGGTGAGCGCATACTCCACCATCGGCGCCATCGGCGTGGCCATCATCCCGACCCCCATGGTGGACTTGGACTCCTTGGCCTGGTCCATCATGGTTTTCTGCTTGTCGTTCATCTTCATGTCCGACGGCATCGAGTGGAACACCTGGTTCCAGTCGCTGCCGAGCGGAGTCGCGTTGGCACCGTGCTCGGCTGCCGCCTTCTTCACGGCATCCACGTTCTCCTTGGGCACCTCCCACATCTCGCTCTTGGTCAGCGTCAGCACCTGGCCGCGGGCCTTGCCGGCGTGCTTGATGATGCGCTTGTAGAGCGCGGAATTGGCCGGCGGCAGCTTCGTCATGATGAGCGGCACGCGCTCGGGCTGAGGCTGGGTCAGGGCCGGTCCCACGGCGAGGCATAGCAATGAGCCGATCAGCAGCGGCGCGCGGATGGCACGTGCGTACATCATGACCGCAGTCTCCCAGTAATGGTCACAGGCGGTTTAACTCACCTTTCTAGCGAGGCGAGGATTCCTTGTACCAAGTTTTCGGGTGCTTCGGCAGTGGCCCTCTCGTGCTCCAGCGCCTTCCTGGCCACGCGGACGGTGCGCTGGTAGGCGGCCACGAATTCCCGGCAGGACGAGCAGTCATCGAGATGCTTCTCCAGGGCCCGGCGGCTGGGCTCGGGCAGCGCAGCGTCGAGATAGCCCGCAACGAACTCTTCCAGGTCGGCGCACGTAGTCATCTAGGCCCTGCGGCTGGTCGCGTCTCCCTTTCGGGGTGTCGGCCGCCCCGTCACACATAGAGGCTCAGGACGGGCGCAACCAGCACCTTGAACGCGGCTCGGGCCCTATGCAGCCTGACTTTGATGGCACCCTCGGTCATGCCAAGGGCCCTTGCCGCTTCCTCGGTGCTGTAGCCTTCGATGTCGCGCAGCAGCAAAACGATACGGTAGCCGTCGGGGAGCTCCATCAATTTTGCGACGACCAGCTCCCGCACCTCCTTGCGCTGCAGGGCGTCCTGGGGTGTGGCAACCTCGGTCCAGGCTTGCTGGCATCCGGCGCGCTCGACCTCGACCAGCACGTCGTCCAGGCACTGCTCGCCCGAACCACGCCGGGACCGCAGCCGCATGAGCGCGGTGTTAACGACGATCCGGAAAAGCCAGGACTTGAGGGCCGACCGCCCCTCGAACTCGCGGATGCTCCGGAACGCTTGCAGGAAGGCCTCTTGCACGCAGTCCTCGGCAAGCGCCTGGTCCTTCAGGTAGCGCTTGGCCAGCGCCAGCATCCAGCCCGTGTGCTCGCGGACGAACCGCTCCGTTGCCGTCCGGTCGCCGGAGCACAATTGGCGTACGATGGTGGCTTGGGCGCACTTGCCGCCTTCATCCGGCACGGCGCACCCCTGCAGTCGGGTGGCCACCTGCACGGCCGGCGGCAATAGTCTGATATCGTGGGCGTCGTGTGACATGGCGTCGTCCGGTGAGCCTGGACGAAGGCGAGCCAGGCAACGTCATCTTGGCCATCATCCAGTCCTCCCGGGCCAATAGCTCTTGGTTCCGGTTTCCATGCCTTTGCGGCAGCGTGCACGAGATACGAGTCCGGCGGTCGTGCCGGCTCGACGTCTCACGCAGGCGTTATGAACATTGATCAGTGAGGGGAAAAACGTGATCCTGCGTGAGCTGTACGCAAGCTCACGCGGTTTTGGATCAGGCGGGCCGAGCTCGCCCGGCTTGCGTTTGGGCTGTGGGTTCGCCGACAGGGAGTTTGCCGTTCTCCCGCCTCGGGCGATCTCAGATCACGCCCTTGTCCTGGAGCACGCCGATCTCGCGATCCGACAGGCCGAGCAGGGTCTTGTAGACGTCGTCGTTGTGCTCCCCGAGCTTGGGCCCCAGCCATTCGATCGAGCCCGGCGTGTCCGAGAGGCGCGGGCAGACGTTCGGCATGGCGATCTCGCCCACGCGCGGGTCCTTGAAGAACTTGATGTTCTCGCGCGCCTTGTACTGCGGGTCGGCGAAGATCTCGGCAATCGAGTTGACCGGCCCGCACGGCACCTCGAACTCGTTGCAGCGGGCCATCAGCTCGGCGAGCGTCTGCGTCTCGGTCCAGCGCGTGACCCAGGCGTCGACCTCGGCGCGGTCGCGCTCCCGGTCCTTGACCTTTGCCCCACTTGCCTTCACCCGCAAGCCCGGGCTCGCCCTGCAACTCGGCCAGGCGAGCGAAGATCTTGTCGGACGTGCAGGCGATGGCGATCCACTTGCCGTCCTTGGTCGGGATAGTGGCTGTGCGGCACGACGTTGACGGTGCCGGGCCCCATGCGCTCGCGCACGTAGCCGCTGTGGTGGTAGGAGGCGGCCAGCTCGTCGAGGATGCGGAAGATCGGCTCGTACAGGCCGATGTCGATGAACTGTCCGCGTCCGGTCATGTCGCGAGCCCGCAGCGCAAACATCACGCCGAGCGCGCCGTAGAGCCCGGCCATGTAGTCGGGGATGGTGGCCGAGCCGGGCGTAACCGGCGGCCGGTCGGGATAGCCCGCGAGGTAGGAGAGCCCGCCGAAGGCATTGCCGATGCGCCCGAACCCCGGCCGCGGGCTGTAGGGTCCGGTCTGGCCGAAGCCCGAGATGCGCACCATCACCAGCTTGTGGTTCTGCTTGTTGAGGACGTCCCAGCCGAGCCCCCATTTCTCCAGCGTGCCGGGCTGGAAGTTCTCGACCAGCACATCGGCCTGCGACTGACCAGCCGCTTCAGGATCTCGGCGCCCTCGGGCTTGCGCAGGTCGAGCGTGGCCGACTTCTTGTTGCGGCACTCCTGCAGCCAGGGCAGCGAGTCGCCGCCCTTCGTGATGGTGCCGAACTTGCGCAGGGCATCGCCGACCTTGGGCAGCTCGAGCTTGATGACCTCGGCGCCGAACTCGGCCAGCTGCGTCGAGCAGAAGGGGCCGGCGAGGAAGCTCGACACGTCGATGACGCGGATGCCCTGCATCGGCTTGACGGTCGGATGCGGCGTCGGCGCCGATGCGTCGGCCATAGCTTTCTCCTTGCGCGAGGATTCAACAAAGATAGCGGTGTCGTCCTCGGGCTTGTCCCGAGGATCTCAGCGTCCGGCAAGCGCAGGAGCCTGCGGGTGCTGGATGGTTGACAAGCCCGACCATGACAACCTACGCGTCAACGGCGGAACCTGAAACACTACCTTTCTTGCTGGTGCTTCCCGCGGTCGCGGATGCGCTGCATCGTCTCCAGCACGCGCTGCGCACGGTAGACGATCGGGTAGTCGATGAACTTGCCGTCCAGCTGGATGGAGGCGGAGCCGGCTTTCTCCGCCGCCTCGAAGGCCTGCACGACCTTGCGCGACCACTCCACCTCGGCCGCGGAGGGAGTGAGAACTTCGTTGGCGACGGGCACCTGGTCGGGGTGGATGCACATCTTGCCCTGGAAGCCGAGCCCCTTGATGTGCCGCGTCGAGGCCTTGAAGCCCTCTGCGTCCTTCAGGTCCACCCACACGGTGTCGATCGGGCGCCTCGATGCCTGCCGCACGCGAGGCGAGCACGCATTCGCTGCGATAGGGCAGCAGCTCGGTCTCGGCCCGGGTCCATTCCATATTCATGTCGAGCGTGAAGTCGCCGGCGCCGAAGGCGATGCGCTTGACGCGCGTGCCGGCCGCCGTGATGGCGCGGATGTTGGCCATGCCCTTGCCCGTCTCGATGATCGGGATCACGTCGAGCGCGCCGGCGGGCAGGCCCCGCTCCGTCTCGAGGTTGGCGATCACCCAGTCGACGGCCCGGATCTCGTCGGCCGTCTCGACCTTCGGCAGGACGATGCCGTCGACGCCCTTCTGCACCACCGCGACGATGTCGCCATAGCCGAACTCGGTGCTGGTGGCGTTCACCCGCACGTAGCCCAGCCCGGTGCGCGGGCGCTGGCAGGCGGCCACGACCACGGCGCGCGTCGCCTTCTTCTCCGCGATCGGGCAGGCATCCTCGAGGTCGAGGATCACCGCGTCGGCATCGAGCGAGAGCGCCTTCTCGACGCGCCGCGGGTGATTGCCCGGCGCGAACAGGAACGTGCGATAAACGGCCATCGGTTCTCCTCCAGCGTCATGCCCGCGTCGTGTCGAAGACGCGCCTCCGGCACGAAGGCGGGCACCCACGCCACGCGATTTGTGGCGCTGCGGGTGCAGCATCGATACTTGCATGGGTCCCCGCCTGCGCGGGGATGACGTCGCGATTGTTGCGGCGGCGTGGACACAGCTTGCTGACGGTAGCCTAAAGATAGGCGGTCGACGAGGGCTTGCCGTCCACGGCGCGCACCGTTTGTTCGCGGACTGCGCACGCCTACCTGACCTTCGGCGCCACATCCTCGGCGAACATCTGCATCTGGTCGACCAGCCGTCGGCCGTGTCTGCGGCGCAAGTATGCAGGCCGAGCAGGTGCGGTCGACGTCGGCCTCGCGGACAGGCGATGGCCTTGTCGACGATCATCGGCCGGCCGGCCGATCAGCCGTCGCCCTACGCGACCGGCCGCGGACTGTCGTTGGGGTTGACTGCCGCCCACGTAGATCGGGATTGTTCGCGGCTTGCGAGCGTCTTGGGCCACAGCTCCACGTCGCCGAAGTTGCACGAATTTGCCCTCGAAGCTGGCACGCGCTCCGATGAACAGCTTGCGCAGCGCCTGCCGGCCTTCGTCGACCATGTCGCCGCGCTGCAGCGGCCTGTCCGGCTGGAGGCGCGTCGACACTGCATCGCCGGCCGGCAGCCGATGCCGACGCCGATCTCGAGCCGCGCCCTTGCCGAAGTGATCGAGCGTGGCGATCTGCTTGGCGGTGACGTACGATGTCGCGCCGCATCGGCAGCACCAGAATGCTCGGGCCCACCTTCAGCGTCGTGGTGTTGAGACATTGCACTCGAAGGCATAGGTGACGAGCGGCTCCCAGAACCGGGCGGCACCGGGAACCTCGGCGCGCACGTAGTGCTGGGTCGTCATGTGGTCGTTGCCCCACACCGAGTTGTAGCCGAACTTCTCGGCCGCCTGGGCGATGCGGATGACGTTGTCGGGATCGGAGAACGGTATCGGGTAGGTGAGACCCTCCATCCCCGTCGGCAGGCCGGCGCTGATGCGCATCTCGTTGCTCCAGCTCGTTGGCTATTCGCTTGCCTTGCTGCGCAAGGCTCGCCGTTGCGTCGCGATCGACGCTGCCGTCGGCCGCGACCACCACGCCGTAGTCGCGGCGCGCCGCCTCGGGCGAGACGAAGCCCGTGCGCACGTCGTCTGCCACCGATTGTATCGCGCGCTGCCAAGGGTCGCCGAGGCCGACGGCGATCAGGCGTAGAGCAACCCCAGGACGATGCCGTTGAGCGTCAGCTGGACCAGATAGACCGCATCGATCTGCATGACACCGTCTTGATCCGCGCGGGCTGTCGCGTGTGCCTGGAAGCAGCAAGAGAGCAGCAAATCCCGCGCCATGGACGCGCGACCGGCCTGCTGGCGCAGCACTCGTCGCAAGGTGCCGTGTGGCGTGCGTATACGCAAGCCGCGAGCGGCAATGCGGCGCAGGCGTCCTGCGCAATCCAGGCGGCACGATGGTGCGTCGATAGGCATCTGCACATCGAACGATCCCGGAGCATGTTCCGACACGCGGCGGCAGCCCGGGAGTGCGGCGAGCCCGGCTGGCATGCTAGCTGCTAGGAATTTGCCTGTGGCTGCGCAGCTGCTAGGTTGCCGCGCAGCCGAACGAGACGAGTTCGCCAGTGAGGGCATCCATGCTTCGTAACCGCACTTGCCGCCGCCGTCCTGGCCGGGCTGGCGATCGCTGCCCCCGCCCGCGCGCAGAGCATCGTGATCGGCGTGTCCACGCCCTCCACCGGTCCGGCGGCCGTTGCGTCCGAATGGGAGCGGTGGGGCATCGACTCCGTCGCCGACGTCGTCGAAGTGAAATAGCCCCGAGGGCGGAGAGGTAGTCCCGTGCTGAGCATCGAAGGCCTCGTGTGCCGCTACGGCAAGGTGGAGGCCGTCCGCGAGCTGACGATGGAGGCGCGCGAGGGCGAGCTCGTCACCCTGATCGGGGCCAACGGCGCCGGCAAGACCACCACCTTGAAGGCGATCTCGGGCGTGCTGGCGCCCACGGCGGGCCGCATCACGTTCCTGGGCGAGGACATCACGCGCGCCAGCGCACGCCGTATCCTGCAGCTCGGGATCGCGCACTGCCCCGAGGGACGTCGCGTGTTCCCCTACATGACCGTCGCCGAGAACCTGGAGATGGGTTCCTACCTGCGCAGCGACGCGCACGCCATCGCCACCGACCTCGACGGCATCTACGCGCGCTTTCCCATCCTGCACCAGCGTCGCCATCAGGCGGCCGGCACGCTTTCGGGTGGCGAGCAGCAGATGCTGGCGATCTCGCGCGCCCTGATGTCGAGCCCCAAGCTCGTGCTGTTCGACGAGCCGTCGCTGGGCCTGGCGCCGACGCTGGTCGAGCGTACCTTCGAGATCATCAAGGACATCCGCGCCCGCGGCGTGACCGTGGTGCTGGTGGAGCAGAACGCCTTCGCGGCCCTGGAGCTGTCCGACCGCTCCTACGTGCTGGAGCAGGGCCGCGTCGCGCTCTCCGGTACCGGCGCCGAGCTGCTCGACAACCCGCACGTCCAGAGCGCCTACCTGGGCGCGTAACGCCATTCCCGCGCGGGAACGCGTGAAGCTGAGATCGCGCCTCATGCGCTCCCCTTCCAATCGAGGGGAGGGGAAACTCGCATGCCACGCCGGCAACAATCACAAGACGCCGTTTTCCGGTTCTTCACGCGCTCGTAGACGAAAATCGAAGGAGGCTACCGCACCCAGACGGCGCGGGGATTGGTTTGCCGAGGTCGGCCACGTGGATCTTCACTTCACTTCGCATCCGAAGCTTCGATCGCGCTCGAAGCGTGGGGGGCGGTGAGTGTGTCACGGTCGTCTCCACAGCAGGAGGCCGCCATGACCATCACCGTCTTCATCCGCTACGTCATCGATCCCTTCCAGCGCGAGGCGTTCGCGGAGTACGCCCGCAACTGGAGCCGCATCATCCCGAAGTGCGGCGGCCGGCTGATCGGCTACTTCCTGCCGCACGAGGGCACCAACGACATCGCCTGGGGGCTGATCTCGTTCGACAGCCTGGCGTCCTACGAGGCCTATCGCGCGCGGCTCAAGGCCGACCCGGATGGCGCGGCCAACTTCCGCTTTGCCCAGGATAAGCGCTTCATCCTGAGCGAGGAGCGCACCTTCCTCGAGGCGTTGCAATAGGGGGCCAATGGCGGGGTCAGACCCTAGCCACGCGACCCATCCTCGGCTACGGACCTCGCTCGAGGGTCTGACCCCATTGCACCGGAGAGCGAACATGATCGCCGTCATCTTCGAGGTGTGGCCGGCCGACGGTCGGCGCGAGAGCTATCTCGACCACGCCGCACGGCTGCGGCCTGAGCTCGAGAAGATCGACGGCTTCCTCTCCGTCGAACGCTTCCAGAGCATCACCGATCCCGGCAAGATGCTGTCGCTGTCGTTCTGGCGCGACGAGGCCGCCGTGGCACGCTGGCGCAACCAGTCCCAGCATCGCGCCACGCAGAAGGCCGGCCGCGCCGGCGTGTTCCGCGACTACCGGCTGCGCGTCGCCGCCGTGCTGCGCGACTACGGAATGAACGATCGGCGCGACCAGGCGCCGCAGGACAGCCAAGCGGCGCACGGGCCGGCCTAGCCGAATGGCCGCCGTTGCCCACCCGGCATCGGCGGCGTCATCGTCCCGCTGCGGCGCGAGCCGATCCTCCGTCAGCTGGTGCTTTTCGCAGAACGCGGAAACACACCTGTGCTGGGGCTACAGCGAACGCGCCTTGCCATCCTCGATCGCCGAAGGCCTTAATGGGGCGTTCTCGGACCGGTTGCGTCCGATCCTCAACGTTGGCGGGGCTGAGTGGTCATGCAGTTTGACCGGCGCATCGATGCAGCGTGCGAAAGCACCTGATGGAGCCGACGTTATTTCGAGCCTGGGTGAGCCACGCGAGGAAAGCCAGGAGGACGACAAGTCTCCCCGCCGAGATGCTGTTCTGGTGGGTGATTCCGTTTGCTGCGGCGGGGTTGGGGCTTACCCTTCTGATCAAGGCCGCCATCATCGCGGTCACATGGGGCGAGGGCTTCCCCATGAAGATCCTGCACGCGAACAAGGATGTTCCCGGATTATTTGCGATCCACATCCTGGCGGGCGCAGTCGCGTTGCTGATTGGGACTTGCCAACTTTCCGCGTTCTTGCGCGGCAGGTATCCGCGCGGGCATCGTTGGCTCGGGCGGGGCTATGTCGTCTTCGTCTTGATTTCCGCAAGCGCTTCGCTCTTCCTCGCTCCGCGGCTCGACATCTACGGCACGGCTTACCTGCGCATCCTGACGGCCGTGCTCTGGTCCGTCTTCACAATTCTCGCTGTCGTAGCGATCCGGAAATCGGATGTCATCGCGCACCGGCGCTGGATGATGCGGAGCTACGCCTTCACCTATATGGGCTTGAGTTTGTTGTTCTACAACGCGCTTGGCACCATGCTCGATCTCGACCTCGCTTATAGGTATCCAGCTGTTGCCTGGCTGACGTTTCTGACCAACGTGCTGTTTGTCGAAACCCTGCTGTGGCGGCGTGCTCCCAGTTCTCGCCGCGCTGGCGTGTTCCGCGACTACCGGCTGCGCGTGTCCGGCGTGGTGCGCGACTACGGCATGAGCGAGCGGCGCGAGCAGGCACCCGACGACAGCAAGCAGGTGCACGCGGGCAGCGGTGCGGCGTAGTCACGATCAAGTATCGATGACTCCGTCGTCGGCGCCGCCGGTGCGCACCAGGCCGCTGAGGCTGCGGCGGTCGAAGGCGACGCTCTTCACCAGCGCGAACACGGGCATGCCGGGCCGCAGCTGCAGCTGCGCCACCGAGTAGCGGGTCAGCTTGGCCAGCAGCGTCTCGCCGTTGCAGTCGAGCCGCACGTCGACCACGGCGCCCTCTTCCGCCCCGATTTCCGCGACGACGCCGGCGATGACATTGAGCGCGCTGATGCTCTCGGGCGCCTTGGTCGCCAGCATCACATCGCGTGCGCGAACGCGCAGGCGGAGAGCCTCCCCCAGCGCCAAAGCCAGGCGGGGCAGGCGCCACAGTCCCGCTTGCGATCGCAGCATCGTCAGGTCGAAGGCATCGTCGTGGGCTTCCACGGTCGCGTCGATGACGGCTCCGGCCTCGGCGCGTCCCCCGGCCGGGAACAGGTCGAGACGCTCCATGATCTCCGCCGTCGGGCCGGCGGCGGCGACCGATCCGGCCGAGACCAGCACGATCGTCGAGGCGAGCCGCGCCACTTCCGGCACCGAGTGGCTGACGTAGACGATAGGCACGCCGCTCTCGTCGCGCAGCCGCTCGATGTAGGGCAGGATCTCCGCCTTGCGCGCCTCGTCGAGCGAGGCCAGCGGCTCGTCCATCAGCAGCAGGCGCGGGCTGGCGAGAAGCGCGCGCCCGATGGCGACGCGCTGCTTCTCGCCGCCGGAAAGCCTCGCCGGCCGGCGATCCAGCAGCGCCGCAATGTCGAGCAGGTCGGCGATCCGGTCGAGCTCGCCGCGGCGCTCCGACACGGGTGCGAACCAGCGGCCGTAGAGCAGGTTCTGCCGCACGGTGAGGTGCGGGAACAGCCGCCCGTCCTGGAACACGTAGCCGAAACGCCGCTTGTGGACCGGCACGAGGATGCCGCGCTCGGTGTCGACTACCGTGATGCCGTCCACCACGACGCGACCCTTGTCGGGTCGGATCAGCCCGGCGATGACGTTGATCAGCGAGGTCTTGCCGGAGCCCGAGCGGCCGAACAGCGCCGTGAGCCCGCCTTCGGCCGCGAAGCGGACGTCGAGGCGGAAGCTCCCCAGCCGGTGCTCGATGTCGACGGCCAGCGTCACGCGAGCTCCAGGTGCCGATGGGCGCGGCGCGCCAGCAGCTCGGAGGCGAGCAGGGCGGCAATCGAGATGGCGATCGATATGGCAGTCAGGCGCAGCGCTCCGGCATCGCCGCCCGGCACCTGCGTGAAGGTGTAGATCGCGGAAGGCAGCGTCTGCGTCTCGCCGGGTATGTTGGAGACGAAGGTGATGGTGGCGCCGAACTCGCCGATCGCCTTGGCGAAGCACAAGATCAGCCCGGCGATGATGCCCGGCAGGGTCAGCGGCAGGGTGACCGTGAAGAACACCCAGGGGCGGCTGGCGCCCAGCGTGCCGGCTGCCTGCTCCAGCTTCATGTCGACCGCCTCGATGGAGAGGCGGATGGCGCGCACCATCAGCGGAAAGCCCATCACGCCGCAGGCGAGCGCGGCCCCGGTCCAGCGGAACGAGAACACGATTCCGAGGTGCGTTGCGAGGAAGCCGCCGATCAGCCCGCGCTGCCCGAGCACGATCAGCAGCAGATAGCCGGTGACGACGGGCGGCATGATCAGCGGCAGGTGCACGAGGCCGTTGAGCAGCGACTGCCCCCAGAAGCGGCCGCGCGCCAGGGCCAGCGCGATGGCGATGCCGAAGGGCAGGGCGACGATGGTCGCCACCGTGGCGACCTTGAGGCTGAGGCGGACGGCCGTCCACTCCTCGGTGCTGAGCCCCATCCAGTCCATCGGTCGTGCGGTCCTCGCGCGGCTTGCGTCGGCGCCGATCCGTCGCACGCCGGACCGGTTCCGTCGGCAGCCGCCGGCCCTCGCGTACACGCGAGCAAACGCTATAGCCACGTGCATATAACGGCGGCAACGGCAAGCCAACCTCTATCTCTGGTGAGTCGGGGTCGGACCCCTCGCCCGCGCCGAAGGCATTCTGCCGCCGTCGTCAGCGCGCACGACTTTGCGCCCCGAGCGCCGGAACGCGCGAGGCTTGGGAGACGGCGAGGGAGCGGGGGCAGCAGCGACCGCGATCCGATGCATCAACTGAGGCGGCACCGCCGCCCCCGCTGCAGAGTTTTTGGCTTAGGCGACGCGCTTGGCTCACTCTGGAGTGCCTGAGTTGCGAGAGCCGAAGCTCATCGCGCGCATCAGGGCTACGACGCCGAGCCCCGCTGCCGCGGTCTGCGTGAACCGCGGCCCGGCTGCTCCCCGCTCTCACAACGTGGACGCCTCCATGGAGCGACCCTCGGTGAGCGGGGCGGCAGCATCATACGCTACGCCGGTGGACGCGGGGATTGGGCCGATCTTGGTGAATTGCTGACGCGGCCGCTGTCGGTCAATGAAACACGCGAGACAGACCTGCCGCTCCGCCTCCCCCTATGACGAAGGCATTGCCTTCGTCATGCCGAGGGGGGAGGAAGACGCGCCACGCGTTAGCGACGCATTCTTGCGCCGGCCGGGGATACGGGTCGATCACCGCGGCGCTAACTCGTTTGGCGCGTCAGGTGGGGGTGTCTGTCGCAAGCGCGGCCCTTCACCCCCACCAGGTGCGTCCAGCGGCTTGGCCCGGCTGTCGAGAACGAGGAGCGGTCGGCGATGGCCGGTCCAAACCGCGGACGCATCGTCCTCCCCCCTCTTCGCGCCGAAGGCGATGCCTTCGACGCAGGGGGAGGCAAAGACGCCAAGTCACGCGAGCATCCGCCGCAGCACATGCTTCTGCACCTTGCCGGCGGCGGTGCGCGGGTAGTCGTCGACGACGGTGACGTGCTTGGGCACCTTGTAGGCGGCGAGCCGCGTGCGCGCGAATACGCGCAACGTCTCCGCATCGCAGGCGGCGCCCGGGCGCAGCCGGACGATGGCGTGGCCGACCTCGCCCCAGCGCTCGTCCGCCACGCCCAGCACCGCGGCTTCGAGCACGGCCGCGTGGTCCGTCAGCACCGCCTCGATCTCGGCCGGATACACGTTCTCGCCGCCCGAGATGTACATGTCCTTGATGCGGTCGACGATGAAGTAGTAGCCGTCGGCGTCGCGCCGGGCGACGTCGCCGGAGTGAAGCCAGCCGTCACGGTCGATCGCGGCGGCCGTCGCCTCCGGGTTGTTGAAGTAGCCCGGCGTGATGCCGGGGCCGCGCAGCAGCAATTCGCCCTGCTCGCCCGCAGCGACGTCGCGGCCTCGGGCATCGACCAGCCGCACCTGCGACAGCAGCTGCGGCTTGCCCACCGAGCCGATCCGGTCGGCGGCGTGCGCCGGGTCCATCAGGAACACCGTAGGCCCCGTCTCCGTCATTCCCATGCCGTTGCACACGGCGACGCCCTTGGCGAGAAACGCGCGGATCAGGCTTTCGGGAAGCGGCGCACCGCCGCAGCCCCAGTGGCGCACGCACGTGAGGTCGGCGTCCGCGAAGCGCGGCGACAGGCTGATCGCCTGGTAGATGGCCGGCACGCCGAACACGATGCTCACGCGGCCCTCGGCAATGAGGTCCAGCACGGGATCGACCTCGAACTTGGCGAGCACGGTGCTGGTGCCGCCGGCGATGAACAGCGGCAGGGTATGCAGGTTGATGCCGGCGGTGTGGAACACGGGAAGGAAGTTGACGGTGCGGTCGGCGCTGCTGAGGCCGGTCGGCTGCTGCACGTTGACGTAGTTGGCGAACGCCATGCCGACCGTCTGGATCACGGCCTTGGGCCGGCCGGTGGTGCCCGACGTGTACAGCAGATACCAGATTCGGTCCGTCGGCCACGCCGTGTCGCGGCAAGGCGCGCGCGAACTCCCCTCCCCCCATGCCGGAGGCATGTCTTCGACATGACGGGGAGGGGCTGGGGGTGGATCCAACAACAAACGCTCGTAGCCTGCGAACGACAGCAGACGCACATCCGCCGCCCTCGCCAGCTCGCCAGCCAGCTCCGCCATTGCCGCATCGTGCAGCAGAACCCGCGCACCGCAGTCGGCCAGGATCGGCGCCAGCTCGGCCGGCGTCTGCCGCCAGTTGAGCGGCACCAGGATCGCGCCCGCCTTGCCGCAGGCGAACAGCACCTCGAAGAACGTCGTGCAGTTGTGGCACAGGATGGCGACGCGCTCGCCCGCCGTAACACCCAGTCCCTCGAGCGTCGCCGCACCCAGCTCGGCCCGCTCGTTGAACGCAGCGAACGTCAGCTGCTTTCCGGTCTCGTGCTCCACGAACGCGATCGCCGCCGGCGACAGCTCGGCGCGCTTGCTCGCGAAGTCGAAGACCGTGCGCATGTCACGCCAGCATGAGCTCCCGGTACCCCTTCGCGGCCACCGCGTCGCACCATTGGCGGTAGGCGGGCGCGCTGCCGCTGTAGCGCGCGAGGATGCGGGTCTGCTTGCCATCCACGTTGGTGTTGATGCCGGTCATCCATGAGTTGACCTCGTTGGAGAGGAGGCCTTCCGCCTTCTCCCTGACGTAGTCGGTCCAGGCCACCACCGCCTCCGGCCGGGCATCCGCGCGGGTCAAGCTCCGCTCGCGCATGTAGCGGATCAAGCCGGTCACCCACTCGACGTTGTATTCGATGCTGCGGGGGATGTTGCCGAGCGCCGTGTGCGGCCCCACCAGCATGAACATGTTGGGGAACTCCTCGACCTGGACGCCGAGAAACGTCTGCGGCCCGCCCGCCCACTTGTCCTTCAGCCTCAGGCCGTCCAAGCCGCGGATGTCGATGCGGTCGAGGCTGCCGGTGATGGCATCGAAGCCCGTCGCGTAGATGATGATGTCGAACTCGTACTCGGCATCGCTGGTCTTGATGCCCTTCGGCGTGACGCGCTCGATCGGCGTCTCCTTGATGTCGACCAGCTTGACGTTGGGCTGGTTGTAGACCTCGTAGTATTTGGTCTCCATCGGTACGCGGCGGGTGCCGAAGCCGTGGTCCTTGGGGATCAGCTTGTCGGCGACCTTGGGGTCCTTCACGCGCTCGCGGATCTTGCGCGCCACGAACTCGCTGATGACCGCGTTCGCCTCGCGGTTCGGTCAGCATGTCGCGGAAGTTGCCCTGCCACATGCCGAAGCCGGGTGTCGCGTACTGCTTCTCGAGGAATGCCTCGCGCTCTTCCGGCGTCACCTCGAAGGTGCCGCGCGGGTCCGGCGTGTGGATGAAGCAGGCGAAGGATTCCTTGCAGCGCTTGAAGAGCTCGGGGTAGTTGGCCTTGATCCTGGCCTGGGTCTCCGCGTCGATCGGGCCGTTGTGCAGCGGCTTGCACCAGTTCGGCGTGCGCTGGAATACCGTGAGGTGCCCCGCGGTCTTGGCCACCTCGGCGATGGTCTGCACGCCGGTGGCGCCGGTGCCGATCACCGCCACGCGCTTGCCTGCGAAGCTCACCGGCTCGTGCGGCCACGTGGCGGTATGGAACGACTGGCCCTTGAACGAGTCGACGCCCGGAACGCGCGGCATGGTCGGCGCCGAGAGCGGGCCGACGGCCGTGACCAGGAAGCGCGCGCGGTGCCGGCTGCCGTCCTGCAGGGTCACCTCCCAGGCGCGGGCGTCGTCCTTGTAGTGCGCGGCAGTCACCCGGCTCTTGAACTGGATGTCGCGGCGCAGGTCGAACTTGTCGGCGACGTAGTTGAGATAGCGCAGCGTCTCCGGCTGCGGCGCGAAATGCTCCGACCAGTTCCATTCCTGCAGCAGCTCCTCGGAGAAGGAGTACTGGTAGGAGTAGCTCTCGGAATCGAAGCGCGCGCCGGGATAGCGGTTCCAGTACCAGGTGCCGCCGACACCCGTGCCGGCCTCGAACACGCGCACGCGCATGCCGAGCTCCCGCAGGCGGTAGAGCTGGTACATGCCCGATATGCCGGCACCGATGACGATGGCGTCGTAGTCCAAACTCGCCGCCTCGGTGCAAGCCTTGGGTTCAGTCGAGGCAGCCATATCTGTTCCTCCATGTCGATGCGGCGCGTGGGGCCGGTTTGCTGGCGGCAACGTTACCAATGGAACCGGCCATCGTGCAAAGGTCGGATCGACGCGGAAACCTAGCGTGGCTCCAGGCCGTCCGCGATCAGCTCGAACGCCGCGTCGGCGACCCGCTTCAGGGGCGTCTTGGAGTCCCATAGGGCAAAGCGGCGCCCGACCATGTCCGAGATGCCCATCAGCGCCCAGGCCCGCACCTCGGCGTCGCCCTTGCGGATCTCGCCACGCTTCTCTGCCGCGCGCAGGCCCTTGGTATATCCCCCAGCGAACTCCTCGTAGTAGCGGCGGAACACGTCCTGGTCGACGAACTGCGACTCCGCCACGACCCGGTAGAGGTCGGGATTGGCGCGCACGAACTCCAGGAACGCGCGCAAGCCGCGGCGCTCGGCCTCGAGCCGGCTCGGCGCCTCGCCGACGGCCAGCGTGAGGTGTCGGCGCAGGCGGCGGCCCATGCGCAGCACCAGCTCGCGCAGCACCTCCTCCTTGCTCCGGAAATAGAGATAGAACGTGCCCTGGCCGACCTCCGCCTCCGCCGTGATGGTGCTGATAGAGGCGTCGGCGAAGCCCTTGCGGCCAATCTCGCGCTCGGCCGCGTCGAGGATTTTCTGGCGCGTGCGCTCGCCCCGCTTGGTCTTGGGCGCGGGCAGCGGCTGCAGGTGGCTGGCATCGGACATGACGGGGCCGTGACATCTGGCGGTTCGGCGCGGGCAGGTCGGTCCTGCGCGCACCGCTCGGGCGGCCTGTTTCGTCTTGACGGCCGACGGAGCCGACGATAGCGTAACCTGAGACATGACTCAATCGTCATGTTCAATCGGGTCCAGGGAGGAACCACATGCGTCAGTTGCATCGCCGGGGCACGGGCTGGAGCATGACTGCGGCGCTGGGGGCGACGGCCGCGATCGTGTGCAGCGCCATGCCTGCCGCCGCCAAGGACATCAAGGTGTGCCTCATCGCCGGCAAGACCGGAGCGCTCGAGGCCTACGCCAAGCAGACCGAGAACGGCTTCATGCTGGGCCTGGAGTATCTCACCAAGGGCACCATGAAGGTCGGCGACGACAAGCTCGAGGTGCTGGTCAAGGACGACCAGCTGAAGCCCGATCGCGGCAAGTCCCTGCTCGAGGAATGCTACAGCGACGACAAGGCCGACATCGCGGTCGGCACCACCGGCTCGCCCATCGCGCTCGCCATGCTGCCCGTCGCCGAGGAGAAGAAGAAGATCCTGATCGTCGAGCCGGCCGTGGCCGACTCGATCACCGGCGACAAGTGGAACCGCTACATCTTCCGCACGGGGCGCAGCTCCTACCAGGACGCGCTGGCCGGTGCCGCGGCGATGCCGGGGAGCGGAGACGTATCCGTCGGCATGCTGGGCCTCGACACCGCCTTCGGCCGCGACGGCGTCGCCGCCTTCAAGCAGGCGCTGGCGGGCATCCGCCCCAACGTCAAGGTCGTCGCCGAGGAATATGCCGCCGGCAACACGGCAGACTTCGCGCCCTTCGCCGAGCGCCTGTTCAACGCGCTCAAGGACAAGCCGGGCAAGAAGATCATCGGCTTCATCTGGGCGGGCGCCCATCCGATGGCCAAGTTCGTCGACATGAAGCCCGACCGCTTCGGCATCGAGCTGGCGCCCGGCGGCAACATCCTGCCCGTCATGAACGCGTGGAAGCAGTTCGCCGGCACCGAGGGCGGCATCTACTACTATTACGACTTCCCCAAGAACGCGATGAACGACTGGCTCAAGGCCGAGTACCAGAAGCGCTTCAACGCGCCGCCCGACTTCTTCGTGGCGGGCGGGTTCGCGGCGGCGGCAGCGGTCGTGGCCAGCCTGCAGAAAGCCGGCTCCACCGACACCGAGAAGCTGATCGCGGCCATGGAGGGCCTCACCTTCGACACGCCGAAGGGGTCGATGACCTTCCGCAAGGAGGACCATCAGGCGCTGCAGGACATGTACCACTGGCGCATCAAGAAAGACGCCAAGGACAACGATGTCCTGGAGCTCGTGGCGACCATCCCGGCCAAGGACATGCCGCTGCCCATCCGCAACAAGTAATGACGTTGTCATCCCGGTGCTTGCCTGCCCTCGGACTTGCTCCGAGGGTCACCGGGATCCATCGTGCCGCCAGCTCCGGCGTTCGCGGATGACTGGATGCCGGGCACAAGGCCCGGCATGACAGCGCCGGGCAGATTGGGCGGGTCGTCGCCGGATGGCGATTGGGGAGGTAGTCGTGCTGACCGGAAGCTGCCTTTGCGGGAGCGTGGCATACGAGGTGGACGCGCCACCCGGCCCGATCGTGCACTGCCACTGTTCCACCTGCCGCAAGGCCCACGGCTCGGCCTTCTCCAGCGTCATGTCGGTGCCACGCGAGCGGTTTCGCTGGACGAAGGGCGAGAACCTGCTGGCCGGCTTCGAGTTGTCGCCTGGCAAGTTCCGCCGTTTCTGCTCCAAATGCGGCTCGCAGATATTCGCCGAGCGCGTTTCCCAGCCCACGGTGTTGCTGAGGCTCGGTTGCCTCGATACACCGCTCACCGACCGGCCGCGGCATCACATCTGGCGCTCGGACGGCGCGTCCTGGTTCGACCCAAGAGACATGATTCCGGAGTTCCCCCGGGCTCCCGTAGCCAAGTAGCGAGGGGCGGCATGGCCAAGCCCGTCTTGGAAACGCGCGATCTCACCATCCGCTTCGGCGGCCACGTGGCTGTCGACGCGTGAGCGCGGCCTTCCACGCGGGCACGCTCACCGCCATTGTCGGACCGAACGGCGCCGGCAAGACGACCTACTTCAACCTGATCTCGGGCCAGCTGCCGGCCACCGCCGGCTCCGTGCTGATCGACGGCGTCGAGGTGACCAAGCTCGGAGCCGCGCGGCGGGCGAAACTCGGCATCGGCCGCGCCTTCCAGCTCACCAACCTGTTCCCCAATCTCACCGTGCACGAGAACGTGCGCCTGGCCGTGCAGGCCCATGCCGGCGGCGGCGCCGACATCGCTTCGCGCTGGAACAGCCGGCGCGACTGGATCGAGGGTGCGGATAAGTTCATCGCCGCCGCCAACCTGGCCGACAAGCGCGACACGCCGGCGGTGCTGCTGCCGCACGGGGACAAGCGCAAGCTCGAGGTGGCCGTCATGATGGCGCTGGAGCCGCACGTTTTCATGTTCGACGAGCCGACGGCCGGCATGTCGGTCGACGACGTGCCGGTCATCCTCGACCTCATCAAGAAGCTCAAGGGCGAGGGCGACAAGACCATCCTGCTGGTCGAGCACAAGATGGACGTGGTCAAGAGCCTGGCCGACCGCATCGTCGTGCTGCACAACGGCCGGCTGGTGGCAGACGGCGAGCCGGCCGAGGTGATCGGCTCGGCCGTGGTGCAGGAGGCCTATCTCGGTGTCGCGGCGAAGCGCGCAATGAAGGCCCGACGCCCAAGGGCGGCGCAAGAGAGGCGTCCGATGGCTGAGCCCTTGCTGACGCTCGAAGGCGTGCACACCCACATCGGCCAGTATCACATCCTGCAGGGCGTGGACTTCGCTGTGCCGCGTGGGCAAATGACCGTGCTGCTCGGCCGCAACGGTGCCGGCAAGACCACCACGCTCAGGACCATCATGGGGCTGTGGAAGCCGAGCCAGGGCAAGGTGACGTTCGACGGCCGCCAGATCGGTGGCTGGGCGACGCCCGACATCTCGCGCGCCGGCATCGCCTACGTGCCGGAGACCATGGCCGTGTTCGCGGACCTGACGGTGCACGAGAACATGATCCTGGCGGCGCAGAACGGTCCGCCGGATTCGGCCCGGCTCGAGTGGATCTTCGGCTTCTTCCCGGCGCTCAAGCGTTTCTGGACGCATCCCGCCGGCGTGCTGTCGGGCGGGCAGAAGCAGATGCTGTCGATCGCCCGCGCCGTCATCGAGCCGCGCACGTTGATCCTGATCGACGAGCCGACCAAGGGCATCGCGCCCGCCATCATCGACAACATGATCCGCGCCTTCCGGGAGCTCAAGCGCGACCAGACGACAATCCTGCTGGTCGAGCAGAACTTCCGCTTCGCCGAGGCGCTCGGGGATACCGCGGTGGTGATGGACGACGGCCGCATCGTGCACCACGGGAGCATGGCGGACCTGGCGCGCGATACGGCGACGCAGACGCGCCTCCTCGGCCTGTCGCTCGAGGCGCACGGATAGTCGTCATCCCCGCGAAGGCGGGGATCCACGCCATGCGCGTGGGCAAGTACGTTGAGTTGCGTAGGTGCCCGCCTGCGCGGGCATGACGTTGGAGCAAGAGGCAATGGCCGAAGAGGTTACTGCGGCGACATCGATGGCCCCCGAGCCCATCCCCGTCGTGCGCGCCGACTACCTCCCCGCGCTGCTGGTGCCGGTGCTGGCGGCGGCCGCCTTTCCGCTGATCGGCAACCCCACCACCTGGGTGACGCTCACCATCGCCGCTCTCGCCATGGGCATGATGATCTTCGTCATCGCCAGCGGTCTCACCCTCGTGTTCGGCCTGATGGACGTGCTCAATTTCGGGCACGGCGCCTTCATCGCGGTGGGTGCCTATCTCGCCATGACCACGCTGATCCCGCTGGCCGGCTGGATGCAGGCCAACTCGCTCGCCCTGAACCTCGCTGCTCTCGGCCTCGCCATGCTGGCGGCGATGGTAGGCACCGGTATCCTCGGCTGGGCCTTCGAGCGCGTCATCATCATGCCGGTCTACGGCCAGCACCTGAAGCAGATCCTGATCACGACCGGCGGCCTGATCGTCGCCGAGCAGCTGATCCACGTGTTCTGGGGCGGCGACCAGAAGCCGATGCCGCTGCCGACGGCGCTGCGCGGCGCGATCACCGTCGGCGACGTGGCGATCGAGAAGTTCCGCCTGCTCGCGCTGGCGGTCGGCCTCGTCGTCTTCGTCGCCATGCTGCTGGTGCTGAATCGCACCAAGCTCGGGCTGCTGATCCGCGCCGGCGTCGAGAACAGCGAGATGGTGGAGGCGCTGGGCTACCGCATCCGCCGCCTGTTCGTCGCCGTGTTCGTGGCGGGCTCGGCGCTGGCCGGGCTCGGCGGCACCATGTGGGCGCTCTACCGCGAGACGCTGACCGCCGGCATCGGCGGCGAGGTGATCGTGCTCGTCTTCATCGTCATCATCATCGGCGGGCTCGGCTCCGTCGGCGGCTGCTTCCTCGGCTCCATCCTGGTGGCGCAGATGGCCAACTACACCGGCTACCTCGCCCCCAAGGTGGCGCTCGCCTCCAACATCGGGCTGATGGTGATCATCCTGATGTGGCGCCCCCAGGGCCTCTACCCCGTCGCGAAGCGATGAGCTCGCAAATGCAGACTAGCTCGCGCCGGATGGGTTTTGCCTCCCCCTGTGACGAAGGCACTGCCTTCGACACAACGAGGGGGGAGGCAGACGCGCCAGGAGTTAGCGCCGCCTTCTGGCGCCGACGGAGGCCAAATCCAATCGCTGCGGCGGTAACTCGTTCGGCGCATCAGGTGGGGGTGTCTGTCGCGTGCGCGGTCGCTCACCCCCACCCGATGCGTCCAGCGGCTTGGATCGGCCGTTGCGCTCACGGCACTGTCGGCGATGGCCGATCCAAACCGCGGACGCATCGCCCTCCCCCTCTTCGCGTCGTGTCGAAGACGCGCCTCCGGCACGAAGGCAGTGCCTTCGACGCATGGGGAGGCGAGCCGGATGGCGCGTTCAGACTGACCCGCGAGGAGCGGCAAATGATCAACGCGATCCTATCGGGCGATCTGCCGCGCAGCCGGGTGCTGAGCGCGGTGCTGGTGGCGATCCTGGCCACGCTGGCGCTGGCGCCGTTCCTGTTCTCCGGCGCGCAGGCGATCAATACGGCGGCCAAGATCTGCGTCTTCATCGTGCTGGTGGCGAGCTACGATCTGCTGCTCGGCTACACCGGCATCGTCTCGTTCGCGCACACCATGTTCTACGGTCTCGGCGGCTACGGCGTGGGGCTCGCGCTCTACGGCTGGGGCGCGACATGGACCTCGGCGCTCGGCGGCCTCGCCATTGCGCTCGTCGCCGGCGTGGCGCTGGCGTTCCTGATCGGCCTGTTCTCGCTGCGGGTGCGCGCCATCTTCTTTGCCATGGTGACGCTGGCGGTAGCCTCGGCGTTCGCGATCCTCGCGGCCCAGCTCTCCGACATCACCGGTGGCGAGGACGGCCGCTCGTTCCGCGTGCCGGAGATGCTGCGGCCGGGCTTCACGCTCATCGACCTGCCGCTGCTCGGACCCATCACGGGGCGCACCATCGCCTACTACATCGTGTTCCTGTCGGCACTCGTCCTGTTTCTATGCGCGCTCCGCATCGTCAACTCGCCATTCGGCCGCGTGCTGCAGGCGATCCGCGAGAACGACTTCCGCGCCGAGGCGCTGGGCTACCGCACCGTCTACTACCGCACCTCCGCCAACTGCCTGGCCGCCGGCATGGCGGTGCTGGCCGGCGCACTCAACGCCCTGTGGCTGCGCTATACCGGGCCCGACACCACGCTCTCCTTCGCCATCATGCTCGACATCCTGCTGATGGTGGTGATCGGCGGCATGGGCACCATGTACGGCGCGGTGATCGGCGCCACGCTGTTCATCGTCGCCCAGAACTACCTGCAAAAGCTGATGGGAACCGCCGCCAAGGCCACCGAGGCGCTGCCCCTGCTGCCGAACCTGCTGCACCCCGACCGCTGGCTGCTGTGGCTCGGCGTGCTGTTCGTGCTCAGCGTCTACTTCTTCCCCACCGGCATCGTCGGCAAGCTGCGCCAGCGGTAACGCACGAAGACGCGCCTCCGGCACGATGGCAGAGACCCGCGCAAACCGCCGGGCCTGGACGGCCTCCGCAACGAGCGCCGCTAGACGGGACCGAGCGACGCGCCCTCGATGGCGCGCTTCTTCATCAGCTCATCGATGGGCAGCTGCGCCTCGAGCTCCCTGTCCTTGCGAGCGTGGCGATAGGCCAGGACGGCTAGCCAACCCACGACGGCGACGAAGGTGGCAATCACGATAAAGCCGATCAGACTTGGCATTGTTGGTTCCTTGCATCAGCGCTGCAATTCGTCAAGCCAGGAGTTCGCGCCCCAGCGCGGGCGAAATCGAGAGATAGGCACCGCTGCCAGATCCCGCTGTTCCCCTGGGAACATCTCCCGTGGACTGCCAGCCCCTTCTTCCCGGCAAGCTGCGCCAGCCGCGCGGAGGACGTCATGCCCGCGAAGGCGGGCACCCACGCCAGGCTCATGCGACTGCCAAGCGTGCCTTGAAGATACTTGCGTGGATCACCGCCAGCGCGGAGATGACGTTGTCGCGCCATCGGTGCGACCGGTCCCTCGAGCACGACCGCTGGCGTCGGCGGGCGGTTGCGGATGTGGAGGCTATCGCATTGCGTGGCGTGCTCGATCGGATAGATTGGCCCGCCCGCCGCGCGGCCATATCGGATCGCGCGCCGTTGCCGAGGAGACAATCGTCATGGTGTCAGGTCGTGTCCGCCTGAGCGTCGCGGAGGCGCGTGAGTTGGCGGAGGGCGCCCTGCGCGGCATCGACTACAGCCGCGACGACGCGCGCATCATCGCCGACCATTGCATCGATGCCGCGCTCTGCGGCTACGAATACTCGGGGCTGGCCAAGATCCTCAACATCCCGGACAGCCACCACTTCAAGCTGCCGCGCCGGCCCCTGAAGGTGCTGCGCGAGACCGACGTCTCCCTCGCCTTCGACGGCGGCAACAACGTCGGCATGCTCGCACTTTATCACGCCACCGAGGCGACCATCGGGAAGGCCGGCAAGCACGGCATCGCACTGGTGTCGGTGTCGGACGCCTGGATGAGCGGGCGCAGCGCCTACTACGTGGAGATGATCGCCAAGGCCGGCCTCGTCGGCATCCACACCGCCTCCAGCTCCGAGCTGGTCGCCCCGCCCGGCGGCATCCGCCCGATCCTCGGCACCAATCCGATCGCCATCTCGGTGCCGTCGTCGCGCGGGCCGATCGTCCTCGACATGGGCACCTCCGCCTTCATGATGACCGAGGTGCTGCTGCGCGAGCGCCTTCGCGAGCCCCTGCCCGAGGGCGTCGCCATCGGGCCCGACGGCGCGCCGACCCGGGATGCGGCGCTCGCCCGGCGCGGCGCCCTGCTGCCGTTCGGCGGCTACAAGGGCTTCGGGCTGGCGCTGATGATGCAGGCGATGGGATTGCTCGCGGGCCTCGGCCCCAATGGCGAGCGCGACTACGGCTATCTGTTCATCGCCTTCAAGCCCGACCTGCTCGGCCCCGCCGACGCCTTCGAACGCGAGGTGGCTGCCCTGATCGACCGCGTCAAGGCCGTCCCCAAGCAGCCCGGAGTCGACGAGATCCGCATCCCCTCCGAGCGCGCCTTCCGCACCCGCGAGCGCCTGCTGCGCGAGGGCCTCGAGATCGACCGCCTGGTGTTCGACTCGCTCGCCGCCCTGCGGTCCCGCGCGGCATAGCGACCCGTCATCCGGAACGTTGTCATCCCGGGCTTTACCTGCACTCGGGCTTGTCCCGAGTGTGCCCGGGATCCATCCATCAGCTCGCTTCGGCGCTCGCGGATGGATGGATCCCGGTGACAAGCACCGGGATGACATCGGCACCGGCGTCTCGACGCAAGTCGGATCAGGTGCCCGCTTCACACTTCTTCATGAAGCTCGTCTTCGCGGCACCGGCAAGCTTCTTGCCGTCCTTTCCTACCGCGCCTGCTTCGCAGCACTTCTTCATGGAGCTGGTCTTGGCTGCGCCCGCGAGCGCCTTTCCGTCCTTGCCGACCGCTTTGGCAACGCACGCGGGGCCTTCCTGAGCGACGACCGGGGCAGCAACAAACAGGCATAACGATGCAGCGAGGCAAAGACGCATCATGGGCGACCTCCCAATGTGGTGCTCCGTACCGGAGTGCAGCCATGCTGCCACTATGCGCAGTTGGCTGACAAGCCTCCACATGCCCGTGAAGTAATCGAATGCTGAACCTATCCCGGCGACACACCCTGACCTGAGTGGGACCCTCCCAAAGTTAACCACCACCGAAGGTTGCCTGCATTGGGTAAGCTAGCAGACCGATCTTTTGCGGCCTTCGCGCATTGATCCCCCCGCAGCGGTAGGGATCAGGACAGCGCCGACATGTACTTCCGTGCCATCGACGGATTGCGAGCGTATTTGGCATGGGTCGTCGTGGCGGCCCATGTCACTTGGTATACAGGTTTGACCGAGCGCACTCCGGCGCTCGGCATCGTCAACCGGCTCGCCGACAATGCAGTTATCCTCTTCATTATCATCAGCGGCTTTGTCATCACGCATTTGCTGCTGACGCGGCGCGAAGGATATCTCGTCTATCTCGATCGACGCATCTTGAGGCTCTTCCCGAGCTATCTGGTTTGCCTTGCCTTCGGCACGTTCACCACCTTCCTCTACTTCAATGCGTTTGCCGGGCACCCGTGGGGCGATCTGACCCCGCACATGCGGGAGATGAGTGATCAGATTGCCAGTCTGGAAGGGCGCGGTCTTTTCTACCACCTGCTGGCGCATGTGTGGCTGCTCAACGGCATCATTCCAGACAGCGTCCTGTACCAGGCGCAGATGATGTTCCTGGCGCCGGCGTGGAGCCTGTCACTCGAATGGCAATTCTATCTCATCGCGCCATTGGCCGTTGCCGCGATGTCGTTTGCCGGGGGACGCATCGCCGCGTGCATCGTCGCGGGTGCGGCTTTCATCGCCTACTCCAAGGGGTGGTTCGGCAGCTTTGACCACCCGAGCTTCCTGCCGGGTGCCGCCATCTTTTTCGCGATCGGCGCCGTCACGCGGATCGCGATCAACGAGCTCCCGAAGGTCACCTCCTATCCGCTGGGGTTGGGAATCATCTGTCTGGCGGCGACCTATAACGTCGAGCAGTTGCGGCCATTGGTGTTGTGGGGTGCCTTCGTTGCATGGTGGGCCCTGCGACCAAAGGACGATCTTGCGGCGTGGGTCAAGACGACGGGCCAGAAAGCGCTCGAGAGCAGCCTGGTGACGGAGCTTGGCAAGTGGTCATACGCCACTTATCTCGTTCACGTTCCGATTATTCAGCTCATCATATTTATCGCGGTGAAGTACGGCCACCTCGGCCCCCGTTGGACCAGCGCTTGCGTCATAGCTTTCGTCGTGCCTTTGACGCTTGCTGCTTCCTATCTTCTGCACCGGTTCGTGGAACTGCCCGCCATAGCGTTCGGAAAGCGGCTTTCCCGCTCCGATCCGCGCAAACAGCCAGTAGAGCCGTTGGCTCTGGAGCAAGCTCCCGCCGTAAGCTGCATCCTGGGCGGGAAGCCGCCGGGCAGTCTCAGCTGACCGTTTCCATCAGCGCGATCAGCCCCTCGAGCAGCGCCGTGGGCGTCGGCGGACAGCCGCGGATGTGCAGGTCGACCGGGACCACGGCGGAGACGCCGCCGACCACGCCGTAGCTGCCCGCGAACAGGCCGCCGTCGAGCGCGCAGTCGCCGACCGCCACCACCCATTTGGGGTCGGGCGTGGCGGCATGGGTGCGCTCGAGCGCCTGGCGCATGTTCTTGGTCACGGGGCCGGTGACGAGCAGCACGTCGGCATGGCGCGGCGAGGCCACGAACTTCAGGCCGAAGCGCTCCAGGTCGTAGAAGGCGTTGTTGAGCGCGTGGATCTCGAGCTCGCAGCCGTTGCAGGAGCCGGCGTCGACCTCGCGGATCGACAGCGAGCGTCCGAGCCGGCGGCGCGACGCGCGCTCCAGGCTGGCGGCAAGCTCGGCGAGCGCCGCATCGTCGCGCGAGGGCGGCGCCTCGGTGAGCGGGGCCTGCAGCAGGCTCTCGAACAGCAGCTTGCGCATCGGCGTCTCTTACAGGTCGTGGCCCGAGTAGGAGCAGTTGAAGGATTTGTTGCACAGCGGGAAGTCGGCGACGATGTTGCCCTCGATGGCCGCCTCCAGCAGCGGCCACTGGAACCAGGAGGGATCGCGCAGGTGGCAGCGCGCGATCCCGCCGTCGGGGGCAAGCCGCACCCACGCCAGCACGTCGCCGCGGAAGCCCTCCACCAGCGCGAGGCCCTCGACCGGCCCGCTGCCCGTCGGTCGCCCCGGATCGGCGCGGATGGCGCCGGCCGGCAGCCGGTCCAGCATCTGCTCGATCAGCGCCAGCGACTGGGTGACCTCGTTGATGCGCACCCAAACGCGGGCATCCACGTCGCCCTCCTGCCGCACGCTCATGTCGAACCGCAAATCCCCATAGGGCGGGTAGCCCGGCAGCTTGCGTGCGTCGAAGGCGCGCCCCGAGGCGCGGCCGACGAAGCCGCCGGCGCCGTACTGTCGCGCCAGCTCTCGCGTGAGGATGCCCGTGGTGATGGTGCGGTTCTGCAGCGAGGCCGTGCTGTCGTAGAGCTCGACCAGCTCGGGGAAGTGGCGGCGGATCGTGCGCACCAGCGTCGGCAGCGCCTGCGCGCCGGCCCCTGCAAGGTCGACGGCGGTGCCGCCGGGCACCACGCGGTCCATCATCAGGCGGTGGCCGAAACAGGCGTCGGAGACCCGCAGCACGTGCTCGCGCAGGATGCCGCAGTGGGCGTGCATGAGCGAGAAAGAGGCGTCGTTGCAGATGGCGCCGATGTCGCCGAGGTGGTTGGCTAGGCGTTCCAGTTCGCCCATCAGCGCGCGCAGATAGATCGCGCGCGGCGGCGGCTCGAGGCCGAGCGCCGCCTCGACGGCGCGGGCGAAAGCGACGGCGTAGGCGACGGTGCTGTCGCCCGATACGCGGCCGGCGAGCTTCGCCGCCTTTTCCAGCGAGGCGCCGAGCATCAGGCCGTCCAGCCCCTTGTGCACGTAGCCGAGCCGCTCTTCCAGCCGCACGACGGCCTCGCCGTTGCAGCTGAAGCGGAAGTGGCCGGGCTCGATGATGCCGGCATGCACGGGGCCGACGGGTATCTGGTGCAGAGGCGGGCCGGTGGCCGTGAGGAAGGCATATGCATCGCCGCTGGCGGGCGCCTCCTCGCGCGCGCCGAGCGGCCGGCGCTCGCCCCAGCGGCCGTGATCGAGCCAGCGGCGGGCGTCCGGCGACCCCTCGGGCTCGAGGCCGTAAAGGTCGCGGATGGTCCGCTCGAGGCGCAGGGCCGGCGGATGCGTGATGCCGACGGAGGGAAATCGCCGCTCCGGGCAGGGCAGGCTGATGACCAGCAGCTCCGCCGCGCCCTCCGCATGCAGCGCCAGATGCACCGCCTCGCGATCGCTCCACAGGCCGAGCATGGTCGCCTCGCCCGCGGCAATCCCCAGCACCGCCTGCCGCCACGTGTCTGCGTCCACGACAACCCGCGGCCACGGCCGATGCGCCGCCACGCGATCCCCCCTATTCGCCAGTGCGGAGAGGAATGTCATGGGCCGAGACCTTGTCCCTCGCGGTGTCGGACAGGTCCGAACTGGCCTGTCCGCTCCTCTGCGAGACGGCAGCGAAGCCCTTCTCCCCTTGGGGAGAAGGTGGCCGTCGTGTCGAAGACGCGCCTCCGGCACGAAGGGCGGATGAGGGGGCCTTCAGACGCGAAAGAAGGAAGGAGTTCCCCCTCACCAGTTCGGCCAGATGACTTACGGCCGCGCCATCGAGGTCGCATATGCATTGCGCGAACCGCGCGCGACCGTAAGTCATGGCCTCACGTCCTCTCCCCCGAGGGGAGAGGCGAAACGGCGGCGAATGTGGTGGCGGTGGTCGAGCACATGACTTCGCTACCCCAGCAATCGTGCGACGGCCTGGAACCAGGCCACCAGCGGTCCCGGCAGATAGATGCCCGCGGCGAGCACAAGGGCGAGGTGGGCGAACAGCGGCACGTAGGAGGCCTTCACCGGCGCCGTGCTGCCGGTGGGCTCGCCGAAGGCGACCTCGTTCAGGCGCAGCATCAGCGCGCCGAAGGCGATGAGCAGGCCGAGCACCAGCCCGATCGCGAGCCACGGCGCGCGCGCGAAGGTGGAGGTGACGATCAGGAACTCGCTCATGAAGATGCCGAGCGGCGGCAGCCCGGCGATGGCCATCACGCCCAGCACCAGGCCCCAGCCCAGCACCGGATGGCTCTCGGTCAGCCCGCGCATCTCCGACATGCGCTGCGTCCCCTTGGCTTGCGCGACGTGCCCGACGGCGAAGAAGATCGCCGACTTGGTGAGCGAGTGCATGGTCATGTGCAGCAGGCCGGCGAAATTGGCGAGCGGCCCGCCCATGCCGAAGGCGAAGGTGATCAGCCCCATGTGCTCGATCGAGGAATAGGCGAACATGCGCTTGATGTCGCGCCGCCGGTACAACATGAAGCCGGCGAAGATCAGCGAGATGAGACCCAGCGTCACCATCAGCGGTCCGGGCGCGATGGCCGCAGGGTTCGCCGCCATCAGCATCTTGAAGCGCAGCAGCGCATAGAGCGCGACGTTGAGCAGCAGCCCCGACAGGACGGCCGAGATCGGGGTGGGGCCCTCGGCATGCGCGTCCGGCAGCCAGGCGTGCAGCGGGGCAAGGCCCACCTTCGTGCCGTAGCCCAGCATCAGGAAGACGAAGGCGACGTTCAGCAGCTCGGGGCTGAGCCCGCCCGCCTTCTCGATCAGCGCCGTCCACACCATGGCGTCGTGGCCCTCGCCCAGCACGGGGCGCGCGGCCATGTAGACCAGGATGGTGCCGAACAGCGCCAGCGCGATACCGACGCTGCCGAGGATGAAATACTTCCACGCCGCCTCGATCGCCGCCTCGGTGCGGTAGATGCCGACCATCAGCACCGTGGTCAGCGTGGCGAGCTCGATGGCGACCCACATCAAGCCGATGTTGTTGGCGGTGAGGCCGAGGTTCATGGCGAACATCAGCGTCTGGTACATGGCGTGATAGAAGCGCAGATAGCGCGGCGTGAGGTGCCCGGTGTCGAGCTCGTGGCCGATGTAGCTGGCGCTGAAGGCGCTGGTGGTGAAGCCGACGAAAGTGCCGAGCACGACGAACGTGATGTTGAGGTCGTCGACGAACAGGTAGCCGCTGGGCGCCGGCCGCTCCGCCAGCAGCGACAGCGCGGCGAGGAACGTCAGGAATGTGGCCAGCACGTTGAGGCGCGCGCTCAACCAATAGCCCGGCAGCAGGACGAGCAGGACCGCGGCGCCCGCGGGAATGGCGAGGACCGCGGTCAGGGGCTCCAGCGGCAGGCCGGCCAGGAAAGTGCTCACCGCCGTTCCCCCCGGAATTCGTCGAGCGCCGCCACGTCGACCGAGTTCGAACCGCTCGCGGATGCGGAACAGGAACACGCCGATGACGATGAACGCCACCAGCACCGAGAAGGCGACGCTGATCTCCACCACAAGCGGCATGCCCTTGGCGCCGGTGGCCGCCAGGATCAGGCCGTTCTCCAGCGACATGAAGCCGATGATCTGGCCCACCGCATTGCGCCGCGTCACCATCATCATGAGCCCGAGCAGCACCACCGAGAGGGCGAACGCCAGGTCCTCGCGCGCCAGCGGGTCGGCCCCGGCCGCGGCCTTGAGCATGACCACCATCGACAGGGCCACGAGCCCCATGCCGGCCAGCATGGTCGGACCGATGCCGACCACGGTCTCGATGGTGCGATGGATGCCGAGCCGCAGCACCATGCGCCGGAGCGCGATCGGGATGATCAGCGCTTTCAGGCCGAGCGCTATCAGCGCCGTGACGAACAGGTGCGGAGCCGCCTGGATATAGCCCTGCCATGCAACCGAGGCCGACAGGATCACGGCGTGCAGCGCGAACACGTTGAGGAGGCCGAACATGCGGTCCTGGTACAGCAGCATGAAGCTCACCAGCACCAGGCTGCCGGCGAGCACATGCGCGACATCGAGGAACAGCGCTGGCATCAAAAGCTCCGCGACATGAAGCGCAGCAGGGTGCCGAGCAGGCCGAGCATGAGCGCGATGCCGAGGAAATCCGGCACCCGGAACACCCGCATCTTGGCGATCGAGGTCTCGAACAGGACCAGCAGGAAGCCGCCGGCAAACAGCTTGGCCAGGTAGGTCGCGATGCCGATGGCGTAGGCCCTGAGATCGCTGTCGGGCAGGGCCAGGCCCCAAGGGCAGAAGATGCAGGCGATGAGCGAGATGTAGAGCAGCAGCTTCACGGCCGCGGCCAGCTCGATCATGGCGAGATGCCGGCCGGAGTACTCGAGCACCATCGCCTCGTGCACCATGGTCAGCTCCAGGTGCGTCGCCGGGTTGTCGACGGGGATGCGGGCGTTCTCGGCGATGGCGACGATGATCAGCGCGGCCAGCGCCATCCCGAGCGACACGCGCAGGCTGCCGTGCGTGAGCATCAGCTGGGCGATGGCCGAGAGCTGGGTGGAGCCCGCCAGCAGCGCCAGCGTGAAGGCGATCATGATCATCGCCGGCTCGGCCAGCGAGGCGAACATCATCTCGCGGCTCGAGCCGATGCCGCCGAAGCTGGTTCCGATGTCCATGCCCACGAGGGCGAGAAAGAAGCGCGCGGAGCCCAGCAGCGCGGTGATCGCGATCAGGTCGGCGGTCCAGCTGAACAGCAGCCCGGTCGCGAACGTGGGCACCAGGGCTGCCGCCACCCACGTGGCCGCGAAGATCATGTAGGGGCCGGCGCGGAAGAGCCAGGAGGCGTTGTCGGCGATCACGGCCTCCTTGCGGATGAGGCGCAGGAGATCGAAGTAGGGCTGCAGCATCGGCGGTCCGCGGCGGCGCAGCATGCGCGCCTTCACCTTGCGCGTGAAGCCCACCAGCAGCGGTGCCAGCGCAAGCACCAGCACCATCTGCAGCCCCTGCATGGCGAGATCGCGGATCAGGTCCATATCGACAGCACCAGCAGGAGCGCGACGAGGGCGACGAATACCAGCGACAGGTATTGGCGGATGGTCAGGAACTGCAGGAGATTGAGCTTCTCGGCGGCGAACGAGACCCAGCCGGCCAGCGGGGCGAACAGGGTATCCCACACGACATCGTGCAGCGTGACGGTCAGCCGCGCCGGCCGGGTGTCCCCCGGCGGCGGCATGACGACGTCCTCGCGCGCGCGGAACACGTTGGCGAACACGCGCCGCAGCGGCTGGGCGAAGCTGTCGGCGGTGTACTGAGTGGCGGGATTGGGGTCGGGAAAGCCGCAGTCCCAGGCCGGGCCGCGGCGCACGCCGCGCGAGGCGAAGCGGTGAATGATCTCGATGGTGATGAGCGTGGAGACGGTGATGAACATGAAGAACAGCAGGCCGTTATAGGCGTTGCGGCTGCCCGCGGCCGGCACGATCGACAGCCATGCGATGCCGCTCTGGTGCGGCATGGCCTGCCCGACCAGCAGCTGCGCCACCGGCGCCAGCGCATCGATCACGAAGCCCGGCAGCAGCCCGGCCAGCAGGCACAGCGCCAGCAGCAATCCCATCGTCGTGCGCGAGAAGATGTCGGTCTCGGCGGCGCCGCTCGCGGCCGGCGTGCGCGGCCGTCCCAGGAAGGCGATGCCGTAGAAGCGCACGAAGCACGCCCCCGACAGCGCCGCCCCCAGGGCCAGCATCGCCCCCACCGCCGGCACCAGCAGCTTCAGGCTCCACTGCGGCAGCTCGGGGCTCATCAATACGGCCTGGAAAACGAGCCACTCCGAGACGAAGCCGTTGAGCGGCGGCAGGGCGGAGCCCGCGACGCACCCGCCGAGCACCAGGAACGCGGTAATCGGCATGGGATGGATCAGCCCGCCGAGCTTCTCGATGTCGCGCTCGTGCGTCGCGTGCAGCACGGCTCCCGCGCCGAAGAACAGCAGGCTCTTGAACAACGAGTGATTGAAGGCGTGCAGCAGCGCCGCCGTGAAGGCCAGCGCGGCGGCGGCCAGCATGTTGTTGGCCTTGAAGGCAAGCGCGAGCCCCAGGCCGATGAAGACGATGCCGACGTTCTCCACTGTGCTGTAGGCGAGCAGCCGCTTCATGTCGCGCTGCAGGACCGCGCTCAGCACGCCCAGCACGGCCGTGATGGCGCCGACGCTGAGCACGGCGATGCTCCACCACCAGTCCACGGTACCCACCAGGTCGAACACGATGCGCACGAAGCCGTACACGGCGACCTTGGTCATCACCCCGCTCATGAGGGCGGAGACGTGGCTGGGTGCCGCCGGGTGCGCCAGCGGCAGCCACACGTGCAGAGGCACCAGTCCTGCCTTGGAGCCGGTGCCGATCAGCGCCAGGACGAAGACGACGCCGGGAAGCGTCGCTGCGGCACCCTTGATCTCGGAGAAGCCGTAGCCTCCACCGCTGCCGGCCAGCATCCCGAAAGCCAGCAGCAGCGTCAGCGTGCCGAAGCTCGCCATCACCAGGTAGATGTAGCCGGCACGCCGGTTCTCGGCATCCCGGTGATCGGCCATCACCAGCGCCCACGACGTCAGCGACATGAACTCCCAGGCGACCAGGAAGGCGAAGGCGTCGTCCGCGAGGACGACGAGGTTCATGGCCCCGAGGAACGCCGGATAGAACGGCAGCACGCGCCCCCGCGCCGTCTCGTGCTGGCCGTAGCCGATGGCATAGAGGCTCGCCCCGGCGCCGCCGAGGTTCACCAGCGCCAGAAAGAACGCGGCCAGCGCGTCGATGCGGAAATGCGTGCCGGCCCACGGCAAGCCGACGGGAAGGTGCAGCGCCGGCGCGGGAGACTTGCCGGCCAGCAGCTCGTTGCAGGCCACGCCCAGGATCGCGAGACACGCGACCAGGCACACGAAATAGACCAGACGGCTGATGCCCGGCAGTCTCTGCAGAGCCACGGCCACGAGCCCCGCGCCCAGCAGCACGGCAACGCCCGTGAGCGCCATGACGACCGGCATGGGCTTCGCTTTCCCCTCGAGCAGGCTCGCTTCAGCTGGAATGGCGTTGCGTCGAATGCGACGTCGGGGCTGAAGCGCGAATCCGGCTCTACTTCCTCAGGTGAGGGCGGGATTCACGTTTCTCGACGGAAGCTCCAGTGCTTCCGTCGGGAACGATCTCGCTCTCGAGCGGGCGCTCTTCTTCCAGCCGCCATCGTGCGATTGCCAGGCTTCTGCGCCTCTGGCTCGACTCGGCTGACGTGGGCGATTGCCTTCCGAGTAGCAGGGACGGGCCGGTGCTTCAAGGCGACCAAGCGACGCGACGCCTAATGCGGCGTCATCCCGAATGCGGACGTTTGTCCGTCGGCCGTCGCGACCAGCCGCTTGGGAACGAGCAGGAGCACCGGCAGGATCAGGGCGTAGACCACGGTGATGGCGATCACGCATGCGGTGAAGCCGCCGTAGTAGTCGTAAAGGGCCGTTCCCAGAACATCTCCGAACCGTATGGCAACCCAGTTGAGCGCCACGGACATCATCAGCGTCGTCCCCTCCAGGCCGCGAGGAGAAGAGCGAATGATCAGGTCCAGGTAGGCGGCGGTGGCGACGCCTCCCATCAGGCCGATCGGGACGGCCGCGATCAGGGCGCCCGTCACCGAATTCATGAACAGCATCGGCACCAGCTGCGGTATGGCGACGATGGTCCCCCAGAACAACAGGCTGCTCAGGGGAATCTTCCGGCAGAGAACCCCGAACAGCATGAAGGTGGGAATGAACGAGGCCGAGAAGATGGCATTCCACAGGCCGAAGTGGGCATCCTCGGCGTGCAGGGTGTTCTGGAGGTAGTACTGCAGCGGCGTGGCCGAGCCGGGCGCGAAGTTCCACAACAGCCAGATCAGCAGTGCCGGGTAGACCGGCCAGTGCCGGGCGAGCCGCTTGAGGTCCTCGGTGGGGTGCGCGGCCGGGCCCTGCCCGAAGTGAACGTTGTCGAACACGCTCTTGGGCTTCCACGTGGCATAGATGGCAACGAAGGCCATGATCGCCGCGCCGACAAGAAACAGGATGCGGGCAGCCTGATCGGTGGTCTGGTGCTCCAGCAGATCGCTGAGGTAGCCGCCGATCAGGAAGGCGACCAGGGTGGGCACCGACAGGAAGATGTTCCACGCGGCGCTGATCTGGCCGGACATCGCGTGCTGCTGGCCGATCATCGATGTCAGCCCGTTCTGGGCGCTCGCCACGAACAGGAACGACGTCGTCAGCAGCATGACCGCGACGAGCAGCGTCACGTAGGTGATGGGGGTGAACGCGAAGACGACGTAGAGAACCGCGCTGATGGCGCCGAACAGCACCATGAACCCGCGGTCCCGCATCCCGAACGGATTCCAGGTGTCGCGGATGAAGCCGAAGACGCAGGACAGGTAGAGGGGGATGGCGGCCACCAGCCGGAAGACGGCTACCTCGTGCGCCTCCAGGTGCAGCTTGTTCTTGAGGAAGAAGCTGATGGGAATATCGATCAGGCCGCCGACGGGCGAGCCCAGTGCCAGCAGCACGATCAGGACGCCGAGGTAGAGGAAAATCCGCTGCCGCACGGACGGCGGTAAGGGAGCCGGGATGGCGAGGGCGGTCGCGACGGGCAGACGGTCAGTGGTCATCGCACGCAATGCCCTCCGGTCGCCGCAGCTCAGCCCTTGTGCCACAGGCCGACGGCTGGAAACAGGCCCGGATGGCGTCGGGTCTTGCCACTCTCCGGCCGCGGATGGCGGGTAAAAGCCGCCTCCGCTACGATCCCCTGGTCGGGGGACGGTGGGAGATCGCGATGCGCTGGTTGCTGGCTCTGTTGGTTGCGGTTGGCACGCTGGGATGGGGGAGCGGCGCCGTTCTCGCCGAGAAGCGGGTCGCGCTGGTCGTCGGCAACAGCGCCTATCAGAGCACCACGCCGCTCTCCAATCCGATGAACGATGCGCGCGACATGGGAGCGGCCCTGAAGTCCGTCGGCTTCGAGGTGGTCGAGGCGCTCGATGCCGACCGGCGCAAGCTGGACGGCGCGCTGCGGGCCTTCACCGACAAGCTCGCCAATGCCGATGTCGCCCTGTTCTTCTACGCGGGACACGGGCTGCAGGTCGGCGCGCAGAACTATCTCGTGCCGATCGACGCCAAGCTCGAGCGCGAGCGTGACCTCGAGTTCGAGACGGTGAAGCTCGAATTCGTGCTGCGCCAGATGGAGATCGACCGCGAGGGCAAGACGACGATCGTCATCCTCGACGCCTGCCGCGACAACCCGCTGACGCGCAATCTCGCCCGCTCGATGGGGACCCGCTCGGCTGGCATCGGGCGCGGCCTCGCCGCGGCCTCGACCGGGCTAGGCACCTTCATCGCCTACTCGACGCAACCCGGCAACGTTGCCCTCGACGGCCAGGGCCGCAACTCGCCGTTCACGGCCGCGCTCGTCAAGCATATGGCCGAGAAGGGCCGCAACCTGCCGGCGACCATGATCGAGGTGCGCAAGGACGTGGTGGCGGCCACGGGTGGCGCGCAGGTGCCCTGGGACCATTCGGCCCTGACCGGCGATTTCTTCTTCGCGCCGGGTGCCGCCGCGCCCGGACCGGGAACGGTCGCCTCCGCCCCGGCCGGCACGGCTGCCGATGTCGCCGCCCTGCAGGAGCGCCTCAGGAAGCTCGAGGAGGAGGCCAAGCGCCGGGAGGCCGCGGCGGCTCCGGTCGCTCCGCCCTCCACCGGGACGCTGCCGCCGGTGATACCGAAGTCGGCAACCGACAAGGAGCGGAGCATCCAGATCGAGGAGAACGTCCGCATCGACGGGCTGAAGTACAGCGACGAGCGCCAGCCCAACCCCGCGGCCTGCCGTGATGCATGCGAGCAGGATGCGCGCTGCGTCGCCTTCCAGCACGGCCGCCGCTCGCCCGTGATGGGGCAGTGCCAGCTGTTCTCGCGCATCGACGCGCGCCACGAGGACGCGAGCTGGCGTTCGGGAGTGCGGAGCGGCGCTCCCCGGCCGTCCGAGGCGGGTCTGCTGCCTTCGATCGTGAACCGGCTCACCACCAAGATCGTCGCGCCGCTCACCCGCAAGGAGAAGGGCTTCGACGTCTACGAGGGCGTCGCGGTGATGGGCGACCAGCTCAAGATGAGCGCGACCGATTCGAGCGCCGGATGCCAGGCCGTCTGCCGCAACACGCCCGGCTGCTTCGCCGCCACCTACAACGACTTCTTCCGCGGCAAGAACGTCGCCTGCATCGTCTACCGCAACGTCACCGACACCATGCGCGCCCCCACCTCCACCCTGATGATCCGCGGCGAGTAGGCGTGGGCTGGAATGCCGATTGTTGCTGCAACGAGCTATCGCCTCGACGATTGACGTCGCCGCCTGAACGGCTACGCTCCGGCCCGCCGGAGTGGTGACAACGGAATTTCTCGCGACAAGGGGACCTCTTCAGCCTCGCGGCGCGTATTGGGAATGTTTGCCATGGCTGAACAAGCGATCATCCTGATCCCCGACATCAGCGGCTTCACCGGCTTCACGAGCGCCACGGAGATCGATCACGCCGCTCACATCATAACGGAGCTGCTGGAGCTCATCGTCGCCTCCAACGAGACGGATTTCACGCTGGCCGAGATCGAGGGCGATGCCGTCCTCTTCTATCGCAAGGGCGAACCGCTGCGGCGCGAGCAGCTCGTCAATCAATGCCTGCGCATGTTCTCGAGCTTCCACCGGCAACTCATGGTCATCGAGCGCGACACGGTTTGCCAGTGCGGCGCCTGCCAGACGGCCAGCAACCTGACGCTCAAGTTCATCGCCCACTTCGGATACATCAAGGAGATCAAGGTTGCCCAGTTCGTGAAGGCGACCGGGATCGACATGATCGTCGCCCATCGCCTCCTGAAGAACGACGTAGGCTCCGACGAGTACATCCTCATGACCGAGCCCTGTTGTGGCGCGGTGGGCCATGAAAATGCAGGTCCCGCGCTGCAATGGGCGAAATCGAGCCAGGCCTACGATTCGATCGGCAACGTCGCGTACGAATTCGCGACCCTCACCGACTACAAGGCGCAGATTCCAAGGCCGCCGACCCTGCCACGCTTCGTCGTGGAGAAAGGGGACGACAACCTGGAGGTCGTGATCGAGGCCCCTCTCAGGGCCGTATATCAAACGCTGGTCAACGTCGATAAGCGGCCGGAGTGGCTGGAAGGGGTCCACACGATCAATCGCGAGAACACTTCCGAGCGCGTCAACATGCGGCACAACTGCGTGTTCCACGGATTGAAGCTGGTCAACACGGCCATCGACCGCGACTTCTCCGAAACGCACGCGCGCTACTCGGAGAAAGTGGAGATTCCCGAGGCCAACCTGACGCTCCAGGCGCACTACGAGATGGAAGCCGTCGACGCGTCCCGCACCCGGCTGAGCTTCAACGTGAACTGGCTCGGGGCGAATTTGCCGGTGGAGAACAAGAAGAACATGATGGCCGGGCAGGCGACGAACTTCGAGCTCTTCAAGCACCTGTGCGAGACCAACCCCGCGTAGTCCGCCGGCGATGCAATCACAGGGTACGGGCCGGCGGCGTCGTCATCACCCACCTCACGCCCGATGATACGGGTGCCCGGCCAGTATGGTGGCGGCGCGGTAGAGCTGCTCGGCCAGCACGATGCGGGCGAGGCCGTGCGGCAGCGTCATGGCGCCGAACGAAAGCTTGATCCGGGCGGCGTCGCGCACCTCCGGCGCCAAGCCGTCCGGGCCGCCGATCAGGATTGCAAGGGTGCCGGCGCCGTCGTCGCGGATCTTGCCGAGCAGTTGCGCGAAGGCCGGACTGGTCAGCGCCTTGCCTCGCTCGTCCAGCGCGATGATGGCGTCGGCGTCGCGCGCCAGCTTGAGAAGTGCGGCGCCTTCCTCGGCGCAGCGCTTGGCCGCCGTGCCGGCGCGGCTCTCACCCGGCTCGTGCCAGGCGACGGGTGCGAACCCCAGCCGCTTGCCCAGGTCCGCGAAGCGGTCGCGATAGCGCTCCAGCAATTCGCGCTCGGCCCCGTCCTTCAGCCGGCCGACGGCCGCGATGATGAGGCGCATGCCACACCCTCAGGTGCGCTGTCATACCGGGGCTTGCCTGCCCTCGGACTTGATCCGAGGGTCCCCGGTATCCAGCCATCAGCAAACGCCGGAGCCCGCGGCGCGATGGATCCCGGTGACAAGCACCGGGATGACGTCTAGTGCGTGGTCGGATCGGTCGGGCGCTCGGCCGACCACATCTTCTCGAGGTTGTAGAACTCGCGCACCTCGGGCCGGAACACGTGCACGATGATGTCGCCGGCATCGATCAGCACCCAGTCGCACTGCGGGCGGCCCTCGATGCGCACGCGGCCGTGCCCCGCCTCTCTCAGCTTGCGCGCCAGCTGCTCGGCGATGGCTCCGACGTGCCGGTCCGATCGGCCCGAAGCGATCACCATGTAGTCGCCGATGGAAGATTTCCCCCGGATGTCGATCGCCACCATCTTCTCGGCTTTGGCGTCGTCGAGCCAAGCCGTGATGAGACCGAGGAGGGCTTCCGAGTTGTGCGTGGACACGAGTTCGGCCGGAGGCGTGCTCCTGCGAGCACCCTCAAGTGCGCTTGGCATATTGTGCTGAATGTCCTTTCGTCATCAAACCCGAAGGTTGGACGCGAGCCGAGGTCCGATGGGTTGAAAGAGGCCGGCCCCGTTCGCTTCGCGCGAACCGCGCCGCGGCGAGATTCGCAACTCAGAAGATAGACGTTGGCCCCCCACCCTTTCAAGACCTTCCAGGGGACCCCCTTTCAGCCGCCGCGCAATCTGGGCGACCGGCCCCGGCGCGACTGGCTAGCCGCTTGACCGTGCCGCCCGCAGATTGTGTCTTTTTGGCAACTTGACCGTTGCCGCGTCGCCGCGCCTTGTTCCTGATCTCCGTCGATGAAACCGAGGACAGGGGGCCCGTGAGGAACGTCCAGGCGGGCGTCGCCCTGGAGGCCAGGCCACGGGCCTCCGCTTCCGGCACCCGGGCCGCCGCGAACGTGCGGGCGGCCTTGGAGGCCAGCGCCTTCATGCGCCAGCCCGGCCGGTCCACCACGATGACGGGGACCATGGCGAAGATCTCGCGCCATTGCTGCCAGCGGTCGAAGGTGGCGAGGTTGTCCGCCCCCATCACCCAGACGAAGCGGACCTGCGGATTGCGGCTCTTGAGGAACGCGAGGGTCGCGGCCGTGTAGGGCGTCGGCAGGTCCTTCTCGAAGTCCGTGACGCCGATGCGGCGGATTTCTTGCCATCCCCCGGCACAGCGCCATCCTTTCAGCGAGCGGCGCCGTATCGGACCGCTTCTTGAGCGGGTTGCCCGGGGAGACGATCCACCAGATCTTGTCGAGCCCGGCCCGCTTGAGGGCGGTCTCGCTGATCATGAGGTGGGCGGCATGCGGCGGATTGAACGATCCGCCCAGCAGGCCGATGACCTGCCCGGGCGCGGCATACGGTGGGCGCGCTGTGATGCGGCCGAAGCTGGCGGAAGTTGGGGGACGCATCCGTGATCGCGGCTCTTGGGCACCCGGATTGTAGCTTGAGGCGCTTTCAGGACGAAGGGGATGCGCAACAGGATCCCCCCAACAGGATCCCCCTCCCCTTGATGGGGAGGGGCTAGGGGTGGGGTGAAGAGGCAGGGGAAAGCGCCGATTGGGTAGACTTTTTCGCGCGCGTCTCCACCTGCGTCGTCCTTGTGGCCCCCCCGCAAAGGCGGACAGGAGCGCAAGCCGCCGCCGACTCGTCCGGCTACTTCGCCTTCTCGTAGGGGTAGATGACCTTGCCGGATGCGTAGGTCTCGGGCGCGACCACCACCTGGGTCGTCACGTCCTTGAACTGCATGGGGTCGTTGCCCTTCACGTTCTGGAACTGCACCTGCAGCACGCGCGGCTCCGCCCACTCGCCGTCCTTGCCGAACTTTACGTCGCCCAGCACGGTCTTGAACGTGGTCGCCCGGATGTAGTCGGCGAGCTTGTTGTCGTCGAGGCTCTTGGTGGCTTCGATGGCCTGCTGCAGCACCTGCATCTGCGTGAAGGCCTGGGGCGCCATGTAGTAGCCCAGCAGGTCCACACCGGCGCCCTGGGCGCGGGTCTGATACTTCTTCATGAGCTCCTCGACGCCTCCAACCAGCATCTTCGGCACCGGCAGCCAGAAGTCGTAGTTGGTGAAGCCGTTCAGCAGCGGTCCCAGCTGCGTCTTGATCGAGGTGTTCTGCAGGCCGACCATGCCACCGCCGATCATCTTCGGCTTGAAGCCGATCTCGTTGACCGCACGCACCATGCCGACGGAGTCGGGTGGATAGGAGCAGATCACGACGATGTCGGGATTGGTCGCCGCGATCGCCCGCACGATCGGAGCGAAGTCCGCGGTCGGCGGCGGATAGGTCTTGTCGTAGACGATCTTCAGGCCCGCCTTGGCCGCGTTCTCGCGCGCGCCGTCGGCGGCATTGCGCGCGAACTCCGCGTCGGCGGAGATGATCGCCACCGTCGTCGGCTTGGGGCTTTGCGCCACTGCCACGTCGAAGAAGCCCTGGGTGAACGACAGCTTGGGCTCGGGGCCGCCGGGCGTGATGACGAAGTAGTTGGGGTAATGGAACTCGCTGTTCACGGCGAGGCCGAGCAATCCGATGAACATCTTCTTGCGCTGGATCACGAGCGGCATTGCCGGCGCCAGCATGTTGGTGGCGTAGCCGCCGATGATCAGGTCGACCTTGTCGACGTCGAGCAGCTTGGCGTAGATGCCGGGCACCGTCGATGGATTGCTCTGGTCGTCGTAGTAGATCAGCTTGACGGGGCGGCCGAGCAATCCGCCCTTGGCATTGATGTCCTCCTCCCAGATCTTCTGCGCCAGCAGCGCCGACTGGCCGTTGGGTCCGAGCCCGCCGGTCATGGCCATGCTGTAGCCAATCTTGATGGGCTCCTGCGCGTGGGCGGAGCCGTGCGCGATCCCGAGTGCCGCTAGGAATACGGCTGCGATCGCCGCAGCGCCGAGGCTTCGAAAGGCAGTTGGCCGAATTCGCATGACGCAGTACCTCCCTGAGACGTATTTTTTGAACGCCGGGAGTATAGCACCGTTGTCGGATTTGCGATCGCGCCTTGTTGCGGGGTCTAATGAGATCGGAGGTCGCCATGGCTGGCGATGCGTTCGAGGAAAAGCCACCGACACGCGACGACGCGCGCCAAATGCTTCGCGCGTTTCTTGACGGATCGAAGTCGCGCGAAGACGCCTCTGACTGGGCGTCAGATGGGTTTGCAGATCCAATCCCAAATTCGTGACCAAGTCCTATGGATGAGCTGCGGGCGCAGACCTTTTCAGCACAGATCGACCGTATCTCCACGCGAGACGATTTCCTAGCTCGGACGTAGCCGCTAGAATCTGCTCAGCATGATGGTGGGTCGCTTTGCGTTCATGGGATCGAGCTGGCTGGGCGTCGTAGAGCGGTGGCGTGGCTCTGGTCGGTGCTTCTCCGCCCCGGTCCGAACCGGCCGGACCATTCCAAGAGAAGACCATCGGATTTGCCCGTCCTTCTTCTGACGATGGAATGCAAACGGAAGGCATACGGCAGTGGCACTCGACACCCTGATGCTGGAATCCGCGGGGGCGAAGCGACCGTTCTTCTTCCGGAAGGGCACCTCGGACGAATCCGTTCTGACGCAGGTCTTCCGCCACTGGCACTACAGGATGGAGCATTGGGCGCGCTATCGGGAAATCTCGGCTTTCATCGAGCAGAGGTTCGCTGACGGTCGACGGCCGCTCATCATCGATGCCGGAGCCAATATAGGAGCGTCGGCGGTCTTCTTCCTCCTCAAGATCAAGAACGCGAAGGTGATTGCCATCGAGCCGCAAGCGGAGAACTTCGCGCTGCTGAAACGCAATCTCGACGGCATGGACGCCGAGTGTCTCGAGGCGGCGGTCGGTGCAAAGGCTGGCCACGCCGAGATCGAGGATCCCGGCCAGGGGCACTGGGGCTACCGCACGAAGGATGCGCCTAGTCGACGGCACACCCACGCTGGCGGTGCCGGTCGTAACCATCGACGATCTATATGCCCGGACTTCGCCTGATCTCTATCCCTTCATCGTCAAGGTGGATATCGAGGGTGCGGAGCAGAGACTTTTCAGCGGCGCAACGGATTGGCTCGCGCGGACCCCAATCGTATTCCTCGAGCCGCACGACTGGATGCTGCCGCGCCAAAACACGGCGCGCGCGTTTCTGCGCCTGATGGCAGAACAGGATCGGGATATCCTCGTGCAGGGCGACAACCTCATCGCTATTTCGCACGTAATGTAGCCCTATTCGGAGCGGACCGCCCCCGAAGCAAGTAATACCGGCGAGCGAAAGTTTTGATCTACGCTCACGCAAGGGGGCGATCAATCGCTACCCAGCCCTGAGCTTGTCGAAGGGCGTGCGCCGGGCTCCAACCGTGCTTCGACAAGCTCAGCACGGGGTTGCGGACATACGCGCCGCCGATCGAGACTTGATAGGACGCCGGCACTCCGCACCAGCAGCCCACTGCCGCGTCAGTGCGCGAAGATGTCCTCGTCCTCGAAGCCCGCGAGGTCGAGTTTGGCGCGGTCGGGAAGGAAGCGGAAGCAGGCCTGGGCGGCCTCCATGCGGCCCTCGCGCGTGAGCATGGCATCGAGCTTGGCTTTGAGCGCGTGCAGGTAGAGCACGTCGCTAGCCGCGTAGTGCTTCTGCTGGTCCGTGAGCTTGTCGGCGCCCCAATCCGAGCTCTGCTGCTGCTTGGACAGGTCGACGCCGAGCAGCTCCGAGCACAGGTCCTTCAGGCCGTGCCGGTCCGTGTAGGTGCGCGCCAGCTTGGAGGCGATCTTGGTGCAGTAGACGGGCCCGGTGACCACGCCCAGGTGCTGGGCGAGCATGGCGATGTCGAAGCGGCCGAAGTGGAAGATCTTGAGCACGTCCGGATCCGCCAGCAGGGCCTTCAGGCGCGGGGCCGACCAGTCCTTGCCGTCGAGTTGCACCAGATGGGCGCTGTTGTCGCCGCCGGAGAGCTGCACGAGGCAGAGCCGGTCGCGGTGCGGCTTCAGGCCCAGCGTCTCGGTGTCGATGGCGACGGAGCCGGTGAAGGAGACCCCGGCGGGCAGGTCGTTCTTGTGCAGCTTGATGGTCGGGTTCACGGGCTTCGTCCGGGATCGGTCCGTGCCGCCACGGGGCACCCGCGTTTCCTATCAGGATCACCGCCCCGCGGCTAGGTGCCAAGCCTGGTCTCTCCCGGGCGCCCGCGCCATCTTCTTGTTGGCCTGCAGCAGGGCGGCGACGTTGAGCTTGTGCTTGGCGAGCAGGGAGCTCACCGTCTGCGTGCTGCGGTAGGGCGAGTAGAGATAGTAGTAGACGATCTTGCCCTTGATGTAGGTGGTGGCGAACACCGCGATCAGCGTCACGTCCTTGCCGGTCTCGGCCTTGATCCTTTGCGCCATCGCCGAGTAGCACACGCCCGGCTCTTCGCCGACGACGCCGAGGAAGCGCGTCTGGTTGACCGTCACGCCCCGCACCGCCTCCTCCACGCGCGCTTTCATATCGGGGGTCACGCTGGTCATCAGCTTCTCGCCCTCCTTTCGCTGATGGCTGCAGATCTCCTTGATCGTCGCCTCCGGTGCGGGGGGCGCGGGAGAGTTGGCCGCGGATGCCAGCGTCTGGTATTGCGAGAAGTCCTCGAGCAGCGGGCGCTTGCCCGTACGCCAGTCGGTCAGTTGCTTGCAGTCGGCGTAGAAGCCCAGCAGCTGGTTGCCGACTCCCGAGATCGCCCGCCCCGTGACCTCCAGCATGCGCGCGTCGCCCGGCTGCGTCGGGTCCAGCTCGCATTGTCCGGCCGGCGTCGTGAGCGTGACTGCTGCCTCTCCGATCCTGGCCTCCTTGGCGTGACAGGGAAGGCTGACAAGGGAGGCGAGCAGGAAGGCTGCGGCGGGTCGGTTCATCATGGATGCTCCAAGTCTCGTTCAGAACGTCGGCTGGTTCTCTCATTAATCCGGGCGCGTCAACCGCACGTGCTTCGGCGCGGCTCGCGCCCGCGATTGCTGCAACAAGATGGAGGCGGCAATCCGGCAGTGCCCAAGGCGTGGGCAGGTGTCCCCTTCACGGCTGCGTGAAGGAGCGCCATTAAGCAATCCCGGCCAAGACTTGCAAAGGCACGCAGTGTAATCGGATCGCACGGCTAGCAGGGACCCGAGGCCAACCGACGGCCTCGGAACCATCCAACGCGATACCTCAGGAGTTGCACCCGTGAGTACGATCACCACGAAAGACGGAACGCAGATCTACTACAACGACTGGGGCAAGGGTCAGCCCGATCGTCTTCAGCCACGGCTGGCCGCTGTCGGCCGACGCGTTCGAGGACCAGATGTTTTTCCTGGCCTCGCGCGGCTACCGCTGCATCGCCCACGATCGCCGCGGCCACGGCCGCTCGAGCCAGCCCTGGCACGGCAACGACCTCGACACCTACGCCGACGACCTCGCCGAGCTCGTCGCAGCAGCTCGACCTGACGAAGGCGATCCACGTCGGCCATTCCACCGGCGGCGGCGAGGTCGCCCGCTACATCGGCCGCCACGGCACCAAGCGCGTCGCCAAGGCCGTGCTGATCGGCGCCATCCCGCCGCTGATGCTCAAGACCGCGGCCAATCCCGGTGGCCTGCCGATCGAGGTGTTCGACCAGATCCGCGCCGGCGTCGCTCGCCGACCGCTCGCAGTTCTGGAAGGACCTGAGCATGCCGTTCTACGGCTACAACCGGCCCGGCGCCAAGGTCTCCGAAGGCGTGCGCAACTCGTTCTGGCTGCAGGGGATGATGGCCGGCTTCCCGGCCTCGTACTTCTGCATCAAGGCGTTCTCGGAGACCGACACTCACCGAGGACCTCAAGAAGTTCGACGTGCCGACCCTGATCCTGCACGGCGACGACGACCAGATCGTTCCGATCGGCGCCTCGGCCATGCTGTCCTCCAAGATCGTCAAGGGCGCGCACGCTCAAGGTCTACAAGGGCGCGCCGCACGGCATGTGCACGACCCTCAAGGACCAGGTCAACGCCGAGCTGCTGGCCTTCATCAAGGGCTGAGGCCGATCGGGGCCGCAGGTCTAGTGTGGTGTCTCGCAAATGCCATCACCGTTTGTGGCGGGCTCCGTCATGGCATTTGCGAGACTGAACCACACTAGAATCTATTCTTCCTAGTGTCCTTCAGTCTCCGAATTGCCTTGCCACCGGTGCGGCAAGCGTGAAGCAATTCGGAGACAGGACACTAGGCCACGCGACATGGACCGCCAGGGGCGCGTTCATGTCGTTTGGCAGCCCTGCGGCTGCCGGCCTATACTTGCCGGGCGCCGAGCCTCAATGGTAGCGGCGACGCGGGGCTAGCCCCGCGCTCACGACCCGGGAGACGCCGATGGTTGCCTTTCGAGATCTCTGGTATCGCCATCCGGCCAACAACTCCACGCAGTATCCCTGCATCGCGCCGCATGGCCTCACCAACATGGAGGGCGCGCACATCCTCCCGGGCTTCCCGGTGTTCGGCAACCAGTGCGCGATCCGCATGGGCGTGTGCCTGAAGAACGCCGGCGTGCCGCCCGGCGCCGTCCGCGCCACCACGTGCTCGGTTCACGGGTCCGAGGAGATGCACACCGTTCGCGCGACGGAGCTCGCGCAAGCGCTGGCGGGCGCCTCCATCGAGGGCGTCGGCCGAGTGGAGCGCATCACCGGCACGGAGGCCTCGCACTTCTACGGCAAGCTCTACGGCCGCACCGGCATCATCTACATCCAGGACTACTGGAAGCGCCACGGAGAGACGGTCGCCACCGGCGACCACATCGACGTGTGGAACGGCTACCGCTCCTCCACCAAGTGGCTGATGGAATGGTTCTCCTGGCTCGGCTACTACTCCAACTACGTTCAGGCGAAGGAAATCTGGTTCTGGGACGTGAAGTAGCCGCCGACCGTCCTTCGCTGGAAGGAATCCCATGCGCTATGTGATTGCCATGCTGGTCGCCATCGTGGTGACCCTGCTCGTTACCGTGTTCGTGAGCCCGCAGCTGGCAAGCATGGCGGTCGGCCGCTTCTCCTTCGACAGTCCCGACGAGGTGGGCAATCTCGAGGATGGCGTCTATATGCTGAGCAACCTGGCGGCGCTGCTGATCGGCTGGGGTATCGGCTGGCTCATCGGCGGCCGGCTGGTGACCAAGCCCGCTCCGCCGGCTTGAGACGCGCGCAACAACCGCGGATCGCAGCATGAAGCATCTGCTCTATGCCATGGCCGGCGGCGCGATCGGATCGGGCGCGCGTCACCTCGTCAACGTCGGCTTCGGACGATGGCTGGGCATCGGCTTCCCTTGGTGGACGTTCTTCGTCAACATCGTGGGATGCGGGCTAATGGGCGTCCTCGTGGAGTCGCTTGCCCTGAAGTTCCACGGCTCCATCGACCTGCGCACGTTCCTCGCGACAGGCTTCCTCGGCGGCTTCACGACGTTCTCTGCCTTCTCACTGGATTTCGCCTCCCTCATGCAGCGTCAGGAGCACATGCAGGCCTCCCTCTATCTCATCGGCTCGGTCGCGCTCTCCATCCTGGCGCTCAATGCGGGGATGTCGGTGACGCGTTGGCTGCTCACGTGAGCACACCGGTCGAAACCATCGAGGTCGGACGTGACGAGGCCGGCATGCGGCTGGACCGCTGGTTCCGCGTGCACTTTCCCGACATCACCTACGGCCATCTGCAGAAGCTGCTGCGCTCGGGCCAGGTGCGCGTCAACTCCAGGCGCGCGCAGGCCAATGCGCGGGTGGAGAGCGGCCAGCAGGTGCGCGTGCCGGCCGTCATCCGCGTGGCCCCGAAGGCGAAGCCCTCGCTGGTGCCGCCGCTCGGCCTCTCCAAGGGCGACCGCGACTTCATCGAGGCGATGATCCTCTACGAGGACGAGGACGTGTTCGTTCTGAACAAGCCCTTCGGCATCGCCGTGCAGGGCGGCACCGGAACCAAGCGCCACATCGACGGCATGCTGGCCGGCATGGTCGACCGCTTCGGCGACCGCCCGCGTCTGGTGCACCGGCTCGACCGCGATACCACCGGCGTGCTGCTGGTCGCCAAGCATCGCGATGCGGCGGCCAAGCTCGGACGCGTCTTCCAGACCCGTTCCGCTGCCAAGACCTACTGGGCGCTGCTCAAGGGCGTGCCGAAGCCGCCGCAGGGCAAGGTCGAGGCGGCCCTCGTCAAGGCCGCCGGCCCCGACGGCGAGGACCGCGTGCGCAAGGCGCTGCCCGGCGAGCAGGCCAAGGCGATGCACGCCACCACGCATTACTCGGTGATCGACCGCGTCGCCCACAAGGTGTCGTGGGTGTCGCTCAAGCCCGTCACCGGCCGCCAGCACCAGCTGCGTGCGCACATGGCGCTGATCGGCAACCCCATCGTCGGCGACAACAAGTACGAGGGCGACAAGGTGCTCGTCGACAGCGGCATCGAGGTCAAGCTGCACCTGCACGCGCGCCGCCTGGTCATTCCTCATCCCGCCGGCGGCAACATCGACGTCACCGCCCCGCTGCCCGAGCACATGCGCAAGACCTGGGCGCTTCTGGGCCTCGACGCCGACCGCTTCGACGCCGACAAGGACGAATAGCGCGCGCGGCGATCCGGATCGTGGTGCCGTTCGGCAGCGCTTCGGCTGTTATTGAAGGTCCGGCGTCCGCGAGCAGGACGATGCCGAACGCGAGTTCTCGACCCGAAGCGTTTCAGCGCGATAGACCCGTAGTGCAGATGCATTCCGGCAGGCGCTCCCCACTTCTCCCGGACCTGCGTTGTTCCGCCCGGAACAGAGCAATCGGCGTCGATGGAGTACAAGCGCGGCGTGCGTGCGATCTTGCCGCGCTCGGGCGGAATTGGGAGTGGGCATTCAATGAGGGCTTTGCTTCCGGTTATGGCCCTCTGCTTCACCATCTTCCCGGCTCGGTTTGCGGCAAAAGCTGCACATCTGTAAGCTGAAGAGATCAGGATGTGCAGCAAGTTCTCAGCCAAGTGCCGCGAGAATTCCCGCAGCTGAAGTACAGCTTCGCACGGCGCCAGGGGCCGCGGTCGTGCGGGGTGCAGGCCATTGAGCAGGCCTTGGCGCCGACGCCAGTGCAGGAGCTTTGCCATGACCGTCGTTTCTGACCATTCCGCGCACATCGGCCAGGCGCAGGGCAGCAGCTATCCGCTCAGGGTGCTCGTCACGACGGTGGGAGCGATCTTCTCCGGTGTGTTCATCGGCGTGTGCTGGTATTTCTACTGGTTCATCGCCATACCGGCCGCCATCACCACCTACGTCATCCCGCGCAGCGTGCTGGAGCGCGGTGCGCTGGCGTGGCTGATGGCCACGTCCGTGGCCGTCGCGTTTCTCACCCAGACGATCGACACCTTCTTTCCCAATTACCTGCAGCCGAAAGACATCCTCCTCGAGGTCGCGCTGTGGTTCGGATTGGGGTTGTTCGCCCGTGCCTATCTTGTCTACACGGAGCTTCCTGAAACCTTCGAGGGCCTGCGCAGCTCGATCGCCAGCCGCAAGCTCGACAGCTGGTTCGCCAGCGTGCTGCCCAACTCCATCGATGCCATCTTCGTGCGCATTTGGGTGGGCAACTCGATCGCCATGATCCCGGTCAGCGTGGTGCTGTTCCTGCCGTCGACTGTGAACTACTTCGTCGTCCTCGCCTACAGCGCCATACTGCTGATGATCCAGTTTCCCAACGAGACCATCGATCACAACAACATTCACAACCGCATCTTCAATCCCAAGCCCGATGCCCCGCCGTTCGAGCGCAACGTCCTGCGGGCCTGCCGTTTCTGGTTCGAGAACGTGTTGTGCATCCTGTCGGGGCGCATACCCGATTTCTATCGCATCCAGCACGTCTACGTGCATCACGTCGAGGACAACGGCCCCGACGACAGCCAGACGACGATGCCCTACGACCGCACCAGCTTCCTCGATTTCAGCCGGCACGCGCTCCGGCAGGGCCTGGATCTGGTCTCCGGGTACATCGTCATTCCCTACCTGCGACGGCGCAACAAGGCGCGGCAGCTGCGCGAGCTGCTGCGCGGGATTGCCGTCTGGTACGTCTTCCTCATCGTCCTCGCGATCTTCAATCCGATTGCCAGCGCGCTCATCTTCTTCTCGCGCCTGTTCGGCGGCAACATCCAGTCGATGATCGCCTTCTACCAGCACGGCGTGATCGACGCGTCGGATGTCTACAACGTGCACGGCAATACGATGGACTACCACCACACCGATCACGGCAATCTCGGTGACGACTACCACGTCGAGCATCATCTGAAGCCCGCGCGCCACTGGAGCAAGTACTACGAGGAGTTCGAGCGCGAATCCGCCAATGCCGGCGGCCACCGGTCGTTCGTCATGAACAAGGAGATGTTCACGCCGCTCGCCTTCGTCGGCGCCCTGTGGAACAAGGACTACGCGACCATCGCCCGCTATGCCAGGATCCAGGCCGGAGACGGCGACCCGAACAAGATCGCGGAGCTCGTGCGTGCGCGCACGCGACCGATCGGCGAGGCCGAGCTCGACGGGTTCCCGGCCTGGCTCGACGCGATAACGGGCCGCATCGCCAGCTGGGCCGTGGTGACATCCTTTCAACGCTGCCGCTTGAACTGAGCGCGCAACGTCGTCGAGTGGCTATCCGGGAGCCGGCGCCCCTCGACATTCTCCTACGCGTCGCCCTCGGCCTTGAGCCAGCGCACGCTGGTGCGGAACGCCTCGAGCGTGCGCGCGACCTCGTCCGGCCCGTGCACCGCCGAGACCAGGCCGCCCGGCGCGCCCATGATGTCGACGCCGTTCGCCAGCATCGCGATGCGCAGGCGATGGCTGAGGTTGGCGATCGCGCACGGCCTTGAGCTCCTTGAAGCCGAGCGCAGCGGATCGAACGTCTGCGGATCGATGTCGAGGCCGTTCGGGATTCTGGAAAATCAGGAACGCCGAGGCGTCGCCATAGATGCCCCACGGCACGTCCTCCTCGATCGAGGATCTGGCGCATCCCGGCGCGGATCTCCTCCGCGGTCGCCTCCGCCTTCGCGCACACCTCCTCGCGCTCGACGATCGAGAGCGTGGCGACCGCGGCCGCCGCGCACAGCGGGTTGGCGTTGAACGTGCCCTGATGGCCGATCTTCTCGCGCCCCGCCGCCTTGGCGGCCGCCGGCGTCGAGCTGGTCCATGATGTCGGCGCGTCCGGCGACCGCGCCGCCCGGCAGCCCGCCGGCGACGATCTTGGCCAGCACGCACATGTCCGGGATGACGCCGAAGCGCGCCTGCGCGCCGCCGCGCGACCAGCGGAAGCCGGTGATGACCTCGTCGAGGATCAGCACGACGCCGCGCTCCTGCGTCACCGCGCGCAGGCCGGCGAGAAAACCCTTCGGCAGCGGCACCATGCCCCACGACGCGCCCGACGCTTCGAGGATCACGGCGGCGATGTCGTCGCGCGCTCTGAGCGTTTCGGCCGCGGCCGCGACGTCGTCCGCCGGCAGCAGGATCGGTCTGCTCGACGAGGGTCGGCGGGAATGCCCGCCGGCACGCCGCCGTCGAAATGCGACATCGAGCCGGCCGCGACCTGATCGTGCCAGCCGTGGAAGTGGCCGACGAAGCGCACCACCTTCGGCTTGCCGGTGTACGCGCGCGCGAGGCGCAGCGCGAGATGCGAGGCCTCGGTGCCCGACGCCGTGAAGCGCACGCGCTCGGCGCACGGGATCAGCCGCTGCACCAGCTCGGCCCAGCGCACTTCGAGCTCGTGCGAGGAGCCCCAGTGCGTGCCGAGCGTCACCTGGCGCTGCACCGCCTCGACCACGGCCGGATGCGCGTGGCCGAGCAGCAGCGCGCCATGCCCGCCGAAATAGTCGACGTACTCGTTGCCGTCGACGTCCCACTTGCGCGGGCCGGCGGCGCGCGCCGCATAGATCGGATAGGGCAGCAGCGTGCGGGAGTCGTGCGTCAGGCCGGCCGGAATGACCTTGCGCGCCTGCGCGTAGAGCTGGGCCGAGCGCGTCGTCCGCGCCCGGTACTCGGCCTCGATCCGCGAGTTCGTTCGCGTCACCGAAATTCTCCTACCAGTGAATGGCCGCAGCTCGGCACGAACCGCCGCCCGCGGCCGGATGGCGTCGAGCCTTGGGCAGCGGCGAGTTGGGTCCTCGGGACAAGCCCGAGGATGACAACGGTTAGGTGGTCCTCTGGTTGGCGTGGGCGAGGAGCCGCCGCACGCGCCGCCCTGCTGACTTTACCCACCCGCCACGATGGCGCAAACCTTCGCGGTAGGTCGGGTAGGCGAGTTCCACGCCGAGCGCTGTCTTGATGCGGGCATTGCTGACGCGCTTGCTCTCGGCCCAGAAGCTGGCCGCCATGCCGCTGAGGCCGGCGCGCTCGAAGGGGATATCGGGCTGGACGGGCAGTCCCAGCAGCTCCGCGGCATAGGCGACGACATCCTGGGGCGGGGCCGGCTCGTCGTCGCTCACGTTGTAGACGGCGTGGCCGGGGGGCTGGTCGATGGCGGCGGCCAGCACGCGCGCGATGTCGTCGACGTGGATGCGGTTGAACACCTGGCCGGGCTTGACGATGCGCCGCGCCGTGCCGGCCTTCAGGTTGTCGATGACGCTGCGCCCCGGCCCGTAGATGCCGGAGAGGCGGAAGACCTCGACGCGCCGCCCGCTCTCGGCGCCGAAGGCGAGCCAGGCCTTCTCGGCCAGCACGCGGCGCAGGCTGCGCTCGGACGTGGGGCGGGTCGCGCTGGTCTCGTCGACCCACTCGCCCCCGCAATCGCCGTAGACCCCGACCGTCGACAGGTAGCCGATCCACGCGAGCTCCGGCAGGCCCGCCAGATCGTCACGGAAATGCCGGAGCACCATGTCGCCCTCGAGGTCCGGGGGCACGCTGACGAGCAGGTGCGTGGTGCCGGCGAGGAGGCCGCGTACCTCGGCTGAGGCGCCATCGCCCTGGAACACCGCCAGCTTGGCACCGAGTGGGCCGTCGGCTCCCGCCTGGCTGGTCCGGGTGCCGCCGAGCGCACTCACCCGGGCGCTCAGGCGGCGCGCCAGCGCCTCGGCCGAGTATCCAAAGCCGAAGCAGAAAAGCCGCATCAGCGGGCCTCCTCCGCGCCACAGACTCGTATCCCGGACCGGCCGGTCGACAGCTAGGGGTATGACACCGACATTTGCATCGCCGTGTCATCCCGGCACTTGTTGCCGGGATCCATCCCTCCGCCGGTTCCGGCGCTTGCAACGGGCTGGATACCGGGGACAAGCCCCGGTATGACAACGGCATTCGCGGATAGCGTCACCCGAACGGCGCGGCCTCGGTTACTACGCCGCCTTGCCCTCGGCCGCCTCCTCCTCGATGGTCTGGTGGACGAGGTTGTCGGCGACGATGGGTGTCTCGAAGTAGGTGACGGTGATCTGGCTCTCACTGCCGTAGAGATCGTTGATCATGCGCCGCCACTCCTCGCCGTGCGCGCGCTTGGCAGCGGCGATGTTCTTCCACAGGTAGGCGCCCCCGCCCAGGTGGTTCTCGGCGTCGTAGAGATAGCACTTGCGGATGCAGTCGGGGTTGGCGCGCCACATCGACGACGTCTTGCGATAGGTGGCGACGACCTCGGCGCGCGTCATGCCCGGCCGCAGCTTGAAGGTGATGATCTCCGAGATCATGTCGGACCTTTCCTGTTTGTCTGCCGCGCCATTGTGATGCGGATGTCCGGCGGTGGCAAATCGGTCAGCTCAGGCCGCGGCCCATTCGGCCTGCACGGCTTCATCGGTCTCGCGCTCGAGGTGCCGGCGCCTGGCCTTGTGGACCGCCGCGGGCTCGGCCAGCCGCTGCAGAGCCCACACCGCCATGGCGCGCACCAGCGGAGAAGCATCCTCCAGTAGGTGCTCGACCGCCGGCAGAAGGCGCGCGTCCCCGGAATTGCCGGCGGCGATCAGCGCGTTGCGCACCACGCGGTCGCGCCCCGTTCGTTTCACCGGCGTGCCCGCGAAGCGCTGGCGGAAGGCGGCATCGTCGAGCGCCAGCAGCTCCGCCAGGGGCGGAGAATCCGTGCTCGGCAACGCCTGCAGCTTGGTCAGGCGCGCGGCCTCGGCGAACTTGTTCCACGGGCACACGGCCAGGCAGTCGTCGCAACCGAACACGCGGTTGCCGATCGGCTCGCGGAATTCGACGGGGATATGGCCCTTGTGCTCGATCGTCAGGTAGGCGATGCAGCGGCGTGCGTCGAGCTGGTAGGGCGCCGGGAAAGCCTTGGTCGGGCAGACGTCGAGGCAGCGGCTGCAGGTGCCGCAATGGTCGACCTCGGGCGCATCCGGTTCCAGCTCCGCTGCCGTCAGGATGGCGCCCAGAAACAGCCATGAGCCGAACTCGCGCGAGACGAGATTGGTGTGCTTGCCCTGCCAACCCAGCCCCGCTGCCTCGCCCAGCGGCTTCTCCATCAGCGGCGCGGTGTCGACGAAGATCTTGACCTCGGTGCCGCTGGCGCGCGCAAGGCTGCCGGCGACGCGCTTGAGGCCGGTGCGCACGACGTCGTGGTAGTCCTTGCATTGGGCGTAGCAGGAGATGGCGCCGCGGCCGGGCTCGGTCAGAATATCCAGGGGATCGCCTGTCGGCGCGTAGTTCATCCCGAGCATCACGATCGAGCGCGTCTCGGGCCACATGCTGACCGGGTGCCGGCGCCGCTCCGCCGTCGTCGCCATCCAGTCCATGTCGCCGTGCCGGCCGTCTTGCAGGAAATCGGCGAGCCGCTGGCCGGTGCGGGGATCGATCGCGGCAGGCGTGGTGATGCGCGCGGTATCGAAGCCCGCGGCGCGTGCTTCGGCGAGTACGAGGTGCTTGAGGTCTGCGGTCATCGGGGGCCGTTGGAAGGGGGCAGTCGCCAGTAGGTCGGAGACAGATTGCCACTGCCAACTGCCCATTGCCTACTGCCCGAAAGATAGCGATGCACGCCTGCCACAACCAGCGCAGAATTGCGCGGCAGGATATTCGGGTACTTGAGGCCCGCCGGGTGAGGTGGTGAGTAGCGGCAGGCGTGCAAAGTTCGCGCTTCTCATCCGCCGAGAGGTGCAGTCACTGTTCAATCTCGATAGTGTCGAGGCCTTCACCACCTTGCCGCTTGCCACCTCACCACTCACCCTCTCGAGGATACGGGAATGTCGACCTGGCACGTGATCCTGCTCGGGCTGCTCGAGGGGCTGACCGAGTTCATTCCGGTGTCCTCGACCGGCCACCTGCTGCTCGCCGGCCATTTCCTAGACTTCCACTCGCCGGGCAAGACGTTCGAGGTGCTGATCCAGCTGGGCTCCATCCTCGCCATCCTGTCGGTCTATGCCGCCAAGCTGCTGCGGATGCTCCTCGACCTGTCGAGCGACGCGCGCACGCGCCGCTTCGTGCTCGCCGTGCTCGTGGCGTTCCTGCCGGCGGCGGTGATCGGCGCCGTCGCGCACAAGTACATCAAGGAATACCTGTTCGAATCGCCGACGCTGGTGTGCGTGTCGCTGATCGTGGGCGGCATCGTGCTGCTGGCTGTCGACAAGCTGCGGCTGGAGCCGCGCTATCACAACGCCATGGACTTCTCGATCCCCATGGCGCTCGCGATCGGCTTCGCCCAGTGCCTGGCGATGATACCTGGCGTCTCGCGCTCGGGCTCGAGCATCGTCGGCGCGCTGCTGCTGGGCGCCGACAAGCGTTCGGCGACCGAGTTTTCGTTCTTCCTGGCCATGCCGACCATGGTCGGCGCCTTCGCCTACGACCTCTACAAGAACCACGCCAACCTATCGGCCGACGACGTCCAGAGCATCGCGCTGGGCTTCGTCGTCGCCTTCGTCTCAGGCGTGCTGGTCGTGCGCTACCTGCTCGACTTCGTCAGCAACCACGGCTTCGCGCCGTTCGCCTGGTGGCGCATCCTGGTGGGCGGCATGGGGCTGGGGGCGCTGGCGGTGCTGGGGTGAGGGTGTTGCCGCCCGATCTGCCCGTCGTATGGCGATCGGAATTACATGAACGCAACGGATATTGGCGATGCGCGAGAGCAAGCACTTCGGATTGATTGGCGGACTTGGTGTCGGTGCCACGATCTTCTACTACCAAGGCATCACCGCAGCCTGCGCCGCCAAGGGCATCGTACCCCGGCTGACGATCGCTCATGCCAATGCGCCGACCGCGCTTGCACACGTCCAAAGCGGCCGAATTCGAGGGTCTCGCGGACTACCTCGCCGGGTTCGTCGGCGAAGTCGCTGCAGCCGGTGCGGCCTTCGCTGCTATCCCTGCCATCACGCCGCACATCTGCCGCGACGAGCTGAAGGCGCGGATTTCGCTGCCGATCGTCGACATTCTGGAGGTGACGGCCCGGCACCTCCGGCAGCGCAGCCTTGCGCGGGTTGCGCTGTTCGGGACAAAGTTCACGATCGACAGCCGGCTTTTTGGCGCACTCGATGGCTTCGATGTCGTCCGGCCGCAGGACCAAGAGGTCGAGGACATCCATCGCATCTACCTCGAGCTGGCGACGAAGGGCCACTGCTCGTCGGAAGACGAGGCGCGGCTCAGAGAGACGGCGCAGACGATCTGTCGGCGCGACGGTGTCGAGGCGATCGTGTTCGCCGGCACCGATCTCAATCTCATTTTCAGCGAAGCCAATGCAGGGTTTCCGGCGGTCGACTGCGCCGCCGCCCACATCGCCGCGATCGTCGAGAATATGATGTAGCTCAGCGAGCGACGCCTCAAAGGCTGAGCACTGCCTCGATTTCTCATGGGTGACGCATCCTGCCGCACCTCGGACGGCTTGGTTTAGCAACCGATGCCTCGCTGCTCGGACAAGTTCGAAATTGCATTCTGCTGGGGCCGGGAGCGGGAGGCGATCAGGCCCCCGCCGTCTGCCCCTTGTACCAGTCGAGGATGCGGGCGCCGTCCCAGGCGACCACGCCGTCGTGGGCGAGGATGTCGGCGAAGGTGCGCTCGACGTGGGCGATGCGGTGCGGCACGCCCGACAGGTAGGGGTGGCAGGAGATGGCCATGATCTTGGGCCGTTCGGCCGATTCGGCGTAGAGGCAGCGGAAGTGGTCCATGGCGCGGGCATGGAAGGCCTCCGACGGGAGGTGCTGCAGGTTCATCATGACGATGTCGTGCACCTCGAAGGTGTATGGCAGCGCCACGATCGGTCCGTGCTTGGTCTTCAGCGTGACGGGGTCGTCGTCGAGCACGTAGTCGCCGATGTATTCGACGCCCGCTTCCGCCAGGTGGTCGAGGGTGTCGAACGTCTGCGTCAGGCCCGGGCCGAACCAGCCGCGCGGTCGCTTGCCTGAGAACTTCTCGATCACGCTCATCGTCCTGGCGATGACGGCGCGCTCGTCGTCGAGCTTGTGCATGGGGATCTGCTCGTAGGAGTGCGCGTTGAGCTCCCAGCCGCTGTCGATGCAGGCCTGCACCACCTGCGGGTAGGTCTCGCAGATCCGGGCGTTGATGGCGACCGTCGGGCTGGCGGCCATACGCTCGTACATTTTTCGCATGCGCCAGAAGGCGACGCGCATGCCGTACTCGTGCCAGCTCCAGTTCGGCAGGTCGGGAAGCTGCGGCGCGCCTTGTGGCGGCGTGATCACCGTGCGTGCCATCGGCCGCGACAGGTCCCAGTCCTCCAGCGACAGCACCGGCCACACCACCAGCCGGATGCCGTCGGGCAGGCGCAATGGCGGGCGCTGCGGGAGCGGTGTGAAGGCGATACGTTCACGGGGATGCATGCGAGGGGCTCCGCTTGGAGATAGCGTGTTCCCTCTCCCCATGAAGACGGGGAGAGGGAGAGGAGGCGCCCTCAGCTGCCGGGGACGCCGTGGATGGCGGGGAAGAACATGTCCTGCCACTTCGCGGGCCGCGCCTTTAGGCTGCCGACGGTGGCCATGAACTCGGCGTACTTCATGACGTTCTCGGGCGACGTGGTGTAGCGCACGTCCGGATCGTTGAGGATCTCCAGAACCTCCTCGAGCTTCAGTCCCTGCCCCTCCATGTCGAGGAAGGTCTGGGCGGCACCCTTCCTGTCGTCGTTGATGAAGGCGAGCGCCTCCTGCAGCGCCTTGAGGAAGGCGGCGTAGACCTTGGGATTGTCGTCGTGGAACTTGCTGCGTGCGTAGAGCATCGTGAAGGTGCTGGGGCCGCCCATCACGTCGTTGGAGGTCAGGATGGTGCGCACGTCCGCGCCCTTGCGCTCGCGCTGGTGGAACGGCGGGGAGGCAAAGTGGGCGCTGATGTCGGCGCGGCCCGACATCAGCGCGATCAGGGCATCGGGGTGGGTGAGCCCGACGGTGAACTTGTCGTAGTGGGCGTAGTCGGCCGCGCCGAAGTCCTTGATGGCCGCCATCTGCATGATGATGGCGGGGATCGAGACCTTGACGGCGGTGATGGCGATCTTGTCGGTGGGCTTGAGGTCGCGGATCGAATTGAGGTGGGGTGCGCGGGTGTTGAGATACATCGGGATTGATGTCATGGCCGCCACGCCCTTGACGTCGGCGTTGCCCCGCGTGCGGTCCCACAGCGTGAGGAAGGCCGGCGGTCCCGCGCCGACGACGTCGGCTGTGCCCGACAGCAGCAGGTCGTTGACGAGGGCGGGGCCCCCGAGCTTGATCCATTCGACCTTCAGATTGGGGACGCCGCCCTCGCGCGCGTGGCGCTCGATCAGGCCCTTCTGCTCCATGACCAGCAGGGGCAGGAAGCCGACCCCGCCGGCTCCGCGCGGGATCTTGATCACGTCGGTCTCGGCACAGCGCCAGCGTCGGCCACAGCAGCGCGGCAGCGCAAAACAAGGCAAGGCTTCTACGCATCATCTCCCATTCCTCCCCTGCGCGGCACCGTTGCGGTCGGGCGGTGCCGCGCGAGGTCGGATTATGGGTGAGGCTCCCGGGAAGCGCAAACGCCGGACGGCCCGAAAGGGGAGCAAGGCTTCGTCCGAATCAAATCGCCGACGCGCATCGCACGGCCGTCGATGACGCGCCATCTTCCAATCGCCCAGAGCCGCCCAGAGACCGCGCAGCGTCCTGCTCGCCCAGCTTCTCCCTTCAACTCGTGAGCGATGGACCGCGCGATATCCGTGACCTTTTCATCAGAATCCGTGAGTTTCTTCGGCGCAGCCGCGAGCGAGCCTTTCAACGTACGGGGCCAAGGCGGTATACTCAGACAACGAAAGAGGGAAGAAACTGGGATGAACTGCAGCCACTGGGGCGGTAAGGCCGCAATCGTCCTCGCTGTGATAGGCATGGCAGGCTTTGGTCCGCGCGCGACCTACCCGACGACGCCCTCGTCCGAGCCGGCCAAACTCGGCTTTTCGTACCTCTCTCAAGACCAAGTGCGGGATCTGTGGCGTCGTGCGGACAACTACGCTCTGGCCGAGGCCTTTCTCAAACATTGTGGCGCACCATCCTTTGTAGACCGGCGCATGATGTGGGCGGCCAAAGATTGCATCGAGGCGCGGGCGCTGAACCGCGTTGCGGCCTACTTCCGCAGAAAAACGATCGAGTTCGGCGGAAAGCACGTGTTCGTCTGCGACACCGAGCAGGCGAAGGCGCTGATTAAGAGCACTCGCGTCAAGATCGACCACGATGTCCAGGAAGTGCACTCGATGTGCAGGTCCTGCTTGTTCTGTTGATGAGGAGGACCGCGGCCCGCGGAGCCCGCTTACTTGCCCGGGATGCGCTCGGCTCTCTCGGCGTCGCGAGGTCCGAAATCCTGGCGCAGCCGCTCGCTGTCCATGCAACCTGACAGTATCAGAGCGACGAAGGTCGCCAGAAGCGCCCGGACGAACACGGCAATCTCCATATCGACGACGGCACCGTGACTGCTGATCTCGGCGACGTCGACACGACATGGTTGCAATCTATTGGGGCGCGCCCACGTCGCCCACATGAACTGCCGATGAAGGATCTGAAGGTATCGGTCGGTATGCGGGGGCATACCCGATTTTTCTCGCCTACTTCTCCTTCCGCGCCGCGTCGGCGGCGGGATCGGGCAGGATCGATCCGGTGGAGATTGGGCTGGTCGACGCCGGGATGACGTTGGCCTTGGTGCGGGGTGGGGTCTCGAGCACCCACGCCATGCCCTGGAACCACTTCTGGTCCGGCGGCAGCAGGCGGTGATGCAGCTCTGTCCAGAGCGCGCGCGAGGTGATGTTCTCGACGAAGATCTTGGTCGGCGGCGTCAGCAGGAACACCAGCAGGGTGGCAAGCGCCATGGCGGTGGAATGGCCCCAATGCTTGGTGTCGACCAGCTTGAGGGCGGTGCCGAAGGATGCCTTGATGCGGGTATCCATCACGTCGACGGAGTAGATCTCGTCGAGGATCAGGTGGGTGAGGAAGCCGATCGACATGAACCCGGCCGCGAGCCAGGCCACGCCCTCGTCGCGGCGCAGCAGCTGGCTGTAGACCAGGGCGGTGAGGAAGGCGCAGAACAGCATCGCCAGCAGCGAATGCCAGATGCCGCGGTGGTAGCTGAAGTGGAAGAAGACCTCTTTGCCGACATAGCGCACGAACACCAGTGTGCCGAGCCACAGCACCAGCATCTCGGCAATGGAGTATTTGCGCTCCAGGCTGAACAGCACGACGAAAGAGAAGAACACGGCGAGCCCGGCGAACATGGCGCGGGCGGGGCGCGATTCCTTGAGATCGATGTCCGGCAGCACGGAGCCCAGCACGCCTGCGAGCGTGACCGCGACGATGTTCTCCGGCGCCACCAGATCGGCGGCCAGCGTGACCGTCGCCAGGGCTCCGCTGACTATGGTGCCTACGGCGATGTGAGTGGGAAAATTGGCCATGTTCGCCTCGCTCGGTCGGCACGGCCGGACGCGGACCGGAAAGGGCTGGTGCCGAGGCTGCGGCCTTGCACCAGATTCGCGCCCTCCCGGCTAGGCCGCGCGAGCAAAAAACATGTGGGATCAAAGCTGTCGGACCCTAGTTGACGCGCCCCAGCCCGGGCCATCTAAGGCGCTGGAGCGTCCGACCCCGCTCGGGCGTCGCAAAAGGGCTGGCGTCGGCGGGCGGTCCATGTCATCTGCAGGCGCGTTTGGCTTGGCGAAGGACGAATGTCGCTCAGCTTCCCATCCGGCACTGCCGACAAGCTGAGGCTCGCCGCCATCGCGTCGATCGCGGTGGCTGTGCTCGTGCTCGGCCTGAAGTATCTGGCCTACTGGGTCACCGGCAGCGTCGCGCTTTATTCGGATGCGCTGGAAAGCATCGTCAACCTGATCACGGCCCTGGTGGCGCTCTATGCCATCCACGTCTCGGCCCAGCCGGCGGACCGCCGCCACCAGTTCGGGCACCACAAGGCCGAGTATTTCTCGGCGGTGATCGAGGGCGTGCTCATCGTCGTGGCCGCGCTACTGATCTTCCACGAGGCCTACGACGCCTTCCGCCACCCGCGCACGTTGAGCGATCCGATGCGGGGTCTCGTCATCAACGGCCTCGCCACCGTAGTCAACGCCGGCTGGTCGTATTTCCTGCTGACCTGGGGCCGGCGCCAGCGCTCACCCGCGCTGGTCGGCGACGGCTGGCACCTGATGACCGATGTCGCGACGTCGGTGGGCGTCCTGGTCGGCCTGTTGCTCGCGATGGCCACCGGCTGGCAGAGCCTGGACCCGGCGCTGGCGGCCTTGGTCGGCGCCAACATCCTGTGGGCGGGCTGGCGGCTGGTGCGCGAATCCGTGAGCGGCCTGATGGACGAGGCCGTGGCCGGCGACGTGGCCCGCCACATCCGTCAGGTTATCTCGGACAACGCGCAAGGCGCCATCGAGGCGCACGACGTGAAGACGCGCGCCGCCGGCCGCGTGACGTTCATCGAGTTCCACCTGGTCGTGCCGGGCAGCATGACGGTGGCGGCCTCGCACGAGATCTGCGATCGCATCGAGCAGGCGCTGCAGGGCTCGGTGCACGGTGCCCAGGTGCTGATCCACGTGGAGCCCGAGGAAGAGGCCAAGCAGACCGGCGTGCCGGTGGTGTGAACCCTCCCGCGAGCCTGCTTGGCGATCGGTGACTGGAACGATCTCGGCTAAGCGACCGGTATCGTTGTGATGCCGGGGCTTATCCCCGGCATCCAGCTCCTTTGATCTGTCGCCAGATCAGCTGTGCCACTTGAACTGCTGCTCCTTGCGGGCGGAGCTCTGCGACAGGACGATGTTGACGAGGGCCGGGCCCTTGAACTTCATCGCCTCATCCAGGGCTTTCTTGATGTCTTTCGGGTCCTTGACGAAAGCACCGAAGCCGCCGAAGGCCTCCATCACCTTGTCGTAGCGCGCACCGTAGATCAGCGCATTCGGCTTCAGATTCATCATCGGGTTCGACGGGATTTCCGGCATGCCGGGCCCGATGCCGCCGTTGTTCAGCACCACGATCTTGACCGGCAAATTGTAGCGGGCGAGCGTCTCCATCTCCATGCCGGAGAAGCCGATCGCCGAGTCGCCCGAGAGGTGGACGATCGGCCGATCGGGATGCACGATCGCGGCCGCGATGGCGTTGCCGAGGCCGAGGCCCATGGTGCCGTAGGTGCCGGCGTTGAGGCACGAGCGGGCATCGCTGACGTTGAGCATGGTGAGGCCGATGTCCATGGTGCCGGCGCCCTCGGCGGAGAGGACGGTGTTCTTCGGCATCCAGGCGGCGATATCCTTGAGGGCGCGATAGTAGTTGGCCGGTCCCCTGTCGTCGTCGAGTTGCGGCTTGATCGTCGCCGCGTTATCGGCCGCCTTCTTGGACAGCGCAGTGCGCCACGGCGTATCCTTCGGATAGAACCACTGGCGTTTGGCGAGCGCCTGGTTGATCTGCGTCATGATGGCCTTGCCGTCACCGACGAGGGCCACTTCGGTCTGCTTGTTGTGGTGGATCTCCTCCGGCGAAATGTCGAGCTGGATGACCTTCATGTCCTTCGCGAAGCGCGGCGACTGGCCGAAGTGGAAAATCCAGTTGAAGCGCGCGCCCATGAGGAAGACGACGTCGGCCTGCTGCAGCGCCAGCGTGCGGGCGGCCGCAACCGACAGAGGATGATCGTCCGGGACGACGCCCTTGCCTTGCGGCGAGCGCACGAAGGGGATTTGCGCGCGGTCGATGAAGGCGCGCACCTCGTTCTCGGCGCGCGACCAGGCCATGCCCTTGCCGACCAGGACGAGCGGGTTCTTGGCCTTCTGGAGCAGGTCCAGCGCCGCCTCGATGTTCTCCTGCGGCGCTATCATGCGCGGCGGCTCGGGCACGCGCTCCACCTGGGCAATCTTGTCGAGGTCGCACTTGCCGGTGATGATGTCGTCGGGCATGTCGAGATAGCAGGCGCCGGGACGGCCGTAGATCGAGTGACGGGTGGCCATCTCGACGTAGTAGGGGATACGGGCGACGCTATCGATGCCGTGCGCGAACTTGCAGAACGGCGAGGCGATCAGCACCTGGCGCTCCTCCTGGAAGGCTCCCATGCCGCCGCGATAGGTCTCCGAGGCGCCGCCGATCAGGATCATCGGCCAGCAGTTCTGCTGCGCGTCGGCGAGGCCGGCGAGGCCGTGGACGACGCCTGGGCCGGTCACCGTAATGCACACACCGGGCCGGCCCGTCAGATAGCCGTAGGCCCTGGCCGCGTAGGAAGCGGCCTGCTCGTTGCGCATGCCGATGTAGTTGATGCCTTCCTTCTGGGCGGCTGTGGCGATCGGACCGACGGGAAACCCGACGACGCCGAACATGTGATCGATGCCCTGCTGCTTGAGGCTTCTCGCTATCAGTGTAGCGCCGTCGACTTCGCCCATTGTTTCCTCCTCGTGATTGGCATGACTTCAACCGTGAGATTACGCATCGATGGGGGGGCCGCGAAAGGGGTTTGGTGAGTGAAGGCGGCTGCTATGCGCCAAGCAATGCCATCGAGCGGGCGCTGTAGAGGCTGGTATCCGACAAGAAAGCTGTGCGCGGCAAGGCTATGCGCAGTCCTCCGAAGAGGAGGCGGGGCACCAGGAAGACATCTGCCGTGGGGTGACGCGGCGCACGTCGTGCGCGCAAGTCTGCGGGCCGATTTTCATGCGCCAAGTGGGGCGCAATCACGAAAAACAGCGGGCCGGCAAGCCGCATTGTCGGCCATCCGCGCGCGTGTGCGACAGCCGCGAAACAACCCTCAGGCCGCCATCGATCGCCGCCTCGATCAACACGTCAGGGCGTGCCACGGCATTGGGCGTCGCCATTGCCGCGCTCTTTCACGGTGCTGGGGTTCGTGGTGATACCTCGGCTGCAGCGCGCCGAGGTACCACCAGCATAGCGGGTCGGATCCGGGTGCCGGCGAGGGGCGCTCAGCGCACTCCTGGCCGGCGGTCCGCGATCAGTAGCAGTAGTCCCAGTAGCCGCGGTTGCGGTAGGGATCGGCCCAGTACCAGCACAGGTCGGGCGCCGGGCGCCGTGGGATCAGCCCGACGGCAGCGACAGTGACGATGGTGCCGAGCGCCACGCCGGCGATGATCCGGCCGTAGTAGGGCCGGCGTACCCACGGCCTGGCGAACACGTAGCCGCCGCGGGGGCCGACAAAGCGCGGTCCGCCGAAGCGTGGTCCACCGAAGCGCGGCCCGCCGTAACGCGGCCCTTGGCGCCAATACTGCGCCGGTGCGACGAGGCCGCCGACCCTGTCGACGGAGCGGGCCGCCGGCGAAAAGACGGCTGCCTGGCTGGCGGCCGGCGTAAAGGCAAGGACGCTCAGTCCGAACAGCCCCGTAAGAAGCGCAGATTTGATCATTGCGTCACCTCTTTGCGCGAATCCCTCGCCGCAATGGGACGCATACGAGTTTGGCGATCGTGCGGCCGTCCACGCGACCGCGGCTCCAATGCAAGCACGGTGTGCCGATGGGGACGACCCTATCGCGTGTCCTGCCGCCGCTCAACTGCTGTCGCGCGGAAAGGCGACGGCGTCCGCCCCTCCCACCGCGACGCCGAGCCGCGTGCCGACGGGCCAGCGGGCGATGGCATCGTTGCCTGGAAGGCGCATCAGCAACCTGCCGCTCGCAACCTCGGGCACGTCGACATAAACGTCCACGTGCCCGCCCTGGTAGATGTGCGCGGCGACGATGCCCTGCGTGGCGACCGGCTCCGTAGCCTCGGCGACCCGCAGCTGCTCGGGGCGGACGAACAGGTCGACCGGCGCCCCGGGGGCAAGCGCGCCCAGAGCCGCTGCCGGAACGGGGATGCGTGCGGCGCCGAGCGCGACGATGGCGCGGGTGCCGTCCGTGCGCTCCAGACGGGCGTGCAGCACGTTGACGTCGCCGACGAAGGAGGCGACGAAGCGGTCGGATGGCCGGCGGTAGACCTCGTCCGGCGTGGCGCACTGGCGGATGCGGCCCTCCGACATGACGGCGATGCGGTCGGACAGGCTCAGCGCCTCGCTCTGGTCGTGGGTCACGAAGATGGTGGTGACGCCGAGCTTCCTCTGGATCTCCTTGATCTCGACCTGCATGGAGGCGCGCAGGCTCTTGTCGAGGGCGGAGAAGGGCTCGTCGAGCAGCAGCACCTTGGGGTTGACGATCAGCGCGCGGGCCAGCGCGACACGCTGCTGCTGGCCGCCCGACAGCTGCTTTGGCCTGCGGTCCCCGAGGCCCGTCAGCTTGACGAGGGCCAGTGCCTCGGCCACCCGGCGGGCGATCTCGGCGCGCGGGAGCCTGCGCATCCTGAGGCCGTAGCCGACGTTGGCCGCCACATCCATGTGCGGGAACAGCGCGTAGCTCTGGAACATCATGCCGATCTGGCGCTTGTAGGGCGGGATATCGGTGACGCGCTCGCCGTCGATGGCGATCTCGCCGCTGTCGGGCACGAGGAAGCCGGCGACCAGATTGAGCAGCGTGGTCTTGCCGCAGCCGGAGGGGCCGAGCAGCGTCATCAGCTCGCCGCGGCGGATCGGCAGCTGCACGTCCTGCAAGGCGACGGTGTCGCCAAAGCGCTTGACGATGCCGTCGAGGCGCACGGCGATGTCGGCCCGCGCCGGCAGGGCCACCACGTTGCCGGCCCCCCCACCTTCGGCTTGGGAGGCCGCTCGCTCAGCGGGCATGCTCAACGTTGAGGACCTTTCCGAGACCGAGGAAGGCGTTGGCGAAAGTCAGCAGCAGGGCGGTGGCGACAATGTACATGACCGAGAGGGCCGCCATCGAGGGGTCTGCGTACTCGCGCACGTAATTGTACATGGCGACGGGCAGCGTCTGCGTGCGTTGCGCCGTGACGAACAGCGAGGCCGTGAACTCGTTGAACGACAGGATGGCCGCGAACAGCCAGCCGCTCACCAGGCCGGGCAGCAGCAGCGGCAATGTCACGGTCGCGAGCACGCGGCCGGGCGGCGCGCCGAGGCTGGCGGCCGCCAGCTCGAGCCTCGGATCGAGGTTGCGCAGCGAGACGTACACGCTGCGCAGCACGAACGGGAGCACCAGCACGACGTGGGCTGCAATCACCGTCGCGAAGCTGCGCGCCAGCCCGAGCTGCGCCGCGATGATGAGGAACCCGAGCCCGACGGTGAAATGCGGGATCACCAGCGGCGAGAGCAGCACCGTCTCGATGCCGCGCTTGAGGCGGAACTGGTAGCGGTCGAGCGCGAACGCGAAGGCGGCGCCGACGGCCAGCGCGATGGTGGACGCCCACGCGGTGACGATCAGGCCATTGCGGAAGCCCGCCTGGAAGTCCTCGTAGGCCAGCGCCTTGATGAACCAGCGCAGCGACCAGGTCTCGGGCGGGAACGACAGGATGGAGCGGCTGTTGAATGCGGCCAGCGTGACGACGATGGCCGGCAGCACCAGGAAGCCCAGGATGGCGATCACGGCAAACGTGCCGGCAAGTGCGAGCAGACGCTGGGAGAGCGCGCGGGGCATCAGTGCGGCCCCATGCGCTCGAGCGGCCGCGCGGCGAGGCGCAGCAAGGCGAGCACGCCGAAGGTCAGCGCAAGCCCGGCGACAGACAGGCTGGCGGCGAAGGGGAAGTTGAAGCTCGCAAAGCCCAGCTGATAGACGAGATTGGAGACCATGTTGACCTGTCCGCCGCCGATCAGCTGCGGGGTGGCGAAGGCGCTGAAGGTCCAGGCGAACGCGGTCGTCACGCCGGCGACGATGCCGGGCGCCGACAGCGGCAGCGTCACGGTGAGGAAGGCGCGCACCGGCCCGGCGCCCAGCGTGCCCGCGGCCCGCTCGTAGTCGCGGTCGATGTGGGCAAGTGCGGCCGCCAGCATGATCACCATGACCGGCAGCGTCACGTGCACCAGCGCCACGACCACGCCGAAGGTCGTGAACATCAGCTGCAGCGGCTTCTCGATCAGGCCGGCCTTCAGCAGCATCGTGTTCACGAAACCGTTGTTGCCGAGCACGATGATCCAGGAATAGGTGCGCACCACCTCGCCGAGGAACAGCGGGGTGACGGCGGTGATCATGATCGCCGACTTGGCGAGCACATTGGGCGTGCGCACCAGCGCGTAGGCCAGCGGATAGCCGAGCAGGAGCGAGAAGAACGCGGTCAGCAGGCAGATCCAGACCGTGTCGAGGAACACCCGCGCGTAGAGCGGCTTCAGCAGCGCGGCGAAATTCGCCAGCGTGAACCCGCCGACATCCAGCGAGCCCGGAATGTGCGCGCGCAGGCTGTACTGCAGCACCGCCGCCATCGCCGCCACCAGTCCGAGCGCGCACAGCGCCGCCGGCGACACGAACGCACGCAGGAAGGGCTGGGTGGTCGCGCGGGCTGGGGCGGCTGGGGTCATGTGGGGCTCTGGCTCAAGCCGTTGTCATCCCGGGGCTTTGTCGCCCGGGATCCAGCCATCGGCGAAAGCCGGAGTCTGCGGCACGATGGATCCCGGTGACAAGCACCGGGATGATTGCCGACAGTAGGTCGGCAACGTCAGTTCATGATGTTCTCGGCGAACCACTTGCGCCATTCGGCGGTCTTCTCGGCGCGCAGCTTGTGGTCGATGATGATGGCCTGGGTCTTCCACTGGTCGGCGGTGGTGAACACGCCGGGCAGCTTGGCCACCTCCGGGTCGACCTTGGCGTCGACCACCACCGGGCTGCCCTTCTTGATCTTCGCCACCTCGGCCTGGATGGCCGGATCGAGGACGGTGTTGATGAACTTGTAGGCCAGCTCGGACTTCTTGGTGCCCTTCAGGATCGCCACCGTGTCGATGCCGAGGATCGCCCCCTCCTTGGGGATCACCACCGTGAGCGGCACGCCCTCGGTGACCATGAAGTGCGCATTCATCGACAGCACCACCTGCACGGGCGTCTCGCCGTTGGCGAGCAGCTGCTGGCTGTTGGCGTCGTTGGTGTAGAACGCCTTGAAGCTGGGCTTCAGGGCCTTGAGCTTGTCCTGGCCTTTCTCCCACGATCCCGCATCGCCGCCCGAGAGCATCGCCGCGATGGTGATGATGTGGCTCGGATCGAAGTCGGGCGCGGCGAGCTTGCCCTTCATCTCGGGCTTCCACAGGTCCGCCCAGCTCTCGAACTTCATGTCCTTGATGAGGTCGGGGCGGTAGCCGATGGTGTAGACGTAGGCCCAGGTGCCGATGTGGTAGGGGCTGATCTTGGCCGCATCGACCAGGTTCTTGGCATTGGGGACCTTGGAAAGGTCGAGCGTCTCGTAGAGGTCGTCGTTGGCGTAGAGCCAGCCGACATGCGACGTCGTGAAATTGATGTCGCTCTCGGGGTTGCCCTTGGCGAGCTTGGCCTTGTTGAGCCGGTCGATGGTGCCGCCGGTGATGAACTCGACGGCGACGCCCGTGTCGGCCGTGAACTTCTTGGCGGCGGTGGCGGCGACCATGTCGCGCCAGCTGCCGCCCCAGATGCTGACGACGAGCTTGTCCTGAGCTGCCGCCGGCATCGCCGTGAAGGCGATGGCGATCGCGCCAAGCAATCCCAAAAGTCGCTTCATGCTCGTATCCTCCGTGCGCGCTCGCTCAGCCTCGACATGATCAGCAAGACGTGTGCCGTACCATTCCTTGTGCAATCGTCCGCATCTCCGGTCACCCCGCAGGATCCAGTGCTCAATTTTTGGAGCCTGCTTGCCCGCCGATGCGCCAAGTCGGCTACTTGGCGCGGTCGGCGGGGATCTCGGCGATGATGTCGATCTCCATCACCAACTCGGGCCGGGCGAGGCCCTGGACGATGAGGCCGGTCGAGACCGGGATACACGCCTTTCAGCCACCGTCCCACCACCTGGTAGACGGGATCGCGATAGGCGCGATCGGTGATGTAGATGACGATCTTGACGACGTCCTCGAGCCGCGAGCCGGCCTCCTCGAGCAGGATCTTGGCGCATTTCATGGCGTTCTCGGTCTGCGCCGCGGCATCGCCGACGCCGACGACCTTGCCGTCGAAGTCCATGCCGGTCTGGCCGCGCACGTAGACCGTGTTGTTGGCGCGCACGACCATGCACACGTCGTTGTCGAGCTTCTGGTCGGGATAGTTGTCCCGGGTGTTGAACTTGCGCAGGCGCAGATGACTCAGGAACGACTCCGCTGACACGGCGACGTTCACTGCGATCCCTTGACCTTGTCGGACAGGCCCGCTGCATTGCGCACGAAGTCGAGCGGGCCGGAGAAATCGAAGGCGTTGTAGACGGCGGCCAGGTGATTGAAGTGCGGGGCCTGCGCGAACTGCACGAAGGTGAGCCGGTGGCCGGCATAGTCCGAGTTGAGAAGATCGCGCGCGAAAGCCAGCAGCTTGCGCCGGTCGTCGGCCTGCCAGTTGTCGTTGAGGCTGTAGAATTTCTCGAGCCACTGCTTGGAGCCATCCATCTCGAAGGCCGCGGCGTTGGGCGTGACGCAGATCTGGCCGCCGCACAGCTCGCGCGCGATGTGCATCATATGCGGAAGGTTCGAGCAGGCGATGCACGCGGCCGGCATAGAGCATCGACTGGTGCGGCATCAGCAGCCCGCCGGGGCTCGGCTGCGCCAGGGCGATCGCGGCCGTCAGGTGGGCATTGATGCCCTCGCGGTAGCACACGAGGTCGGCGAGCTTCTCGCGCACGGCCTGCAGCTTGTCGAGGCCGGTCTGCTTGGCGTTCCACAGGGCGGCACCGATCATCATGTCGGCCATGTAGAGGACGCGCAGCGTGTAGGGGAACGCCGAGTAGCGGTGCAGCGTGCCGCGGATGTACTGGGCCGCGCGCGTGTGCCGGTAGAAGAACACGTCCTCCCAGGGGATGAGGACGTTGTCGAGCACCATCAGGAAGTCGACCTCGTCGAAGCGGTTGGAGAGCGGATAGTCCTCGACGGAGCCCTTGCCCGCAAAGCCCGAGCGCGCGATGTGGCGTCACGCCCGGCGCGCCCATCTTGACGATGCAGCCGACCGCGTAGTTGGAGAGCTTCTCGTTGGTCCAGGCGCCGACCGTCGGCTTCAGGAAGGCCTGGTCGGCATAGCCCGAGGCGGTCTCGAACTTGGCCCCGCGCACGACGATGCCGTGGTCCGTCTCCTTGACCACGTGCACCATCATGTCGGGGTCCTGCTCCTGCGGCGGCTTGGAGCGGTCGCCCTTGGGATCGGTGTTGGCGGAGACGTGGAACACGTCGGTCTCGATCACGCCGTGGATGTGGCGGGCGATGTTGGCGGCGAACTGCGGATCGATCTCGTTCAGCACGTCGCGGCCGTCGTAGAGCGACCACATCTCGCCGACGGTCTCGTCGCCGACCCGGGTGACGACGCCCTTGATGTCGTTGAGGACGGTGTCGACGGCCTTCCACTTGTCGTGCCAGTCGCTGCTGCTCCTGCGGCAGGCGGTTGAAGATCGAGTGGCGCGTGTTGTCTCTCGACGTAGGTCAGGACCGGGGCGTGCGCGGCTTCGTGCTGCATGTCGTACATGCGCGCGCGGATGTCGACGATCGGCTTCAGGGCCGGATGGGCGGTGACGTCCTACCCGCTCGCCGTCGATCCACACCTCGCGCCCGTCGCGTAGGCCGTCCCGGTACTGCGCCCCCGTGCGGATCATCAGTCTCCAACCTCCGGTGAAAGTTTGGCGCCAGCCCCGTGATGAGCCTGCCTGCACTCGGACTTGTTCCGAGGGCTCAGAACCACGGCGCATGCTGCTGCTCCTTTCAAGGATGCCGCAGTGCAGCTAGATCGACAAAATACGAAATTCCATTGCTCTCAATCGGATTTCCTGATGCACTCACGCCATGCAGTTCTCCCTGCGCCAGCTTCGCTACGTCGTTGCCGCCGCCGATGCCGGCAACGTCACGGAAGCCGCCCGTCGCCTCAACGTCTCCCAGCCGTCCATCTCGAGCGCGATCGCGGAGGTCGAAAGCTTCGTCGGCGTGCCGCTGTTCATCCGCCGGCACGCTCGCGGCGTCACGCTGACGCTGGCCGGCGAGAAGATCGTCAACGAGGCGCGGCTGCTGCTCAAGCATGCCGCGGAGTTCGCGCAGAACGCGCTCGACTACGGCAACGGGCTCAGGGGCAAGATCGCGCTCGGCTGCTTCCTCACGCTGGCCGCTCGCTTCATGCCGGCGCTGCTCGCCCGCTTCGCCCAGCTCCAGCCCGGCATCACGGTGGAGCTGCACGAGGGTGACCAGGAGGAATTGATCGCCATGCTGCTCTCGGGGCGGGCCGAGCTGGCGCTCGCCTACAATTTCGCCCTGCATCAGGACCTCGCCGCGCTGCCGCTCGCCGACCTGCCGCCGCATGTGATCGTCTCCGCCGATCATCGGCTGGCCCGCCGGGAGAGGGTCGGCCTCGAGGAGCTGGCGGAGGAGCCCTACATCCTGCTCGATCTGCCCCATTCCCGCGACTACTTCTTCGGCCTCTTTCGCAGCGTCGGGGTCGAGCCGCGCGTCGCCATGCGCTCGCGCTCGCAGGAGCTGATCCGCGGGATGGTCGCCAACGGGCAGGGCTACTCGATCCAGAACGCCATCTCGCCCACCAATCTCGCCTACGACGGCAAGCGGGTCGCGGTGCTGCCGCTGACGCAGCGGCTGCCGCCGACCCGCATCCTGTGCCTGCGCCTGAAGGACTATCCGCTGCGTCCGGCGGTCGCCGCCTTCGAGAGCTTCGTGTGCGAGGCTTTTGCCGCCGGCGGTCTGTTCGCGCCGGGCTCAATAACCCCGCCGCGGGTCGATGCGGTGGAGCGGCTCGCCACCTGAGCGCACGCGGCGGATGCTCTCGGCGACGTCGCGGGCGGCGTCCTCGGGCACCGTGATGCTGGCCAGATGCGGCGTGATCAGCACCGTGTCCATGCCCCAGAGCGGATGGCCCGCCGGCAACGGCTCGACCGTGAACGCGTCGAGCGTCGCTTCCGCGATGGCGCCCTCGCGCAGGGCCGCGATCAGCGCCGGCTCGTCGATGATCGCGCCGCGCGACACGTTCACCAGGCTGGCCCCGCGCGGCAGCAGGGCGAGCCGGCGGGCATCGAGCAGGCCGCGTGTCTGCGGCGTCAAAGGCAGCATGACCACGAGGATGTCGGTCTCGGCGAGGAAGCCGTCGAGGGATTCGGGGCCGGCCGCGCAGCGCACGCCGGGGATTGCCTTGGGGCTGCGCGCCCAGCCGCGCACGTCGAAGCCCGCGCGCGCCAGCTCGGCGGCAGCGGACCCTCCGAGCTCGCCGAGGCCCAGCACGCCGACACGGAAGCTCGCGAGCGGGCGTGGGTGGATGTAGTGCCATTCGCCGCGGCGCTGCGCGCGCTCGAAGGCGCCGATGTCGCGGGCGTGGCGGATGACGGCGAACAGAACGTAGCTCGTCATCAGCTGGACCATGCCGCGGTCGGAGAGGCGGGAGATGGGTACCTCGGGCAGGTCGCCGCGGCCAACCAGCGCGTCGACGCCCGAGCCCAGGTTGACCACCAGCGCCAGGTTGCTGAAGGGCGCGAAGAAGCCGGTCGGCGGCTTCCAGGCCAGCACGTAGCGCACGTCTGCCGGATTGCCGATTTCGGGCGCCACGCGGAACTCGAGATCGGGCAGCTCGGCCGCCAGCGCACGCCGCCACGCCACCGGATCGTCATGCTCGCTGTAGAAGACGAGAGCCTCGGCCATCCTCAGCGCGCCTCCAGCAGGCGCGTCATGGCGGTGATGGCCAGCTCGTAGCCGAGCGGACCCAATCCCGCGACGATGCCGGTCGCGGCCTTCGAGATGAAGGAATGGTGCCGGAACGGCTCGCGCTTGTAGATGTTGCTCATGTGCACCTCGATGATCGGCTTCTCCAGCGCCATCAGCGCATCGAGGATCGCGACCGAGGTGTAGGTGAGCCCGGCGCCATTGATGATGAGGCCATCGGCCTTCTGCCGGGCCTCCTGGATCCAGTCGATCAGCACGCCCTCGTGGTTGGACTGGCGGAAATCGAGCGCGACGCCGAGACCATCGGCGTGCCTGCGGCAGCGCGCCTCGATCTGGGGAAAGCTCTCCGTGCCATAGACGCCTTTCGCGTCCAGGCCGTAGAGATTGGCATTGGGACCGTTGAGAAAATAGACGACGCGGGCGGGCATGGCGCACTCCTGGGCTGCCCACCTCTAGCCGAACTCCCGGGCGCCCGCAAAATCGGACGCCGCCGGTGACATGCTCCCTCCCCCTGTGTCGAAGTCGTCGACTTCGGCACGATGAGGGGGGAGGACGGAACGCCACGGGCTTAGCTCGCCCGTCGCAACGCTCAATACAGGTGCCAACAGGCGAGCTAAGTCCGATGGCGTTCCTAGGTGGGGGTGTCTGTCTCGTTCGCTATCGGGCACCCCCACCAGGTGCGTCCAGCGGCTTGGCCCGGCTGTCGAGTGCGCGGCGAGGTTGGCGATGGCCGGTCCAAGCCGCGGACGCACCGCCCTCCCCCTCATGACGAAGGCGCTGCCTTCGTCATAGGGGGAGGGAAAAGGCATGATCGTCGCTTGCGCGTTGCCCGCGCCGGCCGCGCGTGCGGCCTCAGCGGAAGGCGGCGACGCGGGCGGCCTGCTCGAAGATGACGCGGGCGTTGTCGAGATCGGGCGTGCCCGCCGGCTCGCCCTTGACCAGCACCTTCGGGCTCGACCAGACCGGCAGGCGCGGACAGCCGCCGCAGCTTTCCTTGTAGCTCATGATGTCGCGCCACTTGGTGCCGTTGACGTAGCCGTGGCCGAAGGCAAACGGCGTCATCATGTTGTCGAGGTTGAGGTCGTGGCGCGCTCCGATGATGTGTCCGATCTCGTGGGCGACGGAATAGGTGGTGGCCGCGCACTCGTGGTGCACCACGGCGAATGCCTCGTCCGCCTCGGCATACACGCGCGTCGCCAATCCGCACCCCTGCGGATCGTCAACGATGAGCACGGCGACATCGCCCTTATGCCTGTTACGCAGGAAGTGGATTTCTTCCATGTAGCCGTCGCCCTTGTCGGCAAAGCGCCACACGTGATCGAAATGCTGGCCCTGCTCGACGTAGTCGGTCTCGTAGGCATGCACGAGCCGCAGCTTGATGTTGCCGAGGCCGCTGGTGCGGAACGAGTGATTGGCCTCTTCGATGGAGAGATCGACAAGCTCGCGCTTGACGTCGGAGTAATGGCTGGCGGCCTTCTTGGTGTAGGCCACGATCACGTCGATGGTGACGTCCTTGCCGGCAGGGCTCACCTTGGCGGCCGGCGGCTTCGCTGCCGGCACGGTCACGGGCGGGGGCGTTGCCGCGGCCACCTTCGGCCGCAGGCTGCTGGAGTCGCCCTGCTTGACGAGCGGGTCGTCGCGCAAGCTGGGGTCGCCGCGCGCGTCCTTCATCGCGGCATGCTCCTGCGGCATGCGGTCCTCGCCCATCTCGACCACCGCGTACAGCTGGCCGCCGAGGTGGCGGATCGACTTGGGCTTGCCCTCGCCCTGCACCGTGCCGGTCATCTTGCCGTTCGCCCACCACATCAGGGTGACCTGGGATTCGCTGCCCTCGATCGTGCCGCGCCAGATGCACATGTCGGGCTTGATGTCGACGCTGGTGCGAACGATGGTGAACGTCGTGCTGTCGTTGAAGGCGACCGTGATCTTGGCGGGCGCGGTGGAGCCGTCGGCATTCTTGATGTCCGATGTGAGAGCGTGCTCGAGCACCGCGGGCGGCGGCGCCACCATGATCTTGACGCCCAGGGTGGCCTTGGAGGCCTTGGCGTTCTCGACCATCGCCTTCTGCTTCTCGTCGAGTTTTGCCTCCTCCGTCACGCGCATCAATTGCTGCCAGTCGGATCCGAGCTGCGTGATGACCACGCCTTTCTTGGCCGCCTCGCGCTTGACCTTCTCGAGGTCCTTCTTCGCCACCGACCACTTCTCGCATCGCGTGATCGGCAGGACGCGATGGGTCGCCTCGGAGATGCGCGTCTTGATGGCGGAGAACAGCCGACGCAGCGTGCGCGGCTGGGTCGCGTGCTCGGGGTTCGACACGATGATGTCGACGCGCTCTTCCCCGGCCTTGGCCTGTTTGGTCTGGGCCCGGGCTTGGTCCGGGACGAGTGAGACCTGGCAGCAGAGCAGCAGGGCCGCGCCAATTGCTCGTGCGTAGATCATGCTGATCACTCCCGAAAATCGCTTCCCGCCAAGCAATACAGCCCGGCCGCGAGCCCTGTGGCTCCCTCAACCAGGCGCCGAGATGAATATCCCGCAGCCCAACGTGGTTACGTGCACCGACTATACAAGTATCGGGACATGCGCAAAGCCATCTCCCGAGGACGTGATCGCTTTCGACTGATGGATGAAGTCGGTCAAGTACGGCGTGTCACCTGAATGCGGCGACGCGTGCGACCTGCTCAAAAATGACGCGGGTGTTGTCCTGCCCGGCTGTGCCGCTGCGATTGCCTACCGGGCAACATTCGGCCAGCGGGTGAACGCAAACACCCACAGTCCGATCAGGTTTGCCAACGGCACAAGGGCCAGAATTGTCCACCACCGGCTGCGACCTGCCCGGTGCAGGATGCCTGCAACTGGTATGCCCACGAGAATGAGGAGCAAAAGAGGCATGGCAGCGGCCATGATCCAATGCCATTGGGGGGGCACCGCGCTGCAAAGCCAAAATTGTCTGCAAAAATCTTCCATTGCTTCCTCCCCGGAAAGTGCACCGCTGCCGGATCACGCGAAACCGTCCGGCCGCGCTCGGCGATTGTTGTCCATGGTATGCAGGGTCGGACGCGTCGCGTTTGATGTGCGTCAACGCCCGGTCGGCGCGCATGCCGCATCGAGAAAGCCCAAGTGCGGTGGACACAGGTCGTCGTGAACGAGGAAGGATTGCCACGTGATAGCCTCTCGCAAGTTGCCGTACGTCCTGTCGGTCGTGGGCCTGCTCTGCGCGGCGGGTTCGGCGGGCCAGGCCCAGACGGCCGCATCGATCGCGCGCGGGCAGGAAATCGCGGAGCGGGCGTGTGCAGGCTGTCACGCCCTCGCCGGCTCGGCCCCAAGAAGGGTCGAGGGCATCGACGTGCCGAGCTTCAGGTCGATCGCGGCCGGGCCCAATCAGACGCCGCAGCGACTGCAGAGCTTCATCATGACGCCGCATCGGCCGATGCCGGGCATTCCCTTGTCCCTGGCGGAGGTGAACGACGTGGTCGCCTTCCTCCTCTCCCTCAAGTAGCGCCCGACTGCCGCCTCCGGAATGACGGATGCCTCGCCGGCTAATGCCCGCCGCCTGCAGCGGGCGCCTGGGCGGGACGCTTCATGACGAGGGCCATCAGGGCGAGGGCCACGAACAGCACCGTCAGAACCAGGAACACGTCGGCGAAGGCCATCACCACACCCTGGCGATGGGCGATCTGGTTGAGCTGCTTGATCGCCATCAGCTGAGCATCGCTGCCGAACGAGGAGAAGCGCTGGGTCATGTTGTTCAGAGCCTCCATCGCCGGCTGCCGCGCCCAGGTGATGGATTCGTGCAGGCGGGCGAGGTGCAGGTCGGTGCGGTCGTTGAGGATGGTGGTGAGCGCGGCGAGCCCGACCGCGCCGCCGAGGTTGCGCGTGAGATTGAAGAGGCCCGAGGCGTTCTTCATGCGCTCGGGAGGCAGCGTCCCCAGCGCGATGTTGTTGATCGGGATCATCGCGATCATCAGGCCGACGCCGCGGAACACCTGCGGCCAGAACAGCTGCCAGAAGTCCCAGTCCTTGGTCAGGTAGGTCATCCACCAGGTGCCGACGGCGAAAGACAGGAAGCCGGCCATCAGCATGTAGCGCGGGTCGACCCTGGTCATCAGGCGGCCGGCGATGGGCGCGGTCAGGAACATGAACACGCCCGACACGAACAACGTCTCGCCGATCATCAGTGCGTTGTGGCCGCGGATCTGCGCGAGGTAGACGGGATAGAGGTAGGTGAGCCCGTAGAGGCCGATGCCGAGCACGAAGGAGAACAGGCTGCCGAGCCCGAAGTTGCGGTCCCGGAAGGCGTGCAGGTCGACGATCGGGGACTTGGCCGTCAGCACCCGCACGAAGAAGGCGATCGCGGACAGGCCCGACACCCACGCCATCAGCAGCACGGTGTCGTCGCCGAACCAGTCGTTGCGCGGCCCCTCCTCGAGCACATACTCGAGGGCGCCGAGGAAGCCCGCCATGGACAGCAGGCCGATCCAGTCGAAGTTGCGGAACAGCGACCATTCGGGCTTGTCGAAGTCGATCAGGATCAGCGCCGCGACTGTAACGGCCAGGCCCGGCACGATGTTGATGAAGAACAGCCAATGCCAGGACAGCGCATCGGTGAGATAGCCGCCGACGGTCGGGCCGATGGTGGGGGCCAGCGTCGCCACCAGGCCGATCATGGGAGCGACGAGCCCCATGCGCGAGCGCGGGAAGATGATGTAGGCGGTGGCGAACACGGTCGGGATCATGCCGCCGCCGATGAAGCCCTGGATGGCGCGCCACACGATCATCTCGTTGATGCTCGTCGAGAGGCCGCACATCAGGCTCGCCGCGGTGAACCCGCCGGCCGAGATGGCAAACAGCAGCCGCGTGCCCATGGCGCGCGACAGGAAGCCCGAGAGCGGGATCATCACGACCTCGGAGATCAGGTAGGCCGTCTGCACCCAGGTGATCTCGTTGGCGGACGCCGCCAGGCCCGCCTGGATCTCGGTCAGCGACGCCGAGACGATCTGGATGTCCAGGATCGCCATGAACATGCCGAACACCATCGCCAGGAAGGCAACGAGCCGGCGCGGCTCGATGCGGTCCTGCGCGGCCGCGCCCGGAGCCGGGGCGGGCATCGCGGACGCCGCTGCTGCTGTGTTGGCCATGAGCGTATGGCTCCTTGCGATCCGATCGGGCAGACCGGGCGGTTCGACCGCGCTACCTGACGCTGGTGCGCAGCGCGGCCGTGTTCATTGGCTCAGACGGCCCGGGCGCGCCCGGCTTGGTGTTGACCTTCACCACCACCGACATGCCCGGACGCAGCACCGACTGCTCGGCGACCTGGGCCGGCACCAGGATGCGCACCGGCAGGCGCTGCACGATCTTGGTGAAGTTGCCCGTGGCGTTGTCGGGCGGCAGCAGCGAGAACACCGACCCGGACGCCGGCGCGAAGCTCGCCACCCGACCCTCGATGGTCTGGCCCGGCAGAGCGTCGACGGCGATCGACACCGGCTGGCCCGGCTGCAGCCTGGACACCTGCGTCTCCTTGAAGTTGGCGTCGATGTAGACGGCATCCAGCGGCACGAGGCTGGCCAGCCGCTGGGTCGGCTGGACGTAGTCGCCGACCTGCATGGCACGGTTGCCGACCACGCCGTCGAACGGCGCGCGGATCACGGTGAAGGAGAGGTCGCGCTCGGCCTTGGCGAGCGAGGTCTGGAACTGCTGCAGGGTGCGGCTGGCCTCCTCCTGCTGTGCCTTGAGCACGTCGACGGTGGCGAGCGCCGACTCGATCGAGGCCTCGCCCGACTGCACGGCGGCCACGGCCTGGTCGTAGTTCGCCTGCGCCTGCTCCAGCGAGGCGCGGCTGTTGATCTGGCGGGTGGCGAGGTCCTGCTGGCGCTTCAGCTCGAGATCGGCGCGGATGGCGCCGGCCTTGGCGGAGGCGAGCTGGGCCCTGGCCTGGTCGACGGCGGCCTGCTGGGCCGTGATCTGCCGGCCGAAGCGCTGGATGGTGGCCTGCTGCACCGCGATCTGGTCGCGCGCGGTCTGGACCGCCAGCACGTAGTCGCCGTCGTCGATGCGGGCGATGACGTCGCCGGCCCTGACCTGGGCGTTATCCTCGACGGCAACGTCCGAGATATAGCCGGAGACCTTGGGCGACAGCGTCGAGTTCCGGGCACCCACGTAGGCGTCGTCGGTCGCCACCACGTAGCGGCCCGTCGTCCACCAGGAGTGGCCGAAATAGGCTCCGGCACCCAGGGCCAGAAGGCCGGCCACGCCGGCGACGACGCGCAGGCGAGAGCGCCGGGAAGGTTTGGCCGCGCTGGCTTGCGGGTGGCTCTGCTCCGCCTGGCTTGCCGGGGCGGCGGAACCGGGTTGGCCTTGCACCGCCGCATCGCTTTCCTGCCGGGAAGGCGCTTCCAGCTGCTCGCGATCATCCAACATGGTTGTTATTCCTCGAGAAAATCCGGTATTCATAGGTGACCGAACCGTTCGGTCATCGGCTTGACATACGAGACGATGCGGCTTATGTCAATGACCGAACGGTTCGGTCAATGATTTGTGATGGGATCCAACGAAGGTCGCGGGCCATGGACACGCAGGACGTTCGAGTTCTCCCGGCGCCGGAGGCGAGGGCCAGCGAGGGCACCAAGCGTCGCCAGATCATCGATGGCGCCTGCCGGGTTTTCCTGCAGCGCGGGTTCGATGCTGCCAGCATGGGCGAGATTGCCCGCGAGGCCGGCGTCTCCAAGGGCACGCTGTACGTCTACTTCAAGAGCAAGGAGGAGCTGTTCGAGGCCATCGTCGGGGAGCAATGCGGGCTGCAGGGCGAGCTGATCTTCAACTTCGATGCCAACGACCGCGACGTGGAGGCCGTGCTGACCCGGCTCGGCGACGCGTTCGTGCGCTTCATGTGCCTGACGCGCGGTATTTCCTCGCTGCGCACGGTAATCGCGATTGCGGACCGCATGCCGGAGCTCGGCGCGAAGTTCTATCAGTCGGGCCCTGCGCGCGGGATCGCCACGCTCAGCCAGTACCTCGAGAGCCAGGTGGCGGCCGGCGTGCTGAAGCCGCACGATTGCGAGGTGGTCGCCGCCCAGTTCATCGACTCATGCCTGTCGATGACCTTCAAGCCGATGCTGTTCAACTTTGCCGGCGCGCCGACGGATGCGCAGATCACCCGTGTCGTCCGCACCGCCGTGCAGACGTTCCTCGCGGCCTACAAGCAATCGGCCTGAACGAGCGCGCCGCCGATCACCGCGGGGACGCGCGGGGGAGCAGAAAAGTCAGCAATCCCAAAGCCGGAAGCCAGGCGCAAAGCTTGAACACCGCGATGATGCCGACGTGGTCGGCGAGCAGGCCGAGGGCGGCGGCCGCCAGCCCGCCGAGCCCGAACGCCAAGCCGTAGAACAGCCCGCCAACGAGGCCGACGCGATGCGGCACCAGGTCGATCGCGTAGATGAGGATGGACGAGAACGCGCTCGCCATGATCAGGCTGATCACGACGCTGAGCACCCCCGTCCAGAACAAGTCCACATACGGTAGCAAGAGCGCGAACGGCAGCGACCCCAGGATCGAGATCCAGATCACGCGGTGGCGGCCGATCCGATCGCCCACCATGCCGCCGACGATCACGCCGAGCGCGCCGACCACGAGGTAGAGGAACAGCATCAGCTGCGAGACTTGCACGGTCACGCCGAACCGCTCGATCAGGTAGAAGGTGTAGTAGGACGTGAACGCGGCCGTGTACGCATTCTTCGACAGCAGCAGAACGATCAGCACGGCCATTGCCATCAGCACGGGCCTGCCGGGCTGGATCGGCTGCGCGGCCGATGGCGGGCGCTTCTTCGTTGCCGCGATCTGCGAGCTGCGCATTTCGGCGTAGCGCGCGCCGGTCCATGCCATCAGAACCATCGCCGCAAGCGCCACCACCGACATCCAGGCGATGCTCGTCTGCCCGCGCGGGACGACGATCATCGCCGCCAGCAGCGGCCCGATCGCGTATCCCGCATGTCCGCCGATCTGGAAGATGCCCTGGGCGAACCCCTGCTGGCCGGCCGCCGCATGGCGCGCCATCCGCGTGGCTTCCGGATGGAACACCGCCGACCCGAGCCCGACCATCGCCGCCGAGACGAGCACCATGGCGTAATTGCCCGCGCACGCGAGCCCCACCAGCCCTGCCAGAGTCGAGCCCATGCCCGCGACCATCGCGTAGGGCCACGGCTTATGGTCCGTGACGAAGCCGAGAAGCGGCTGCAGGAGCGATGAGGTCACCTGGAAAGCAAGCGTGATCAGCCCGACCTGCGCGAAGTCCAGGCGGTAGGCCTCCTTGAGAAGAGGGTACATCGCCGGGATCATCGACGAGATCAGGTCGTTGAGCAGATGCGCTCCGCTCAGCGCCAGAAGAATCGGCAGCAGCGGGCGGTGCGTGACATTGGCGATCGTCGTCATGCCGGACCCTTTGGGCCTCGCAACCCACCGCGTCAACCGCCGTCGGGAGGGCAGCTGCAATGCGCTCGAGGCGAGCGACGGGAAACGCAACGCTAGTGTGATGATCGAGAAGTCCGCACCATCCCCCTGGGCTGGGTTGAGAAGCGGACTTCTCGATCTGAATCACACTAGAAGCCTTATTTGGCTAGTGTCCTTCAGATCGCGAAATTCGCTCCGAGGGTGCCGCACAATGAGGCGAATTTCGCGATCAGGACACTAGCTCGCCGCGGCGAACCGGATCGGCTCGGGCGACCCGGCTCCTATTGCGGCTCGTCGGGCTCGGCCACGGGGCCCCCGATGATGCCGGTGACGTCGGTGCCCTCCTCCTCCTCTTCCTCGAGGAAGGTCTCGTCTTCGTCGCCACCGGCAGCCGGCCCCTCGTCGCCCTCGACGGCGGCCAGCGCCTCCTCGGCCTCGGCCTCCGGTGCGTCCTCCGGCTTGGCGCTCTCGACCGGATAGGCAGGCTTTTTCGCCGGTTTGCGCGCGGCCCTGTCGGCAGCTGCGGTGGAAGCCGCAAGCGCTACGGGCGAGCTTGAGGCCTCGTAGACCGTGCCGCAGATCGGGCAGGTGATGGGGTCGCGGTTGAGATCGTAGAAGCGGGATCCGCACTCGCCGTTCTGGCACGTGCGCTTCGTCCCGCGCTCCGCTTTGTTGGACATGCAATGGGTCTCCACTTGCGAGCAATCGCAAATTTTGCGCGCTCATTGCCATGGGCCATGCAGACTTGTCAAAACCCAATCGCAGCGGCCGAGGCGGCAGCCAATGCCGCACCGTACAGCGGCGACCTGGCCGGCAGTGCGCAGGCAATGTCTACAGGCCCATTTGACAGACTTGGCTCCGCTGCTCTATGGCGGCGCAGCATCGCCCCGACTGGCGGGCGGGGCATGGCCGACCGTGGCCCAGATTGAGGCGTCCGCCCCCGTGTCCCACGCACCCCCCTCTCCGCTGTCCGCAGGCAAGGCGCGGGCGTTGTCGGGCCGCGCGCGGGTCCCCGGCGACAAGTCGATCTCGCACCGGTCCTTGATGTTCGGGGCGCTTGCCACCGGCCGCACCCGCATCACGGGCCTGCTCGAAGGGGAAGACGTCCTAAACACGGCCAAGGCGCTGCAGGCGATGGGCTGCCCGGTGGGCAAGGTCGGCCTCACCTGGGAGGTGCTCGGCCGCGGCGTCGGCGGCCTGGTCGAGCCCGGGCATGATCTCGACTTCGGCAATTCGGGCACCGGCGTGCGCCTGATGATGGGCGTGCTTGCGGGTCACGACATGCGCGTGCGCCTGATCGGCGACCCCTCGCTCTCGCGCCGCCCGATGGGACGCGTGCTCACGCCCCTGAAGCAGATGGGTCTCGAGATCGAGGAGGACGGCAAGGACCGGCTGCCGCTCACCATTCGCGGCAGCGCCGACCTGCTGCCGATCGAGTACCGGCTGCCGGTGCCTTCGGCGCAGATCAAGTCGGCGGTGTTGATTGCCGGGCTGCACGCGCCGGGCGCCACGACCGTCATCGAGGGGGAAGCCACGCGCGACCACACCGAGCGCATGCTGCGCCACTTCGGCGCGCGCGTGACCGTCGTCCCGGGCGAGGGATCGCGCGCCATCACGGTGGCCGGCGACGGCGAGCTCGAAGGCCGCGACGTCAACGTGCCCGGCGATCCCAGCTCCGCCGCCTTCCTGGTGAGCGCCGCGCTGATCGTGCCGGGCTCGGAGATCGCCATCGACGGCGTGCTGGTCAACCCGACGCGGACGGGCTTCTACGTGACGCTCGAGGAAATGGGCGCTGACATCGAGTTCCGCAACGAGCGCGAGGAGGGTGGCGAGCCGGTGGCCGACATCGTGGTGCGGCATTCCAAGCTGAAAGGCGTGCGCGTGCCGCCCCAGCGCGCGCCCAGCATGATCGACGAGTATCCGGTGCTGGCCTGCCTCGCCGCCTATGCCGAGGGCGAGACGCGCATGGACGGCCTCTCCGAGCTGAAGGTGAAGGAGAGCGATCGCCTTGCCGCCACCGCGGCGGGGCTCGGTGCCAATGGCGTGTCGGCAAGGATCGAGGGCGACAGCCTGATCGTCAGCGGCATCGGCGGCACGGCCAAGAGCGTGCGCGGCGGGGGGACGGTTGCCACCCATCTCGACCACCGCATCGCCATGGCCTTCCTGACGCTGGGGCTCGGCGCCGACCGGCCCGTCACGGTCGACGATGCCGATACCATCGCCACCAGCTTCCCCGAGTTCCGCGGACTGATGGAGAGCCTGGGTGCAACCTTCACCGTACCGGAGGCCGTGCGGTGATGATGATTGCTCTCGACGGCCGCGCGAGGTCTCCCTCTCCCCATGTTTCCGGGCAGAGGGGATCTGCCGAGGCCGGGCCATGATCGTCGCCATCGATGGGCCGGCGGCGTCGGGGAAGGGTACGCTGGCCAGGCGGATTGCCGCGCATTTCGGCCTCCACCATCTCGACACCGGGCTGCTCTACCGCGCCGTGGCCCGGGACGTGCAGCGACGGGGCGGGGTGCTCGAAGATCCCGCAACCGCCGCTGGCGCCGCGCGGTCCCTGGACCCCGCCAGCCTGGACGATCCCGGCCTGCGCAACCCCGGGGCCGGCGAGGCTGCCTCGATCGTCGCCCGCATTCCCGAGGTAAGGACCGCGCTCAGGGAGTTCCAGCGTTCCTTTGCCCAGCGGCCCCCCGGCGCGGTGCTGGACGGACGCGATATCGGTACCGTCGTGTGCCCGGACGCCGACGTTAAGATCTACGTAACCGCTACGCCCGAGGTGCGCGCCCAGCGGCGCTATCTGGAGATGAAAGGCCGAGGTGAGACCGCAACCTTGGAGGGAGTGCTCGCCGAGATCCGCCGACGCGACGAGCGCGATGCCAGCCGGGATGCCTCGCCCATGCGGCCTGCCGCCGACGCCTTCTTGCTGGATACGAGCAATTTGGATATAGAAGCGGCATTCGATACCGCCGTCGGTGTGATCCTCAGGAAGGCAGGCCAGCGCGGGCGCGCTTGAGAAAGCGTGGCTCCAATCAAGCTGGCACAGGGATTCTCCGGCGGGTGAACTCACACAACCACGGGCACGGAACCGGAATCTGGGGCTAACGCCGTTGGCGCGGCACCCCGAGTTCGGCCGCCGAGACCCATCCCGAAATGCAATGGAGCACGACCAGGAATGAGCACCGCCGTCAGTGAAGGATCAAAGGAACTCAACCCCACGCGTGAGGACTTCGCCGCGCTGCTGAGCGAGACGCTGTCCAAGGACGATGCCTTCGAAGGCAGCGTCGTCAAGGGCATCATCACCGCCATCGAGAAAGACCTGGCGGTGATCGACGTCGGCCTGAAGATGGAAGGCCGCGTGCCCGTGCGCGAGTTCTCCATCCCGGGCAAGCCCGCGGAGCTGAAGGTCGGGGACACCGTAGAGGTGTATCTGGAGCGCATCGAGAATGCGCTGGGCGAGGCGGTGCTGTCGCGCGACAAGGCGCGCCGCGAGGAGAGCTGGACCCGGCTCGAGGAGAAGTTCAACAACAAGGAGCAGGTCGAGGGCGTCATCTTCAACAAGGTCAAGGGCGGCTTCACGGTCGACCTCGACGGCGCCGTTGCGTTCCTGCCGGGCAGCCAGGTCGACGTGCGCCCCGTGCGCGACATCGGGCCTCTGATGCACAGCCCGCAGCCTTTCAAGATCCTCAAGATGGACCGACGCCGCGGCAACATCGTCGTGTCGCGTCGCGAGATCCTGGAAGCGACGCGCGCGGAGCAGCGCTCCGAGATCGTCGCCAGGCTCGCCGAGGGCCAGGTGATCGACGGCGTCGTCAAGAACATCACCGACTACGGCGCCTTCATCGATCTGGGCGGCATCGACGGCTTGCTGCACGTGACCGACATGGCCTGGCGGCGCGTCAATCACCCGAGCGAGATCGTCAACGTCGGCGATACCGTCAAGGTGCAGATCGTGCGCATCAACCCCGAGACGCAGCGCATCAGCCTCGGCATGAAGCAGCTGCAGGCTGACCCCTGGGCCGGCATCGAGGCCAAGTATCCGGTCGGCGCGCGCTTCAAGGGCACCGTCACCAACATCGCCGACTACGGCGCCTTCGTGGAGCTGGAGCCCGGCGTCGAGGGCCTGATCCACGTCTCCGAGATGAGCTGGACCAAGAAGAACATCCATCCCGGCAAGATCGTCTCCACCAGCCAGCAGGTGGACGTGCAGATCCTCGAGGTGGACGCCCAGAAGCGCCGCATCTCGCTCGGTCTCAAGCAGGTGCAGGACAATCCGTGGGAGGTGTTCCTCGCCGCGCACCCGAAGGGGGCGCAGGTGGAGGGTCCGATCCGCAACATCACGGAGTTCGGGCTGTTCGTCGGCCTCGACGGCGGTGTCGACGGCATGGTGCATCTCTCGGACCTCGACTGGAACAAGTCGGGCGACGAGGCCATCAAGGACTACAAGAAGGGCGACACGGTCAAAGCCGTGGTGCTCGACGTCGACGCCACCAAGGAGCGCATCAGCCTCGGCATCAAGCAGGTCAGCGGCGACCCGCTCGACACCATCGGCAAGATGCGCAAGGGCAGCCAGGTCACCTGCGAGGTGCTGGCGGTCCAGGACAACGGCATCGAGGTGAAGCTGGCGGACACCGACATCACCACGTTCATCAAGCGCTCCGACCTGTCGCGCGACCGCTCCGAGCAGCGGCCCGAGCGCTTCAACGTCGGCAACAAGGTGGACGCCGCCGTGATCAGCCTCGACAAGCACAGCCGCCGCATCACCGTGTCGATCAAGGCGCTGGAGATCGCGGAGGAGAAGCAGGCCGTTGCGCAGTACGGCTCCTCCAACTCGGGTGCTTCGCTCGGCGACATCTTCAAGGCCGCCATCAAGAAGAAGGAAGGCGCCGAGGAGAAGAAGGACGACGAAGAGGAAGAGCAGGGCTGATCTTGACTCCGGGAGGCCGGCGTTGCGGCCGGCTTCCCGCTGCCGTTGATGTAGGTTGGGTCAACCACGGTGAAGGCCGGGGGCGGACCGGACGCAAGCCGCGAGCGCGGCCGGTGTTGGGTCATCACTGACGCTCGACCCAACCTACGCTGCTTAGCGAGCGCGAGGCACTGGCCCCATGGCATTCGAGACCGAGACCGTCCTTGATCGCCGGCGCCTGCGCCGGCGCCTTTCGTTGTGGCGCGGGCTGGCCGTGATCGCCGCGCTCCTCGCCTTCGGGCTCATCGTCTTCGCGTCTGCCGAAGGTGTCGGCATCGGTGAGCGCCGCCAGATCGCGCGCGTCACCGTCGAGGGCTTCATCAGCGAGAACCGCGACCAGCTGAAGCTGCTGAAGCGGCTTGCCGACAACAAGCAGGTGGCGGCGGTCATCCTGTTCATCAACAGCCCCGGCGGTACCACGACGGGCGGGGAAGCCCTGTTCGAGGCGATTCGGGAGCTGTCCAAGGCGAAGCCCGTGGTCGGACAGATGGGGACGGTTGCGGCCTCCGCGGCCTATATCGCCGGCCTCGCCACCGACCACATCGTGGCGCGCGGCAACACCGTCACCGGCTCGGTCGGCGTCATCTTCCAGTGGCCCGACGTCTCCCAGCTGATGGACAAGATCGGCGTCAAGATGAACGAGATCAAGAGCGGCCCGCTCAAGGCCAACCCGTCGCCGTTCTCCCCGGTCGACGAGGCGGGCAAGGCGGCAGCCGAGCAGATGGTGGCCGAATCGCAACGCTGGTTCGTGGGACTGGTGGCGAGCCGCCGCGGCATCGACACCGCGAGCGTCGCCGGCCTCGAGCAGGGCCGCGTCTATTCGGGCCGCGAGGCGGTCGCCAACAAGCTCGTTGACCAGATCGGCGGCGAGCCGGAAGCCGTGAAATACCTGGAGGAGAAACGCAACATTCCCAAGGGCCTCAAGGTCGTCGACTTCAAGCCGAAGGCCGAAAGCAGCTGGGGGCTCATGAGCCTGTCGCTGGCCGCGCTGGGACGGCTGATCGGCGACCGGACGGCCGGCGAGATCGGACATCTGCTCGACACCAATGACACGCTCGGCAGATTGCGCCTTGACGGCCTGTTATCCCTTTGGCAGGGTTCGGAAAGATGAGGCAATACAAAGACTTTGGTTTGTAAGCGGGGGCTGGGAGGCCAAGCCAATGATCAAGTCCGAGCTAATCCAGAAGATTGCTGCTGCCAACCAGCATCTTTACCATCGCGACATCGAGCGCATCGTCAACGTGGTCTTCAACGAGATCGTCGAGGCGCTGGCACGGGGCGACCGGGTCGAGCTCAGGGGGTTCGGCGCCTTCACGGTGAAGCACCGGGCGCCTCGGGTCGGCCGCAACCCGCGCACCGGCGCGTCCGTATCGGTGGCCGAGAAGTTCGTGCCGTTCTTCAAGACGGGCAAGGATCTGCGAGAGCGGCTGAATACCGGTGCGTGAAATAGAAGCGAATAGCGAGTAGCGAATAGTAGCTGGTCCCTATTGGCTCTGCTTGCTGTCGACGCTCGCGTCGTTTCTACTCGCTACTCCCTATTCGCTCTTTCACCTGTTGGAGACCAACGTGCTGCGGCGGGCGTGGAAATACGTCATCGGGGTGCCGGTTGCGATCGTCCTGCTCACACTCGCCGTCATAAACCGGCACGGCGTGCGGCTGGTGCTCGATCCCTTCCGCCCGGACGAGCCGGTCCTGTTCCTGGTGCTGCCGTTCTATGTCTACCTGATCGGCATGCTCGTGGTCGGGATCGTCATCGGCGGTCTCGCCACGTGGGTGACGCAGGCGCGATGGCGGCGCAGCGCGCGCCGGCGCGGCGCCGAGGCGCAGCGCTGGCAAGCGGAGGCCGATCGGCTCGCCCGCGAGCGCCAGGCCGCCGCTGTTCCAGCCGACAGGCAGCTAGCGCCGGTGAGCCGGTAGACAGGCAGGGTGAGGCGCCATGCGCTTCTTCGATGGCGTGGCGGTCGACGGCGCGCTCGGCTATCCCGATCTCGTCGACATCCTGCAGAGAGCCTTCGAGCAGGGTGCGATCGCGCCGCTGCGCCACCATCACGCCGTAGCGCTGGAGGGACGGCCGGAGGCCACCCTGCTGCTCATGCCGGCGTGGGAAGCGGCGGCACCTGGCTCGCAGTTTGCGGGACGCTACCTTGGCGTCAAGACGGTCACCGTGTTCCCGGACAACGCCTCGCTCGGCAAGCCGGCCGTGTTCGGCACCTATCTGCTGCTGTCGGCCGAAACCGGCGAGACGCTGGCCGTGATGGACGCGACCCGTCTCACTGCCCGGCGCACCGCGGCGGCATCGGCCCTGGCCAGCCGCTACCTGTCGAGATCCGATGCCTCGCGGCTGCTGATGATCGGTGCCGGTGCGCTGGCGCCGCAGCTCGTGGCCGCGCACGCCTCGGTGCGGCCGATCCGCGAGGTGGCGCTCTGGAACAGATCGCCAGACCGGGCTCGCGCACTTGCCGGGGCGCTGGCGGGACGCGGGCTCGACGTCTCCGTTGTCGACGACCTGGAGGCTGCCGTGCGCAGGGCCGAGATCGTCTCAGCCGCGACCATCTCGGCCGAGCCCCTGATCCGCGGCGACTGGCTGGCTCCCGGCACCCACGTCGACTGCGTCGGCGCCTACCGGCCCAACATGCGTGAGACCGACGACGCGGTGGTGCGCCGCGCCCGCATCTACGTCGACACGCGGCCCGGGGCCTTCGCGGAGGCCGGCGACATTGTGCAGCCGCTGGCCGCCGGCGTGATCGGCAAGGAGGCCATCCTCGGCGATCTGTTCGAGCTGGCCCGCGGCACCGTCGCCGGGCGCCGGACGCCGGAAGAGATCACCTTCTTCAAGTCCGTCGGCGCCGCCATCGAGGATCTGGCCGCAGCCATTGCCGTATATGAGAAGGGTTGAGCGTCCCGCTGAGGCCGACAGTCTGCTTTTGCGGGGCCTTGTGCGTCCACCCCAGTGGTGAGCTTGCTCGAACCACGGCGAGGCGGGCGCGGCCGTCCTTCGACAAGCACAGGACGATGGTAGAGAACGCGGAGGGGTTTTCCTCCAGCCCAGTCCAGCCAAGTGCATTGGACAAAGCCCCCGATCCGGTCCTAAACGTCACGTCACGATGACCACCAAAGTCAAAATCTGCGGCCTGAGGACCGAGGCGGCGCTGGAGGCGGCGTTGGACGCCGGGGCGGACTATGTCGGGTTCGTGTTCTTCGGCCCAAGCCCGCGCAACGTGGCGCCGCAGACAGCCGGGAAGCTGGCGGCCAGGGCGCGCGGGCGGGCCAAGGTGGTCGCGCTGATGGTCGATCCCGACGATGCGCTCATCGCCGAGGTCGTCGCCTCCGTCGCGCCCGACATCCTCCAGCTGCACGGGCGGGAGACGCCGGCGCGGGTGGCTGAGATCCGCAGCCGCTGGGGCATTCCCGTCATGAAGGCGGTGGCGGTGGAGACGGCGGACGACGCCCGCGCGGCGTTGCACTACAGCCCCGCCGCCGACCTCATCCTGTTCGATGCGCGCGCGCCGGCCGAGAGCACGCGGCCCGGTGGCAACGGCGCACCCTTCGACTGGCGCCTGCTGCTGGGTGTGAAGGACGAGGTCGCGTTCATGCTCTCGGGTGGCCTCACCCCCGACAACGTGGCCGACGCCATCCGCGTTACCGGCGCAGCAATCGTCGATGTCTCCTCGGGCGTCGAAAGCCGCCCCGGCGAGAAGGACCCCGACCTCATCCGCCGCTTCCTTCAGGCGGCAAAGGGCGTATAACGTCGTCGTCATTCCCGCGTCGTGTCGAAGACACGCCTCCGGCATGATGGCGGGAATTCACGCAAGTACCCGAGAAGGAGAGTGGCGTGGGTCCCCGCCTGCGCGGGAATGACGAAGAGAGTGCTGCAGGGTCACCGATCAACATGGCTACGAAGAAGAAGAAAGCGCAGGAGCCGAAGCTCAATACCTATCGCGCCGGCCCGGACGACCAGGGCTTCTTCGGCCTGTTCGGCGGGCGCTTCGTCGCCGAAACCCTGATGCCGCTGATTTTGGAGCTCGGGAAGGCCTACGAGGACGCGAAGGCCGATCCCGCCTACCAGCGCGAGCTCGACGGCCTCAATACCCACTACGCGGGACGGCCGAGCCCGCTCTATTTCGCGGAGCGGCTGACCAAGCATCTTCGTGAAGTTTCTGCGGCCTCCGGCCACGCGGGCGGCGCCAAGGTCTACTTCAAGCGCGACGAGCTCAACCACACCGGCAGTCACAAGATCAACAATTGCCTGGGCCAGATCCTGCTGGCCAAGCGCATGGGCAAGACGCGCATCATCGCCGAGACCGGCGCCGGCCAGCACGGCGTGGCGGTGGCGACGGTGTGCGCCAAGTTCGAGATGCCCTGCGAGATCTTCATGGGCGCCGTCGACGTCGAGCGCCAGAAGCCCAACGTGTTCCGCATGAAGCTGCTGGGCGCCAAGGTCAACGCCGTCACGTCGGGCGCGCAGACGCTGAAGGACGCCATGAACGAGGCGCTGCGCGACTGGGTCGCCAACGTGCGCGACACCTACTACATCATCGGCACGGCCGCGGGGCCTGCTCCCTATCCGGCGATGGTGCGCGACTTCCAATCCATCATCGGCAAGGAGGTGCGCGAGCAGATGATGGAGGCCGAGGGCCGGCTGCCGGACACGCTGGTTGCCTGCATCGGCGGCGGCTCCAATGCCATCGGCCTGTTCCATCCCTTCCTCGACGACAAGGGCGTGGCGATCTACGGCGTGGAGGCGGGCGGCCACGGCCTCGACGTTCCCGACGGGCACTGCGCCTCGCTGACCGGCGGCAGGCCCGGCGTGCTGCACGGCAACCGCACCTATCTGCTGCAGAACGAGGACGGGCAGATCCTCGAGGGGCATTCGATCTCGGCCGGTCTCGACTATCCGGGCGTGGGACCCGAGCATTCGTTCCTGAAGGAGAGCGGGCGCGTCAACTATGTCGCCATCACCGACAAGGAGGCGCTCGAGGCCTTCCAGCTGTGCACCCGGCTCGAGGGCATCATCCCGGCGCTGGAGCCGGCGCACGCGCTGGCGTTCGTCACCAAGCTCGCGCCGACCTTGCCCAAGGACAACCTTGCTGGTCATGAACATGTGCGGTCGCGGCGACAAGGACATCTTCGCCGTCGCCGAGCACCTCGGCATGAAGATGTGAGGCTTCGTTCTTGTAGGTTGGGTCGAGCGTCAGCGACGACCCAACACGAGGTCAGTGCAATCGGGCGTTGGGTCATCGCTTCGCTTGACCCAACCTACGAAAGACTCCGTGGTGAGCTTGTCGAACCACGGCTGGAATGCTCGGCCCGCCCTTCGACAAGCTTAGGACTAGGTACGTGCTAGTGACGTCGCCGATGGACATGTGCAGTGAGTGAACAATCGCGCATAGACCGCCGCTTTGCCGCGCTCAGACAGGAGGGGCGCAAGGCGCTGGTGGCGTTCGTCACCGCGGGCGATCCCGACTATGCGACCAGCGAGAAGATCCTGCTGGGGCTGCCGGGGGCCGGCGCCGACCTGATCGAGCTGGGCATGCCCTTCTCCGATCCGATGGCGGACGGCCCGGCGGTCCAGGCCTCCTCGCTCAGGGCGCTGAAGGCCGGCCACACCATGCAGAAGACGCTGGAGCTGGTGCGCTCATTCCGCAAGCACGATCCGGACACGCCGATCATCCTGTTCGGCTATTACAACCCGGTCTACGTGTACCCGCGCGAGGCCTTCCTCGACGATGCCAAGGCGGCGGGCGCGGACGGCCTCATCATCGTCGATGTCCCCCCCGAGGCGGACGAGGAGCTGTGCCTGCCGGCGATCGCCCGCGGCCTCAATTTCATCCGCCTGGCCACGCCGACCACGGATGACGCGCGGCTGCCGGCGGTGCTGGCGAACACCTCAGGCTTTCTTTACTATGTTTCGATTACCGGCGTCACAGGCACGGCCGAGCCCGACGCGGTCGCGGTTCATTCGCATATTGCCCGTATCAAGAAGTCGACCCGGCTACCCATTGCGGTGGGCTTCGGGGTGAAAACCCCGCAACAGGCCAAGGCGCTGGCTGCCGGCGCCGACGGCGTGGTGGTAGGCTCCGCGCTGGTCAATGCCGTCAAGGATAACCTGGGCCCGAAGGGCGAAACGACTGGAAAAACAGCGTCCAAAGTCCTAGATCTGGTGAAAAGCCTATCGCAGGCATTGCGTCCCACTTAGGCTGGGCGCCAAATCGGCACGAGATCAAGGGGCAGGGTGGGCGAGACCGGCAGTTTGCCGTGAGCGGCGTTGAAGGAGCACGAGACGCGTGAACTGGATCAACAATATTCGTCCCAAGATCCGCGGGCTGCTCACCACCAAGCGTGAGGTCCCCGACAACTTGTGGGTGAAGTGCCCCGACACCGGGCAGATGGTCTTCTACAAGGACCTGGAGGCCAATCAGTTCGTCATCCCCGGCTCCAACTACCATATGCGCATGGACTCGCCCAAGCGCCTGGGGCACGTGTTCGACAACGGCGAATATGAGGTCGTGCCGGTGCGCGACGTCGCCCACGACCCTCTCAAGTTTCGCGACGGCAAGCGCTACACCGACCGCCTCAAGGCCATCCGCAGCGACACGCAGCTGCAGGACGCGGTGGTGGTGGCCGAGGGCACGCTCGAGGGCCAGGACATCGTCGCCGCCGCGCAGGACTTCCGCTTCATGGCGGGCTCGCTCGGCATGGCGGCCGGCGAGGCGGTGATCGCGGGCATGCTGCACGCCGTCGAGAAGCGCACGCCTTTCATCCTGTTTGCGGCCTCGGGTGGCGCGCGCATGCAGGAGGGCATCCTCTCGCTCATGCAGATGCCGCGCACGACCATTGCCGTGCAGATGCTGCGCGAGGCGCGGCTGCCTTACATCGTCGTGCTGACCGATCCGACCACCGGCGGCGTCACCGCGTCGTATGCCATGCTGGGCGATATCCATATCGCGGAGCCCGGCGCGCTCATCTGCTTTGCCGGTCCCCGCGTCATCCAGCAGACCATACGCGAGCAGCTGCCCGAGGGCTTCCAGAAGGCCGAGTATCTGCTGGCGCACGGCATGATCGACATGGTCGTGCACCGCCATCAGCTGCGCGAGACGCTGTCGCGCCTGTGCCGGCTCCTGACCGGCAACGCCGCGGCGATGCGCGTGGCCGCGAGGCCGGTCGCGGTCAAGGAAAACGGCCACCTCAACGGCAGCGTCGTCGACGGCACGACCATCGAGTCGCTGGCGCGATCTTACGACGACGTGCTGGACGCCGAGCCGCTCGAAGAGAGCGAGCGCTACGATGCGCGCGAGACCACCCGCGATCCCGACAAGCCCCGCACCAAGGGTGGGCGCGACGGCGCGCTGAACTGATCCGGGAAACGGGATCGTCGTCATTCCCGCGGGCGGAGCGACAGCCGGAATCCGACCAGGTCTCGACATGCGCGGCTCGATGCGCGCTCAGCGCTCCGCTTGGCGGGCATGACGACTTCCGGAGGGAATTGCCCATACCCTCTTAGCGTTTCCCTGCGAGTGTGCTACGGGGCGCCATGCGCAAGAGCGACGAGCTGCTGGCCGAGCTGAAGGTGCTGCATCCGCGGCGCATGGACCTGTCGCTCGGCCGCATCGAGGCCCTGCTGGCCAAGCTCGGCAACCCGCAGGACCGCCTGCCGCCCGTCATCCATGTCGCCGGCACCAACGGCAAGGGCTCCACCGCCGCACTGCTCAAGGCCATGCTGCAGGCCGCGGGCAAGCGCGTCCACGTCTACACCTCGCCGCACCTCGTGCGCTTCCACGAGCGCATCGAGATCGCCGGTGCCGACGGAGAGGCGCGTCCGATCGGCGAGACAGAGCTGGTCGAGCTGCTGGAGCGAACACGGCGCGCCAACGCCGGTGCGCCCGTGACGTTCTTCGAGGTGACGACGGCGGCGGCCTTCCTGGCCTTCGCCGAGCATCCGGCCGACGCCGTAATCCTGGAGGTGGGGCTCGGCGGTCGGCTCGACGCCACCAATGTCGTTGCCCGTCCGGCACTGTCGGTGATCACGCCCGTCTCCATGGACCACGCCGATTGGCTCGGCGAGAGCATCGCCCTGATCGCGCGCGAGAAGGCCGGCATCCTCAAGCGCGGCGTGCGGGCGGTGATCTCGCACCAGCCGGAGGAAGCGCTGGCCGCCATCCGCGCCAGGGCCATCGAGGTGCAGGCGCCGCTGACGCTCTGGGGCGAGGACTACGAGGCCTTCGAGCAACGCGGCCGCCTCGTCTATCAGAGTGCCGAGCGGCTCATGGACCTGTCGCTGCCCGCCCTGATGGGTCGGCACCAGGTGACCAACGCCGGCACCGCGATTGCCGCCGCACTGCAGCTGAAGTCGCTGGGCATCACGGACGCGAGCGTGGAGCGCGGCCTCCTCGACGTGCGCTGGCCGGCCCGCATGCAGCGGCTTGCCAACGGGCCGTTGTCGCGCCTGCTGACGCCGGGCTCGGAGCTGTGGCTCGACGGCGCCCACAACGTTGCCGGCGCCGAGGCGATCGCGCAGACGCTGGCCGAGCTGGAGGAGCGGGCGCCCAAGCCCGTCGGCCTGATCGTCGGCATGATGGGCAAGAAGGACGCCGCCGGGTTTCTATCGCAATTCCGGGGCCTCGTGCGCCGCGTCGTCACCGTGCCCAACCCGGGCAGCCCCGAGGTCACGCATGAGCCGGCGGCCTTGGCCAAGCTCGCCGTGTCAGTCGGTCTGGCCGCCGATGCCGCGCCTGATGTCGAGGCCGCGCTCGCCCGCCTGCAGAAGGTCGAGGGCCGCCCCATGCGCATCCTGATCTGCGGCTCGCTCTACCTGGCCGGCCACGTCCTGGCGCTGCAAGAGGGCGTGCAGGCACAGATGAACTGATCGAGGAAGGCCCCCGATGACCACAGTCACGAACGCTCGCGATGCCTATGTCCCCGATGCGGCTGCGTGGGCAGACGTCTCGCCGGCGGAAGTCCGCCTCGATCCCGCCAAGCTGGAGGCCGCCGTCGATTTCGCGCTCGCCAGCGACAGCCCATGGCCGGCCAGCCTCTACTATCCGGACGGACGCTACGTCGGCAATGTCGAGTGGGACGAGAAGGGGCCCTGGACCGAGATCGTGGGGCCCGTGATACCGCGCGGCAGCCCGGCCGGCCTGATCCTCGAGGGCGGCCGCATCGCCGCCGAGTGGGGCGACACCGCGCGCGCCGACATGACCTTCTCGGTCGCCAAGAGCTACCTCGCCGTGCTCGCCGGTCTCGCCGTCGCCGACGGACTGATCGGCAGCGTCGACGAGCCGGTCGGCGCGACGGTCAAGGGCCCATGGTTCGCCAGTGCGCACAACGCCGCCATCACGTGGCGGCATCTGCTGCAGCAGTCGAGCGAGTGGCAGGGCGAGATCTGGGGCAAGTCCGACCAGGTCGATCACAACCGGCAGCTGGGCGTCGGCGCGGACAACAGCCGCAAGGGCCAGCGCCGCGAGCTCAAGACCCCCGGCACCTTCTACGAGTACAACGACGTGCGGGTGAACCTGCTGGCCTTCTGCCTGCTGCAGCGCTTCGGGCGCGCGCTGCCGGAGGTGCTGCGCGAGCGCGTCATGGACCCGATCGGCGCGTCCAGGGACTGGCAGTGGCACGGCTATTCCACGTCCTGGACCGAGATTGGCGGCAAGCGCGTGCAGTCGGTCTCGGGCGGCGCGCACTGGGGCGGCGGCATGTTCATCGGCGCGCGCGATCATGCGCGGCTCGGCCTGCTGATCGCCCGCCGCGGACGCTGGGGTGACAGGCAGCTGATCCCCGCGGCGTGGATCGAGGCGATGACCACGCCGTCGCCGACCAACGGCAGCTACGGCTACCTGTGGTGGCTCAACCGGGCCGGCGTGCGCTACCGCGGTGCACCGGAGTCCTGCTTCTATGCCACCGGCGCCGGCAGCAACATCGTCTGGATCGATCCCGAGCACGATCTCGTCGCGGTCATGCGCTGGATCGACAAGGCGGCCGTCGGCGGCTTCCTTACCCGCCTGACGGCATCCGCGGCGTAGCCGCCTACGGCTCGAGCGGGCGCGCTGCCCAGTCCTCGGCGCGGCGGCCGGTGGCATCGCCGATGCGGGCGAGCTTCTCGCGCGCGGCGTATTGCACCAGATCCTGCTTGATGCGGGCAACCAGCCCAGGCCCCTCGAAGACGAGGCCGGTGTAGAGCTGCAGCAGCGTGGCGCCGGCCTCGATCTTGGCAATCGCCGCGGCGCCCGAGTCGATGCCGCCGATGCCGATCAGCGGAATGCGCCCCTGCGTCAGCCGATAGACGCGGGCGAGCATGACCGTCGAGCGGTGGAACAGCGGGCGCCCCGACAACCCGCCGGATTCGCGGCCGCGGGCGCTGTCGCTCACGCCCAAGCGCGACAGCGTGGTGTTGCTGACGGCGATGCCGTCCACGCCCCGGCTCACCAGCACGCCGACGACCGGCTCCAGGTCGGCTTCGGCAAGGTCGGGAGCGAGCTTCACCACGACCGGGCGCCTGGGCTTGCCAGCGGCCGTCAATTCCGCCCGCGCCGCCAGCACGCGCGCCAGCAGATCGTCGAGCGCCGCGGGGGCCTGCAGGTCGCGCAGGCCCGGCGTGTTGGGTGAGGAAACGTTGACGCTGAAGAAGCTGGCGACGTCGTAGAAGCAGCGGATGCCCTCGACGTAGTCGGCGGCGCGATCGGGCGCATCCTTGTTGGCCCCGACGTTGACGCCGACGATGCCGCTCAGGGGGTGGCGCTGGAGTCGCGCCAGTGCCGCGGCATGCCCGCCGTTGTTGAAGCCGAGCCTGTTGATAAGTGCGCGATCCCCGAGCAGGCGGAAGACGCGCGGGCGCGGGTTGCCCTGCTGCGGCCGCGGCGTGACGGTGCCGATCTCGGCGAAGCCGAGCCCCATGCCCAGCACGGCCGCGACCACGCGCGCGTCCTTGTCGAAGCCCGCGGCGATGCCGAGCGGATTGGGGAACGCGAGGCCCCACGCGCTCGCCGCCAGCCGGCTGTCGTCCGGCGCGGTGCTGCGCGGATAGATGCCGGCCTCCATCGACCGCAGCGTCAGCTCGTGCGCCTGCTCGGGGTCGAGGGCGTTGAGCAGAGGGCGGGCGAGCGCGAAGACCGCTTCAAGCATCGGGGTCGCTTTTTTGCATCACCTGTGGGATGGTCGATAGAGCAGTGAGCCTCCCGCGCGCGTCCGTCGGGCCGCGCAGCACAAACGATTGTTGGAGGCAAGTATGATGTTTTTATTGCACCGGCAAATTGAAACATGCACTGAGTCGGGTGCCGCCATAAACGAGAGCGCCGCTCATGTTCACCGCGCAGATCGTGCACGTATTCGAGCTACTCGCCAATCTTATCCAAGCGCCCTCCTTCCAGCGCTCTTTCGCCTGGACGCCCAAGGAGGCCGGCCAGTTGCTGGACGACATCAGCCTGGCGCTCGACGAAGCCGAAGCTGGCGCGGCAGGTGACTATTTCCTCGGAACCATGCTGTTCATCGACCGCGATGGCGCGCTCGCGCCCTCGCGCCTGCCCTGGCGCACGCGCAGCCGCAATCTCGAGGTCATCGACGGCTTCCAGCGGCTGACCACGCTCACCATCCTGCTGTGCGCGCTGCGCGACATCGACACGCCCGCGGACAGGCCGGCAAACACGCGGCTGCTGGGAGCGATCCAGGTCGCGCCGGACCCGAGCGCGCTTCCCCGCCTGAAGCTCAGGGGAGCCGAGGACAAGTTCTTTCTCGACCACGTGCGCGCGCCCGGTGCCACCCGCGTGCCGGCGACCCCGGAAGGCCTGTCGCCGTCGCAGGAGCGGATCGTGGAGGTGCGCGACCACATCGTGGCCGTGCTGACGGCGCTCGACGCCGCGGAGCGCAGGCGGCTCGCCGAATTTCTGCTCGAGCGCTGCTGCGTGGTGCTCGTCGCCACCACCGGCATCGATCGGGCCCACCGTATGTTCACGGTGCTCAACACGACCGGTAAGGAATTGGCGCGCAACGATATTCTCAAGGCGGAGCTGCTAGGCAGCGTTGCCTCTCCGGCCGACGCGCGCTGTCTCGCCATCTGGAACGAGGCGGAGACGTCCCTGGGCGAGGAATTCGAAAGCCTGTTCAGCCACATCCGTGCCATGTACGGCCGGCCCGGCAGCCAGGTCATCGCCGGCATCATCGAGATCGCCAAGAGCCGTGGCGCGCAGTCGTTCATCGAGGACGTGCTGCAGCCGGTGGCGCGCATCATGAACGACATCCGGCACGCGCGCCACAGCGGCAGTGCGCGCTCCGAGGCCATCGTCCAGTACCTGCGCTATCTCGGCTGGCACTCCTTCTCCGATTGGAAGCCCGTCGCGCTGGCGTGGTGGATGAAGAACGGCAAGGACGCCGGAGCGCTCGAACGCTTCCTGGCCAGCCTCGATCGCCTGGCCTTCGGAGTGCGCATACTGGGGATCGGCGGCTCCAAGCGCGCACGGCGCTTCGGCTCGGTGATCGACGCCATCGAATCCGGGCGCGACGTGATGGGCAAGGACGGCCCGCTCCAGCTGACGCGCGCCGAGCTGCGCACGATCCAACACAATCTGCGCGACATGCACGGGCGTCACGCCTCGACCGCAAAGCACCTGCTGCTGCGCCTGACCGACGCCAAGGTGGGCAGGCCCGAGTTGTCGCTGCTGCCGGCTACCATGACGGTCGAGCACGTGCTGCCCAAGAAGTTCGGCGGCAGCAGCGAATGGCGCCGATGGCATCCCGATCCCGCCGATCGCGAGCTGTGCACGGACTCGCTCGGCAACCTCGTGCTCGTGACGAAGGATCAGAACGACAAGGCCGGCAATCACGAGCTCGCCCGCAAGCTCGACGCCTACTTCAATACGCCGGGCGCGCCGGTGGTGTCCCTCAACGAGGACCTGCGCGGCCGCAAGGAGTGGAAGGCGCGCGAGATCAGGGCTCGCGAAGCGGAGCTGTTCCACCTGATCGAGGAGCTCTGGCAGTTCGGCGTGGCGGCGCCGAGGGCGCAAGCCGCGGAGTAGCTGCCGGCCAACCGTCGGCGCGAGGCCCGAACCGCCAGTCAGGGGATCCGGTTACGCCGCCTTGCTCTTGCGGGCGCGGAAGGCTTGGCGGGAACGGCAGGGATGGCGGTGCCGACCATGCTGTCGCGCGTGACGATCCCAGCGAGCTGCTCCTCGCTCCAGTCCCGGGTGCCTTTCGGCCGCATCGGCAGCACGATGTAGCGCAGGTCGGCGGTGGAATCGTGCACCCGCACCTCGACCCCCTTCGGCAGCTCGACGCCGAACTCGGCGAGCACGCCGCGCGGGTCGACGACGGTGCGCGACCGGTAGGCCAGGCTCTTGTACCAGGCCGGCGGGACGCCCAGCAGCATCTTGGGATAGCAGGAGCACAACGTGCAGACGATCACGTTGTGCACCTTGGGCGTATTCTCCACCGTGTGGAACTCGGCGAGCGTGCCGATGTCGATGCCGAGCTCGGCCAGCGCCGCGCGGGTGTCCTTCAGGAGGCGCTTCTTGAAGGCCGGATCGGTCCAGGCCCGCGCCACCACCTTGGCGCCCAAAGCCGGAGAGCGGCTGTCCATCAGATCGACCTGGGCGGCGATCTCCTGGCCGGTCACCACGCCCTTCTCGATCAGCAGCGCGCGGATGGCCTCCTCCAGCACCTCGTAGGCGCCGGCGGGATCGGCGTCGTGATCCCTCTGGGGCGGGGCATGCGGATGGGCATGGTCGTGATCGTCATGGTCGTCGTGGTCATGATCGTGGTCGTGCATGGCCTGCACTCCTATCGCAGCGGCTCGAGCCAATGCTCGTAGATGTCTGCCTCGAGCTGATCTCCCGCCGGGCCGCCGTAGCGGCCCCACAGGTCGCTCTGCTTGAATCGCACCTTGTAGAGAACCTGCGCCGGCAGCCCCGGCTTGTGATAGGCGAGCCCCTCGGGGTTGCGAAAGCGTCCAAGCACGATCGCCACCACGCCGGTTTCCCGCGCAGATACCAGGGCGTGCGGCAATGGCCGAGCACGGGTCGCTTGGACACGCGCACGCGATCGCCCGCCGCGAAAGCGCTCGCAGGACCGGTCGGGCTGCGCGGGCGTGCGCGCTTCGTCACCACGGCACCGTTTCCTTGGACGTCTTGCGGCCTGCCTTCTCGTGTTTCGCCCGCACCTCGGCCATCTTGGCCTCGATCTCCTCGCGCGTGAGGACATCCTGCTCGACCAGGAGGTTGCGGACGGAGCGGATCCATTTCTCGTAGTAGGTGGTGCGGTCGTACTCCTGCTCGCCGTAGCTCTCGATCATGCGGCGATGGGCATCGACGGACAGCACGCGGCGCTTGTTGTCGCGCAGCAGGATCAGCAGGGCGTCGGTGCGCTTCTCCCACAGCGCCAGGTCGTGCTCTGAGCGGTCGATGGGACCGAACTCGAGGCCGCCGACGTCGTGCACGGTGCGGCCGCCGGCGCCTTCGCGGGCTACGTTCTTTCGCTTGGGCTCGCTCATCTGCTCGGTATCCCTGGAGCTGCCAGCCGCATGATGCCCCCGCTCGCGGGCCGATGCCAAGACCCGCTCGGGGCTTTCCAATTGCTCAATACCGGCGCGCCTGGCACCCAGCCCTGTCGGATTGGCATGCACGGCCCCCATGACTTGCGCACGGTGCTGCTCTAAGCTGGCCCAGGCCTTGGTATGACAGGGGCCCAGGGAGAGGGACGCATCTGGATGGTGACGATCAAAGCGGGGCCGCTGACCGAGCTGGTGGGCGAGGTGTTTGCCAAGGCCGGGTGCTCGGCCGCGGAGGCCGAGCGGATCGGCAAGTACCTGGTGTCCTCCAACCTGACCGGTCACGACAGCCACGGCGTCGCCCGCGTGCCGCGCTATCTGCAGTGGAAGCGCGAGGGCGTCGTGCACGCCGACCGCGAGGCCAAGATCGTGACCGAGACGCCGGTGCTCGCCGTGGTCGACGGGCTGCACGGGTTCGGCCAGACGGTGACGCCGCAGGCCGTCAACATCGGCATCGAGAAGTGCAAGGCCATGGGTCTCTCCATGGTGGCGCTGCGGAACGCCGGGCACATCGGCCGCGTCGGCGACTGGGCGGAGCTGGCGGCGGAGGCGGGGCTCGTCTCCGTGCATTTCGTCAACGCATCGGGCAGCGTGCTGGTGGCGCCCTTCGGCGGCACCGAGCGCCGGTTGTCGACGGCGCCGTTCTGCGTCGGCGTGCCCCGGCCGGGTCAGCCGCCTGTCGTGCTCGACTTCGCCACCTCGGTGGTGGCCGAGGGCAAGGTGCTGGTGGCCAGCCAGGGCGGCAAGAAGCTGCCCGAGAACGCCCTGATCGATCTCGACGGCAAGACGAGCACCGATCCGCACGTGCTCTACGGCGAATATACCGCGACGGGCCTGCGTTCGGCCACCAAGGGCAAGGGCGCCATCCGCGCTTTCGGCGATCACAAGGGCTCGGGCCTCGCCTTGATGTGCGAGCTGCTCGGCGGCTCCCTGACCGGCATGAAGGCCACCGGCGAAGGCAAGGGATCGTTCGGCGGCAACGGCATGCTGTCGTTCTACGTCAACCCCGCCGTGATCGATCCCGGCGGGCTCTTCTCGGAGGACGTCAAGCGCTACATCGGCTACTACAAGAGCGCCAAGCCGATCGTGCCCGGCGGCGAGGTCCTCACTCCCGGCGAGCCGGAGCAGCGCATGCGCAAGCAGCGCCTGGCCGAAGGCATTCCGTTGCCCGACGATACCTGGGCCGCCATCATCGCCGCCGCGCGCGAGGTCGGCGTCGACGAGCGCCGCATCCAGCAGGCGGGCGCGTGATGAGCGCCGTTCCGACACCTTCCGACGCTGTCATCCCGGTGCTTGTCGCCGGGATCAATCGTGCCGCGCGTTCCGGCGTTCGCGGAGAGCTGGATACCGGGGACAAGCCCCGGTATGACACGCCGTGTTTGACTAATTTGCCCAGTTAGTTCCAGGAGAGTTCCGTGATCGATGCCGCCCTGCTCGAGAAGCTGAAGACCTACGACACGCCGACCATCTGCAACGCGCTGGAGATCGTGGCGCCTGAGCGGCGCCTGACCGGTTTCACCGTGAAGCCGCTGGTTTGCCCGTTCCCGCAGATGCCGCCCATCGTCGGGTACGCCAAGACGGCGACCATCCGCACCACGCACGCACACGAGCTCGACGCCAAGGCCCAGCGCACCCAGCGCATCGCCTACTACGAGTACATCGCCGGCAAGCCCGCCCCCGGCATCATGGTGATCCAGGATCTCGACGGCCATGATGTCGGCTTCGGCGCCTTCTGGGGCGAGGTGATGAGCGCCGTGCACAAGGGGCTGGGGCTGCTCGGCGTCGTCACCGACGGCTGCATCCGCGACATCGACCAGTGGGCGCCGGGCTTCCAGGCACTGGCGGGCTCGGTCATGCCGAGCCACGCGCACGTGCATCTGGCCGACTTCGGCAAGGAGGTACGGGTGGCCGGCATGCTCGTACGCTCGGGCGATCTCGTGCACGCCGACCGGCACGGCGCGGTGACGATCCCGGAGGCGGTGGCGGCGAAGATCCCGGCCGCCTGCGATCTGCTGGCCCGCAAGGAGGCCGTGATCCTGGAGATGGCGCGCGCGCCGGGCTTCAACGTGGCCAAGCTGAAAGATGCGCTCGCCAAGCAGGACGAGATTCATTGAAGACGTCATCCCCGTGAAGACGGGGATCCACGCCAGTATAGGATTGCCAGTGGAGAGTTGCGTGGGTGTCCGCCAATGTCGAAGGCGCGTCTTCGACACGACGCGGGCATAACGCCGAGCATGAGGAGAGCATGAGATGAAACCCAATTTGCTGAAGAAGAAGATCGCCGAGGGCGTGCGCGCGGTGGGCGGCTGGGTCGCCATACCCGATCCGTATGCCGTGGAAACCTACGCCGCCCAGGGCTGGGACAGCGTCACCCTCGACATGCAGCACGGCGGCAGCAACATCAACGACGCCGTGCCGCTGCTGCAGGCCATCCAGAGCGCGGGCGACGCGACCCCGCTCGTGCGCGTGCCGTGGAACGATCCCGGCCAGATCATGCGCGCGCTCGACGCGGGCGCCATGGGCATCATCTGCCCGATGATCAACACCAAGGCCGAAGCCGAGGCGCTGGTGCGCTCCAGCCGCTATCCGCCGATGGGCGAGCGCAGCTTCGGGCCGTATCGCGCCTCCCAGTACGGCGCGGACTACTGGCAGAAGGCCAACGAGGAAATCCTGGTGTTCGCCATGGTCGAGACCCGCACGGCCGTGAACAACCTGGAGGAGATCCTGTCGGTGAAGGGCATCAACGGCGTCTACGTCGGCCCCTCCGACCTGTCGCTCAGCATGGGCAAGCCGCCGACCTTGGATCCCACCGACAAGGAAGTGCTGACCGCCATCGACATCATCGTCAAGACCACGCGCAAGTGGGGCCACATCGCCGGCGTGCACACCGACGGTCCGGCGACGGCGCTGCGCCGCTTCGAGGCGGGTTTCCAGATGTGCACCATCCTCAACGACGTGCGGCTGATGGCGGTGGCCGCAGCCAACGCCATCAACGAGGTGCGCGGCAAGGGTCCCGCCGCCAAGGCCAAGACGTATTGAGGCGTTATCGGACCGGCGCGATCCCTCTCTCCCCTTGGGGAGAGGGCCGGGGTGAGGGGGCCTTCATTTTGCATCAGCTAGAAAGTCGCCCCTCGCCAGTTCGGCCAAATGACTTACGATCGCGCCATCAGCGCATATGATCGTTGGCTAGCGTGCACGCGACCGTAAGTCATGACCTCACGTCCTCTCCCTCGAGGGGAGAGGAGTTCCGAGAGCGAGGTGCGCGTGTCGACTGCGACGCCTGAGCTCGCCCACGTCTGCGATATCGATGTGGCGGTGGGACCGATCCGCGACCTCGGGACGATGCCGCATGGGCGGCGGCGGATCATCCAGATTCTCGGCGGAGCGGTGCGGGGGCCCCGCCTCGAGGCCGAGATCGTGCCCGGCGGCGCCGACTGGCAGTACGTGCGTGGCGACGGCATCCTGGAGCTGGTGGCTCGTTACTCCATTCGGACGCGCGACGGCGTAGAGATCGCCGTCACCAACCGTGGCATTCGACGCGCGTCGCCCGAGGTGATGGAACGGATGTCGCGCGGCGAAGCCGTCGATCCCGCGCTGGTCTACTTCCGCACCGTGCCGACGTTCGAGGCGCCCGCGGGCAGCTACGACTGGCTGAACCGCAGCGTCTTCGTGGCGACGGCCGCGCGGCTTGCCGGACAAGGTGCGGGTCACGGTGTTCGAGGTTCTGTAAGATGCCGGATCGATGGACGGGCGTGCGCGCAGGCGTGTACGTTGCCTGCACGATGCGATCATCGGAGCAACTGCTATGAGCGAGAGCCACGCGTTCTTTCCCTCCCCACTTGCGGGAGAGGGCGGCGCGAAGCGCCGGGTGGGGGAACTGATGTGTCGAGCGACGCTACCCCCACCCGTAACCTCCCCGCATGGGGATCGCGAATCCCGGCGGCGTACGCGGGAACCCCAATGACCACACCGCGCGGTCCCGCGCTTCGACACGCTCTCCCTGCATGCCGGCCAGCGGCCCGACCCGACGACGGGCGCGCGGGCGGTGCCCATCTACCAGACCACGTCCTACGTGTTCGACGACACCGAGCACGCCGCCGCCCTGTTCAATCTCGAGCGCGCGGGGCACATCTATTCGCGCATCTCCAACCCGACGGTGGCGGTGCTGGAGGAGCGGATTGCGGCGCTGGAGGGCGGCGTCGGCGCGGTCGCCACCGCCAGCGGCCAGGCGGCGCTGCATCTCATCGTCGCCACGCTGATGGGTGCGGGCGGGCACATTGTCGCTTCCGCACGCATCTACGGCGGCTCGCACAACATGTTCATGCATACCCTGCCGCGCTTCGGCATCACCACGACGCTGGTCGACCCGCGTTACCCCGAGAGCTTCGAGCGCGCCATCACCGACAAGACGCGGCTGCTGTTCGCGGAGACGCTCGGCAATCCCGGGCTCGAGGTGCTGGACATCGAGGCAGTGGCCGGGATCGCGCACAGGCACGGCTTGCCGCTGGCGGTCGACTCCACCTTCGCCACGCCTTATCTGTGCCGCCCCATCGAGCACGGTGCCGACATCGTCATGCATTCCGCCACCAAGTTCCTGGGCGGCCACGGCATCGCCATCGGCGGTATTGTCGTCGACGGCGGCCGCTTCGACTGGCTGGCCTCGGCGGGCAAGTTCCCGACCATGACCGAGCCCTACGCCGGCTATCACGGCATCGCCTTCGCCGACGAGTTCGGCCCCGGCGCCTTCATCGCGCGCGCGCGGGCCGAGGGCCTGCGCGACTTCGGCGCCTGCATGAGCCCCGCCAATGCCTTCTATCTGCTGCAGGGCATCGAGACGCTGCCCGTGCGCATGGCGCGCCACGTCGCCAACTGCGAGGCCGTCGCGGGTTTCCTGGAGAAGAACGCAGCCGTCGCGTGGGTGAAGTATCCCGGTCTCGAGAGCCATCCCGATCACGCGCTCGCCAGGCGGCAGATGCCGAAGGGCGCGGGCGCCATCCTGAGCTTCGGCATCAAGGGCGGGCGCAAGGCCGGCGCCAGGCTGATCGAGCGGCTCAAGGTGTTCTCGCATCTGGCCAATGTCGGCGACGCCAAGTCGCTCGTGATCCACCCCGCCAGCACCACGCACCAGCAGATGAGCGTTGAGGACCTCGCCAAGGCGGGCGTCGGCGAGGAGCTGGTGCGCCTGTCGATCGGCCTCGAGGATGCCGCGGACCTCACCGACGACCTTTCCCAGGCGCTTGCCGCCTCGCAGAAGGGGTGAGGCCGATGCTTCCATTCCGCGATCGCACATATTGGGCGCAGCAATCGCGGCTCCTCTCCCCTCTGGGGAGAGGACGTGAGGCCATGACTTACAGCCGCGTGCATCTCGCGGGCCACACAAGCGACCTCGATTGCGCGGTCGTAAGTCTTTCGGCCGAACTGGTGAGGGGGGACTTCCTGTCTTGCGGTGAAGGCCCCCTCATCCGCCCGTCTCGCCGAAGGCGAGCCTCCGGCTCGACGGGCACCTTCTCCCCAAGGGGAGAAGGGCACTGCGGCCCGCGTTGGGGACTTGTGACAAGGTGATTTCATGGAGCTGAAAGTTGACGGGCGGAAGGTGCATGCGGCGACGGGCGGGCGGTCGTTCGATGCGGCCAAGCCGGTGGTCGTGTTCGTGCATGGGGCGGGGTGCGACCACACCGTGTGGCAGCTGCCGGCGCGCTGGTTCGCGTGGCATGGATACTCCGTGCTGGCGGCCGATCTGCCGGGGCACGGCCGCTCTGACGGGCCGCCGCTTGCCTCGGTCGAGAGCATGGCGAGCTGGGTCGGCGCGCTGCTGGACGCGGCCGGCGTGCAGCAGGCGGCCGTCGTCGGCCACTCCATGGGCGCGGCGATCGCGCTGGAGGCTGCCGCGGCGATGCCCGAACGCGTGACGCGCGTCGCTCTGCTGGGCACGGCGGCCGCCATCCCGGTGCATCGCGATCTGCTCGCCGCGGCGAAGGAGGAGCCCGCCCGCGCCTACCAGATGATGACGGCGTGGGCGCACGGCGCGAGTGCCAAGATCGGCGGCAATCCCGCGCCCGGCATGTGGATGACCGGCGGCACGCTGGCCCTGTTCGCGCGCAACCAGCCGGGTGTCCTGCACACCGATCTCGCGGCTTGCGGCGCGTGGAAGTCGGGTCCGGAGGCCGCGCGCAAGGTGCGCTGCCCGGCCCTCGTCGTCATCGCCGCCAACGACATCATGACGCCGCCCAAGGCCGGGCGGGAGCTGGCGGGGCTGATCCCAGGCGGCCGGTCTGTCGCGATTTCCGAGTGCGGACACATGCTGCTGGCCGAGGCGCCCGACGCGCTGCTCGATGCGCTGATCGAATTCTTCGCGCCGGCGCCGGCGGTTACCGGATAGCAGCCTGCGTCATTCCCGCGGAGCGAACGCGGAAGCGATAATCCACGCCACACGCACAACAGTCATCCCGGCACTTGTTGCCGGGATCCATTCCTCAGCTCGCTCCGCCGTTCGTGGATACCTGGATCCCGGTGACCCTTGGAACGAGTCCGAGGGCAGGCAAGCACGGGATGACAACGGTGAGTACGGAATGCCGGTCGAGGTTCCATCAAAGTCGGATGGACGCTAAGCGGCGAGGGGCTCGGCTGAGCGGCGCAGGAGCAGGAGCAGGGCAGGGATTTGGTCTGGCGGATGGAGCGCATCGCGTCGGGCTTGTATTCCGCGAGCAGCCGGATGAGCCCGTCGTCGACCGCCTCCAGCTCCCGGGCGGCGCGCACCTGCAGGTCGGCGATCGCCTCGACCTGGACGAAGCCTCTCTCGACGATGGCGGCCACTCTCTCCCACTGGACGACCTGGTCCATCGGCCGGATGCGCTCGTGGGTCGATTGTCGCGCCGACCATTCGGCCGGGCGGTAGGCCCGCATGATGTGGGCTGCGCCCGGTTTTGGTCGACCGAAGGCCAGCGCGTGGGCGGCAACGGCGAGGCCCGCGACGATCGAGGTCCAGCCCAGGAGATCGTGCCAGCCGGCGTTGAGAAGCTGCTCGAGGAATTGCATGGGAATTCGACCCAGGATGGTTCCGAGATGAGTGGGAGCTACGCGCGCGCTCTAGGCACTGCGGCGCCTCTACTCGGAACGATCGGCGGGCCGAAGCGCGGCGTAAGGCCTGCAAAGGCTCACGCGCCGCTTCGATCAGGCTGGGGCAAGAGCGTTAACGTATGGTTAAGCGACAATAGCCAGTGGACTGCCGCGGCTTTCTCTCGGCTTCGCCTGGCTCAGCGCGGGCCGGCGTAGCGGAAATGGCCGGTGATTTTCTCGGCGAACAGCCAGTCCTCGGCCTGCACGCCCCAGCCGCGGTTGTGCACGATCAGGGGCACGCCCGTCGCCGTCTTCTCCGCCGCGACGATGGCGATGTGGGTCTTGGAGAGCCAGCCGTTCGGCATGTAGTAGGTGACGATGTCGCCCGGCTTGTAGTCGGCCGGATTGGCGGTGATCGGCAGGCTCGTGCCGGCACGGCCGAAGAACGAGCGCAGCACCTCGACCCGGCGGTGGTCGATGTTGGTGTCACCGGAGCCGGCACCCGACTTGTGCACCACCACCTGCAGGTCGATGCCGAGCGCCCGGTAGGCCCGCACCACCACGTCGGTGCATACGCCGAAATAGGCGGGCACGTCGCCCATGGGGTAGCCGATCTTCATGTAGGCGGGATTGTAGAACACGAAATGCGAGGTCTGCCGCCGCGCCACGGCCGCCAGCCTGGCGCCGAAATCGCCGCCCGCGATCTGGTCCTTGCGCTGCACGGATTGGGCGGGCGCGACGTCGGCTGCCCCGAGATTGGAGCGGCGCGGATCGCGCGCCTGTGCCGAAACAGCGAGGAGGATCGCGAACGCAGCCGCGAGACAGGCAAGCCGAACCACCGTGCGATGCATCCGCACATCCATTTGCGGACCCCGCCGCAATCCCTGTCAACATGGCGAGAATCGATGTTGGAATTTGGGCGTCTTCTCCCTCTCCCCGTTCTTACGGGGAGAGGGCCGGGGTGAGGGGCGGCCACAACCGCCGGAGCAAGCGGCCGCCCCTCACCCTAACCCTCTCCCATTCTGGAAAAGAATGGGGAGAGGGAACAGACGAACAGCCCTCAATCCAGCCCCACCAGGCGGCGGACGTCGGCGGGGCTATGTCCGCCTTCGCGCAGGGAGCGCAGGCTGGTGTCGCGGGCGCTCTTGGCGAGCTTGCGGCCGGTGGCGTCGGTGATCAGCCGGTGGTGATGATAGGCGGGCGCCGGCAGATCCAGGAGCGCCTGCAGCAGGCGATGCAGGTCCGTGGCGGGATAGAGATCGCGCCCCCGGGTGACGTGGGTTACGCCCTGCCAGGCGTCGTCGACCACGACGGCCAGATGGTAGCTCGTGGGCGTGTCCTTGCGCACGATCACCGCGTCACCCCAGCGCTCCGGCCGCGCCTCGATCGTGCGCGGCGTGCCGTCCTCCGCAAGCTCGGTGAAGACCAGGGGCCTGCCCCCGAGCCTGGCGGCCGCGGCGGCGACCGCTGCCTGCATGTCGATGCGCAACGCGAACGGTTCGCCTGCCCCCCGCCGCCGCCCGATCTCCGCGGGGTCGCGGTTCTTGTAGAGGCCGGGATAGAGCGGAGCGCCGTCGGGGTCGCGGGCGTCGCCGGAGGCGGCGGCCTCGATCTCGGCGCGGGTGGCAAAGCAGGGATAGAGCAGGCCCATCTTCTCGAGCCGCTCCGCGGCAGCGCGATAGGCGGGGAGCCGTTGTGACTGCAGGACGACGGGCTCCTCCCAGGCGATGCCGAGCCACGCGAGGTCGGCCAAGATGCCCGCGATGAACTGCGGCCTCGAGCGGCCCGTGTCGATGTCCTCGATGCGCAGCAGGAAGCGGCCGCCGCAGGCGCGCGCCCGCTGGTAGCCGACGAGCGCGGACAGCGCATGGCCAAGGTGAAGCTCGCCGTTTGGGCTCGGCGCGAAGCGAAAGACCGAAGGGTTCGTTTGCGTCGTCGTCATGGCGCCATGTCAGTTGGCGGATGGAGAGCTGGCAGCTTCCGCATTGCGCCAGCAACACGCCGGCGAACCCTCCCGACTATCGCTCACCACCCACGGCCGCACCATTTCACTCTTTCCCGCCCGTTGGTTGTTCCCGCCGGACCACTCATATACGCTGACCCAGGTCGTGCGTGCGTGTGGGGATGTAATGCTGGACTTTCTGGGCCATGGGAGCAGACAGCCCAAGGGCGAGACGTTCGGCCAGCTCACGATCGAAAGACGTGTGCTGATCACGCCCAAGAGCACCATCAGCATCCCCAACATTGCCACCATATCCTCGGGCACCATCAAGGTTCCGAGCAGGCTGGTCTGGGCCCTGGTGCTGGCGCTCCTGGCCGGCGGTATCGGTGCTTTCACCTACGGTACCACGCGTGCCGGTTTCACCGAGTCCGCGGCGGGCGTGGCGATGGCGGTGGGCGCTCTCGTGCTCGCACGCTTCTTCTCGCGCACCGAGAAGCCGTGCCTGTTCATCTCCAGCAGCGACGGCCACACATCCCTGTTCACCGGCCAGCAAAAGACACTGGAGGAGGTGCGCCGGCTGCTGTCGGACAAGATCAACGCCGACGACGAGAACGCGGTCTACCGCATCAACTTCGAGAAGGGCGTCGTGCAGACCGTGAACGTCGGCCACAGCGCTTCGGTCGGCGCCATCGTGGCGGGCTCGGGCAATCACGTCCTGGCCGGCGCAGGCAGCGCGCGCCTCGGCACTGCGGATACCTTCCTGCAGGCCACGAGCTCGCCGGGCGCCCAGCTCGGCAACGGCCATTACGCCGCCGCCAACAGCTACCACGCGGACTACGCGCAGGTGTTGCCCAACATCGTGGAGATGCAGCGCTTCTATGCAGGCCGTCCGGACACGCAGGACATCGCCGACCGGCTGAGCGAGCTGGAGCACCTGATGCGCTCGGGAACCCCCACGCCCGGCAGCCGCAGCCGCCTGAGCCAGCTGCTCGGCGACCTCAGCTCGATCCTGGGCGCCTATCCCGGCGTCGTGCAGATCTTCCAGCAGGCCGCCCGCATCGCCGGGCTGTGACAAGTTCGCGGCAGGCTGCCACCGAGAGCGGTGGTTTTCGTCGCCCACCACAACGAACTGACTGTAGCTCGCTGCTGCTCTTCCCCGCATGCCGCGCAATGAGGCGAATTCCGCGATCTGGAGGCACATGCTAGGCGACCTCGACAGTCCCGGACCTTCAGGCAATGATCGCAGAATGGATCAGGTAAGCCCCCTGCCCGCGTTACCCCAAGACGAAGTACGAGTGCGCGCGTGGGCAGAGGTACGGGAGTTATTGGAGCTGCAACTTGCTCCGCTTGGCCGGCGCGGTTTGGCGGCGCTGGCGCCGCACCCCGGTGAGAGTGTCCTGGATATAGGCTGTGGCGGCGGTGAGACTGCGCTGGACCTTGCCCGTTCAGTCGCGCCGGACGGCACGGTCGTGGGGATCGATCTGTCGGCTGCGGTGCTGGCGTTCGCGCAGCGCGCGGCCCACGGGTGCAAACGCGTGCGGTTCGTCCAAGCAGATGCCCAGGTGTTCCCGTTCGAGCCGGCTTCGTTCGACGCTGCCTTCTCCCGGTTCGGGGTGATGTTCTTCGCTGATCCTACCGCGGCGTTCATCAACATTCGTCGCAGTCTCAGGCCGAATGGGCGGCTTGCCTTCGTCTGCTGGCGAGCGCTGGAGGAGAACCCGCTCGACATCCTGCCGCTCAGGGCCGCGTCCGCCCATTTGCCGCCGCAGCCCGCTCACGACCCGGACGCGCCCGGCCCGTTCGCGTTCGCTAACCCCGAGCGTGTGCGCGGCATTCTGGAAACAGCGGGCTTCCGCGAGATCGATATCACTGCCCATGACGAGCAGGTTGGAAGCGGCGACCTCGATACGATGCTGGCGGTATGTTCGCGGGTCGGAGCTCTGGGCAAGATTCTTCGAGAGAATCCCGAACTCCGGGCCGCGACGCTACCGGCAGTGCGATCCGCGCTTGCAGCACACGATGGACCTGATGGGGTCAAGCTAGGTGCAGCGACATGGGTCGTGACGGCACGGGCTTCGGGCGGGCTCTAGTGGTCCAATTCTAACATTCGCATCCCTCCGCGGCGGCCTCTCCTGCGAATGTTAGAATCGAAGGACCACTAGCAAATTTAGGATTTTAGTGGAGCTTTGGATTTGACATTCGCCTCGTGAGCTCGCGGCTAGGTGGGTAGCGAATGTCAAATCCGCTCCACTAGCAGCTGCCTTCGCCGGGGCGGTAGCTGCGGGCGACCTGCTCGACGATGCGGTCGTAGAGGCGGCGCTCGGCGGCGGGGTAGAGCATGGCCCAGCTGTTGATGAGCCGGCCGCCGCAGGTGAACGTCACGCGCTCGTAGAACATCATCCCGTCGCGGATGCCGGAGAGCACGAACCACGTGCCGCCGACGGGTGCGTAGTCGATGGCGGCGCCGGGATAGCTCTGCTGGAGGACGAGCGCGCGGTAGTCGCGCAAGTTGACGCCCTCGGCATTGGCGAGGGCGCCGGCAAGGAGGCGCGCCTGGCCGTCGCGCGAGACGAATACACGTCCCTCGGCATCGGCGGGCAGCGGCTGGGGCGCGAACGTGCCGGCCGGGTAGCTCAGCGAGAAGCCGTGGCGCTCGTTGCGGTAGGTGGAGAGCCCGCCCTGCTCCTGTGCCACCGCGCCGCCCAGCGCAGCCAGGACGAGCACGCCCGCTGCCAGGGATAACCGGAAGACTACTGACACCACGACCCAACCTCCCATTGCCCGCTTCGTGCTTTCATCTTAACGAGTGCGAGAGACCGAGTTGGATCACCGAGAAGAAGCCTGTGGGCAACACGAAATCGCGAACTGGCGTTCGGCCCAAGCCGCTGCCGAGGATCATCGCCGCGGACAGCGACGTCCGCGATGGCGTGCGCGCGCTGCGGCGCAAGTGCGCGATCATGCGGCGCGTGCACGACCTCGCCGGCGACCCGCCACTGCGCCGCCGCCCCGCCGGCTTCGAGGGGCTGGCCCGCATCATCGTCGGCCAGCAGGTCTCGGTGGCGAGCGCGACGGCGATCTGGGGCCGGACGGCGGCGGCCTGCGCGCCGTTCGAGCCGCATGTCCTGCTGGCGCTGGAGGATCGTCACCTGGCAGGCGCCGGGCTGTCGCGCCCGAAGATCCGCACGCTGCGCGCGATCGCCACGGCCTGCTCCAACGGTCTGGACCTGACGCGGCCTCGACGGCCTCTCCGAGGAGGAGATCCACGACGCGCTGACCGAGGTGGTCGGGATCGGTCCCTGGACCGCCGACGTGTTCATCCTGTTCTGCCTCGGCCGCGCCGACGGCTGGGCGCCGGGCGATCTCGCCTTGCAGGTCGCGGCCCAGCACGCCCTGGAGCTTGCCGAGCGCCCCGGCAAGGACGAGATGAAGGAGATCGCCGAGCGCTGGCGGCCCTGGCGCGGCGTCGCCGCCCGGCTGCTGTGGGCCTACTACGCCGCCCTCAAGCAGCAGCGCACCGCCGTGCCGGTGTGATCGGGCCCGTCATTCCCGCTCAGCACTTCGCTTGGCGGGAATGACGAAGATCGGTACGACTTCAGCATGAACAGACCCCTCGATGGACCGCGGATCGTGCCGCGCGGCGGACGGCCCTCGGCGCTGGTGGTGCTGCTGCACGGCTACGGCGCCAACGGCGACGATCTGATCGCGCTCGGCGACGGCTGGCGGCGCGCGCTGCCCGACGCGGCCTTCGTCGCCCCCAATGCGCCCGAAGCGATCCCCGGCATGCACGGCGGGCTGCAGTGGTTTGCGCTCACCCTGCGTGATCCCAGCGAGTACCTGCGCGGGGTGGCGGCCGCCAGGCCGGCTCTCGACCGCTTTCTCGACGCCGAGCTCGCGCGCTATCGCCTGGGGGCGGAGCGGCTGGTTCTGGTCGGGTTCAGCCAGGGCACCATGATGGCCCTGCACGTCGGGCTGCGGCGCGCGGCGGCTCCTGCCGGCATCGTCGCCTACTCGGGCCTGCTGGCGGGGCCGGAGCAACTCGGCGAGACGAAGGCGCGTCCCCCGGTGCTGCTCGTCCACGGCGCGGCAGACGACGTGATCCCGGTCGATGCGCTGCACATGGCGCGAGAGTCGCTGGCGGAGGCGGGCGTCCCTGTCGAATGGCACGTGCGTCCGGGCCTCGGCCACGGCATCGATCCGGAAGCGCAATGGATGGCCGGCCATTTCATCGCCCAGGCACTGCGCGGCGTCCGCAGTCCCTCTCCCCCTCCATGAACGGAGAGAGAGACAGGCGCCGCGCGGCTGCCCCAATTCTGTATTTTGCTGGACATTGCCGGGAGTCTGCGGGGACTACATGCGCTGGCTGGTCAGAGGTCTCATTCTCGTAGTGCCATTTGCGATCGCGTTTGCGGCTTGGCCGGTGCACACGGCGCTGGAGATCCGCGAGGCGGTCATCGCAGGCGACACGGCAACGCTCAACCGCAAGGTCGAGTGGGAGGCATTGCGGGCGTCGCTGAAGTCGTCGATCACGCCCGAGACGATCTCGCGTCTGATGACGGACCCGGACGCCCCGAAGCCGTCGCTGTGGCAACGCATCAAGGCGGCGGTCGCGCCGAGCATGGCCGACAGCGTCATCGAGCGCTACGTCACGCCGGAGCACCTGCCCGTGCTGCTGGGCTACCGCCAAGTGTATCGCGGCTCGGTGCGGCCGGCGCTGGGCCTCAAGGAGCCGCCGACGGCGCTGGAGGGCACGTGGCTCGGCGGCACGGCGTTCGATAATTTTGCCAGCTTCTGGACGCGCGTGCGGCGCGCGGTCTTCATGTCGCCGACGCGCTTCGTGCTGGAGATCGAGGACAAATACAAGCCGGGCCGGCACTTCATCGGCACGCTGGAGCTCAGGAACTACGAGTGGAAGCTCACCGGCCTCAGCGTCACAGGCCGCGACGGCCTGTGAATTCCGCGCTCGCCTTCGGATAGCGCGTTCAGCGACCGGCCAAGCGGCGGGGCTTGCTGAAGGCCTCCTCCAGGCGGGTTACCTGCGCGCCGACGGGATTGTCGGTGACCTGCGCCTGGTCGAGGACGACCTCCATTGCGCGGTCGAGCTGGAAGATGCGGTCGCTCAGCGCGTAGCTGGCGTCGATCAGCTGGCGCAATCCTGCCGGCAGATCGGCAAAGCCTCTGACGTGAGCGGTGCGCCCTGGCCCGCGCAGCTTCACGCGCTCGCGCTTGGACTTGGCCTCGTCGGCGGTGATCTCGCCTTCCTTGAGCGCCCGGCGGATCATCAGCCACGAGGCCAGCTCCAGCAGCCGCGTCGTCAGGCGCATGCTCTCGGTGGCGTAGAGCACCGCGACGGGGCCCTTCAGCGCGCGCGCCTCCTTGCGGCCGGGGCCGTCGAGGTAGGCCGCGGTGCGCTCGACCAGCCCCATGCCCTCCTTGAAGATGGCATCGAATTGGTCGGAGGCGGCAAAGTGCTCACCGAAGGAAACCGTGGTGCCCTTGGCGGCGGACGCTTGAATTTCTGTACGGGTGCTCATGACACGACTTGATACGAACCGATACGCTCGAGTGACCATCCTAACGCACGCCACCCTCGCAGGCGAGGGTTAAGAAGTCACCTTCATTGCGTCCTGAATGGGACAATGCCGGCGGCGCACACCGGCCGCACGCACGAGGTGTGCCAGCAAGCGCTGGTGCCGCAGGCGCCGGCGCAAAAAAAGAGCCGCCAAGCGGCGGCTCAGGAGTTAACAGGGAGGCGTCAAACAGAGTGGACAGGAGCCACTCGATCCAGATGACTGGATGACCCGTAATGTGACGGAGATTGGATAATAAACAGTAAAGCGCTGTCGCGCCGTCGGGCGGGGCCGGGCGCGCCGCCTTCGTCCTGAGCCTGTCGAGGGACGGCCCCACCGATCACCTTGCCGTGGTTCGACAAGCTCACCACTGGGGCGGAGCAAGATGCGCAGCGCAGCGAGCATTTGGGTTCCCGCTACATCTCGGGCGTGACGGCCGATGGCAGAAGGTCGAAGAACACCTGAGCTGCCGAAGGGCTCTTGGCCTGCGGGCCGCAACCGAACTCATCCGGCCAGCATCGCTGAGCCGCCGGACAGAGGTGTGCTGCCTTCGCCAAGGCCGCGTCGGCCGAGCCGTACTCTCCGATCCAGACGTGCTCGGCCTCGCCATAGTTCGCATGCAGCCAATTGCTCCTCAGAGTGCGCATCACCGGATCCCGCTTTCCGACCTCCATGACGACATAATTCCGCACGCTGCCCTGCATCACCGCGATCAGCTGTGCGCGCCGTCCGCCGAAGCGGGCGTGATAGAGGGCGCAGCGCTCCGATGCGGCCGCTTCGGCCTCGCGCGCGTAGGCGGCCTCACGCGGCGACGGCGGCGCGGGCTCAGTGCCACCCTGGATGGCGGCATGAGCGAAGGTGGCAAGCACGAGGCCGGTCGCGGCGGCCGCAGCGACGGAAGTCGAAGCCGAAGTCATGTGTCGATCTCCGCGTGCATCACCTGAACGTTCGGCAGAGCCGTCATCCCCGCCCTAGCCAAGCACTGAGCGGGAATCCAGGCGCGGCGGGCTGCCGCGCGACTTGATTCCCGCTTTCTGACGCTACGCGGGAATGACGGCTTTGGTCACCGCTTGAAGAAGGCAGCGGCGGCGGCCTCGTGCGCCTTCTTGGCCGTCACCTCGGCCTGCACCCGCTCGATTTCCTGGTGCAGCGCGGCAATGCGCGCCTCGAGCTCACCTAGCGACAGGCTCTCGAGGCTCTCGCCCAGCGTGATGCCCTTGGGCGGCTTGGGCTTCAGATCGTCCCAGTCCATGGCCTTCTCCTGGTCTGGTCGCGTGGCGCCGGCGAGGGTGGCACGGCTCGTGTGATGATCGAGAAGTCCGCATCATCGCTCTGGGTTAGGTGGCAGAGCGGACTTCTCGATCTGAATCACACGAGCATCGATAATGTAGCTGGTGTCCTTCAGATCGCGAAATTCGCTCCCAGGCCGCCGCACGATCAGGCGAATTTCGCGATCAGGACGCCAGCCTCTTGTCTCAACCCTGGCAGTTGGGCAAGTCTCGCGTCGAGCGACGTAACGAAAGAGAGCGCAAGCCATGGCCAGCGTGCCCGAGACGATGACGGCGATCGAGATTTCCACGCCTGGTGGACCCGACGTCCTCAAGCCGAAGTCCATGCCGACGCCCAAGCCGGCGGCCGGCCAGATCCTGGTCAAGGTGGCCGCGGCCGGCGTCAACCGCCCGGACCTGATGCAGCGCGCCGGGCTCTATCCGCCGCCGCCCGGACACTCGCCGCTGCCCGGCCTCGAGGTGGCCGGCGAGGTCGCGGCCGTCGGCCCGGGCGTGACGCGCTGGAAGGCCGGCGACAAGGTGTGCGCGCTCGTCAACGGCGGGGGCTACGCCGAGTACTGCATCGCCGAGGAGCCGATCGCGCTGCCGATCCCTGCGGGCCTCGATATGGTGCATGCCGGCGCTGTCCCCGAGACCTTCTTCACGGTGTGGAACAACGTGTTCGAGCGCGGCCGCCTCGCCGCCGGCGAGTGGTTCCTGGTGCACGGCGGCACCAGCGGCATCGGCACCACCGCCATCCAGCTCGCCAAGGCGCTGGGCGCCAAGGTGATCGCAACCGCGGGCTCGCCCGAGAAATGCAAGGCGTGCCTCGAGATCGGGGCGGATCGCGCCATCAACTACAGAAGCGAGGACTTCGTCGCTGCGTGCCGCGAGGCCACCGGCGGCAAGGGCGTCGACGTGACGCTCGACATGGTCGCCGGCGACTACACCGAGCGCAACATCGCCGCCGCGGCGGAGGAGGGGCGGATCGTGCAGATCGCCGTGCTCGGCGGTGCCGACATCAAGATCAACATCGCCCGCGTGATGATGAAGCGGCTCACGCTGACGGGCTCGACGCTGCGGCCGCGCACGCGCGAGGCCAAGGCCGGCTTCGCCCGCGCGCTCGAGGCCAAGGTGTGGCCACTGCTGGCATCGGCCAAGGTGCGGGTGGTGATGGATTCCACCTTCCCGCTCGCCAAGGCCGCCGACGCCCATCGCCGCCTCGAGTCGGGCGCGCACGTCGGCAAGGTCGTGCTGGTCGTGTAGACCGCGCGCAGGAGTCAGACCCTCCGGGTCTGACTCCATGGCTCCCAATGCTGCGCGTGCCAGCTGGATCGAGCGTCGGCGGCGACCCAACTCCGGGTCGTGAAAGCCAAAGCTATGGCAAGATCGATCCGCCCCGAATAGCGGACCATTCAATGCCGCCCGCTGCACGGTCAAAGACTGCCAATTCCGGAACTCACCGACAAGATGTGTTGTGTGGCAGTAGGTCGGTTCGGCTATCTGGAAGTAGTCAGCCGTCGAGTGCTTCGCGGAGTGCGCAAGCAAGCTGATCCCGCGTGTAGGGCTTCTCAAGCACTTTAATCTCCCGCACGATCTCGTTCGCTGCGAGCGGCATCTCGCTGTATCCAGAGGTCAGCAATACCTTGACTCCGGGTTTCCTCGAGCGAACCCATTCCGCCACATCGTAGCCTGTCACGCCGCCAGGCATAATGATGTCGCTGAACACGAGGGCAATGGGCTGTCCCGACTCAAGCAATGTGATCGCCTCGGGTCCAGTCTTCGCTTCGAGAACAGCGTAGCCGAGCGATTTAAGCCGGCTCGCGGTTGCCTCCCGAACCTTGTCGTTGTCCTCGACTAGCAGGACGAGTTCACCTTCCCCCATGAGAGCCTTCTTGGTAGAGGGTGCCGCAAGGCTCACAATCGGGCCAGGTTCGGCTTTTGGGAAATACAGGTGGACGGACGTGCCCTCGCCTACGGCGCTATCAATCGCGACGAAGCCCCCTGACTACTCGGACTGTACTATGGACCGTAGCGAGGCCGAGCCCCGTGCCCTTGCCGGCCTCCTTGGTCGTGAATAACGGCTCCATCGCATGCTCGAGTACCTCCGGGCTCATGCCATGCCCCGTGTCGCTGACGGTAAGCATCACGTAATCGCCGGGCCGAGCATTCGCGATGCGGTCAGCGACGTCTGCATCAAGTGTGACGTGGCGTGTTTCGATCATGAGCATGCCGCCATTCGACACAGCATCCCGCGCGTTGATCGCGAGGTTGAGGATGGCATTATCGACATCGCCGGGATTTGCCATGGTCTGGCAGGGGCCGGGCGATAATCTCAAAGTGACGGCCACCTGCTCACCGAGCGTTCGCCTGAGGAGTTCAATCGTCCCCGTGACGCGATCATTGAGATCTAGTCGCTCAAGACCGACCCCCTGCCGACGCGAAAGGATGAGCAGCCTGCGGGTCAGGCTGGCACCCATCTGGATAGCATCCATTACGTCTTGGATCACCTCGTGGATCTTCTCGTCGGTGCTGCGAAGCGTGATCCCATCCAAGTAGGTGGAGATGGCCGCCAGCACGTTGTTGAAGTCGTGTGCCATGCCGCCCGCAAGCTGGCCGAGTGCTTCCAAGCGCTGCGATTGCGCCAGCGCTGCCTGTGTCTCCTCGCGCAGCGCCATCTCGCGCTCAAGTTTGGAGAGGGCTGCCAAGAGCGCCTGGTTCGCGTTTGTCCGCTCGACTACCGCGCGATGAAGCGTATCCTGCAGTTCCAATACCTCGGGCGGCCCGGCTGAAACTGGCTTAGCCGGCTCCGCGGACATGTCGGCAAACGCCTGGCGCAACTGATCGATTGGGCGGGTGATTTGTCGTGCGATGACGCCAGCGAGCAAGAGGCTCGCGATGGAAAGGCCAGCGCCCATCATGACCGCCCACCGCACTGTGTTCCAGGCCAGTGCACGCAGCTCCGTTTTCTTGACTGCGACACCGACGGCCCAGCTACTCATGGAGGGACGGGCATTCGCGTGAATAAGCACGTCGCCCTCAAGGGATGGATATTCGAACACACCAGTTAGATCTTTGATCGCACGCCACCCATGAGAGGCATGTTGGCCAATCTCGGTTGCTCCCTTCGGCACACGCGCGATGAAGCGGCCTTCGCTATCGATGACGCTGGCGAGCCAGTTCTTGGGGATGTCAGGCGCACTGAGGAGAGGCAGGAATTCGCGGCCTCTAATGCCAACGGCCAGCCCACGAAACGGCTGACCGTTCTTGAAGATTGGGACTTCGATATTGGCAACCCAATCCTGGGCAACGGGACTTTGTAAGATGTCGGATATGACAATCGAGCCCTTTGCGAGCGCGCGCTGTTGGGCCTCAAACGCAGGCGGATTGCGGCGCGGCAGGGGCGCGCCCGGCTGGGCCAAAGTGTTGATGAGTTGCTGACCATTCACATCGGCAACCAGAACCCAGGTATCTCCTTGCGGGAATTCACGGCGGGCCTCAGCCTCGAAATCGTCGAGGTTGTCGTCAAGCAACGCCGGTGAGTGGGCCAACGATTCCGCTAGCGCAATGAACTTGCCGAGCTCGGCATCGACGCCCGCTGCGATCGACCGGGCGGCGTAGAGAAGGCTCGTGCGTTGCGCGTCGTCGGCCCGGCTGACGAGGCCCCAAATTACCCCCGCGATGACAAGGTTGAGCGGCAGCGCCAAGGCGAGCACGAGAAGGATCAGGCGCGCGGAGATGCTTAGACGGTGCAGCGCTGCGCGGCGCTTCAGGCCGGCGAAGCGTCTCGCCAGTCGAGCGCAGATGCGCGCATTTTGAGATGCTTAGACGGCGCAGCGCTGCGCGGCGCTTCAGGCCCGCGAGGTGTTTCGCTAGTCGAGCGCAGATCGCGCGCATTTTCTGGGTGCCGCGCAAGACCCTGCGAGAATGCTGAGGTGCAGGCGCTAGCAGGTTGAAGGTTCCCTTGCTTTGTGCTTGCACAGCACGGGGCCGCGAGAAAGAAAGCCTCAGCTTCAGTTGGTCCGCTACAGACGACCCCCACTGGCCGCCGTGTCACCTACGATCGGAACGCTCAAAATCGCGTACGCTTCCCTGCTTGCGCAGCATTGATTTGGATCAATTTTGAGCCAAGCCAACTCGATACTTCCGCATGGGTCACACTCGGAAAGTCTCACACCGAGAGCAATGTTTCCGTCCTTCAGCCGACAACAGACGCTCGGCTCGCGGCTGTTCGCTTCAATTGAGTACACGGCCTTGGTGTTGTCTGCGCCCTTGCTTTCGCGGGGGGTGGCCCAACCCTCGTCGCTAGCAGTCGCAGCCTGGTGTCAGACCCGGAGGGTCTGCACCTACGCGAGCGCCGGCAGGGCGGCGATGGGGCGCTGTGGGCGCGACGCGAACAGCTGGTCGAGCGCTCCGGGATTGAGTCCGCCCGGCAGATGCACGGCGCTGGCGATCAGCACCGATTGCAGTCCGGCGCGGTGGGCGCCGAGCAGGTCGGTGTCGACGCCGTCGCCGATGGCCAGGACACGCTCCTTCGGCACGGGCGCGCCCTTGATGCGGTCGATGGCGGCGAAGGTGCGCTGGTAGATCGGCAGGTAGGGCTTGCCGGCGTAGATCACCTCGCCGCCCTTCTCCGCGTACAGGGCCGCCAGCGCGCCCGCGCAGTAGACGAGCTTGTCGCCACGCTCCACCACGAGGTCGGGATTGGCGCAGATCATCGGCAGGCGGCGGGCGGCGACGCGCTCGAACAGCGCCGTGTAGTCGGCCGGCGTTTCCTTGGTGTCGTCCCACAGGCCCGAGCAGACGATCGCCTCCGCTTCCTCGGCAGGGACGAGGGTGGCCTGGAGATCGGCGAACAGGCCCTTGTCGCGCTCCGGGCCGATGTGCAGCACGGGCTTCCTTCCCCAGGCTTCGATCATGCCCCGCGTCGCGTCGCCCGAGGTGACGCCGCCGTCGTAGGCGGCCGGATCGACGCCGAGCGAGGCCATGTGGCCGATCACGGCGCTGAACGGACGCGGCGCGTTGGAGAGCAGCATGACGATGCCGCCCCCGGCGCGAAACTTGCGGCACGCGTCGCCCGCGGCGTCGAAGGCGCGCGCGCCGTTGTGCATCACGCCCCAGATGTCGACGATCCAGGCGTCGAAGCTGGGTGCGAGTTCTGAGATCGAGGACAGGATGGGTATGGCGGCAGGGGTCATGCCGCCTCACCTAGAGCAGTTCCGAGCCGAGCGGAAGGGTGTTTGGCGCGGCCCTCCCCGCGCCTACCGGGCGGGGATCGTGACGACTGCGTCCTCGTATCGGCCCGAACCCATCTTGCCCGGCTCGAACAGCTCGTGTTTGGCGATCCAGGCAAACGACTGCTCGTAGACCTCCCTGGTGTACGGCTCGAAGACGATGCGCTCGCCGGGCCCCCACGACCGGGTGTCCATGCGCGCGTGGAAGCGCTCGGGGAATTCGTTCCTGTAGTAGTGCGTGTAGAGCTCCGGCCGCACGTCGATGTCGCGCTGCGCCCGCCGCAGTGCACGGTAGAATGCTGGCGATGTCCTCGGGCTCCGGGTTGCCGTTGAGCATGGCCGAGATCATGAACGTATTGTCGATGATCTTGCGGAAGCCCAGCTGTTCCGCGAAGTAGTAGGGACCGCTGAAGAGGGCCGCCGCTTGGGACTTGCCGTCGAGGAATCTCTCCATGCGGTTGAACAGCATGCCCTCGTCGAACGACAGCTTGATCCGGTCCGCCGGCATGTACTGCTCCAGCGCCTGGATGGTTGCGTAGTGGCTGCCGGACTGGTAGCCGACCGAGATCGGCACGTCCGCGAGATCGGCCGGCGTCTTCACCTTGGAGTTGGCGGGCACGAAGATCGCGGAGGGCGCCACCGAGTAGGCGTCGGCGTAGAGCTTGGTGTGCCCTCGGGAGGCCGCCACGTTCACGGTCCAGTGGCAGGCACAGGTGACGTTCGCCTCCCGGCCCTTCTCGATGCTCTGGAACGCTCCGGCTTTTCCCTTGGTGACGTGATGCGCCCCGCCGCTCGAGCGGATGAGCTCGCGGAACTCGTAGTCGAGCCCCTCGTCTCGGAAGTAGCCCTTCTCCTCCGCGACCCACTCCTGCAGACGAAAATGCGGCTCGATGATGAACTTGGGCATCGGGTTACTCCGCGCGGGCTACTTGATCGTCTCGGCGGCCTTCTTCACGAAGCGGCCGTCGAAGGTCTTGGACGGATCGAGTGTGGCGGCGGCCATTTCCTTGTCGAACTGCTTGAGGAAATCGACCGAGCGCTTCTGGCTGCCCTCGTTGACGATGCCGTCGCGCGAGTAGATCTGCAGGTTAGCCTTAACCGCGGTGATGTAGAGCGGCTTGTCGCCCAGCCAGTATTCCTGCGGCACGTTGTCGGCGATCTGCTCCGGCGTCGCCTTGTCGAGCCACACGAGCGTCTTGTAGAAGGCATTGACCAGCGCCTGCACGGTGTTGGGGTTCTTCTCCACGAAGTCGCGCTTGAGGTAGCCGACGGCTGCCGACATGGTGCCGCCGAACACCTTGTTGGCGCCTTCCGTGGTGCGCGTGTCGGCCATCACGACGACGTCGCCGGTCGAACTCGAGCTTGGCGATGACCGGATCGATGTTGGAGATGGCGTCGATCTCGCCCTTCTGGATGGCCGCCACGGCCCCGGCGCCCGCTCCCACGCCGACGAACGAGGCGTCGTCGGGCTTCAGGCCCGCCTTGGTCATCAGGAACTGCGCGATCATGTTGGTGGAGGAGCCGGGCGCGGTGACGCCGATCTTGGCGCCCTTCAGGTCGGCGATGGTCTTGATCTTGTCCATGCGGTCCTTCTTGACCGCCAGCGTGATGCCGGGGTAGCGGCCGAGCTCGACGACGGCGACGATCTCCTGGCCCTTGGCCTGCATGCGCAGCGTGTGCTCGTAGGCGCCGGTGACGATGTCGACCGAGCCGCCGACCAGCGCGGTGAGAGACTGCGAGCCGCCCTTGAAATCGTTGACCTCGACGTTCAGGCCTTGCTCCTTGAAGAAGCCGAGCTTCTCGGTGAGCGCGAGCGGCAGGTAGTAGAGCGAGTTGCCGCCGCCGACGCCGAGCTTGATGTCTTTCTTCTCCGGCGCCTGGGCGCGGGCGCCGCCGGCGGCCAGCATCACGGCCGCAGCGACGGCAAGGGTCTTCCAGAGCTTCATGGGCATCTCCCAGGTAGGGGTTGATCAGGCCTGGCCGGTCGCGGCGGGCGGGCGCCAGACGAGGAGGCGCCTCTCGACCAGCGTCACCAGCCAGTCGATGACGAGCACGAACACGGCGAGGATCACCATACCGGCAAATACGCCCGTCGTGTCGAATGTTCCCTCGGCCTGATTGATCAGGTAGCCGAGGCCCGCGGCCGAGCCCAGGTACTCGCCCACAACGGCGCCGATGATGGCGAACCCGACCGAGGTGTGCAGCGAGGAGAACATCCAAGACAGCGCCGACGGCCAATACACATGGGCGAACAGCTGGCGCTCGCTCATGCCGAGCATGCGGGCGTTGGCGAGGATCACCGGACTGACCTCCTTCACGCCCTGGTAGACGTTGAAGAAGACGATGAAGAACACCAGCGTGACCCCCAGCGCCACCTTGGACCAGATGCCGAGCCCCAGCCACAGCATGAAGATCGGCGCCAGCACCACGCGGGGGAGCGCGTTCAGCATCTTGATGTAGGGCTCGAACACGGCCGACAGCAGTGCGTTGCGCGCCAGCCAGAAGCCAAGCACGATGCCCGCCAAGGCGCCGATGAGGAAGGCGAGCACGCCCTCGGTCAGCGTGATCATCAGATGCTGCCAGATGGTCTTGCCGAAGCAGGGATCGGCGATGCTGAGGATGCGGGAGGGGTCGATGCTCTCCCGGCAGCTGACGATCTTGAGGGTGCCGTCCGCGAACAGCGTCCACACCCGGCTTGCCACATCGCCCGGCGTCGAGAAGAAGAACTTGGGCAGCAGATAGGTGCCGCCGATGGGCACGCTGGAGCCCACGTACCAGATGCCGATGGCGACGATGGCCACCAGCGCCTGCAGCACGATGAGCCTGGTGCGGCCGATCATGCCACCTCTCCGCTGTAGGCCTTGAGCACCTCGACGCGAAGCTGGCCCCAGATCGCCTTGTGCAGCTCGTGGAAGCGCGGAATCAGCCGCACCTCCGAGGCATCGCGCGGGCGCGGCAGATCGATGGCGTGGTCGCCGATGATGCGGGCGCCGGGGCCCGCCGACATGATCACCACGCGGTCGGCCAGCGCGATCGCCTCCTCCAGGTCGTGGGTGACGAACAGCACGGCCTTGCGGTCGCCGGCCCACAGCTCGAGCAGCAGGTTACCCATGATCTGCCGCGTCTGGGCATCCAGGGGTCCGAACGGCTCGTCCATCAGCAGGATCTTGGGATCGCGGATCAGCACCTGCGCCAGCCCGACGCGCTTCCTCTGCCCGCCCGAGAGCTGGTGCGGATAGCGGTCGCCGAAGGCGCGCAGGCCCACCCGCTCGAGCCAGGCCTGGGACCGCTCCAGCGCCTCGCCGCGCGCGACGCCGCGGACCTCCAGGCCGATGGCGACGTTGTCGCGCGCCGTCTTCCACGGCATCACCGCGTCCTGCTGGAAGAGGTAGCCTGCTGCCGTGTTGACGCCCGCGAGCTCCGACCCGAGCACCCAGATCGAGCCCGCGGAGGGCGCCAGCAGTCCGGCCGCCACGTTGAGCAGCGTGGACTTGCCGCAGCCGGTGGGGCCGACGATGGCGACGAACTCGTGCGCGCCGACGGTGAGATCGGTGGCGGCGACGGCCGCATACTGCCCACCGCCGGTCAGCCCGAAAGCGATCGTCACGCCGCGGAAGCGGACGGAGTCCGCACCGGCGCGATCCGCCTCGGCGTGTCGAGCCACGGCTTGCCCGCCGGCCGGCCTGTCGTGCAACGGGCGCTCTCCCTGGTCGCATGGGGTCCCGCGCCTCGTGGGGCGCGTGGGGTCGCGCCTAACCTAGCGTTTCGAGAGCGTTACGCAATGTCGCGTGCGTCGCGGCAGCGATTTGAATTGGCGAGATTGATGGGGGATCGTGATCGCGGGGCCGCGACCGAATTCACGACTGGCGGGAGCTGCTGACCGTGCGGGCGACAATGGCCTCCGTCGCGGAGTCCGGGCCGAACTCTCTCGGGGTGACCACGCCCAGCATTTCCGTGAGCTTCACTCGCGCCCGGTTGACGCGGCTCTTGATGGTGCCCACCGCGCATTGCGATATTGCCGCCGCCTCCTCGTAGGAGAACCCTGCCGCCCCCACGAGAACGAGCGCTTCGCGCTGATCGGGAGGAAGCTGGTTGAGGGCCCGGCGAAAGTCCTCCATGTCGAGATGCCCCTGCTGCCCGGGGTGCACGGCGAGATCGAGGGCCTTGGTGCCGTCGCGGTCTTCCACCTCGCGGCGGCGGCGACGGCATTCGGAGAAATATGTATTGCGCAGGATGGTGAACAGCCAGGCCCGCAGATTGGTCCCCTCCTGGAAGCTCTCCAGGTGGTCCCACGCCTTGAGCAACGTCTCCTGCACCAGGTCGTCTGCGCGCTCCATATCGCCGCAGAGCGAGACGGCGAACGCGCGCAGATTGGGGATCAGCCCCAGCAGTGCCTGTTTCAGGGGTACTGAATCGGAGTTCACCGCCGCTTCTCCCTGGCTTCCAGTGCTTCCAGCAGCTTGACGAAACGGTCCGGCACCGCCTCCTCCGCCACGTCGGAAAAGATGGCCCTGAGCTGGCGTCCGAGCTGGGCTTGCAGGGAGCGGTCCAGCATGCCCCGCGGCGTGTTCTGGAGATCCGATAGCCGCTGCGACTCCGTGCTCGCCTCAGGCTCCCTATCGTTCTTGCTGTGCGCAAGATACGGCTTGTTCTGGTTCATTGAATTGGGTGACCGTCTTGGATGCTCATTCTTGCTCGTCTGATCGGCTGCCGTCCGCGCGGACAGCTTTCTCGAGCTGTCTTTTTCCGCCATTATTGCCCTCCTCTGTCCCAGCCCCTTTTGATGTTGCGTGCTCCCGCTGTTCCATGGGGACGGCGCTAGAACGGCGCCGGGACGCAAAGGTTCCATCGATGGAACCTGAGGGTTTCTGAGGCGTTCATTGTCTGGGCCGCTATGCAGGCCCAGCGCGGAGGAGGGACCCTTTATGTCGGTGGCTGAGCAGGTTACGGCGCATTTACCGTATTTGCGGCGCTTCGCCCGGGCGGTCACGGGCAGCCAGAAGAGCGGGGACGCCTATGTCGTCTCCACGCTCGAGGCGATCCTGGCGGATCCCTCCGTCTTCTCGCGAGAGCTGCCGCCCCGCATAGCCCTGTACCGCACGTTCTTGAAGATCCTCGGCTCCATCAAGTGGAACAACGAGAAGGTCGGCGACGCCGTGACGCCGAGTCTCGAGGCCGCCCAGCGCAATCTCGAGCTTTTGACGCCGCGGGCGCGGCAAGCGTTCCTGCTCGTCTCCGTCGAGGAGTTCTCGACCCAGGACGCCGCCCAGGTCATGGATATCGACAGCGACGAGCTGCAGCGCCTGGTCGACGAGGCAGGCCGCGAGATCGCCAAGCAGATCGCCACCGACGTGGTGATCATCGAGGACGAGCCGCTGATCGCGCTCGACCTGGAGCGCCTCGTCACCGGCCTGGGGCACCGCGTCGTCAAGATCGCCCGCACCGAGCGGCAGGCCATCGAGGCCGTCAAGCGGGCGCGTCCGGGCCTCGTGCTGGCCGACATCCTGCTCGCGGACGGCAGCTCCGGCCTCGATGCCGTCAACGAGATCCTGCGCACGATCTCGGTGCCCGTCATCTTCGTGACGGCCTATCCGCAGCGGCTGCTGACCGGCACGCGCCCCGAGCCGACGTTCCTCATCACCAAGCCGTTCCACCCCAACAACGTGAAGGCCATCATCAGCCAGGCGCTGTTCTTCGACATCCGCGGCCGGCCCGAGCAGCCGCGTCTCGCCGCGGTGTGACGTCCGTCAGGTCGACGTCGCGGTCCGCGGGGCGGTAGCAAAGCGCACCCGCACCCGGGTGCCGGGCGAAGAGGGCTCGGTGGCGATCTCGCCGCCGAGCTGCTGGGTGAGCGCAGGCACCAGCCTGTGGCCCATACCCTTGCCGCTCGAGGGCGCCAGCGTCCCGATACCGTCATCCTCGACCGTCAGAACGTGGTGTTCCCCGTCGCGTGCGAGGTAGACCTTCACCGCTCCCGACCTCCCCTCGGGGAAGCCGTGCTTCAGCGCGTTGGTGACGAGCTCGTTGACGATCAGGCCCAGCGGGACGGCCTGCGCCGGGCTCAGCTGCACGAGCGCGATCTTCCACTGGATGGTCACCGGCTTGATGACGCCGAGCGTCTGCTGCAGGTCGGCGCAAAGCCCGCCCAGGAAGGCATCGCTGTCGATGACGATGTCGTCACCGATCAGCTTGAAGCGGTCATGGACGCGAGCGAGTACGCGGATCTGCTCGATGGCGCCGTCCAGCGCGGAGCGGGCAGCCGGATCGGTGACCTCCGCCGCTTTCAGGCTGATGAGTGAGGCAAGGCTCGCAAAGTGGTTGCTCACCCGGTGCGAGAGTTCCTGCAGAAGCAGCGTCTTCTGTCGTTCGGCCAGCGCGATCTGCGCGTAGGCGTTGTGCAGGCTGTCGACGAGGACGGCACTGGCGGCAGCGACGAACGCATAGGCAGCGATCTTTGTCGCGTCGGTCGCCTGACTGATCCAAAAATGGCCGAGCGGCTCCAAGAAGTAGGCCGACAGGCACGCGCTGACGATGGCGGCGTAGATCCCGACCGCCTGATTGAAGAACAGGGCGCTGAGAAGAACGATCGGGATGAACAGAAGGAACGGGAAGGCCGCGAGATACGGCCCCAAGGCCAGACGCGCCGCGAGCGCCAGCAAAAGGGCGACGCTCGTGACGGCATAGCGCGCCCATGCGGGCAGCGCACGCGTTCGTGCGACAAGCTTCATGACAATGCGGAGCGGCCAAGTTCAAGCCGAGACTATAGCCGCCATGCAGCGAGCGTAAAGCACGCCGGCACTGCCGTGGTTGCCGGTTAAGCTCGTGTTCACCAACCCGCGTCGCACGGGCTTGCCGAAGTGGCAAGATTTCGCCGGCGAGAAGGAACCTTCCGCTTGTTTGGCGGTTACGACGGCGCCGGGGAGAATAACAACCGTGGCCGACACGTCCGGGGCGCCGCGATCGCGCCCTCGAGCTGGCAGTCGGGTGGGATCAGATGTGCGACGATCGTTCTCGCGGGCGCGGGCTCCTGGAAGACGTGCGCGCGCAGAACTCTCGTCTGCAGCAGCTCATCGAAGCCACCTCGCGGCTGCTGGCGCGCTCGCAGGCGCTGCTGCGCAGCCTGCGAACCAGCGATGTCACTCCTGCGAAGGACGAAAAACATCCTCCCGAGTAGTGCCCATTGCAGTAGCCCGCCTCGCACTGGCGCGGGCGCCGGTTGCGCCCTACAATTCGCGCTCCCGACCAGCAAGCGAAATCATCCAGGGGGAACGCATGGCGACCTTCGCGTGGGACCACATACATCTTCGCAGCCCGAACCCGGAGGCGACGGCCGCCTACTACGAGCGCATGTTCGGCGCCGAGGTGATCCGCACCATGCAGCAGGGCAAGCCGCGCATCGATCTCAAGGTCGGCGGCGCCGACGTCTTCATCATCGAGGTCCTGCCCGACGGCAAGACCAATCCCCCGCCGCGCTCTCCCTACCAGGGGCTCGACCACTTCGGCCTGTCGGTCAAGAACATCGACGGGGTCGTCGCGGAGCTGAAAGCCAAGGGCGCCGAGTTCACCATGGAGCCCAACACGATCCGGCCCGGCGTGCGCATCGCTTTCCTGCGCGGGCCCGAGGGCGTGTCGATCGAGCTGCTCGAGCGGACGCCGGTCTGAGCCCGCGCTCACGGCCTACCGGCGGCCGGAGTTGCCTCGATGCCAGGCCCCGGCCATCTCCTCGCTGGTGAGCTGCCAATCCTGCCAGATCTCCAGCAGGGCCAGGACCATCACGACCAGCCCGAGGGCGAGGTGCCAGTCGGCGAGATTTCCTGCGTCGGCATAGGCGAGCATCAGCGGCGAGGCGGCCAACCATAGGCCGCACGCCAGCTGGCCGACTTCCTCCCAGCGGCTCGGCTGCACCAGCCCGAATACGGCAAGACCGAGAATGAGCATGCCCAGCTGCGCGGTGTGCAGGACGAGGTTTTCGTCCGAGGTCTCGCCCGCCAGCCACGGCGTCACGCCCACCAGGAGGCCCAATCCCGCCCCCAGCCAGTCTTCCCACCTGCGATGCATGGCGAGTATCATCCGCCCCGGCCCCGTGGTCGATTGCAACGAAAACGCGGTGTTGGCCGTCTTGTTCCAGCGGCCGGCGGAAGCGGGGGCGGCATAGCGAGTAGGGAGGTTCAGAATGAAAGCGGTCTACATCGAGCGGCACGGCGGACCCGAGGAGCTGAAATACGGCAACCTGCCCGACCCCGTGCCCAAGGCCGGCGAGATCGTCGTCGATATTCACGCCGCGAGCGTCAACGGTGCCGACTGGAAGGTGCGCACCGGCGAATCCTATCCGCAAACGAAATTTCCCTACGTTCTGGGCCGCGACTTCTCGGGCATCGTCAGCGCCGTGGGTGGGGGCGTGACGGATTTCGCTGTCGGCGACCCGGTGTTCGCCGTCTGCGACGTGGGCCAGGAGGGCGCCTACGCCGAGAAGATCGCCATCAAGGCCTCGATCGTGGCGAAGAAGCCCGCCGGAATCTCGCACGAGGCAGCGGCCGCGCTCGCGCTTGCCAGTCTCACCGCGCTGGTTGCGGTCGAGGACACGCTGAAGCTCAAGGCCGGCGAGACCATCCTCATCCAGGGCGGGGCGGGTGGCGTCGCCAGCATCGCCATCCAGATCGCCAAGCACATCGGCGCCCGGGTGATCACGACCGCGAGCGCCGCCAACCACGCCTACCTGCGCGGGCTCGGCGCCGATCAGGTCATCGACTACAACGCGCAGGATTTCACCAAGGTGGTATCGGGCTGCGATGCCGTGTTCGATACCGTCGGCGGCGACGTGGCTCAGCGCTCGTTTGCCGTGCTGAAGCCGGGCGGGCGCGCGGCGTTCATCGCCTCCGGCGCGCAAGCACCCAAGCCGGCCCGGGGCGATGTCCAGTCGCTGAGGCCGCAGGTCGGCCGCGACCGGCCGCACCTCGAGCGCATCGCCGAGCTGGTGGGCAAGGGAGCCGTGCGCGTCCCCGAGATCACGCGCTATCCGCTCTCGGAGGCGGCCGCGGCCCACAAGGTGAGCCAGGCCCGCCACTTCCGCGGCAAGCTCGTGCTCCAGGTACGCTGATGGTGCCGGCGGCTGCGGCCCGACAAGCTTAGCGGGGACTACGGTCCATCCCCGCTGACGCCGCCCTTGTCCTGAGCTTGTCGAAGGACTGGCGCACCCGCCTCGCCGTGGTTCGACGAGCTCACCACCGGGTTGGAGAGGGAGTAGCGCCCGGGTCGAAAGGGTCCGTTAACGCCGAAGAAAGCCCGTGTCGGTACTCTCGCGGCTCTGACCTTGGGACCGGGGCGAGGCATCTGCCGTGTTGAGTGGTGTGGCGCTTGGTGAGATGCCTGGCAGCGGCCTGGCGCGTGCGCATGTCGACGCGCTGCGCGTTCGCGGCCTGCGCAAGGCGTTTTCAGCCGTCGCGGTCGATAATCTCGATCTGACGGTATGCGCGGGCGAGCTGTACGCGCTGCTGGGCCCCAACGGTGCCGGCAAGACGACCACGCTGCGCATGATCGCGGGCCTGCTCACTCCCGACGCGGGCAACATCGAGATCTTCGGCATCGATGCGCTGGCCGATCCGGTCGCCGCCAAGCGGGTGACGGCGTGGCTTCCCGACGAGCCCATGATCTACGACAAGCTCTCGCCGCTCGAGTACCTCGAGTTCGTCGCGGGGCTGTGGGGCGTCGAGCGCGCAGCGGGCCGAGCGCAACGCCGGCGAGCTGCTGGAGGTCCTGGAGCTTGCCGATCACCGCCACGTTCGCTGCGAGGGCTTCTCGCGCGGCATGAAGCAGAAGGTGGCGCTTGCGGGCGCGCTGATCCACGATCCCTCCCTGATCATGCTCGACGAGCCGCTGACCGGCCTCGATGCCGCCATCGCCCGCCAGGTGAAAGACCTGCTGACGGCCCGCGTGCGCGCCGGCGCCACCATCATCCTGACCACGCACATCCTCGAGGTGGCCGAGCGCCTGGCCGACAGGATCGGCATCGTCGACCACGGCCGCCTGATCGCCGAGGGCACGTTGCCGGAGCTGAAATCGGCGCTGGGCCGCGGCGGCAGCGCCACCCTGGAGGACGTGTTCCTTGCGGCGACCGCCAGGGACGCGCGGGTCGCATGAGACTGCAGCCCGGATCGCTGCCCTGGCTCATCGCCCACGACCTGACCCTCAATTGGCGCCGGTTCATGGAGATGTTTGCCCGCCTGTCGCCACTGGCGACCTGGGCGGTCCTGGCCGGCGGCGCGGCGGTCGTGCACCTGGTGGCCTGGCCGGTGGCAGCATGGCTCGTGCGGCTGCTGCACGAGGGCGGTGCCACCAGCACATCCACGGTTGCGGTGCTGGTGTTCTCCGTGCTCGCGTGGATGATCGCGCAGGGGCTGCTCGGCACCGCGCGCACGCTGCAGGAGCGGGGCAGCAGCGATCTGCTGTTCAGCTCGCCGCTCCCCGTGCGGCTGGTGCTCGCCTCGCGCGCCACCGCCACCGCCGCAAGCTCGTTCGGCTCCGTCGGCCTGCTGCTGCTGCCGGTCGCCAACGTGGGGGCGCTGCTCGACGGTCCGGCCTGGCTCGCCGCCTATCCGGCGCTGCTCGCGCTGTCGCTGATCGGCACCACGATCGGGCTCGCCGCGGCCATCGGGCTGTTCCTCGCGCTGGAGGCGCGGCGGGCGCGGGCCTACGCGCAGATTTGTGCGGCCCTGGCCGGCGGCGCGTTCCTGCTGGGCGCACAGGTGGTCGCCATGCTGCCCGACGGCTTGCGCACGGCGATCACCGATCGCGTCGCCGGCTCGCACGCCGCCGCGCTGCTCGACGTGGCCCTGCTGGGCTGGCTCAGCGTCGTCGCCGTGCTCGTCTTTGCGGCGGGCGTGATGCTGCTCAGCCAGAGCTTCCTGCGCGCGAGCCTGCGTGCCGCCGGCGGCACCGTCGGCTCGGAAGCGCAGCGGGCGGGTCGCCGTCATTTCTCGCGGTTCGGCGCGAGCCTCGGGCGGACGCTGCGGCGCAAGGAATGGCGCCTGCTGCTGCGCGATCACAACGTGTTCGCCCAGCTGTCGCTGCAGATCATCTACACGGTGCCGCTCGCGGTGGTGCTGCTGCGCGGCGTCGACAACATCCCCCTCGCGCTCGCCATCGCGCCGGCCATCGTCGTCATCGCCGCGCAGATCTCGGCGTCGCTGGCGTGGATCACCGTGTCGGGCGAGGACGCGCCGGAGCTGATCGCCGCCGCGCCCGTGCTGCGGCAGCGCGTGGAGCTCGCCAAGGTCACGGCGATCGGGCTGCCGGTGCTCGTCATCCTGGCGCTGCCGCTGGCCGGGCTGGCCCTGCTCTCGCTGTACGTGGCCGTGATGGTGGCCCTGTTCGCCGCCGCGGCCAGCATCTCGACGGCGCTTCTCAACCTGTGGCACCCCATGCCGGGCAACCGGCGCGGCATGCTGCGCCGCCATTCGCAGTCCAAGATCATGGCGCTGCTGGAGCACCTGATGGCGATGCTGTGGGCGATCGCGATCGTCCTCGCCGTGGTGCACTCGGCATGGGCCCTGGTGCCGATCGGGCTGGCGAACGTCGTCCTCTTCTGCTGCAGCCCGCCGCGAAGGAAGTCCTGGCGTCCGGCCTGGAGCCGATCCGCCAAGCCCGCTCCGCAGCTGCCGCATCTGAATTGATGCCGCTCCTTCGCCGGGTATAGGGGCGGAACGCTTCGGCGTTCGCCGAAGCACCTTCGCGGCCCAGTCGATAGGCTCGCCTCAATCCAACCCGAACACTGGAGCGTGACCATGACGAACATCGCCAATGACAAGGACCATCTTGTCGTGACGGCTTTCTGGGAGACCAAGCCGGGAGAGGAAGACGCGGTGGCGGCGATCCTCGCGCGCTATGCGCCGCAGGCAAGGAAGGAGGCGGGCGTCGTGAGCTTCGTCATCCACCGTTCGCGCACCGAGCGGTCGAAGTTCTTCTTCTACGAGGTCTTCAAGGACGAGGCCGCCTTCGCCGCGCATCAGGAGACCGCGCATTTCAAGGAGCTCGTCGTCGGCCAAGCCCTGCCCAAGCTCGCCAAGCGCGAGCGGGCGCAGTACTCGATCCTTTACTAGGCCTGTCGCAAAATTCGCTGCATTGCTAGGCCCCCTCCCAGCGAGTTTCACGATCTGAAAGACGCTAGGTCGCGTGCTTGACCCACATTCCCCGTCGGTGCTGCGATGATTGCGGTACAGTTGTTGACACGGACATCCGGGAAACCAGCATCATGCCGCTTCCGGCTTCGTTGCCGGACCGGTAAAACGACCTCCGGTGCACTCTTGGGGGAACATGAGACGGCGCGATTTCATCGCGGGTGTTACAGCGGTAGCGCTGCTGCCGTCGGAAATGCGCGCACAGCAGGCGCCGCGCCGCGTTGCGCTGTTGCTTGCCGCTTATTCCGAGACCGATAAGGCAGCGCAGACGCGCATCGCTGTCTTTCGCAGTGAACTCCGGCGCCTCGGCTGGACTGATGAGGGCAACGTTCGGCTCGAACTCCGCTGGGGCGATGGAAACAGTGATCGCGGGAAAGCTCTTGCGGAGGAAGTGGTGCGGTCCATGCCCGAGGCGATCGTTGTCTCGGGCGATCCGGGGCTGGCCGCCCTACATCGGCTTACCAAAACGATCCCGATCGTCTTCACCCAGGTCTCCGACCCGGTCGATAGTGGTTTTGTCGTAAGCCTCGCGCGCCCAGGCGGGAATGTCACTGGCTTCCAGAATTTCGAGCCGGAGATCGGAGGCAAGTGGCTGAGCCTTTTGAAGGAGGTGGCACCTCAACTGCGGCAAGTGTACTTGCTTTCGAACTCGGGCGCTGCACCACATGTCGTGTTCTTACGCGCGGCTGAGTCCGTCGCGCCGTCACTTGGTGTAGCCCTGGTCGCGACGAACGTAAGGAATGCCGACGAGATCGACCGTGCCATCACCACAATTGCCAACGAGCCAGAGACCGGGCTGATCGTTCTTCCCCATCCCATCACGATCGCGAACCGTACCGCGATACACGCTCTCACCACGCGTTATCGTCTGCCGGCGATCTTTCCCTATCGGTATTTTGCGACCGACGGCGGCCTGATGTCCTACGGCCCGGACCAGCTCGATCAATGGCGCGGTGCGGCAACGTACATCGACCGCATTCTCAGGGGCGAGGAGAAGCCGGCCGACCTGCCGGTGCAGGCGCCGACGAAATACGAGCTGGTGATCAATCTCAAGACTGCCAAGGCGCTCGGCCTCGCCGTGCCGCCGACGCTCCTTACTCGCGCCGATGGCGTGGTCGAGTAACTCCCACTCCCACTTGAAGGCGTTCCTTATTGCAACTGCTCAGGCCTCGAAGGGGCACTTTCTCACCGTTCCGGGCGAAGTCCGGTACGGTCCGCTATTGGGTTAGACCGACCGTGCCGTGAGTTCTCGACCTATTGAGGATGAAGTTTCTGGTGTGGTTCAGATCGAGAAGCCCGCTCACCAACCCAGCCCCAGAGCGATGGACTTCTCGATCATCACTCGAGAGGCGCCGGCTGCGGCGCGACCGTGTGCTCGCTAGTTGGGCGCGGCTACTCCGCTGCCTGGGCGCGGCCTTCGAGGGGCAGGCCCAGCTCCAGCCAGAGCGCGCGCAACGACGCCACCAGATGGTCGATGTCGGCGTCGGAGTGCAGCGGGGTGGGCGTGAGGCGGAGCCGCTCGGTGCCGCGGGCAACCGTGGGATAGTTGATCGGCTGCACGTAGATGGCGAACTGGTCGAGCAGGGCATCGGTGATGCGCTTGGTCAGCACGGGATCGCCAACCAGGATCGGGACGATGTGGCTCGGGTTGTCCATCGCCGGCAGGCCGGCGGCCCGCAGCTGGCCCTTCAACGCGCGCACGCGCTCCTGGTGCCGCTCGCGCTCGGCGCGGCTGACCTTCAGGTGCCGAATGCTGGCGACAGCGCCGGCGGCGATGGCCGGCGCCAGCGAGGTGGTGAAGATGAAGCCCGGCGCATACGAGCGGATGGCGTCGCACAGGTCGGCGCTGGCGGCGATGTAGCCGCCCATGATGCCGAAGCCCTTGGCCAGCGTGCCGTTGACGATGTCGACGCGGTCCATGACGCCGTCGCGCTCGGCGAGGCCGCCGCCGCGCGGACCGTACAGGCCGACCGCGTGCACCTCGTCCAGATAGGTGAGAGCGCCGTATTGCTGCGCCAGGTCGCAGATGGCGCCGATGGGCGACATCTGCCCGTCCATCGAGTAGACCGACTCGAAGGCGATGATCTTGGGGGTATCGCGCCCGCACTGGCGCAGCTTGGCCTCCAGGTCGGCCAGGTCGTTGTTGCGCCAGATGCGCTTCTCGCCGCCGCCGTTGCGGATGCCGGCGATCATGGAGGCGTGGTTCTGCGCGTCCGAGAAGATGACGCAGCCCGGCAGCAGCTTCTGCAGCGTCGCCAGGGTGGTGTCGTTGGCGACGTAGGCCGACGTGAACAGCAGTGCCGCTTCCTTGCCGTGTAGGTCGGCAAGCTCCCGCTCGAGCTCGACGTGGTAGTGGCAGGTGCCCGAGATGTTGCGCGTGCCACCGGAGCCGGCCCCCGCCACATCGAGGGCCGCGTGCATGGCCGCGATCACGGCCGGATGCTGGCCCATGCCGAGGTAATCGTTGGAGCACCAAACTGTGATGGGCCGGGCGCCGTCCGGCGTGAAGTGCCTGGCGGCCGGGAAGCTGCCCCGCTCGCGCCGGATGTCGGCGAACACCCGGTAGCGGCCCTCTGCCTTCAATGCCAGCAACGACTTGGCGAACGTCTTCGCATAATCCATGGAAATTCAGCCCTCGCGCACCTTGGGAAATGCAGACACTTGCGCCCCCTGGGGTTGCTGGTCTCGACCGCTTCCCTAGAGCCATTCTAGACGAGCGTCCAGGGACGGGAAGCCCCCGCGCTTTGTCGCACGGCGCCCGTTCACCAGGTCTTGATGTGCATCAATCCTCGCAAATTGGCGCCCGCGGGTGGTGATCCGCGCGCAGGAGCGTTGCGCATGCGACCTCTTGGCCCGGATCGACGCGTGTGCTCAATTCCGGGAGGGCGGCTCGGCGCATAAGCCGGCCGGCCGGCGGCGAGGGGAGGGTTGCGCGTCATGAAGGCGGCGGTGCTGACGGCCAGCGGGGTCGAGGTCCGCGAGGCGCCCAAGCCCAAGCCGGCGCCCAGCCAGGTGCTCGTGCGCGTCAGGGCAGCCGGCCTCAATCGTGCCGATCTCATCATGGCTTCGGGTCATATGCACGGCAGCGCCGGCGGTCCGGGCGCCGTGCTCGGGCTTGAGTTCGCGGGCGAGGTCGAGGCGGTCGGCAGCGAGGTCAAGGGCGTCAAGGCCGGCGACCGCGTGATGTGCTCGGGCAACGGCGGCTATGCCGAGTATGCCGTCACCGACTGGGGCCGCGTGACGGCCATCCCCGCCAACAACATGAGCTACGAGCAGGCCGCGACCTTGCCGGTCGCCCTGCAGACCATGCACAACGCGCTCGTCACCGCCGGCCGGTTGAAGGCGGGCGACGCGGTGTTGATCCAGGGCGCCAGCTCCGGTGTCGGCCTGATGGGGCTGCAGATAGCAAAGCTCAAGGGCGCGCGGCTGGTGATGGGCACGTCGACCAACGCCGGGCGCCGCGAGCGGCTGGCCGAGTTCGGCGCCGATCTCGCCGTCGACACGACGCAGGATGCCTGGGCGGACGCCGTGCTGAAGGCCACCGACGGCAAGGGCGTCGATCTCATCGTCGATCAGGTCTCGGCCAGCGTCGCCAACGAGAACCTGCGCGCGGCGGCGGTGCTCGGCCGCATCGTCAACGTCGGCCGGCTCGGCGGCTTCAAGGGCGAGTTCAATTTCGACCTGCACGCCATGAAGCGCATCGACTACATCGGCGTCACGTTCCGCACCCGCTCGGTCGAGGAGGTGCGCGAGATCAACCGCGTCATGCGCGCCGACCTGTGGGCGGACGTCGAGAGCGGCAAGCTGAAGCTGCCGATCGACCGCACCTTCCCCCTCGATCAGGCTGCGGCGGCGCTGGCGCACATGCGCGCCAACGCGCACTTCGGCAAGATCGTGCTTGTCACTTGAGGCCTGCCTCCACGCCTGCCAGGATTTGACGCCTGTAACTGCAATCGCCTGACCCGGAGCCACATCCATGAGCGCCACGCGACAGGGACCATTGTCCCGCTTCAAGGTTATCGATCTGACGCGGGCCCGCGCCGGCCCGACCGCGGCGCGCCAATTCGCCGACTGGGGTGCCGACGTCATCAAGGTCGAGGTGCCCCAGGAGGGCGACGAGGACCCGATGATGGGCGGCTCGCGGCTCGGTCCCGACTTCTTCAACCTGCACCGCAACAAGCGCAGCATCACGCTCAATCTCAAGACGGCCGATGGCGTCGCCGTGCTCAAGAAGATGGCGGCAGGGGCGGATGTGCTGATCGAGAACTACCGGCCCGACGTGAAGCACCGGCTCGGCTTCGACTACGAGACGCTGCGCGCGATCAACCCGCGGCTCGTCTACGTGAGCCTGTCCGGCTTCGGCCAGGACGGGCCGTACGGCAACCGGCCCGGCTTCGACCAGATCGCCCAGGGCATGGGCGGCCTGATGTCGATCACGGGATTGCCCGGCCAGGGGCCCGTGCGGGTCGGCGTGCCGATCGCGGATCTCTCGAGCGGCATGTATGCCGCCATGGGCGCGTTCATCGCCCTGCTCGAGCGCGAGGTGTCGGGCGAGGGCCAGTGGGTGCAGACCTCGCTGCTGCAGGCGCAGGTCTCCATGCTCGACTTCCAGGCCGCACGCTGGACCGTCGCCGGCGACGTGCCGGGCCAGGCCGGCAACGACCATCCGACCGGCATTCCGACGGGCGTGTTCCCCACCAGCGACGGCCACATCAACATCGCCGCGTCGGGCCAGCACATCTACGAGCGCTGCTGCAAGGCGCTGGGCGCTGAGAGCCTGATCAAGGACCCCGACTACGCCAATGGCGAGAAGCGCTCCAAGAACCGCAAGCGCCTCAATGCGGAGCTGGGCGAGTTCACCAAGCGCTACAAGAGCACGGAGCTGGTGGAGAAGCTCAACGCCGCCGGCGTGCCGTCGGGGCCGATCTACTCCGTCGACCAGATGTTCGCCGACCCGCAGGTGAAGCACCTGGGGATTGCGGTGCCGATGCAGCATCCCACGCGCGGAGAGGTGGCGATCGTCAACCAGGCGGTTGCCATGTCGCGCACCCCCTGCGTGCTCGACCGGCCCACACCCGGCCTCGGGGAGCACACCGAGGAGGTGCTGACCGAGATCGGCTACAGCAAGGACGACATCGCCAAGCTCAAGAGCAGCAAGGTGGTGTGAGGCGGGGCCGAGAGGCGCCGAATTTATGCCGCGCACAAAGGGGGCCGCTCGTCGTGACGATGCGGCCCCAATCGTTGCCGGAGTCGACATTGGTGGTCAACAGGAGCGGCGCCGTGAGCCGGCTGCAATCCGCCTGGGATGTCCGCACGGCGGAGAAAGTCGCCGGCGCTCAAATCAGAAAGCTGCCGACGCGGGCCGAAAGCGCGGCGTAGGCCGGGCTGCAGGTCAGCTCGTCAGCGCCGAGCGGCCGTTGGTACGGCGGCGGGCCTGCTGATCGAAGAACAGCACCTGGCTGATGATCGCCTTCACGGCGTCTTCCCGGAACGGCTTGGTGATGAGGAACGTCGGCTCCGGCCGCTCGCCCGTCATGAGCTTTTCCGGGTAGGCGGTGATGAACACCACCGGCACCGTGAAGGCACCGAGGATGTCGTTGACGGCATCCAGGCCGGAGCTGCCGTCGGCCAGGCGGATGTCGGCCAGCACGAGCCCCGGCTTCTGCAGCGCGGCGGCCTTCAGCGCATCCTTGTGCGTGCGCGCGATCGACGTGACGCGATGGCCGAGGTCCCTGAGTATCCTCTCGAGGTCCATGGCGATCAGCGGCTCGTCCTCGATGATGAGGACATCGGTGGCGATCTGCCGGCCGATCTCCTTGCTGGCCTGGTCCAGGAGGCCATTGATCCGGCTCTCGGACACCTCGAGGATTTGGGCGGCCTCGTCGCGCTCGAACTCCTCCACCGAGACCAGCAGGAAGGCCTGCCGGGCCTGCAGGGGCAGGGCGGCCAGCGATCGTGCCGCCGTTATGCCGATCTCCTCGGCCTGCGCGGCCGGGTCTTCCATGCGCGTGGTGAAGGCGCTCAGGAAGCACTGGTAGAGACCGATCCGGGGCGGCAGGTCGGGAAAGATGGAGCTATCCGCGACGATCGCCTCCAGCAGGCGGGCGACCGCCGTGTCTCCGGCGCGCTGGCTTCCCGTCAGCAGGCGCGCAAAGCGCCGCAGATTGGGCAGATGCGGTGTAATTAGCTCGGCTAGAGGCATGGCGCAGCATAGCTCGCTTTTTCGTATTGGCTCAGATCTAGGTCGATACTCCGACTGCCGCATCGATCTTTCCGAAGCGCAGGTTGTATGCTTGCAGAGTGGCCAGCTTCGGGCAGTATGTAAGGCATTCCCGCGCGATGCAAAGGGCCGCATGAGCAAGCAGGACGAGCGTAAGGCCTCCAATGGGCCCGCTAACGGGTCCCCCAACGGGAACGATCCGGCTGCCTCCACGAGGGAGTTGCGCGATGCCGGCCCTTCGATCGGGGACCACATCGGGCGCGAGTTGCGCGCCATGTTCGACGAAGTCGTCGCCGAGCCCGTTCCCGAAAGGTTGCGCAAGCTGCTCGACGATCTCGCGCGCAAGCCGTCGAAGGATTGACTTGCGGCAGCCGGCCGTTGCGCTGGGAGCCGACCCGTGGACGCCGCAGTTCTTCGTGGAGTGGAGGAGCGTGCGGAGGGGCGGTCCATGCAGGTGGCGGAGGTGCAGCTCGAGGTGCGCGAAGTATTTCCGGCTGCCGTAGGAGACTGAGGATTTTCCGAAGCGCAGGCGTAGGCTCAGCCGATGAGGCACGCGCAATATGCAGCCGTCGACGACCGAAATTGATCTCGGTGGTTCAAAGAGTTATCGAATCGTGTTGACGCGACCGATTGCTGGGCAAGCGGTGACACTTTCCTAACCTCCTGCCCAATAGTTTTTTTGCAGACCCGCCGGAACCTTGTCCAGTCGTGCGAGTTTTTCTCACGACCGGCGCGCAGAACCCCCCTTCTGCTTCCCTCACGCGCCAGTCGCGCTTTGACCCGCGGTCCCCCCAAGCCGCGGGTCATTTCTTTTTCTGGCCCCCATCGCGGCGACCTCCCTAGAGCCGAGAGCACGTGGAACTCGAGCTAGGGCGCGACGTTGCGCGCTGGGATCCCTACCGCCGACGATTTACGCAGTGCCACGCGTTCGGATGCGGTTAACGGGTTCTTGCGATAGTCTGCGCAGGCGGCGTAGTCCCAGCGTATCGGAGCCCATCATGGCGCCACGACCCAACTGGAAGGGTTATCTCAAGCTCTCCCTCGTCTCGTGCCCGGTTGCGCTCTATCCGGCCACCACGACCTCCGAGCGTGTTTCCTTCCGCACACTCAATCGCGCGACCGGCAATCGCGTGCGTCGCCAGTTCGTCGACGAGCAGACCGGTGATCCGGTCCAGGCGGAGGAGCAGTCCAAGGGCTACGAGGTCGCCAAGGGCGAATACATCATGCTCGAGGACGACGAGCTCAAGGCCGTCCAGATCGAGAGCAATCACACCATCGACATCGAGCGCTTCGTGCCGAGCGCCGATATCGACAAGCTCTATCTCGACACGCCCTACTATCTGGCGCCCACCGACCGCGTCGGCGAGGAAGCCTTCGCGGTCATCCGCGAGGCCATGCGCACCGAGAAGGTGGTCGGCCTCGCCCGGGCCGTCCTGTTCCGCCGCGAGCGCGTGCTCAAGCTCGAGCCGCGCGGCAAGGGGATCGTGGCGACGAGCCTGCATTTCGCCAACGAGGTGCACGCCTCGGAGGGATATTTCGCCGAGATCCCGGACGTCGACCTGCCCAAGGAGATGCTCGAGCTGGCCAAGCACATCATCGTCAAGATGTCGGGCAAGTTCGACCCCGAGCAGTTCGAGGACCGCTACGAGAACGCGCTGATCGAGCTGATCCGCTCCAAGCAGAAGGGCATGCCGGTCAAGCCGCAGCCGACGCATCGGCAGACCAACGTCATCAACCTGATGGATGCGCTGCGTCGCAGCGTCGAGGGCGAGACCAAGACCGGCGCCAAGCCCGCCGCCCAGAAGACTGAAGGAAAGAAGGCGGAAGCCAAGCAGCCCGAAGCCAAGCCGGCGAAGCCAGCGCGCAAGGGCAAGACGCGCATGAAGAAAGCAGGATAACCCGGGCCGCCATGGCGACGTCTGCACTGCGCGAGTATGCCCGCAAGCGCAATTTCACGCGCACCGCCGAGCCGCGCGGCAAGCTGGCGCGCAAGACCGGGGACCTGTTCGTCGTCCACAAGCATGCCGCCCGCAGGCTGCACTACGACCTGCGCCTCGAACTCGACGGTGTTCTCAAGAGCTGGGCCGTGACCAAGGGTCCGAGCCTGTCGCCTAAGGACAAGCGGCTGTCGGTGCACGTCGAGGACCACCCGCTCGACTATGCCGAGTTCGAGGGACGGATCCCCGAGGGCGAGTACGGTGCCGGCAGCGTCATCGTCTGGGACCGCGGCCGGTGGCTGCCCGTCGGCGATCCCCACAAGGGGCTGGCGAAGGGCCATCTCGAGTTCGAGCTGAAGGGCACCAAGCTCAAAGGTCGCTGGCATCTCGTGCACATGAAGGGGCGCGACAAGGGCGGCAAGGAGAACTGGCTGCTGATCAAGGCCGACGACGAGTATGCGCTCGAGTCCGGCGCCGAGGATCTGCTCGAGGACGAGCCGCGCTCGGTCAAGACCGGCCGCACCGTCGAGGACGTGGCGGGCAGCGCAGTCAAGATCAAGCGGAAGCGAGCCGTCGTCGGCCCCATCGCGACACCGGCGCGCAACAAGAGATATGTCGGAGGCGAGGGGGCCAACCCCGCTCGCGAGGATCCCGCCGCGATCCGCGGCGCCAGGCCCGGCGCGCTGCCGTCCTTCATCGAGCCGCAGCTCGCTTCGCTGGCCGGGCATCCGCCGCCCGGCGATGCGTGGGTGCACGAGATCAAGTTCGACGGCTATCGCCTGCTGGCCCGCGTCGATCATGGCCGCGTGACGCTCAAGACCCGCAGCGGGCTCGACTGGACCACGAAATTCCCATCCGTGAAGAAGGCGCTCGAGGCGCTCCCTGTCACCGCTGCCTTCCTGGATGGCGAGGTGACGGTCGAGTCGGAGAGGGGCACGCCGGACTTCGGCGCCCTGCAGGCCGACTTGAGCGAAGGCCGCAGCGACCGGTTCCGATACTACCTGTTCGACCTCCTCCATCTCGATGGCGCAGATCTGCGGGGCGCCTCCCTGCTCGACCGCAAGACTGCTCTGGCCGGGGTGCTCGCCGGACAGGACGGCGGCCTGCTCAAGCTCAGCGAGCACTTCACCGAGCGCGGCGAAATCGTGCTCAGGCACGCATGTCGGCTGAGCCTCGAAGGCATCGTCTCCAAGCTCGCAAACGCGCCCTACCGCTCCGGCCGGACGAAGAGCTGGCTCAAGTCGAAATGCGTCGACAGCGACGAGTTCGTCATCGTCGGCTATCTGCCGTCGACCACCCAGCGACGCATCGTCGGCGCGCTGTCGCTCGGCTACCACGACAAGGGCAAGCTCGTTTACGCGGGCCGCGTGGGCTCGGGCTTCTCCGCCTCGGTGGCCGAGGACCTGTGGCGCCGGCTCGAGGCGATCCGCATCGACGCTCCCGCGCTGGATCCGCTCCCCCCGCCCGAGGCTCGCCGCAACGTGCGCTGGACCAAGCCGTCGCTGGTGGCGGAAGTGGAGCTGCGCGGCTGGACCACGGACGGCATCATCCGTCACGCCGTCTTCAAGGGGTTGCGCCAGGACAAGCAGGCCGCCGATGTCGCTCCGGAGAAGCCCGCCATGAGCTCCAAGACCGCCAAGAAAGGCCCGAACCGCACGGCCACGCTCCCGGTTTCCCTCACCCATCCCGACCGCGTGCTGTGGCCCGACGTGGGCGTGACGAAGCAGGGGTTGGCCGAATTCTACGCCGAGATCTGGCCGTGGATCGAGCCGCACGTGGTCGGACAGGCCGCTGGCGCTGGTGCGCTGCCCCGGCGGCATAGCCGCCACCTGCTTCTTCCAGAAGCACGCCTGGGCGGGCATCAGCGAGCACATCGTTCGCGGCTCCGATCCGGAGGGCGGCGAGGAGCTGCTTTCCATCAACGACGTCAAAGGGCTGCTCGCGCTGACACAGGCCTCGGTGCTCGAGATCCATGTGTGGGGCGCCAGGCTCGATGCCATCGAGAAGCCGGATGGCATCACCTTCGACCTCGATCCCGCGCCGGAGGTCGGCTGGTCGGATCTGGTCGCGGCTGCGCTCGAGGTGCGCGAACGGCTGAAGCGTCTCGGCCTCGACAGCTTCGTCAAGACGACGGGCGGAAAAGGCCTGCATGTGTTCGCGCCGCTCAAGCCCCACGCCGACTGGCCCGCGGTGAAGGACTTCGCCCACCGGCTCGCCGTGTCCATGGCCAAGGACAGCCCCCAGCGCTACCTGGCGACCGCCTCGAAGGCCGCGCGCCGGCGCCGCATCTTCGTCGACTACCTGCGCAACGGCCGCGGCGCCACCGCGGTCGTCGCCTATTCGGCGCGGGCGCGGGAGGGTGCGCCCGTGGCGACGCCGCTTGCCTGGGACGAGCTGGGCCCCGAGATGCGTCCCGACCGGTTCAGCGTGCTGAACCTGCTGCACCGTCTGGCCCACGTCGACGACCCCTGGAAAGACATGCGCAAGATGGCGCGCCGCCTGCCGACCTGACTGTCGAGCTCAAGCTCGACTGCCCAGCCTTCCGCCTCCTCGCTCCGAAATCCGGGAACCTCGACCGCTACCAGCGGGTTGAGGGGATATGGCCCGCATCGGAAACAAGGTAGGAGACCACGGAATGGCTCACGACAAGGGCACACCAGAGGAAATCAAGAGCCAAGGCACCGGAGCGTTGCGCGGCTTTGCAAGCATGGAGCAGGGCAAGCAGCGCGAGATTGCTCGCAAGGGCGGAGCCAATGTCCCCAACGAGAAACGCAGCTTCGCGCAGAATCGCAACCTTGCCGCGGAAGCCGGGCGGAAGGGCGGTCGGGCAGTGAAACCCCAGCACCGCAGCTTCGCCCAGAACCGGGCGCTGGCTGCCGCCGCGGGCCGCAAGGGCGGGCAGACGTCGCAAAGCCGGCGCATCGGCGGCCACGGCGACAGCGCCGGTCATGGCGAGGACGACAGCCGTCCTTCCGGTGGCACGGACGGCGACACGAACAACGGTTAGGTTCGGGCTTCCGCAATCTACGCGGTAGCCCGCATCGACGGCCGGTCGCTGATCGGGGCCACCCATTCAGCGAGCTTCGGCCGGCCGGCGGTGAGATCGCCGAGTCCCCGCTTGCGCGCGAATTCCACCGCCACCGCCAGGACCAGATGGGCCATGGTGGTCGGCCCCTGCAGTAGCGGGTGCGCCACCTCCCCCTCGAACAGGTCTGCCAGGCGCTGGGTGCGCGCGGCCTCATGCGCAAGCGTGGTGGGCGAGCGCTCGCTCTCGGGCCGGCCCATCTCGCGCGCCCACACCGCGATGCCGTCGCACAGGCTGCGCGCCCGAGCCTCCAGCCGGCGGTGGTCCCAATTGTCGCCCTGGGGGTGGAAGCGAGGCTTGCCGTCGAGGCCATCGAGGTAGGCGCAGATGTTCTGGCTGTCCTCCATGCCGATGCCGGCGTCGTCCACCAGGTAGGGTACGCGCCCCGACGGATTGATCAGGTAGTAGGGACTGCCGGGCGTGCGCGTCTTGGCGACGACGATCTCGACCCGCTCCCCCAGCCCCTTCTCCGCGACCACGATGCGCGCGAGCCGCGCGTAAGGCGACGTAAGCGTGACATGGAGCTTCATGGTTCCTCCCCCAACAGTTTCCCCAGTATGCGGCGATGCGGGCAGGAAAATCCAACGAGAAGCGACACACGAAGAAATATGTGACGTCATGCCGGTGTAGACGGGCATCCACGACACATGGAAGATTGCTCGCGGAGAGTTGCGTGGGTGCCCCTGGGCATGACGCTGGAGGAGGAGATACCGATGGCAATCATCCTGTTTGTCGTGCGTGCCACCATCACCAAGGACAAAGAGGCCGCATTCAACAAATGGTACAACGAGGAGCACGCCCCCCAGGTGCTGCAATTCAACGGGGCGGCGAGCGCGCGGCGCTACAAGAAGATCCTCGGCGAGGACAAATTCCAGTACATGGCGGTGTACGAGTTCGCCAGCGAGGCCGCCTTCAAGCGCTTCCAGGAGTCCGACCACCTGAAGACGCTGATCAAGGACTACAACGCCAACTTCGGCGAGGTGTCGGATCGCGA
>CAVZEC010000019.1:0-22168 GCA_963774165.1 uncultured Alphaproteobacteria bacterium | reverse complement strand
GGGTTCACACCACCGGCACGCCGGTCTGCTTGGCCTCTTCCTCGGGCTCCACGTGGATCAGCACCTGGGCACCGTGCACCGAGCCCTGCAGCGCCTGCTCGATGCGATCGCAGATCTCGTGCGAGGCCGCCACCGTCATGCTGCCCGGAACGACCAGGTGGAACTCGATAAACGTCACGCGGCCGGCGGCGCGCGTCTTCACGTCGTGCGCCTCGATGGCGCCCTGCGCGTTGTCCGAGATAACCTGCCGGATGTGGCGGGCCACGTCGCCGGCCACGGCCTCGTCCATCAGGCCGCTCACGGATTCGCGCACCAGCCGCCAGCCCGCCCACAGGATGTTGGCGCCGACCAGGGCCGCCAGCGCCGGGTCCAGGCTCTGCCAGCCGGTGGCCATCGCAAGCAACAGGCCGACGAGGACGCCCACCGACGTCGCGACATCGGTCATCAGGTGCCAACCGTCGCCGACCAGCGCGGGTGAGCGCTGGCGCCGACCCCAGGTCAGCAGGAAATACGACCAGCCGGCGTTGACTACGGTGGCGAGGCCGTTGATGACGAGACCCCGCATCGGATCGCTCAGCGTGCGCGGGTGGCGGAAGGCGTCGTAGGCCTCGTGGAAGATCAGTAGCGCAGCCACGACGATGAGCACGCCCTCGATCACCGCCGAGAAATACTCGGCCTTGTGGTGCCCGAACTGGTGGCGGCGGTCGGCCGGCTGGGCCGAGACGTGGATGGCATAGAGCGCCACCAGGGCCGTGATCAGGTTGACGATGCTTTCCAGCGCATCCGAATAAAGCGCGACGCTGCCGGTGACCCAGTAGGCCAGATACTTCAGGCCGAGCACGAGCACAGCCACCGCGATCGACGCGATGGCGGCGAGCCTCAGCTTGTCGGCAGTGCCGGATGGGAAGCTGAGCGACATTCGTCCTTCGCCAAGCCAAACGCGCCTGCAGATGACATGGACCGCCCGCCGACGCCAGCCCTTTTGCGACGCCCGAGCGGGGTCGGACGCTCCAGCGCCTTAGATGGCCCGGGCTGGGGCGCGTAACTAGGGTCCGACAGCTTTGATCCCACATGTTTTTTGCTCGCGCGGCCTAGCCGGGAGGGCGCGAATCTGGTGCAAGGCCGCAGCCTCGGCACCAGCCCTTTCCGGTCCGCGTCCGGCCGTGCCGACCGAGCGAGGCGAACATGGCCAATTTTCCCACTCACATCGCCGTAGGCACCATAGTCAGCGGAGCCCTGGCGACGGTCACGCTGGCCGCCGATCTGGTGGCGCCGGAGAACATCGTCGCGGTCACGCTCGCAGGCGTGCTGGGCTCCGTGCTGCCGGACATCGATCTCAAGGAATCGCGCCCCGCCCGCGCCATGTTCGCCGGGCTCGCCGTGTTCTTCTCTTTCGTCGTGCTGTTCAGCCTGGAGCGCAAATACTCCATTGCCGAGATGCTGGTGCTGTGGCTCGGCACACTGGTGTTCGTGCGCTATGTCGGCAAAGAGGTCTTCTTCCACTTCAGCTACCACCGCGGCATCTGGCATTCGCTGCTGGCGATGCTGTTCTGCGCCTTCCTCACCGCCCTGGTCTACAGCCAGCTGCTGCGCCGCGACGAGGGCGTGGCCTGGCTCGCGGCCGGGTTCATGTCGATCGGCTTCCTCACCCACCTGATCCTCGACGAGATCTACTCCGTCGACGTGATGGATACCCGCATCAAGGCATCCTTCGGCACCGCCCTCAAGCTGGTCGACACCAAGCATTGGGGCCATTCCACCGCCATGGCGCTTGCCACCCTGCTGGTGTTCCTGCTGACGCCGCCGACCAAGATCTTCGTCGAGAACATCACCTCGCGCGCGCTCTGGACAGAGCTGCATCACCGCCTGCTGCCGCCGGACCAGAAGTGGTTCCAGGGCATGGCGTGGGTGCTCGAGACCCCACCCCGCACCAAGGCCAACGTCATCCCGGCGTCGACCAGCCCAATCTCCACCGGATCGATCCTGCCCGATCCCGCCGCCGACGCGGCGCGGAAGGAGAAGTAGGCGAGAAAAATCTGGTATGCCCCCGCATACCGACCGATACCTTCAGATCCTTCATCGGCAGTTCATGTGGGCGACGTGGGCGCGCCCCAATAGATTGCAACCATGTCGTGTCGACGTCGCCGAGATCAGCAGTCACGGTGCCGTCGTCGATATGGAGATTGCCGTGTTCGTCCGGGCGCTTCTGGCGACCTTCGTCGCTCTGATACTGTCAGGTTGCATGGACAGCGAGCGGCTGCGCCAGGATTTCGGACCTCGCGACGCCGAGAGAGCCGAGCGCATCCCGGGCAAGTAAGCGGGCTCCGCGGGCCGCGGTCCTCCTCATCAACAGAACAAGCAGGACCTGCACATCGAGTGCACTTCCTGGACATCGTGGTCGATCTTGACGCGAGTGCTCTTAATCAGCGCCTTCGCCTGCTCGGTGTCGCAGACGAACACGTGCTTTCCGCCGAACTCGATCGTTTTTCTGCGGAAGTAGGCCGCAACGCGGTTCAGCGCCCGCGCCTCGATGCAATCTTTGGCCGCCCACATCATGCGCCGGTCTACAAAGGATGGTGCGCCACAATGTTTGAGAAAGGCCTCGGCCAGAGCGTAGTTGTCCGCACGACGCCACAGATCCCGCACTTGGTCTTGAGAGAGGTACGAAAAGCCGAGTTTGGCCGGCTCGGACGAGGGCGTCGTCGGGTAGGTCGCGCGCGGACCAAAGCCTGCCATGCCTATCACAGCGAGGACGATTGCGGCCTTACCGCCCCAGTGGCTGCAGTTCATCCCAGTTTCTTCCCTCTGTCGTTGCCTGAGTATACCGCCTTGGCCCCGTACGTTGAAAGGCTCGCTCGCGGCTGCGCCGAAGAAACTCACGGATTCTGATGAAAAGGTCACGGATATCGCGCGGTCCATCGCTCACGAGTTGAAGGGAGAGGCTGGGCGAGCAGGACTCTGCGCGGTCTCTGGGCGATTGGAAGATGGCGCGTCATCGACGGCCGTGCGATGCGCGTCGGCGATTTGACTCGGACGAAGCCTTGCTCCCCTTTCGGGCCGTCCGGCGTTTGCGCTTCCCGGGAGCCTCACCCATAATCCGACCTCGCGCGGCACCGCCCGACCGCAACGGTGCCGCGCAGGGGAGGAATGGGAGATGATGCGTAGAAGCCTTGCCTTGTTTTGCGCTGCCGCGCTGCTGTGGCCGACGCTGGCGCTGGCCGAGACCGACGTGATCAAGATCCCGCGCGGAGCCGGCGGGGTCGGCTTCCTGCCCCTGCTGGTCATGGAGCAGAAGGGCCTGATCGAGCGCCACGCGCGCGAGGGCGGCGTCCCCAATCTGAAGGTCGAATGGATCAAGCTCGGGGGCCCCGCCCTCGTCAACGACCTGCTGCTGTCGGGCACTGCCGACGTCGTCGGCGCGGGACCGCCGGCCTTCCTCACGCTGTGGGACCGCACGCGGGGCAACGCCGACGTCAAGGGCGTGGCGGCCATGACATCGATCCCGATGTATCTCAACACCCGCGCACCCCACCTCAATTCGATCCGCGACCTCAAGCCCACCGACAAGATCGCCATCACCGCCGTCAAGGTCTCGATCCCCGCCATCATCATGCAGATGGCGGCCATCAAGGACTTCGGCGCGGCCGACTACGCCCACTACGACAAGTTCACCGTCGGGCTCACCCACCCCGACGCCCTGATCGCCCTGATGTCGGGCCGCGCCGACATCAGCGCCCACTTTGCCTCCCCGCCGTTCCACCAGCGCGAGCGCAAGGGCGCGGACGTGCGCACCATCCTGACCTCCAACGACGTGATGGGCGGCCCCAGCACCTTCACGATGCTGTATGCGAGGGGCAAGTTCCACGACGACAATCCCAAGGTCTACGCCGCCTTCCTCAAGGCGCTGCAGGAGGCGCTCGCCTTCATCAACGACGACAGGAAGGGTGCCGCCCAGACCTTCCTCGACATGGAGGGGCAGGGACTGAAGCTCGAGGAGGTGCTGGAGATCCTCAACGATCCGGACGTGCGCTACACCACGTCGCCCGAGAACGTCATGAAGTACGCCGAGTTCATGGCCACCGTCGGCAGCCTCAAGGCGCGGCCCGCGAAGTGGCAGGACATGTTCTTCCCCGCCATCCACGGCGTCCCCGGCAGCTGAGGGCGCCTCTTCTCCCTCTCCCACTGAAGAGTGGGGAGAGGGAACACGCTATCTCCAAGCGGAGCCCCTCGCATGCATCCCCGCGAACGTATCGCCTTCACGCCGCTCCCGCAGCGCCCGCCATTGCGCCTGCCCGACGGCATCCGGCTGGTGGTGTGGCCGGTGCTGTCGCTGGAGGACTGGGACCTGTCGCGGCCGATGGCGCGCACGGTGATCACGCCGCCGCAGGGCGCGCCGCAGCTTCCCGACCTGCCGAACTGGAGCTGGCACGAGTACGGCATGCGCGTCGCCTTCTGGCGCATGCGAAAAATGTACGAGCGTGTCGGCGCCAGCCCGACGGTCGCCATCAACGCCCGGATCTGCGAGACCTACCCGCAGGTGGTGCAGGCCTGCATCGACAGCGGCTGGGAGCTCAACGCGCACTCCTACGAGCAGATCCCCATGCACAAGCTCGACGACGAGCGCGCAGTCATCGCCAAGACGATGAGCGTGATCGAGAAGTTCTCAGGCAAGCGGCCGCGCGGCTGGTTCGGCCCGGGCCTGACGCAGACGTTCGACACCCTCGACCACCTGGCGGAAGCGGGCGTCGAATACATCGGCGACTACGTGCTCGACGACGACCCCGTCACGTTGAAGACCAAGCACGGACCGATCGTGGCGCTGCCCTACACCTTCGAGGTGCACGACATCGTCATGATGAACCTGCAGCACCTCCCGTCGGAGGCCTTCCATGCCCGCGCCATGGACCACTTCCGCTGCCTCTACGCCGAATCGGCCGAGCGGCCCAAGATCATGGCCATCTCCTGCCACCCGTATCTGTCGGGCGTGCCGCACCGCATCGCCCACGTCGAGCGCACCTTCGCCGACATCCTCGCCCACGACGGCGTGGTCGCCTGGGACGGCGCCCGCATCCTCGACTGGTACAAGGGGCAGACGGCGGGAGCCTGATCGCCTCCCGCTCCCGGCCCCGACAAGACGCAATTCCGAACTTGTCCGAGCGGCGGAGGCATCGGCTGCCGAACCAAGCCGTCCGAGGTGCGCCAGGATGCGCCACCCGTGAGAAATCGAGGCAGTGCTCAGCCTTTGAGGCGTCGCTCGCTGAGCTACATCATATTCTCGACGATCGCGGCGATGTGGGCGGCGGCGCAGTCGACCGCCGGAAACCCTGCATTGGCTTCGCTGAAAATGAGATTGAGATCGGTGCCGGCGAACACGATCGCCTCGACACCGTCGCGCCGACAGATCGTTTGCGCCGTCTCTCTGAGCCGCGCCTCGTCTTCCGACGAGCAGTGGCCCTTCGTCGCCAGCTCGAGGTAGATGCGATGGATGTCCTCGACCTCTTGGTCCTGCGGCCGGACGACATCGAAGCCATCGAGTGCGCCAAAAAGCCGGCTGTCGATCGTGAACTTTGTCCCGAACAGCGCAACCCGCGCAAGGCTGCGCTGCCGGAGGTGCCGGGCCGTCACCTCCAGAATGTCGACGATCGGCAGCGAAATCCGCGCCTTCAGCTCGGCGCGGCAGATGTGCGGCGTGATGGCAGGGATAGCAGCGAAGGCCGCACCGGCTGCAGCGACTTCGCCGACGAACCCGGCGAGGTAGTCCGCGAGACCCTCGATTCGGCCGCTTTGGACATGTGCGAGCGCGGTCGGTGCATTGGCATGAGCGATCGTCAGCCGGGGTACGATGCCCTTGGCGGCGCAGGCCGCGGTGATGCCTTGGTAGTAGAGGATCGTGGCACCGACACCGAGTCCGCCAATCAATCCGAAGTGCCTGCTCTCGCGCATCGCCAATATCCGTTGCGTTCATGTAATTCCGATCGCCATACGACGGGCAGATCGGGCGGCAACACCCTCACCCCAGCACCGCCAGCGCCCCCAGCCCCATGCCGCCCACCAGGATGCGCCACCAGGCGAACGGCGCGAAGCCGTGGTTGCTGACGAAGTCGAGCAGGTAGCGCACGACCAGCACGCCTGAGACGAAGGCGACGACGAAGCCCAGCGCGATGCTCTGGACGTCGTCGGCCGATAGGGTGGCGTGGTTCTTGTAGAGGTCGTAGGCGAAGGCGCCGACCATGGTCGGCATGGCCAGGAAGAACGAGAACTCGGTCGCCGAACGCTTGTCGGCGCCCAGCAGCAGCGCGCCGACGATGCTCGAGCCCGAGCGCGAGACGCCGGGTATCATCGCCAGGCACTGGGCGAAGCCGATCGCGAGCGCCATGGGGATCGAGAAGTCCATGGCGTTGTGATAGCGCGGCTCCAGCCGCAGCTTGTCGACAGCCAGCAGCACGATGCCGCCCACAATCAGCGACACGCACACCAGCGTCGGCGATTCGAACAGGTATTCCTTGATGTACTTGTGCGCGACGGCGCCGATCACCGCCGCCGGCAGGAACGCCACGAGCACGGCGAGCACGAACCGGCGCGTGCGCGCGTCGCTCGACAGGTCGAGGAGCATCCGCAGCAGCTTGGCGGCATAGACCGACAGGATGGCGAGGATGGAGCCCAGCTGGATCAGCACCTCGAACGTCTTGCCCGGCGAGTGGAAGTCGAGGAAATGGCCGGCGAGCAGCAGATGGCCGGTCGAGGACACCGGAATGAACTCGGTCAGCCCCTCGAGCAGCCCGAGCAGGATCACGTGCCAGGTCGACATTCCCGTATCCTCGAGAGGGTGAGTGGTGAGGTGGCGAGTGGCAAGGTGGTGAAGGCCTCGACACTATCGAGATTGAACAGTGACTGCACCTCTCGGCGGATGAGAAGCGCGAACTTTGCACGCCTGCCGCTACTCACCACCTCACCCGGCGGGCCTCAAGTACCCGAATATCCTGCCGCGCAATTCTGCGCTGGTTGTGGCAGGCGTGCATCGCTATCTTTCGGGCAGTAGGCATGGGCAGTTGGCAGTGGCAATCTGTCTCCGACCGACTGGCGACTGCCCCCTTCCAACGGCCCCCGATGACCGCAGACCTCAAACACCTCGTACTCGCCGAAGCACGCGCCGCGGGCTTCGATACCGCGCGCGTCACCACGCCTGCCGCGATCGATCCCCGGACCGGCCAGCGGCTCGCCGATTTCCTGCAAGACGGCCGGCACGGCGACATGGACTGGATGGCGACGACGGCGGAGCGGCGCCGGCACCCGGTCAGCATGTGGCCCGAGACGCGCTCGATCGTGATGCTCGGGATGAACTACGCGCCGACAGGCGATCCCCTGGATATTCTGACCGAGCCCGACCGCGGCGCCATCTCCTGCTACGCCCAATGCAAGGACTACCACGACGTCGTGCGCACCGGCCTCAAGCGCGTCGCCGGCAGCCTTGCACGCGCCAGCGGCACCGAGGTCAAGATCTTCGTCGACACCGCGCCGCTGATGGAGAAGCCGCTCTCGCAGGCGGCGGGGCTGGGTTGGCAGGGCAAGCACACCAATCTCGTCTCGCGCGAGTTCGGCTCATGGCTGTTTCTGGGCGCCATCCTGACGGCGGCGGAGCTGGAGCCGGATGCGCCCGAGGTCGACCATTGCGGCACCTGCAGCCGCTGCCTCGACGTCTGCCCGACCAAGGCTTTCCCGGCGCCCTACCAGCTCGACGCGCGCCGCTGCATCGCCTACCTGACGATCGAGTACAAGGGCCATATCCCCGCGGAATTCCGCGAGCCGATCGGCAACCGCGTGTTCGGTTGCGACGACTGCCTGGCCGTGTGCCCGTGGAACAAGTTCGCCGAGGCCGCGCGCCTGACCAAGCTGCAGGCGTTGCCGAGCACGGATTCTCCGCCCCTGGTGGAGCTGCTGGCGCTCGACGATGCCGCCTTCCGCCAGCGCTTCGCGGGCACGCCGGTGAAACGAACGGGGCGCGACCGCGTGGTGCGCAACGCGCTGATCGCCGCCGGCAATTCCGGGGACGTGCGACTTCTGCCGGCGGTCGAGCACCTGCTGGAAGATGCTTCTCCGCTGGTGCGCGCCATGGCGGTGTGGGCTCTGCAGCGGCTGGCCGAGCCCGCGGTGGTCCACAAGGCCAGGCGCCGGCACCTCAAGCGCGAGACCGATGAAGCCGTGCAGGCCGAATGGGCCGCGGCCTGAGCTGACCGATTTGCCACCGCCTGGCTTCCGCATCACAATGGCGCGGCAGACAAACAGGAGACGTCCGACATGATCTCGGAGATCATCACCTTCAAGCTGCGGCCGGGCATGACGCGCGCCGAGGTCGTCGCCACCTATCGCAAGACGTCGTCGATGTGGCGCGCCAACCCCGACTGCATCCGCAAGTGCTATCTCTACGACGCCGAGAACCACCTGGGCGGGGGCGCCTACCTGTGGAAGAACATCGCCGCCGCCAAGCGCGCGCACGGCGAGGAGTGGCGGCGCATGATCAACGATCTCTACGGCAGCGAGAGCCAGATCACCGTCACCTACTTCGAGACACCCATCGTCGCCGACAACCTCGTCCACCAGACCATCGAGGAGGAGGCGGCCGAGGGCAAGGCGGCGTAGTATCGAGGCCGCGCCGTTCGGGTGACGCTATCAGCGAATGCCGTTGTCATACCGGGGCTTGTCCCCGTATCCAGCCATCGCAAGCTCCGGAACCAGCGGAGGGATGGATCCCGGCAACAAGTGCCGGGATGACACGACGATGCAAATGTCGGTGTCATACCCCTAGCTGTCGATCGGCCGGTTCCGCGATACGAGTCTGTGGCGCGGAGGAGGCCTGCTGATGCGGCTTTTCTGCTTCGGCTTTGGATACTCGGCAGAGGCGCTGGCGCGCCGCCTGAGCGCCCGGGTGAGTGCGCTCGGCGGCACCCGCACCAGCCTTGCGGGAGCCGACGGCCCACTCGGGGCCAAGCTGGCGGTGTTCCAGGGCGATGGTGCCTCAGCCGAGGTACGCGGCCTCCTGGCCGGCACCACGCACCTGCTCGTCAGCGTGCCCCCGGACCTCGAGGGCGACATGGTGCTCCGGCATTTCCGCGACGATCTGGCGGGCCTGCCGGAGCTCGCGTGGATCGGCTACCTGTCGACGGTCGGGGTCTACGGCGATTGCGGGGGCGAGTGGGTCGACGAGGCGAGCCCGACGCGCCCCACGTCCGAGCGCAGCCTGCGCCGCGTGCTGGCCGAGCAGGCCTGGCTCGCCTTCGGCGCCGAGAGCGGGCGGCGCGTCGAGGTCTTCCGGCTGTCCGGCATCTACGGGCCGGGGCGCAGCGTGATCGACAACCTGAAGGCCGGCACGGCGCGGCGCATCGTCAAGCCCGGCCAGGTGTTCAACCGCATCCACGTCGACGACATCGCGCGCGTGCTGGCCGCCGCCATCGACCTGCCCCCCGGCCACACCGTCTACAACGTCAGCGACGACGAGCCGGCCCCGCCGCAGGATGTCGTCGCCTATGCCGCGGAGCTGCTGGGACTGCCCGTCCCGCCCGATATCCCCTTCGAGCGCGCCGGCCTCAGCGGCATGGCGGCCAGCTTCTGGGCCGAGAGCAAGCGCGTCAGCAATGCCCGCATCAAGACAGCGCTCGGCGTGGAACTCGCCTATCCGACCTTCCGTGAAGGTTTGCGCGCCATCGTGGCGGGTAGGTAAAGTCAGCAGGCCGGCGCGTGCGGCTCCTCGCCCACGCCAACCAGAGGACCACCTAACCGTTGTCATCCTCGGGCTTGTCCCGAGGACCCAACTCGCCGCTGCCCCAAGGCTCGACGCCATCCGGCCGCGGGCGGCATATAGTGCCGAGCTGCGGCCATTCACTGGTAGGAGGAGAATTTCGGTGACGCGAACGAACTCGAGGATCGAGGCGGAATACCGGGCGCGGACGCGGCGCTCGGCCGAGCTCTACGAGCGGGCGCGGAAGGTGATCCCCGCCGGCCTGACGCACGACAGCCGCACGCTGCTGCCCTATCCGATCTATGCCGCGCGGGCCGCCGGCCCCCGCAAGTGGGATGTCGACGGCAACGAGTACGTCGACTACTTCGGCGGCCATGGCGCGCTGCTGCTGGGTCACGGCCATCCCGCCGTGGTGGAGGCGATCGAGCGCCAGGTGAAGCTCGGCACGCACTGGGGCTCCTCGCACGAGCTGGAGGTGCGGTGGGCGGAGCTCGTCAACCGGCTGATCCCCTGTGCCGAGCGCGTGCGTTTTACGGCTTCCGGCACCGAGGCCTCGCATCTGGCGCTCAGGCTCGCCCGCGCGTTCACCGGAAGGCCGAAGGTGATCCGCTTCGTCGGCCACTTCCACGGCTGGCACGACGGCGTCGCTCCGGGCGGCATGTCGCACTTCGAGGGCGGCGTGCCGGCGGGCATCTCGCCCGACCTCGTCGAGCAGACCGTCCTGCTGCCGGCCGACGACGTATCCCGCGTCGCCGACACGCTCGCGTCGCGCGACGACGTTGCCGCCGTCATGCTCGAAGCGTCGGGCGCGTCGTGGGGCCAGGTGCCGCTTCCCGACGGTTTCCTCGCCGAGCTGCGCAAGGTGACCCGGCAGCACGGCGCCATCCTGATCTTCGATGAGGTGATCACGGGCTTCCGCTGGTCGCGCGGCGGCGCACAGGGCCGCTTCGGCATCACGCCGGACATGTGCGTGCTGGCCAAGATCGTCGCCGGCGGGCTGCCGGGCGGCGCTGTCGCCGGCCGCGCGGACATCATGGACCAGCTGGACGCCGCGGCCGCCAAGTCGGCCAAGCGCGAGAAGATCGGCCACCAGGGCACCTTCAACGCCAACCCGCTGAGCGCGGCGGCCGCCGTCACCACGCTCTCGATATTGGAGAGCGAGGACGTATGCGCGAAGGCCGAGCGCACGGCGGAAGGAGATCCGCGATGGGCTGCGCCGCATCCTCATCGACGAGCAGATCCCCTGGGGCGTCTATGGCGAGGCCTCGTCGTTCCTGATCTTCCAGAACCCCGGTCGTGTGGCCATCGACCCGGCCAACTTCGATCCGCGCAAACTCGGCTTCAAGGGCCTCAAGGGCGCGCGCAATCCCGACCTCGCCTATCGCCTGCGCGTCGCGCTGCTCGCCAACGGGGTCGACATCATGGGCGCGCCGGGCGGCCTGGTGTCGGCGACGCACGGGCCGCGCGAGGTTGCCCACACGCTGGAGGCCTTCCGCACCGCCGTGCGCTGGCTCAAGGCGGAGGGCGACGCGTAGGAGAATGTCGAGGGGTGCCGGCACCCGCGTAGCCGCTCGACGACGTTGCGCGCTCAGTTCAAGCGGCAGCGTTGAAAGGATGTCACCACGGCCCAGCTGGCGATGCGGCCCGTTATCGCGTCGAGCCGGGCCGGGAACCCGTCGAGCTCGGCCTCGCCGATCGGCCGCGTGCGCGCACGCACGAGCTCCGCGATCTTGTTCGGGTCGCCGTCTCCGGCCTGGATCCTGGCATAGCGGGCGATGGTCGCGTAGTCCTTGCTCCACAGGGCGCCGACGAAGGCGAGCGGCGTGAACATCTCCTTGTTCATGACGAACGACCGGTGGCCGCCGGCATTGGCGGATTCGCGCTCGAACTCCTCGTAGTACTTGCTCCAGTGGCGCGCGGGCTTCAGATGATGCTCGACGTGGTAGTCGTCACCGAGATTGCCGTGATCGGTGTGGTGGTAGTCCATCGTATTGCCGTGCACGTTGTAGACATCCGACGCGTCGATCACGCCGTGCTGGTAGAAGGCGATCATCGACTGGATGTTGCCGCCGAACAGGCGCGAGAAGAAGATGAGCGCGCTGGCAATCGGATTGAAGATCGCGAGGACGATGAGGAAGGCGTACCAGACGGCAATCCCGCGCAGCAGCTCGCGCAGCTGCCGCGCCTTGTTGCGCCGTCGCAGGTAGGGAATGACGATGTACCCGGAGACCAGATCCAGGCCCTGCCGGAGCGCGTGCCGGCTGAAATCGAGGAAGCTGGTGCGGTCGTAAGGCATCGTCGTCTGGCTGTCGTCGGGGCCGTTGTCCTCGACGTGATGCACGTAGACGTGCTGGATGCGATAGAAATCGGGTATGCGCCCCGACAGGATGCACAACACGTTCTCGAACCAGAAGCGGCAGGCCCGCAGGACGTTGCGCTCGAACGGCGGGGCATCGGGCTTGGGATTGAAGATGCGGTTGTGAATGTTGTTGTGATCGATGGTCTCGTTGGGAAACTGGATCATCAGCAGTATGGCGCTGTAGGCGAGGACGACGAAGTAGTTCACAGTCGACGGCAGGAACAGCACCACGCTGACCGGGATCATGGCGATCGAGTTGCCCACCCAAATGCGCACGAAGATGGCATCGATGGAGTTGGGCAGCACGCTGGCGAACCAGCTGTCGAGCTTGCGGCTGGCGATCGAGCTGCGCAGGCCTTCGAAGGTTTCAGGAAGCTCCGTGTAGACAAGATAGGCACGGGCGAACAACCCCAATCCGAACCACAGCGCGACCTCGAGAAGGATGTCTTTCGGCTGCAGGTAATTGGGAAAGAAGGTGTCGATCGTCTGGGTGAGAAACGCGACGGCCACGGACGTCGCCATCAGCCACGCCAGCGCACCGCGCTCCAGCACGCTGCGCGGGATGACGTAGGTGGTGATGGCGGCCGGTATGGCGATGAACCAGTAGAAATACCAGCACACGCCGATGAACACACCGGAGAAGATGGCTCCCACCGTCGTGACGAGCACCCTGAGCGGATAGCTGCTGCCCTGCGCCTGGCCGATGTGCGCGGAATGGTCAGAAACGACGGTCATGGCAAAGCTCCTGCACTGGCGTCGGCGCCAAGGCCTGCTCAATGGCCTGCACCCCGCACGACCGCGGCCCCTGGCGCCGTGCGAAGCTGTACTTCAGCTGCGGGAATTCTCGCGGCACTTGGCTGAGAACTTGCTGCACATCCTGATCTCTTCAGCTTACAGATGTGCAGCTTTTGCCGCAAACCGAGCCGGGAAGATGGTGAAGCAGAGGGCCATAACCGGAAGCAAAGCCCTCATTGAATGCCCACTCCCAATTCCGCCCGAGCGCGGCAAGATCGCACGCACGCCGCGCTTGTACTCCATCGACGCCGATTGCTCTGTTCCGGGCGGAACAACGCAGGTCCGGGAGAAGTGGGGAGCGCTGCCGGAATGCATCTGCACTACGGATCTATCGCGCTGAAATGGACGCTTCGGGTCGAGAACTCGCGTTCGGCATCGTCCTGCTCGCGAACGCCGGACCTTCAATAACAGCCGAAGCGCTGCCGAACGGCACCACGATCCGGATCGCCGCGCGCGCTATTCGTCCTTGTCGGCGTCGAAGCGGTCGGCGTCGAGGCCCAGAAGCGCCCAGGTCTTGCGCATGTGCTCGGGCAGCGGGGCGGTGACGTCGATGTTGCCGCCGGCGGGATGAGGAATGACCAGGCGGCGCGCGTGCAGGTGCAGCTTGACCTCGATGCCGCTGTCGACGAGCACCTTGTCGCCCTCGTACTTGTTGTCGCCGACGATGGGGTTGCCGATCAGCGCCATGTGCGCACGCAGCTGGTGCTGGCGGCCGGTGACGGGCTTGAGCGACACCCACGACACCTTGTGGGCGACGCGGTCGATCACCGAGTAATGCGTGGTGGCGTGCATCGCCTTGGCCTGCTCGCCGGGCAGCGCCTTGCGCACTCGGTCCTCGCCGTCGGGGCCGGCGGCCTTGACGAGGGCCGCCTCGACCTTGCCCTGCGGGGGCTTCGGCACGCCCTTGAGCAGCGCCCAGTAGGTCTTGGCAGCGGAACGGGTCTGGAAGACGCGTCCGAGCTTGGCCGCCGCATCGCGATGCTTGGCGACCAGCAGCACGCCGGTGGTATCGCGGTCGAGCCGGTGCACCAGACGCGGGCGGTCGCCGAAGCGGTCGACCATGCCGGCCAGCATGCCGTCGATGTGGCGCTTGGTTCCGGTGCCGCCCTGCACGGCGATGCCGAAGGGCTTGTTCAGAACGAACACGTCCTCGTCCTCGTAGAGGATCATCGCCTCGATGAAGTCGCGGTCGCCCTTGGAGAGGCCGAGCGGCGGCACCAGCGAGGGCTTCGCCTTCGGGGCCACGCGGATGACGGCCGGCACGCGCACCTGCTGGCCGCTCTCCACCCGCGCATTGGCCTGCGCGCGCCTGGAGTTGACGCGTACCTGGCCCGAGCGCAGCAGCTTCTGCAGATGGCCGTAGGTGATGTCGGGAAAGTGCACGCGGAACCAGCGGTCCAGCCGCATGCCGGCCTCGTCACGTCCGACCTCGATGGTTTCGACGGGCGTGCTCACGCGAGCAGCCAACGCGTCACCGACATCCCCGCATAGAGCGCCAGGATGGAGAGCGCGACCGAGCCGATGAGATAGAGGGAGGCCTGCATGTGCTCCTGACGCTGCATGAGGGAGGCGAAATCCAGTGAGAAGGCAGAGAACGTCGTGAAGCCGCCAAGGAAGCCCGTCGCGAGAAACGTGCGCAGGTCGATGGAGCCGTGGAACTTCAGGGCAAGCGACTCCACGAGGACGCCCATTAGCCCGCATCCCACGATGTTGACGAAGAACGTCCACCAAGGGAAGCCGATGCCCAGCCATCGTCCGAAGCCGACGTTGACGAGGTGACGCGCGCCCGATCCGATCGCGCCGCCGGCCATGGCATAGAGCAGATGCTTCATGCTGCGATCCGCGGTTGTTGCGCGCGTCTCAAGCCGGCGGAGCGGGCTTGGTCACCAGCCGGCCGCCGATGAGCCAGCCGATGCCCCAGCCGATCAGCAGTGCCGCCAGGTTGCTCAGCATATAGACGCCATCCTCGAGATTGCCCACCTCGTCGGGACTGTCGAAGGAGAACCGGCCGACCGCCATGCTTGCCAGCTGCGGGCTCACGAACACGGTAACGAGCAGGGTCACCACGATGGCGACCAGCATGGCAATCACATAGCGCATGGGATTCCTTCCAGCGAAGGACGGTCGGCGGCTACTTCACGTCCCAGAACCAGATTTCCTTCGCCTGAACGTAGTTGGAGTAGTAGCCGAGCCAGGAGAACCATTCCATCAGCCACTTGGTGGAGGAGCGGTAGCCGTTCCACACGTCGATGTGGTCGCCGGTGGCGACCGTCTCTCCGTGGCGCTTCCAGTAGTCCTGGATGTAGATGATGCCGGTGCGGCCGTAGAGCTTGCCGTAGAAGTGCGAGGCCTCCGTGCCGGTGATGCGCTCCACTCGGCCGACGCCCTCGATGGAGGCGCCCGCCAGCGCTTGCGCGAGCTCCGTCGCGCGAACGGTGTGCATCTCCTCGGACCCGTGAACCGAGCACGTGGTGGCGCGGACGGCGCCGGGCGGCACGCCGGCGTTCTTCAGGCACACGCCCATGCGGATCGCGCACTGGTTGCCGAACACCGGGAAGCCCGGGAGGATGTGCGCACCCTCCATGTTGGTGAGGCCATGCGGCGCGATGCAGGGATACTGCGTGGAGTTGTTGGCCGGATGGCGATACCAGAGATCTCGAAAGGCAACCATCGGCGTCTCCCGGGTCGTGAGCGCTGGGGCTAGCCCCGCGTCGCCGCTACCATTGAGGCTCGGCGCCCGGCAAGTATAGGCCGGCAGCCGCAGGGCTGCCAAACGACATGAACGCGCCCCTGGCGGTCCATGTCGCGTGGCTGGCCTGCCCGATGCTTCACGTTGCGCACCGGTGCAGGCAATTCGGAGCTGAGGACCTATGTGGTTCAGCTCGCAAATGCCATGACGGAGCCCGCCACAAAGGTGAGGCGCCCCCCTAGCCTGCGGCCCCGATCGGCCTCAGCCCTTGATGAAGTCCAGCAGCTCGGCGTTGACCTTGTCCTTGAGGGTCGTGCACATGCCGTGCGGCGCGCCCTTGTAGACCTTGAGGTGCGCTCCCTTGACGATCTTGGAGGACAGCATGGCAGCGGCGCCGATCGGAACGATCTGGTCGTCGTCGCCGTGCAGGATCAGGGTCGGCACGTCGAACTTCTTGAGGTCCTCGGTGGTGTCGGTCTCCGAGAAGGCCTTGATGCAGAAGTACGAGGCCGGGAAGCCGGCCATCATCCCCTGCAGCCAGAACGAGTTGCGCACGCCTTCGGAGACCTTGGCGCCGGGCCGGTTGTAGCCGTAGAACGGCATGCTCAGGTCCTTCCAGAATTGCGAGCGGTCGGCGACAACGCCGGCACGGATCTGGTCGAACGCCTCCATGGGCAGGCCACCAGGATTGGCCGCGGTCTTGAGCATCAGCGGCGGGATGGCGCTGATCAGGACAGCCTTGGCGACGCGCTTGGTGCCGTGGCGGCCGATATAGCGGGCGACCTCGCCGCCGCCGGTGGAATGGCCGACGTGGATCGCCTTCGTCAGGTCGAGCTGCTGGGTGAGCTCGGCGAGGTCGTCGGCGTAGGTGTCGAGATCGTTGCCGTGCCAGGGCTGGCTCGAGCGGCCGTGGCCGCGGCGATCGTGGGCGATACAGCGGTATCCGCGCGAGGCCAGGAAATACATCTGGTCCTCGAACGCGTCGGCCGACAGCGGCCAGCCGTGGCTGAATACGATGGGCTGACCCTTGCCCCAATCGTTGTAGTAGATCTGCGTTCCGTCTTTCGTGGTGATCGTACTCACGGGTGCAACTCCTGAGGTATCGCGTTGGATGGTTCCGAGGCCGTCGGTTGGCCTCGGGTCCCTGCTAGCCGTGCGATCCGATTACACTGCGTGCCTTGGCGAAGTCTTGGCCGGGATTGCTTAATGGCGCTCCTTCACGCAGCCGTGAAGGGGACACCTGCCCACGCCTTGGGCACTGCCGGATTGTCGTCTCCATCTTGTTGCAGCAATCGCGGGCGCGAGCCGCGCCGAAGCACGTGCGGTTGACGCGCCCGGATTAATGAGAGAACCAGCCGACGTTCTGAACGAGACTTGGAGCATCCATGATAAACCGACCCGCCGCAGCCTTCCTGCTCGCCTCCCTTGTCAGCCTTCCCTGTCAAGCCAAGGAGGCCAGGATCGGAGAGGCAGCAGTCACGCTCACGACGCCGGCCGGACAATGCGAGCTGGACCCGACGCAGCCGGGCGACGCGCGCATGCTGGAGGTCACGGGGCGGGCGATCTCGGGAGTCGGCAACCAGCTGCTGGGCTTCTACGCCGACTGCAAGCAACTGACCGACTGGCGTACGGGCAAGCGCCCGCTGCTCGAGGACTTCTCGCAATACCAGACGCTGGCATCCGCGGCCAACTCTCCCGCGCCCCCCGCACCGGAGGCGACGATCAAGGAGATCTGCAGCCATCAGCGAAAGGAGGGCGAGAAGCTGATGACCAGCGTGACCCCCGATATGAAAGCGCGCGTGGAGGAGGCGGTGCGGGGCGTGACGGTCAACCAGACGCGCTTCCTCGGCGTCGTCGGCGAAGAGCCGGGCGTGTGCTACTCGGCGATGGCGCAAAGGATCAAGGCCGAGACCGGCAAGGACGTGACGCTGATCGCGGTGTTCGCCACCACCTACATCAAGGGCAAGATCGTCTACTACTATCTCTACTCGCCCTACCGCAGCACGCAGACCGTGAGCTCCCTGCTCGCCAAGCACAAGCTCAACGTCGCCGCCCTGCTGCAGGCCAACAAGAAGATGGCGCGGGCGCCCGGGAGAGACCAGGCTTGGCACCTAGCCGCGGGGCGGTGATCCTGATAGGAAACGCAGGTGCCCCGTGGCGGCACGGACCGATCCCGGACGAAGCCCGTGAACCCGACCATCAAGCTGCACAAGAACGACCTGCCCGCCGGGGTCTCCTTCACCGGCTCCGTCGCCATCGACACCGAGACGCTGGGCCTGAAGCCGCACCGCGACCGGCTCTGCCTCGTGCAGCTCTCCGGCGGCGACAACAGCGCCCATCTGGTGCAACTCGACGGCAAGGACTGGTCGGCCCCGCGCCTGAAGGCCCTGCTGGCGGATCCGGACGTGCTCAAGATCTTCCACTTCGGCCGCTTCGACATCGCCATGCTCGCCCAGCACCTGGGCGTGGTCACGGGCCCCGTCTACTGCACCAAGATCGCCTCCAAGCTGGCGCGCACCTACACCGACCGGCACGGCCTGAAGGACCTGTGCTCGGAGCTGCTCGGCGTCGACCTGTCCAAGCAGCAGCAGAGCTCGGATTGGGGCGCCGACAAGCTCACGGACCAGCAGAAGCACTACGCGGCTAGCGACGTGCTCTACCTGCACGCGCTCAAAGCCAAGCTCGATGCCATGCTCACGCGCGAGGGCCGCATGGACGCCGCCCAGGCCTGCTTCCGCTTCCTTCCCGACCGCGCCAAACTCGACCTCGCGGGCTTCGAGGACGAGGACATCTTCGCGCACTGACGCGGCAGTGGGCTGCTGGTGCGGAGTGCCGGCGTCCTATCAAGTCTCGATCGGCGGCGCGTATGTCCGCAACCCCGTGCTGAGCTTGTCGAAGCACGGTTGGAGCCCGGCGCACGCCCTTCGACAAGCTCAGGGCTGGGTAGCGATTGATCGCCCCCTTGCGTGAGCGTAGATCAAAACTTTCGCTCGCCGGTATTACTTGCTTCGGGGGCGGTCCGCTCCGAATAGGGCTACATTACGTGCGAAATAGCGATGAGGTTGTCGCCCTGCACGAGGATATCCCGATCCTGTTCTGCCATCAGGCGCAGAAACGCGCGCGCCGTGTTTTGGCGCGGCAGCATCCAGTCGTGCGGCTCGAGGAATACGATTGGGGTCCGCGCTAGCCAATCCGTTGCGCCGCTGAAAAGTCTCTGCTCCGCACCCTCGATATCCACCTTGACGATGAAGGGATAGAGATCAGGCGAAGTCCGGGCGTATAGATCGTCGATGGTTACGACCGGCACCGCCAGCGTGGGCGTGCCATCGCTAGGCGCATCCTTCGTGCGGTAACCCCAGTGCCCCTGGCCGGGATCCTCGATCTCGGCGTGGCCAGCCTTTGCACCAACCGCCGCCTCGAGACACTCGGCGTCCATGCCGTCGAGATTGCGTTTCAGCAGCGCGAAGTTCTCCGCTTGCGGCTCGATGGCAATCACCTTCGCGTTCTTGATCTTGAGGAGGAAGAAGACCGCCGACGCTCCTATATTGGCTCCAGCATCGATGATGAGCGGCCGTCGACCGTCAGCGAACCTCTGCTCGATGAAAGCCGAGATTTCCCGATAGCGCGCCCAATGCTCCATCCTGTAGTGCCAGTGGCGGAAGACCTGCGTCAGAACGGATTCGTCCGAGGTGCCCTTCCGGAAGAAGAACGGTCGCTTCGCCCCCGCGGATTCCAGCATCAGGGTGTCGAGTGCCACTGCCGTATGCCTTCCGATTGCATTCCATCGTCAGAAGAAGGACGGGCAAATCCGATGGTTGCTTACATCATATTGAATGATTTGGCTGTGGCAGGGTTCGGACCGGGGCGGAGAAGATCACCGACCAGAAGAGGCACCACGCCGCCCCCGACGCGCTCTACCCGCACGCCCAATGCCGAGCTCGATCCCATGGCAAACGCAAAGCGACCCACCAAAGCATGCTAAGCAGGATCGTCTAGCGGCTATCGAGTTCCTGCAGCCACTTCAGGAAATCAGTCTCGCCGTGGAGATACGGTCGATCTGTGCTGAAAAGGTCTGCGCCCGCGAGACTTGTCATTGCTCTCCATAGGACTTGGTCGCGAATGTTGGGATTGGATCTGCAAACCCATCCTGACGCCCAGTCAGAGGCGTCTTCGCGCGACTTCGATCCGTCAAGAAACGCGCGAAGCATTTGGCGCGCGTCGTCGCGTGTCGGTGGCTTTTCCTCGAACGCATCGCCAGCCATGGCGACCTCCGATCTCATTAGACCCCGCAACAAGGCGCGATCACAAATCCGACAACGGTGCTATACTCCCGGCGTTCAAAAAATACGTCTCAGGGAGGTACTGCGTCATGCGAATTCGGCCAACTGCCTTTCGAAGCCTCGGCGCTGCGGCGATCGCAGCCGTATTCCTAGCGGCACTCGGGATCGCGCACGGCTCCGCCCACGCGCAGGAGCCCATCAAGATTGGCTACAGCATGGCCATGACCGGCGGGCTCGGACCCAACGGCCAGTCAGCGCTGCTGGCGCAGAAGATCTGGGAGGAGGACATCAATGCCAAGGGCGGATTGCTCGGCCGCCCCGTCAAGCTGATCTACTACGACGACCAGAGCAATCCATCGACGGTGCCCGGCATCTACGCCAAGCTGCTCGACGTCGACAAGGTCGACCTGATCATCGGCGGCTACGCCACCAACATGCTGGCGCCGGCAATGCCGCTCGTGATCCAGCGCAAGAAGATGTTCATCGGATTGCTCGGCCTCGCCGTGAACAGCGAGTTCCATTACCCCAACTACTTCGTTATCACGCCCGGCGGCCCCGAGCCCAAGCTGTCGTTCACCCAGGGCTTCTTCGACGTGGCAGTGGCGCAAAGCCCCAAGCCGACGACGGTGGCGATCATCTCCGCCGACGCGGAGTTCGCGCGCAATGCCGCCGACGGCGCGCGCGAGAACGCGGCCAAGGCGGGCCTGAAGATCGTCTACGACAAGACCTATCCGCCGCCGACCGCGGACTTCGCTCCGATCGTGCGGGCGATCGCGGCGACCAATCCCGACATCGTCGTGATCTGCTCCTATCCACCCGACTCCGTCGGCATGGTGCGTGCCGTCAACGAGATCGGCTTCAAGCCGAAGATGATCGGCGGTGGCATGGTCGGCCTGCAGAACACCTCGATCAAGACGCAGCTGGGACCGCTGCTGAACGGCTTCACCAACTACGACTTCTGGCTGCCGGTGCCGAAGATGCTGGTTGGAGGCGTCGAGGAGCTCATGAAGAAGTATCAGACCCGCGCCCAGGGCGCCGGTGTGGACCTGCTGGGCTACTACATGGCGCCCCAGGCCTTCACGCAGATGCAGGTGCTGCAGCAGGCCATCGAAGCCACCAAGAGCCTCGACGACAACAAGCTCGCCGACTACATCCGGGCGACCACGTTCAAGACCGTGCTGGGCGACGTAAAGTTCGGCAAGGACGGCGAGTGGGCGGAGCCGCGCGTGCTGCAGGTGCAGTTCCAGAACGTGAAGGGCAACGACCCCATGCAGTTCAAGGACGTGACGACCCAGGTGGTGGTCGCGCCCGAGACCTACGCATCCGGCAAGATCATCTACCCCTACGAGAAGGCGAAGTAGCCGGACGAGTCGGCGGCGGCTTGCGCTCCTGTCCGCCTTTGCGGGGGGGCCACAAGGACGACGCAGGTGGAGACGCGCGCGAAAACGTCTACCCAATCGGCGCTTTCCCCTGCCTCTTCACCCCACCCCTAGCCCCTCCCCATCAAGGGGAGGGGGATCCTGTTGGGGGGATCCTGTTGCGCATCCCCTTCGTCCTGAAAGCGCCTCAAGCTACAATCCGGGTGCCCAAGAGCCGCGATCACGGATGCGTCCCCCAACTTCCGCCAGCTTCGGCCGCATCACAGCGCGCCCACCGTATGCCGCACCCGGGCAGGTCATCGGCCTGCTGGGCGGATCGTTCAATCCGCCACATGCCGCCCACCTCATGATCAGCGAGACCGCCCTCAAGCGCGCCGGGCTCGACAAGATCTGGTGGATCGTCTCCCCGGGCAACCCGCTCAAGAAGCGGTCCGATACGGCGCCGCTCGCTGAAAGGATGGCGCTGTGCCGGGGGATGGCAAGAAATCCGCGCATCGGCGTCACGGACTTCGAGAAGGACCTGCCGACGCCCTACACGGCCGCGACCCTCGCGTTCCTCAAGAACCGCAATCCGCAGGTCCGCTTCGTCTGGGTGATGGGGGCGGACAACCTCGCCACCTTCGACCGCTGGCAGCAATGGCGTGAGATCTTCGCCATGGTCCCCGTCGTCGTGGTGGACCGGCCGGGCTGGCGCATGAAGGCGCTGGCCTCCAAGGCCGCCCGCACGTTCGCGGCGGCCCGCGTGCCGGAAGCGGAGGCCCGTGGCCTGGCCTCCAGGGCGACGCCCGCCTGGACGTTCCTCACGGGCCCCCTGTCCTCGGTTTCATCGACGGAGATCAGAAACAAGGCGCGGCGACGCGGCAACGGTTAAGTTGCCAAAAAGACACAATCTGCGGGCGGCACGGTCAAGCGGTAGCCAGTCGCGCCGGGGCC
>CAVZEC010000018.1:0-253743 GCA_963774165.1 uncultured Alphaproteobacteria bacterium | reverse complement strand
GTGTGTCTACTCGTTCAGTTACGTCCTTCGAGCGGCCGGATCCTGGAGGGCTACGGCCTGACCGAGGCCTCGCCGGTGGTGTCGGCCCACCGTCTCTCCGGGCCCGCGTCGGATCGGCTCGGTGGGCCGCGCGATCCCCGGCGTCGAGATCTCGATCCAGGACGAGATGGACGGGCCGCTGCCCGCGGGCGAGCTGGGCGAGGTGTGCGTCCGCGGGCGGAACGTCATGGTCGGCTACTACCGCAACCCGGAGGAGACCGCGCGGACGGTGCCGGCCGGATGGCTGCACACCGGGGACATGGGACGACTGGACCGACGAGGGCTTCCTGTTCATCGTCGAGCGCAAGAAGGACCTCATCATCCGCGGCGGCTACAACATCTACCCGCGCGAGGTCGAGGAGGTGCTCTACGCTCACCCCAAGGTGGCGGAGGCCGCGGTGGCTGGCATGAAGGACCCTCTCATGGGAGAGGACGTGCTCGCATTCGTGGTGCTCCGGAGCGGCGAGCGCGCGTCCCGAGGAGGAGATCGGCGCGTTCTGCGAGGGTCGGCTCGCGCGCTTCAAGTGCCCGAAGCGGATCCGCTTCGTGGAGTCGCTACCCAAGAGCCCGATCGGCAAGATCCTGCGCAAAGAGCTCCGCACCCCGACGTGAGGAGGCGACCATGGCCCACGTGACGCTGGCGGAGCATGTTCTGGCACCGGGTCGAGAAGGACGGCGACCGACCGGCGCAGCAGTGGAAGGAGGGCGGCGCCTGGCGCACCCGTAGCTGGCGCCAGGTCGGGGAGATCGTGCGCGAGCTGGCCACCGGTCTCCTCGCCCTCGGCCGCCGCAAGGACGAGGCGGTCGGCATCCTCTCCGCGAGCCGTGCCGAGTGGGTCGCAGGCCGACTTCGCGATCCTCTCCGCGGGCTGCCGCACCGATCCCGATCTACCCGACCTACCCGCCGGACCTGATCCAGTACATCGTCAACGACGCGGGGTGACGACCTTGTTCGTGGAGGACCCCGCGCAGCTCGCCAAGGTCCCCTCGAGGTGCGGGCCGAGATGGCAGGGCTCGAGCAGATCGTCGTCATGCAGGGCTACGAGGGCCGAGCCCGCGACATCATGACCTGGGACGGCGCTCCGGCGGCTCGGCCGCGACCATGCGAGCGGCTCCGGCCGAGCTGGCCGCGCGGGTCGCCGCGGCCGGCCCGGAGGACATCGCCACCATCGTCTACACCTCGGGCACCACCGGGCCGCCCAAGGGCGTCGTGCTGACCCACGGCAACATCGTGTGCGACGCTGCGACGTCCTCCGAGGCGACTCTGCGCGTGCGCGAGGCGACGTCCACCTCCTGTTCCTGCCGCTGGCGCACTCCTTCGCGCAGATCCTCGAGTGGTTCCTCGGCGATCGTGCCACGGCCTCACCACCGCGTTCGCCGAGAGCATCGACAGCTCGCCGAGAACCTGCCGCGAGGTGCGGCCGCACTTCATCTGCGCGGTGCCGCGCGTGTTCGAGAAGGTCTACGCCGGGAGTCCTCGCCAGCGCGCGAGGCGCGGCGTCGCCGGTCAAGCGGCGGATCTTCGACTGGGCGCTCGGCGTCGGGCGGCAGGTCTCGCGGCTCCAAGCAGGCGCAGGCAGCCGATCCCGGCCGCGCTCGGCGTCCAGAACGCGCTCGCCGACAAGCTGGTGTTCGCGAAGCTCCAGGCGGCCCTCGGCGGGCGGATGCGCTTCTTCGTCTCGGGCGGCGCGCCGCTCTCGCAGGAGATCGCCGAGTTCTTCCACGCCGCCGGCATCCTCATCCTCGAGGGCTACGGCCTGACCGAGACCTCCGCCGGCCGCTCACGTTCAACCGGCCCGGAGCAACTTCACGTTCGGCACGGTCGGCCGGCCGCTGCCCGGCGTCGAGATCAAGATCGCCGACGACGGCGAGATCCTCGTCCGCGGCGGCAACATCGCGACGGGTACTACAGGCAAGCCCGAGGCGACCGCCGAGGTCTTCGACCGGACGGCTGGTTCCACACCGGCGACATCGGCGTCGATCGACGACGGCTTCCTGAGCATCACCGACCGCAAGAAGGACCTCATCGTCACCGCGGGCGGCAAGAACATCGCGCCGCAGAACATCGAGAACCTGCTGAAGGGCGATCCGTTCATCAGCCAGGCGATGGTGCACGGCGACAAGCGCCCGTATCTGGTCGCGCTCGTCACGCTGAACCCGAGGAGCTCGCAAGTTCGCCCGGGAGCGAGGGCCTCCTCGTCACCGAACCGTGCCGTCGCTCGCCAAGCACCCGACGGTGATGGAGCGGGTGCGGCGCATCGTCGAGGAGCGAACGCCCACCTGCAGTCCTACGCGAAGGTCAAGAAGTTCACCATCCTGCCGACGACTTCACCGCAGGAGACGGGCGGCTGACCCCGACGCTGAAGGTCAAGCGCAAGGTCGTCGCCGAAAGCACCGCGAGCTCCTCGACTCTCTCTACCGGAACTAGCGTGGCGCCCTCGCGACGGTGCTGGACCAGCTCAATCTGACGGGCGCGTTGGCCTCGTCACCGGGGCGAGCCGCGGGCTCGGCCGGGCGATGGCGCTCGCCCTCGCCGAGGCCGGGGCCGACGTCGCGCTCGTCGCGCGGTCGGCGGACGGCCTGAACCAGACGGCGGAGTCCGTGAAGGCGCCCGGGCGGCGGGCGCTGGCGCTCGCCACCGACGTCACGGCCGACGCCGAGGTCGACGCGCGGTGGCGCGCACCTGGACGAGTTCGGCGGGCATCACATCCTGGTCAACAACTCCGGTGTCGCCCCCGTCGAAGCCGTTCGCGCAGACGTCGCCCGCGGAGTGCCGCCGGCACCCTCGACGTCAACCTGACGGGCGTCTTCAACTGCTGCCGCGCCGCCGCGGCCACCTGATCGCCCGCCGGCCGGCAAGATCGTCAACGTGGCCTCCGTCCTCGGGGCAGGCGAGGGCTTCCCGGGCTACACCGCCTACACCGCGTCGAAGAGCGGGGTCCTGGCCCTGACGCGGGCGCTGGCCGCCGAGTGGGCCCGCCACTCCATCCAGGTCAACGCGATCGCCCCGGGCTGGTTCGTGACCTACGATGAACGCGGAGGCGTTCGAGGACCGCCCGTACCAGGAGCGGCTCCTGCGGAACGTGCCGGCCCGCCGCACCGGACGGCCCGAGGAGATCGGGCCGCTCGTCGTCTACCTCGCGTCCGCGGCCTCGGACTACGTGACCGGGCAGATCGTCTTCCTCGACGGCGGCCACTCCGCGACCTGAGCGGCGACCCGAGCCCTAGCCCGGCCGACGTCCCGCGGCCCGATCCACCGACTCCCAGAAGGCGCGCTCCGGCTCGCGCGGGGCCCCCTCCACGCGGCAGCGCCGGTCAAGGATCATGGTGCGACGATGCGCGCCGTCGTAGCTCGGCCAATCCCGGACGCCGGGATGCTCGGGCCGCCCGCTGCGCGCGAAGGCGATCCAGGCGTCCTGGATGCGCGCGGCGAGGGCCAGCGCCTCCGGGCCCCGGCCGACGAGCGGGCGGAGCAGCCGGTGCTCGAGAGTGCCGAAGACGAAGGGCAGGTCCAGCGCGTGGCAGGAGCCGAGCATGCCGCCCAGCACCGGCGAGGGCCAGGTGAAGAGGTAGGCGTAGGTCTGCGGCTGATGCGCGGCCTGCCGCGCGGCCAGGCTCATCGCGGGATGGCGCATGGTCCGGTCGGTCTCGATCGCGAACCACAGCTCCCCGGGCTCGACGCGCTCGCCGCGCGCCGCCCGCGCCGCGCGGTAGACCTCGACCGCCCGCCTCCCGGCGCCCGCGACGCCGACCCGCCCGGCCCCGATGGCCTCCTCGCAGCGCGCCACCAGGCCGGCCTCGTCGAGGGTCGCGGCCTCCGGATCGAGCGGCGCGAAGAGCTTCGACTCGTCGAGGTTGGTGCCGATCAGCAGCGGGACGTGACGGGCCGCGCCCGCCTCGATGGCGGCGAGCGGGTCGCCAGGGAGCACCTCGCCATCCACCACCGGCTGGAAGGGGAGGCCCTGGGTGCGCAGCCGTCGAAGCGGCGCCATCGCGTCGGCGGCCCCGGCCGCTCGACGCCAGCCGCGCCGCTTGAGGATGTCGACGAGCCCGCGGGCGAGGGGGGCGGCGAGGCGGCCGAACCGCCGCTGCGCGAGCGACAGGCCGAGGAACATCGCGCCCGCCACCCGCTGGCCGGTGGCGGAGAGGCCGCCCAGCACGTGATCCTCGCCCAGGAGCAGATCCCCGAAGAACCGGCGCTGGACGGCCAGGATGCGGTCGGCGCCGAGGGCCTGCAGCGCCTCCGGCGAGGCAACCCCCAGCTCGTCGAGCACGTCGTCGGAGAGCCGGCTCGCGATCTCGCGGGGCCACGCGAAGTTGGCGCCGCCGGACTGAAGGATCGCGCGGTGGAAGAGCCCGTGGGCGCGCGGGAGGCCGAGCAGCGTGGCGCAGCTCATGGAGCCGGCCGACTCGCCGAAGATCGTGACCTGCGCCGGATCGCCGCCGAAGGCCTCGATCTCGTCTCGCACCCACGCGAGCGCGGCGATCTGATCGAGCAGGCCCTCGTTGCCGGTGGCGGGCAGCCGCTGCCCGAAACGTCGCGCAGGCGCAGGAAGCCGAAGGCGCCGAGCCGGTAGTTGATGGTGACGACCACAACGTCGCCACGCCGGGCAAGGGTGGCGCCGTCGTAGAGCATCTGGGAGCCCGCGCCGAGCACGAACGCGCCGCCGTGGATCCACACCAGGACCGGCCGGCGCCGTCGGTCGGCCGCGGGCGTCCAGACGTTCAGGTAGAGACAGTCCTCGCTGGTCCGACCAATGCCGAGGCTCATGATCGGCCCGATGAGCGCGCCGTTCTGCGAGGCCGACGGTCCGAATCGGCTCGCGTCGTGGGTGCCGGGCCACCGCTCGACGGGCTCCGGGGGGCCGAAGCGCCGCGCGCCGATCGGCGGCCGCGCGTAGGGGATCCCGCGGAAGACCGCGAGGCCCCCCTCGGCCAGGCCGCGCACGCGGCCGCGCCGGGTCTCGACCAGGACGTCCATGGCCCCTATACTAGCGTTCCCCATGACCGGCCCGCAGCCGTCCGCGGTCCCCGGTGCGTCCCCCTCGCCCCATCCAGCTCACGAGCAGGCGGCCATCGTCTACGTGTACGGCGCGCCACCCGCATGGCGTCCGACGTGCGCCGGGCTTTCGCGGCCATCCATCGCGAGGAGACCGGCACCGAGAGCGCGCCGCGCCCGCCTGGCTCGACGGGCTCGCGGCCGAGGGGCGCTACCTGGTCGACGTGTGGGCGACCGGCTGGAGAGCGGTCGTCAGCGGAGGAGCAGCTCGAGCAGGAGGTGGATCGCGTAGAGACCTCCGCCCGCGAGGCCGCCCACCACCGTGCCGTTGACCCGGATGTACTGCAGGTCGTCTCCGGCGTGCTCCTCGATCAGTCGCACCGCGCCCTCCCGGCCCGAGGGCGTGCACGCCGCGCTCGATGAACCGCGCGATCCGATCGTGATAGCGGTCGACCACCTCGGTGACCCGCTCCTTCAGCCACCGGTCAAGCTCCTGCCGCAGCGCCGCGTCCTCGGCGAGCGCGAGCCGCGCCCGATCGAGCCGCGCGGTGATCCAGCCGACTACCTCGGAGGACTCGCTCTGCAGGTCCGCGATCACGGTCCGACGGAGCCCGTCCGCGACGCGCTCGACCAGCCGGGCGAGGGCGGGGGGTCGCCAGGCCAGCTTCCTCTCGCGGCTTCGAGGCGGGCGGCCAGCTCCGGGTCGGACCGCAAGCGGCCAGGGAGGGTGGCCAGCGTCTCGGTCAGGCGCACCCGCAGCGGGTCGTCCGGATCGCCGGCGATCTTCTTGAGGGCGTCGTGGGAGCGAGGCGACGAGCCGCTCGCGATCGATGAGCCCGAGGGTGGTGGCGAGGCCGATGAGGACGCGCGGGTACAGGCTCATCTGGGCCCGGTACCCGGCCAGCACGTCGTCGACCAGGTCGCCGACCGTGGTGCGGAAGTCCGGGCGGTCGAGCGCGTCGATCAGCGCTTCGGCCATCGCCTCGATCAACCGCTGGTCCCAGCCCTGCTTGCGCGCGATCTCGAGCGCGGTGGCGAGCACCGGCGCGATCGGGCTCGCTTGCGCCAGCCGGGTCAGCCAGCCGGCCAGGTCGCTGGTCGCCGCCGGGCTGACCTGCTCCGCGGCCCAGCGAGCGACCGCGCGCACCGCCGACTCGAGATCGGCGGGTCGCAGGCGCTCGGCGCCGCGCGCGAGGAGATCGGCCAGGTCGAAGCGCGCGACCTCGCGCCGGACGTAATCCTTGGTGAGCACGCGATCGCCCACCATCACCCCCACGCGCTCCGCCATCAGCTCCCAGTTGGCGGGGATGATCGCGGTGTGGGGGATGGGCAGCCCGAGGGGGTGCCGGAAGAGCGCGGTCACCGCGAACCAGTCGGCGAGCCCGCCCACGATGCCCGCCTCGGCGATGGCCAGGATCCAGCCCCCCGACCACGAAGCGCGGAAGGGAATCGCCGCGGCCGCCAGGGCCACCGCGGCCAGGAGCACGAGCAGTGCCAGGCGTCGCTGGCGAGGCGGCCGCTTCGTAGCCGATGCGCTGCGGCCGTCCACGCTCGGAGCCTACTACGGAAGGCAGGACCGAGCAAACTGACCCGGCGAGGTCGAGGTCGTGAAAGGCCATCAAATCGCTACTTTATCAGACTTAATCTATCGGAGAGGATCAGCCTGCTTGTCCTGCTTGATAACGCTTTGCAGCAATTTTCCTTGACTCTATAACGCAGTGTGTTAACGTGGTTTCCGTGATGGGGTAGTCACGGAATCCTCAAACGACCGGAGACGGAAGGAGCAGCGTGATGGCGATCAATTCTCGGCGAGTTCGAGGGCATGCAGGGCAAGGTACTCGAGGCGGTGGCCGCGTTCACCCAGGCCAACGAGCGCGTGGTGGGGCAGCTCATCGAGCTTGTCCTCGAGCGCGGCGCGCGAGAGCCTCCGCACGATCGGCGAGCTACAGGCCGCGGCCGTCGACACCGTCCGCGCGATCCCGATGCCGGGCGCGATGTCGGCCGACACGCTGCCGGAGGCAGTGGAGAGCCTGCGGCGCGACCCGTTCGCCTGGTACCGCAAGGGCTTCGAGGCGATCACGGAGTCGACCCAGCGGGCGGCGAAGCTGGTCGAGACGAACATGCAGATCGTCGCGCGCAACGCCGAGCGGCTGCAGTCCTCCGCGGCGGCGACCGCGAAGGAGATCGAGCAGGCGGCGAGCGGCTACGCGAGCCGGATGAAGGACATCTACACCCGCGCCTAGCGGGTCAGGGCGGCGGGGGCCGGTATTCCGGCTCCCGCCCTCTCGGCGCATCCGCCACCCGGAGGAGCTCGGCGAACGACGCCTTCAGGCATTCCACGTACAGCCAGACGTCCGGTACCAGGTGCGGGTCCACCGTGACCCCGATGGTGAGCCGCTGATCGTAGGTGAGGATCGCGTTCATGGATGGGAAAGAGGATGCTTTGGGGGTGTAGTCGCCATAGAACCAAGGAGTGGGACGATCATCCAGAGTTGGACTACATGTCAGCGGCACCCAAGGAGGCCTGCCACTACGAGCGTAACGGTCGTCCAAGTTCGTCAACCGTAGCTTCCGAACAAACTCTTCCACATCGGCCCAACTAGTGGGTTTTTCATTCAACGGTCCAAACCGAAGCAGGTCATGAACCACGTGAGCCAGAACCCAATTGACTTCGCTGAAGGTGTAGTGTGCACCGCCATTCCTAAGTTGACTCTGGTCTATTCTCTTTACGGCTGATCGGACCGCCTCTTCCATGGCGTCCCGTAACAGCTCGTGCCGTTCGTCGGATAAATCATCATGCTGAGTTGCTGAGCAGGTCATGTGAATTGTCCCTCTTCCCTTACTTACCCCTCATTCAAGCATACTTCCGCACTCCTCATCTGCAAATCTGACCGCGTGCGGCTCAAAAAGGCGCGTCCGTGGGCACGATTTGCTCGTCGAGATTCTCAGCGCAATATTCCATTGCTTCATCGAAGCTGCTGCATTCCGCGAAGCAAGGTGGGCACGCGAGGTCCACGACGACGTAGCCGCCGGTGCTCAACGGGAGAACGCGATATCCCTCCTCTTCCATTCGCGCGATCAACTCTGCTTGCCTCTCGTTCTTCTTCGGGTTGGTCATTGTTCAATCCCCTTCTCTTGGAGTGAAGTCGAGCTACCCCCGTCTCACTGGTGGTGGCCCAAGTGGCCCAGTGGCCCTGGTGCAATTATTGCCAAGCAGTTTCCGGCACTTATAACCAGGGTGTGCAGGGCCACTTCCGTGCGGATGGGCCACAGAACTGGCCCACGCTTTCAACGGTGGCCCAATTGGCGCATCATTCAAGGTCCTCTGATTTATCATATATTCCGCAGCTTGGGTCAGTTGGGCCAGATGGGCCACTTCCTCTAACGCGAGGCCGCAAGTCGTGCGCAACGTGGAGAACTTCGCGGCGCTTTCCATCTATCGTTTTCCTCACCTTCAGGCGGCGACTTCCCCCGCGTGTCTCATTCGAAAGCAAAATGCCCCGTTCAGACATTCGTCGGTGCAGCGTCTCAACGGCGATGCTGACCCCTTCCCCCATTTTTTGTGCCGCCGCGTAGGAAGCTTCCGGTTCCAGGTACAGGTCATGTTCGTCGCACCAGCCGATGCAATCTCCTCGCGAATGCCACGTATTATCGTCCCCTCTCCGCCAACCCCAAGCCTCTGGCTTGTCGGGCCGTCGGCCTCCGGAAAGCGTGGCCGAAGCGACATGCGCCCTGCCGGAGGCGAGGGCGGCCATCAGGAGCTCGCGGAATCGGTCTACGGGGTCATTGGCGCGCTGCAGGTCAGCCTGCTCCACGGCGAGGGCAAGCAGTGTCTGCCAGACACTTTCTTCTAATGCGACGACCTCCTCAGGACTGGCCGCACCTACATCAAGAACGAAGCGGAGCCAGATCGACCAGGCGGCGGCAAGCTGCGCGATGGCATCCGCCGTGCGCGCGTGGCTGTTGGACAGCTTGTCGCGTCGTTCATGTGTGAGGGTGGCAAAATCCTTGCGCAGCTGATCAAGACGAGGCGCGAGCCATGTGATGAATGCCGCCATAGCACGCGCATATGCACCTTGCGCGGCGTCCTGCTGAGCCATCGTGAGCTGCTCGATGATCACGTCACCTCGCTGAACATCAACAATAGCCAGGCGCGCTCGCAATGATGCCCCGTTCGGCACCTCCTCGCCGGTTGAGATGACAAGACCGCGTGGTGGCCTCGGGGGACGCGATGATGCATCCGGCCGCAAACGTGCACGACCACTGCGGTTCCCTTGTGCGCGCATTACGCGGTCAGCGAGAGCATTGAGCCTAGCTCGGTCAGCCGTCGTGCCCTGCGGCACGAAGTCATCGATGACGAGGACTGCGTCCTTGGTAGCGAACGCCATAGCTCAAGTGCATTAGCGGTGCTGCTCCACGAAGCCGGAAGCGCGCGAGCGTTCATCTCTGGCCCAAAGTGCTGTTGGGCGAGCGCGACTAGTTCCGTTTTTTGAGCGCCCGTCGGACCACTGACGTGCAACGAAAAATCTGCCCCGCCGATCGCCGCTCGGTACGTGGCGCCAAGGATCGGGATGGTGATCCGCAACGGTGCCACCTTGAGTAAGCCAAGGGAGGCGTCGATGTCCTGCCTTAGACTATCTGGACCAGCGTCAGGAAATTCGTATCGATCGAGCTGGTCACGCAGTTGCACCTCAAGCCCCTCAACGGGTCCCTTCTCGCCTATCGCCCCACGTCCATGCAAATAGGCCCAGCGACCATCCACCTTCGTCCATCCTGTATGCGTGTAGACGCGACGCTGCGGGATTGTTTTTGAAAGGACCTGGATTGCATGACGCGCCCTGTCCTTGGTCGCTTGTCCAGGCTGTACCGTGGCTTCAGCGCCGAGATGGTCAAGCGGCCATGCCATTTGACTGAATTTCGCGGTGGGGAGTGAAAAAATATAGGCCCGCCCGTTTAGGTGAGCTTCGATTTCGAGAGCGTGCGTCGGTTCAACTCCATCATCCTGAGTAATGTCGGCAATAATCCGAGAACGGAAATTTGTAAGCGGAATCCAGGTCTGGCCGTCCCTTGTGCTCTTGCACCAAACTATGCCATCTGCGGTCTCACCATACTCACCAACTTGATAAAGCACCTCTGGAGCAGAGCCACGTCGCGTTCCATATCCTTCCTTCGCCAGGGATCCAGCAGCCGCGCTGAAGTCGCCACCATGTTTGAGCATCGCGTACGCGCCAAAGCGCGTGTAGGAGATTTCGGCATCGAATAATGTAGAGGTCGAGAACACATACAGTACGTCGGCACCGGCGTAATTGGTGGTAGCCGAGATGCCGCTCTCTTTGCCTGGCCGACGCCAGTACGTGACGCCATCCCGGCAGAAAACAGATTCCCACCCCTCGGGCTCCAGCACCTCTGGCCAGGTTGTCTTGTTCGCGTAGTCATCGCCGGGTCGAGTGCCGGCCCCAGACCCCTTGGGCCTAGGCTCTGCGCTCTTGCGCGGCATCGCATCAAAGCTGCGGGCCAGCTCAATCAACGCCTCACGTTCCTCGCACGTATAAGCCGCAATCGCGTTGAAAGCGCCGGAGCGTCGTACATAAGGTCTTCTGCTCGGATGCACCTTGCCGTTTGTGGGAGCGACGATTGAGTAACCCGGCAATTCGATCAGCGTCTTGATCTTGTCCTTGTCGTGCCGACGTTCCTGGGCGCTTGACCGCGCGCCAACTTGATGGTGCTTGCCTCGCGATTGACCTCCGGTGGATAGTGCACAAGCCAGCGCACACCATCTCCAGGCGTGTTATCGCAATAGCCGCCTCGATGCGGTCCACGACCTCACCTAGGCCGCATTTTTCCGCGGTAGCCAGGAAGTCCTGATAAGTGGGGCGATCGTCGAAGTCCCAACACTCAACGCGCCCGCTGACAAGCCCCGTCACAACACCTACACCGGTGCGGCCCGGATACCAACCGCGCAGCTCATCTTCTGTAGGGCGGCAAGTCTTGTAGCCTTCCCATCTGCCAGTGCCGTTGGGCAGCGGTCGCTTCGTACCGTCCTCGGCTGGCGGGATGATGCAAAGCCCGGCTGTCCAGGCTTCGCGTGCTGCCTTCATGGCAGGCTGTTAGGCGTCATCATGCATCTGGGCGATGCCCCATTATCGCGAGGACGCCGCAGGAGCGAACACGGCAAAGTCAGCGACGGCGCGCATGGCCAATCCTCCGATAGGTCTTGCGGGGGAGCAGCGCGCGCCGCGATGGATCCACGCTGCGAATTGCCCGGGCGCGGTGGCTGCTGGTGAGGCTGGACCGGCTTGATCAGACTGCGACCGTATTCAAGCATTTGAGTTTCGGTGAACAGATCGCGATTGCCAAAGGTGGCGACCGGTTTCGGCGCTACACCTCGCATTCGATCTTTATGAAAGCGGCTCAACGTGAGCGGGGCGCCCGTCTTGTTCCGGACGAACTCGACGGCCGTTCTGCTGGTGAGTAGCGGGTACGCACGTTCCAACTGAGGACGCATGCATCCAATCCTTTCTGCGACACAACGTGAAAGGATTAGAAGCGAATCGGTGGCGGCGCGTCATCCACGTAATCTGGTCTGGCCGAATTACGTGGAATAGTTCACCTGCGAGGTCGTTCACTTTCCGCGTCTGATCTCCGCTTCTTGATCGAGATAGCGGTCGATTTCGTCATCAAACTCTTGCTGGCTGCCCTCGCGCTCCCACTTCTCAGCGCGGTTAAATTCGGCAACCAGCCCCTTGGGGAACCTCGCTCAGGGCAAAATTGCTTTATGTAGAGACCCGCTACGTCTTCCTGTGACATTCCTGGGGCCTGGTTATCTCTGAAGAACTCAAGCAGGTGACCTCTGCTGCCGGATGTCCATTTGGGCTTCTTTGTCTTGGGATCGTCCTTTCGCCTACGTTCGAACGCGGTGGGAAAACGCTCTTTAGCCATTACCTCGACGAGCCGCGTGGCACTATGTGGCATTTCCCGATCCACGTCGTAGAAATCGTAGACAGCTTGCAGTCGATGCTCGACTTGCCGCGAAATAAACTGCTCCGTCGAATACCGTGAAACTTCAATGCGGGTTCTGAGTATGGCCGGAATGGGCTTGCGCCGCGTGCGCTTCGCACTTGGCATAGTCTGCCTCCGTAGCAGCTCTTCGATGGGGTGAGTTGCGCGGCATCCGGATCGGAGGTCCGGGGTTCGGGAGCCACCCTAGCCGCGCATCGTGGACGTTAGCCGGAGCCCCGAAGCGCGACAACGTTCTCTTGTGGGTTGAGAATGCGTGCAATCTGAAGAGCCAATGCCTCGAACGCCTGAGCCTTCTCCGCCTTGAACTCATGGCGATCATATGTGCCGCGGACACCACCAATCACGTGCCCGAGTGCCCGCTCTGCGTGGTCCGGGCTCACGCCGGCTCGGCTCATCAGTGACCGTGCCGTCCGTCGCAAATCGTGGTTGGTCCAACGCGGCAGGGGTTTCGCGTCTGGATCATGCTCACGCATCTGCGCGCAGACGCGCGCATCAAATTGGCGCTTGAACTTGCTGAACCCGCCGATGGGGTGTTCCCCGTCAGTCGTGAAGATCCAGCCTTTGCGGCCGATGACAGGCAACTTAAAGAACATCGTGTGCAGCCTGGCTGACGGGCAACAGGAAGTCCTTCTTGCTCTTGTGCCGCGATCCGGGGATCACCCACTCTCTACCGTCGGCGGACAGCTCGTGCCGCGTCATGTGCGCGGCCTCGCGCAGTCGCGTTGCCGTAAGCAGGATGAACTGCACCAGATGCCGTAGGCCGTTCCTGACGCCTCTGCAGCGCGCCAGACGGCCCGCAGCTCCTGATCCGACAGGATGCGCTGACGCGCCCGCTCCCTTGCCGGTGCGGCCCTGCCCATGCCTTTGACGAGCGGTGTTCTGAAATCCTCGGCGCGGGCTGCGTGCCAGCTCATCAGCCGCCTCAGAATGGCAAGCACATGATCGGCCATGACCGGCCCGTTTTCGTCGTCAATCTTGTCTAGGAGGCGGATCACGTCGACGCGGCGGATCTCGTCAATCTGGCGGGACCCCAGCCGCGGCCAGACATACTTCTCAAGGATGCGCCTGCGCTCCTTGTAGCTGCGCAGCTTCTTGCCTACCCGTGCCAGGTACTCATCGCCGATCGCTTTGAGGGCATTTGTCGCCTCCGCTTTCTTCCTGCGTTCCTCGACGACCGGGTCGCCGCCGTTTGCTACCTTGCCTTGGATGATCTTGGCCCGCTTGCGTGCCTCGGAGAGGGATAGCTTGCCGTCCATCGTGTAGCGCCGGCTGATGCCGTTAGCGCGGTACTGGACGGCGTAGGAGCGGTGTCCACTGGCCATCACCAGCAACCCGAACCCTTCCATTCCCTCGTCCCAGAACACGGCGCGATCACCGCCGGGCGGCGCGCTGGCTTTCTTGACAAATGCAGGTGTGAGCTTCACGCGCATGGCAAAATCTCCGGTAAGCACCCGGTAAGCACGCGCGCAGGATACGGAGCGAAAGGTAGAGAAGCAAGAAGAAACGAAAAACGACGCAAATCAGGCTATTACGGATCCGCGGTGATGAAAGAAACGACCTGAAACGCCTAGAAGCATAGACCGCATAACTTTTAATCAGGTGGTCGTTGGTTCGATCCCAACCGGGCTCACCAATAATATCAATCACTTAATTGACGATCGAGAATTGGGCGCTGAGTGTCTTCTGACTGCCAAAAAGCAAAGATGGCGTAGTTCGAATTGGCGCGCCGGTACGCCAAACGTCAGGCGGCAGCCTGCTCGTCACCGGCCGGACGCATCACGTAGCCTCGTCCCCAGACGGTCTCGATGTAGTTCTTACCCCCGCTGGCTACGAGCAGCTTCTTGCGAAGCTTGCCGATGAAGACGTCGACGATCTTCATCTCGGGCTCGTCCATGCCCCCGTAGAGGTGATTGAGGAACATCTCTTTGGTGATCGTCGAACCCTTGCGAAGAGCGAGCAGCTCGAGGATCTGGTATTCTTTGCTGGTGAGGTAGACCCGCTGGCCACCGATCACCGCCGTCTTGTCGTCGAGGTTCACTCTCAGGTCGCCGGTCTCGATCACCGACTGGGCGTGGCCCTTCGAGCGCCGCACTATCGCTTGGATGCGGGCCACAAGCTCGTCTTTGTGGAACGGCTTCGTCAGGTAATCGTCGGCGCCGAAACCGAGGCTCCGCACCTTGTCGTCTATCCCGGCAAGGCCGGACAACACGAGCACGGGCGTGGAAATCTTGCTCACGCGAAGGTTCTTCAGAACGTCGTGTCCGCTAATGTCCGGCAGGTTGAGGTCCAATAGTATGATGTCGTAGTCGTAGAGCTTGCCAAGCTCAGCTCCCTCCTCGCCAAGGTCGGTGGTGTAAACGTTAAAGCCCTCAGCGCGGAGCATCAGCTCAATGCTCAGCGAGATGGCTTTGTCGTCCTCGATCAGTAGCACTCGCATGCTGATCCCCCAGGCCAGAGCCAATCAATCGTTGGCACGACGTTAACCGACGCTGGTTAACAGATGCTAATTGGAGGTTGCCGGGTGCGTGGCGGCCGAACGCCACCGTAAATTTGAAACCTACTCGCCACCAACCTGCTGCCGATCAAGTACTGATCGCTGGAGCTGCGAGGGCGCGCCTTGGGTTACCCGGGGTCATTGACGGTTCGTTCGGACGGGTTTCATGCAGGAGCCGTCATGGCTGCTGGACACGCAAAGCGGACCTCTCCAACAGTACGACGCAGTGCGCATCATCAAGAGCAAGGGCGAGTGCTACGTCAGCAGTGCTGCCGAAGCTGAGAAGCTTGGGTTCCGTCGCGCACGGCGTCACTTTGTTGATGCTTGAGCGACCCGCGATCATCCAAGCGCGTAGTGGCGCAGATTTCGTCAGATCGAACCCCATACCATGTCGGTGAAGTGGCACCATCGAATTGAGCAACGCAGGTAGCGTGAGCAGGAAGTGCCGAAATCCGTTCGTCGCCACACTCTCCGAGGCGCCGCCCGAGAACGCCTTCTGGCCGATGAAGAGACTGTCGGTCTTGGTCAGTGTGCAGACGCCGTGAATGTGCGCCTTCGTGTGCTCTTTACTAAGCCGCCCGAAGTGTTCTTCCAGGGTCGCTGTCGTCTGCCACCCTCCGTATGCGAATACGAAGAACCTGGGCGCCAGTTTGTCCATATAAGAAACGTACGTGGATACAGGAGGCCCACCGCGAGGTGGCTCGACGCGCAACATGTATGCCTTGTTCGGCTCATTGTCGGTTTCGCCCGCAGCCATCCGTCGTATCTCTGCGCATTTCACGAACGCCTTTGTCAGCTCAACGGAATCAAGTGTCGTTTTGACTTCAACCACGCCGTACACCATCTCAATCGGATAGATTGACCAGCTCGGCGATTGATACAGCGGAGTGCTATTCAGCGCATCATAGAGCACGATGTCGCATTGCGAGCTTTGCCGTGGGTTCGACCCGCCGCATTCTATGAAGCCAGTCCCGATCCCGATCTTGGGCGGAAGATAGGCGCGAAGGAGATTGACAAGATGCGTCTCGTTCAACCGTCCCAGCTCTCCATTGTGATCCGTCAACCGGCTGAAGTACTCGGCCTCCGTGCGCAGTCGCAACAGGGAACCCTCGAAAAGCTTGTTGATGTCCATGGGACGCTCTTCCTACCTGCGCTGACGCTCAAGGCGGGGCCGAACGCAGAGCGAATGCGCGCTCACGCTCGGTCAACCAGGGATGATCTCATGAAGTATCGCGACAACGTAACGGCGGATTTGGACCACGGTTTGCCGTTCACCCGCCACGTGGGCCGCCTTTGATGATCGTTCATAGACGGCTCGCGTAAGCCCAGCGATTGCTTCTTCGAACGCCGTCACCGTTTGCTCGGGCGCGTCGCTCGAAGAGCGTTTCCCGTTCTTCTTCATGATGAAGCGCACCTTCTGCTTCATCGTTGGACCATGTCTGTCCTTCTCTTGTGCGTAGCCCGGCGCGGCCGTCACTTCGCTGTCGGGTGCGAGATGGTCGAGGATTTCTCTCAGCGCTTCGCGCAATTCGAGTGCAGGACCGCGGAATGAAACCCTACTGCTGTCCGTCAGATCGAGAATAGCTTGTTTGTAGGATTGCGCCGCGGATGGCACGAGCGCATCCAGCTTGCCTATGACCTGGTCATCTTCTTCGGTGAGCGTGACTGTGTCGGCCTTCAAGCTGTTGCGAGGTGGCAGGAGCTTATGGATGTCAGCGCGCGCAAATGTCACCCCGAACGCCTTCAACTGGATACTTGCGATCAATCCAAGTCGAAAAATCTCCCGCAGCCCAATCCTGCTCAAGTGCTTCGTGACCTTCCGCCCACCAAAACTCCTTCGGGATGTCGTGGTTGTGAAACACGCGCTGTGAGCGTGAAATTGTTCAGCGCGGGACCGGATGAGCCCTCCGTGAGCGCGCTCGCAAATCCGCATCTGTGCGGAATACTCAGTCAAAATCGGTTTGAGCGTTGCGATTGCTTCGGCAGCCCCAATCCATTCGTCTTGGTTCGACTGACCCGCAAATCCCCCTTTGGCAAAGCCAATCTCAACATCGCGGAGCGCACCCTTCAGTCGCTCGTCGAATTGGGCTTGATATCGCGCGACTACACGTTTTTGGTCGGCGGGAAACCCGCATGGAGGAACCGCTCCAAGAAGCATGCTGCTCAGACTCTCAAGATGAGGCCGAGCCCACTCCACAATCTGCGACGAAGGGATGTTCATGCGCTGCACGAAGTCCCGGAGCACAGATGCCGCTTGCTGCATCCCATCGACATGAGTTCTATCAGCCGCTTCAGCGACGGCGATAATCAGCCTCGTGCTTTGGAGCGCACCTGCCTTTGTCGCCTCATCCATGATTTCTTTGCGCCGCGCAGTGAGGCATTGCCCCGCTTCGTGCACGAGGTGCTAAGAGCGCCCGCTCGATATCATCCTTGGTTGGCTGTTTGAACATCGCGTGTCCCCACCGCTCGGCAAGACGGCCGCGGGTCGAATCTCACCGGGAAGCATCATAGCAGGTTGTGCAGTCGCTCGGGTGACCGACCCTACTCGACCGACCTACTCAATTATCCTTGGCCTGCTGGAATTTGCGCCACGCGACGACATCAAACCTAAGCGACGTCACGACTTCCGCCGCATCGAGAACAGCCTCGCGCATGCAAGTCGCCGGCGGAGCGGTCTGGTTGTTCATGATGACGACGATTGCAGCGCTGTCCTCGACGATGATGATGAGCTTTCTGGTCTGGGTCTCGATATAGGTCGTCTCGAGCTTCTCGTTGCGACCGCTCGGGGTCCTCCGGCCTCCGGACGTGACACCCGGCCGTGCGAGCTCGATGGTGAAGGACCGTTCGGGCACTCCGAGGTAGTTAAAACGGTCAGCTGCCCGTCCGAGCAGAAGCGCGCGTGCCAATCGACGCCACCGCGCTTGCCCATGTGCATGCAGCCGTCGGCCTCGACCTTGCGCGGCCGCGCCTTCACATCTCCTGCGGCGTCATGCAGAAGGCGTGCGCAGAAGCGGGCATGACAAGGAGCGCTGAGGCGAGAGCGCCACATTTCATCTTGTGAATGGGCGCACGCACGCGAGATCCTTCGAGAGAACGGTAAGTCAGCCAGCTTCGTCCGTCGGTTCAAGTTCCCATGGCGCCGCGGGCACCCACTGATTGACATTCCGTGCACTATTTCTGCATTCAGATCGATGGATGCGATCGAGATCGCCGAGAAGATCGACGTTTCATTTGCGACGCAGTACCTCCAATTCCGGAAGTGGTCGACAGCGGCGAAGTCTCTGCCGATCAAGCAACGCCGAATGTCTCCTTATGGGATTGAGCGACGAGCAGGCCAGGGAGGACATAGCGCAAACCGCCGACCCGATTGATGCTGATGCGTGATCCACACTAGGGGGGATTTGTTCTAGACTTCAACGTAGCACGCGCCTTTGTTTTGGGAGGATGGGGCATGGCAACGGGCGATCTTCGCGCGCTGGCAATGACTGCGGCTTCTTTCACGCTCTTCCTGCTGTCTAGTGTTCCGATCCCTGCAAATGCCGAGACCAATGCGGTGCGTTTCGCCCAGCTCTATAGCCTAACGTACCTCCCGGCCTACATCGTCTACGAGGAGAAGCTGATCGAGAAGCATGCCGCCCGCCTCGGCATCCCTGCGCCCAAAGTGACCACCAACAAGTTGAGCTCCGGGCCGGCGGCCAACGATGCGCTGATCTCGGGCAACGTCGACATTGCTATGGGTGGCATCACGGTGCTGCTGACGCTGTGGGAGAAGACGCAAGGCACCATGAACGTACGCGGTATCGCGACGATGTGCGACAGCCCGATCTTCCTCATGACCGTAGATCCGCGCATCCAGTCGCTAAGAGATTTCGGCGAGGGAGACCGGATCGCAGTCTCCGCCGTCAAGGTCACCATGCAGGCGCTGTTCCTCAATCTCGCCGCCGCTCGCGAGTGGGGATGGGATGCGCGTTTCAAGCTCGACCCGCTGACCATCTCCATGTCGCATCCCATGTCGATCCAGGCGCTACGTACGGGTAGGATGGAAGTAAAGAACTATGCGGCGATCGTCCCCTACAATTACGAGGTGCTCGCAGCCAGCGACGCACGCCAGCTCGTGACCTCCTACGACGTACTGGGTGGCGCCCACACCCTAAACGCATTCTGGGCCACCGAGAGCTGGGTCAAGGCGAACCCGAAGACCTACCAAGCGGTCATGGCGGCGTTCGAAGAGGCCACGGAGCTGATTGCTAAAGACCGAGAGGCAGCAGCCCGCACCTACGCCAAGTGGGAGGCCTCGACGCTTCCGATCGCGGACGTGGCCCGCATCATCGGCACCGGCAGCGAAATCACGTTCTCCATCAACCCCAACCGGACCCTGATGATCGCGGAGACCATGCACAAGGTCGGCTTACTCAAGACCAAGCCCGCCGCCTGGACCGACTATTTCCATGCGGGGCTGCATGGCAAGAACGGATCGTAAGCGGCCCTCCCTCCATCGAAGGAGGCGGGCGTTGGTTGCTCTTCCAGTCGAGGAATTCTGACACATGAGCGATGCCGAACCGCAGGTCACGGCGCTCCTCGCCCAATTCGTTCTCGAGACGAAGATCCAGGCGATTCCCGAGAACGTCAGGCGTGAGGGGACTCGGAGCCTTCTCAACATCATCGGCTGCGCGCTCGGTGGCTCGCGCCACGATGCTGTCGACAAGGCCTGGGCCGCCCTGCAGCCCTTCGCGGGCGGAGAGCAAGTGACGCTCATCGGCCGCTCTCAGCGCACCGACGCCCTCACCGCCGCTTTCATCAACACACTCTCGAGTTCCATCAACGCGTTCGATGATACCCATGCCGAGGCCATCATGCATCCGAGCGGACCGGTCATGGCCGCCGTGCTTGCAGTCGCGGAAATGCAGCCGGTGACGGGGGCCGAGGCGCTGACCGCCTTCATGCTGGGTGTCGAGGCGGCGTGCCGCCTTTCCAAGGCGATCTCAGTGGCGCCGGCCAATGGCGATATCGCCTGGTCGCAGACGGGCGTCACATCCGGCGTTGCCGCGGCTCTGGCGGCAGCTCGCCTCATAAAGCTCGACCTTGAATCGGCGCGCATGGCGGCCGGCATCGCGGCGGCCGGAGCATCCGGAATACGCGCGCTCCACGGCAGCATGTGCACGGCAGCGCTGCCCGCTTTTGCCGGCCAGTCGGGATTGCGAGCTGCGCTACTGGCGAAAGCCGGATTTACTGCCACGCAATCGGTGATCGAGGCGCGCTATGGCTTGGCCCAGTGCTTTTCACAGACGCCACACCTTGCCTACCTGACCGAGGGGCTCGGCACGCACTGGGAGATCCTCGCCAACACCTACAAGCCATTTCCTTGTGGGATCGTCATTCACCCGTTCATCGAGGCCGCGCTCGAGATCGCCCGGGAGCAGAAGACCTCGGCTGGAACCGTAGCGCGCGTCGAGATCATCGCCAACCCGGCCGCCATGGCGCTGTGCTATCGGCGGCACCCAAAGGACGAGATGGAGGGGCATGTCAGCCTTTACCACTGGGTGGCAGCCGCCCTCGCACGTGGCAAGGCCGGCATTCCCGAGGGCAGCGAGCAAGCCATCACCGATCCTACAATCCGGGCGCTGCGTGACCGCATAGACGTGACCAGCGATCCGGCTATCCCGCACGATGGCGCTGACGTCACTGTTAGGCTCAGCAACGGCGCCAGCGCGACACGTCGCGTTCGCGATTGCATCGGCAGCCGCGGCCGCCCCATGACGAACGCTGAGCTCGAGCGCAAATTCGCCGCGGCAGCGAAGGGTGTACTGCCGCAATCCGGAATCGATGCCTATCTGACGTCCATCCGCGGCATTGAGACCTTGGGTGATGCGCGCGTGCTGGCTGGCGTGACGCTTACCGCATGACACGGCGCCGACTATCCTGAATGCCGGCGAAGCACCAGGGTGGAGGCAAGTTCCACTTGGAGTCGTTCTGTACGGCGCTGGTTGGTTCCCAGTGTTCGCCGAGACCGGCCGTTAGACTAGGTAGTCGAACCGGTGGACCACAAAGGACTACGGCGAGCCTGCGCCCGCTTCCGGACATGCTCGCGCCCCGTTTCGAAGAGCTCGGACGAATGTGCGTCGATGTCTGCAAATGTATAGGACGCAGCAGAATTAGAAGACTTTCATACACGCAGTCCGTCAGACATTGGGCCTACGCTCCCAGCCCCACCAGGCGCAGACACCATCACCCATCACGAGCTCGAGATCGCGGCCGCGCAGCCAAGGCAGTTCTTCCGTGAACATAGTCACGCACTGCTTCCAGGAACAGGGCATTTTAGAGATGTCGGTGCCCCAGAACATGCGGGAGGGTCCGAACGCATCGAAAATCTGGCGAAGATAAGTTTGCACGCTGGCGTAAGGGTACGGCGCCACTCGCGTAGCCTGGCGCACCCGTGGCCTTGACGGCGACGTTGGGATGCCGGGCGAGCTTCAACAAGTCTGGAATGTGCGTCATGGCGGCGGCGTCCTTGCGCGTCTCGTAGCCGCCACGGCCGCCGAGGTGATCAACAGTTAATCGTGGGCCGGGATGGCGCTCGGCAATGCGGCCAACATCGGGGAGGGTACCCTTCGCGGGATCGGGGCAGTGTAGATGGACGTCAGCCTTGGGCGGGCTGGCGAAACGCGCTTTGTCCTCAAAACTCCTTCGCCTTCGGCACTCTCTGAAAGGCGATCTTGCTGGTCTGATCCGGCGCGGCATCTCCGTAGATGAGCGCGCCTTTGCCGAATTTCTCGTTCACTTCGTCGATGGCGCGCACCAGCTTCGCGTTCTTGGGCTTGTCGAACAGGTCCGGCTGATGCTTCTCTTGGGCAGCCAGGCCAGCGAGCGCCACACCTACGCGCAAAGGCTTTAAGTCGGGCACCTGTTGCCAGATGTCCTGGAGCACGTGCAGCAGCATCCCGGTGTCCTGCGTCTCGGAGAAGCTGCGCTTGTCCGTCCAGGAGTCCCGATCGCGGCCGAGCGGCTTCACCTCGACAATCAAGCGGCGGCAGTAAAAGCCATCATCCCTCAGGCGCTGGGCTGCGCGGACCAGCAATTGCCTCACGATCGGGGCGGCACCTTCAATGGTTCTGTCGTCGGGCGCCAGAACGTGCTGGTGGCTGATGCTCGCGCGCTCAGTCTTCGGGCTTGCAATGTCCGCGCCATGCAGAAGCTCATGCATCTTAGCGCCGGCGACGCCTCCCCAGATGAGCCGGAGCCTTGCGGCGTCGGTGTTCCAGAGGGTGGCGATATCTGTGATGCCGTTCCGCTGCAGGTGTTCGGCCATTTTGGGGCCGATGCCCGGAATGGCCCGTATCTTCAAGTGAAGGATGGCGCCGGGCAGCTTCTCAATGGGCAAGATGGTCAGGCCATCGGGCTTCTGCATGTTGGAAGCCATCTTGGCCAACAGCTTGTTCGCTGAGATGCCGATGGAGCTGGTCAGGCATTCTCCGACCTGAGTTTGAATTTCACGCTTGATGGCGTGCGCCAGCTTCTGCGCCACGGCGGGGTCTTGCTGCACTCTGTCGAGGCGGCAGGCGACCTCATCGATCGACATGACCTCTTCGACCGGAATGTGCTTGTCGATCGCGGTCAGAATCCGGTGGTGGTATTCGACGTAGAGCTTGTGGTGGGCCTGGACGAGCTGCACATCCGGGCAGAGCCGCCGGGCTTCATGCACGAGAGTGCCAGTCTTGATGCCGAAGGCTTTGGCGGGGTAGCTAGCAGCGATGGCGCAGGTCGTTTCCACCATCGCCGGCACGACGATGACCGGCTTGCCCCTCAGCGCAGGATCTTCTTGCTGCTCGCACGAGGCGAAGAAGCTGTTGAGATCAAGAACAAGCCAGCGCAGCACGCCGGGCCTCCATGGCCTCTATGGGCACCTTAGGGAGTAGCAAGAGTTGGCGCGTGTTCCTAGGCGATGCTGCTGGCCATCAAACGCAATGTTTGGGCGGCACGGCCAGTCATCCTTTTCGCATGCACAGGTAAACAGGCAGGCCCTTGAGCGGGTTAGGTGCGTCAATGTACAGTGGTGAGTGACATTGTGTTCACGATCACTGCGCCCACCAAAATGAGCCCTAGACCAATTATCGCTGGCAAATCCGGAATCTCGTTAAAGAGCACGGCACCCGCGATCACGATTAGCGCAATGCCGACGCCACCCCATACAGCATACGCGATTCCGACTGGTATTGTTCGGAATGCAAGGGCTAGGAAGAAGAAGGCGATCGCGTAACCCACAATAACCATCATGGAAGGGATTAGCTTGGTGAACTCGGCAGACGCCTTCAATGCAAGGGTGCCCACTACTTCGGCAACGATGGCAATCGCGAGGTACAGGTAACCCATTGCGCTGCCCCTTATGAGATTGTTTGCGCTGCAGCTGGCTCGAACTCAAGGTTGGGTCCGAGCGCTGAAGGATGCCCAGCGCGTTGGCGGCGTTTGGCCAGCACGTGACTCACAATGATGCCAAACAATACGAAGAACCCCAGCGGCATGACGACTGCGACAGCTATTGAGATGGCTACCTTCATTTGCCTCTCCTCCAAGAAGCCATTCCAATGTTCGTGTCAGGTTTAGCAAAATCAGATTGAAATTCGATCTTGTGGATCGGATGGGTTTGCCTAAAAAGTGTGCGGGCGTCGTAAAGGATTCTGTAACGATTTGGTCACTGATTGCGGGCCTGCGCAGAGACATTGCCTGCAAGTGAGGGCCCGAATGAACAGCTCACGCAATCTCACAGAAGGTCGCCGCGCGCGCTACTTGCTGGGGCGAAAAGGGGGGAGGCGTTCGCGGAGCCTGGCATGGCGCCACGCAGGTGAAAGAAGAGCTAGAACAAAAAGGGAGCATGATTTGAAATAGCTGTGGAGAGGGGCCCTGCAAGAGGAACCATCCGCTACGCCTGCGGTTGAACGCTCAAGTACCGCGGGAGAGCTCAGATGTGGAAATCAGTCCTGGATGAAGCGCGCGCAATAGTCTGGCTTGCGTCACTCTTGGGAGGCTTGTCGGCCGTAGGGTCGGAATCGCAGTGGCTCTTATTGCCGTCTAGCGCTGGATGCCGCGGCAGCTTTCCCATCGCGCAGTGGTCGACCTAAGAGCTGATAGGAGCGTGGCCATGCGGTACGGCATATTGGTCGGCGCGTCTGTCGTCGGGATCATGACACCTGCCCTCGTTTCCGCACAGAAGGCGCCCGTCAACCTCGGCGTATTGACCTGCACATTTGTTAAACCAGCGCAGGACACCGCTCAGAAAATGACGTGCGGTTTCAAGCCGACCGGCAGCGGCGCAGAAGAGAAATATAGCGGACACATCCGCGAGAGCGGACAAGACTTACCCGCCGGAAAGGTCGTCTTGATTTGGGCGGTTCTCGGGCCCGCGGACGGGAAGATAGCAGCGGGCAGTCTATCGCAACGGTATGTGAAAGCCCAAAGCGCGGCGGCGCAAGCACCGATGCTCGTGGGCGAAACAAATCCCAGCATCGTTCTGCAATCCGAGACCAACGACGGCGCGGCAACGTACGACAGCATTATTCGGATGGAGCTGGAGCTCACCGGAACTGCGGCATAAGTCGCGGGGCATCGCCCATCTGACGTCACCTCCGCAATAACGCGCGGCTCACTAAAAGCGACCCTTCGGTTCTAGCCCGACGTCCTATGTATCTACTGCGCGTCATGCGGGGTGCTGACCCCGCCGTACCCCGAAAGGCAGGCGCCCACTCTCTCTCATCACTTGGCTACGCTGCTCAGTGAGAGCCCTATCGAGATCCGCGCGACGCGCGTCAGTGGAGGGCACAGCATGAATGGAGCCAAGCAGAGACGGAGCGTTCCGGCGCGGCTGCAGGCGCAGCGCGGGCCACGGCATGCAGTCAATGTGGGCATATTTGCGTCATGGCAACTGCAAACACGGACCGATCAATCCTGCACGTCGAAGGGCAGCGGGTCCAAAAATCGGTCGAGCACATTGGCCAGTAGCCGGGAAACATTGTTGTCATAGCCATTGCTCGGCAACGACCCGCAAAAGGTTATTGACCCTGTCGAGAACACTGCGCCCTTGCCGTTTGCTGTTTCGAAAAAGGTCATGTCGGCGCGAATAAGCTCGGCCGGCGGCCGACCGGCCACCGTTGCCGTATGCGTCAGATATTCCTCTGGGACAAGCACCCAAGGTGTCTCCGGAGGGTGGTTTTCGCTGGCGGCGACGACAACAGCGCGCGCGGGAGTGCCCAGCCGCTTGTCCGTGCGATCAAGCTCGAAGCCGGCCGCCCCGTGAGCTGACAAGCCGAAATCGCCGATCTTGTCGTCATCGATGCCGGCGAGCATCCAAGCAACGCGCCGATCCAGACGCGCTTCCGGCTTGATACGATAGTAGGAGCCGGCAAAAGCGCCTTGCGCGGTGAAGCCCACGCCGACCAGTTCCTGGGGTGGCCGGCCATTGCGCCGCCAGAGCCCGCCATACTCCCCGTCGATCTGGTTGTAGTACTCGCCCGCTTCGGCAGCCCAGGCACGTATGCCGCCCTCGGCGCGGCGTATCTCGAGCAATCCAGGTTGATCCTTCGAGAGTGCGATCTTCCAATAGAAGCCGTTGCCGCCGAGGTAGCAGAAGCGCCCGCCGCCGTCGCGATAGGCTTGCAGCGCGTCGAGCATCTCGCGCGTGTGGTACTCGGGATGCGTTCCCGTCAGCACGACGGCATAGTCCTTCAGCGCACTATGGCCGTCATGATGCAGCTCCCAGTCGGTGAGCACATCGAATTCGTAGCCCTTCGCCTCCAGCCAGGACAGCAAGTGGTGATCGGCGGGGTAGTGACGCAGACCCGACGCACGCAGGTCCTCGTGCGGATAGGTGATATAGCCGATACGAACATTCAGCATCGGGCGGTGCCAGGATGCGAAGCAGATGCCCGTACGATCCGTGTGGTAGTTGTACGTCGACCACCCGTACTCCGGATGATTGCCGGGGTAGTGCGGATAGCCGTTCCACGCCTTGGTGCAAGCCTGCCAAGCTGTCCGCCAGGTGGGGTCGGTCAACCACTCGAAGCGCGCGTTGTTCTGATAGATCACGTAGGTGAACGTCGACATCAATACGGCGATTTTCGCTTGTGGCCTACCCAGGCGCGGCACGACGAAGAATGGGATGTTTTCTTGGACCTCGCCCGCTTCGAGCATCAGCGCATAGGACCCAGACTTGAGATCTGACGGCACCGTCCATTCGTGCGTCGCCGGCCAGCGACAATCGACGATATCGTCATCGTGAAAATGAATGGCCGCATACTCGTCGGGCGCATGCCGCCAGCACATCTCGCGGCCGGACCACGTCGACCCCGTGACGGCCCGCGTCGGCATGTTGTGTAGGGCGCCGTGAAATCGGTGCCGGCCGATGTCGATGATCCGGATGCCAGAGATCTCTTTTGAAAAGTCCCAGCACGCGACCAGGCCCGGCGGCATCTCCCCTTGCGCTGCGTGCGCAATTTCGCTCGCGTCGAGGACGCGGTCAAACAACATCGGGCGCTCGATGCGTCCGTTGAACGTGACCCGTCGGCTGTCCGCCTCGGACGCTCCGATCAGGACGTCCGGACCTGCGAGCCAACATTTGCCCGTCGCCGCGTAAAGTCGCCACGGTCGGCCGACCATTCGGCTGGCCGCGCTGGAGCGGCTGCTGTCCCACGGTGATCGTCGATGCAGCGGCATCCCACGTCATCCACACTCGGGCCCATCCACCGTCGGCCAAAGGCATCGCGGCTGGATATACTGACAAGGAAGCCATCGCTCCTGACAATCGACGCACACACGCTTCCATCTTTGGCTACTTTGAGTCCGAAGCCGCCACCGATTTGGGAGAACGCGGTCAGGATTGGGCGATCCTCGCCGGCAACGCGCGTCGGGCAGATTGTGGCGACGACTGTCAACGATCCCAGCCCTTCGAGGGCAGCGCCGAGATTAGCCAAAGCGTAGGAGCCGGGCGCCACGCTTTGCGGCACGCAGTGAGCGATCTGGCGCACTGTCGCATCGACCGCATCTGTGCGAACGCCGGGCCCAGCTGGGTTAACATCGGCCGAGATCACGCGCACGATCGACGGTGGGGCGACCTCTGCGCCGGTGCCATTGGATACATGGAAGCGAATCGTTTCTCCGGGGCGGACAGAGAGGCGATCTGCATAGCCAGCAAGCGGGGTCATGGTGATCTGATCGGCAGCGATGGATGCCAAGCACCATGGCCAAGCGCGGGCCAACTTGCAATGAGCTGTTTAGGCGACTGCGCTCCGTCGGGGGACATCCCCTCGGGGAGCGCGAGAGCTTGGCATCATGCGTGCGGGCTCTCTCCGGCCGATCGCAATGACACGCCCGTAGCGGGCATCCGCAAGCAAAAGGTCAAGTTTACCTTGATAGATCATGAGCGAGCAGGGGCATTGGTTGTCCTTGAGGAGCCGATCAAGCAGCAATACAGGAAGGCGATTGCCGATCTTGCCGCCGCTCGTCGCTTGCCGACCGTGTTTCCAATCTCGATGGTCGACGCGGGCGGTCTATTCGCTTATGGCACCAGTCTTCGCGATGCTGCTCGCCACATGGCGCGGTACGCGAATAGCATATTGAAGGGCAGTAAACCGAGCGAGCTGCCGATAGAGGCTGCCCTGAACCACGAGCTTGTCATCAACCAGCGGGTTGGTCAGCTTCTGGGCGTGACAGTTCCGCCTGAATTGCTCGCGCAGGCCGGCCAGACGATCCAATAGATGTCGAGGTTTGTTGCGCTCTCGCGAAAAGTCAGCCGGCCAACTCGCCAACGGCTGCGAATGCAGTACGCATCCCGGGCAGCCGCAATCGCTTCCTCGAGATCGACGCGGTGGCTTGGGCCGATGGGGCTGGCGACAGCTACGAGGCCGAGCCGCACGGCTAATCATTCTTTCACGGGTAGCGGATAATCTTCGCACGTCTGCCCCGATCCCCTGGCGCAGCGCGGTTACACTTAGGGCGTCCGTCTCACAGCGGGCGCCCTTTCTTTTTGCCGCTACCGGCTGGTCCCCGTTATGTTCCAGGTCGGCAGCGCCATGGCTATAACCAACCGCTGTTGCGGGCGATCGAAACCAGGGTGAACAGCAACCACGCAACGATTACACCGTCGGCCAAACGTCGCGCCAAAATCTGCAAACTCTCATCGGTCATGTGGCCTCCCGAGTGACTTAGCCTGCCCCAGGGCACCCCAGTTCGGGGAACCGGGGCACCCCGGCGCTGACGCGACGACGACGCCGCTCCCCCGCGGCGTCCCGCAATCCATCAACGATGCGGAGCAACACGCGTTCCCGCGTGCTGTTCGCCCGTCATCGATGTCCGGAATTGAGGGGTCAACGGACCCGCGGCGGACGTGACCGCGAGGGCCGTTTTTGACCCTCGCACTAAGTCGCTGCGCTCCAGCCCGCTGATGCGGGCGCTTGGGTCGAGCGTGCGGTAACCAGTCGAGCCGAGAGCTGTAACAGGGCGGGGAGCCCAATCGACATGAGGTTTCCTCCTCATACTTCCGCATGCGATCGGGGCTCGCTTTCCCGACGTAATGCAGTTGTCGTTGACGATATAGGTCATTGTCCGTTCCATCTTGAAGGAGGGTGGGCGTCCACTTTTGCTATGGTGCGAATACTCTGACCGGCCACATCGCTCCTTGGGCGCGGCCGCCATCGCTCTCCGCCGCGCTCATCTCCTCCTCACTGCCTACTTGTAGGGCGCATCGAGTTCGAGCATTTTCGCGATGGTACGCTAACCTGTGAGGGTCCGATGCAGAAGAAAGCTCTCGAGACCACCAAGCCGGTACCGGTGGAGATCGACTTCAGCGCCTACTGGATCGCCAATCCCGAAGAATTCAGCCGCAATATGCTGAAGCTGATGGAGGACGGCAGCAAGGTCTTCAGCAGCTTACTGGGGCGCTCCAACGGCAACGGCGGCCCGTTGAGTATGGCCAACGAGCTCACCGAGGCGGGCAAACTGTACGCGGAGATCGCCCAGCACTGGACGGACCCCGCGAAGCTGGCTGCCACGCAAAGCGCCCTGCTGAGCGACTACACGCAACTGGTCGGTGCCACGGCACAGCGCATGATGGGAGCCGAGGTGCCGCCGGTGGCCGCACCCGAGACCGGCGACAACCGCTTCAACGATCCCGAATGGAGCCGCAACCCGTTCTTCGATTTCTGGAAGCAGACCTATCTCATTACCACGCGCTGGCTCGAGCAGGTGCTCGACGAGACCGAGGGCCTCGACGAGCAAACGCGCCGGCGCGCCGACTTCCTGCTCAAGCAGCTGGCGAGCGCGCTCTCGCCCTCGAACTTCCCGATGACCAACCCCGTGGTACTGCGCGAGACGCTGTCATCGAGCGGCAACAACCTCGTGCAGGGCATAGCGAACCTGATGCACGACCTGGACAGGTCCGGCGACGTCCTCAGCATCAGCCAGACGGACGTGGAGGCCTTCGAGGTCGGCCGCAACATCGCGACCACGCCCGGCAAGGTCGTGTTCCAGAACGACCTGATCCAGCTCATCCAGTATGCGCCGAGCACGGACAGCGTGCACGCGACGCCGCTGCTGATCGTGCCGCCGTGGATCAACAAGTTCTACATCCTCGATCTGGGGCCGCAGAAGTCGTTCATCCGCTACATGGTGAGCAAAGGTTTCACGGTGTTCGTGGTGTCCTGGGTCAACCCGGACGAGCGCCTCAGGGACAAGACCTTCGAGGAGTACATGACCGAAGGCCTGCTCGCCGCTGCCGATGCGGTCAAACGCGAGGCGGGCGTCGATAAGATCAACGTGATCGGCTACTGCGTCGGCGGCACGCTGCTCGGCACCACGCTCGCCTACCTCGCCGCGCGCGGCGAGGAGCCGTTCGCGTCTGCCACCTTCTTCGCCGCCCAGGTCGACTTCACCAAGGCCGGTGACCTGCTGCTGTTCATCGACGACACCCAGCTCAAGGCGCTGTCGGAGATGATGGCGGAGCGCGGTTTTCTCGACGGCGCGCGCATGGCCACCGTCTTCAACATGCTGCGGCCGAAGGACCTGATCTGGCCCTACATCGTCAACAACTACATGCTGGGCAAGAAGCCGTTCCCGTTCGACCTGCTGTTCTGGAACCAGGACTCGACGCGGATGACGCCCGCCAACCACAACTTCTACCTGCGCGAGTTCTACCACGAGAACAAGCTCGCCCGCGGGCAGATGACGATGGGCGGCGTCAAGCTCGACCTCGGCAAGGTGAAGCTGCCCATCTACGAGCTGTGCGCCAAGGAGGATCACATCGCACCCGCCAAGTCGGTGTTCATCGGCTCCCGGCTGTTCGGTGGGCCGGTCACCTACGTGCTGGCGGGGTCTGGCCACATCGCCGGCGTCATCAATCCGCCCGGCGACAGGGTGAAGTACCAGTATTGGACCAACGACAAGAAGACGGCGACGCTGGAAGCCTGGCTCGAGGGCGCTGAGGAGCATCCTGGCTCGTGGTGGCCGCACTATGCCGAGTGGCTGGCCAAGCTGTCGGGCTCCAAGGTTCCGGCCCGCGTCCCCGGCGCGACGCTCGGCGCCATCGAGGACGCGCCCGGAAGCTACGTCAAGGTGAAGAGCTGATATAGGTCGGGCCCAACCGGGCGCAGCTGGGATCGAGGCTCTGCAAATAAGCCAAGACAGCAGCGTGTCCGTGTCTGCCGTTGGCCTGAATGACGTTGGCTAGTGTCGGTTGTACTCGTCGTCGAAGATGAGATGCTCCTGCGCGGTTGCGTGGCTCATCTGCAAGCGGCCCGGCGGCATGTGATTGAAGTAGGAAGCGGAGAGGCTGCAACTCCGCATCTCGGTACGGGCAGCCACGTGAACGTAGTATTCACGGACCTGCAGCTGGGCGGGAGCCATGTTCGCCCTCCTGATGTACCGCACGAACAGGCTGTCGGCCCCATCGCCGCACACAAGCCAACGCCGCCATCTGTGCCTGGGCGACCACCTTCCGGCAATGGTCACTCCTGTGACCCGGGCCGCTGCGAGCTACCAGCGGTGGAACAATTGCGAAAGGGGCCACCTCCTGGCAGCCCTCCACGCTTCACGTTTCTTCACGTTTCTTCGGCCGCTGCAAGTATAAGTCTACTGCAAGCCCTCGACGCACACATTGGCCATGCGAACACCCTTCTGGATGATATTCACTGGATTGACCGCGGTGCGGTAGACCATGTCGACCCGGTCAATGGAGCGCTCCCAACCTTTTAAATCGAGCGGTCTGGTGCGCTCGCCGGCCCTAATGAAATGGCGAACTTGAATGTCGTCAGGCTGGCCGTTGGTGTAGATTACTTTGAGGTCGAGCATCTCAACGTCGGCGCCGCGCACGTGAAGGCGGACGGCCTTGAAGCGGCCCTCGCGACGCCCGACCGGGAGCGTATCGCGATCCTTGCCGAACAGGCTCACCTCCTTGCAACCAAGTTCGACCCATCCTCCGGCGCTCGGGCCGGGCGGAGGTCCGGGAGGCGGCCCCGACATGGCGGCGAGACCCTCCACGCACACCGTAGGTTCGCGGTCCCTACGGTTCGGCAGGGCGCGATAGACCAGCTCAATACTGTCGACGGAACGATCGCGGCCTCTCAGATCGAGGGGCGGCGTCGGCTCGCCGCGCTCAAGAATGCGGCGAACTCTGATATCATCGGGTTGGCCGTTGGCGTAAATCACCTTGAGATCCAGCATCTCAACGTCGCCCCCACGCGCAGATAAGCGGATGGCGGAGAAGCGCCCTTCGCGTCGCCCGACGCGCACGGTGTCGCGCTCAGCGCGGAAATTGACTTTTTGACATCCCAGCTCAACCCAGTCCCCACCCCCGCCTCGACGACCATCGTCACGGTCTCGCGGCTGGGCGGCCGCATTCGTCGCGACGGCTCCAAGTAGGGCGAGCGCGCCAGCAAGCGCTGTCACAACATTACTACAATGCATTGTCATCTCCTGGATAACCGCGGACGCACCACGCTAAAGGTGAGTGGCACGTTTCCGCCGCCATCGCGGCACGAAGATGGCCAAATATTGTTTGTTTTCCGAGCTTTGGCTGGACAGTGGGCACTTCCGTCGTGGCTCTTGCAACAGCACGCTCCGCTTTCGCTGCGAGCGCCAAATCGATCGCATTTCAGGGTGTTGGTCTGCTGACGAAGTAGCTTTGGGATCCGAATGCACGAAGTAGTCGAAGCTCCGGACATTCTGCTATCCCTCAGCTGACGGGCCCTCCCGTGACAGGCTCTCTGAGGTCGGGTCAGCTTTCGTCGCCGCTGGAACGAGGCCGAGAAGCAGGCCCGCAAAAAGCGGACCGGGACCGATTGAAGATTTTTTCGCTGAAAGTGGAGGAATTCGGTCCTCCAAACGCGATAGGGAGTAGAGGGCAGCGCGGCCGACGCGGATTGCGGCCGCAACCAACGACCCACCTGTATCCTCGTAGTGGCCTAACCAATCGTGGGGCCGCTGTTTTTTGTTTGCCGCCTGAAGTTGCGGTTGACCGTGACCATGATCGGGTCCGCCACCAATATTTCGGGCAGCCGCCGGCGGACAAAACCCGTCACGGTCGCCGCGTTGCGCGCTGGCGCAGCACCTTATCGACACGCGCTCGGCGCTCGCTGTCCTCCTTATCGGCCGCGAATTCGGCCTCTAGATCGTGCTCGAACTGGACGAGGTCGGCTGGAAGCGGCATTCCGAATGCCTTCAGCTCATTGAGTTTCTGGCGAATGAGCTGATAGAGCTCGTGGAGGTCCTCCGGCTCGTCTTGCATCCTGGTGAGAAGCAATCCGAGCTCCGCTTCCTTGTCTTCGAACGCCATGCGATGTCTCCGCGCTACGCCGCGTGGTGAAGCGGCTTCTGATTGCGGTCATCCGGATCGGGACCGGTAGACGGTAACGCCCAAGCTCAATGTGGGTAACATTGTAGCCTGGTTCTCGTTCCTCGATCTTGCGAGGAAGGCGTAGACGCGTCGTCGGGCGCTGCCTGGCGGCACCGGCAATCGCGCCACACGGGTGCCGTTCATTTCATCACCGGCCTCGAACATGCAAAGGCTGTAATCGCCAGTATAAGCAAAGAACATTTTTGAAATTAACATGCATAAGGGTGCCCAATTGCCCACTATCGAGAAGCTCTAATTTCTGTAACGCGCCAGTTGAACACCCGTCCAGCGCTGCACGGTTGCGTCCTGCATTGAACCTGGACCTCACGCGGCAGGTTGTCGAACCGCAGGTCCGAAGTGTTGAAGGACCTTGTCTGACCTCTTGGAACGCCTGGCGTGGCTTCGAGCATTTCATTGCCGGCGTCGAACCATGCCAGATTGCGCTGCTGAAGGAGCAGATCGCCCGGTCCCTTTATAAGCGTCAGTACGACAACAGGGAGCCCGAGTGACCCACTATGCCGCCCCCTCGCTTGGGAGTGCACAGCCATGATTGATAGTGCCGCAAATCTGATCGAGGGATCGATCAAGAAGGATCTGGTCCTCGCATCCGAGATTGGGAGCCTGCAACGGCTACTGACAGCATCCGGGCTCGCATTTCGCGTCGTGTCGCTGAACCTCCAGGAGAGCACACCCAATCAAACGCTGCTCGAGACACTCGGGGAGACAGACCCGGCCGATGTAGCTGAGGTAATTGTACGAACCAGGATCGAGGAAGCAAATGCGCGTGCTCCTGGAGCGCTCATCATTGGTGCTCATCAAGTCGTTTCTCTCGACGGAAAGGTGTTGGAAAAGCCGACGACCGTCGACGCCGCCCGCGACCTACTGTTCGCACTTCGTGGCAAAACGCATCAGCTTCACTCAGCAGTCGCGCTATCCGAGGACGGTAACATCACATGGACCCACGTCGAGACGGCTCAGCTGACGATGAGGTCGTTCTCGGCCCAATTCGTCGGTCGCTACCTTGCTGCTACCGGCCCGCGCGTCTGCGAATCGCCTGGCGCTTATCAGCTCGACGGCGTAGGGCTTCAACTGTTCGACCGGATCCAAGGCGACTTTTTGACGACGCTCGGAGCGCCAATCTTTCTGCTGTTTTCGCGTCTTCGCGAAATCGGGCGAATGGCTTCCTGACAGGTGTGAAGTCAATCGTGTTGTGCAACGGGCATCCAGGATGCGAATTCTCTAACGAAGCAGCGTATCGGTCGACGCGTCGCCTAGCATGCACCACCCGAACCCAGGTTGTACCCTTGCAGACAGTTAGCGCGGCGCATCAAAGAGATCCGAGCCTCACGTTACATATATTTGGTTTCGACTCCTTACAGGGGTGGTGGATGTGTCGATGGCGGAAAGGCCGCGCCGATTAGAACGCGGCCTCTCAGAGCCGGTCCCGGAAATCTGCACAGGACGATAAGTGGAGTTTCTGCCTGACAGCGGGCACGGTTGTGCCAGCGAATCAGGAGAGACGATGAGCAGAAGACCGCGCCGGAACCACACACCGGCTTTCAAGGCGAAGGTGGCGCTCGCCGCCGTCAGAGGCGATCGGACGCTGGCTCAGCTGGCGGAGCAATTCGACGTTCATCCCAACCAGATCACAACATGGAAAGCGCAGCTGGAGGGCGGGGCTGCCGACGTGTTCGGAGCCGGAAGCATCGCACCGACCACTCCCGCCGTCGATGTAAAGTCGCTGCACGCGAAGATCGGCGAGCTGACGCTCGAGAACGATTTAGAAGTGCCGAAAGCGCGGCAAACGCGTTGAAGCTGACAAACGGCGCTTCCGTCAAAGGCAACGAATCAGGACAGGCCGCCCGATCGAACATCCAGGCCGGAACTTCCAGCCAGCGATCCGCTTCTGACCCGGTCATGTGCAGCGGAAAGCGATGCCATCGGCCTTGTCGATCGCTCCATGAACGCAAACCCGGTAGCCACACCAAGGATGATATCGGTAAAGAAGTTTGCGACGAACGGTCCTGTGGGCGTTCTCAAACCTCGTTGTACAATGGCCGACGCCCACATTCGAGCCTTGACGGCGCGACACCCGATCAAGCCTACTTCACCCCGCTGCATTTCCGCATGGCAGCCTAACCCCGGCGGAGGCTCCACTTATCGAAGCGGAAACTCTGTTCAGACAACCGGGACCATCTCTCTCTAGCTTAAGCTTTACTTATAGTAGCCGACGCCACAACCTTGGTTGCCGACCCGAGTGACATAGGATTCCTTTGCCACCGGATCAGTGGTGCCCGGCTTCGGAAAGTTGTAGCTGACGGTGCTGACTGTTCCCTCTTTCATGGCGGCGTACACTTTTTCACCTAGCGGTGAGCCATCCTTCTCCTTGATATCTTGCGGCGTCGAGCCGATCAGGGACGGATTAACATGCGCCGTCATCTTCTGGGCGGTCATGTCGAAGCAGAAGACGTAGAGGTCGCGATCTTTGAATCCACCCTCACCTTTGTTGAACTTGGCGAGCGCTGCGGCCTCGTTGGCCTTTAGCTCGGTGACTGCCTTTTCCAGCATGGCCTTTGCCTCTGCAGCAGTGCCGAATTGACCTTGCGCGAAAGCGGTAGTTGAGAAGGCGAGCGCGGCACTTGCGATCGCCCCGAGCATGAGTTTACGAAGCATCGTGTTTCCTCCTGTTTTCTTTTGGTGGGTCTTCTATGCGCTGGGTTTGCGGCGCCTTCCAGGTCGGTGAGTAAAAAAAGAAATCGGCAGTCGAGGAACCTTCCGCGTTGTCCGCGTTCCGAAGCTCACTGCCCCAATATCCGTGACCTCATTCCCTCAGATCGGTGCACTCCACATCCCAGGACGCTTTTGGCGTGATCTTCTACCTGACTATGGGGAGGGTCAGGAATTTGCTGATTTAGGGCAGAGGCTATTTCAGCTCCTACCCCCCGCGCTGGTGAGAACTGAAGAAGGTCAACACGTCCTTCGCCCGTATCGCCAAAAGATCTGCAAGGCAGTGTCGCGGCCGCGTGCCGCCGCGTCGCGTAATCCTGTCAAGTCCAAGCTTGCAAAAATCTGTGGAAGCGCCAGCCAGCATATGGACGCATCCCCCGCGTCTTGGCACGCTGTTCACTTGCTTAGCGGGGGTTCACATGCCGTACTCCGGGCTCATGCCTTCAATCGAAGCCATCCAGCAAGCACTGCGAGAGCCGCTCTCGAGAGCCCCGCACGATCACAACGGCTTTGCCATTTACATATTCGAGCGGGCCAGGGAGATCGATCATGAGCACACGCTTGCAAAAAAGCTGGCTCAACAAAACGGCCAGTGGAACGGCACTGGGCCCGCAATCGACGCGGACGCCACTTTGGATTGCTCGACCCGAATTCAATAAAGCGGGAGGCGCCGGTGTCAAAGGGATGGACCATTGAGGTTGCGACCGAGAACACGGCGCGCTGGGGCGAAAAGATCGTGTCGCTGCAGACGTTTGATGTGGCGATTGAGGACCGGACCGCGGCCGAAGACGCAGTGCGACTGCGCGTCGGCAAACATGCCGTAGTACAAAACTCTCGGGAGCGCCCCAGTCTCCCCGGTCTTAGCGCTGGTAGAGTGCGCTCTCGGCCTTCCGTGCTCATCCCCCGTGCAAGACTCACGCATTCAGCGTAGGTTGCCACCGCCATCCGCTCACGGAGATGAGGTTGGAGCGCCCAACGACCCATCCGCGCTTGAGATCAATGGTCATGAATATTGTGACCGCTCTCACGCTAATCGTAGCAAACGTGTCGGCGGCAAACGCCGATCCGACCTCAAGCTGCGCACGTCGCGCAGCGCTTTGCCGCGTTCCCCTTGCCGCACAAGTAGTGCCGGCGGCCGATCGGTTGGTGGTCGCCGCACTCTGTTGCTGCAAGACGCATAGTAGGGGCGAGTGTTGCGTTCAAGCAGCTCGGTGCGGCGGCAAACCCCCTGGCTGTTTCTGCGCGTCCCCAAGCATTCCCGGTGACTCCGCCTGCCAAAAGTATTCCTCCGTCATTTTCCCCAACTGGAGCTACCGAAATCTCCGCCATCGCAGAGTAGCGCCGCTCGTTATCCACGCAGCTTCCAATATCCGTGAGCGTTGTGTCCTGACGGTCACTTCCCGTCGTGGCTCCCCTGCTACGTTGTGCCGTGAGTTCTCGCGGGGGGATTCAATGCGTCCATTCATTTCGATCGCCTGCATTGCCATGCTGCTAGCGCAGCCTTCAGCACAGAGCCACACTCCCATGGCACCGGACGGTTCGACCGTCTCCTGGTACCCGCACGAATGTTGTCACGACGGAGATTGCCGACCCGTCGCAAGTGTCCAGCAAGCACCGAACGGGCTTTGGATGCGGACCGCTGACGGTCAGACGATACTCGTGGGGCCTCGCGAACCGCGCCGAAGTTCCAAAGACATGCGCTGGCACATTTGCATAGCGCCCGACGAGACCAACACGCCCAAAATCCGTTGCATCTTCGAGCCGCCGAGCAGCTAACTACTCGCGATCCTGCGGTTCGCGGTCAGTGTCACTGGCGAATGCACGCAACATGCTGGTTTGCTGCTGAAGATCGTCAACGCGAAAATTCAGTACGTCGCGGATGCTGACCATGCCGATCAGACGGCCTTCTTCGACCACCGGCACATGGCGAATATTGCGCGCCACCATCGTCGATGCCACATCCGATACCTTGTCGCTGGTGGAACACGTGATGACGGTTGTGGTCATGAGGGCCGAGACGGGAAGTGAGTGAAGAGTAGCCTTATGGACGCTCAGCCCGTAGGCGACATCGCGCTCCGAAATCACCCCGTCCACGCTTTGTCCGTCCTCGCTCACGACGGCAGCGCCGACCAGCTTCTCCCGAAGTAGCGCCGAGAGCGCACCGATCGTCTCAGACGCCTTCACGGTAACAATCCGGGGACCTTTCTTAGTGAGGATATCTGTTACCTTCACGTGCTACTCCTCTGACCAGTCGGTGATCTCATACACTATCAGTCGCATCCACGATAAACGCGATCCTACCGGCGGTAACGCTACGCCAGCCTCTTTCCAGATTACTCCGTCACAGTTCTGATGACTGGGCCGCGCGGCAGGAGTGGGTTCGAGGATATAGGTTGCACCACTTGCGGTTGTTCATGAACAACCGTCCGCTCCTGCGGTGGTTCAACACGAACGATGGGCGGAAGCTTCACCATAGCGGAAAGAATCGCGGGAACGTGATGTGCGATTATCCACGACCCGTATCCGCAGAGCGCTGCCAGGACGAGACACGTGGCGCCGTGCCGTATCGTACGCCAAGGACTAGGAGCAGCCGTCCAGATAACGAGGTCGTTATTTTTCATGCCTGATGCAATGAAGCAATTCTGCCTTTTTCGCAAAGGTAGCCACGACGCTCTCCAACCCGCCCGCAACCCCCTCACTCCCGGCAATCCTTGCCAACCCGTCACCACAGCAAAGGATCCCTCCGGACGCCGATCTTCCTGAGGCTCCCCACGTGACGCCGATTGAGCGAACGCCTGGCTTCTGGCTTCCGCTCGCTCTTGCCATCGCGATCGTAATCGGCCTCGGATACTACTACTATGGCCAGACCACGATGGGACCGAGCATGCGGGCAGCTGATGCCGTAACGAAATCCGGGCCAAGCTCGAACTAGCGCTCTGGCGTTTGTCGCAACAGGAGCCCCGCATTGAGTGCGGGGTTTCTTTTTGCCCCGTCCGAGGCCTGCATGATGACGGCGACAAGAATGAGCATGCCGCCTGCGATCACAGACAGCGTCGTCATTTCATTGAAGACGAGATAAGTCCAGATGGGCGCAGCCACCGTCTCGGCCTGGGCCAGCATGACGAGTGTGACGCCCGGCACCACCCGCGACCCGCGCGCCCACAGGACGAGACCGATCGCCAGAATGACCGCGCCGTGCAGCAGCCCAAGCGCTGCGTCGCGCAGACTTGCGGCGAAGGGCAAGCTGAACCACAGCAGCACGATGGCGCTGACGAGGGCCGTGACGATGCCGACGGCGACGAGCGCCGCATCAAGGTCCTCAGCCCGCGCACCGCGCGTGGCGAGCGAGTAAAGCGCAAACGTGAAGGCAGTCCCGAGCGCGAGCGCCCATGTGAGCCATTCGCCTTCCTGAAACCGCGCATGCAGCCCGTCTGACTTCATGCTGAGACCACTCATCAGGGCGACGCCACCGAGCGCAACCGTGATAGCGAAGCACGCTCAGCACGCCGATGCGCTCACCGAGGAGCGGCCGGGCAAGGACGGCCGCAATCAGCGGTGCCAGCGACATCAGGAAGAAAACCTCGGCCGTGCTTCCTGACTTGATGGCAGCGACGAAACAAACCTGGCTGGTCACCATGGCGAGCACCGACACCCAGGCAAAGCCACCTAACCGCTTGATCTGCACAAGCGGGCTCGTCGCGTGGCGCTGCGCCGCCACTAGCGAGAGCACTAGACCGAATCCGAGCGCACGCCAGAAAAGGTATTGCCACGCATCGCTAGCGGACGCGCCTCGAATGCAAAGGACACCGAGGCTCAGCACGAGCCCGCCCAAAACTACGAGGGTACAGCCGGCCAAATAGGAGCGCCCAGGCGCAACGGATGTGCTCGTCATCTGCCAGTCTCACCGTCAATCGCTCTGGGTTCTCGTCTCGAGATGCGATCGACATGCCAACCTAAGTGGAGGCCGGCTTGCCTATCATCAATCGCTGCGACCTGTCATCGCGAGCGTAGCTAGCTAGCCGGTCTGAAGCGAACGTCGATTCGCACGTCGCGACCTTACACGCCTCAACCGCTCAATTGCACCGGGCAACATCCGTGCCGCCCCATGATGCGCGCCACATCTCGATCCCTCAACGGCGATGATGGAGCTGGCAGTTTCCGAGCAAGCCGCGCTTGTAGCTTTCCAACCCCAGTCTACACCGGGCACGTCGCAGACCCATGCCGGCGTGGGTCCGGATCCCCCAAGATCGTCGATTGCGAGCAGCAATCCGCGAGGCTTCACCGGGAACTTGCAGACAGCAAGCTCGACATTCTCCGTGGCGCTGGCCACATGACCCACCACTTCGACCCTCGCCGCGTGGTGCAGGCTGTCGACACGATCTCGACGATGGCGCCTGTGCACAATCGTGAGCGCGTGGCGGGCCTCCACGATAACGGATAAATTCCGCACCTGTCGACGTCAGGCCAACCGGGAGGCGTCCTCTTGGTTGTCCGGCACGTTTTGTTCGCTGCTACTCGCGCACTACAATGCGCATTGGGTATCGGGACCGGTTTGCCGGCAGAGCGCCGCGCCTCCTGGGCAGGGGAGATTCATGCAGCGCCTTCCTTATGCCGCGGCTTCGGCCATCCTTTTCGCAAGCCAGCACGCGATCGCGTACTCCCTCTCGTATGGTTGGGGCCGTCCGCCGCGCCTCGACTGGATCTTCCTGCTGATGCCGATGAGGGCCGTCGCGCAGGCCAACGCGAGCTCCGACCTGTCGACCATTCTGTCGCTTGTATACTCGCTAGCCATCGGCTTGGGGTTGGCGCTCCTCGCCGTCCGCCGCGCCGCCAACGCGGGCGTGGGAGAGTGGATTGCGACGCTCCCTGTCGTGCCGATGCTGCAACTCCCGGTGATTGCCGTGCTCAGTCTCCTGCCGTCGCGCGGGGACATCGTGACCGCAGCGCCGGAGACCATGACCGGAAGACTCCAATGGAGGGCCGCCGCGCAAGGCCTCGTCGCGGGCGTCGGGCTGACCGTGGCGGCTGTCGCGGTCGGCGCCTTGATCTTTGGAACGTACGGTTACGGCCTGTTCGTCGCATCGCCGCTCGTGATCGGATTGGTGACGGCATACCTGGCGAACCACCGACAGCCGATCGACGGCTGGGATACGGCCAAATTGGTATCGGGTGCGCTGGCCCTGGGTGGCGCCATGTTGGTCGTGTCGGCGCTCGAGGGAATCGTGTGCATCGTCATGGCGGCGCCGTTGGCATTGGTGGTCGGCTTGCTCGGGGGTCTGTTGGGGCGCTCAATCGCGCTCTACTCCCGTCGTTCGATGCGCCAGACGATGTCGGGATTGGCCGTGCTGCCCATCGTTTTTGTGGCCGAATGGCTGTTGCCGCCGTCCATGGAGTTCGATGCGCGGATGGAAATAGGCATCAAGGCGCCACCGGAGGCGGTCTGGCGGGCTCTCGTCGACATGCCGGAGATTGACCCGCCCAATTCGCTGCCCTTCCGGCTCGGGGTCGCCTACCCGGTGCGCGGAGAGGTGCTCGGGGAGGGAGTAGGGGCGCTTCGTCGTGGCACCTTCTCGACCGGGACGGCGATCGAACGGATCACGGTCTGGGAGCCCGGGCGCAAACTCGCGTTCGTGGTGGTGAGCGACGTCCCGGCCATGCGGGAGCTCAGTCCCTATCAGGATGTGCACGCGCCGCATGTCGTGGGGTATTTCCGGACGGCGTCGACCAGCTTTGAGTTGATGCCGCGACCGGACGGTGGAACAGACTTGCGCGAACAGACGCGTCACGAGCTGCGGCTTGAGCCGGTGCTGTACTGGCTGCCCCTGGCCCGATATATCGTGCGCCTGAACAATCAGCGGATCATGGACTACGTCAAGCGACGAGCCGAGAGCAGCCGTTCATAACCACGGGCGCGTTCGGCGGCAAATCGCGCTCAGGCCCAGCCAGCATAAGTCCAGCCCGCCGGACACCACCCCGTCGCATTCTCACCCAACCCGTGTCAGCCGGCTGGGGCCTTGGAGGTCGGAGACAACGCGATGCAGAGCTTGCGGACATTGGCTCCCTGATGGAAGCCTGGTCTCTGCGTGCACGTTGATGCGTCGCCTTCGCTCAACCCGCCCACCGCCGGCTGGCGTGACGGGCCCACTCGAGGCCTAGGAAAGGGTCCAGGCGAGCAGCTCTCGGCGCCAGAGGCGCCTTCTTGGATAGCGCTATCGAGAGCGATTGTTTCGCCCAGAAATTCCGTGCAATCTGATGCCAACAAGGTCCGCGTTGGATGGACCAATAGGGAGGTACGAGCATGAAGATACTGTCCACCACTGTTGCCGCTGCTCTGAGCGGGCTCGCTTTTGCGATTGCGCCCCCTGCAGCGTTTGGCCAGGACACGATCAAGATCGCCTACACGGATCCTCTGTCGGGCCCCTTTGCCCAGGTGGGCGATGCCAACCTCAAGCAGTTCCAATACATCCTCGACTTCATCAACGCCAAGGGCGGAGCGCTCGGCAAGAAGTTCGAGCTCGTCCCCTTCGACAACAAGTCCCAGCCGTCCGACGCCCTGATCGCGCTGAAGAGCGCCACCGATCAGAACATGCCGTTCATCATGCAGTGCTCGGGCTCCAACATTGCCGCGGCCCTTATCGAGGGCGTCGAGAAGCACAACGAGCGCAATCCCGAGAGCCGGATCGTCTACATCAATTGCGGAGCGGTCGCGACGGAACTCACGAACGAGAAGTGCTCGTTCTGGCACTATCGCTTCGACGCGCACGTGGCCATGAAGGCCGAGATCATGGCCCGCGCCATGCCCAAGGACGTGACCAAGGTCTACCTGCTGAACCAGGACTACCTTTTCGGTCAATCCGTGCAGCGCGACGTCAAGACGTTCCTCGCAAAGCTTAGGCCCGACATTCAGGTCGTGGGCGACGAGCTCATCCCCCTGGGAAAGATCAAAGACTTCTCCCCCTACATCACCAAGGTCAAGGCGTCGGGTGCTCAGGCCCTCATTACAGGCAACTGGGGCCCCGACATGAACCTACTGATCAAGGCGGGCATCGATGCCGGCATCGATCTTCGCTACTATACCCTCTACGCCCATCTCGTCGGTGGCCCGACCGCGATCGGACCGGGCGGCGACAACCGCGTGCGCTCGGTCATGTCGTTCAACGAGAATATAGCCGCCGAAATCGGCAACAAGGACGCCGAGGCCTGGCAGAAGAAGTTTCGCGATACACACAGCTTCGACTTCTCCTCGGCCGGGTTTCGCACCATTTTCGAGTTCCTGCAGGAAGGCGTGACAAAGGCCGGCGCCGTTGACGCAACCAAGATCGCCTTCGCGATGGAGGGCCTGAAGCACAAGGACTTCCTCGGCTACGACGCCATCATGCGCAAGGACGATCACCAGCTCGTCTCGGCCTACTACGTGGGCGTGTTCAAAAAGGGGGTCAAGTACGAGTCCGAGAAGACCGGTCTCGGCTGGGCGACCGAGGTCACGGTCCTGTCCAAGGACCTCGACCAGCCCAACAGTTGCAAGATGAAACGGCCCGAGATGCCGAAGTGAGCCCGGCGCGAACCGCTGTGGCGCGATGCATGCGGGGGCCGGCGTATCGACGTGGCTCCGGGACGTGTGCCCGGGGCCGATCGTCGGCGTGCCCGCTCCACCCCCATGCGAGTTGGAGGCGGATGTTGCGCTGAAGGGCACGGCCATTTCGGATCGACTGCCATGGAAGTATTCCTCGTCTCGCTGTTGAACGGCCTGGTCTACGGCATGCTGCTGTTCATGCTGGCGAGCGGCCTGACTCTGATCTTCTCGATGATGGGCGTGCTCAACTTCGCGCACGCTTCCGCCTACATGCTGGGTGCCTATTTTGCCTACACCATCAGCCTCTTCGTCGGGTTCTGGGCGGCGCTCCTGATCGCGCCGCTGCTTTGCGGCCTGATGGGCGCCGGCATCGAGATGTGGGGCCTGCGTCGCGTGCACAGGAACGGCCACATCGCCGAGCTCCTGTTCACGTTCGGCCTCGCCCTCATCATCGAAAAGGTCGTGCAGATGACCTGGGGGCTGATTGCGGTGCCCTACCGCGTGCCGACCATCCTCGACTTCCCGCTGTTCACGCTCTACGGCACCAATTTCCCGGCCTACCGGGCGTTCATGCTGCTGATCTCCGCCCTCATGTTCGGCGCCATCTGGCTGGTCCTCACTCGCACCCGCATCGGGCTTGTCGTGCAGGCCGCACTCACCCACCCGGACATGGTCAGCGCGCTCGGGCACAACGTGCCGCGCGTGTTCACGCTCGTGTTCGCCAGCGGAACGGCGCTCGCCGGCCTCGCCGGCGTGATCGGCGGCAACTACCTGACCACCGAGCCCTCGATGGCCTTCAGCATGGGGCCAATCGTGTTCGTCGTGGTTGTGTTCGGCGGCCTCGGCTCGCTTGCGGGCTGCTTCATCGCATCGCTCCTGATGGGCCTCATCCAGACGTTCGCTGTTGTGCTCGACTACTCACCTGCCGACCTGCTCAGGCAGCTCGGCCTCACCGTTACCAGCACCACGCCCTTCGCCGAGGTGCTGACCGTGCCTCTGCCGCGCATCGGGGCGCTGCTGCCCTACATCCTGCTGGTGCTGATTCTGCTGGTCCGCCCGCGCGGACTGCTCGGCACGCGTGACACATGACGATCGAGACCGCACAGCCTGGCCCGGTTGACTTCGCAACGCGCGGAGGACCCGCACCTGCTGCGAAAGCGGCCGGCCCACCGCGCGCCTGGCGGCGCACCGGTTGGCTGTGGCTCCTGGCCGTGATCGTCGCGCTCGCCCTGCCCTGGCTTTTCTTCAACTGGTCGACGGGCCGCCATTCGGGCTTTGTGTTGATCATGCTGAGCGAGATCGGACTGATGACGATCTTCGCGCTGTCCTTCAACATGCAGATGGGCCAGGCAGGCCTGCTCTCGTTCGGACACGCCATCCTGTTCGGGCTCGGCGGCTATTGCACCGCGCATGCGCTCAACGCCATCAAGGCCGGCGGGATCTGGCTGCCGACGGAGCTCGTCCCCCTGATCGGCGGCTTGGGCGGGCTCGGCTTTGGGATCGTCTTCGGCTTCATCGCCACCAAGCAGCGCGCCACTGCCTTCGCCATGATCACGCTGGGCCTGGGCGAGCTCGTGGCGGCCGCTGCGCTGATGTTCATGGGCTTCTTCGGCGGCGAGGGGGGCATCTCCACCAACCGCGTCACGGGAGTCAGCCTGCTCGGCGCCAGCTACAGCGCCTCCTGGCAGGTCTACTACCTCATCGTGGCCTGGGCGCTGATCTCGACCGTGCTCATGCGGCTGCAGACGCAGACGCCGCTCGGACGCCTTGCCAACGCCACCCGCGACAACTTCGAGCGGGCCGAGTTCGTCGGCTACGACCCGCGCATGGTGCGCTTCTACCAGTACGTGCTGTCGGGCTTCTTTGCCGGCATCGCCGGCGCCCTCTACGCCATCCTCTACGAGATCGTCACGTTCGATGCCGTGTCCGCTCCCAAGTCCGCCACTGCCCTGCTCGCGACCTACATCGGCGGCGTCGGCGGTTTCTATGGACCGATCCTCGGCACCATCCTGATCGTTTTGCTGCAGTCGGGCGTGAGTCTGCTGTCGAACGCCTGGCTCCTCTATGTGGGCGTATTGTTCATCGTCATGGTGATGTTCGCACCGAACGGCATCCTGGGCCTCATCGCCATGCACGGCCCGATTGCCAGCAGCGGCCGGCTGACGGCCCTCGTTGTGCCCTACCTCAGGGTCCTGGTGCCCGGTTTGATCTTCATCTGCGCATTCGTCCTGATGGTGGAGATGGCGTCGTTCGTGACGATCGGCGCACAGCAGGGCAAGTCCTTCAAGTTGGGCGGCGTCACCCACATCGATCCGCACACATTGTCGCCATGGCTTGCTGCCGCAGCAGTGCTCATGGGCGCCGCCATCTGGCTGCGGCTGGAGTCTCGCGCCTTCGCCCGAGTCTGGGACGCGCTGAACGAGGAAGCCAAGCAGCCGGGCCGCCCATCATGAGCGCCCCCGCATCGACGCTCGCCCTGAAGCTCGAGAACGTGCGCAAGAGTTTCGACCATATCGAGATCATCCGCGGCGTCAGCCTCGACATCCCCGCAGGCCAGCGCCACGCCATCATCGGCCCCAATGGCGCCGGCAAGACTACCCTGTTCAATCTCATCAGCGGCCGGTTTCCGCTCACAAGCGGCAGCATCGAGCTCGATGGCCGGCCGATCGGCGGCCTCAGCGCGTATCAGATCAACCGGCGCGGCCTCTCCCGCAGCTTCCAGATCACCAGCGTGTTCCCGCGCATGAGTGTGTTCGAGAACATCCGCTGCAGCCTCCTGTGGTCACGGGGGTACAAGTACTCCTTCTGGCACCTGCTGGGCCGGGAGAAGGTCCTCAACGAGGAAAGCGAGCGCCTGCTCGAACGCCTCAACCTCTCCTCGCGCCGCGACGTCATGGCGGGGCTGTTGTCCTATGCTGAGCAGCGGGCCCTCGAGGTCGGGATAACCATCGCCGGCGGCGCCAGCGTCATCCTGCTGGACGAGCCGACCGCCGGCATGAGCCACTCCGAGACGGCCTATGCCATGGACCTGATCCGATCCGTCACGGAAGGGCGCACGCTCGTGATGGTCGAGCATGACATGAGCGTCGTGTTCGGTCTGGCCGACGTCATCAGCGTGGTGGTCTATGGCGAGGTGATCGCGACAGACGTGCCGCAGCGCATCCGCGCCAACAAGGCCGTGCAAGAGGCCTATCTCGGTGTGGAGTCGGTCTGATGCTTCTCGAGGTCAACGGGCTCAACGCCTACTACGGCAAAAGCCATATCCTGCAGGGTGTCGATTTCAAGGTTAGCGAAGGCGAGATCGTGGCGCTGCTCGGCCGCAACGGGGTCGGCCGCTCCACCACCTGCAAGGCCATCATGGGGCTGGTGCAGCCCGTGGGGCGGATCTCGTTCAAGGACCGGCCCATCGCCGGCCTGCGCCCCGACCAGATCGCGCACCTGGGCCTTGGCTACGTGCCGGAGGACCGCCAAATCTTTCCCACGCTGAGCGTGCACCAGAACCTGGAGCTTGGCCTGAAGCGCGCCGGCCGCACCGGCCGATGGACGTTCGACGACATGTTCGGTTTGTTCCCAAATCTGGCCGCGCGACGCCACAACCAGGCCGGCGTTCTCTCCGGCGGAGAGCAGCAGATGCTCACCGTCTGCCGGACCCTGATGGGCGATCCTGACCTCATCATCATCGACGAGCCCACGGAGGGGCTGGCTCCCAAGCTGATCGATCAGGTCGCGACTCTCCTCGGCGAGATCGCCCGGCGCGGCGTGGCGATCCTGCTCGTCGAGCAGAAGCTGACGATCGCGCTCAAGATCGCCCGCCGCGTGATGGTGATGGGCCATGGGCGCATCGTATTCGAGGGCACGCCGGCCGACCTCAAAGGCGACGACGGTGTGCGGCGCGAATGGCTCGAGGTATGATCCTCACCAAGATGACCCGACCTTAGTCGTGCCGCCGGCGAGAGACCGGTCTCAAATCAGCAGTAACTTGCCGTATCCCTGGACCGGCGTGTTCACGCCGGACAGTCGCAGGCTATTCCATAGGCTGGCCTGATTTGCGGATATGACGGGTCTTTGCAAATCTTGCTCCAAGGCTTCGAGAACCCCGACGCAGCGAAGGCCGGTTCCGACCAGCAGGACGCCATCGGCTTCTGCAGGGCACTGCGCGCGCACCTGCCGATAAAGATGCTCGACGTCTTGCTCGAATGCCATTCCTTGCGGATAGAGGTCACGTGGAGGAACATCCCGCCAGCTGCGACCGGGGTCAACGCGCATATGTCCGGCTGGGTGAAAACCGTGCTCGGCGAAGTAGGCGACGCCGCTGGGCAGAGCCGGGTCGGCGAACCATGCGGGAAAAACGAGAAACGGTCGCTCGACCTTCAAGGCCCGCAAGGCCGCCCGGCAGTCTCGACCATTCGTGGTAACGATCGTATCGCGAGCCAGGATCTCGGACAGCCGCTTGATAACAGCATCATCCCATTCCCGGCCGCCCGCAATGCTGCTCGAACTGTGGGCGACGACGACGGCCGACAGGCGCATGCCGGCAAACTGCTTGGCGCCCCGCTCGACGTCGGGTTCGAGCTCGATCGTTTCCCGATTGCCGGTCCAGCGTGCCCAAGGCGTTGGTGCCGACACCCGAGCCGCGTGAACCGATATGCCCGAGGGCACCATCGCCCACCACTCGGCTTCCGGCACCGGTTCATTGCTGACAATGAACATGCCGATGCGCGCCTTCCAACCCCAATTGTCCGCCGACGCCATGGGTGGACTCGTTCCTCTTGCTCGCAGTTGACCAGCCGCCGCCGATCCTCACGGGCCGATCCTATCCGGCTGCGCGGCCCCCAGTCTTCATGAAATACGATTGGCTTCGTGGCTACTCTGCAATGCGCACCTCGAAGGTACGCGTTGCCGTCTCGCCGCTCGCCAGCTTGGCCGCGATCGAAAAGCGGTCGACGCCTTCCGTTCCTGCCCGTGCCGTATAGTAGATGCCCGTGCCTTGCGTCTTCTGGCCGATGCAGGTGCCCTGCGGCGAATACTGGATCGTTGTCGTCTGACCAGGCATGAACGTCACGTCGCCCTTTGCTGGCGGCTCGGTGATCGTGATCTGCGGCGCCGCCACCGCTTCGCAGCGCTTGCCGAAACCGGCAAGGACGAAGACGCGCGCGGGCCTGCCGGCGACAACCGGTGTCGCGCGCACCGATGCATCCGCCGGGGTGCCATCCCCGGGCAGCGAAGCGCTCCCGTTTTGCGAGCCGAGGCCCGAGCAACCCGCCACGCCAACGAGGACCAGCGCGAGGCCAGCGGCCAGAACGCGACGCGCTCGATGCGGGCGAATGCGCGTTCCCAGAGTTGGCCGGTGCAGGTTCATGATGGCTCGGGCAGAAAGGGACATGCGGCATATCCCTAGCAGAGCGGACGAGTGACGGCACGGTTAGTTGCGGCGAAGACGAAGCGTCATGCCGAGAAAGAGGCGCTGCTCCCGCGACATGCTGGAACCACCAATCGTCAGCCTTATTGTCGCATGAACGCCCTGAGCCCCCGGCGCTCGCGTCGAATGGCAAGCGCGCCGATGAGCACGGCACACGCGCAATGGCGTGTTGCCCATCAGCTGCCACGGAGTACTATCGATCGACGGCGATGCAACTCACGGTCATCGAACGGCGCTGCATTTTTCGGAGTGCAATATGCATCCAGTCCAGAAGGTTCTGCCCACCCATCTTCAAAGGCAGAAGGAGGAAAAGCGCAAGATCACGATGCTGAGCATCTACGACTATGCGCTTGCCGTTCTGGCCGACCGCGCGGGTCTCGATACGATCCTGGTCGGCGACTCACTTGCCATGACCGCGCTCGGCTATCCCAATACCGTGGCTGTCTCGCTCGATGAGATGCTGCATCACACGCGCGCTGTCGCGCGCGGCGCCAAGCGGGCGATGGTCGTGGCCGACATGCCCTTCATGTCCTATCAGGTTTCGCCGCAGGAAGCGGTGCGAAACGCCGGCCGGTTCCTGAAGGAAGCGGGCGCGGATGCGGTAAAGCTCGAAGGCGGGCGAGCCATCGTGCCGACTTTGCAGGCCGTTCACAACGCCGGTGTCCCGGTGATCGGACATATCGGGCTTACGCCGCAGAATGCTGCGCAGCTTGGCGGCCTCAAGGTGCAGGGTGGCGATGCCGTCGGCGGCATGCGGCTATTGGAAGACGCACTGGCCCTCGAGGCGGCCGGGGCCTTCGCCGTCATCCTCGAGTGCGTCCCGCGCGAGGTCGCCAGGCTCATCACTGCCCGTCTTCGCGTTCCCACGATCAGCTACGGGGCGGGCGTACATTGCGACGGTCAGGGCATGGTATCGGCTGACATGCTCGGCCTCTTCGAGCAGTTCACCCCGCGCTTCGCCAAGCGCTATGTCGATCTTGCAACGCAGGTCGGCGGCGCATTCAAGAGCTACTGCGAGGAGGTGGTCGCGGGACAATTCCCCGATGACAAGCACAGCTATGGTATCAACGCTGCGGAGCTCGAGAAGCTCGAGGTTGCGCTGAGGCGGTCGTGAGTGTGGCGCGTGTCGGGCCTGGTATCAGGCTTCACGTTCCATGATCGAGGCCAAGTGCTTCGACCAGAAGCGGTATTGCCCTAAGGTCCGCATCGCGTATGCCTGATCGAAGAAGAAGTCCTGTCCTGAAGTCCAAGTCGAGGTCGGCCGTGAACCTCTCACAAGACGTACGACGCGTCGCCAAGCGCCTGCCACACCATCTCGCCATCACCTCCGATGCCGGAGCGATCACCTACGCGCAGCTCGAAGACAATGTCGGCCGCATTGCCGGTGGATTGCGCGGACGGCTCGGGTTGGCGCGCGGCTCTCGCGTCGGGATAGCCATGGAGAACTGCGGAGAGTATCTGCAGGTGCTCTATGGCATATGGCGGGCCGGCATGGTTGCCGTACCCATGAACGTCAAACTCCATGAGAAGGAGATTGCGTTCATTCTCGCCAATTCCGGCTGCGAGGCTTGTTTTTGCACTGCCGATGTCGCGAGCCGGCTCGGATCGCTCGACATCTTCAAGCCCGGGCAACCCGGCATCCTTTCGACCCAAACGAAGGACTACGCCGCCCTTCTCACGTCCGACCCGATCGTTGAGGCATTCAGCTCGGCCGAGGACGAAGCCTGGCTGTTCTACACCAGCGGAACCACAGGCCGCCCCAAGGGCGCGGTGCTATCCTTCCGCAATCTTCAGTTCATGTCGCACTGCTACTACGCAGATGTCGATCACCTCGACGATCGCGACGTAAACCTGCACGCCGCCCCGCTGTCGCATGGCTCAGGCCTCTATGCGCTTCCCCATATCGCCAAGGGATCGCACCATATCATCATGTCGGGTTCCTTCGAGCCCGATCGCATCTTCGACGTGCTGGAGAAGCACCAGCATGTCACGATGTTCGGCGCGCCCACCATGGTGTCGCGACTGATCAACCATCGACGGGCCGGGTCCGCCGACACGAGCGGTCTCAAGACGCTCTACTTCGGCGGCGCTCCGATGTACGTGAGCGACCTCAAGAAGGCCCTGCGAGATCTTCGGTCCCAAGCTCACGCAGATCTATGGCCAGGGCGAGTCGCCCATGACGATCAGCTTCGTCTCGAAACGGTTGCTCGGCCAGAGCGATCACCCTCGCCGCGAGGAAATTCTTGGCATCCTGCGGAGTGCCTCGGAGCGGCGTCGACGTCATGGTCGTCGACGGCGACGGCCGCGAGCTGCCCGCGGGCGAGATCGGCGAAGTGATTACCCGGTCCGACTGCGTCATGCGCGGGTACTGGAACAACCCGGAGGCCAATGCCAATTCGCTGCGCGACGGCTGGCTCTGGACAGGCGATCTGGGGTTCACCGATGCCGAGGGCTTCCTCACGCTCAAGGATCGGTCCAAGGACATGATCATCTCCGGCGGCTCCAACATTTACCCTCGCGAGCTCGAGGAGGTTCTGCTCACCCACCCTATGGTGCTCGAATGCGCCGTGATCGGTCGCGAGCATCCGGAATGGGGAGAGGAGGTGGTTGCCTTCGTGGTGGCGCGTCCGGGAACGAGGATCACGCCCCAGGATCTCGACACCCTCTGCCTCGACAACGTCGCGCGCTACAAGCGGCCGCGTCACTACCGGTTTGTCGAGAGCCTTCCCAAGAACAGCTACGGCAAGATACTCAAGACGGACCTGCGGCAGCTCCTGAAGGAGACCGGCAATGCGTGACGTAGCGATCACCGGGGTGGGCTCGACATCCTTTGGCAAGCACGACGGCAGGGGACTGGAGAGCCTCGCGGTCGACGCCGCCAACACCGCGCTCAAGAACTGCTGGCGTGGAGCGCAAGGAGATAGGCGCCCTGTACCTCGGCAACTTCATCGCCGGACCGCTGAGCGGGCAGGAGGTTCTGGCAGGCATCGTCGCCGATGAGCTTGGGCTCGAGAACATACCCTGCACCAAGGTCGAGGGAGCCTGCGCCTCCGGCGGCATTGCCTTCCGTCACGCCGTGCTGTCGGTCGCCGCGGGCCTGTGCGATGCGGCCCTGGTGGTGGGCGTCGAGAAGATGACGCACGCCTCGGGCGGCCAAGTCACGCAAGCGCTCAACTGCGCCATGGACAACCGGTCCGACGGGCCGTCCGGGCTGACCTTCCCTGGGCTGTTCGGCCTCGCCTGGCGCATCCATGCCGCCAAATACGGAACGACGCGAGACGAGGTCTCTGCCGTAGTCATCAAGAACAAGGCGAATGGTCTGAAGAACCCCTTGGCCCAGCTTGGCGCCAACCTGAGCCTCGACATCATCCGGCAGTCGCAGCTGATCGCCGATCCGATCCAGCTCTATGACTGCTGTCCGGTGAGCGACGGCGCCGCCGCCGTCGTCGTGGTGGCCAAGGACCGCGCGAAGGGGGCGTCTCGATCTCCCCATCGACGTGCTGGCCTCCGTGCAGACCCGCGGTTCACCCAGGATTGGCGGCCATCAGGACATCGTTTCCTTCGATGCGACGGTGAAGGCGGCCCAACGCGCCTACCAGGCCGCTGGCATGAACCCCAAGGACATCGACTTCGTCGAACTTCACGACTGTTTTTCCATGGCCGAGATCATCGATAGCGAGGACCTCGGGCTGGTCCCCCGCGGCATGGGTGCGAAATGGGCCGCCGAAGGCCGTACGCTGGTTGGCGGCGACATTCCGATCAATCCGTCCGGTGGATTGCTGGCGAAGGGCCATCCGGTCGGCGCCACCGGCGTGGGACAGCTCTACGAGGCCGTCTTGCAGCTGCGCGGTCTTCATGCCAACCAGGTCAAGAACGCCGGCGTCGGCATGACGCATAATCTCGGCGGTGCGGGCATCGCCTGCACGGTGAGCATCCTGAGGCGATCGGATGCGTGACAGGCGGACTGGTCGATGGCCCCTGAGCGTTGGCATGGTCGATGTTCTGAAATGCGGCAAATGCGGCACGCTCGATGCCGGTCCGCGCGAGATCTGTCCATCCTGCCACGAGGAGCGCGTTGCAGCGGCATGAAGTGGCGGGCAGATGGTAGGCTGCTCACCTGGACCATCATCCGTCGACCGCCGGCAGCATTCCGATCCGAAGGCTCCTACGCGGTTGCCGTGATCGAGCTTGATGCCGGAGTGAAGGTGACCGGCCGCCTCGAGGGTCCGGACGACGTCAAGGGCCTCGGCACGCGTGTGACCTTGGCGCGGCAACAAGAACGGGGTCCCGATTTTCGCGCCGCCTAGCGCGGCGCACCAACTACAAGCAAACCAACAACACAGGAGGAAACGAAATGACTATCAGACAATGCTGGGCCGCCGCCGTTGCGGCCGCGCTCGCCTTGGCGCCCACTCAGCCTCGGCCGACACGGTGAAGATCGGTGTCGTGCAGGGACTGAGCGGCCCGCCCGCGATCACCGACTTCGGTGAGTCCTACCTTCAGGGCATCAAGTCCGCGGTGAAGGACTACGAGGCCAAGGGCGGCAAGCACAAGATCGAGCTCGTCGTCTACGACGACGAGGCCAACCCGCAGAAGGCCGTGTCCCTGGTCCAGCGCCTGATGCAGAACGACAAGGTGCCCGTGATCATCGGCACCGTATCGAGCGGCAACGTGCTGGCGTTCGCGCCGATCATGCAGAAGGCGGGCGTGCCTCTCGTGGCCGGACCTTCGATCGCCACCAACATCACCGCACAGTTCATCAATGAGACCCCCAGCTACATCTTTCGCTGCTCGATGGTGGAGAAATTCCAGATCGAGAACATGCTCGACTGGGGCGTGAAGACCTTCAAGAAGATCGGCCTGGTGCACTCCACCACCGGCTATGCCGTTTTCGCTGCCAAGGAGATCCAGGAAGGCCTCAAGGCCCGCAATGTGCAGCTCGTGGCCGTCGAGTCGGCAGCCCCCAACGTCAGCGATCTGACGCCGCAACTTCTGAAGATGAAGGAGGCCGGCGCGGAGCTGGTCTTGAATTTCCACGAGTCGTTCGAGCTGATCTATCGGCCGATGTCGAAGCTCGCCTACAAGCCGACGGTCGCCGGCAACTGGGGCCTCTCCTCGCAGAAGGTCCTGCAGATCGTCGGGCAGCAGGAGATCGAAGGCACCGTGATGGGTCAGGCGCTGGACATGTCGCTCGACGCATCGAAGGCCTTCGTCGCCAAGATGGAGAAAGAGTACGGCAAGGACTTCCGCTGGCCGGTCATCGCGGCGCTCGGCTATGACGCCGCCCAGGTGGTCCTGAAGGCGATCGACACCGCCAAGACCATCGATCCCAATGGCGTCAGGGACGCGCTCGAGGCCGTCGACGGCATCAAGGCCATCTCCGCGACGCCACCCAAGCCGTTCGGTCCAAAAGACCACGAATGCCTGGACAAGGAGCACGTGTTCCTCGGCGTCTGGAAGAACGGACAGGTCGTGCGGCTGAACTACTGATGCCGCGGCCGCCATTCGGACTGACCAGCCCCTAGAGGCGACACTCTCATGTCGGGAGCCAACTTCGTTCAGCTCATGCTGAGCGGTCTGGCGATGAGCGCGATCTACGCGCTCACCGCCACCGGCCTGTTCATCGCGCACCTCGCCACCACGCGCATGAATTTCGGCCAGGGCGAGTTCCTGATGTTTGCCGCCTACCTCAGCATGGCCTTGCTGCTCGCCGGCGTTCCGGTCCTGCTTGTCGTCGCCGCTGTCATTCTTGTACTGGCTATGATGGGCTGGGGTCTGGAGCGGTTCGCCATCCGGCCGCTCGACCGCCTTCGCTCGCTCGCGGGCGGACAGTACTCGTGGGTGCTCACCACCATGGGTGTCGCGCTCATCATCCAGAACGTCGTCACGCTGTTGTGGGGAAAGTCGTCGCAGTATTCCCCTCCCCTGTTCTCGGGCAACCGTCAGAATGTGGTGCAGTTCCTGGGTGTCGGCGTGTTCGTCGAGGAGCTGCTGGTTATCGCAGTCGCGCTTGCGGTCATCCTGATCTTCTACGCCCTGCTCTACCGAACCAGGCAAGGGCGCGCGATCTACGCGGTTGCCTTCAGTCCGGAGACAGCCGCTCTGCTGGGGATCGACGTCCGCCGCACGGTCGTCCTTGTATTCGTCATGGCGTCCGTGCTCGCCGCCATCTCCGGCGTGCTCGTCGGGCCGATCGTCACGGTGCATCCCCACATGGGGCTGGTGTTCACGGTCAAGGCCTTCGCCGTGGCCTCCCTCGGCGGCTTCGCCAATCCCCTGGGCGTCCTGGTAGGGGCGATCGTCTTCGGCGTGGTGGAAAGCTTTTCCAACTACATCAATTCCGCGTTCGGCGACCTCTATCCCCTGCTTCTCGTCATGGCCATGCTCGTAATCAAGCCGAGCGGACTCTTCGGAGAGGCCAAAACCGATGTCCGCTGACAAGCACGCCAGTCCCATGGCGGCGGAACGGCGCCTATCTGGCCATGGCCGCGGCCATCTTTGCCTTTCCCCTGCTCGTCGGGAACACGTTCCACATCCATATCGCACAGACCCTGCTCTACACGACGATCGCGGTGATCGGCCTCAATATGCTGCTCGGCTTGTCGGGCCAGATGTCGCTCGGCCAGGCCGGTTTCTACGCGATCGGCGCCTACGGCTCGGCCTTGCTGACGGCCAAGCTCGGCTGGCCGATCGCAGCGGGGATGCTTGCGGGCATTCTGCTCGCGGGCTTGGCCGGCTGCCTGGTCGGACTCATCGCGCTGCGCACGCGTGGCCTCTACCTGGCGATGGCCACGCTGGCGTTTGGCTTCATGACCGAGATCGCCGCACAGCGCTGGGTCGATCTCACCGGCGGCACGATGGGCGTCTATGGAATTCCCGCGCTCGATTTCGGCTCATCCAAGATGGGAAAGACCTACTTCCTGTGGGTGGTCGGGGCCGCCTACCTCGCTGTGCAGATCGCCAGCGACTACGTGATGAGCTCGCGCATCCGCCGCAAGCTGCTGGCACTGAAGGAGAACGAGAGCGCCGCGCGCACGACCGGCATCAACGTGCCGCTTTGGCGTACGACGGTGTTTGCGGTGAGCTCTCTCGCGGCGGGGACGGCCGGCGCCTTCTTCACGCACCAGAACGCCTACATCAACAGCGATGCGTTTACGCTTGGCCTGACCTTGACCATGCTGATCGCGACCGTCATCGGCGGGCTGGGAACGTCCTACGGGCCGCTGATCGGCACGCTGATCACGCTGATGATCGCGGAACTGATTGCTTCGCTCTACGACGTTTCCTTCCTGGTCAATGGCCTGATACTTCTGAGCGTCCTCCTGCTGTTCCCGCAGGGTGCGATCGGGCTGGTGCAGAAAATCGCGGCGCTCTTTCGCGGCTCGGCGCGCGACAGCACACCTGAGATTGCGCAATCCGGGTCCTTCGCCGCGTTTACCCCCAATGCAGCGCCAGCGTCTGCTGGTCCCACGCTCGTCGTCGAGAACCTGTCCAAGTCCTACGGCGGCGTGGTGGCGGTGAGCGACGTTTCCCTTTCAGTCGACCGCGGCACCGTGCATGCTCTCATCGGCCCGAATGGAGCGGGCAAGTCCACGCTCATCAACTGCGTCAGCGGTCTTTATCAGCTCCGATTCCGGTCGCATTCTGCTGGCCGGCAAGGACGTATCCGACTTGCCGGCGCATGCGAGGGCCCGCATGGGGCTTGCACGCACCTTCCAGAACCTTCAGCTCGTCAACAGCCTCACGGTCATGGAGAACCTGCAGCTCGGCATTCGCTCGAGCCAATCCGTCGCCGCCGACTTCTCCTCCTGGCTGCTTTCCGGCGCCTTCGAGGCGGAAGAGCGCGCCCGCGCCCTCGACATCCTCCAGCAGTTCGGCATGGCGCACCTCGCGGCGGCATTCCCCGAGGACCTCCCCTATGGGCATCGCAAGCTCGCGGAACTTGCGCGCGCCATCGCCGAAGAGCCGCTCGTCATGCTTCTCGACGAACCGGTCGCCGGCCTCAACGAACGGGAGGCTCGAGAGATCTCGGCGGTCATCCGCCGCATCCGCGATGCCGGCACGTCGATTCTGCTGGTCGAGCACAACATGGACTTCGTCATGCAGCTCGCGGATCGCGTGACGGTGCTCGATCATGGCGAACGGATTGCGCAAGGCGCCCCTGACGAGGTTCAGAAGGACCCGCGCGTCGTGGAAGCCTACCTCGGCGCTCCTCTCGAGGCGTCGTCGGTCACGCCCGCGGAGGCGGCGTCGTGATCCGGCTCGAGAAGGTCAGCGCAGGCATCGGCCGTGTCCAGATCTTGCGCGATGTGGACATTCGCGTCGAGCCCGGCCAGCTCGTTCTCGTGCTTGGAGCCAATGGGGCCGGCAAGACCACTCTGCTGCGCGTGATCTCCGGCGTCGTCCCGCTCTGGAGCGGGAAGCTGCTGTTCGGCGCCGACAGCATCGCCGGTCGGCCGGCGCATGAGCTGGCCCGCTCGGGCCTGGTGCATGTCCCGCAGGGCCGGCAGATCATACCGACCCTGTCCGTCGAGGAGAACCTCGTGATCGGCGCTTCGCATCTGCCGGGAATCACAAAGGATACGATCGAGCGACGCCTCGAGCAGGAATACGCCCGCTTCCCCGTGCTCGAGACCCGCCGCAGCCTGGCCGGCGGCTCGCTTTCGGGCGGCGAGCAGCAGATGCTGGCCATATCGCGCGGTTTGATGATGGCCCCGAAGCTGCTCATGCTCGATGAGCCATCGTTGGGCCTGGCACCCCAGATGGTCCAGCGCATTCTTGGGGCGCTCTCGGGCCTCGCAAAGAGCGGCATCTCGGTCCTGCTGGTGGAGCAGAAGACGATGGCTCTCGAAATCGCGAACCACGTTTACATTCTGAAGAATGGAGCGATCGTACATTCGGCCGCCGCAGCAGACGTGCGCGATCCCGAGGAGCTATTCAGACATTACATGGGTTGATGGCCTCCCGCTGATGCCACTGCGGGCCACGCGTACAATGTCGGCCTTCACTCGGCTTGGCGACGACACACCCACGCCATCTGCGGCAAAACAGGACAGTGATGAGGACGAGCATCGCATCATGCGCCGAAGCGTGGCTGAGCTTGCGTCGGTAGCGCCAGGTGCGTGCCGGCGGAATTTCCGCGAAAGAGTCCGTCGAATTAAGCCATTGATTTAATTGGTGGAGCCGAGGAGGATCGAACTCCTGACCTCTGCAGTGCGATTGCAGCGCTCTCCCAGCTGAGCTACGGCCCCGAGATCGGGGCCATATAGGTGGCGGGTCACCCCGTTGTCAAGGAACGCACTGGAACGAGTTGCAGTTGCAGGTGGTGCCGCCGTGACCGCAGACGCGCTGCGCGCTGTCGGGCGGCAAGCGTGGTGGATCGCCGCCGTCGGCCTCTTGTCGCTGGGCGTCGGGGGCATTACACACGAGGCCCATCCGCGGGTCCCAGAGTGATACGATGCTCGAGCTGCTCGGCTTCATCAGTTCCTTGATCCAGCTTTACATTTACATCATCATCGCCGGCGCGGTGATGAGCTGGCTGATGGCCTTCAACGTCGTCAATCCCTACAACCCCTTCGTGCGATCGGTCTGGCAGGCGCTGAATGCCGTCACCGAGCCCCTGCTGCGGCCGATCCGGCGCTGGATGCCCGACCTCGGCGGCGTCGACATTTCGCCCGTCATCCTGATCCTGGCCTGCGTGTTCGTGCAGTCGGTGGTGCTTCCCAACATTGCCAAGCTCGTCGTGTGAGGCCGCCGCCGGCGCAGCCCTGGCGCGCCGACCCGGGCGGGGCGAGGCTCCTCGTGCGCGTGACGCCGAGATCGGCGCGCGAGGGCATCGACGGCGTGGTCGAGACCGCACAGGGCCCGGCGCTGACGGTGCGGGTGCGCGCGGTGGCGGAGAAGGGTGAGGCAAACCGCGCGGTGGAGATGGCGGTAGCAGCCTGGCTAGGCGTGGCCAAATCCAGCGTTGCCGTAACGGCCGGGGGCAAGACGCGCCTCAAGACGGTGGCAGTCTCGGGCGAGCCCGCCGGACTGGCGGCACGGTTGGCAAACCAATTGGCCAAGTTGCAGTGAGCCAAGTTGCGGTGAGGAGGCGAGCATCAATCCAATGCCTGGCGCAATGATCATCGATGGGAAGTCGATCGCCGAGGCGCTCCGCCGCGAGGTAGCGAGCGAGGTCGCCGATCTGAAGCGCGTCTACGGGATCGCGCCTGGCCTGGCCGTCGTGCTCGTCGGCGAGGACCCCGCCAGCCAGGTTTACGTGCGTACCAAGGCGAAGCAGACGCGCGATGCCGGCATGCAGTCCTTGGAGCACAAGCTGCCGGCCGATACGCGCGAGGCCACGCTTCTCGCGCTGATCGCCGAGCTCAACGGGCGCAAGGACGTGCATGGCATCCTGGTGCAGCTGCCGCTGCCGGCCCACATCGACACGCGGCATGTGATCGAAGCGATCGATCCGGCCAAGGACGTCGACGGCTTTCATCCCCTCAATATCGGCCGCCTGGCTTCGGGCGCGCCCGCGCTGGCGCCCTGCACGCCATCGGGCTGCGTGATCCTCGCCAAGTCCGTCCGCAGCGATCTTGCGGGGCTCGAGGCGGTGGTGATCGGCCGCTCCAACATCGTGGGCAAGCCGATGGCGCAGCTGCTGCTCGCCGAGAACTGCACCGTCACGATCGCCCATTCGCGCACGCGCGATCTGCCGGGCGTGGTACGCCGCGCCGACCTGGTGGTGGCGGCGGTCGGGCGGGCGGAGATGGTCAGGGGCGGCTGGATCAAGCCGGGCGCCATCGTCATCGACGTCGGCATCCAGCGGACGACCGGGGCGGACGGCAAGAGCCGCCTCGTCGGCGACGTGGCCTACGAGGAGGCGGCGCAGGTGGCCGGCGCCATTACGCCGGTGCCCGGCGGCGTCGGTCCCATGACGGTCGCCTGCCTGCTCCGCAACACGCTCGAGGCCGCGCGCGTGCTCCTGCGCTCCTGAGTCCGGCTTCATGCGCGACAACGGCTCACACCGTCCGTCGGCGGCCGAATTTCCATTTCGTCTGCCGACAATTGATATCGAGGTCCGCATTTCCGCTACCGTCTGTGAAGAGATCGTCTCGTGGAAGCTGCGGCGACGGCATGGTCTGTACCGGGATTGAGCATAAGGGGCGAACAGACTAAGTACCGGATCACACACATTTTTGCCGCGAATCGCTCGGCATAATCGCGCATGCCTTTCGGGGGAGAGAGCATGACAAGCAGAACGTTGAATTGGGTTCTTGCCAAGCAGGACCCGGAGGGAAGCTTCGACAGCCCGCTCGGGATCGTCGAGGAGATGCTGTTCACGCGAGGCGAGAAAATAGCGACGCTCAACCGCTGGCGAAGCTCCATCCTGGATGAGTTGGAGGCGTCTGGTTGGGGCGAGAGAGCGCGCATCCTCTGCGAGATAGAGGAAGCCAGGTATCGCCTCTCGCGCAACTAGAGCAGGCTCGCATCGGTTCGCCTCATCTCCAACGCGGCAGCCGAAGTGTGAATCCTGCTCTACATCAGAGAGTTGAGGGCTTTCGTGATCGAAGCTGGAGGGCTTCGACAAGGACCGCCTGTTCAGAATACGCCGCTCTGTCCTGGAAGATGGGAGCGGAAGCACCCTAGGCCGCGGACAAACGTCGGCATCCGCCGCCATGCCGTCACAGGAATCAGCCAAGCAGGGCTGACGAACGAAAGGAAACTAGAATGAATTCGCGCGACGTCTGCATGCTTCGGACACGGCTTCGTCAGGTCAACGTCGAGTACAGCGCGCTGGTCCGCGCGAGAGCCGGGGAGGGACGCTTCGTGCGCATGAGCGAATTGAAAGCCGAGCGCAGGGCGTTGATGGATCTCATGGCAGAAGGTGCCGCGGGTGCCCGACGCCCGCCTGTATCGCGTCAGCAACCGCCGGCGGCGCTGCAGCAGTCCGCCGACTGAAATCCGGTTGTCCTGGGCGCTCACCCTCCAGCGGGGAAGGCGTGCGCCGCCACGAGCTACGCAGATGTCGTCCGCCGGTAAGGCCGCGCCTTGGGACGCCGCATCCACTCCACCCCCCGGCGCATCATATCGATGCAGAAGAAAATGACGGCCGAGGCCAAGGCCGCGGCCAGCGCCACCTGTATGAGCGGCACCACTGCATCCGGGTATGCCTCCGTGAAGAACAGGGACATCCCCAGGATTTGGGCCGTAAGTAGCGCTACCAGCATACTCGTCGACATCGGCAGCAACTCCGCAAACGCGAGACTGCCGAAGCCTATGTCCATCGCCGCCAATTGTCTGTGGATACGCAGCGATTTCCTTCGAACTGTGGCGTTGACACCACAGGAAGCTTGCCCGGACCAGCGGCGCACTCAGCCGTCATAGCCCTCGATGATGATGAATTCGGCGGAGCTGGCCTCGTCGCGGATCTTCGCCGCCGCCTGGTATTCGGGCGAGTCGTGGCAGGCCTTGGCCGTGGCGTAGCTGTCGAACTCGATCACGACGTGACGGCGTCCCTCGAGCTGCCCCCTGCGCACCTCGCACTCGCCATTCCGGACGAGGAAGCGCGCGCCGTACTTCTTCAAGGGTGCGGCGTTGGCGGCGACATAGTCCTTGTAACGCTCGGGATTGGTGATGTTTACGTGCGCGATCCAGTAGCCCTTCTTGGCCATCTCTCGGCTCCATGCTTTCGATACCGTGAAAAGTGTGTGCGCTCAGCTTAGCAGCCGCACGAGCCAGAGCGCGAGACCCGGAAAAGCGATCACCAGCCCGAGCCGGACCACGTCCGTGAAAATGAAGGGCAGCACGCCGCGGTAGGTGGAGGCGATGGGAACGGTCTTGGCGATCGAGCTGATGACGAACACGTTTAGGCCTATCGGCGGCGCGGTCAGGCCGATACCGACGACAATCAGCACGAGGATGCCGAACCAGATCGCCACCTCGTCGGCGGGCATGCCGAAGTCGAGCGCCTGCACGATCGGGAAAGAACACGGGCAGCGTCAGCAGGATCATGGCGAGCTCGTCCATCACGGCGCCAAGCAGGATGTAGAACAGCATCAGCGCGATCATGATCGCGTAGGGAGGAAGGGCGGACTTCCCGACCAGCTCGGCGGCAACCTCCGGCAGCTTGGACAGGGCCAGGAAAGCATCGAACACCTCCGAGCCCAGTAGGATGATGAAGATCATGGCTGACGTCTCCGCCGTCTGCCTGAGGCTCTCGAGTATACCGCTCCAGCTCAGCGACCGCTGGGCAAGCCCGACCAGCAGCATGGCGATGGCCCCGACCGCCGCCCCCTCGGTCGGCGTGAACATACCGCCATAGATGCCGCCCACCACCGTCAGCGCGACGAGCAGCGCGGGCCATACGCTGAGTAGCGCCTTGCCCCGGTCGGCGGTCGTCATCGCGGCCGGCGGCGCCAGCTCCGGGCGGCGGCGGACGGTCCAGGCGATCGCGAGGGTATAGAACAGGGCGGCCATGAGCCCCGGGATCAGCGCCGCCTTGAACAGCTTGGCGATGTTCTGCTCGGTGGTGATGGCATAGACGACCAGGATGATCGACGGCGGGATGAGGATGCCGAGCGTGCCGCCGACGGCGATGGTGCCGGTGGCGAAGCCGCCGTCGTACTTGTAGCGCTGCAGCTCGGGCAGGGCCGCCCGGCCGAACGTGGCCGTGGTCGCCACCGAGGAGCCGCAGATGGCCCCGAAAGCGGTGCATGCCCAGATCACCGCCATCGCCAATCCCCCGCGCAAATGCCCCGCGAAGGCCTGCGCCGCGCGGAACAGGCCGGTGGATATGCCGGCCCGCTCGGCCAGCGCGCCCATCAGGATGAACAGCGGAATGACGGACAGCGTGTAGTTGGCGAACTGATAGTAGGGGTTGGTCTTCATGTAGGCGAAGAAGGCAGGCCAGCTGGACAGGTGGATATAGCCGATCGATCCGACCACCAGCATCGAGAGGCCGACCGGCATGCGCACGGCGATCAGCACCAGCATCGCGCCGAAGCCGAGGATCGCGATCGCGACACCGCTCATGGACGGCCCCGCCGGATTCGTATCGCGGCCGTCGCGACGGCGACACAGGTGAGGATGAGCGATAGCAGGGTGCAGACCGCCAGGGCGGGCCAGACGATGGCCTGCAGCAGCATGGTCGTCTGGCCGCTGCGGTAGTGCTCGATCACACCAGTCATCAGGCAGGCGGTGATGAGGCCCATCATCCCGGCGTAGACGAGGTCCCAGAATGCATCGATGAAGGCATTGATGCGCGCAGGCAGCCAGCTGGTGAAGGTATCGACGACGATGTTGCCGCGGCGGGCTTGGCAGTATGGCAGGAAGCTGAAGACGGCGATCGCCGTCGCCATCTGCACCATCTCGAAGTCGCCGTTGATGGGGCCCAGCCATGGGAACATTCTTGCCAGCGGCGTCCCGCTGAGCCAGCGACCGGCCACGCTGAGCACCACGAGAGCGGCGACGCACAGCAGCAGCAGCCCGCCGAGCAGGGCGATGCTGCCCGACAGGCGCTCGACGAGCGGTGGCCGCAGATCTCCACGCGCCGTTACATTGGCGTCGCTCATCGGCTCCCTCCCCAGGGCCTCGGCGGCGCGTCCCGCCCGGAGCCCGCGCAAGATCCTTGTTAGGCCTTATCGTACTTCGCGACCAGGGCCTTGGCCTGCTCGATCAGCTTGGGACCGTCCAGGCCCTTGTCCTTCACCTGGGTGACCCACGAATCGATCACCGGCTGGGTGGCTTTGATCCACCGGGCCTTCTCGTCCTCGGAGATGCTGCTGATCGTGTTGCCTCGCTTCTTGACCATGTCGAGCACGAGCGCCCCGGCATCGTCCCACATGTTGCCGGCCAGCTCGGCGAACTTCATGCCCGAGTTCTTGTCGATGGCCTGCTTGAGGTCCGCCGGCAGGCCTTCGTACTTGGCCTTGTTCATGGCCAGGAAGAAACTCGCCGTATAAAACGTCGGTGAGCCCGGAATCTCCGTGTGGAACTTGACGAGTTCGTGCAGCTTGATCGCCGGCACCACCTCCCACGGCACCACGCATCCGTCGATCACGCGCTGTGCCAGGCTCTCGGGCACCTGCGGAATGGGCATGGGGATGGCCGTGGCCCCCAGGGCCTTCAGGGCCTCGCCCGCCAGGCGATGGGGAGAGCGCAGCTTCAGTCCCTTGAGATCGTCCATCGTGGCGATCGGCTTGCTGGCGTGGATCAGCCCATGGTCGTGCGACCAGTAGCTCAAGAGCTTGATGTCGCTCGTTTCCTTGGCGAGATTGGCGTCGGCGTACTCCTGTGAGGCGCGGGCGTTGACGATGCCGCGACGCGCCGCCACGAACGGCAGCTCGAACACCTCGGTCGATGGGAAACGGCCCGCCGTCGACCCCGGCAGCGTCCAGACGATATCGACGACCCCGTCCCGCGCCTGATCGTAGAGCTGCGGCGGGGTGCCGCCGAGCTGCATGGAGGGGAAGATGTCGATCTTGATCTTGCCGCCGGAATCCTGCTCCACCATCTTCGCCCACGGTGCCAGCATCTTGGCGTGGCCGTTGGAGACCGGCGGCAGGAAGTGATGCAGCTTGAGGGTGACTTGCGCCTGGGCCAGGGCCGGGCGGGCTATGGCCGGCGCCGCGATCGAGGCACCTGCGGCGGCGAGAAACCTGCGGCGCGAGACGGTCATCGTTTTTCCTCCCCTGCGAATGCTTTTGGTCTCTTGGCCGTGGACGGCGGGCCGATTGCTTCAGCCCTCGCTTGGCTTTCCACGGTCCTAGGTTCTTACCCCATCCGATGGTTGGCATGCAAAACACTGGACCCACGCGTGCGAAATGCTAACGGGGATTGGCGCGGAGCGAGGTGGTGTGCCATCCTGCGGGTTCACAACCGGTCAGGAGGAAGACCAAATGCGCTATGAGGCGCCGAATTCGCTCGACCAGGCGGTCGCGCTGCTCGTCAAGGAAACGGGCGATGCGCGCGTGCTGGCTGGCGGCACGGATCTGCTCGTGCAGATGCGCACCGACATTCTCGACCCCGTTCTCGTGGTGGACATCAAGGGCATTGCCGAGATGCGCCAGATCAAGGAAGAGGCGGGAGGATTTCGCATTGGCGCCGCCGTTACCGGCGCCGAGCTCAAGGAGCATCCGAAGCTCAAGTCGGTCTGGCCCGGCATCGTCGAGGCGGCCAATCTGATCGGCTCGACCCAGGTCCAGGGCCGCGCCACCATGGGCGGCAACCTGTGCAACGGCTCGCCGGCCGCCGACAGCGTACCGGCGCTCATCGCCGCCGGGGCAAAGGCGACGATCGTCGGTCCTAAAGGTCGGCGCGACATTCCCGTCGAGGATGTGATGCTTGCTCCGCGCAAGCTGGCGCTGACCAAGGGCGAGATCATCGCCTCGTTCCTGCTGCCGCCCAAGCCGGCACGCACGGGCGATGCCTACCTGCGCTTCATTCCCCGCACCGAGATGGACATCGCGGTGGTCGGCGCAGGCATATGCCTCACCATCGATGCCGGCGGCACCTGCACAGCTGCCAGGCTGTCGCTCGGGGCCGTGGCCGCCCGTCCGCTGCTGGTGGCACCGGGCGCCGCCGCACTGGTCGGCAGCAAGGTGGACGCCGCGGCGCTGGAGAAGCTGGCAGCGGCGGCGAGCGCCGCCTGCAAGCCGATCGACGACAAGCGAGGCACCATCGAATATCGCATCAAGGTCGCGGGCGTTCTTGCCCGTCGGGCCGCGGAGATTGCGCTAGAACGGGCGAGGAAGGGCTGATGTCTAAGCACCACGTAACTGCAACCGTCAACGGCGATGCCGTCGAGTTTCTCTGCGACACCCAGGAGACGCTGCTCGACTGCCTGAGGGACCAGCTGGGGCTCACGGGCACCAAGGAAGGCTGCTCGACTGGTGACTGCGGCGCCTGCAGCGTCACGGTCGACGGTCGGCTCGTCTGCTCCTGCCTGATGCTGGGCGTAGAGGCCAACGGCAAGTCGATCGGCACCATCGAAGGCGTTGCCCGCGGCGAAGAGCTGCATCCGCTGCAGCGCAAGTTCCTGGAGCATGCGGCACTTCAGTGCGGCATCTGCACGCCGGGCTTCCTGGTGGCCGCCAAGGCACTGCTGGAGAAGAAGCCGGATCCGACCGAGACGGAAGTGCGCTACTGGCTCGCCGGCAACCTCTGCCGCTGCACCGGCTACGACAAGATCATCCGCGCTGTGATGGACGCCGCGAGCGAAATGCGAGGAGCCTGACCATGCAGGAAAAAGTCAAAGGCGCGGCGAGCTCCGAATTCGAGTACGTCGGCACCCGGCCGATTCGTCCCGACGGCGTGGACAAGGTGACGGGACGCGCCCGGTTCGGCGCGGACCTCGCCATGTCCGGCCAGCTGGTCGGCAAGGTGTTGCGCAGCCCCTATCCGCACGCGCGCATCAGGTCGATCGACACCAGCGCTGCCGAAAAGCTGCCTGGCGTCAAGGCCGTCATCACCGGCATGGACTTCAAGGAGCAGCCCTCCGAGTTCATCCCGGCGGGCGAGATGATGGTCAACTACAAGGACGTCGTGCGCAACGTGATGGCGCGCGAGAAGGCCCTCTACGAAGGCCACGCCGTCGCGGCCGTGGCCGCCACCAGCGCGGGCGTTGCCAAGGAAGCCTTGAAGCTCATCAAGGTCGACTACGAGGTGCTGCCGCACGTCATCGACGTGCTGGAGGCCATGCAGCCCGGCGCGCCGATCCTGCACGAGGACATGTACACCGTGGGCGTCGAGCCCGCGCCCAAGACACCCTCTAACATCGCCAAGCGCCTCGAGTTCGTGCTGGGCGACGTGAGCGTGGGCTTCAAGCAGGCCGACCTGATCGTCGAGCGCGAGTTCGACACCAAGCCCGTCCACCAGGGCTACATCGAGCCGCATGCCTGCATCGCCAGCGTGTCGGAGGACGGACAGGCCGACGTGTGGGTGTCGACGCAAGGCCACTGGGTCGTGCGCGCCCATTGCGCGCGGCTGCTCGGCTGGGACATCGGCAAAGTGCGCGTCACCGCGGCCGAGATCGGCGGCGGCTTCGGCGGCAAGACCGTCGTTTATCTCGAGCCGATGGCGCTGGCGCTGTCCAAGAAGGCACGCCGGCCGGTGAAGATGGTGATGACGCGCGAGGAGGTGTTCCGCTCCTCCGGCCCGACCTCGGGCGCGCACGTGCGCGTCAAGATCGGCGCCAAGAAGGACGGGCGCATCGTTGCGGCCGAGGCGGAGCTCAAGTACCAGGCCGGCGCGTTCGCAGGCTCGCCCGTGCAGCCGGGCTGCATGTGCGCCTACGCGCCCTACGACCTCGAGAACGTGAAAGTGGTCGGCTACGACGTGGTGACGAACCGGCCGAAGGTCGCGGCCTATCGCGCACCCGGCGGCCCGATCTCCGAGTATGCCGTCGAGAGCGTGATCGACGAGATCGCCGGCAAGATCGGCATGGACCCGATCGAGATGCGCCTCAAGAACGCGGCCAAGGAAGGCACCAAGGCCGCCTACGGACCGAAGTTCGGTCCGATCGGCATGGTGGAGACTCTGGAAGCGGCCAAGGCGCACGCGCACTGGCGCACGCCGCTCAAGAAGAACCAGGGCCGCGGCGTCGCCTCCGGCTTCTGGTTCAACATCGGCGGCGAGACCTCGGTGTCGCTGTCGCTGAACGAGGACGGCACACTGTCGCTCACGGCCGGCACGCCCGACATCGGCGGCTTGCGCGCGTCGCTGTGCATGATGGCGGCCGAGGAGCTCAAGGTGCCGCTGGACAAGATCCGCGTCCAGATCGGCGACACCGGCCAGCTCGGCTACAACTTCCTCACCGGCGGAAGCCGCGCCACCTTCTCGAGCGGCATGGCGACCGTCGACGCCGCGCGCGAAGTCATGAAGGAGGCTTGCAAGCGCGCCGCCAAGCTGTGGGAGCTGCCGGAGGACGCCGTCGAATACGTGAACGGCGCGGTGCGTCCCGCCGGCCCCAACGCCGGCAAGCACACGCCGATGACGCTCGCGGCGATCGCCGGCATCGCCGGCAAGACCGGCGGGCCGATTGCCGGCTACGCGCGCATCAATGCGGCGGGCGCCGCCCCAAGCATCGCCACCCACATCTGCGACGTCGAGGTCGACCCCGAGACGGGCAGGACGTGGGTGGTGCGCTACACCGCGATCCAGGACGCGGGCCGCGCCATCCACCCGAGCTACGTCGAGGGCCAGTACCAGGGCGGCGTGGCGCAGGGCATCGGCTGGGCGCTGAACGAGGAGTACATCTACGGCAGCCGACGGCAAGCTGCAGAACGCGGGCTTCCTCGATTACCGCGTGCCCGTGGCCTCCGACCTGCCGATGATCGACACGGTCATCGTGGAGGTGCCCAACCCGCGCCATCCCTACGGCGTGCGCGGCGTCGGCGAGACTCCCATCGTGCCGCCGATGGCCACGATCGCTAACGCGGTGGCCAACGCCACCGGCGTGCGCTTCACCGAGCTGCCCATGTCGCCGCCCAAGGTGCTCAAGGCACTCGACGCGGCCCGCGCCAAGGGAACCGCGAAGATCTAGCCTGGATCACGCGGTCCCATTCTGATCGAGATGATGGAGCGCCTCCTTCCCATTGCGGGAAGGGGGCGCTTCACGTTTTGACGTAGTCCGCCCATCGCGGCAGCGGCCGCTCGGCGTAGGGCAGGTCCCAGGCGGCGCAGTTGGCGCGGTCGACCACCTCGACGGGAAGCAACAGCTCGGCCGGCACTTTCTCGCCCGACAGCACGCGGATGGCCGCCTGGACGCCCAGGCACGCGATCTTCATGGCGTCGAACGACGCCGAAGCCAGCAGGTCGCCCGCCTTGATGGCTTGCACGCCTTCCGGCGTGGCGTTGACCCCGACGATGGGAATCATTCGTCCCGCCGACCGCATGGCATCGATCGCACCCAGTGCCATGAAGTCGTTGGCGGCGAGGACACCGTCGATGCGGGGCTCATCCGCCAGCAGCTCGGCCATCGCGGCCTGCCCTCCGTCGCGCATGAACTGACCCGGGCGCGAGTTCACGATCCTCACGCTTGCACGCGCGCTCGCCGCGTCGCGAAAGCCGTCTCCGCGCGGGGCGGACGTCGTGGAGTTGGGATTTCCTTCTAGCGTGACGACGTTGCCGCCCTCGGGGAGCCGATCGAATAGATAGTCGGCAATTCCCCGCGCGAGCGCCCGGTCGTCCGATCCCACGAAGCAGGTGCAGCCGATCTCCTCGGGCTTGCTGACGAAGCAGAGGACGGGGATGCCGTCCGCCTGGATCCGCCGCAAGGTGGCGTTGAGGGCCGTGGCATGCGCCGGCGCGATCAGGATCGCGTCGGGCTTGGCGGCGTGAGCCGCCTTCAGGAGCGCATGCTGCTCGTCGACGTCGTCGGGCGTGTCCGGCACGTAGTGCGTGACCGTGCAGCCGTGACTGGCGCCTATGCGGTCGGCCCCCAGCCGGGCGCCGACGTAGGCCGGATTCTTCTTGTTCTTGGTGAAAACGGCCAGCTTGGCTCCGCGTGCGCTTTTCGACATCTGCTTGCTCTTCCCGTCCGTCCCTGTGCGTGGTTACATCGCCCAATCATAGGGCATCCTGCGGCGACGCGCGCCGGCTCATGCGAGGACCATTCCGTGGCTCATGTGTCCCTGATCGGCAACCTGCGCCAGTACACCGGCGGCGTGACCGAGATCGACGTCGAGGCCGCAAACGTGCGCCAGCTGTTCGCACGGCTGGGCGAGAAGTACCCGGAGCTGCTGCCGCACCTGGAGACGGGGTCGGCCGTCGCCATCGACGGGCAGATCTACCAGGACGCGCTGTTCCAGCCGATCGGGCCCGACAGCGAAGTGCAGATCCTGCCGCAGATCGCGGGCGGTTGACCTGCCGGGGCGCCCTCCGCGGCAACGCCCGGCGGCCCGGCTCCATTGCCACTCCCATAGCGCTCGGGCGGGCCTGGCGGTGTCCATCGCGACGCAGGCGTGGACTGCATCGCCGGCAGGTGCGGCTGCCTAGGATTTGTGCTACGCGCCTTCTCCCGCGGCAACCTCACCCCTGGACAATCCGGCTGCAATGATCGGCGCCCTCAAACGCGCGACCCACGGTCTCTACCAGTGGCCCGGCCTGCTGCTGACGCTGGCGGCGATTTTCTGGGCGGGCAACACCGTGGCTGCGAGGCTCGCCATCGGCGAGATCTCGCCGTTCGTGTTGACGACGCTGCGATGGGTGATGGTGGCCGCGGTGCTGTGGCCGATCTATGGGAGCGACATCCGCGAGCATTGGGGGGAGGTGAGAGCTCGGCTCGCCAGCATCGTCATGCTGGCCGTGCTGGGCATGAGCGGGTTCAATGCGCTCTACTACGTTGCCGCCCACTACACGAGTGCCATCAACATCGGCATCCTGCAGGGCTCCATGCCGATCTTCGTGCTGGCCGGCGCCTTTCTCGCTCACGGCACGCGCGCAACCTTCGTGCAGATGGCCGGCGTCCTCGTCACGGCGCTCGGCGTCGTGGTGGTGGCGACACGCGGCGCGCCGCTGTCGATCCTCGAGATCGAGTTGAACAAGGGCGACCTCGCCATGCTGGCTGCGTGCGTCCTCTATGCCGCCTACACGGTGGCCTTGAGCAACCGGGCCGAGATGCCGGGCGGCGCCTTCTTTACCGTGCTGGCGGCGCTCGCCGCCGTGACGTCGCTTCCGCTCGTCGGCTTCGAGTGGCTCACGGGCGACTTGCGGGCGCCGACCGCGAACGGGCTCCTGATAACGGCCTGGATCGCGATCTTTCCGTCATTCCTGTCGCAGGTCTTCTATCTCCGCGGCGTCGACCTGATCGGCCCGGGGCGCGCCGGCGTGTTCATCAATCTGGTGCCGGTGTTCGCCGCCGCACTCGCCGTCTGGCTGATCAGCGAGCCGTTCGCCCCCTACCACGCCGCCGCGCTCGTGCTGGTGATCGGCGGCATCTGGCTGGCCCAGCGCACGCGCAAAGCCCGATAGCGGAGACTGCTGCAGGCTCAAGCCGCGCGCTGCTGGCGCAGCGTCTCGCCGCGGTAGCTGAGGGCCTCGGCGACGTGCATGCGGGCAACCTTCTCCGTGCCGTCGAGATCGGCCAGCGTGCGCGCAACCCGCAGGGTGCGATGGAAGCCGCGGGCCGAGAGGTGCAGCGTCTCGGAGGCCTGCCGCAGGAGTGCCACGCCCGCCTCGTCCGGCATGGCGATCTGCTCGAGCAGCGCGCCGGAGCATTCGGCGTTGGTGCGCACGCCCCTGGCACCGAGAGCGGCGAACCGGGTGCGCTGCAGCTCGCGCGCGGCGCTGACGCGGGCCCGCACCTCGGCGCTGCCCTCGCTCGGCGGCGGCAGCACGAGGTCGGCGGCGGAGACGGCGGGCACCTCGATCTGCAGATCGATGCGGTCGAGCAGCGGCCCGGAGATGCGCGCCTGGTAGTCGGAGGCGCAGCGCTCGCCCCGCCTGCAGGTCTGGCCGGGCGCGGCGGCGCCGCACTTGCACGGGTTCATGGCCGCCACCAGCTGGATGCGCGAGGGGTAGGTGACGCGGTGGTTGGCGCGCGCGATCACGGTCTCGCCCGTCTCCAGCGGCTGGCGCAGGGCATCGAGCACGTTGGGCAGGAACTCCGGCAGCTCGTCCAGGAACAGCACCCCGAGGTGCGCCATCGACACCTCGCCGGGGCGCGGCCTGGAGCCGCCGCCCACCAGTGCCGCCATGCTGGCCGAATGATGCGGGGCGCGGAACGGGCGGCGCGGTGGCAAGCTTGCCACCCAGCAGCTCGCCGGCGAGCGAATGCACCATGGAGACTTCCAGCATCTCCTCCGGCGACAGCGGCGGCAGGATGGAGGGCAGGCGCGCGGCCAGCATCGACTTGCCCGAGCCGGGCGCCCCGATCATCAGGAGATTGTGGCCTCCGGCGGCCGCCACCTCGAGCACGCGCTTGGCGCTCTCCTGGCCCTTGACGTCCCGCAGGTCCGGCAGCGGCGCGGGATCCTCCTCGATGTTGGGCTTGGGGGCCGGCAGCGTCTGCAGACCGTTGAAGTGATTGACGAGGGAGAGCAGGTGCGGCGCCGCCAGCACGGCCACGTCCTCGCCCGCCCATGCCGCCTCGGGACCGCACGCGGCCGGACAGATCAGGCCCTTGCCCATGGCGTTGGCGCCGATCGCCGCCGGCAGCGCTCCGGGCACCGCGCGGATCGAAGCGTCGAGCGCAAGCTCGCCGATCGCGGCGTAGCCCTCGATGGCGTCGGGCGAGATGGCGCCCATGGCCACCATCATGGCGAGCGCGATCGGCAGGTCGAAGTGGCTGCCCTCCTTGGGCATTTTGCGCTAACTCATCGTCGCTCACCGACATGGGATAAGACGCACTAAATGCTTGCCAATCGGCCACAAGTCGCATCATTAACCATCATCGCTGTTGCGCGGTTCTCATCCGCGGCCGCTTACATCGTGCTTACATCGGGAGTGACCGCCATGCCCACGCCTGGTTCGCTGCCCAGTCGCATCGCGGTCAGTAAGCGCATTCTCGACAAGCTTCCCAAGCCGGCCAGGGACACGGTCGTGTGGGACTTGTCGCTCAAAGGCTTCGGCATCCGCGTCAGCCCAGAAGGCCGCATCAGCTTCCTCGTCCAGTACAGGAACCCCCAGGGCCGCTCCAGGCGCATCACCATCGGTCCCTACGGCGCGCTACACGCCCGAGAAGGCACGCAACGAGGCGGACCGACCTCTCAGCGAGGCCCGGGGTGCGCGGCACGGATGGGCCGATGTGAGGGACCCGGCAGAGCGCCGGAGGGAGGAGCGCACCGCCATCACCTTCAGGCAACTCGCCACCGAGTACATGGAGAAGGCCGAGAAGGGGCTTGTGCTGTCAAATCGTAGCGGCAGGTCGAAGAAGGCGGGGACGATCGTCATCGACAAGTACAGGATCAAACATCTCGTCCGACACTTCGGAGACAAGGCTGTCAAAAACATCGACCGTGGCGATTGCCAGCGATGCCTGGAGGCCCTGATCGCGGGCCAGCACGGCGCGGCTCGCACGTATGGGTTGCTCGGAGGGGTTCTCACCTACGCCGTCGGACAGGGCTACATCGCAACTAGTCCGGCCCGCGGCGTCTCGACGCCGGCAGACGGCATGCGGCACTTCCGCCTCGATGCCAAGGGTTTCCGGTCGCTTGGGGAGGCGCTGGCAGCCGCCGAGCCGCGCATGGAGTCCTGGCAGGCCTTAGGCGTCATTCGGCTGCTGGCGCTCACCGGAGCCCGCAGAAACGAGATCCAACGGCTTCGGCTTGCCGAGATCGATTGGGAGGGCAAGTGTCTCCGTCTCGGCGACACCAAGACGGGTGCAAGCGTGCGCCCACTGGGCGAGCCCGCGCTGCGGATTTTGAGGGCGCTCGTGAACCGCGGCGGACGTCCTGAGAGCGTTTGGGTATTCCCCGGCCGTTCCCCACGAAAGCCCTTTAACGGCCTCGGCGACCGCCACATCGGCGCATGGAGCCGCATCGTGGGCGACGGCTACACGCCCCATTCCTTGCGCCACGCATTCGCCAGTGCGTGCGCGGATCTTGGACTCTCAGAACTGACCATCGCCTATCTGTTGGGCCACGCCACCGCACGCACTGGCTCGATAACGCGCGGCTACATCAAGCCCGACGCCGTACTGCTCGCGGCGGCGAACCAAGTCAGCCGGTACATCTGGGAGGCCATGACCGGAGATCCCTTGATCGCGGAGGTGGGCGATGCCCTGGATTAATAAGGGACGCGCCGACGGTATGCTCGAATGGGAGCCGATCCAATGGCCCCAGGAACTGCTCGATGAATTCCTCGACTGTCTGCGGCTGCCGCTAGAGCGACGTCAGGCTGGGGCATCAGCTTTGAGTGTGCTCTTGTCCGCGGCCCAGGATATGCACAGCATTGACGAAGCTGAACCGAAGCGGGAAGAGGCGCGTGAGCAACTTGCCCAGCTGGCACAGAAGAACGGCCGCCTATCGGATTGAGCTGGACAAGCTGGGCGATGTCGCGAGGGTGTGGTTGGGACTGCACGATTACCGCCGCGATTACTTTGGCGAGAAACCGGCCCCCGAACGGCGCTTTCAGACCAATGATTTGGTGGAGGTGATGGACGGCATCGGCCAGGCAAGGGCCCGGTACAAGTTTTTTTGCTGTACCGTTGATCAAATCCACGTGGCTAGCAGTGAGGACTATTGGGAGGATTTCCGGCCAGCCCGCAGGGCGGGACGGCCCCGCAACGCACCCGGTGGACCCTACGAAAGCGGCTCTTCGACCGCTGGATGCGGCTTGCTTTGGTGGACGAATGAGAAAGAGGGATGGCGGCTCACCGTCAGCCCGCACAACAAGACGGGGTCAGTGATTAAGTTACTACGCCTCGCCGCACCCCATCTGCCCTCCGCGCTTCGTCCCCGGCGACTCCCAACTCAGCTCGGATCGGCTCAGGCGGCTTCGGGAAAAATCTCGCGGCGCCCTGGCACAAACCCTCACAGAAAAAAGTAGGTTTCTGCCAAGACGCATGGGCCAACGTCAGTAGAGACCATCCATCCATAATCGTAGATGGATGACGCCAATGCCAGAGATCTGACAACACGGTGTGGCCAGACTGGCTTAGCCGGCGCGAGGCCAGCGGCTACCTTCGCGAACGCTACGGCATCAAGCTTGGGGCCGCGGCCCTCGCCAATTTAGCCACTGACGGTGGCGGCCCCCCCTATCACAAGGACGGGGACGGTCAGTTCGCCTACTTCCGAGAGGACATCGACGCTTGGGCACCGACGCGCATGCGTCGCGTCTCATCGACCAGCGAACTGCGCAATGCGCGCCCCGCGGCGCAGCCAGCAGAAATGTAGGAAGCACGAAGGCCCCGGGGGTGGGGCCTTCGAATTTCGTACCGCCGAAGTCGCGTCCGTTGCGTGAGTTTTACTCGCTCAAGGACGCCGTCAAATGCAGATCTCGTCTCTCACCTCGCGCGAGCTCGCGCGGGTGTTCGGAGGTGACCCACTTGGGTCCAATGCCGCGCTGGTGCCTGGCCCCGGGCATAGCCCGCGTGATCGATCGCTGCACGTCAAATCCGGTCCTGAGTTTCCTGAGGGCTTTTGGGTCCACACCTACGCAGGTGATCACCCTCTTCTGTGCCGGACGACGTACGCGAAAGCTCGGGCTGCCGCAGTTCCGAGCACGCTCCCGCGGAAGCGCACCCTCAAGCTCCGACCCATCGGATCCACAGGCGCGCTGGACACGGCACATAAGGCAGCGGAGATCTGGCGGGGCGCCATTAGCCCACGCGGCACCCCCGCCGAAACCTACTTAAAATCACGCGGCCTCGAGCTCGATGCAGGCATCATCGGCGCTGTCCGCTTCCATGCCGCCGTCTGGATTTCGGACAGCGCCATCACACCCGTGTCGTTGCACTGTTTCGCGATGTGCCGAGCAACGCGCCTCGCGGATCCACCGCACGTTCTTGCACAACGACGGCCGTCCAATTCTCGATGATGCCGGCAAGAAAATCCGCCGAATGCTCGGTCGCGCCAGTGGCGCGGCCATCAAGATCGATCCCGACGAAGACGTCACGGTAGGCCTGCACATCGGTGAGGGTATCGAGACCTGCCTCGCTGCTCGCCAACTCGGCTACCAACCAGTGTGGGTGCTGGGATCTGCACCCGCGATCGCGGCCTTCCCTGTACTCCCCGGCATCGAAGCGATCACTGTGTTCGCTGAGAACGACGATGCGAGCAACCGCGCCGCTGAAACATGCTGCGAACCCGAGACCACGACGCCGGAGTCGAGGCGTGGATCTGCGAACCGGCGAGCGGCGATATGAACGACACCCTGAAGAGGGCCTGGCATGACCGTACGAAGGGACATGGAACCGCCCGCTGCTGCTGCGCTGGGCGTGACGCGGCGCCGGGCTAACCGCAAGGCGAACGGGGCGCACGGAGCGGCGGGTGAACGCGTAAATGAGGACGCGATCGCTCAGCTGTTCGTCGAACGACACGGGAGCGATCTGCGATTTGACCACGATGTCGGTATCTGGCGCCGGTACAATTCCCGTTTCTGGGAACCCGACCGAGCTCGCGCCGCGTTCCATATGGCCCGGCTGATTGCGCGTGAGGCAAATGCGGCGGGGAAAGCGACTCCTGCCAGGGCCAGTACGGCACTCGGAGTAGAACGATTTGCCCAAGCCGACCCAGCGCTCGCCACCACCAGCGCTCACTGGGACCGCAACCATTGGCTCGTCGCGACGCCCGACGGCACCATCGATCTGCGTGCAGGGGAGCTGCGCGCGGCAGATCCCGCGGATTTCATCACCAAGCAAACAGCCGTCGGGCCCGCACCGCCCGGAACGCCAACCCCGCTTTGGGACGCGTTTCTGAACGACGCTACACGCGGCGACACGGAGTTCATCGCTTATCTGAAACGCATGGTTGGGTACTGGCTCACCGGCGACACCTCGGAGCATGCCGTGTTCTTTTTCCACGGACCGGGCGGTAACGGGAAAGGGGTCTTCTTGAATACGATCAGCGGGATCCTCCAAGATCATGCGAGCACCGCCACGATGGACATGTTCATGTTCACCGCCAACGATCGACATCCGACCGAGCTCGCTATGCTCTGCGGTGCGCGACTTGTGATTGCGCAGGAGACGCAGGAGGGCCGAACGTGGAACGAGTTGCGGCTAAAGGCGCTCACAGGCGGCGATCCAATAACGGCGCGCTTCATGCATCGCAATTTTTTCACCTATCTGCCGAACTTCAAACTTGGCATCGCCGGCAATCACAAGCCCAACCTGCGCTCAGTCGACGATGCGATGCGTCGGCGCCTCAACATGCTGCCGTTCATCCATAAGCCTACGCGTCCTGACACTCAGCTCAGCGCAAAGTTGCGGGGAGAGTGGCCAGGTATCCTGCGGTGGGCCGTCGACGGATGCCTGGAATGGCAACGCCATGGCTTGCGTCCGCCAGATATCGTTCGCGCGACCACGAGCACGTATTTCGATGAGCAGGATGTGTTCAATCAATGGGTTGCCGAATGCTGCGAGCAGGGGCCGGGAAAAATAGAGATGAGCACCGCCCTTTATAGTTCGTGGAAGGGTTGGGTCGACCGCAATGGTGGTCATGCCGGGGATCTGCGAACGTTCTCGCAAACGATGGTGAAAGGCGGCTTTGAGGCCGTCAAACACACTCCCGGCGCGCACGGCAAACGCGGGTTCAGAGGTCTCGCATTGCGCCCTACAGGTGAATGGCATCAGCAACCAGAACGGGGCGGATGAGTTCAGATGGGGCATATCGCCATGGAAGAAAAGCTCGAAAAATCAATGACTCGCATTGGCGTGGGGCGGATGGGGCAGCTCAGACCATTATTGTCCTTACGCGCGCGCGTGCGCGATAGAGAGATATTGGTTTTTGCCGCCCCACGTGCCCCATCCGCCCCAACCCCGGGAGGATTGAGATGACCCTCAAGGTAATCGGGCGGGTGAACGGCTGCGGCGGATCCGCATGCCTGTACGAGCACCGGACGCTTGGCCTTGTCGAGGTGACGGCGACGCAACCGAGCACAGGCGGAGCCCCCATTCTGGAAGTGGAACGACATCCGCAAGCGATGCGTGGTGAGCTCCTCGACTACTTCGCGGACATGCAGTCGTACCTACGAGTGCTCGAGAAGGGCGGCCCGAAACGCAGAGCAGGAGGCGCCTCATGACGGGAATCGACGCGGCCATGGTCGGCGTGGTGATGAGCGACACCATCGCGCTCAAGACTTCCCAGGCAGGCAAAGCGTGGACAGCCCTTAGCGTCGGAGTTGGCGAGGGCGACAACCGGCAATACGTGCGGGTCTCGCTCTTCAACGGGCTGGCCGAACGGGCCGCCGCCGAGCTGGCGAAGGGAACCAAGGTCTACATCGAGGGCCACTCGTCTGCGGCTCTCGGAGTGGACCGGCCGAGACGGTGAGAAACGCAGCGGTCTGCAGATGGTCGGGTCGAAGATCGCGCCCCCGAGAAGGACCTCGGCTCACAGTAACATCGGCCGCAACATGGTGCCCGTCCCGACCCAAAGCCTCGCGCCAGGACCAGCACGAGCGCCCGCGCGACCGGCCACGCCGATGCAGCGGACGAGGGACTTGGGCAAAGGCCACCGGCAGGCGAGGTGGAGATACCGTTGTGAATATTGCTTACGCTCAGTGCACCGCGCGCTCACCGTTACGTCAATCAAGGTCGCGAGGACGTCTTGCCCGCGTCGTTGTAGTCGTCTCCGAGATCAGGTCGTTGACTGGGGTGTCGACCGCAATGGCATGTGCATTGTCGAACATCACCACGGTAGAGCGCCCCTTCGGATCGCGACGAATGCTGCGAGCCAACGACATGTTGATCCACAATGCGCGTCCCATATCGTCCTTCGCCTCGCGCCAGATTGGATTCATAGCCAGCTCTCCTAATCAGGTGGGCACGGATAGTTCGGATGACCGAGCATAGCCCGGCCAGTCGTCCCAAAGCAAAATCGGAGGACATTCGATGGAGTGCGAGCTTGCGGAGCCGAGTACGGGTTCGCGTGGCCGCGGCCGGCCCAAGGGGACCGGCTATCCGGACGGGCCGGCGGTCGAGGCGATGCGTGCGATGCTGCACCCAATCTTGACAGTCGCTTCGGTGCGTGCGGCGGCAAGGGCGGTCGCGCCGAGGGCTCACCGCTGGGGGAACGCGGCCCCCCTCCGACCTACAAGCGGCTCGAGGTGGCTTACCGCGAACGTCACTCCACCTGAATTATTCTGACGCGACACAGTTCGCGAAGCAGTTCACTCCGAAGTAGGCCCAGTGGCCGACGCGGAGGTGATCGCAATGGAGCAAGCCCGGCCAGTTCACTTGCCCGAGAAAATGCGCGTGCTGGTCCCAGCCGGATTGCCAGCCCTAGTGCAGGCCGCGGCGGTTCGCGAATGCACAACCCCTTCGGATTTCGTGAGGCGGGCCATCGTACAGGCCGTTCGGAAAGCTGGAATTCAGCTCCGGGTCGATGGCGGGGTCGAAGGCCTGGCAACCCCGGGAGGCGCGACATGACGTCTGCGTCGCGGCCATCTCTGAAGACCGAGCGCGCCAAGGCGGCAGAGACGGTGGTCGTGGTTCCGGCTGCCGTGCTCGAGGCGGCGCGCAAGGAGCGCGAACGACGGCTGAAGGCAGCGCGAACGATCCTCGATGACGACTTTGAGGAGATGAAAAATGGTCGATGACGCAGCGGCACCGGATGCAGCCCCAGCCGGCGGGAACGCCGACGCCGCGCAGCAGGCGGCAGTGGCGGCGGCGGAGCAAGCGGTAGCGAACTACGAGGCACGAGAGGCGGCCGCCGGCGGCGCCGACGCAGAGACGTCGATTGGTACGCGAGACGGTCGCGCAACTCCGCCGACGCCGCCGCGCGCCGAGGATTTGGTCGATCCAGAGGATGTCCACAGCCGCGGCTTGGCCTACGAAGATGCCGGTAACGAGGCGGACGAGCTCGACGACGGAACCGATGCTGACGTCGACGAGGCCGAAGGGGAATTGGAGGCCGCGGACGAGGCGGTCGAGGGCGATCTGCCAATCGCAGAGAAGCGGCGAATCCGAAGTCGCCGAAGCGGACGCGAGCGAGGGCGAAGCTGAGGCGGAGGCTGGCGTCCCGAGCGATCCGGAAGCGCGCGCAGAATTTTTTCCCGAAGGATGCATCCGGATACGAAGCGCCCCTGGTTGACGGGCAATCCTGGACCGACGGCGATAGTGAAGCTTGGTCGGCCTTCAGCGAGCTAGCGCACGCGCATAATCTTTCCCAGGGCGCTTTGGACGAAATCGGCGCCTTCTACGTCGATCGCCTAAAGACGGCGAGGGAGACCCTCCAGAAGACTCGACGGCGATCACGCGAAGGCGGCCCGAGCGTCCCTTACGGAGGCCTGGGGCGAGGACACCGCGAAGAACCTCGAGGTCGCCAAACAAGCCTATAAAACCGCTCTGCCGCAAGAGTTTCGAGCGCTGCTGCGAGAGGCCCGCCTGCCCAACGGGCAAAAGCTCATCAACTCGGCCGAGTTCGTGCTCGCCATGTCGACGCTGGCAAAGGCGCAGAGCACCGAGCGTGGACGCACGGGTGGAGACCATCCGCGAAATCATGCGGACTGACATCGAGCGCTACCGAAGAGAAGGTCTTGGTACGGAGTTGCAGGAGCTCGAGACGAGAAAGGCCAACGGCTCTGCGTCAGCCGGCGCCGCACCGGTCCACAGCGATCGCGACGATCAGCGCATCGCTGAGTTGAAACAACTTCTGTTTACGGATCGTGACGCGTACTTCGCTCGCGGGCTCGATCGGGAATACGGCGCGCTCCTTTCTAAGCGAGACGCTAAAACAGGGCGGGCAGCATGACGCAGAACTCGCCGATCGGGCCCGTGTTCACGGCGCCGTTTGCCGCCGTGGCGATCTCGACCAATCCGTACGACATGCTCCAGCTCTTCTCGAGCGCCTCGCGCCTGGAGTTGATCGAGCTGTCGTTGACGCAGACCTCAAGCGTGGTCAGCAACGATCAGACGCTGGGCATCGCGCTGTGGCGCGGCTCCACCGCCGACAGTAGCGGCGGCGCTGCGATCACCCCGCGGAACATCAGCGGCTCGACCGCCTCCCCCAGCGCTTCCGTTGGAGTGATCGGCCCATCGTTGCCAAAGACTACAACCTAGCGAGGGCGCGCCGATGACACCCCAGGACATGCCGATGACCGAACCCACCAAGCGGGCGCCACCGCCGAAAGCGCTGCCCGCCGACCACCTAGCGTTTCCGGCCGCTCATTTCACCGGAGAGCAGCTGTATGTGAACGCGGAGCATCTTGACGTCCAGCTGGCGGATCTGTTCGTGCCCGCCTTCTGGCGCCTGCATCTGAAAAAGCTCCGCCGCCATGCCATCGTGCGCGTTATCGGTCGAGACTTCGACGTGCTGCTGACCGTGGACGAGATGGTCGGCTTTGGCGTGAAGATGCGACCTTTCAACTGGGTGGCGCCTGGGTCGGCGACGCATGACATGTTGTCGGTACTCATGGGTCCGGATGGCCCCGCGGCTGGGAGCCAGGCCGCTGCTGACGCCGAGATCGCCGGCATGGCGCGGGGGGCAGCATGACGATCCAATCCTTCGGCGACCATGCGGCAACGCAGGGGGCACCCCGGGCCCTCCCGAGTGCGGTAGGGCATTTGGTCGTTTGTCGGCGCGCAGATGGCGGCTGGATGAATTTGCAATGGATTGGCGGCGCTCCGCACGTCATCGAATCGCGACGCGCACCGTCGATCCTTGGTCCGATCGAACGGCTCCTGGCGGACCTGCAAAGGTGTCCGGGTGCCGATGTATCGTTCACGACGCGCACGAGCGAGGACCTCGCCGACGAGCCGCTACTCGAGGGACCGGCCGGCCTGGCAGAAGCCGTGCCCGGCGGATCATTGACGGTGCTCCTGCCGGAGCGCGAGGTCTTCGGCGTATGGACAAGCATGTGGCGCGATATCCAGGCGCGGATCCACGCCGGTGGCCGCGAGGTCCGCTTCCAACCGGCCACCCTAGCGGATCAGATCCAGTCCTACGTCAAGCGCGAGGACCCGCGCACCTTCGAACCCATCGCTGCGCTCGATCGCAAGCCGGCCGCGCTGCCGATGAACCGTCCGACGTGCGCACGCGAGCTTTTGATCCGCCCGCGCTGGGTGGCCGCGGAGATTGTGCCCGACGCCTTCCCGCCTCCGCCGGCCACCTTTCACCTGTCAGCTGAGCAAAAGGCCGACCGCCACGAGCGGGAGAGACGCGGACGTGCTTGGGCCGATGCGGTGCGCGACAAAACCGCTCCGCTTTTCAGACGGTCGGAATGAGAATGACAGACAGGGCGCGGCAGCGCTGTTTTCCAACCCGACCGCACATTGTCGGCCGCGAGCCATGCGGTACGCGCAGGGCGGCGGCGGCCCCGCAAATTCATGGTGCGATACGCAACACCGCCGATGCGCTCCGCCCGCGCCCAGGCTGCGTCAGGAGCGCCGTTGTCGGCTCGGGGGTCTCTGTCGCGCTCTAAGTCCTTGCCCTTGCTGGCGCGCGCGGGCGGCGCAGCGAGCGGCCATCCGGCAGATGCGCGCCACGGCGCTGCCGGCTGCCTCCGAATCCCACCAAGGATCACGCCCGATAAGAAAGAGATTATCGAGCGCAACGCGCCGCGAGGATCGCCGTGACCGACGGGACTCGAGCTCGTCATCGGCGCACCCGCGGCGCTCCCGGCCGAGCGCCGCGAGCTCATGGAGCGCTTGGCCCGCGGCTCGAAGGCAGAGCGCACCTGGGCCGCCTACGCCTCCGACTGGAAGGTCTGGGAGGCGTGGGCCGTGGCCAATGGCGCTGCCGCCATGCCCGCCGACCCCGAGCGCGTCGCCCAGTTCCTGGCCGATATGACGACCTCGCGAAAGCTCAACACCATCAGGCGCTACCTGGCCTCCATTTCAGTCGCGCATACCCTCAAGGGCCATCGACTTCGATCGCAAGCGCGCCGCGCATCGCCACCATCATGCGCGGTGCGGCCCGTGGCGCACCGGCCCCGCGCCGGGTCCGGCCGCTGATGGCCAAACGGTCCGCGCGCTGTTGAAGGACCTCGGCGACGGCCCGGCCGACCGCCGCGATGCCGCACTGCTGACCCTTGGCGTCGCATCGGGTTGTCGCCGCATCCGAGCTGGCCGGGCTCGACTGGGGCAAGCGCGGCGACGGTGCGCGGAATGCATCGAGCTAACGACCGGAAGGCGCCACGATCACGCTCTTCGTCTCCAAGACCTCTCAGGCCGAGCCGGAGAGCATCTACATCCTTGCGCGGCCTCGCCCTGAAGACGCGTCAACGAGTGGGTCGAAACCGCGAGACATTGCCGCCACGACGCCGCTGTTTCGGGCCATCGGCAAGGCCGGCCGCATCGGCGCGGCGCGGCTCACCGACGGCTCGATCGCGCGCATCGTCAAGGCGCGCATGGCTGGCGCCGGTCTCGACCCAGCACTTCGCGGGCCACTCGCTCGCGCGCCGGCATGATCACTTCCGCCGCGGAGGCCGACGTGCCGGAGTGGAAGATCCGCTCCCACTCTCGGCACCGATCCGACATCGTGCGTCAGTACATCAGGCCGGTCGAGAAGGCCAAAGCCCGCCCTGACGGGCGACATCGGCCTTTGATCGACACGCCACCGGAGAACCCCCATGCGGAAGGCAGCACAGAAGCCTGAATCGGAAGCCGCCCAGAAACAGCTGATCCTCGGGCCCTGGGTCGACGCCATGGAAGCTGGGGGCATGCCCAAGGTGGTTGAGTATGCCATCCATATAGGTGTCGACCTGAAGGCGGTGGAAGCCGGCCACGTCAACCTTCATGACGCCGTGCTTGCCCACTACAAGATCGGCCGCCGCCGCTACGACATCGACCGCGCCGCTGCAGGACTTGCTGCGCTGGCCGCCAGTGGCCGCACGCATCGCCGAGCTGACGGCGCGGCAGTCATCTCCCAAATGATTTCGGCTTCGGTAACGACTGCTGGGCAATCGATCTCGCGGAGCTCAGGCGTCGAGGCCTACAGCATCGGGCGCGTCTTGCGGCTCACGTGGTCGCGCGGTGGGCAGCCCGCGTTGAGGGCGAGGCTGCGGCCAAAGCTGGCGGCATCGATCTGGTCTTCCGAGCCGGCGAGGCATCTACACCGGCATCGCATTGCATGGCGCTGGACCGACACGGCGTTCGGCGGCCGCCGGCGCTGGCTGGCCTGCCCGGGCTGCACGCGTGCCTGCCGCGTCGTCTACCATGGGGCGGTTCCTGTTCGTCTGCCGCGCGTGCCTCGGGCTCGGCTACGCTTGGCAGCGCGAGCCGGCCCCATCTGCGAGCCCTCGGCATTCTGCAACGCATTCGGCGCCGGCTGGGCGGATCGGCGTCGCTCGCTGGAACCCTTCCCGGCGCAAGCCCGCCAGAATGCACTGGTAGACGTACCAGGCGCTGCGGGCGCGTTGCCTGCGCCTTGAGCAGCGTTACCTGGCGGGCTTCGAACGGGCGGCCTCGAGCTCGGACCGCTCGCCGGCCTAACGAAGAGCGGCGACGCTTCGCGCGGACAGGCGCCTTCTTAAAAGCGCTCTCAGATGCGCGTCAGGGTTGTCGGGGTTGGGCTCTAGGTACAAAACCTGATGGCGGACGCCGATCCGTCTGGCCAACGTTGTTCCCCCAGTCTGGTGCGTTCCACGGGTCGCCCTCCAGGTGTCCGTGAGACAGGGCAGTGCAAATAGAAACTGTCTCTGTAAGGGAGCACCACCATGCGTAAATTGTTCCATGTACTGATCGGTGTGGGCCTCGGCTCTTTCGCGTTGGGCGGCGGATCGGCCTCGGCTGCCCCCGGCGCCATGCCCGCAATCGCTGCGGACAGTAGCGTCATCGCCGCCCATTATAGAGGCTGGGGCCACTACGGAGGCTATGGCCGGGGCTACTACGGCCGCTCCTATGGCCGGGGTTACGGCTACTACGGTCGCTCCTATGGCCGTACGGCCTCGGCCGTGGCTACGGTCGATGGTAGTTTTCGAAGTGAGCGACGACTTCCACCGAAGATCCAAGTGATCGACGCTGGCGGTCACGCGAGCGGCTAAGCGGACTGAGACCAGTGGGGCTGCCCGCCCCTTGCGGTTTATCTTTCAGCAATCATGACGTGGCAGCATCCACTGGTCCGAGCTCCGACGACCTCGGACACTTCCTCAAGGCCCTGGTGCACTCCCCTGCACCGGGGCCTTTCCATTCCAAGATTAGGCGGCGCGGCCGCGATAGGTCGCACGTGTGCAATTCTGCACATCCGAATTGCGGACGCGCGTCTAGACTGGGGACAGTAAGTGGAGCGCGCGACCCCCGTCGCTTGCCCCGTTCCCCTTGCTACGGCGCGGCGCCTGCTCCCTGCAGGGCCGCGCTACTTCTAGCGCCCAACGCCCCGGAACTGCCCGTCGTAGACGTTCCTGATGTGCTCCGCGCGGCTCTTGAGGCGATCCACCTCATCCATCAGCCCCGCAAGTCTCGCAGCCTCAATGGCGTGGGCAAAGCAGAGCATGGCGTCATCGTAGCAGTCCTTCACGCCGTGGGGTTTGGCGTCGTACATGCCAGCGTACGCGACTTCCGCCGCCCGCTCAAAATCATCGATCGTCTTCCGCATAATCACCCGCCCGTCCACGCAGCAGTGTCGCACCTGTCGTGCAAATCATCTAGCGTTGTCGTGCTGCACGTTCTGCGTCGCTCCACCCTTTTGAGGATGCGGACGCATGGCCGACATCGAGACCGACCAAGCCTATCTCGACGACGACACGCCGCCTTGGCGGCGGCGGCAACCGGCTGCGCGTGACGACGAGTATATCCCCTCGTGGGAACGGCAGACGCGGGCCGAGCCCGAGGTCGGCACCAGCCCTCTCGCCAAACAGATCGAGCAGGACGGCACGCTCGATGCGTTGGCAGCTGAGCATCAGCGCTCCCGCAAGATCGCGGAAGCCACGGCGTTTTTCGAGTTGCGTAAGTCGCGCATGAAGGCCGAGAACGACGCCCTGTATGGCCCGCAGACGCCCGCTATCCCCGACGAACAGGACAGCTTCGGCGGCGAGATGTTCCGCGAGTACGGCCGCACCCTCGCCGGCCAGATGCCGAAGATGGTCGGCGGCTTCATGCGCCAGGTGGCCGGTTCGATCGCCGACACGACGAAAGATCCCGAAGACCCGGACGATCCCAATCATGCCCTCGCCCGCGGCATGATCGACTATGCCAACCGCATTTCGGGGTTCGGCGAAGAGAATATCCGTGCCACCCCAGCGCGCCGGGTCGAGGAACTGCAGAAAATCCGCACGGGCTCGGTCAAGAGCTTCGTCAAGGACACGTCGGATTGGCTCGCCACCCAGGTCGGGCAAGCGGTCGGGTTCGGCGGGCCGATGCTGGCAGGCGGCATGGTGCTTGGCCTTCCCGGCCTGGCGGCAACGGCTTTTCCGATCAACATTGGCGAGGTGCGCAACACGCTGGAAGAGGAAGGCATCACCGATCCCGCCCTGCTGCAGTCCTATGGCTGGATCGCCGGCACCGCCGTGGGGGCGCTCGATGCTATCGTGCCAGCGCAAATCCTGACCCACGAGGTTAAAGCCGGGCTCGCCAAGTATCTGCTGGTGCGCATGGCCAAGACCGCCGGCAAGATCGGCACCGAGGAGGCCCTCACCGAGGGCATGCAGGAGGCGATCGAGATCGCCGCGGTTGCCGAGGCGCGCGGCTTGAGCGTCGGCGAGGACCGAATCTCCGAGGCGGTCTACAATATGGGCCGCGAGCTCTACGAGAAGCGCTGGCAGATCGCGGAGTTGGCGGCCGGTGGGTTCGTGGGCGGCGTGACGCTGGGCTCGGGTCGCATTGCACAATCCGCTGCGAAAGGAGCGCCAAGCGCAGGCCGTACCGAGATCGAGAAAGGAATCGAGCACACTTCCGGGCGGCATCGCGGACCGTTTTGGAGAGGGCGATATTGAAAGAGAGTTGGAAGCAACCGCGGGCAACGCGATGGGCGCGTGGGCCGCGTGCACCAGGCGCGGAAACCGGCGGGAGACGAACTCATGAGCGCCATGATTGGGATAAACGATCTGGACACGGTGCACCTGCTGACGGATGCAGCGGGGACCTATCGCAAGGATGGTCTCGTCGCCGTAATCCATACCAAGCAACTGCTGCTGAGGTGCGGCGCAGTCCTCGCAAGCAACGGACTCTGGTCACCCGCCTTGCGCTTCGCCCGGCTGGCGGATGAGCGTGCGAGCACCTTCGATGAGCTGGTCGCGATTGCCCCGGAGCTATGGGACCAAGCCAAGGCGCCCCTGCCCGACAGCAGCAAGGGAACGCCGCACGCCGCACTGCTGGCCGGTTGGCTCACAGAGAAAGCGCGCGTGGAAATGCATGTGCTGCAAGAGGTCGGCGATGACTCGGGCCATTGCCCGGACATGTTGATTTACGCGACGGGTCCCGCCGAAAGTGACAGTTGCAAAGAATTCGTGCACGCCTTCATCACGAGATTCAGTGCAGATCCGGGACAATTCGATCCCCACCGCGACGGCATCGAATTCATGCAAACGCTGCGGCGCGACCATCCGAGACAGTACGAGCTGACGCAGCGGGCAGCGGTCGGCGGCTACATCACGCACACCACGGTCACGCGCGAGGGCTTCGAGACCTGCCGGATCCACGAGTGGCCGGATTTTGTCGGGCGACCCATCGACGCCGAGAAGGCGGGCTTGAGCATGTGGCGTATCGCCACCGCTGCTGCGTCGATGATCGCAGGTTGGGGGGCGCGAACGCCAACGGAGATAGACATCTCCTGGGCCTTAGCCAAGCCGAGCCGGCAAGAAAAAGTTGACGCGACATTCGGCCGGGGAGCCTACGACCGAGAGTTGGCCAAGAGGTGTCCTCCGCGCAGACCACACCGACCTCGCGGAGAGTCTAATGCCCAAGCCTGAGCACTGGCAGAAAGCCCGGGATCTGTTCCTCCAGCATGCGTACCCGGCGGCGTACGAGAAAATGCGCATGGCGGGAACTCTGCAGGAGCACCTGGAGCAGACGGGACAGGAAGCAGACGAGATGGCGGAGGAGTTGCGGATTCAGATGAAACAGGCGCCGGACCTGCCGGAGGACTACGCCAGCCGGGTACAGGCGCTGGAGCGGATACCGGAGGTGGTACGCGAACTAGTCAACCACGACCTGATACACGTCCCGCCGCCGGCGTAGAGGCCGGGAGCGCCACGCCGAGACTGCGACGACGACGTGGACGGAAGCCGCCCGATCAGTGGGCGGATCAGTGGACGAAATGACCGATTTATGGTATTGAAAGACTAGGAAATCGTCGCGATGGAACAGAACAAATTACCTGGAACGCGACCGGCCTCGAGCTCTGTGGCCGCCGATATCGGACCCCCGCCCGAGCGGTACAGCGCGCACTGGTACGAGTGGGTGGAGAGCCGGGACTGGCTCGAGGCTCTAGAGGAGCTGGCCCAGGAGCGGGCCAAGGCCGAGGTCCAGTAGAACCGCCGCGATTATTGGTGAGGCTACCAAATGCCCAATTCCATCAAGCCCTCCAAAGCGCCCTTCGGCAGCTACCTCTGGTTCAAGGAGGTGGAGGAGAAGCATCAGGCCGACTTCAAGGACTGGGCGGTCGAGAAGAAGGCCAAACCGGCGCCGTCGAAGGCGCCCGAGGCCAGGTAGAGGAACCCGCCGCTGGCGGGTTTTCTTTTGCCGCAAGAGGGAGGGGAAGAGAGAAGGGCGGGGAAGAGCGAGAGGGGAGAGAGGCGGGGAGAGCAAGAGGCGAGGCGGAGAGGAGGCGAGGGACCTCAGAGGGAAACCATAAAAGGAAGGAAGTAATACCGCCCCTCCTAACGTCTGACCTGTGGAATCCAGGGATAGGAGCATAGCGAAGTGAGGCGCCCGACCTCGGCGCATAGGCGGTTCCATGCGTTGCAGGCGGCGTCAGCAATTGCATCGTAGTCGGCGAGCAGTCGATGGGAGAGGAAGCGCTCCTTGAGGTGGAGCCACACGCGCTCGACCGGGTTCAGCTCGGGCGAGTAGGGCGGCAGCGGCACCAGCGTGACGTTGTCGGGCATGCGCAGCGCGCCGGAGGCGTGCCAGCCGGCTTGATCGAGCACCATCGCGACGTGCTCGTCATCGCCGATGGTCGCAGCGAAGCGGTCGAGGAACACCTGCATCGCCTCGGTATTCACGTACGGCATGACGAGCGCAAAGGCGTTGTCGGTTCCCGGCTCGACGGCTGCGAAGATGTAGGCGAACGTGAAGCGCTTGTCGCAGAGCCCCGGCGGACGCTCGCCCCGCCTCCACCAGACGTGGCACGTGCGCCCCTTCTGCCCGATGCGGGCCTCGTCCTGGAAGAAGAGGCGGATGCGCTTGTTTTTATGCGTACGCTGTATTTTTCTGAGCAGCGCCGGGGCTCTTTTTAAAGGCCGCCTGGGCGGCCGGGTCTTTTTGCGGATGGCTCGAGCGCGTCTTCTGTCGCGAGAACCCGAGACGCTTCAGCAGCCGTCCGAGCGACCAGGGATGCATCCGCTTGCCGAAGCGCTGCTCGCAGATATTGGCCAGGTCCTCGAGCGTGTAGGCTGAAAGACCGCTGGCCTCCGGATCAGGCCCCATCCAATCAGCTCGGCTTGCTCTTGCCCGTCGAACGTGGGCGGCCGACCATCGCCCCAGCGATCGGCGAGGCCGTCGATCCCATGCTCGTTGTAGCGCACGACCCAGTCGCGCAACGTCTGCCGGTCCATGCCTGCCGACCGGGCTGCCTCCTCCCGGCTCATGCCGTCGAGAGCGTTGGCGATCGCCAGGATGCGGCGCGCCACACGCGGGTCCGCCTCGGCTTTGGCCAGCTTGCGAAGAACTGTCGGCGTGCGGTCCTTGCGTATCTCCAGCGCAGCCACGATGCCCTCCCTCGAATCATCAGTAAGGGAATCACGAGCTGCGGCTCCACGGAATCCCTCCGGGGCAAAACGAGTTGATCCATTCGTGGGCCGGTATAAGGGGGAGTGGAGGAGAGGTGGCGTGGTGATGGTGAGAGGTGGAGTGTGGGGCGAGTGAGAAGGGGTGGGTAATGAGGTGGGGTGGGAGTTTCAGGGGTTAGGTAAGGGTATTAGGAGAGTGCGAGAGGAAGAGGGTGAGGGAAGGGGGCACTGACATGGCCGGCGCTGCGGAGCATCTCAGCGCAGGACGCGCGCGAGGACTCGTTCACATGGGCTACAACGACAGCAGGGCGGATCTCGTGGTTGGCATCGTGCTTGCCGTTATCATCACAGCTTGGCTCTTCGTGTACGCGGCTCAGGCGACCTGACTTGAGCCTTACATCGGACGGCCTCTCTATGAAGGCGTCCCGAGAGAACCCGGGGCGCCTTCTTCATATGGAGCCGGAACGAGCCGACGATCGGCGTGTCTTTAGTCGAGAGATCGAACAAAACTCCTGCTAGTGCCGACCCGGACCCACGGGGTTTCGCCCGACGGCGGGGCCGACCGTCGAGCATCGAGGTACAAGCCCGTGAGGTCGAGGATGGCGCGCACGACGAAGGCGAGAGATCGCGTCATCCATGTGCAAGCGCTTGGTCCACGGCCCGCACCACAGTGCGTCGGGGTACGCTTCGGAGGATCCGCATTCCAGTGGACAGTCGACGACGGCACGCAGGGTCGACATCGTCGCCACTTGACGCGCCGGCCTGCCCAACGTGGCTTCCGACGCCGCAGACCAATCGCATGTCCAGCGATCCGCGTTCTGATCATCCTCCACCCGCCGTTCGCGTGTCTTGAAGGTGGCGACCGCGATCTCGTCCCAACGACTAGGTACTCTCGCTGGAATTGATGCCTACCAAGGCTTTGGATCGGCTGGTGCGGGATCGAGCGGCGGGTAACGCAACTGGCTGGGCAACTCGCCAGTGAACCCGAGTACGGCGTGGATCATCTCGGCGATGGCCTTGTCGTCCCAACCATCGCAATCCGCGGGTTGGCTCCAGGGTCCTGGACCGATGACCCAGCGGCCACCAATCTTTGTGCCGCACTCCGCATCTCTATGGCAGTGGCGTGCAATGAGCGCCCTCTCCTGGAGGTCCGCTACGGTGCGCGGTGGCGTGGCCCACACCAGTTTCGTGAGAGCGTCGAAGCGCCGGTTCGCTGCCTGGAGGCGGTCGGACTCCTCATCGAGTCGTCATCGCTGTCCAACAGCGGCTTCCACCTCTTGGATGACCGCCCGCAGTTCGGACAAGCGACTGGCGGTGTCCGGGGTAGTTAGGACAGTGGGGCTCGAGGCCTTGGCCAAGATGCCGACGAGCTCGGCCTTGGTCGGGCTCTGCACCCGGGAGTTGATCAGCGCGATGATGGCGTCGGCGGCCTGCTCGGTGGATTGATGGATGTTGGACATCGGTGTGTCTCCTGGGATTGACGTGTCAGTGGATGCGAATTCCGTCAGCGTGATGACGAGGTGGTGGAGGGGGTTCGGGCGGGGGACGGCCGTCCCGGAGCGCCCGAAGCCTGACGTTCCACCGACGAGCCGCCGCGTGCGCCTCGTGGAACCGCTCCTGAGCAGCGAGCGACAGCGCCAGCGCGAGATCGAAGTGGCACCTGCGAATCTCCGCAGCAGGCGCTCGTTCTGCTTGATCCTGATGTGCACCACGACGAGCAGCACCACCTCGACGCCCACGAGCAAAAAGAACGAGGTACTCATTTACGCACCTCGCTCAGTAGGGCAGCACGCTATGGTCCTCGCCCGTTGGCTTTGGTGGCCGGCGGCCGTGGCGACACCGCCAAGGCGCGCTGGCTGGTCGTCTGTCGCTCGGGCTGCGACTGGTCGAAGCCCTCGTCGATCGGCGCCATGGGCCGGTCGTGGCCCTGCTCGATCTGGCGCCGCTGCCGCCTCGGCGACCGACGTTGCGTCTGGTTCTTGTCGTACAGCGCCAGCCCGAACGACGTTGCCGAATGACGAAGGCGCGCTTGGTCGCATCCGTCTCTGCCGCCTTGATGCGTTCTCGACGGCCTGCCCGACGGTCGGGCCGAAGCCCCGGTGGCGCCCGAGCGCTCGCGCACGACCTTGCGGGTGCGTCCTGCTCCACACCGTGACGCGCACCTTGGCCGCGTAGAGGTGACGACGATGCCGCTTGGGATGGGGTTCTCCTCGGTCGGCGGGATCTGCACGGGTCGTGCTCGCGCTTCATCTCCACCGTCTCGGCGTCCCAGTTGCCGAAGCCGAAGATCCTGTTGGCCTTGGCGATGACGTACCAGCCCTCGACGTAGGACACGGTTGCGGCCGTTGGCGCCCTTGCGGCGCTTGACGTTGCCTGGGTCGAGCTTGGCTTCGAGGCAGCGCTTTTTGTTCGTGGCGTGAACATCACAGCAACTCCTCACGTATCTTCACGCATCCACACCGGCAGATCGGTGTCGGCCAGCGCGGCGATCGGCGCGTCGGAGACCCACTGTCCGGTGCCGAACTTCTGCGAGGCACTGCGCGATAGAGCGCGCTTGGCCTGGACGATCTCGCGCGCGGCGCGATTGAGCGCCGGCGAGCTCGGGCCGTATCTCGCGCCCGTTGGTCACCGGCGCGCCCTCGGTCTGGTGGAACACCCAGGTGCAGACGCATCTCCTCGGGCGGCATGATGCGCCGCCCCAGCCCGGCTTCAGCGGGCAGTCGCCGAAGACGCGGCCCTCGCGCGCGCGAACTCGTAGAGGTAGGCGTAGCCGTCGAGGTAGTGCTTGGCCGAGATGTCGTAGCGGTACTCTGCGATCGCCAGCATCGCCAGAGTCGAACGGCCGCTCGCGCACGTTGGCGCACTTCTTGATGTCGACGATGGTGCGCGGCTTGAGCCAGTCGAGCGCGGCACTTGCAGGGGATGCCGTACTCGTCGACCCAGAAGACCGATACCTCGGGATGCCGCCCTGGAAGGCGCGCGCCAGATGCGGGTTGAGCGTGATGCTGGCCGCGGCTGCGCGCACCTCGCGCATGGCGTCGGGCTTCAGCACCTCGAGGCCGTCGCGCTCCACCATCGCGCGGAAGAGGCCGAGGATGTCGTCGAAGATGATGGCGTTGGGCGCCTTGGCCTTGATGCGCTTGGCCAGCTCCGCCTTGGTGCCGGACACGGGCTCGCCGAGGTCGCGGCACTTGGCCTTCAGGTCGTCCAGCGTGACGAGGCAGCCGGGATAGGCCGCTGGGCTGCGGCTCCTCGACGAACGCCCGAAGCCCTCGCCCTCGAGCACGAGCTTGTGCAGGGCGCGGCCCTTCTGCTTGGCCGGCGAGTCGCTGTCGGCGCGGCGATCGGGGTTCATGTGGCGAGTGCTACCAGTAGCAGGCCGGGTGCACGAGCAGGCGCTTGAGGTCGGTCGACCCGAGGGAGGGGTCGCGTGGTAGTCGGCCGCTGGCGAGGCCGAAGTAGACGCCGGGCGCGCGCGGCTTGAGTGGCGCTGGCGCCTTGGTCGCCTGCGGGCTCTGCTGCAGGGGACTTCGCGAAGGCGCTCCGCGGCGCGCTCGGCGATCATGCCGTTGATGGCGCCGGCGATCTGCTCGACGGACAAGTGCGAAGCGGATAGATGGGAATGAGCTTGGGCCATGGGTTCACCTCCTGTGGTTTGGGTTAGGGCCTCGTGGGTGTTCCAGCACCTGCGGGGCCTGTTGCGTTTCTGGGGATCGAGAATCGAACTCACGGAACACCTCACTGGACAAATGACGATCACTCATATAGGAACAGTAAACTGTAACAAATACACAGTCAAGAGGCTTGAAAGAGTACCGAACTTGCGCCACGCAGCCTCTCCTAACCCGCTGCGCATGCTCACGCCCGCGCAGATACGAGCCGCCCGCGCCATGGTCGGATGGTCACGGGATGACCTTGCCAAGAGGTCGGGCGTCTCGGCGCCCGCGACTGCGAGACTTCGAAAAGGCGGAGGGCGGAAGCGATCCCAGGCAAGGGACAGTGCAGAAGTGGCAACGCGCGCTTGAAGCCGCCGGCGTGGAGTTTATCGATCCAGCCGACGGCAAGGCCCGGGCGTCCGCTTGAAGAGCGATCGCCCTACCGGCGCGCCCAAGGCGAAGCGGTGAAGCGGCATGACCTAAGGATCGATTGCTTAACATCCTCGAGCCGCAGCGAAGCACGATAAGCCATCCTGCGCGTATGGGATTTACTCGTGAAGTACCTGAAGAGGCTGTTTGGCTTGAGCGCCACATCGACCAGCTTTGGCCGATCGTACGCTAGTCGAGAAAGACATCGGTGGCGATCGCCACGTCGGTCTACGCCGTGAGGTCGATCGCCTCGAAAAACAGATGCTCGAACTACAACGCTCTCCACGCGCCCTTGTGGAATCGATGTTGTACGGTGCAGCGATTAAAGCACCCCGAACTGGCGGCGGGCGGAAGACGTTCTGGGTGGTCAAAGGTGGACGTGCATCGACCCGGTAAGCCTATGAGTACGGCAGCGATGATCGAGTGGTTTGAGATCAACCACTCTGCCGAAGCCAAGCGCATCAGGCCGCGGCGTTGGGAAAGGTTACGGATGCGAAAAGCTGGCTCAGAGGTTCAGGACGGACCATTGGCTCTCGGAGTGCTAGCGATACGCGGCGATGACCATCAAGTACGCCGAGCAGAAGATCCACGAAGCCCGGCAGCGCCTCGCAGCCGTAGACCGCGCGCTGGCGGATCTACGGCGGCAGTCGCGCAAGGTCGCGAGGAGCGCAGACACTCGGGTTGCGTTACTGGCAATGCGCGAGGAGTTAGCGCGGCTGGCGGATGAGCGCCTCAAGGCCTACGCCGAGCTGGTCGAGCTGATCGGGCTCTCTGAGATGTCGCCCCAGCACATGGGCTTGGCGTGAAGTCGACGCTGGAGAGTCACCCGATCGCGCAGGCCCTCGTCGCCGGGCTGCTGCAGGGCCTCGGCGAACGAGACCAGGATGAAGCGATGATCGACGCTGGCAATCGCCTGGCGATCCGCAGCGTGGCGGCGGCCGCGGCAATCGGGTTCACCGGCACCCGGTTCGGTATGACGCAGGCGCAGCAGGACGCCCTTCGCTCCCTCCTGCTGTCGGGATCGGGGAAGCTGCACCACGGCGATTGCGTGGGCGCCGACGAGCAGGCCCACGATATTGCCCGCGCGCTCGGTCGAACCGTTGTGATTCACCCCGCATCCCTGCCCGAGCAACGGGCGTTCAAGTCAGCGCAGGACATTCGGGAGCCAAAGGCGCCGCTGGTCCGCAACAAGGTGATCGTGCGCGAGACCGACGCTTCTCATTGCAGCGCCCGCACAGGCCATGGAGCAGCACCGGTCCGGCACATGGTCGACGGTACGCTATGCGCGCAAGCTGGGACGCGCGATTTGCGTCATCCGGCCCGATGGGACACTGATCCGCGAGCGTGGTAAGCCGTAACGATCCCGGGTCTCCGGACACCGCTTATGTGCGCGCGTCATGGGGTTATAGTAGTAATACCCATGCCCCGAATTGATCTTTTCAGCTGGCCCAAAAGCGCCATCCTCCGATGCGCGGCCAAGACCCGCACGGGTGCGCCATGCAAACGCCGCGGCGTTGGGAAGGGCGGCCGCTGCCGCAACCACGGCGGTATGAGCACGGGGCCGAAGACGCGGGAGGGCCGTGAGCGCATCGCGTCCGCACAGCGGCACCGGTGGATCATGTACCGGCTCCGCAAGGAGCGCGAAGAGCGCGAGGCGCTGCACGCCAGGTTTGACGCGGCCCATGCTGCGCACCAGGCCAAAGTCGACGCCAAGAGGCGGCGCACTTAGTCGGGCGGGTTCTCAGATCGAAAAATGGACCGCTGTCTCTTCGGTCCGATCACCGAAGGAATGGGCCGCCTCCTGTCCGTCGTGCCGTCCATTCGCACGATCATCAATCACGATGATCCCTCACAGTCGTCGCTGCTGGTGGCCGCGCCGCATCGAACGAACGCTGCCAGGACAGATATTCCTCGGCGCTCAGGCTGTAACGATTGCAGGCCTCGTCGAAGGAAAGCAGGCCGTGCCGCACAGCGGCGACCACTAACGCTTTATCGCGGGGGCGCCAACGCCTGAGCCGGCGAGGCGGCAGTTGGTCTAGCGTTACGAGCTCGCCATCCGGCCCGGTGAAAGAAAGTATTCGCACGCCTGTGTTTTGATCGGACATGGGGGTCTCTCCCAGGACGAGGATAGCGCGCGTCCCAGGGCGCTTGCGCCGAAAGCCTCACGATCTTTGTTCGGACGGTAAATTTCGGCAGTGGCGCGGCGCGCAGGCAGCTACAGACGCGACCCCCTGCGGTGGATGGGCCCCCGCGGTCGCGCTTGTCGTACGGATCGGGGCGCCTCGCTGACGGACCCCGTTTAGCGCCATCAGGGCTGTCGTTGCAGGAGGCTGCGCTCGCTGGCGACCGCCTTGAGCGGCTTATCAACGATCCTGAGGACAGCGAAGTAGCTGACGAGAGCTGCCGCACCCATCACGACCACGATCAAGCGCCGGCCGGTCGGAATACCACGCATCATGTGACCCGCAATGCACCAACGATCCAATAGGAGGCGAGCGCGACAGCCACCACGAGCACGATGCCGATGACCTCTAGGCCGATTATGTCGGCAGCCTCGGCGTAGATGCCCCAAACTGTGGCATGAGGGTGGGCCCCGGCGCAATAAGCTCCGATTACTGATAGCTGAAAATGCCAGAGTGGTGGCTCCCTATCACGACCGCTGGTTAATAGTGAAGCCTGCCCGGCACGACCCTAAGGAGTCCGTGGCGCGCGTGTGCAGGCCACTTTCCATTCTTCTTTGGTCATGTGGGTCTCAGGATCCCAGAGTGTCAAGCAGTTCTGGGATTGTCTTCCCTCGTTGCGAGGCACGGCACTAGTCACCCTTCCGAGCCTCGTGAACGTGGTTGTCACTGTTGCGAAGGGCCATTGCGCGATTGGTTGTACTTGAGGTGTCGGGGGCGCCACGGCCGGCGGAGGGACTGCAATGGCGACTGGTTGGACGGGTGTAGCTGGCTGCCCCACTTTAGCCCCGAACGCGGCAGTGCGGTCTTGAGCAGGCGTGCTCGGGGGGGTGCGCAACGCGTCCCAAGCAATGATCGACAGCAAGCCGACCGAGACCAGGACGACCACCGAGACGCCGAGGGCTTGGCGCATGACCCTAGCCCTTTCCTTCGGGCACCTTGCCGTCCGGCCACCTCGTCGCCTCGTAGCGCTCGAGCGTGTCGGTGATCAGGGAGAGCTCGGCCGCCCCTACCAATTCCTCGGGACATCCCATCAGGGCGTCGGCGCGGAGCACCAGTAGTGAGTGCATCGCGTCGGCATCGGCGACCAGCGAGGCGCTCGCTGGGGCAGCGCCCAGTGCCGGCCCCACCCAGGCACCCGCATTGAAGGTGTAGCCGGCTTGCTCCAGGGTGCGCACAGCCTCGATGCGTTGCCTGTCGATCGTGCTCATGGCAACTGGCGGCCTCTCGCGCGCAGGCATTACCTCTGCGCGTGCTTACAAGCCGCTTACATCTCTTTTGGCGCCCAAGGAAAATTCTTCTGGATCAATATGTTTAGTTGCTTATGCGCTGCCCTCCTTGGGCAGGTCGGCGGGCGCCAGGTTGACCGTGATGTGCTTGTAGGGGAGTCCCAGCCCCACCGCGTGCAGCGCGTTGCGCACCCGCTCACGGCTCTCCGCCACGGCCTTGTCGGGCAACCCGACGACTGCAAACACGTGGCCGCCCGAGCTGATACGAACCTGCACCTCGACCGGCCGCGCCTCGATGCCGACGAACGCGACGGTTGCGATCTGCCCGTACATGAGGTCCCCCACCTTGCTGGTGCAAGCGTAGTGGGCCTCACTTGGGCACGTCGGTCAAGAACAAACTGGGAACATCGCCTCGATCGGCTCGGACAATCGGACCTCACGCACCCGCGCCGTACCGCTTCGCGAGATCGCACAGGTTGGTCAGCAGCTGGCCGACCAGCTTCTTGGCGGTCTCGTCGGTTAGATTGCCGCCGACGTCGAATTTCGACGCAGCACCGCTGATCATGACCTCGGGCTGGTTGACGGCGGGCATGTCGAGAAACACCAAAGTCTGGCGCAGGTGATACTGGGCGCGCGCCGTCCCCAGCACCCCGGTCGAGGCGCCCATGATCGCCACCGGCTTGCCCTTCCAGGCGCTGTCGCCGTAGGGGCGCGCGCACCAGTCGATGGCATTCTTCAGCACACCGGGGACGGAATAATTGTACTCGGGCGTGACCAGCAGGATGGCGTCCGCGGCCCGGATCTTCGCCTTCAGCTCGGTCACGGCCGCGGGCGGCGTCTTCTCGTTGTCCTGGTTGAAGCCCGGCAGGTCCGGAAGGTCGACGATGTCGAGTGTCGCTCCCGCCGGCACGAGGCCCTGCGCCGCCTTCAGCGCCAGGCGGTTGAAGGACGCCTTGCGCAGGCTGCCGGCGATGCCGAGGATCCTGATGCTGGCCATGATCGATATTCTCTCCAAGCTTCGAGTGCAGACGTTCCGCGGACAATGACCACAGCCAGGCGCGAGTTCCAGCCCCTATCTCTTCACTTTCCGTTCAATCGCATCCCAGATCAGCACGGCGATGTCCGGACCGCCGAAGGCCTTCACCTGGCGGATTCCCGTGGGCGAGGTGACGTTGATCTCGGTGAGGTAGGGGCCGATCACGTCGATGCCGGTGAACAGCAGCCCACGCCGTTTCAGCTCCGGCCCGAGCCGCGCGCAGATCTCGCGGTCGCGCTCGGTCAGGTCGGTCGCTGTGGCGACGCCGCCCACGTGCATGTTGGAGCGGGTCTCGTCGGCCGCCGGCACGCGGTTGATGGCGCCGACCACCTCGCCGTCGACCAGGATCACGCGCTTGTCGCCGCCGCGCACCTCCGGGCGGTACTGCTGCACCATGAACGGCTCGCGGAACACCGTCTGGAACAGCTCGACCAGCGAGTTGAGGTTGGTATCGCCAGGGCCGATGCGGAACACGGATGAGCCGCCGTTGCCGTAGAGAGGCTTGATGATGATGTCCTTGTACTCGGCACGGAAGCGCTTCACGTCGTCGAGGTTGCGCGTCACCAGCGTCGGCGGCATCAGGTCGAGGAAGTCGAGAACGAACACCTTCTCGGGCGCGTTGCGCACGTTGGAAGGGTCGTTCACCACCAGCGTCTTGGGGTGGATGCGCTCCAGCAGATGCGTCGTCGTGATGTAGGACATGTCGAACGGCGGGTCCTGGCGCAGCAACACCACGTCCCAGTCGCTGAGGTCCTCCGTGCGCGGCTCGGCGAGGCGATAGTGCGCGCCCACCTTGTCCTCGATCTCGAGCGTCGAGCCGTGGGCGATCAGGCGCCCGCTCAGCAGCGCCAGATTGGGCGGCGTGTAATAGAACAGCTTGTGCCCGCGATGCTGCGCCTCCAGCAGCAGGGCGAAGGTCGAAATCGCCCTTGATGTCGATGCGATCGATCGGGTCCATCTGGCAGGCGACTCTGAGCGGCATGGGCTCCTCGGGCGGCTGGCGCGCTGTTTCCCTCTCCCGTGTAGGACGGGGAGAGCGAGAAGACATGCAAGCTGCTTCCTGCGAGCCGTGTCAACGCCGATTGCGCCGAGGGGACTGCATGCCCTGCAGGGCGTCGGCCACGTGTACGGGCAGGCGGCCCGGCGTGACGAGCACGGCATCGAGGCCCTGCTCGTGCTCGCGGTAGACCCTGTTGCGGCTGACCCAGAACTCGGCGGCCCGCGCGATGCGTCCGGCCTGGAGCGGGGTGATCGCGGCCTCCGCCTCGAGCCGCGTCGCCCGCCGCTTGACCTCGACGAAGGCAAGCCGCCGCCCGCGCACCGCGATCAGATCGATCTCGCCGTAGGGCGTGCGCACGCGGCGACCCAGGATGCGATAGCCGCGTGCCATCATGGCGACTGCGGCAAGCCACTCCGACATGCGCCCGCGACGGTAGCGGCCGATGCGCTCTGCGCTCTTTGCGGTGTCCATGGCCTATCCGCGATGGCTGCGCTGCAAGGCGAGCGCCAGATCGTAAGCGCGCCCGCGCGGCACTCCAAGGTCCTGCGCCACGGTCCGCGCCGCATCGCTGAGGCTCATCTCGGCGAGCAGCGGCTCGAGCCGTGCCGAGATCGCCTCGTCCGTGACCGGCGCCGCCAGCGGTGGGCCGACCACGATCACCATCTCGCCTTTCGGCGGTGTATCGGCGGCCCATTGCGCCAGCTCCGCCGGCGTGCCGCGCCGCACCTCCTCGTGCAGCTTGGTGAGTTCGCGCGCCACCGCCGCCTCGCGGGCACCGAGGACGGAGGCGATATCGCCGAGGCTTTCCGCGAGCCGCGACGGCGCCTCGAAGAAGACGAGCGTCGCCGGCACCGCCTTCAGCTCCGCGAGCCTGGCCTGGCGTGCACCGCGTTTCGGCGGCAGGAAGCCGGCGAACAGGAACGCGTCCGTCGCCAGGCCCGCCGAGACGAGCGCCGCCAACGGAGCCGATGGACCGGGAATGGCGGTCACCGGGAACCCCGCCGCGATCGCTTCGCGCACCAGCTTGTAGCCGGGATCGGAGATCAGCGGCGTGCCGGCGTCGCTGATGAGGGCCACCGACTTTCCCGCTGCCAGGTCGGCCAGCACGCGCGGGCGCTCGCGCGCGGCGTTGTGCTCGTGATAGGGGCGGGTGGGCCGCGCAATCGAAAAATGGGCGAGCAGCGTGCGGCTGTGTCGCGTGTCCTCGCAATAGATCAGGTCGGCCTGGGCCAGCACGCCCAGCGCCCGCAGGGTGATGTCCGCGAGGTTGCCGATGGGCGTGGCGACCACATAGAGCCCGGCCGGCAGCGAGCCCGAGAGGAGCAGGCGCACGACCTCGGCGGCGCGCTCGGCCGCGCCGGCCTGCAATTCGCGAGCCTTTTCGTCGTGCGCCACGCTCCGGCACCCCATTTGCGGGTTTTCCGCGTCGATGGAACACTTATGCGGCCCTAACGGGGCGGTTTGCCAGCTGAAATCCCCGTTGCATCTGCCCTTTTGCTCTGGCGCTTGCCCCTTCGGCGGGGTACCTACGGCAAAGCGAATGCTAGCCGGTGGAGCGATGGTGCGCGCAGCGAGCGGACCCTGTTGGCTACGGGCCTCCGGTGGCCCGGCGGCGGGGCTGCTTTGCGGATTGCTGTTGGCGGCCTGCTCGGCAAACGGGCCCAATCCGCTGTCTGCGACCTCGGCCCTTCCTTCTTTCACTGAGCCAACTCCTTTCGAGAAGAAGCAGCAGGTCAAGGTGGCGTTGCTGGTGCCGTTGTCGGCGCAGGGCCACACGGGCGTCATCGGCAAGACCCTCAAGCAGGCAGCCGAGCTGGCGCTGTTCGAGCGCGACAACCCGAGCCTGCAGCTCATCGTCAAGGACGACAAGGGCACGCCCGACGGCGCGAAGGCAGCTGCCGAGGACGCGATCAAGGGCGGCGCCCAGCTGATCCTGGGGCCGCTGTTTGCGAAATCGGCGACCGCAGTGGCGCCCCTCGCGCGCCAGTCCCACGTGCCCGTGGTGTCGTTCTCCACCGACCGCCAGGCTGCCGGCGGAGGCGTCTACCTCTTGAGCTTCCAGCCCGCGCCCGAGGTGTCACGCGTGGTTGCGTATTCGGCCCAGCAGGGCAAGCGCAGGTTCGCCGCACTGATCCCCGAGGACGCGTTCGGCAAGATCGTCGCCGCAGCCTTCACCGAGGCCGTGAGCCGCTCCGGCGGCACGGTGGTCGCGCTCGAGACATATCCGCAATCGCCCAACGGGGTGCTGGAGCCCATGCGCAAGGTCAGCGCCGCGATCCAGGCTGCGGAGGCCGAGGGGTCGCCGGTCGACGCGCTGTTCCTGCCCGGCGGCCAGGAGAACGTCGAGCTGGTGGCGCGACTGCTTCCCCAGTCCGAGATCGACACCGAGAAGATAAAGCTGCTCGGTACCGGAGGCATGGACTATCCCAACGCCGGGCGCGACGCGCGGCTGGTCGGGGCCTGGTATCCGGCGCCCGATCCGCGCGGATGGACCGATTTCTCCCAGAAATACGCCAAGACCTACGGGCAGGCGCCGCCGCGCATCGCCAGCCTTGCCTATGACGCCGTCAGCATGGCGATCGCCTTGTCGGGCGGCGGCGAAGGCCAGCTCTATACCTCCGGGCAGCTGACCCGCGCGAGCGGGTTCACGGGTGTCGACGGGGGCTTCCGGCTGCTGCCCGATGGCACCACCGACCGGTCGCTCGCCATTCTGGAGGTGCAGAAATTCGGCGCCGGCGTCGTCGATGCGGGAGCGAACCTCGCCGCCGACATGCCGACCGGGAGCACGCGCGCCACCTCGGCGCAGCCGCGCTCGGTCCTCAACCTCGCTGACTGACCCGCGTCGGCCTCGCGACCAACGACACTACGACCGCATCCCGAACGAGCGCCGCGAGCCGCCGGCGATACGGGTCTCCGCACGGCGCAGCTCCGGGGCGCCGCCGGCACGCTCCCGTTGCGCTTCCCGGGCACTCAGCAACGCGAGCTGGCCGCGCGTCAGGTCGGGCGCGGCCGGCTCAGCACCGGAGCTTACGTTGCCGGAAAAAGCTCCCAGCACCGCACGCAGGATCGGGCCGATGAAGGCAATGGCTAGCAAGAGCAGGCCTAGACCCAGCAGGCCCAAGTTGCTCTGCACGCGTGCCAACGTCAGGGGCAGGCGCACGTCGTCGGGTTTGCTCGGATTGTAGACCACCGGCACGGAGCTGCCCAAGGGCGTCAAGTAGGGGTTTACGGTGGCTAGGTCGACCTTCACCGCCCTCTGCGAGCCATTGGCCATGGGCAGGCGCAGGAGAGCGAAGAAGGTCTTGTGCACTCTAACCTTGTTCTCGCCGACGGCGGCGCGGAACGCGAAGGCGCGCTCGCAGGGCATGGCCTCCTTGCGGCGGCTCTCACCCTTGGGTTGGAACTCGGCCGTGCACTCTTCCACGCGATCGACCAGCACCGCCGGGACTTGCACGCCGGTCAGGCTATGCCTGGCTTCGAGAAAGAGCGTGGCCGCCCCGCACACGACGCAGAGGGTGCCCAAAAATCCTGCCTTTACGCGCAACATTTCCGTCCCCCGCAGGTCATAAGACGGGAGCACGTTGGACGATAAGCGTTACTGCGTTCTGTCCGACGCAGTGCCGTGCGCTGTCACAATCGAGATTTGCCCACTGAAGGGTTAAGCCCAGTGCCGTGACGCAACGCCTACACTTTCCGGGGACGAGAACAGCGCCGATCGCTATGGGGGCAAACGCTGTCTACTCACACGAAACGGGAGACTGCGATCGAGGACGCGGCTCTATTCCCCGGCCGCCTGAAGCGCGGACGCGAGCCGGAGCACCACCTCGTTGAGAACGATCTGGCCAGAGCGGGTCGCCCGTAGCCTGCTCGTCCCGCATCGCTCGATCAGCCCGAGACCGATCAGGTCGTCCACGGCACCGGCCCGAGGCCGCGTGCCGCTGAGGGCGAGGAGCCGATCGAGGTCCAGCCCTTCGCTCAAGCGCAGGCCCATCAGCAGCGCCTCGTCGGCCTGCTCGGCGCGGCTGAGGGCCAAGCTTTCCATCACGCCGTGCCCCTCCGCCTCGACGCGCTGCTACCCAGCGCTCGGGCTGACGCTCCGTCGACGTGGCGTGGCGCTCCCCATCCGTCCCATCACCACGCGCCCATGCGCGCCAGGACCGATGCCGACGTACTCGCCGTAGCGCCAATAGGTCAGGTTGTGCCGGCACTCCTCGCCGGGGGCGGCATGGTTGGAGATCTCGTAGGCCGGCAGACCTGCTTGGCCCGTCATCTCCTGGGTGAGCTCGTAGAGAGCATGGGCCATATCGCCGTCGGGCACGCGCAGCTTGCCGCGTGCGTGCAGGGCGGCGAACGGCGTCTCCGGCTCGATTGTCAGCTGGTAAAGCGACAGATGCCGGCCGGCCAGCGCCAGAGCCTGTCCCAGTTCCGACCGCCAGGCCTGCAGCGTCTGCCCGGACCGGGCATAGATCATGTCGAAGGAGCAGCGCTCGAAGGTTGCTCGCGCGACCTCCATGGCGGCCAGCGCTTCCTTTGCCGTGTGCAGGCGCCCGAGCGCGCGCAGGTCGGCATCGTCGAGCGCCTGCACGCCCAGCGACACCCGGTTGACGCCGGCTGAGCGATAGCCGCGGAAGCGGCCGGCCTCCACGCTCGACGGATTGGCCTCCAGCGTGATCTCGGCATCGGCGGCAACGGTCCACGCCGCGCCGATCGCATCGAGGATCGCGCCCACCGTGCCGGCCGACATCAGCGAGGGCGTGCCGCCGCCGAAGAACACGCTGGTGACCTGGCGGCCTGGTGCCAGCTCCGCCCAGTGCCGCAGCTCGGTCAGGTACGCGCGCAGGAACCGCGCCTCGTCGACACCGCCCGCCCGCACATGGCTGTTGAAATCGCAGTAGGGGCACTTCGAGGCGCAGAACGGCCAATGGATGTAGACGCCGAAGCCGGCATCGTCCTCAGCCGGCCGCGCCGTCGCCGAGGCAGACCTGGGCAAAAAGCCGGAAAGCGCGGGCGCGGTGGGAGATCGCATGCTTGGCATCGGGCTCCATCTCGCCGAAGGTCAGCTTGTAGCCGTCGGGCACGAACATCGGATCATAGCCGAAACCCTTGTCTCCGCGGGGTGGCCAGACGAGATGTCCGTATACCTTGCCCTCGAACAGCGCCACCTCCCCGTCCGGCCAGGCCAGGCAGAGCACCGCGATGAAATTGGCCTTCGGACCCGGTTCTTTCCAGCCCCCGCGCTGCCTGACCTCGTCCGACACACGCCGCATGGCGACCGCGAAGTCCTTCGCTACCCCGGCCCAGCGGGCCGAATAGATGCCGGGCGCTCCGTCCAGTGCCTCCACCTCCAGCCCCGAGTCGTCGGAGAGGGCGGGCAGCCCCGCGCGCTGCGCGGCCGCCTCGGCCTTCAGCTGCGCGTTGGCAGCGAACGTCGAGCCCGTCTCCTCCGGCTCCGGCAAGCCCAGCTCGGCCGCCGACACCACGCTCAGGCCGTGCGGCGCGACGAGATCGAGGATCTCCCGCACCTTGCCCGGGTTGTGGCTCGCCACCACCAGACGCGTGCCGGGAACGAGACGGCGCGTCATGCGAGCTTCCAGATGCGCGGCTCGGCGAACTCGAGGCAGTTGCCTGCGGGGTCGCGGAAATAGATCGACCGCCCGCCGCCGGGCCACTCGAAGTCGGCCTCGATGGCGACGCCTTTCGCCTCCAACGAGGCCCGCCAAGCATCGATCTCGGTGGCCGAGGCGCGGAAGCAGACATGCCCCTCGCCATCCATGCCGTGCGGCGGCACCGGCAGTGCGTCAAGCGCCGGCGGCACCCTGGTGGCATCGGGATTGAACATCAGCAGCACCTGGCCCCCGCAGCGGTAGAAGAGATGGCGGCCGGCGACCCTCGTGAACGGCTCCATCCCCAGGGCGTCGCGATAGAACGCCTCGGCCGCGACGAGGTCCTTGGCATAGAGCACCGTCTCGAGAATGCCGGTCGGGATCATACGACAGCGCCCTCCGGAGGGAGGAAACTACGCCACGGTCAGCTTCTGCAGCGAGATCAGCTCGGCGATGCCCTTCTTGGCCAGCGCCATCAGCTGATCGAAGCCTTCCTGCGAGAACGGCACAGTCTCAGCCGTTCCCTGCACCTCGACGATGCCGCCGGACCCGGTCATCACGAAGTTGGCGTCCGCGTCGGCATTGGAGTCCTCGGCATAGTCGAGGTCCAGAACCGGCGTGCCGCGGTAGAGCCCGCAGGAGACGGCCGCCACGTGGTCGCGCAGCACGCCCTCCTTGATCATGTCGCGGGCCTGCATCCACTTGAAGCAGTCGTGCAGCGCCACCCACGCCCCCGTGATGGCCGCCGTGCGCGTGCCGCCGTCCGCCTGGAGCACGTCGCAATCGATGGAGATCTGGCGCTCGCCAAGCTTGGGCAGGTCGACCACGGCACGCAGGGCGCGACCGATCAGGCGCTGGATCTCCTGCGTCCGCCCCGACGGGTGGCCGACCGTCGCCTCGCGCCGCGTACGTTCGTTGGTGGCGCGCGGCAACATGCCGTACTCGGCCGTCACCCAGCCGCGCCCCTGGCCCTTCAGCCACGGCGGCATGCGCTCCTCCAGGCTCGCCGTGCAGTTGACGTGCGTGTTGCCGAACTTGATCAGGCACGAGCCCTCGGCATGCATCGACACCGCGCGCTCGATTGAGACGCGGCGAAGCTCGTCGGGCTTGCGTTTGGAAGGACGCATGGGGGCGCGCTGCTGTTAGGTGCTAAGGTGGCCGCACCCTAGGCGAGCAGGGGCCCGGCATCAACCGCAAAAGGCAAGGCCGTTTGACGGACGCAGCGGCATCACCCTAGATTCGCGGGCAAGGGATATACACATGTCCAGTATGAGCACCGACAAGCCCTTCAATCGCCCGAGCGCGCCCGGCACCCTGTCCGAGCTGCAGAAGCTCAACGACCGCTCGCGGACCATCTTCCGGCACATCGTGGAGACCTACCTGGCGACCGGCGATGCGGTGGGCTCACGCAACCTGTCGCGCCACCTGCCCATGACGCTGTCGCCGGCTTCGATCCGCAACGTCATGTCGGACCTGGAGCACCTCGGCCTCATCTATGCCCGGCATACGTCGGCGGGCCGGCTGCCGACCGAAGTCGGCTTGAGGATGTTCGTCGACGGCCTGCTCGAGGTCGGCGACCTCACCGACGAGGAGCGCCGCCGGATCGAGGCGCAGCTGAGGATCAGGCGCGAGAAGTCGGTCGAGCAGGTGCTCAACGACGCCGGCGAGATGATCTCCGGCCTGTCGCACTGCGCCGGTGTCGTGCTCGCCGACAAGCAGGTGAGCCGGGTCAAGCACATCGATTTCGTGCCGCTGGAGCCCGGCAAGGCGCTCGTCGTCCTGGTCGGGGACGACGGCAGCGTCGAGAACCGGGTGATCGACCTGCCCGCGGGGCTGCCTCCCTCCAGCCTCACCGAGGCCGCCAACTATCTCAACGCCCACATCCGCGGCCTGACGTTGACCGAGGCGAAGACGACGGTGGAGCGGGAGCTGGCCTCCGCCAAGGATGAGCTCGACCGTCTCACGCAGAAGGTCATCGAGGCGGGGCTCGCCACGTGGTCGGGCGCTCTGGACGAGCAGAAGAGCCTGATCGTGCGCGGGCAGGCCAACCTCCTCAAGGACGTCGACGGCCTGGAGAACCTCGAGCGCATCCGCCAGCTGTTCGCCGACCTCGAAACCAAGCGCGATCTGGTCCAGCTGCTGGGCCTCGCCGAAGGCGGAGCCGGCGTGCACATCTTCATCGGCTCGGAAAACAAGCTGTTCTCAATGTCTGGCTCCTCGCTGATCGTGGCTCCCTTCGAGGACAAGCAGCGCAAAGTGGTCGGCGTGCTCGGCGTCATCGGGCCGACCCGCCTCAACTATGCCCGCATCATTCCGATGGTGGACTACACCGCCAAGCTGGTCGGGCGCCTGCTGACTTGATTTTTTGCGGCCACTGCATGATATCGGGCGTGAACCAAGGCCACGGCCGGCCGTTGATTTCGAAAAGCATCTCCCTCGATCCGAAGCGCGGGCCACAAAACAGCGGGACGACAACCATGGGCGACACGCCGCAAGACGATTCGGCAGACCGGCAGGGCGTCCCCGGCGTGGGGGCTCCCGGCGACGATCCCAGGTCGGGGCCCCAGCAGGGTGGCGCCGAGTCCGCACAGCGGACGCCTCACGATGTGATCGTCGCCCTGCAGGCCGAGGCCGCCGAGCTCAAGGACAGGCTGCTGAGGGCCCATGCGGAGGTGGAGAACATCCGCAAGCGGTCGGAGCGCGAGAAGGAGGAGACCGCCAAGTACGCGGTCACCAAATTGGCGCGCGACATCGTCAACGTCGGCGACAACTTCCAACGCGCCATCGACGCCATTCCGGCGGGCGCCGCGGAGCAGGATCCAGCCCTCAAGAGCTTCCTCGAGGGCGTGACCATGACCGAGCGCGAACTGCTCAACGTGCTCGACCGTCACGGCATCCAGCGCGTCCAGCCGTTGAACGAGCCCTTCAATCCGCACCTGCATCAGGCCGTGATGGAGATCCCGCGCAGCGACGTGCCGAGCGGCACCATCGTGCAGGTGTTCCAGGCGGGCTACATGATCGAGGATCGCGTACTGCGCCCGGCGATGGTGGCAGTCGCGAAGGGCGGGCCCAAGCTGGCCCCGGCGCCGGAGGGGGCTGCCGGCCCTGCGACGCCGGCCAACGAGAACCCGCCTCACCGCTAACAGGACCAATCGACGGACCGAGGGGCGTGCACGAGAGCCTGAATCGCGAGGCACAAGGCTCGGTAGATCCAGGCGACAGGCATGCGGATTCGAAAAGCCTGCGAGGAGGACGCCGAGGCGGCATGCGTCGTGCTGCGGCGTTCCATCACCGAGCTTTGCCGCGACGACTATCGCGGCGACGCCCCGACGCTTGCCGCGTGGCTTGCCAACAAAACGCCGGAGAACGTGCGCGCCTGGATCGGCGAACCCAACAGCCACGTGCTCGTTGCCGACGACGGCTGTGCCATCCTGGGCGTCGCCGCGATCCAGAGCACGGGAAGGATATCCTTGAACTACGTTTCGCCCGACGCCCGCTTTCGCGGCGTCAGCAAGGCGCTGATGCGGGCGCTCGAGGCGAAGGCAGCGGAGCTGGGCCTTGCGACGTGCACGCTGGAGAGCACCGAGACGGCGCGCCGGTTCTATCTCACGATGGGCTACAGCGAGACCGGCCCCTCCATACCGGGCTTCGGCGTCGGGATCTGCTATCCGATGACCAAGGCGCTGCCATTATCGGGATGAGATGCCAGCGCGCTCGCGGGATCACTTGGCATACGATTCCAGGAAGCCGCACCTGTGGCAACGATAGGTTTGTACCTCGATCATCTTGCGGCCCTTCAGGCTGAGGCCCGTCCAAAAGCTCTTCTCCGGCGACCCCTCGACCCACGTGCTGATCTGGCGCGCCGCATTGTCGAGCCGATCGACGATGAACCCTTCCTGCATCCTGCCGCTGCACTTGGGACAGGGATCGCTGCGTGCCATGATCGTGCTCCGAAGCTCGCGGACGATGCCGCTCCGATCGGGCCACAATAATGAACATCCTCGGGGCGGGCTGTCTCTGCGGATACAGCAGACGATGCGTACGCCCCTATCGTTTCGCCGCGGGCATCGGCACGAAGAACTCCGTGACGCCATAGCCGGCCTCGGCGGGGATGCGCAGCATCCGGCCCGTGGCGGTTCGCTCCGCTCGCGGCATGACGGCGACGATGGGGCTCGTGCGCGTCACCGCCACCGCCTCGGCCACGCTGGCGTAGCGGGTGAGCTTGAGCAGGTTCATGTGCGTGGGGAACAGCAGCGTCCGCGTTCCGGCCTCGGCATCGCGAAGGGCCTGCTGCGGGGCGATCCAGAAGCCTTCCACCGACTCGGCCCCGTCGTGGGCGCCGAGTTGCTCGACCGGCGCGGATACCAGCAGAAAGCGCGTATCGAAGCGCTTGGGCTGGCTTTCCGGCGTGATCCAGTGCGCGAACGGCACCATCAGGTCGGCGGCCAGCCGCAGGTTCTCGCTGCGGACGAGGTCGAGAAAGGTCGTATCGCCCGAGACGAGACGCGCGCGATAGGTCTCGACCAGCCGGTGCGCCTCGTCGGCCCCGACCATGTCCGCGCCGCCGCCGCGCCGCGCGAGCATCAGACCCGCCTCCTCGAAGGTCTCGCGTGCGGATGCCACCAGAAAGGCGCGCTCGGGCGCGGAAGCAGACGATGGCGCGAGCTCCGCCCAGGCCGGATCGGCATCGGCCTCGTCGACCTTGCCGCCGGGGAACACCAGAGCGCCCGAGGCAAAATCGATCTCGTGGTGGCGCACCACCATGAAGACCTCTATCCCAACGCGCCCGTCGCGCAGGATCACCACGGTGGCGGCCGGACGCGGGGTGGCGGGGGCCTTCTTGCCGGCGTCGCCCATCAGGATTTTCCGGCAGGGGGCAACGGGAACTCGTCGAGATAGGGCTGGTACTCGGGCTCGACATCTATTGCCAAGCTGCCGAGCAGCCGCACCACCGCGTTGTAGAACGAGATGGTGATGACGAGATCGACGATGCGCTCGTTGTCGAGGTCCTTGCGCAGAGCCGCGAAGGTCACCTCGGAGACGGCCAGATCGTTGGTCGCCTCGCGCGCGGCCTTCAGCACCAGCTTCGCCAGCGGCTCGAGTTTGCTCGACTTGCCCTCCGTCTCCGCGATCAGGGCGCGGATGTCGTCGTTGGTGACGCCGAATTCGCGGCCAATCTTGACGTGGTGCGACCACTCGTAGGGTGCCCGCGCGAGATAGCCGACCTGCAGGATAGCAAGCTCTCGCAGGCGCGGATCGAGCCGGCTCTTGTGGCGGATGAACTGGCCGAGCCCGCCGAAGGCCCTTGCACCGTTCGGGCTGTGAACCAGCGCGCGGTGCAGCGTGATGCTGCGCGCCAGCAGATCCTGGTTCTCCGGCGCGAGATCCGATTTGTCGAGGTAGGGTACGCGGGCCATGGGCTTGGGTCCTTCGATCCTTTGCTTCGTTCCTTGGGCTCAGTGCGCTTCGCTATCGCGTGCAGGGCCCTGCAGGGTCACGCCGCCGTCGACCACCAGCGTGTGGCCCGTGATGTAGCGCGCGTGATCCGACAGCAGGAAGCGCACGGCCTGGCCGATATCCCAGCCCGTACCCTCGAGACCGAGCGGGGAGGCCTTGCGGCGCGTGTCGCGCGCGGCCGGGCTCATGCCGCGCTGGTAGACCATCGGCGTGTAGACCGGCCCGGGCGTGATGCAGTTGACGCGGATGCCCTCGCCGGCGTGGTCGACGGCCATGGCGCGGGTGAGTGCGATGACCGCGCCCTTGGAGGCGGAGTAGACGGTGAGCCCGCGCGGACGCAACGCCGAGATCGAGGAGATGTTGACGATGGCTCCTCGCTTGGCCGTCTTGATCATGGCGGGGATCGCATACTTGGCGGCCAGGAACATCGGCTCGACATTGACCTGCATCACGCGGCGCCAGTTCTCGGGCGTCTCGTCCACGACCGAGCCGCGACTGCCGATGCCCACATTGTTGTCGAGGAAATCGAGCCGGCCGAAACGGTCCAGCGCCGCCGTCACCATGTCGCGGGCCTGCGCGGGATCGGTGAGGTCGGCCTGGTGCGCAGCCGCCGTCCCGCCTTCGCCGGCGATCATGGCCACGGTGCGCTCGGCCAGCGCGCCTTCGCGGTCGACGACCAGCACGCGGGTGCCTGCGCGAGCAAGGAGGATCGCCGCCGCACGGCCATTGCCGATGCCGTCGCCCGCCGCGCCGCCGCCGGCGATGATGGCCACCTTGCCGGCGAGACCGGCATCGTCCTCGGGCCTCGTTGCCGCAGCGCTCATCACATGCCTCCCTCGATCGCAATCATTGCGGCAATGCTACGCCCGGCCGTGTAACTCGCGATAGATGTTTCAGGCTGTCGGGGACCCGCTGCGCGCGGCGCACATAGGTGGCTCGACAGACCTCCCAAGATGGAATCTGCCATCCTGGGCCTTGTGCCCAGGATCCATCTAACAGCCTGCTCCGGCGTTCGTGGATGGGTGGATCCCAGCGACAAGCGCCGGGATGACAAGTTGAATGCGGGCTGAGCGTCGCGCATTCCTTCACACCCAAAGACCAGGGCCGAGGCGGCGCCGACACTCGTTGGGCATCAGTCGTCGCGGCTCAGCTCCCGTTGCGGTCGTGCAGCAGCGGGAAGAAATAGTCCTTCCAGCTCTTGGGCGCCGGCTTGATGAAGCCGGCCTTGGCCATGTAGTCGGCGTAGACCATCGTGCGGATCGGTGCCGCCTGGAAGATCGCACCGGGCTGCTTGAAAAGCTGCACCACCTCTTCGGCCGTCGCGCGCTCCTTCACCATCGAAAGATAGGCATCGGCTGCAGACTTCGGGTCGCTCTTGATCATGCCGACGGCCTCCTCGTAGGCAGCCAGGAATGCCCGCACCGTCTTGGGGTTCTCCTCGTAGAACTTGGTGGTGCCGTAGGCGAGCGCGACGTGGCCGTCGCCACCCAGCGCATCGCCGGATTCCAGAACGACGTGGATGCCGGGGTTCTTGAGGGCGATCTCCTGGAACGGCGAGGAGGCGAAATGGCTCGTCACCTCGTGCTGGGGATTGAGCAGCGCCGTCAGCGCATCCGGATGCCCCATCTGCACCTGGTTGGGGACCAGCTTCTCGCCGGCCTTGTCGTCGCCGTAGGCCTTCACCAGCGCGATGCCGAGCGTAATGGCCTGGATCGACTGGCGCACCGTCGGCACGGCGATGCGGTCGCTGGGGCCATAGTCCTTGATGGTCTTGATGCTCGGATTGCGGGTGAGGAGCTTGTAGGGAAGCCCGCTGACGCCGCTGATCGCCTTGACGTCGCCGTTGGTCTTGGCCCAGAGCAGCAGCAGATTGGTGACGCCGCTGGTTGTAATGTGCACGCTTCCCGACAGCAGGGCATCGTTGTTGGCGCCGCCGCTCATGATCGTCAGCCATGAGGCCTTCAGCTCGGGCACGCCGGCCTCCTTGGCATGCTTCTCGACGAGCTTGTGATGCTCCATCAGGAGCATCGGGGAGAACAGCAACCCCGGCTGCTTGGTGATCTTGAGCTCGCTCACCTCGGCGTTTGCCGTGGCGGTGGCGAGTGAAAGCGCGAGGGCAACGATCAACCCCTGCCTGCAAACCATGAACGACCTCCCAGAACGAATGCTTGTGGCGCCCGAGCGCATCGGCACAATGGAATTGGAACGGCCGCGGCGCAAGCGCCTTGGGGGGAAGATGACGGAAGAAGACTTGTTGCTTGGGGCCGACCAGATCTTGCAGGCCAGACGCTCCGTCGGGAAGCTGGCCGGTCTCCCCGAAGCGCATCGCCCGGGCTCCCTCGCGGACGGCTACAGAATGCAGCAGGTCGCAGCCGAGCGCTGGGGCGACGAGGTCGTCGGCTGGAAGGTCGGAGCCACCTCGCAGGAGGTGCAGAAGCTCTTCGCGATCGGCGAGCCGGTCTACGGCCCCGTGTTCAAGGAAAGCGTCTTCCGAAGCCCCGCACGCCTGAAGGCCACCGCCTTCCAGCACCTGATGCTGGAGTTGGAGTTCGCATTCACCTTCCGCGAGAGCCTGCCGGCGCGCACGGCGCCATACTCGCGAGCGGACGTATTGGCCGCCGTCGATGCCGTCTGCCCGGCCATCGAGATCATCAGTCCGAGGTTCAAGCGGCTCACCGTCGACCACATTCCGCAGTTGGTGGCCGACTTCTGTGGCAACGGCGCCGCGGTGCTGGGTACGCCATGCCGGGATTGGCGCTTCCTCGATCTCGTCTCGCATGCGGTTGGCTTGTCGATCGACGGCGTACTTCGCCAGCAAGGGAGCGGTGCGGTGGTCCTGGGCGACCCGGTGAATGTGCTCGAGTGGCTCGTCAATGCGCTGCGCGTGCGGGGGCTCGCCATCCTGCCGGGACAATTCGTCATGACCGGCACCATGACCGGCATCCACACGCCCAAGCCTGGGGAGGCCGCCGTGGCCGACTTCGGCGATCTCGGCACCGTCGAGGTCGCATTCGATTGACGGCGTGTCAGCGCTGCGCCTGACACAACCCACGCTTCGGCCAATAGCCGCGAGGGACGACCCAACCGCGTGTCATACATTCGGCGACCCGTGTCGCCGGCCAACCGCTTGTGAAAACGCCGATTGCCCGCCACTCGCTATCCGCAAGTGTCAGTGACAGAAAAGAGAGCGGGGCGTCTTGCCGCCGGACCGTGCATTTGTATGGCGCCCAGACTTGCGGCCTGACGCCCCGTCGTCGCGCTGGAACCTGCTTGACCGATCCGATCACCATAGGTCCGGGCGCACGGGTTTGAACCGTGTCGCCGTCGCGCGCCTCCGGCGGATCGGTCGCAACGCGTTTGCGACCAACTCCCTTTTGAGACCGGAGTGGCCCCAGTATTGCACGCAGCCCGGTGGCGGGGATTACGCCCGTCTTGATGAACATCTGCACCGTCTGGGCGGCGATTGGGCGCACCGGATCACCAGACGTCGCGGCTGTCGTTCCTGGGCCTTGCGCGCCCTCGGCGAAGGTCGGAGATGCCCGGATCAGCGGTCCGCTGACGGCGGAGTAAGCAGCGCGATCGATCCCGGCGACCGGCGCCGGGATGACCCTCGGCTCACTTCTTTTCGATGTTCCAGAACGCCACGTTGGAGGCGACCAGCGCTCCGGTGATGTTCTTGCGGAACGCGACCGGAGCCGTGTATTGCCCAAGATGGATATGGGTGGGGGATTCAGCTGCCCGCATGCTCACAGCCTCGGCGATCACCTTCTGCTTGGCAGGGTCGGTCTCCTTGGCGAAGGCATCGCGCAGGCGCTCCATCTCGGGATCGCAAGGCCAGCCGAAGGTCGCCTTGTCGCAGGTCGCGTTGAGGAAGTTGGTCGAGACGGGATCGAGCACATCGACGCCGCCCCATGAGGTCAGGAATACGTTCCAGCCGCCCGATGCCGGCGGGTCCTTCTTGGAGCGGCGCGATACCAGCGTCTGCCAGTCCATGGCCTGCAGGTCGACCTTGAGGCCCGCCTTCTCCATCAGCGACTTGGCGACCGGCGCCAGGTTCGACAGCGAAGCGATGTCGGTGGACTGCATCAGCACGACCGGCGTGCCGTCGTAGCCAGCCTCCTGCAGCAGCGCCTTGGCTTTGGTGACATTGCTCTCGAGCTTGTCCTCCCACCCCTTGGTGGTCTCGAAGGGTGAGCCGCAGGGGAACAGCGATTTGCAGGTTGCAAAGTATTCGGCATCGCCGATCGTGGCGTTCAGGAAGTCCTTCTGGTTGAGGGCGTAGGCCACGGCCTGGCGCACCTTGGCATTGTCGAAGGGCTTGTGCAGCGCGTTGAATCGGAACGCGTACTGGCGGCCCATGGGAGCGACCACAAGCGTCTTGATATTCGTATCCTTGACCAGCAGCGGGATCAGGTCGTGCGGCGGCGCCTCGATGAAATCGATCTCGCCGTTGAGCAGCGCGTTGACCTGCGTCTGCGGGTCGGCGATCCAGATCCATTCGACACGGTCGACCTTGACCACCTTGCCGCCGGCGAAGCCCGATGGCGGCTCGGCGCGCGGCTTGTATTTGGGGTTCTTGAGATAGACGGCCTTCTCGCCGGGCTTCCACTCGTCCTTCTTGAAGATGAAGGGGCCGGAGCCGGTGGAGTCGGTTATCTGCGTGCCGGGGTCGGTCTCGGCAATGCGCTTGGGCATCATGAAGGGGAAGTTGGACGTCGACTTGCCCAGTGTGGCGAGCACCAGCCCGTAGGGCTCCTTGAGCTTCAAGACGAACGTCTTGCCGTCCGTGGCTTTCAGCTCGGCCACGAAGGTCATGAGCTTCTGGCCCATGCCGTCGCGCACGCTCCAGCGCTTCAAGGAAGCGATGCAGTCCTCCGCGGTCACGGGCTGGCCGTCGTGCCACTCGAGGCCATCGCGCAGCGTGAAGGTCCAAGTGAGCTTGTCGTCGCTCACGCTCCACTTGTCGACCATCTGCGGCTGCACCTGCAGCTTCTCGTCCAGCGAGAACAGCGTGTCGTAGACCATCATGCCGTGGTGCGTGGTGATCAGCGCCGTGGTCCAGACGGGATCGATGATCTTGAGGTCGGAGTGGAGCGCGACTTTCAGCGTGGTCTCGGCGGAGGCCGCAGGTGCCGCGACCAGACTTGCCACCGCCAGAGCCGCGAGGCCCAGTACGCTGCGGCGCCCGAGACGCATAGTCGTCACACGCATTTTGGATCTCCGCGTTCGACGCCTCTCAAAGCGTCATGCCCGGCGGATTGAACCCGAAGGCCTGCCCGTCGTCAAACGTTGGCTGAGGGGCCATGCCGCCGCGCATATGTTCTGACACGCGTTGCCACAACCGCACCGTCATCCCCGCGAAGGCGGGGACCCATGCAAGCCTCCGCACATTCGCGGCTCTGTGTCGTGGGTGCCCGCCTCCGCGGGCATGACGTCGAGATGACGAGACGTCAGAACATTCGCGCGATAGCGCCAGACCTTTCGCGGTGGCACCAACGACTTTGGAAGACGCATGGGCAAGGGCTCTGACTCCAATTGGTCACAGCAGGCCCTGCAGCTGGCCGAGATCGCCGGCGTTGAGATCGGAAACGGCCCAGTAGGCGACGCCGCCACGGCTCCAGCCGAGCAGGTTGTAGCCGTTGCGTGTCACGAGCCGCGGCGCGGCGTCACCGGGGCTCGTGCTCGGCCACATGAACACGTTGATGGTGTGGAGGCGGCGCCTGTAGACGACGGCGCCGACGCGCCGGCCGCCGACGTAGTCGAGCCGTCCGCCGATCAGAGGGAAGCCCTCTGCCGCGAGGTCCTTCACGTCCGGGGCGAAATCGACGCGGCCCGAGAACCACGGCTTGACGGTGTGGGCGTCGGAGGAGGCCACCTGGATCGGGCTGTCCTGCAGAAGCGAGCGGACGTGGGCCGCGAGCACCTCCTGCTCCAGGCGCGACGTCTCCCCAAGCGTGCCCAAGATCCACCACGTCGCCAGCGCCGAGAGTACGCATGCCGCGGCGACCACAGCCGCCTGCCGCAGGAGCGCCCGCGCCGCGAATGGGGCTCGGCGACGAGTCGGCATCACGACCGCCGGCGCCACCAGAACCGGCGCGGTCTTCTCCGCCTCGCGTGCAAGGTTGGCGCGCAGACGCAGCGCCAGGGCTTTCGGCATCGGCTCGCGCCCCGCCTCGGCGAGTGTCCGGCCGACGCGCTGGAAGTCGGCGACCTGCGCCTCGCAGATCCGGCAGCCCTCGATATGGGCCGCCACGACGCGACGCTCCTGCGCCGACAGCTCGCCGTCGAGATACGGGCTCAGCAGCTCGCGTGCCCGCTCACACTGCATTGGGCTCATCCTTTTCGATCAGTCTCGCCAGAACCTTGCGCAGCTCGCCGCGCCCCCGCGACAGCCGGGACATGACGGTGCCGATCGGAGCGCCGGTCACCTCGGCGATGTCGCGATAGGAGAGGTCCTCGATCTCGCGCAGAACCAGCACCTCGCGCAAAGCGGGTGGCAGCTCCGCCAGCGCCCGCAGCACATAATCCCGCTCGGCGGCTCCGATCAGGCGCGCCTCGGCCGAGGGCTCGTCCGTCGCGAGTTGGTCGATGTCGTCGCCGGCGCCGTCGGCAAAGGCCTCCTCGAGCGAGATCACGCTGCCCGAGCGGCGCCGGTTGTTGAGCCAGCGGTAGGCGGAGTTGCGCACGATCGCGAGCAACCATGGCCGCATATCCTCGCCGTGGAAGCCGTCGAAGGCCCGGAAGGCACGCAGATAGGCCTCCTGCACGATGTCCTCCGCGTCGGTGCGTGAGCGCACGAGCCAAAACGCCAGGTTGTAAGCCGCTTCCATGCACGGCAGGGCCAAGCGCTCGAAGGACGGCAGTGAGCTCACGGACCCGCATCTCGTTGCTCGGGGGCGATTGTGCCCCTCACGCAGATAATACCTCTCGCGCGACGCGTTTATTCCCGAGCGGTCACGTTTGGGTGAGCGCGACCAAACCGCGCGAACGATGTGGGTCGGGCGAGAATAACGGACGGCACCGCGAGATAGACCACCATGTAGGGCCAACCGGCCCCGCCTCGATGCCCAACGGAGCCATCCCCGATGGTCGATCTTTCGCGTCGCAACATGATCGCCGGGGCAGCCTTCGCAGCTGCACTCGGACTCGACAAGCGGCTCGCCTTCATAAGTCCCGCCCATGCCCAGAAGACCCCCGATCCCGCCAAGGGCTTTCACAAATACAAGGTCGGCTCGATCGAGGTGACCGCCCTCTACGATGGGATCTGGGAGAAGCCGCACGACCCGGCGTTCATCAGGAACGCTTCCGTGGACGATACCAAGGAGGCACTCGGCAAGGCCGGGCTGCCGACGGAGTTCGTGTCGATCCCACTCACCGTCGTGGTGCTGAAAGTGGGCGACCAGTTGATCATGGTCGACTTCGGGCTCGGGTGCCGGCCAGTGGCAGCCGACGGCCGGCAGGCTTGCCGCCAACATGCAGGCCGCCGGCATCGATCCCACCAAGATAGGTACCATCCTGGTCTCCCACTTCCACCCCGATCACATCTTCGGACTGATGCAGAAGGGCACCAACGCACCCACCTTCCCAAACGCCGAGCTGGTGGTGACGGCCACGGAGTACAATTGGTGGACGGAGCCGGGCCGGGTCGAGAAGCTGCCCGAGGCGCGCAAGGGGCTGGGCACGCGCATCAACGCCGCCTTCCCGGGCTGGAAGAACTTCAAGCTGATCGAGGGCGAGAAGGAGGTCGCTCCCGGCATCCGCCTCGTCAGTGCACCGGGCCACACCCCGGGTCACGCGGCGTTCCATGTCAGCAGCGGCAGCCAGCAGCTGATGATCTCCAACGACACGGCCTACGTGCCGGCGCTGCTGGCCCCGCATCCCGATTGGCAGGGCGCCTACGACCAGGACGGCCCGCTGGCGGTGGACTCGCGGCGCAAGCTGCTCGACCGGGTAATCGCGGAGAAGATGATGATCTGTGGCGCCCACTTCCCGTTCCCCGGCGCCGGCTCGTTCGCCAAGGACGGCAACGGCTACGCCTTCACTCCCGTGAAGACGTGAAGCCCTGCGCGTCAGAACGAAATCGTTACCGCAGCGGATTCCCCTCCCCTTGGGTGCGGTGAAAACGCAAGGACCGACCGATGCTTTGTTGCCGCTGCGGGCGGCGAATGACTTTGAGCAAACGCGAAGGGTGCAATCATGAGAATGAGCAGCTCGATAATCGCCGGCGCTTTCGGCCTCGCCCTCCTGGCGGCCGGGCTTGCGTCTGGCGCGAACGCCGTGGACACGCCAACCACGCGGGACGCGCCAGACCTGACGGCCGTGCGCGCCAAGATCAAGGCCAAGGAGTTCAAGCCTGCTATCGCCGATCTCTACGGCATGATCGACAAGGGCGTGCAACACGCCGATGTCTACAACCTGCTGGGCTTCAGCCTGCGCAAGAGCGGCGACCTCAAGACGGCCTACACCTTCTACAAGAAGGCGCTCGACTTCGACCCCGAGCACAAGGGCGCCCTCGAGTATCTGGGCGAGCTCTACGTCCAGACCGGAGAGCTGACGAAGGCGCGCGAGCACGTGGTCCTGCTGACGAAGCTCTGTCCGCAAGGCTGCGAGGAGCTCGAGGACCTGCAAAAAGCGCTTGCCCAAGCCGGCACGCCGAAGACTAACTGAGCAGCTTTGCAATTCCGCACGCGGGCCAACATGCGCAACGAGACTCACACAATCGGCAGCGGCGCTCGTCGGGCGCCTGCTGCTCGCCGCGCTGTTCCTTCTCGAGGGCTGGAGCAAGCTTCGAGGCTACGGCCCGGCCGCCGCCTACATGGAGCGATTCTCGGTGCCGGGGCTGCTGCTGCCGGCCGTGATCCTGGCGGAGCTGGGCGGCGGCATCCTGCTCGTGATCGGCTGGCAAACCCGCTGCGCCGCTCTGGCCCTGGCGATCTTCTGCGTCGTCGCGGCGCTGCTGTTCCACACCAACTTCGCCGACCGCAACCAGCTCCTCCACTTCGAGAAGGACCTGGCCATCGCCGGCGGCCTGCTCGTGCTCGCAGCCTTCGGCCCCGGACGGTTCTCGCTGGACGGCAGCGGGAAGGGTTGAAGGGACTTCCGCGAAGAGGACAGCTCGCGAGATGGCGGGTCGCCGGCACTTGCTCTAGGCTCGGCGCCCATGGGCACCAAGGATACCAATCGCTCGCGCATCGCCATCGACGGCCTCGACCGGGCGCCGCATCGCGCCTTCCTGCGCGCCACCGGGCTCGACGACGAGGACCTCGGCAAGCCGCAAGTCGGCATCGTCAGCACGCACGGCGAGAACACGCCCTGCTCGATGTCGCTCGGACCCCAGGCCGACGCGGCCCGACTCGGCGTGGCGGCCGGCGGCGCCGTGCCGGTGCCGTTCACCACCATCTCCGTCTCCGACGGCGTATCGATGAACCACAAGGGGATGCGGCTCAGCCTGGTGTCGCGCGAGATCATCGCCGACTCCATCGAAGCGGTCATGCGCGGCCACGCCTACGACGCACTCGTCGGCTTCGCCGGCTGCGACAAGACGCTGCCTGGCATCATGATGGCGATGGTGCGGCTCAACTGCCCGAGCGTGTTCGTCTACGGCGGCGCCATGCTGCCCGGCCGGTGGCAGAACCGCGACGTGACCGTGCTCACGGCCTACGAGGGCGTGGGCTCGGTGCTGACGGGCACCATGAGCGAGGCCGAGCTGCACGAGCTGGAACGAGCGTGCGCGCCGACGGTGGGATCGTGCCCCGGTCAGTTCACCGCCAACACCATGGCGATGGTATCGGAGACGCTGGGCCTGGCACTGCCGGGATCGGCGATGCTGCCCGCGGTCTACTCCGAGCGCCTCGCGCTCGCCCGCCGTGCCGGCCGGCGCGTGACGGAGATCCTGGCAGCAGGCGGTCCGTTGCCGCGCGACCTCGTCACCCGCAGATCGCTGGAGAACGCGGCCGCGGCGGTGGCGGCGACGGGCGGCTCGACCAACGCCGGCCTCCATCTGCCGGCGATCGCGCACGAGGCCGGCATCCGCTTCACCCTCGACGACGTGGCCGAGGTGTTCGCACGCACGCCGCTGATCGCCGACCTGCAGCCGGGAGGACGCTACCTCGCCGTCGACCTGCATCGTGCCGGCGGTACCGACGCCGTGCTGAAGGCGCTGCTCGACGGCGGCTTCCTGCACGGTGACGCGCTCGCGCTGTCGGGCCAGACGCTGGCCGACCGCCTCTCCGGTCACGCCGGCCCGGACGGCGAGATCGTGCGGCCGGCCTCGCAGCCCTTGCAGGCGACGGGCGGCCTCGTCGTGCTGCGCGGCAACCTCGCTCCCGACGGCGCGCTGATCAAGATCGCCGGCCTCAAGTCGCTCGCCTTCGATGGCCGAGCGCGCGTGTTCGACGGCGAAGAAGCGTGCTTCGCGGCCGTCTCGGCGCGCGACTACCGGGAAGGCGACGTGCTGATCATCCGCAACGAGGGACCGAAGGGCGGGCCCGGAATGCGCGAGATGCTGGGCGTCACGGCGCTGATCTACGGGCAGGGCATGGGCGAGAAGGTGGCCCTCGTCACCGATGGCCGCTTCTCGGGCGCCACGCGCGGCATGATGGTGGGTTACGTGGGGCCGGAGGCGGCCGTCGGCGGTCCCATCGCTCTTGTCCGCGACGGCGATCGCGTCCGCATCGACTGCATCGCCCGCACCATCGATCTGCAGATCGGGGACACCGAGCTCGCCGCCCGCCGCGCCGCGCATGTACCGCGCTCGGCCGAGCGCCTCGCCGGCGTGCTGGAGAAATACGCGCGCCTCGTCGGTCCCGCGCGCGAGGGCGCCGTTACCCATGCCGGCGCGGCGGACTGGCCGCGCGAGTAGGCGGGTCCTGCCTCCGATTGGACTCCGTCGTCGATCTTCCGACAATCCGGGCTCGAAATCGGCAGAGCATCAGCCTTGGCCCAGACACCGAACGGACCGGAAGCTCTGCTCACGCGAGGTGCAGGGCAAAGATGCTTGCTGCGGTGCCCGCAGCAAGCGCCCACAGCGGGTTGCGGCGGCTGAACACGACGAATGCGGCCGTGGCTATGCTGGTTGCGACTGTCAGCGCGTCATGATCGGCGATGCGCATCATGGACACGCCGCTCGCCAGGATGAGCCCCAGGGCGACGGGGACCAACCCCTCTCTTGCGATCGCAACCCACCGGTTCTCCGACCAGCGCTCGAATGCTCGGGCGGCGAAATACGCAAGCGTGCACGACGGACCCACGATGGCGAGGGTGGCGACCAGCAGACCCGCGAGTCCAGCCAGCTGCCACCCGATCAGGCTCACCATGATGCTGTTGGGTCCGGGCGCGACCTGTGCGATGGCGAAGGCATTGGCAAACGCCGCATCGCTCATCCATGCGTGGTTGTCCACCACCTGCCGACGGATCTCGGGAAGGATGGCATTCACCCCGCCGATCGAGACGAGCGAGATCATCGCGAACGTGCACGCGATCTGAAACAGAAGACCCAAAGTCATGCGCGCCGCTCCAGCACTGCTGCAGCGATGCCAAGCGGCACCAGAACGGCCACCACGGGAACGAGAGGCCATCCGAGTACGCCGATGGCGGCAAAACCGAGAGCGCCTACCAGCGACGCCAACGGCGTAGGGCGGATCCTCTGGATCATCTTGAGCCCTGTTCCAAGGACAAGCCCCGCGGCACCGGCCGCCGCGCCGGCCAAGCCGGCTCTCACCTCGGGCACGGCGGCGAAACGGTCATAGACGGCTGCCAGCGCAACCACGATCACGATCGGCATCGCCATCTGGCCCAGAAGGCAGAGCAGGACCCCGGCTACACCCTGGAAGCGGTTGCCGATGATCACGGCGGCGTTCAGCGTATTCGGGCCCGGCAGAACCTGGCCTATGCCGAGAATGGCCGCGAACTCCCTGTCCGTCAGCCAGCGCCGTTCCTCGATGATGACGTGCCGTGCCCATGGCGCCACGCCTCCGAAGCCGAGCAAGCCGATCTTGAGGAAGCCGAGGAAGAGCTCGCGCTTGCTCACGTTTCGGGCCGAGGCCGACGCCTTATCGTCCGGACTATCCGGGCCCATTCCCCCACCGCCTTTCTGAGCTCATGCCGATGCATGTGTCGTGCCCCGCATGACCGGCTTGGCGCGCTGAGCCGCCAAATATAGGGATCGGCCGGTGGCCCGCTTTGAGAAGTGGGCCGAAGTGAACCACAATCGGGCCATGGCGAGACACATACGAGCTGAGCAGATCGAGCGGGTGCGCAGGCCCGTCGTCGCCGTCGGCAACGACTATCCGGCCGGGCACCTGCATCCCGCGCATCGGCACGGGCGATCGCAGCTGCTGTTCGCCGAGCAGGGAACGATGCTCGTCGAGACCGCGCACGGGGCTTGGATGGTTCCGCCGCACCAGGGCATCTGGATCCCCAGCGGCGTCACGCACAGCATCGCCATGCTGAGCCGGGTGGCGACGCGCAGCGTCTACCTGGACCGGAAGACCGCGCGTGGCATGGCGCAGCACTGCCAGGTCATCGGCATCTCGCCGCTCCTGAAGCACCTGCTGATCGAGGCCGTCGACCTTCCTTCCGAGTACGACCGCAGAAGTCGGGCTGGGAAGCTCATGTCTCTGTTGATCGACGAGGTCCGAGCGGCGCCGGTGCTGCCCCTGAGCCTGCCTCTGCCGACCGACGCGAGGCTCGCGGCTCGATGCCGGCGCTTCATCGAGCAACCGAGCGCCCAGGACACGATCGATCATTGGAGCCGGGAGCTGGCGGTGAGCCGCCGGACATTCACCAGGCTTTTCAAGCGCGAGACCGGCCTGACCTTTTCGGCCTGGCAGCGGCGGGCTTGCCTGCTGTCGGCTCTCCCCCGCCTGCTCGAGGGAGAGCGGGTGACGACCATCGCCTTCGATCTGGGATATTCCAGCCCCGCGGCGTTCACGACGATGTTCAAGCAGCTGGTCGGCCCTCCTCCCAACATCTACCGCAGGACGAATAAGACTTGACGGTTTGCACGACCTGATGGCCGGATGCCCCGAAGCAAAGGGGAAATCGGGAGGATCCAATGCGTCGCTTCATCGCCGCTGCCGCGCGCAGCATCGCCGTGCTCGCCGCCACAGGGCTCGCCGCATGGCCCGCGGCCGCCCAGACGACGATGACCATGTCGAGCTGGGTCTCGCCCTCCCATCTTCTCACCAAGGACATCCTGACCGTCTGGGCCCAGCAGGTGGAGAAGGCCACCGACGGGCGCGTCAAGCTGCAGATGCTGCCGAAGGCCCCCGCCGCGGCGCCCGGCACGTTCGACGCGGTGAAGGACGGCCTCGTCGATGTCTCCTACGTCACCGCCAGCTACACGCCGGCCCGTCATGTGCTGCCCCTGTTGCCGGAGCTGCCGGGCGGCGGAGCCACGGCCGAGATCAACTCCGTCGCCTACTCGCGCATCCATTGGAAGTACCTGCATCAGGTCGGCGAGTACAAGGGCGTCAAGCTGCTTGGCGTCTTCACGCACGGACCGGGGCAGATGTTCAACACCAAGCGCCCGATCACCAAGGTGGATGACCTCGCCGGCATGAAGATCCGCTCCGGCGGCGGCATCTCCGAGGAGATGGCGCGCGCTCTCGGCGCGTCGGCCTTCGTCAAGCCGGCGCCGGAGTCCTACGAGCTGCTGAGCTCCGGGGTCGCGGACGGCACATTCTTTCCGCTCGAGTCGATCTCATCGTTCAAGCTCGGTACCGTGATCAAGCATGCCACCTTGTTTCCCGGCGGCTTCTACGGCTCCGCGTTCGGCTTCTTCATGAACGAGGACAAGTGGAACAAGCTCTCCAAGCAGGACCAGGACGCCATCACGTCCGTCTCGGGCGAGGCCCTGGCGCGGCTCGCCGGCAAGGCCTGGGACGCGGCCGACCGCGCGTCGCTCGAGGAGATGAAGAAATCCGGCATCCAGATCCTCGACGCTTCGCCCGAGCTGGTGAAGGGCGTGCAGGACAAGTCGAAGGGTATCGAGGACAAATGGGTGCAATCGGCCACCGCCAAGGGTGTCGACGGCGCCAAGATGCTCGCCGAGTTCCGCGAAGAGCTCAAACGCGTCGCAGCGGGCAACTGACGAGACCGCCGTGGCATCGGACCGCTTCGAGGCTGGAGCCTGGCTCGATCGCGCGCTCGGAGCGGCGGCGGCCGTGCTGCTGTTCGGCTTAGTGCTGCTGACGACGGCCGACGTGATCGGCCGCTACCTGTTCAACTGGCCGCTGCGCGGCGCCTTCGAGATCACGGAGCTGTCGCTGCTGGCGTTGATCTTCGCGGGACTGCCGCTGGCATCGCGCACCGACGAGCACGTGACGCTCGACTTCATCGACGCGGCCCTCGGCGCAAGCGGGCGGCGCCTGCTGCGAAGGTTCGTCGATCTCGTCTGCGGCGTCATCATCCTCGGCCTCGCCTGGCGGGTGTGGATCAAGGCCGGCAAGATCGCGGGCTACGGCGACACCACGGAGGTGCTGCGCATCCCGGTCTCACCGTTCGTCTATTTCATGGCGGCGATGGTGGCGATCACCGGCATCATCCATCTCGTGAAGGTGGCGCTGCCGGCCCGGCCCGACGCGGAACCGCGCTTCGACCCCAACAAGACGACCACCACATGACGGAAGCCCTGATCGGCCTCGGGCTCATGATGGTGCTGGCGCTGCTGCGCCTGCCGATCGCGTTCGCCATGGGCCTCGTCGGCTTCCTGGGCGTGGCCTACCTGCGCGACTGGAACTTCGCTCCAGCCATGGCGATGGTCGAGACCAAGGTCTACGAAACGGGGCGCAACTACACGCTGTCAGTCGTCCCGCTGTTCATCCTGATGGGCAACCTCGTCACGCGGGCGGGCATGTCGCAGGAGCTGTTCCGCGCCGCCTACACCTTCATCGGCCACCTGCGCGGCGGCCTGGCCATGGCGACGGTGGTCGCCTGCGCCGGCTTCGGCGCCATCTGCGGGTCCTCGATCGCAACCGCGGCGACGATGGCCAAGGTCGCATATCCGGCCATGCGCGAGCACGGCTACTCAGACCGGTTGTCGACGGGCGCCATCGCCGGCGGCGGCACGCTGGGCATCCTCATTCCGCCCTCGACCATCATGGTGATCTACGGCGTAATGACGGAGACCAACATCGGCAAGCTGTTCGCGGCGGGCATCTTGCCGGGCCTGCTGGCCACCCTGCTGCTGTGCATTGCCGTGCAGTGGATCGTGTGGACGGACCCCGCCTCCGGCCCGCGCGGCGAGCGCTCCACGTGGGGCCATCGGCTCGCCGCGCTCAAGGATGTCTGGGCGGTCGCGATGCTCTTCGTCGTGGTGATGGGCGGCATCTACGGCGGCGTCTTCACTGCTACCGAGGGAGCGGGCATGGGTGCCTTCGGGGCGCTGTGCTTCGCCGTGACCCGGCGGGCGCTGACCTGGCGCACTCTCCTCGACGCGCTTGTGGAATCGGCGCGCACGACGGCGATGCTGTTCGCCATCCTGACGGGCGCGCTGATGTTTGCGGAGTTCGTCAACTACACGACCATGCCGGGCGACCTGAAGACCCTCGTCACCACGCTCAACCTGTCGCCGATCATGGTGGTGACCGCGATCTGCGCCATCTACGTCATCCTCGGCACAGCCATGGAGGAGCTCTCCATGATCCTGCTGACGGTGCCGGTATTCTTTCCTCTCGTCGTGCACCTGGGCTTCGATCCGATCTGGTTCGGCATCCTGATCGTGGTGGTGGTGGAGATCGGGTTGATCAGCCCGCCCGTCGGCATGAACCTGTTCGTCCTGAACTCGCTGCTGCCGCATGTGCCGACGCGCACGCTCTTCCACGGCGTGCTGCCGTTCGTGGTCGCCGACGTGATACGCCTCGCCATCCTCATCGCCTTCCCCGCCATCTCGCTCTGGCTGCCGAGCCTCATGCGGTGAATAGGTTGCACGTCGGCTGAAGGGCTTCCCCGGTTGCGGGCCACGGAGCTAATATCCGGCAGCACATACTCTTGCTCACGAGCGCGATGTCCGGCTCGTTCCCCACCCTCCTCCGGCGAGGTCGACATGTTGAATTGGCTCCGTCGCGGTTCGCCTGGGCGGCAGACTGTGCTCTGCATCGCCATCTTGTTATCCGTCGATCTCGGCCTCGCTGGCACGGCGCGGGCTGAAACGCGCGCTGCCCACCAGCAGCTGGCCTTCGACATCTTCAAGGAGCTGGTCGAGATCAACACGGTCACGACCACCGGCGACACCGACAAGGCTGCCAGGGCGATGGCGGCGCGGCTGCGGGCCGCGGGCTTCGCGGAGCCGGACCTGCAGGTCTTCACGCCCGCGGCGCGCAAAGGCAACCTGGTGGCGAGGCTGCGCGGCACCGGAGCGCGCAAGCCGATCCTGCTGCTCGCCCATCTCGACGTGGTCGAGGCACGGCGCGACGACTGGTCGACGGACCCCTTCAAGCTGATCGAGCAGGACGGCTATCTCTACGGACGCGGCACCAGCGACGACAAGTTCATGGCCGCGGCCTTCGTGGCCAACCTGATCCGCTACAAGCAGGAGGGCTACCGGCCTGAGCGCGACATCATCCTGGCGCTCGAGACGGACGAGGAGATCCTCGATGCCAACGCGGTGGGGATCCAATGGCTGCTCCGGCACCATCGTGACCTCATCGATGCCGAGTTCGCCCTCAACGAGGGCGGCGGCGTCGAGCTGCGGCGCGGCAAGCCGTTGCGCAACGGCGTCCAGACCAGCGAGAAATACGTCCTCAACTATCGACTGGAAGTGAGGGACCCGGGCGGCCACAGCTCCCAGCCGAGGAAGGACAACCCCATCTACCGCCTGTCGGAAGGCCTCGTGCGCCTCTCCAAGTTCAGCTTCCCCATCAAGCTCAACGAGACCACCCGCGCCTTCTTCGAGCGCGCCGCAGACCAGGAGGGCGGGCAAGTGGCCGCCGAGATGCGCTCGGTTGCAGCCAGTCGATCCGATCCTGAGGCGCTGTCGATCGTGCGACTGTCGGCGAGCCCATTTTACAATGCGCAGCTGCGCACGACCTGCGTCGCCACCATGCTGGACGGTGGGCACGCGGGCAACGCGCTGCCGCAGCTGGCGCGCGCACACATCAATTGCCGCGTGCTGCCCGGTGAGCCGGCCGCGGAGGTGCGGGAAACTCTGGTGCGCGTCCTGGCGGACGAGCAGATCGGCGTGACGCAGCTGCACGAGCCGATGCTGAGCCAGCCCTCCGCGTTGCATCAGGAGATCATGCAGGCCATCGAGAAGCTGACGGCCGAGTTCTGGCCAGGCATCCCCGTCATCCCGGTCATGAGCACCGGCGGGACAGACGGCACCCACCTGCGCAATGCGGGCATTCCCACCTACGGCAACTCCGGCCTCGCGATCGAGGACTTTCGCGCCCACGGCAAGGACGAGCGCGTGCCGGTCAAATCCTTCTTCGAAGGGACCGAGTATCTCTACCGTCTCGTCAAATCGCTGTCGGGCGGGAAATAGGGCCGGTCGCGGCGTCAAACGTTGGCATTGAAGGCGATGCAGATGCGCACGCCCGGCCCGCGGAACGGGATGACCGCGTGCTCGTAGTAGGACGGGAACATGATCAGCATGCCCGGCTGCGGCACGAACGTGATCTCGGTGGTCTGGTTGGGGACGCGGTTCATGTGCGCGCGGGGCCGCGGATCGACGAACATGATTGCGCCCTCCTCCACGGAGCTGCCTGGCGGCAACGGCGGCACGCTCACGTAGTAGACGCCGCTGACCTTGGCGTCCGGGTGCACATGCTGGAAATTGATGTCGCCGGCGCGCATGTTGATACCCCATCCCCACAGCCGCATCTTGAGGTTGGCGGGCGGGACGTGGCAGTTGGCGGCGAGAAACTTCGGCACGTAGTCGTCGAGCGCCTGCTGGACCAGGTCCCGCAGGCCGGCAACTTCCGGTTCCTGGCGCGAGAATAGGTTAGTCTCGGAGTGGAAGCCGCCGATGTTGCTGGTATGGGACGCAATGTTGCGCGTCTCCTTCTCCAGCCGGAGCATCAGCTCCTCCAGCTTACGGTTGAGCGAATCGCCCCCCTCGTACTCCCGGACCATGAATACGGTCGGGAAGTGAGAAGCGACAACCGTGCTTTTGATACGCGGACGCTTGATCTTGTCGTCTGACATGCCGGCTCCGACTTCTTGGTCGATAGCCGCCACCCCCCATCCGTTGAATCGACGTTACGTATGCCGACTTGCGTTGTCGAGATAACGTTTCGGTGAAGTCTTCGTGCCGCACCCGCGTGCGACGGAAAGCAGCGGCCGTGCCAGCAGTTCCGTTGTTTCCTAGCGCTCGCCTATAAGCTTGATCGTTGCGTGAGCAGACAGGACCGCCCCTTCCTGCCAGCCCGTGAGATAGCTCAAGTGCTCGCCCGCCAGAAACAGCGGGCCGTCCGGCTCCAGCAGCACGGGATAGGCGGAGCGTCGCGCTTCCGGCGTCCATTCGCACCACGCGCCTTCCGAGAAAGGTATCTTTCCCCAGCAGATCGAGACGCCGTGGCGCGTGTCGGTGCGGAAGGTGGGGTGCAGCTTCTCGCCCTGCCCCAGCGCCCGCTCGAGCCGCTCGGCCAGCGACAGCCTGGCGAAGGCCTCGCCGATGCTCGCCGTCCAGATGTAGGCGCCGACGAGGATGCCTCCCGGTGCATGCATGCCGGTCGAGGGATACCAGAGCTGGGTGATGTCCTGCGTCGTCCACGATATGCCGCCGTAGATGTGCTCGTCCTCCTCCCAGAAGCGCCGTCTGGCATCGAAGGCGACCTTGGCCGCCGGCATGTAGGTCGCCTCGGCGATCGCCGTCTTGTGGCGTGGCGAGAAATCGCTTGCGACGGCGCCGAGGACCTTGAGCGGCAGCGTCACCACGACGAAATCGGCTTCAATGGCGCTCTCTGCCCCGGTTCGGCGATCCCGGTAGACGACGCGCGCCCTGGCCTCGCCGAGGCGGCGGATCTGCGTCACGACCTTACCGTAGCGGATGCGGTCGCCCAGCCGCTTGGCAAAGGCCGCCGCGATCCGGTCCATCCCGCCCACCGGCTCGAGCATGGTCGCAGCCTGATCGAAGCCCTCGCCGAAGCTCGATGTCTCCTGCCAGAAGGCATTGCTGGCGAGCGCATTGAGTGCCAGCGGCTCGTTGAGCCGGCCGCGTTGCGTGCCGGCTCCCGGCAACTCGCGGAAGCCTGCGCGTGGCGAGCCACGGTAGGAATAGTCCGCCCTGAGCCGGCCGAAGCCTCGCGCCAGCGCCAGCAGGCTTGCCTTGTCGTCGGCCGTGAGCGTCTGGTCCAGCGCCCCCTGGTTGACCGCCTTCGCCAGCAGCTCGGCGATGTGGCCGCGCATGTCGTTGACGACCTGCCGCGCCCGCACCGGCTTGCCGTCGAAGGTCCCGGCATCGTGGAGCAGGGCTTGGCGATTGTCGTTGATGATCGGCTGGAGGGGTACGCCAAGCTCCCTGCAGTAGCCCAGGATGGCCTGGTGGTGCTGCGGAAGGCGTGCCGGGCCGGGGTTGAAGTAGGCGTCGTCGGCTCGGGCCCAGCCCACTGTCTGCGTGCTGTCGCTCTCCTCGATCCGGTCGCCGCCACGCAGCGTCCAGCAGCGGCCTCCCGGCCGCGCGCGGGCCTCGAGCACGACGCAATCAAAACCGGCCTTGGTCAGCTCGTGGGCGGCTGTCATGCCGGCGATGCCGGCACCCAGGATGACGACCCGCCGCCCGCGCCCGGAACCCGGCGCCAGGGCGGGCGGCCCCGCGTAGGCCGCCGGCGTGGGCAGCAGGCCCATCGCCATCATCGTGCTGTAGACCGCCCCAACCCCACCCGCGCGGCCAGCGAGATTGACGAAGGCGCGGCGCGTCAGGCCTGGCTCTGAGGGCACGTCCGGCATGTGGGTCTCGGGATTGTGTCAGTTTAGCCGAATCTTTCCCAGGGACGAATATAGGCGTGCCAATCGAGGTAGCGTCTGGAAGGACGACGCGGCATTGGAGGTCATGCTAGGCTTCAGCCGGAATGTCGAGCGACGGAGGAAGCGCACAAATGAGTTACCTGCTTGGTGGCGGCCAGATTGTGGTGGGAATAGCGGTCCTGGTCGCTTGGTGGCTCGCGCTGACGTTCTTGGGTGCGCGGCAGGTGGGCAAGCCGATGACGGCCATGGGCTTCGCGGTTGTGCCGAGCATCCTGCTCTTGTGGCTCACCGGAGGCTTCATATTGGTCATTCGTGGGCTGAGCGGCTTTTGAAGCGCGACACCGCGCAAACTGACCACCGACAGGGCGCTCCGCCCCGCTGACGCAGGGGGAGGCATGCGCACCGCGGCACGCGATGCTACTGCCTCAATCGCGCGCCAGGACGGCATTGATCAGGCGAATGCGGTTCTCGAGCATGCTGCGCTGGCCGTTGCGCGCCTTGTCGAAGAAGCTCGGGCCCACCACGACGTGAATGCCGAGGACCGGACGCTCGCCTGGGCTCGAAGCCGCGCGGGCCCGCTCGGCTTTCGCCTCGGCGATCGCCGCCTCGGTGTTGTCGTTCCAGGCGATGACCTTGAAACCCGCAGCTTCCAGAAGCTGGCGCGTCTCCTCCGGCGGGCGCAGGAAGCTCGTCGCCGGCGTATCGGCCCACATGACGGGATAGTGCGGCGGACCTGCCGGCCCCTGCGCCACGTCCTGGATCGCCAGCCGGCCGCCCGGCTTGAGCACCCGCCGCATCTCGGCGTAGTAGCGTGGCCGGTCGGCGATGTTCATGGCAACGTTCTGGGACCAGGCCAGGTCGAAACTGCCGTCGGCAAACGGCAGATCTAGTGCCGATCCCTGGCGAAACTCGACGCGGTCGGAGAGGCCGACGCGGCGTGTAAGCTCGCTCGCCGTGGTGACGAACTCGGGCGTCAGATCCACGCCTGTCACGCTGCATCCGCACACCTTGGCCAGATATCGCGACGGCCCGCCGAGCCCCGAACCGATGTCGATCAGGCTCTGGCCCGGGGTCGGCGCCAGCATCCGGGCGAGTTCCTCGGTGGCGAGCCGTCGGCGCGAGTGGAACTCGTCGATCGGCGCGAGATCGTCGATCGTCAGTTTGTCGATGTCCTTTCCCGCCTCCTTCAGCGCCGCCAGAACGCGATCGAGCAGGCCGTCACGATTGTAGTGGCGCCGAACCTGCTCGGTAGTGTCTGACATCGCACGGTCTCCCTTGGCGCGCGTTTCGAGCGCGGCCAGCCGATCATACCCTCTCGACGATCGTCAGCCCACGCCGCCGGTCGATGAGATAGAGGAGCCCCCGGTCGTCGACGGTGACGTCGTTGCTCGACACCCGGTCGGTGCCCTGCGGCACGTCGGGCATGAAATGGGCGACCTCGCGCGGGGTATGGGGGTTCTTCACGTCGAGGATGCGCAGGCCGCCGGCAAACCAGGCGAACGGGATCTCCGTGCCGGTTACCTTCTCGCAGGGCTGGTGGCAGGTGGTCATGGTGGGTTGCGGCTTGCCCTCGATGCCCTCCACCTGGAAGCTGCCGACCGGCGCGGGGTGGCGCTCGTCCGTGATGTCGACGGTCCACATGAAGGCCGGCACCTCCGTGTCGGCGCGCTGCACGTCCTCGTCGGCCACGATCATGTATCGGCGGCCGTTGATGTCGAACGGCAGCGGCAGTGCCGTGTGGGTCGGGCACGAGAAGGGCGGCGACCAGTCGAGGCCAGAGACAAGCTTGGGCTTGGACATGTCGTCGATGTCGAGGATGACGAAGCCGGCCAGCCAATAGCTGGTGTAGAGCCGGTTGCCGAGCCGCAGCGGATGATGGCAGCGGTGCGCGGTATCGCGCCAGGTAGGCTTCTCGCCGCCCGCGGTCCATTGACCCGGCATCCACCACCGCCCCGTCTCCTGCGGGTGCGCGGGGTCCTTCAGGTCCATGATCATCACGATGGTGCCGACATAGCCCTCCACGGTCGGCGACATGTAGACGTACCGGCCGTCGAAATCGAAGCGGTGCACGCCCTTGCCGTGGGTATCCCAGCGCGAGATCTCGCGCGGCTTGGCCGGCGCCGACACATCGTAGATGCCGATCCCGCCCCGGAACTCGGCGGGGATGGGGCTGGTGTCGGCGTTGTTGACCTCGTGGTTGACGACCATCAGCCCGTTCTCCACCCGCACCTTGTGCGAATGTGTACCGGGCGGCATGGCGATTTTGGCCAGCTCCTTGGGATTCTTGGGGTCGCGCACGTCGACGATGGAGGTGCCGTGCGGGCTGCGCATATGTCCGATGTAGGCGATGCCGTCGACCACCACGACCTGCCCGCCGCCGGCGCAATCGAAATACCCGACCTCGCGCAGACCGACTCCCGTGCCCATCAGGCTTCCTCCCCCTCCGACGCTGTCATCCCGGCACTTGTTGCCGGGATCCATAGTGCCACAGCTCCATCACCAGCTGATGCGTGGATAGCGGGGACAAGCTCCGCTACGACAACGAGATCACCTCGCGACCGAAGCGGTCAATCCGCTCCAGCGCCTCGGCGAGCGTCGCCCCGCCCAGCCGCAAGGCGACGTGGCGCACGCCCACGGCCTCGAGTGCCGTGGCATCGGCCGCCATGTCCGCGGACGCTCCCGTAAACAGCCGCCGCGCGCTGCCGTCCTGGATTTTCTGCGCCGACCACTCGAACGGATTCTGCACGATCAGGCTGATGGCGATCGAGGCCGGATCGCGGCCTGCGGCTTCCGCCATCTTGCGCAACCCGGCGATGCCAGCGCCGAGCCGTGCCGGCGTGTCGAGCGGCTTGGTCTGGCTGTTGTTGCCGGGGTACCAGACGTCGCCGAGCTTGACCGTGCGCCGCAGCGCCGCCGGACTTTCGCCGCCGACCCAGATGGGCGGATGCGGCTTCTGGATCGGCTTGGGCTCGAAGATGACATCGGCGAAGCGCACGTGCTTGCCGCTGTAAGCCGGCCGCTCCTGGGTCCACAGCGCCTTGAACGCCTCGATATACTCGTCGGTGGCCGCGCCGCGATCCTCGAACGGAGCGCCGAGCAGCCCGAACTCCTCCTTCATCCATCCGGACCCGACGCCTAGGATCAGGCGCCCCTTGGACAGCACGTCGATGGTCGCGAGCATCTTGGCGGTGGAGACGGCGGGCCGGTGCGGCACCACCATGACCGAGCTCAGCAGCCGCAGTCGCGAGGTGCAGCCGGCGAGGAAGGCCAGCGTGGCCAGCTGATCGAAGCAATGGCCGTGCTCGGCGGCGGCCCAGGCTCCGCCTTGCGTGTAGGGATAGGCCGATCCCAGGTTGGCCGGCACGATGATGTGGTCGTTGACGGACAGGAAGCCGAAGCCCGCGCGTTCCGCGGCCTGGGCAACCTCGAGATAGGCCTCGCGCGAGACCAAAACCCCGCGCGAAAGCGTGCTCAACCCGAATTCGATTCCCATGGCGGCCCTCTACTTCTTGGCCGCGCGTTCGGCCTTCACCTTCGAGAACACTTCCGAGGCCACCAGCATCGCCTCGCGGATGATGGGCACGCCGACATAGCCGGACAAATGCAGGAGCACCTCGGTGAGCTCATCCTCGGTCCAGCCTTCCTTGAGGGCGAAACGCAGGTGGATGTCGAGCTCGGGATAGCGGCCCGTCGCCGCATCCGACACCACGCAGATGAGGGTTCGCGTCTTGAAGTCCAGCCCCGGCCGCGCCCACAGGCCGCCGAACACGGTCTCGGTGGCGACGTCGATGAACTTCTTCATCACGGGGTCTTTGCCGTACTCGGCGGCGTTGCGCGCGAAATCCTCTTCGCCCCGGAGCTTCCTGCGGATTGCCTCGCCCTTCTTGTAAAGATCGCTCTGGGTCATGCTTCCTCTCCTGGCCGTCTTGATTGATCTGCGAGGCTATCGCACGCTCATGCCGCTTGTCACGGAGTTGTGGGCCCGGCCGCGTCGTGCAGCAAAGGTGACCGTGCAGCAAAAACCGCTATTGGTGGACTGACGTTGGCCGGCGGCATGGGCTAGACCTGCCGATCCGGATCGAGCGGAAAGCGTGGGCCACGTGCGGGCAGGACAGCAGAAGACGAACAGCCGAAGCAGCCCGCCGGGACTCGCCGCGCGCACGCTGGCCGTGCACCTCGTCGCCGGCGTGCTTATCGGCAGGCAGCCTTTGGAGCAGGTGCTGGCGGAGCAGTCCGCGCGCCCGCAGGTCGGGGCCATGGAGGCGCGCGACCGGGCGCTGGCGCGGGCGGTGGCGGCCACCGTGCTGCGCCGCCAGGGCGAGCTGGAGCACGTGCTCAGCGCGTTCCTGGAGCGGCCGCTGCCGGCCGACAAGGGCCGTCTGTGGCCGATCCTGCTCACCGGCGCGGCCCAGCTCGTCTGCCTCGACATGCCGGCCCACGCGGTCGTCGATCTGGCCGTGGAGGCGACCCGGCGTGATCGCGGCGCGCACCGCTTCGCGAAGCTGGCGAATGCCGTGCTGCGGCGCGTCGCCGAGCGCGGGCCGCAGCTGCTGGCTGCGCAGGACGGCACTCGGCTCAACGTCCCCGATTGGCTGTGGCAGCGCTGGAGCGCCGCCTATGGCGCGGAAGTGGCGCGCCGCATCGCCGAGGCGAGCCTGACGGAGGCCGCCCTCGACATCAGCGTTAGACCCGGCGGCGACGGCGCGGTGACTTGGGCGGAGCGGCTCGGTGGACAGCTGCTGCCGACCGGCTCGATCCGGCTCGCGGCGCATGGCCGCATCGAGGACCTGCCCGGCTACGCCGAGGGCGCATGGTGGGTGCAGGACGCGGCTGCAGCGCTCGTCACGCGCGCTGCCGGTGAGGTGGCCGGCAGGCGGATCGCGGATCTGTGCGCGGCGCCGGGCGGCAAATCGGCCGCTCTGGCCGCCGCCGGCGCTCAGGTCACGGCCGTCGACGTGTCGGCCGCCCGCCTCGACCGCCTGCGCGAGAACCTCGGTCGCCTCCGGCTCGCCGCCGAGGTGGTGGAGGCCGACGCCGCAACCTGGTCGCCGGACCGGACCTTCGACGTCGTCGTGCTGGATGCGCCCTGCACGGCAACCGGGACGATCCGCCGCCATCCCGACATCCTGCGCCTGAAGCGCCCCGAAGACGTGAGCCGCATGGCCGCGCTGCAGCGGACGATGCTCGAGCATGCGGCCTCCCTGGTGCGTCCGGATGGGCTGCTCGTCTACAGTACCTGCTCGCTGGAGCCGGAGGAGGGCGCGATGCAGGTCGAAGCGTTCCTGGCAGCCCAGCCCCACTTCGAGCGCGTGCCCATCGCCGCGGCCGAGATCGGCGCCGAGCCCGAGTGGATCACCGCCCAGGGCGAACTCAGGACGCTCCCATTCCACATGCAGCAGGACCCGCCTGGCATTTCGGGGATGGACGGCTTTTACGTGGCGCGCCTGCGCCGGAAGTCCTAGAGCCCTTGCAACTTCGGCGGCTCGTCGATCGATCGCCGATATGCCCCGGCATCCACACGCCTTGCCGATTTCCGATTCGCCGGGACAAGGCCAATCGCGCTTGTCCACAAATCATGCACAGCCATTGTCGCGCCGCGGCTTGGCGCGCGCTCCCACGCAAGCTAAGCGAGCAGCATGGCCAACCTATCGCAGCTGGCGTCCGACCTCGCCGCGCAGCCCGCGGCACCGCCGCCCCCGGCGACGGAAGATCGCGGACGCAACGCACGCGAGCAGATCGGCCTCGCCCTGCTCGCGGTGCAGCGGGCTCGGCGCGGCGCTCTCGCCCGCATGCGCCGCTCGCGCCTCATGCTCTGGCGCTACCGCTCGCCGGGCGCCGACGAGCTGTTGCTGGCGCCCCCGGACCTGCGCGCCCACGACGCCAGCTTCGCCGACGAGGTCTCCGCCGGCAGCTTCGGGCTCGCCGGAGCTGTCGTCCATCTGCGCGGCCGTTCGCCGTTCGCCATTGCGCCGCCGAGCCCCGCCTGGGCGCGCGAGCTGCACGGCTTTGGCTGGCTGCGGCACCTGGACGGTGCGGACAGGAGCATCGCCCGCAGGCTCGCCGCCGATTGGATCAAGCGCAGCCGTGGGCCGCTGGAGCTGGCATGGGAACCCGAGATCGTGGGGCGTCGGGTCCTCTCCTGGCTGGCGCATGCGACGCTGCTGCTCGACGGCATCGAGCCCAAGCGCTACGCCGTCGTCATGCGCAGCCTGACCGATCAGATCACCTATCTCTCAACCTCCTGGCGCGATGCACCCGACGGCAGCCCGCGCCTCGTCGCCCTGATCGGGCTGGTCCATGCCGACCTTTGCATCGCCGGCCACGACCGCCGGCTAGCGCAGTCGCAGAAGCTGCTGGTGACGGAGCTCGACCGCCAGGTAGCCTCGGACGGCGGCCACATCGGCCGCAATCCATGGGCCCTCGTCGAGCTGCTGCTCGACCTGCTGCCGTTGCGCCGATGCTATGCCGCGCGCGCAATAACTGCCCCTCCGCCGCTACTCGCGGCCATCCGGCGGCTGATGGAGATGCTGCGTCACCTACGCCTCGGCGACGGCATGCCGGCGCGCTTCAACGGCATGGGCCCCGGCGAGCGGGGCACGCTCGCCACCGTGCTCGCCTACGACGAGGGCCGCCCGCCGGCACCACCCATGCCGGCACGCGGCGGCTACGTGCGGCTGGATCGCGGCTCCACGGTCGTCGTCATGGACGCGGGGCCGCCGCCGCCGATGGAGCTTGCGGGTGCGGCCTGCGCCGGTTGCCTCTCCTTCGAGCTGAGCTCGGGTACCGACCTCGTCCTCGTCAACGGCGGCGTGCCCGGCCAAATCGAGGCGGAGCGGCGCATCGTTGCCCGCGCGACGCCGAACCACAACACGCTCTGCCTGGGCGACCAGTCCTCGGCCAAGCTCATGCGCGATGCCCGCCTGGAGCGGGAGATCGGCGCCCCGCCTCTGCGCCATCCCGACCACGTCACGTGCACTGCAGGCGCGGCAGACGGCGCGATCGCGTGCGAGGCATCCCACGACGGCTACGTCGCGCGCTGGGGCCTGCTGCACACGCGGGCGCTCAAGCTCGATGCGGCGGGAACGCGGCTGGAGGGCTCGGACCGGCTGGGCCCCGCCAAGGGCCTGCTGCGCTTCTCCTGGGACGTGCCCTTCGCCATCCACTTCCATCTGCATCCGGCCGCCGAGGCGCGCGTCGGGCCCTCGCCGGAAACCGCCGAGCTGGTGCTCGAGAGCGGCGAGCATTGGCTGCTCACCGCGGCGGGGGCCGCCGTATCGATCGAGGAAGGCCTCTACTTCGCCGACGCCGCCGGCGCGTGCACCGCGCAGCAGGTTGTGCTGCGGGCACGCTGCCATGGCGAATCGGAGGTGTCCTGGGTGATCGAGCGCACGCGCGAGGCCGACCCGGCCGAAGCGCATGCGCATCGCAGGGGGCTCGTCGAGCGGCTCGAGGAAACCGGCGCGGGCTTCGAGGACACGGAGACGGGAAGCGAAGAGGAAACCTGATCCCCCTGCGACTTGGGCCCGCAGCTGTCTCCGGGCAGAGATCCGTGCTAACGCCCGACCCTATCGTCGCCAACCAAGGGCTCATCCCATGACCGACCCTGCGGCCGCGGCAGCGCCCAAGATCGAGCGCGCCCTGATCTCGGTGTCCGACAAGACCGGCCTCGTCGATTTTGCCCGTGCCCTGGCCGGGCGCGGCGTCGAGATCCTGTCGACCGGCGGCACGGCCAAGGCCCTCAAGGACGCCGGCATCGCCGTCAAGGACGTGGCCGATCACACCGGCTTCCCCGAGATGATGGACGGGCGGCTCAAGACGCTGCACCCGGTGGTGCACGGCGGCTTGCTCGCGGTCCGTGGTAACGCCGAGCACGAGGCTGCAGCGCAGGCGCACGGCATCGCCCCGATCGACCTGCTGGTGGTCAACCTCTACCCCTTCGAGGCGACCGTCGCGCAGAACGCGCCCTACGAGGATTGCGTCGAGAACATCGACATCGGCGGCCCCGCGATGATCCGCGCCGCCGCCAAGAACCACGCCGCCGTCACGGTGGTGGTCGACACGGAGGACTACGGACAGGTCCTGGCCGAGATGGCCCAGCGCGGCGGCTCGACGAGCTTGCAGCTCCGCAAGGCGCTGGCGGCCAAAGCCTATGCACGCACCGCTGCCTACGACGCGGCGATCGGAAACTGGTTTGCCGAGACCTTGGGCGAGCGCGCTCCACGACGCCGCGCGTTCGCCGGCCGCCTGGCACAGGAGCTGCGCTACGGCGAGAATCCTCACCAGAAGGCTGCCTTCTATCTGTCGGGAGATCGCCGCCCGGGCGTGGCCACGGCCGTGCAGCACCAGGGCAAGGAGCTTTCCTACAACAACCTGGGCGATGCCGACGCTGCAATCGAGCTGGTGGCAGAGTTCGATCCAAAGATCTCTCCGGCAGTCGCCATCATCAAACACGCCAACCCGTGCGGCGTCGGACTCGGCAAGACGCTCAACGAAGCGTACGCAAGAGCGTTACGGTGCGACCCCGTCAGTGCGTCGGGCGGCATCATCGCGCTCAACGGCACCATCGACGCCGACACTGCCCGCGAGATCACCGGCATCTTTACCGAGGTGGTGATTGCCCCGGACGCCACGCCTGAGGCCAAGGCCATCTTCGCCGCCAAGAAGAACCTACGGCTGTTGACCACGGGCGGACTGCCCGATCCGCGCGGCAAGGGGCTCACGTTCCGCTCTCTCGCAGGCGGCTTCCTCGTGCAGTCGCGCGACGATGCCGTGGTCGACGACTTCGAGCTCAAGGTCGTGACCAAGCGGCAGCCTACACCGCAGGAGCTGGCCGACCTGAAGTTTGCCTTCAGGGTCGCCAAGCACGTCAAGTCGAATGCGATCGTCTACGCCAAGGACGGTGCCACGGTCGGCATCGGCGCCGGCCAGATGAGCCGCGTCGACAGCGCGCGCATCGGCGCCTCGAAGTCGTTGGAGGCGACCAAGGCCGCGGGGCTGTCGGAGCCGCTGGCCAAGGGCTCGGTGGTGGCCTCCGACGCCTTCTTCCCGTTCGCCGACGGGTTGCTGGCCGCCGTCGAGGCCGGCTCCACGGCCGTGATCCAGCCGGGCGGCTCCATCCGCGACGCGGAGATCATCAAGGCTGCCGACCAGGCCGGCCTGGCCATGGTGTTCACCGGCATTCGCCACTTCCGGCATTGACCGCGGCGCCCGCGTGCGTGCCTGCCGTGGATACCCACCATCGTGCCGAGGCGTGTCTTCGTGCTGGAAGCACGTCTTCGACACGACGCGACGCGGGCATGACGATCACATCATGCCGAGCAGGCGGGGGAGCCAGAGAGAGACCGCGGGGATGTAGGTGACGATCACCAGGAAGCCGAGCATCGTCAGCAGCCAGGGCCACACGGCGATGGTGAGCTCGGTGATGCCCATCTTGGCGATGCCGGAGGCCACATAGAGGTTGAGCCCGACCGGCGGGTGGCAGAGGCCGACCTCCATGTTGACGGTGATCAGGATGCCGAAGTGGATCGGGTCGATGCCGAGCTTCATCGCCACCGGAAACAGGATCGGCGCCATGATCAGGATGATCGACGAGGGCTCCATCACGTTGCCGGCGAGCAGCAGCAGCACGTTCACCACCAATAGGAAGCCGATCGGGCCCAGGCCCTGGCTGGTGATCCAGTTGGCCATTTCCTGGGGGATGTTCTCGTGCGTCATCAGGAACGAGAACAGCACCGCGTTGGTGATGATGTAGAGCAGCATCGCGCTCATGTTGGCGGACGCCAGCAGCACGCCCGGCACGTCCTTGAGGCCCATGTCGCGGTAGACGAACACGGCGACGATGAAGGCGTAGACGGCACTCATGGCCGCCGCCTCGGTCGGCGTGAAGATGCCGCCATAGATGCCGCCGATCACGATGACGATCAGCAGCAGCCCCCAGAATGCCTCGAGGAACGCCTTGAGGCGCTCGCCCCAGCTGGCCTTGGGCAGGCGGGGATAGTCGTTCTTGCGCGCGATGTACCAGGTCGTCAGCCCGAGCAGCGTGGCGAGCATGAGGCCCGGCACCACGCCGGCGATGAACAGCTTGCCGACCGAGGTATTGGTCGACACCGCGTAGATCACCATGGGGATCGACGGCGGGATCAGGATGCCGAGCGATCCGGACGTAGTGATGACGCCCGCGCCGAAGCGCTTGGGGAAGCCCTGGCGCACCATGGCCGGCAGGATGATGGAGCCGATCGCCACCACGGTCGCGGGGCTCGATCCCGACACGGCGGCGAACAGCGCGCACGCCATGACGCCGGCGAGCGCCAGGCCGCCGTACCAATGTCCCACCATGGCCGTGGCAAAGGTGATCATCCGCTTGGCCACGCCGCCATGGGTGAGGAAGTTGCCGGCCAGGATGAAGAACGGGATCGCCATGATCTCGAACTTCTCGATGCCCGTGAACAGCTTCAGGGCCACCGCCTCGACCGGCACCTGCGTCAGCGTGAAGAGGAACGTGAGCACGGTGAGGCCGAGCGAGATCGAGACCGGCATGCCCGTCAGCATCAGCGCGAACAGCAGCGCGAAGATCAGCGTTCCGCGCGCGCCGGCACCGAGCGCGATCAGCTCCAGCTTGCCGGCAAAGCAGAGGGCCACGAGCAGCAGCGGCACGCCGATCAGCAGCAGCGAGGCGACACGGCCCGATTGCGGGTCGGGGGCGGCGGACTCCGCGGGGTTGGAGAGCGTCATGGCCGCACCCCAGCCGTGCCGGATCGATCTTGGCCGCGGCCTCATCGAGGCCCTCGACACGGGTGTGGTCGTGGTGGGGGAGCTCACCGGTCCGAGCGTACGCCCATGCGACCTGCAGGAAACGGAAGCACATCAGGTAGGAGCCGAGCGGCACGCACAGATAGACGATCCACATCGGCAGCTCGAGCACCTCGGAGACCTGGCCCGTCTCCGCGATATGCCAGACGAAGTAGGCCCCGAGCGATCCGACGACGCCGGTGAACAACGCGCCGCACAGCAGCCCGAACAGGATCACCGGTCGGCGACGCTCGACGCCGAGCATGTTTATGAAGACGTCGACGCCGACGTGGATGCCGGTGCGCACGCCGTAGGCGGCGCCGAACTTCGCCATCCACACGAACATGTAGATGCACAGCTCCTGCGCCCAGGTGAAGTCCCAGGTGCGGGCGTAGGGATAAAGCACCGGCACGCCGCTGGCGTATCTCTGCAGGACGGCGAGAAAGATGATCACCGTCGCCGCGGCCATGAGAAACGCGATCAGCGTTTCCTCCAGCCGGTCCAGGATGCGCATCAGCACCGGCATCGCCTCCCTGTCTGCTTCGGTTGCGCCAAACGCGCCGGCGACCGACGGGTCCCCGGCGCGTTCCGATCTGGCGACCCGCTGTTGGCGGCTACTCTCTCACGCGTCCGGCTTGAAATCGACAACCTTGTAGAGGGCCTCGATCGTTTCCTTGCCGATGCGCTTCTCCATCTCCTTGTGCACCGGCAGCACGGCCTGCACCCACGACCGGCGCTCCTCGGGCGTCAGGGAATAGACCTGCACCTTGCCCAGCTTCCTGATCGCCTCGACCGCGTCGTCGTTCTCCTGCTTGGCGATGGAGCCGAACAGGTCCGAAGCCTCCGCCATCGCCTTGTCCAGCCCAGGCCGTACGTCCGCCGGCAATCCATCCCACCACTTCTTGTTGGCGACCACCGCGTAGGACAGATGGCCGTGGTGCGAGACGGCCATGTATTTGACGACCTCGTAGAACTTCTGGGTCCAGAAGTTCGACGGCACGTTCTCGAGGCCGTCGACGACACCGGTCTGCAGCGCCTGGTAGACCTCGGAGAACGCCATCACCTGGGGGATCGCTCCCCACGCCTTGGTGGTGGCGTCGAGCACCTTGGAGCCCTGGATGCGCAGCTTGAGGCCCTGGAAATCCTTCACGTCGCGGATCGGCTTGTTGGCCGCCATCACGTGGAAGCCGTTGTCCCAGTAGGCCAGTCCCTTGACGCCCTTGGTCTCGAGCTTGGCGAACATCTGCTTGGAGAGGTCGCTTGCGGCGAACTTCTTGAACGACGCCTCGTCGCGGAACATGAACGGCAGGTCGAGCGCATCGAACTCGGTGAAGCCAAGCGGGCCGAACTTGGCCGTCGACGGCGCCAGCAGCTGCACGGCACCGAGTTGCAGCGCCTCCAGCTCCTCCTTGTCCTTGTAGAGCGAGGAGTTGGGGTAGACCTCGACCTTGACCTTGCCGGCCGTGTACTTCTCGGCCAGCTCCTTGAATTTCTCCGACGCTTTGCCCTTCGGCGCATCGCTCGCCACCACGTGGCTGAACTTGATGACGATGGGGGACTGCGCCGAAGCGGGCCTGATCCCCGCCATCGCCACGCCGGCCAGTGCGGTCGAGCCTTTGAGGACTTCGCGTCTGTTCATCGCCGTTCTCCTTGAGCATTTTCTTGGAGGCTTTGCAGGGTCCCCTGGCGCGCAAGTGTCGCCGGGTGAGGGTCGCGCCCGGTTTACAGGGGCGTCTCCATATTGCAACCACGATATCGACGCTGTCGACCAAGGTCGCATCGCAGCGGTCGGCAGGCGATGCGCGGCGCCGTCCGTTTGCCGCAGCGCACAATGGCAATGCGCCTGGGAGATACCCTGGGTTGGACTAGGTCCGTCCGCCTCGGCGCGCGCCTTCGCGATAGTGCTGCAGCACCCACACGCGCACAGCGCTGGACAGGCCGCCGCTGCCGCGCGTCGAATCGATGCGGGCGATCAGCCTGGCGACCGGAATCTGCTCGGCGGCAGCGACGGATTTGAGGGCATCCCAGAATGCGGCTTCGAGAGAGATCGACGTGCGGTGGCCGGCGATGGTGAACGAGCGCTTGACGGGCCGGCTCATCGCAGCGCCCTCCTGCCTCACCGCCGCAGGACCGCTGGTGCAACCGCCGTGGCGCAAAGCTCCGGCGGCGGTGGACCCCGCCCGGTCACTCGTCGCGCTCGGACGCGCGATCCTCGCGCCTCAGGCCATCGAGCCGGCGCGCCTCCAGGGCGCGCTCGGCGGCGGTCTTGTTGCGCTCGCTTTTCGGAATGCCGAACCGCGCACGCTTTTCGTTGGCCCGGCGTTCCCGCTCGGCGGCCTGCTTGTCTTTGCGGTAGCGGTTCAGGTTGATGACGTCGCCCATCACACCTCCGGTCCGATCATCTTCTTGGGATCGACGATCCTGTCGAATTCCTCCGCCGTAACGTAACCGCCGCCCACGGCCTCCTGCCGCAAGGTGGTACCGTTCTTGTGCGCGGTCTTAGCGATTTTGGCCGCGTTGTCATAGCCGATTTTCGGCGCCAGCGCGGTGACCAGCATCAAGGAGCGGTCGAGTGCGGCGCGGATGTTGTCCTCGCGCGCCTCGATCCCGACGACGCAGTTGTCCGTGAAGCTGACGCTGGCGTCCGCCAACAGCTGCACGGACTGCAGGAAGTTGTAGGCCATGACGGGATTGTAGACGTTGAGCTCGAAATGCCCCTGGCTGCCGGCGAAGGTGACGGCCGCGTTGTTGCCGAACACTTGCACGCACACCTGGGTCAGCGCCTCGCACTGCGTGGGGTTGACCTTGCCCGGCATGATGGAGGAGCCCGGCTCGTTCTCCGGCAGCGCCAGCTCGCCCAGCCCCGAACGCGGACCGCTGCCGAGCAGGCGGATGTCGTTGGCGATCTTGAACAGCGAGGCGGCGGCCGTGTTGATGGCGCCGTGGCTCATGACCATCGCGTCGTGCGCGGCCAGCGCCTCGAACTTGTTGGGCGCGCTGGTGAAGGGCATGCCCGTCAGTTCGGCGATGCGCGCGGCGATCTTCTCCGCGAAGCCCATCGGGGCATTGAGCCCGGTGCCGACGGCGGTGCCGCCTTGCGCCAGCTGCATCAGGTCGGGCAGCGTCGACTCGATGCGCTTGATGCCGTTCGCCACCTGCGTGGCGTAGCCGGAGAACTCCTGCCCCAGCGTAAGCGGCGTCGCATCCTGCGTGTGCGTGCGTCCGATCTTGATGATGTCGACCCACGCCTTCGCCTTCGCGTCGATCGCCTTGTGCAGATGGCGCAGCGCCGGCAGCAGCCGATGCTGGATCTCCTCCGCGCAGGCGATGTGCATGGCCGTCGGATAGGTGTCGTTCGACGACTGGCTCATGTTGACGTGGTCGTTGGGATGCACCGGCTTCTTGGAGCCGAGCACGCCCCCCAGCATCTCGATCGCCCGGTTCGAGATCACCTCGTTGGCGTTCATGTTCGACTGCGTGCCGGATCCTGTCTGCCACACGGCCAGAGGGAAGTGCTCGTCGAGCTTGCCCTCGCTAACCTCCTGCGCGGCGGCGGCAATCGCCTTGCCAAGCTTAGGATCGAGCTTGCCGAGACCGACGTTCACATCGGCGGCGGCACGCTTGACGATGCCGAGCGCACGCACGATCGGCTTGGGTTGCTTCTCCCAGCCGATCTTGAAGTTGCCGAGCGAGCGCTGCGCCTGCGCGCCCCAATACTTGTCGCCCGCCACCTCTACGGCGCCGAAACTGTCCGTCTCGGCGCGCACGTGGGCCGGATTTGCAGGCTTGATCGCGGTCATGACTGGTGCTCCCCCGGCCCAAAAGCGCGCCGATTTGCGCCTGCCGTAGCATGGCCGCAAACAGGGCTCCAGCGCTTTGCCGGCGTGAGCATGACCTTGTCCCGATGGGTCTCGCGGCGAACCTAGCAAAGCTCGCGCTGATCGCTGAATGAACTCTTGGTAAGGTCCGCGGTGGCCGCCGCCACCGTCGCTGAACGATCGGTTCATGCCGGTGGGAGGCGACTGCGGGCAAGCGGCGGACGACGGCGCTGCCAAATTCGCGGTCAGCTGTGAGGTGCGCTCGTTTCGAAGGCACGCATGACCGCCACTGGCACTCCCTTGCCGCCTCGCCAGCCGGCATCAGCCGTAGCGCTCGCCCCAGGCGTAGAGCGCCTTCAGCACGGGAACGAGCGCCTTGCCCTTGTCGGTCAGGTAGTACTCGTAGCGCGGCGGGTGCTGCTCGTAGAGCCGGGTGGCGATCACGCCTTGCGCCTCGAGCAGCTTGAGGCGTGCCGACAGCGTGTTCGGCGCCACGCCCGGCAGGCCCTGCTCGATCGCCTGGAAACGCAAGGGCCCCTTGCGGTTCAAGTCGCGCAAGATCAGCAGCGACCATTTCTCGCCGACCACGTCGAGCGCGCGCGCTACCGGGCAGCGTTGGCCGTATCCCGTTGCCATGCGCACAGGGTATGCAGGTCGTTCTCAAATTGCAAGTGACTATCAATTGACAAGTCACTATCCCATAGCTAGCTACGGCTTGTCGGACGGATGACTGTCTGCGGCCGCTCATGACTGCATCCGCGTTGGCCGACCGAGCGCTACGGCGAGGAGATTTCGATGGTCCAGGCGGCTCGAGTTGTGGCGCCCGATGCGGTCTTGCCCGATTCCAAGCCTGCAAACCCACTGCTGGCAGGACCGATCCTACCGACGCTGCTGCGGCTGACGCTGCCCAACCTGCTGGCGATGCTGGTCACGGCTCTGGTGGCGATCGCCGAGACCTCCTACGTCGGCATCCTCGGCACCACGCAGCTTGCGGCCATTGCCCTCGTCTTCCCCATGGTCATGCTGATGCAGATGTTGTCGGCCGGCGCCATGGGCGGCGGCGTATCCTCCGCCATCAGCCGGGCTCTGGGAGCCGGCGACGAGGCACGGGCCGAGGCCCTGGCTCTCCACGCCACCGTCATCGGCGTCGCGACCGGATCGGCGTTCTCGATCTTGTTCGTCGCTTTCGGTCCCGCCATATTCCGGGCCCTCGGTGGCCACGGCGCCGTTCTCGATCACGCCATCACCTACTCGAGAGTGGCGCTGGCGGGCGCCGTGCTGGTGTGGCTGCTCAACACGCTGGCCTCCATCGTCCGCGGTACCGGAAACATGCGCGTGCCGTCGCTGACGCTCCTGGGGGCGGCGACGCTGCAGATCGGTCTTGGCGGTGCACTCGGATTGGGCATCGGGCCGATCCCGCGCTTCGGCCTTGCCGGCGTTGCCTCGGGCCTCGTCATCGGCTTCGCTGCCGGCGCGCTGTTCCTGCTCTGGTTCCTGCATTCCGGCTTCGCGCGCGTGCCGCTGAGGTTCACGGGCGTCAGCCTGACGCGCGACATGTTCTTCGACATCCTGAAGGTCGGCGCGCTTGCCGCCTTCTCGCCGCTGCAGACCGTGCTGACGGTGCTGGTGCTGACGGCGCTGGTCTCCCGCTTCGGCGTCGAGGCACTGGCCGGCTACGGCATCGGCGCGCGCCTGGAGTTCCTGCTGGTTCCGATCGTGTTTGCCGTCGGCGTCGCCAGCGTGCCGATGGTGGGCATGGCGATCGGCGCCCGTAACGTCGCCCGGGCGCGCCGGGTTGCCTGGACCGCGGCCGGCCTTGCCACCGTACTCCTCGGCGGCATCGGACTGACGGTCGCTGTATTCCCGGATATCTGGTCCGCACGGTTCACGCAGGACCCGGACGTGCGCGCCGCCGCCGACCTCTACTTGCGGCTGGCGGGGCCAGCGTTCGCCTTCGTGGGCGCGGGCATGGCGCTCTACTTCGCCTCGCAAGGCTCCGGCAAGGTGCTGGGCCCCGTCCTGGCGGCCACCGTCCGGCTGGCGGTGATCGCGATCGGCGGCTGGTTCCTGTCCGCCAGCGCGGCGCCGGTGTGGACCCTGTTCGCCCTAGTCGCCCTGTCGATGCTGGCCTACGGGTTGACGACCGCCGCAGCGGTCTACGTGACGTCGTGGGGTCGCGACGGAGCGCGCTGACAGGCAACGCCGCCATCCCGCCAAGCGAAGCGCTGAGCGGGAATCCAGACAAACGCGTTACGTGGGAGTTCCGGGTTGGATGCCCGCTGAGCGCGCTGCGCGCTGGCGGGGATGACGACGAGAGCTCAATAAAACAGGCTCGACACACTCTCCTCGCGCGCGGTGCGGGCGATGGCCTCGGCCATCAGCGGCGCGATCGACAGGACGCGGATGTTGGAGGCGGTCTTCACGGCCTCGGTGGCCTGGATCGAATCGGTGATCACCAGCGTCTTGAGGCTCGAGCCCGTGATCTTGGCCACCGCGCCGCCCGACAGCACGCCGTGGCTGATGTAGGCCATCACCTCGGTGGCACCCTGCGCGAGGAGCGCGTTGGCCGCGTTCACCAACGTGCCGCCGGAGTTGACGATGTCGTCGATCAGGATGGCACGCTTGCCCCTCACGTCGCCGATCACGTTCATGACTTCGGACTCGCCCGGCTTCTCGCGGCGCTTGTCGCAGATGGCGATGGGCACGTTGATGCGCTTGGCGAGCCCGCGCGCGCGTATCACACCGCCCACGTCGGGCGAGACCACCACCAGGTTGGAGGTGCCGTAGCGCTCCTGGATGTCGCGCACCATCACCGGCGCGGCGAACAGGTTGTCGGTGGGGATGTCGAAGAAGCCCTGGATCTGGGCGGCGTGCAGGTCCACCGTCATGACGCGGTCGACGCCGGCGCGCTCGATCAGGTTGGCGACCAGCTTGGCCGAGATCGGCGTGCGCGGGCCGGGCCTGCGGTCCTGCCGGGCATAGCCGAAGTAGGGCATGACGGCCGTAATGCGCCGCGCCATCGAGCGCTTCAGCGCGTCGACCAGGATCAGCATCTCCATCAGGTTGTCGTTGGCGGGGAACGAGGTGGACTGGAGGATGTAGACATCCTGGCCGCGCATGTTCTCCTGCACCTCGACGAACACTTCCATGTCCGCGAAGCGCCTCACCACGCTTTTGGAGAGCGGCAGCTTGAGGATGCCGGAGATGGCCTCCGCCAGCGGGCGGTTGCTGTTGCCGGCGACGAGCCTCAAATCCAGCGGCGCTGCCCGGTTGCGGTTGGCGTCTCGCGTATCGAAGGGCATCGACGGCACTCCGTTCACACTGCGGCGCCTTCTAGCAAGCGGCCCCACTTCTTGCAAACGGGCCGCTGCCGAGGTCCATCGCAGTCCGAACGCCATCCCCGCCTCGATGAGACGGGGATGGCGCCCAACATGGCTATTAACCAACGGCCTCTAATTGACGGCCTTGGCCTGGGGCAGCAGCTTGATGATGCCCTGCGCTGCCGCGCCGGCCGCCTGGTCGGCGGTCCTGTCCCAGGCGCCGTCGAGCGAGCCTTCGGGGATCTCGTTCTTCTGCGACACCGTGCCGAGCTTCTTGCCCTGCGGATCCCGGACCAGCCACTCGATGTGGATCGGCTGCTTGCCGTCCTTGGCCTGGCCGACCGCGACCGTGCCTTCGACCCGGTAGGCGACACTCGTGGGCCTGTCCGCAAGCGCCACGCCCTTGCCGGTGAGCTCGCGCTGGATCGCGGCAGTCAGCGACGTGCTGCCATCGCCCGGGGCGCCGGTCACGGAGGGCACGATGACCTGCACGGGACCGTCGCGGGCGATGCTGCCCGTCGCCGCCGTTGGCGCCGCCGGTTGCTTGGCGGCGGCGGTGCGCTTGGGCGCCTCCGCGCCGGCCGGCTGTGTGCCAGAAGGCTGTGCCGGCGCGTTGGAGGCCATCGCTCCGCCCTGGCCACCCTGCGTCGGCAGCCAGGCAACGAACGAGCCGGCAGCCTTGCCGGCGATCGATTGTGCCACCTGAGGGGTCAATGCCGCCCACGGATCCTTGCCCGCGTTGGCCGTGACGACCTCCTCTCCGGTGATGCGGTTCACCCGCTTGCCGGCGGGATCGGTGACGTCCCAGATGTAGGAGACCTTGGTGTTCGCCTTGTCCTTGGCTGCAACGATGTAGCCGCGCAGCGTGAAGTCTGCGCGCTCCTCCTTGTTGGAGATCACGGTCACGCGCTGCTTCTCGACCGCGCTCGTGAATTCCTGCTGGATCTGCTTGGCGATCGCATCCGGCGCGCCGATGATCGGCGCGACCGACACCCTGGCGAGCGGCGGCTGGGGCGCAACGGGAGCAGGTGCCGCGATCTCCGGCGCGGGTGTGCTGGAGCCGAATAAGGATCCACTGAAGAGCGAGCCCATCGAGCCCGCAGTCTCGCAACCGGCAAAACCGATGCCCATACAGGCAACGAGAAGGGCACGCGCCATCCTCGGGTTCCAGCGCCGCGCCGCAGCAGCGTCCATGGTCGTCACAGTGACGTCCCCCTCTGCAAATGTATCCAACTGACAACCGGCTGCCGACGTACAAACCCTGCGGCGGGTGATTCTTTGGCCGGTACCCCAGCGGACTCCGTAATTGCTGACACCTTCGGCGTCCAGTTTCAGACAGGGGAAAACTTTGCGCATGCCCCATGCATGCGGGTTTCGCACTCCGAAAGTTGTGGAGAACCAAGGCTAAGTCAAGGCAATGCCAGAAATTTGGCGGCCATAGTCGGCCTCTTTCAGGGCCCGGGAGCGTCGATAGCTGAAGAAATCGTCGGCGTGCGCATAAGTGCACCGTGCCACGTTCTCGACGTGACCGACGCCGGCCCGCCGCAGGCGGTGCTCGGCGTAGCCCGCTAGATCGAAATGTGGCCGCGCATCCGGGGCTTGGCGGCTGAAGAAGCGGGCGTTGGCGGCGTCCAGCTGCAGGAATTCCTGCTCGAACTCGGGACCCACCTCGTAGACGGCCTGGCCGATGCAGGGTCCCACGGCGGCGCGCACCCGCTCTCGCCTGCCACCCAGTTTTTCCATTGTGGCAAGGGTGGCCTCGATCACGCCACCGATGGCGCCGCGCCAGCCGGCATGGGCGGCGGCGACAACCCGGGCTTCCGGATCGGCGAACAGCACGGGGGCACAATCGGCCGTCAGCACTGCCACCGCCAGGCCGGGCGTCGCCGTCACGATGGCATCGGCGCGCGGGCGCTCCTCACGGCCCCACTCGTGCCCGGCCACGACCGCGGTGGCGCTGTGCACCTGATGCGCGGTGATCAGCCCATCCGAGTGCAGGCAAGAAGCGACGCGCACGCGGTTCTCAGCCACTGCGGCCGGATCGTCCTTCGAGCCGAGGCCGCAATTGAGGCTCGCATAGCCCCCGAGAGAGACGCCGCCATGGCGCGTGAAGAACCCATGCGCGATCGCAGAGTGACCCGCAAGGCAGTCGGCGGTGAGTGGCTTCGGCATCCCCGACTTGTAGGCAGATTTGCGCCACCGCGCCAGCCGAGCAGCCGCAGAGGTTACTGCGGTGCCAGCCAGACGTCCTCGAGGCTCTGGTAGATCATGTGGCTCGGCGACATGGTCCAGCCTCTGACGCGGGCGTTGTGGACGACGATGCGATCCCACCAGAACAGCGGCAGCGTATTGGCCTCTTCGAGGGTGAGCTTCTCGAATTCGCGCACGAGACGGCGGCGCTCTACCTTGTCGAGGGTGCGGGCCTGGGCCAGGTAGAGCTCGTTGAGCTTGCTGTCGTCGAACTTGTTGGAGGACGTAGGCCAACGGTCAGCGGAGAGGAACTTGACGAGGCCGGTGGTGGGGTCGTCGCTGTAGTCGGTGTAGGAGTTGACGACGATGTCGAATGTCTGCGTCGAGAACGCGTTGACCCAGGCAGAGGTCTCGAGCGTTTGGTGCTCGGTCTTGACCCCGATCCGGCGCCACTGATCGATCAGGAACACGCCGATTGTCGGATACGGCGGGATATTGCGGTTGGAGAGCGTCAGCGTGAGGTTCTCCGCCCCGGCCTCCTTGAGCAGGCGGCGCGCCTCGGCTCGGTTGGCCTCGATGTTGCGGTCATAGCCGGGATATTTGCTGAGCTCCGCCTCCGTGGCTGCCCATTGCCCGCCGGGCAACACGACGCCGCCGACGTATTTCAGATTGGAGATCTTGCCGAGCGCCTCCGCGCCGGCCCAGCGGTCGATGGCGAGCGACAGTGCGCGGCGCACGCGCACGTCATCGAACGGCTTGCGCATCGAATTGATGCTGATGTCCATGTGCAGCAGCCAGGGGCTCTCTTCCACCTTGGCCTTCGTGTTCAGCAGGGCCACGATCCGATCGCGCTCGCCGGGAGAGAAACCGCGAAACTCCGCCAGGACCTGCTGGCCGCCGATCGCATTCGGGGCTGCCACTCCCGACGTCGTGATGGCTCTGAAACCGTCCAGATAGGGCCGGTCCTTGCGGAAGTAGTCGGCAAACCGCTCGCCGACCCAGTGCGACCCCGCGACGTGCTCGACGAACTTGAACGGCCCGGTCCCCATCACGTTTTTGACTGGAAAATTGGGATCCTGCTTCAGTCGCGCGGCGCTGTAGATGCAGTTCCACGGCGATGCAAAGACGCCGTTCACGATGGACGCATCGATCTCCTTCATGCGGAACACGACCGTCAGTGGATCGGGGGTATCGATCGCGGCGACCTTGGCGAGCGAGTCCTTGCGGTTCGAGATGACACCCTTGGGCGGATTGCCGATCCGCTCGAAGGAGGCCTTCACGTCCTCCGAGGTCAAAATGGTGCCGTCGTGGAATTTCACGTTCGGGCGCAGCTTGAAGGTGAAGGTCAACTGGTCCGGCGACGCGCTCCAGCTCTCGGCAACGTCGGCAACGACGTTGGGGTAGTTGTTCGGTTCGAACCGCAGCAGCGTCGAATAGTGCGGCGCCACGCGCTGCAGGACGGCGAAGGTCTGCGTTCCGTGACAGTCGTAGGTCGGCGGCTCAGCAACGATCGCGAAGGGCAATATCCCGCCGCGCTGCGGCTCCTCCGCGACGGCTGGCGTCACGGATGCGCAAGCCAGCGCGCATGCCAGCGCCTGAGCAGGGAAAGAATTCAAAGCCCTCATGTGTCTCCGTCCCGGGTGAGTGCCGATCTTCGCGGCTACGTGTTTCAGCTGCATTCACAATGGAATGCGTCACCAGGGATGTCGAGCGCATCCGCCCCTCTTGGATGGTGGAGCTGGGTTGCCTTGTGCGCCTACCCGGACGCGAGTGGCGGGATGACTGGCGTGCCTAGACGAACGGAACGGTCGGCGGAAGGCCTGGCGTGCGAACCGCCAGCACCTTGAACAGCTCGCCCATTCCGGTGGGCGAGATCAGGCGCTGGACGCCGGCCTCGATGTTGCCGGCCTGTTTGGGGTTGGCCGCCATCAGCCGAGCGGCACGCTCGACCACGCCGAGGCGGCCGAGGAACTCGGACTGGGTCATCGGGCCGTCGACAGCGAGGCCGGCGGCGCGTGCCTTGCGCGCCAGCCGCGCGAACTGGACGTGGGCCGTGAGGTCGACAAGGCCGGGTCGGGCGAGCGGATCGACCCAGGCGTGGCGATGCACGGCCTGCAGGGTGTCGCCGGTGGCCGGCTGCGCGGGACCGTAGTCGATGAAGAGCGCGACGAAGGGCTGCTCGCGCTTGGCAAGCCGGGCAAGCAGATCGTCCTCGCCCTCGCGCAGCTCGAGAATTGTTCCGGCGGGCGGCGATCGTTCCGGCGCTTCCGTCCCGACGGTCACCTCGGTGCCGACCGCAAATTGTAGCCCGCCGCGCCCATCGACCTCGACCACACGCTCGCACCACGCCCCGTCGGCGTACACCAGCTGCCGGATAGGAAGCGCATCGAGGAACTCGTTGGCGATGACAATCGCCGCCCCCTGCGGCACCCCATCGATCGCCTCGTGCCACTCGACGGGCACTCTCGCGTGCTCGTGGGGATCCACACCAACCGGGGTCGGTGAGGGAACGCCTGCCGCGGCCACGACCTTCGTCCTGAGCTTGTCGAAGGACGGCCGCGGGCGCATCGCCGTGGTTCGACAGGCTCACCACTGGGTTGGAGGTTGCCTCGCCGGGCCGCGTCAGCCCGGGTGCTTGACCGTATGGCCCGAGCGTCTGTCGCTGTGCTTCCCGCAAAGGTGCGCTGATCTCGACCAGGTGTACGCTGGCGGCGGCCAGGAACGGCGGCACGGCGCGGGCGGCGCGCAGGATATCGCGCATCAGGGTGCCGCGGCCCGGCCCCAGCTCGACCAGCCGCAACGGTGCGGGACTGCCCATGCCCTGCCAGGTGACCGCACACCACAGTCCGAGCAGCTCGCCGAACACCTGGCTGATCTCAGGCGCGGTGATGAAGTCTCCGCCGGTGCCGATCGTCTGCGCCCTGCGCCAGTAGCCGTGCTCGGGGTCCGCCAGGCAGGTGCGCATGTAGGCGTCGACCGGCATCGGGCCGTCCCGCTCGATGCGCGCGCGCAGGACCGCGAGAAGAGGGCTCGCCTCGCCTTCGTCAGCGCCGGACATCGGCCGGCGCGACAACGCGCCTTCTCGCCATGCCGATGATGACGACGCCGGCCAGGATCATCGGCAGGGAGTAAAGGATGCCGGCGGTGAATGGCCCGATCGTGAACCAGTGCCCGACGTCGGGCTCGCGGAAGAATTCGCAGAACGATCGCGCCAGACCGTAGCCTGCCATGAAGGTGCCGGCGATCATGCCCGGCTGGCGCAGCATCCCCTTGCGATGCGTCAGCCACCACAGCACGGCGAACAGGATGAGGCCTTCAGTGGCTGCCTCGTACAGTTGGCTCGGATGGCGCGGGACGCCGCCCGCATCGGGGAATACCATTGCCCACGGCACCGTGCTCGCCCGGCCCCACAGCTCGGCGTTGATGAAGTTGGCGAGCCGCCCGAAGAACAGGCCCATGGGCGTGGCCGCGGCGGCGAGGTCCATGACGCTCCACAGCTCGGCGCCGGCGCGGCGCGCGAACAGGTAGATGGCCGCAATCGAGCCCAGCAGTGCACCATGGAACGACATGCCGCCGTTCCAGACGGCACCGATCTCCAGCGGGTGGGCCAGGAAGAAACCCGGCTGATAGAAGAGCACATACCCGAGGCGCCCGCCGAGCAGCACGCCAACCGTCATGAACAGCAGGAGATCGTCGACCTTGTCGGGCGTGAAGGGGCGCTTCTCGCTGGGCCACAGCCGGGCCTGCTGCAGCAGCGACTTGACGTAGAATCGACCGAGCAGCAGACCTGCCACGTAGGCGAGCCCGTACCACTTGACCGCCAGCGGCCCCAGCCGCAATGCCACGGGATCGATCGCCGGATAGGGGATTGCGAGGAGGCCCATGGGGCGCACCTACGGGCAGCCGCAATAGCCTGTCAAGGATGCGATGGCGCAGGCTCCACCTACCTGGGGACGCGTCGGCGCCCCTGCTTGAAGCGGGCGGCGCTCGCCACCATAGTAGGCGTCAGGCGGCCGAGCAGGGCTGCCGCAGGCAACCGGGCGCGCCTCCCATGACCCAGACCAACAACCGCTTTCTCGACGATCTCGCCAAGCTCATGACCGACGCCGCGGGCGCCGCGCAAGGCATGCGCCGCGACTTCGACACCATGGTGCGATCGCAGGGCGAGCGCATGCTGCGCGAGCTGGACGTGGTGCAGCGCGAGGAGTTCGAGGCGGTCAAGGAGATGGCAGCCAAGGCACGCGAGCAGAACGAGCAGCTTGCCGCCCGGGTCGCCGCCCTCGAGACCGAGCTCGCCGGCTTGAAGCGGTAGCCCCCGGTCGTCGGCCTTGCCCGCAGCGGGGTGGACCGGACGGGCAACGAGGCCGCCGAGGCGCTCATGCAAATCGTTGCGGTCCCGAATCTCGCCTGTCCGATCGACGGCCTGCCGATCGCGGCGCAAGGCACGGTGCGCCGATGCGCCGCCGGCCACAGCTACGACATGGCGCGCGAGGGATATTGCAACCTGCTTGTCGTGCAGCACAAATCCTCGCGCGATCCCGGTGACGGCAAGGACAAGATTGCGGCCCGCAGGAGGTTCCTCGAAGCCGGCCACTACGAGCCCATCGCCGCGCGCACCTTCGAGGTGGCCCGTGATTGCATGGCGGCCGCAGCAGGCGGTGGCCCATTCAGCGTCTTCGACGCCGGCTGCGGAGAAGGCTACTATCTCGATCGCCTCGCGCGATCGGCGGCGGCGAGCCCCGACTCCGCCACCCTGGCTCTTGCCGGGATCGATGTCTCGAAGTGGGCGATCAAATCGGCAGCACGACGCGCGGTGCCGGTGACCTGGCTGGTCGCCAACAACCGCAACCCGCCATTCCTTCCTGCAAGCGTCGATCTGATCGCGTGCCTGTTCGGATTTCCCGTCTGGGAGGGCTTCAAGGGAGTGCAGAAGCCGGGCGGCCATGTGCTGCTGGTGGAGCCGGGCGCTGATCACCTCATCGAGCTGCGCCAGATCATCTACCCCGCGGTGAACCGTTCTCCACCGCCTCCACTCGCAGCCGCAGAGGCCACCGGCTATCGGCTGAAGCGGGAGGAGGGACTACGCTACACCGTGACGCTGGCGGGAACCGGGATGATCCAGGACCTGCTGGCCATGACGCCGCACGCTCATCGCGTGCCGCAGGACCGGCGCAACGCGTTGGCCGAGCTGGACACCCTTACCGTGACGGTGGATGTCGCGTTTCGGCTGCTCGCGCTGGACGAAACTCAGTAGATGGTTTCCTTGAGCCGCTGCGGATAGGCGCGGTCGTATTCCTCGCCGTCGATGGCGCCCTTGCTCAGCGCTGCCAGCATCTCGCCCGTGCTCGGCAGCTCCGAGCGCGCGATCTGCGCGTCCGCGCTCCACAGCCGCGAGCGCACCAATGCCTTCGGACATTGAAAATAGACGCGCTCCGCTGTGACGATCAGGACGCTGCGGGGCAGCTTGCCCTCCATCTTGAAGCTGGCGCACAGCTCGGGATCGACGCTGATCTCCGCGCGGCCGTTGATGCGCAAGGTGTTGCCGATGCCGGGGATCATGAACAGCAGCGAGATGCGGGGATCGCGCACCAGGTTGCGCAACGAGTCCACCCGGTTGTTGCCGCGCCGGTCGGGCAGGAGCACCGTCTTCTTGTCGCGCACGCGCACGAAACCGGGCGGATCGCCGCGCGGGGTGCAGTCGAGCCCCTCCGGTCCCACCGTCGCCACCACCACGAACGGCGCCTTGTCGACGAACGCCTTGTAGTGGTCGGAGATGTAGTCGATCTCCTTGGCGACCGCGGCCTGCACCGGCTCGCCGTAAAGCGCCTCCAGCTGTTCCAGCGTGGTGATGCGGTGCATGGGGCTCTCCGGGCTCTGGCGAGGGTCGCCGCTGTCAGGGCTAGGATAGCCGACTGGAAACGTCAAGATTTCCGGCGCGGTCGCGATGAACGGCAACCGGATCCATTGGCCGACGGATCGCGGCGACGGCGCGCGTCTAGCTAGGCGTCGGCTTCCCGCGACGACAGGGACCTGCCCTGCAACGCACGCATTTGCCTTGGGGAGCGCAGGAGAATAGGTCTAGGTGGCGGGCAAGTGGAGCGGCCACGGAGGCACGGGCATGCTCTCGGTCCTTGATCGGCGATTGAAGGCTTGGCACTTCTGGCTCGCCAACAGCGTGGCTTTGGCTTGGTTTGCGGGCATGGGCTTCGCCACGCAGTCGGCCCTGCCGGGCGTGAAACTCTTCCGTTGTCCGATCGGTCTGTGCCTCGGCTACTACTCGCCCATCGAGTTGCAGACAACACTGGCCAAAATCGGCAAGAGCGGACGCGAGTTCCTGGCCGAGACGCTGCTGCCCCTGGATATGGTGCTGCCGGCGCTGCTGCTGGTCGCGCTGACGATCACCTACCTCTGGTTCAGCCGGCCGGGTGCGGCGTTCGCCGTGCCGCTGAGCCCCGGCGCCCGCTACTCGTTCCTGTGCGTCCCGCTGTTCTATTGCCTGGCCGACTACGCCGAGAACTGGAGCCTGGTGGAGGCCCTGCAGACCTATCCCAATATTCCCTATCGGCTGGCGCGCAGGGCGAGCTTCCTCACCGCCGCGAAGTCGCAGCTGATTGTCGCGTCGCTCGGGATCGCAGTCGCGCTGGCGATTGCCGCCTGGGGCCTGGCGCGCCGCTCGGCCGGCGCGGCGGGATGGCCGCCCCGCGCCAAGCTGTAGCGGCAGCCTCTCCGGGTTCGTCAGGCGCCCTTCTTCTCGACCTCGGCGAACACCTTGCGTGCGGCCCGGAAGCATTCCACTCCCAGCGGCACGCCGGCATAGACCGCGATCTGGTGCAGGATGGCCTGGATCTCGTCCTTGGTGACGCCGTTGTTGAGCGCCCCCTTGAGATGCAGCTCCCATTCCTGCATGCGGCCGAGGCAGGCCAACATGACCAGGTTCAGCATCGAGCGCGTCTTCTTCGGCAGGCGCTCGTCGGTCCAGGCCATGCCCCAGCAGTACTCGTTGAGGATCTCCTGGAACGGGCCGTTGAAGGAATCCGCCGACGCCAGCGACTTGTTGACGTAGTCCTCGCCCAGCACGGCCTTGCGCATAGCCAAGCCCTTGTCACGCAATGCTTTGTCCATGTTCCCTCTCTCCCTAGTGTCCTGATCGCGAAAGTCTGCGGCACGCCCGGAACGAATTTCGCGAGCTGAAGGACACTAGCAAAGCCAGTGAAGCTAAAGCCAATGAAGCTAGTGTGATTCAGATTGGGAAATCCGCCTCCCGACCCAGCCTAGAGCGATGGTGCGGACTTCTCGATCATCTCACTGGATGGGCGCTTCGTCATCGCCCCGATGTTTGGCAGCCTTTCGCGCGCGACTCAAGCGCGGGCGCACTACTCGCTCGAGAGGATCATGTTGCGCACGATCGGGTAGACCTGCTCCTCCCAGCGCTTGCCCGAGAAGACGCCGTAGTGACCCACGCCCGCCTGCATGTGATGGCGGCGCATGTAGGGCTTCACGCCCTTGCACAGGTCGTGCGCCGCCGCCGTCTGGCCGAGCGCGCAGATGTCGTCGCGCTCGCCCTCCACCGTCAGCAGCGCCGTGCGCCGGATGGCGCGGGGCTCGACGCGCTGTCCACGGTAGTCGAGCTCGCCCTTCGCCAGCCGCGCTTCCTGGAACACCCAGGCGACCGTCTCCAGATAGAACTCCGCGTCGAGGTCGAGCACGGCGAAGTATTCGTCGTAGAAGCTCTTGGTGGTCTTTGCCTTCTCCAACTCGCCCTTGGCCAGGTTCTCGTAGAGGTCGAGATGCGCCTTGCGGTGGCGGTCGATGTTCATGGACATGAAGGCGCAAAGCTGCACGAAGCCCGGGTAGACCCGCCGCCCGGCGCCCCGGTAGCGCATGGGTACGCGCGCGATCAGGTTCTTCTCGAACCACTCGATCGGCTTGCTCATGGCGAGCTCGTTGACCTTGGTCGGGTTGATGCGCGTGTCGATCGGCCCCGCCATCAGCGTCATGCTGCGCGGTTGCGCCGTGCTCCCGGACTGGGCCATGACTGCCGCAGCCGTGAGCACCTGCACGCAAGGCTGGCAGACTGCGACGACGTGCGCCCGGTCGCCGAGCACCTCCAGCCAATTGATGAGATGCGAGACGTAGCCGTCGAACCCGAAGCGGCCCTCGTCGATGCCCACATCACGCGCATTGTGCCAATCCGTTATGCAAACGTCATGGTCCGGCAGCATCGTCCGCACCAGACTGCGCAGCAGTGTGGCAAAGTGCCCCGAGAGCGGCGCCACCACCAGAACCTTCGGCTGCGCGATGTCCACATCCTTCTTGAAGCGCAGCAGCGTCCCGAAGGGCGTCACATCGAGCGGCTCCTCGCGCACGGCCACCTCGCGATTGCCCACGCGGACGCTGTCGATCCCGTAGGGCGGGCGCTCGTGCGTTAGGCCGGCGCGGGTTATCAGCTCGTAGGCGGCCGTAAGATTGCGCAGGACCTTGAGGTCCTCGGCAGCGGCCCACGGGGCGAGCGCATTGAGGCCCGCTTCCGCAAAGAAGCGGACGGGCACCATGATGTCGGAGTGGGCTTGATAGGCGAGATAGAGCATGGGTCTCTTGCGCAAGCCCCGCGGTCGCGGAACTGTGGAACGAAAGTTGCAAACAACGGTGCCAGAAACTGTTCCTGAAACCGTCGCAGAGCGGTTGCAAGACGAGGGAGTGTTTCGCCGCCCCGAGCTCGACTTCGCTTGAAGATCGGGGATGCAACTTTCGCACCACCAGCAGCGAGACCCGGTTGATGCCCAAGGCAGTCCTCACGATCAGCAGCAAGAACTATTCATCCTGGTGCCTGCGCGGTTGGCTGCTGTGCAAGCTCGCGGACCTGGACCTCGACGAGGAGATGGTCTCGATGACGGACCCCTCGGCACGCGCCGAGTTGCTGCTGCTCTCCCCTTCGTTCCTCGTGCCCTCGCTAACCCACGACGGCGTAAGGGTCTGGGACACATTGGCGATTGCCGAGTACGTGGCCGAGACTTTCCCCAAGGCCGGCCTGCTGCCGTCCGATCGGGCTGCACGCGCGCACTGCCGGGCGATCTGCGGGGAGATGCATTCGGGCTTCTATAATCTGCGCTCGGCCCTGCCGATGAACCTGAAGGCCCATCATCCCGGCTTCAAGGTATGGGCGGGTGCGCAGGCCGACATCGAGCGCGTGATGGCCATCTGGCGCGAGTGCCTCGACAAGTACGGCGGGCCGTTCCTGTTCGGCGGCCTCACCATGGCGGATGCCATGTTCGCGCCCGTCTGCGCGCGCTTCGTCACCTACGACGTGAAGCTCGACGCGAAGTGCGCTGCCTACACGCGCAGCATCATGCAATGGCCGGCCATGGCGCAGTGGATATCAGACGCCCGTGCCGAGCTCGAGGAGCTGGAAGAGCTGGACGTGGAGTTCTGAGCCGGCGCTGGCCCGGAGTCTTGCCGACAGCACAACACCTATTCGGGGTTGCCGCCGGTCCCTGAGCCGAGCGCGATCCCAGGCGCTCGACACCCGGGTCAGCCGGTGGGCCGAATCCCGCTCCCCCTCTCCTTGGCGATCCTGATTCTCGAGGCCGGCGCCGGCGCCGTTCGGCTGCCGCAATCGGCCCGACGCTGCGGGACGCGTTAGCCCTACTGCGGTCGCGATGACCCCACGAAGCTTGTCTCGCGCGGCGTATCCACTTACACTTCGCACACTGGTTTCCTGAACTCACAACAAATCTACATGGGAGGAAGTAGCATGGCTCGTGTCACGCGCCGTAAATTCCTGAAGGTATCCGGCGCCGGTGCCCTGGCTGCAAAGACCGGCGGCATGGCCGGCATTCTCGCCACCAGCAGAGCGCCCGCCTACGCGCAAGCCACCACGGTGCACTGGATCCGCTGGAACGACTTCGTGCCGGCCTCCGATCAGCTGTTGCGCAAGGAGCTGCTGCCTGAGGCCGAGAAGGCGCTCGGCATCAAGCTCAACTTCGAGACCGTCAACGGCAACGACCTGCAGCCGCGCATCACGTCCGCGATTCAGTCGGGCGCAGGGCCGGACCTGTTCATGCTCTTCAACAACCACCCGCACCTCTATGCGGCCAGCGCCGTCGACATGAGCGACGTGGCCGACGCGATCGGCAAGGCGGGCGGCGGCTTCTATCCGCTTTCGACCGCGAATTGCAGCGCCGGCGGCAAATGGATGTCGATGCCGTACTGCATCGTCGGCGGCATGATTGCCTACCGCAAGTCGTGGTTCGCCGAGGTCGGCGTACGACAAGTTCCCCGAAACGTGGGATCAATATCGCGACGCCGGCAAGAAGCTCAAGGCGAAGGGCCGTCCCATCGGTCAGACGCTCGGCCACACCTTCGGCGACGCTCCCACCTTCACCTATCCGCTGATGTGGTCCTTCGGCGGATCGGAGGTCGACAAGTCCGGCAAGGTCGCCGTCAACTCCAAGGAGACGATCGAGTCGGTCAAGTTCATGACGGCGTTCTGGAAGGACGCGCTGCGACGAAGGCGGCCTCGCCTGGGACGACACCAACAACAACCGCGCCTTCCTCTCGCAGACCATCTCGGCAACGCTCAACGGCGCCTCGATCTACATCGAATCGCTGCGCAATCCCGACAAGTACACCACCGAGAAGGGCGCACAGCTGAAGACCGACATCCTGCATGCGCCACTGCCGAAAGGCCCGGCCGGTCAGTTCGGCATGCACACATTCCAATCGCACTTCCTGCCCACCTATTCGAAGAACGAGAAGGCGGCCAAGGAATTCCTCGAAGTGGATGCACACGCCCGCCAACTACGATCGGTGGTTCGCCTCGCAGAAGGGCTTCGCCACCGGCGCGACGATCGGCACCGAGAAGAGCAAGGTGTGGGATGAGGATCCCGTGATGGAGCCATACCGCGTGGCGGGCAAGCTGGGCCAGGTGCCCGGCTATCCGGCCGGCACCAACGCCAAGGCGGCCGAGGTTCTGTCCAAGTACATCATCACCGACATGTACGCCAAAGCCGTGCAGGGCATGCCGGCGGAGGAATCGGTGAAGTGGGCCGAGGGCGAGCTCAAGAAGGTCTACGTCTGAGGATACTGCGCAGCTCCCTCTCCCCGTAGCGGGGAGAGGGAGAACGGCAATTGAGCCGGGAAGGATCACAATGGCGGTCCAGGCTATCGGTACAGCGCTTGGCCAAGCTCCTCAGCCGCGACGGCAGAGGCTGCTCGAGGACGAGCGCTGGCTCGCATTCATGCTGCTGGTGCCGACACTGGTCTTGCTCGGCGTGTTCATCGCCTACCCGTTCATCCGCGGCATCATGCTGTCGGTGACGAGCTCGCGCGTGGGCGTTCCCGGCGACTTCGTCGGTCTCGCCAACTTCTACAAGATCTGGAACGACGACATCTTCCGCACCGCCGTCTACAACACGTTCCTCTATACCGCCGTCACCACCGTCTTCAAGCTGGCGATGGGCCTGTGGCTCGCCATGCTGCTCAATCGCAATTTCAGGGGCAAAGCCTTTACCCGCGCCTTCATCCTGCTGCCCTTCATCATCCCGACCGTGCTCTCCACCTTCGCCTGGAAGTGGATGTTCGATCCGACCTTCAGCGTCATAAACTGGGTTCTCTACCACCTGGGATTGATCACGGGCCGCATCAACTGGCTGGGCGATCCGGATCTGGCGATGGTGTCGATCGTCATCATCAACATCTGGCGCGGTGTGCCGTTCTTTGCCATCAGCCTGCTTGCCGGGCTGCAGACCATCAGCCCCGAGTTGAACGAGGCCGCGGCCATCGACGGCGCCAAGCCGTGGCAGCGGTTCTGGCACGTCACATGGCCGTTGCTGCTGCCGGTAACGATGGTGGTGGTGCTGTTCTCGGTGATCCAGACGTTTGCCGATTTCCAGATCGTCTACGTCATGACGGGGGGCGGACCGGCCAACGCCACGCACCTCTTCGCCACCTACGCCTATCAGATCGGCATCGGCACCGGCCTGCTGAGCGAGGGCGCCGCCATCTCGCTCGCCATGTTCCCGGTGCTGCTGCTCGTCGTCGTATTCCAGCTCCTGTACATCCGCCGCGTGGAGACCCGCTGAGCCATGATCGAAGGCGCAATTTGGAGACGGTGGGTCTTCTTTTACATCCCGATGGCCTTCTTCCTGATCTTCCTGCTGTTCCCGTTCTATTGGATGATGATCACCTCGGTGCGGCCGGACAGTGAGCTCTACCGTCCCTGGAACTCGATCAACTACAACCCATTCTGGACGTGGAAGCCGACCTGGGACCACTTCAGGTACCTGTTCGAGGAGACGCTCTTCACATCGTGGCTCTGGAACACGATGCTCATCGCGCTCGTGTCCACCGCAATCTCCCTGGTGTGTGGCGTGTTCGCCGGCTACGCCCTGTCGCGGTTGAACTTCCCATTCGCAGGCAGTCTCGGCACCGGCATCTTCATTACCTACCTGGTGCCGCAGACCCTGCTGTTCATCCCGCTGGCCGAGATCATTCGCAACTACCGGTCTGGGCGACACGCCCTGGTCGCTGATTCTGACCTACCCGACGTTCCTGATCCCGTTCTGCACCTGGCTGATGATGGGCTACTTCAAGGCGGTGCCCAAGGAGCTCGAGGAGTGCGCGCGCATCGACGGCGCCTCGCGCTGGCAGGCCATGCTCTACATCATCATTCCCGTGGCCATCCCGGGCATCCTGTCGGCCGGCATCTTCGCCTTCACGCTGTCGTGGAACGAATTCATCTACGCGCTCGTCTTCCTGTCCTCACCCGAGCAGAAGACGGTGCCCGTGGGCGTCACCTCCGAGCTCATCCGCGGCGACGTGTTCTTCTGGGGGGCGCTAATGGCCGGAGCGCTGCTGGGCTCGATCCCGGTGGCGATCGCCTACTCGTTCTTCGTCGAGCATTACGTTGCCGGATTGACGGGCTCCGTGAAGGGTTAATTCCCTCTCCGTGAAAAGCGGAGAGGGACTGAATGGCGCGCACGCAAGAAGGCGCCGTAGGTGTCGATGGGAGGCTGATGAGAATCGCATGGCGCAGGTAGTCCTGAAAGACATCAACAAGTTCTACGACGCCGTGCACGCCGTCATAGACGTCAACCTTCAGATCCACGACAAGGAGTTCGTGGTGTTCGTCGGGCCCTCTGGCTGCGGCAAGACCACCACGCTCAGGATGATCGCCGGGCTCGAGGCGATCAGCTCGGGCGACATCTCCATCGACGGCACGGTGGTGAACAACCTGGCGCCGATGGATCGCGACATCGCCATGGTGTTCCAGAACTACGCGCTCTACCCGCACATGAGCGTGTTCGACAACATGGCGTTCGGCCTCAAGATGCGCAAATTCGCCAAGCCGGAGATCAAGAAGCGCGTCAACGAGGCGGCTGAGATCCTCGGCATCGGCGAATACCTCAAGCGCAAGCCGCGCCAGCTCTCCGGCGGCCAGCGCCAGCGCGTCGCCCTTGGCCGCGCCATCGTGCGACACCCCAGGGTGTTCCTGTTCGACGAGCCGCTCTCCAACCTCGACGCCAAGCTGCGCGTGCAGATGCGCGTCGAGCTCAAGAAGCTGCACCAGCGCCTCGGCACAACCGCCGTCTACGTCACCCACGATCAGGTCGAGGCCATGACGCTGGGCGACCGCGTCGTCGTCATGAAGGACGGCGTGGTGCAGCAGGTGGGCGAGCCGCTCGACCTCTATAACAGCCCGGCCAACAGGTTCGTGGCGGGCTTCATCGGCTCGCCGGCGATGAACTTCGCGACCGTGACCATGGCCAACGGCGATGGCCGCCTTACCGCGAAGAACGCCGGCTTCGAGCTGGAGGTGCCGGTGGCGCACGTCGACCGCCTGCGGAGCCACGTCGGCCGGCAAGTGACGATCGGCATCCGGCCGGAGGACCTGCACGTGGCAACCGATGCAGACCCCGTCGGCCTGACCTTCCCCTCCAAGGTCGAGGTGATCGAGCAGCTGGGCTCGGAGATCCTGCTCGACGTGCGGGCCGGCACCGACATGATGGTGGCAGCCGTCGAGCCCACCGTCCGCGCCAAGGTGGACGAGCAGCTCCGTCTCGCCGTCAATCCGGCGCGGCTGCACTTCTTCGACGCCAAGACCGAGGCGGCGATCTAGGGCCACGGGCGCCGTTGTCATACCGGGGCTGTCCGGCCAACCGCGAATTCCCGAACCCGCGCACGACGGATCCCGGTGACAAGCGCCGGGACGACAACTGCAGGCAAGCATCGTCGCCGTCCCGCTTAACAGTTCCCATCGGCACAGCCGCCTTTCGGTCGCGGCTGTAGGAGAGATCGGCGCCGCCCAGGGACGGCGCTGCACGGCGTGTTTGCGTTTGCTGCGCCGCAGCACCATCTTTCCACTCGAGAGGTTGCCGGATGGGATGTCCGATGCCGGGTGAGTTGCCTCGATACACGCGAGCCGAACGCGTCGCCGACGGCTGCGTCCATGTCACGGGCGTCGCGTTCAGCCTGCTGGCCGCGGCGGCGATGCTGACGCTGGCGGCGAAGGCGCTGCCGGCGACCTCTACGGCCAGCTTGGGCGTTTACGCCTTCGGCATGGTGGCGGTCTTTGCCTGCTCTGCGGCCTACCATCTCTCCGCCCACGGCAGGCTGAAGGCGATCCTGCGCCGCTTCGACCACGCGGCCATCTACGTCAAGATTGCCGGCACCTACACCCCGCTCGCCCTGCTCAAGATGGGGGACGCCGTTGGTCTGGCTCTGCTCGGTGCGGTGTGGGCCATCACCGCCTTCGGCGCCACCGCCAAGCTGCTTTGGCCGGAGCGTCTCGTGCGGACGTCCTACGTGCTCTATCTCGTGCAGGGCTGGGCCATCGTCGCCGCGTTCGACTCGCTCCTGCCGGCCGTCTCGAGCCGGGTGCTGATCCTGCTGGTGTTAGGAGGCTGCCTCTATACCGTCGGCGTCGTCTTTCATCTGTGGGAGAAGCTGCGCTACCACAATGCGATTTGGCACGGGTTCGTGCTGGTGGCTTCCGCCTGCCATTTCGCGGCGATCGTCGATGCGGTCGGGCTGGTCAGGACTGCCTGAACATTGCGCTCACGCCTTGCGTCGCCCGACGAAGCGCGCGGCCTCGCGCAAGACATCGGCAGCGGAGCCGAACGGCTCGAGCAGGACGATCGCCTGCGCCTCCAGCAGGCGCAGCCGCGCCCGGGCCTCCGCTACACCAAGAAGAGATACGAGCGTGGCCTTGCGCGCATCCTTGCCGGTCGCCTTGCCCACGACCTCCGCCTCGCCTTCGACGTCGAGCAGGTCGTCGGCGATCTGGAAGGCCGCTCCCAGCCGCTCGCCGAATTGCGCAAGCGCCCGGCGCCCGGACGCATCGGCCTGCCCGAGGATGGCGCCGGCCTCGCAGGCATATCGGATCAGCGCACCCGTCTTCATGGCCTGCAGGCGCTGGATGTGGGCGATGTCGGGCCACGCCGGCGTGCCCAGCTTGTCCGCCTCCAGGTCGAGGCACTGCCCCCCGGCCATGCCGGCCGCACCGGACGCGCGTGCCAGTCCGGCGATCAGCTCGGCGCGCACCTGGGCATCGGGGTGCGCGCGGGGAGAGGCAAGCAGCTCGAACGCCAGCGTCAGCAGCGCGTCACCCGTCAGGATGGCGGTCCACTCGTCGAAGGCCTTGTGCACGGTCGGCCTGCCGCGGCGCAGATCGTCGTCATCCATGGCCGGCAGGTCGTCGTGAACGAGGGAATAGCAGTGCACGCATTCGAGCGCCGCAGCCGTCTCCAGCGCGGCATCGGGCGATACGTTGAACAGGCGGGCGCACTCCAGGGTCAGGAACGGCCGCAGCCGCTTGCCGCCGCCGAGGGTGCCATGCCGCATCGCCTCGACCAGCCGAGGCGGGGCGCCGCCGGCAGCCACCTCGTCAAGGAGCGCGGCCAGCCGGACCTCGGTCAGCGCCGCAGCGTCCGTTAGCCGTTGGCTGAAGCCCATGTTGCGCCCACTTGGCTTGGAGGCTACGGAAGCGAGCGGACGACGCCGTTCGCGTGCCTTTTTTTAGCTGTCCGGTGCGCTGCGCGAAAGGAAATCGATTCCTGGTGTTCTCGCAGCAACAGAAATACCGGTCTCATCCTCGGGGCTTGCTTGCACTCGGACTTGTTCCGACTATCCCGAGGATCCAGCCTCCAGGAGGCACCGGAGCTGACAGGTCGCTGGATGGTCGGGACAAGCCCGACCATGACAAACGGGCACTAACCGCTAGAGTCTGAGCACTAGGGGACGCGGAGCCTTGGACGAACGCGCTCACGATGGGGAGCGGACAGCATCCGGCACGGGCTGCGGTACGGAACCCGTCTTGCGCTCCCAGGAGTCGCCTGCCGAGATCGAGACGAGCGGGGCTCGGGCTGAACCGACTGCGCCAAGCAAGCCGGCGCCGCCGGGCGACCTGATGCTGCCGCGCGCGGCCGGAGGCGGTGCCGGCGGGGTGGCAGCGCTGATCGTCCCGGCAGCGGCCGAGCCATCTGACAAGCCGGCTCCTCCACCGGAATCCGATCCGCAACCGGCCGAGCCAGCACTCGCGACGGGCACGCCTCCCCACGAACCCGAACCGCCGCTGATCGCATCCTCGCTCCTCGATCGGGACCTTCCTTCACCGGCGGATGACGTGCCCAATTCGCCTCGGGCGCATCCTGCCGAAGCGCCGTCCCTCCTCGAGACCCCTCCTGTGCCGGTTGCGCCGGTGCTTGCCGAAATGCAGCCACCAACCGAGCCCGATCCACCGTCGGTCGCGGTGCTACCGGAAACCTCTCTTGATCGGTTCGCTGCGTTCGAGGTTGACGATGCCCCCGCTGCCGAACTGGCGTTGCCCGAGCAGACCCGAGAGAGCGCGCAGCCGACGCTGGCCGAGCAGATACCCGAGGTGCTGCCGACGCCCATCAAGCTGCCCCCGCTCTCCCCGTCTGTGGCTCCGGTCTTGCGGCCCCTGCAGCTCGAGCGTGCTCGGCACCTCGTGCCCGAGAAGCCCACCATCGCGCCTCTGCCTCGGACGTCCTTCCCGCCACCGCCTGAGCCGCACCCTCCTCTCGAAGAGAAACCGCCTCCCCAAGAGGGCCGGTCTCTTCCGCCGACAACGGATGCCGTCCCTGCCGCGAAATCGAATGCGACCGACGCCGTCCGCGTCCCTGCCGCCTCGTCGAGCGCCGACGCGCCGCTTCCGCTCCCTCCGCGTGCGCTGCCGACTGCCAGTGCGAGCTACCTGCACCTCGCCCTCCGCGTCGCGCTGACGCTGTGCATCGGGATCGCCGGGCTGCTGCTGGCGCTGCTGTTGCTCTACCGCTGGGTCGACCCGCCCGCATCCACGCTGATGCTCGGGCAGCGGCTCACCGGCACGGCCATCACCCAACGCTGGATGCCACTCGAGCGGATCTCTCCCAACCTCGCCGCGGCCGTGATCTCGTCGGAGGACGGCCATTTCTGTCGCCACCACGGCGTCGACTGGGGGGAGTTGAAGGAGGCCATCGAAAGCGCCGGAGACGGCATGGCGCGCGGGGGCAGCACCATCTCCATGCAGGTGGTCAAGAACCTGTTCCTGTGGCCGTCGCGGAGCTACGTGCGCAAGGCGGTCGAGATACCGCTGGCCTATGCCATGGAGGCGCTGTGGCCCAAGCGGCGTATCCTCGAGATCTACCTGAACATCGCCGAGTGGGGACCCGGCATCTTCGGAGCGGAGGCGGCGGCGCGCTACCACTTCAGGAAATCCGCCCTGATGCTCAACCCCCGCGAGGCCGCCTTGCTGGCCGTCTCCCTTCCCAACCCCTTCGACCGCCAGGCCGGCCGGCCTGGCCCCGGCACGCTGCGTCTTGCCGACAACCTCCTGCTGCGCATGAGGGCGGCCCAGCCGAGCACGGCATGCCTACGGGCAGACCGGGGTTGACAGGCGGCGCGGTCCCGGACGCCGCCGGCTGGCGGGATGCCTTCCTCTCGGCCCTGCGTCATGCCCAAGCGCCCGGGGTCAGTCTGGAGCAAGTCTCTGGCCAGGGGCCGGGTTTGTCGCTATAAGCCCGCCAGCTGACGCGGCAGGCACCTTGCTGGTGGCTGGACCTGCGCGGTTGTATTCTCAGGAGAATTCGATGGCCGTTCCCAGGAAAAAAGTGTCGCGCATGAAGCGCGGGACCCGCCGCTCGGCGGATGCGCTGACCGCCCCCGTCTACGTCGAGGACAAGGACTCGGGCGAGCGCCGCCGACCCCACCATATCGACCTCAAATCTGGCAAGTATCGTGGCCGACAGATCCTGGCGGCAAAGGCCGACGTCTGAGATAGTAGCCTGCCGCCCGAATGGTGCCTTAGGCTTCCGGCACTATAGTGGCTGGCGTTGCTCGCCCTGATCGTGCCGGAGGATGAAATGTCGATCCGCGCTCTGCCGCTGCTGATCGTTCCGCTTGTTCTTTACAACGTCATCGTGGTGTTCGCTGGCAGCGGACCCGCCTCCGGTCCGCTCGGCGCGACCTTGTTCAAGCTGTCGATGCTGCAGCCCGGCGCCGTGTGGACATTCACCTGGGGCGACCTGATCATCTTCGTCACGATGCTGGTGCTGTTCGCCGAGCTGGTGAAGGCGACGTACACGAGCAGCATTTCGCTGGTCGATCATGGGTTGTCGATGCTGGTCTTCGTCGCCTGCATCGTCGAGTTCCTGGTCGTGAGCAACGCGGCGACGTCCGTGTTCTTCTTCATCATGCTCGCGACGCTGATCGACGTGGTCGCCGGCTTCACGATCGGCATCCGCGTCGCCCGCCGCGACCTGACGATCGGCGCAAACAACTAGGCTTGCGCGCGGGCGCGGCGTTCGCTCGATCAGAGATGTCGCGGCAGGCCGACGGCTACTTGTTGTCGTCGGACAGCTTTTCCAGCTTCGACTGGATGGTGGCGAGCTGCGCCTTGAGCTCGGCGATCTCTTCGGACTGACCGGTCTTCACCACCTCGGGCTTCTTCGCCTCCTCGCCGGGCTTGCCCACGGCAGCGGCGTTCCCGGTCTTGCCGAACGGCGAGAACATCAGCATCGCCTGCTCGAACATGGCGAGGTTCTTGCGCGCCTGATCCTGGTAGGCCTCGAAGGCGCCGGCCGGCGTGAAGGCGCCGGCGAACTGCTTGCGGAACCGATCCTGCTCCTTGGCCAGCGACTCCAGGCTGGCCTGCAGATAGCTCGGCACGAACCGCTCTATGCTGGCGCCGTAGAAGCGTATCAGCTGTCGCAGGAAGGGGATCGGCAGCAGCGTCTCGCCGCGCTTCTGGCTCTCCTGGTCGACGATGATCTGCGTCAGAACCGCGTGGGTCAGGTCGTCGCCGGTCTTGGCGTCGAAGACCACGAAATCCCGCTCGCCTTTCACCATCGCGGCCAAGTCATCGAGCGTGACGTAGGTGCTCGTCTCGGTATTGTAGAGACGCCGGTTGGCGTATTTTTTGACGACAACCGGTTCCTTCTTGTCCGAAGGCGGGTCCGCTTTATTGAGCATGAGCGTTGCGTCGATTGCTGGTCTGGTTGATCAATTTCTGTGCACAAGCTAACACGTTCGCGGCTGCGAAGACCAGCCGTTTGTTGCACCCCCGATTTGTTTCGAGCTCCTCAGGTAAACACCGCATCTTGCGAAAGCAGCAGCACCGCCTCACGTATACGTTGCCGGTGCGAACCAGGCTTTGCTATCGTAGCTTAACGTTGCGCACGCATCTTTCCGCGCTCGAGGGGCCGCTCGTGGTCGCCTCCAGACGCTTTCCCGCACCTTCTCGGAGCATAGGATGAACAAGGATCAAGCCACCATCGTCATCGCCGGTGCCGCACGTACTCCGGTCGGCTCGTTCAACGGCACGCTGTCGAGCCTGCCCGCGCACGAACTCGGCAAGGTCGCCATCAAGGCGGCGCTCGAGCGGGCGCGCGTGGAGGCGGGCGACGTGTCCGAGGTCATCATGGGCCAAATCCTGGCGGCCGGTGCCGGGCAGAATCCGGCACGCCAGGCATCGATCGGCGCCGGCATCCCGGTCGATGCGCCGGCATGGGGCATGAACCAGCTGTGCGGCTCGGGCCTGCGCGCTGTCGCGCTCGGCGCCCAGCAGATCGCACTCGGCTCCTCCAGCATCGTCGTCGCCGGCGGCCAGGAGAGCATGAGCATGGCGCCGCACTGCGCGCACCTGCGCGACGGCACCAAGATGGGCGACATGAAATTCATCGATACCATGATCAAGGACGGCCTGTGGGATGCCTTCAACGGCTACCACATGGGCAACACGGCCGAGAACGTGGCGCGCCAGTGGCAGATCACCCGCGAGGAGCAGGACCGCTTCGCCGTCGCCTCGCAGAACAAGGCCGAGGCAGCCAAGAAGGCCGGCAAGTTCAAGGACGAGATCGTCCCCGTCGTCATCAAGACCCGCAAGGGCGAGACGGTGGTGGGTGAGGACGAGTACATCAAGGACGGCGTGACCTACGACTCGATCGCCAAGCTGAGGCCGGCCTTCGACAAGGAGGGCACCGTCACGGCAGCCAACGCCAGCGGCATCAACGACGGCGCCGCGGCGGTCGTGCTGATGACGCTGGAGGAAGCGCGCAAGCGGGGCATCACGCCGCTCGCCCGCATCGTGTCGTGGGCGCATGCCGGCGTCGACCCCTCGATCATGGGCACCGGCCCCATCCCGGCCTCCAAGAAGGCGCTGGAGAAGGCCGGCTGGACCGTCAAGGACCTCGACCTGATCGAGGCCAACGAGGCCTTCGCCGCCCAGGCCTGCGCCGTCAACAAGGGGCTCGGCTGGGACACCGACAAGGTCAACGTCAACGGCGGCGCCATCGCCATCGGCCATCCCATCGGCGCCTCGGGTGCGCGGGTGCTCAACACGCTGCTGTTCGAGATGAAGCGCCGCAATGCAAAAAAGGGTCTGGCCACGCTGTGCATCGGCGGCGGCATGGGTGTTGCCATGTGCGTCGAGCGCGATTGACATAAATCACTGACGGTCTTTCGCACTGCAGCTTAACAAATATCCTCGGCCGGCATTCGCTTGGCCGAGGATTTCATTTAGCCTAGAGCGGGATCGCTTCGGATTTGAACGACTTTGCCTCGACCGCAACGTGGAGGCCGAAGCGTGAATCCTGCTCTGCTCATCGGCTCGAGAGCAAGATTCACATTCCATGATCTAAGCCGAGCGCTTCGATCAGAGGCGATCTTGCTCTGCCGGGCTGAATGGGAGGAAAAAAGGAATGACACGGGTTGCGGTCGTCACCGGAGGCACGCGCGGCATCGGCCACGCCATCTCGCTTGCCCTCAAGTACAAGGGCTGCCGCGTGGCGGCTACCTATGCCGGCAACGACGTCGCCGCGCGCCAGTTCCAGGCTGAGACGGGCATCCCCGTCTACAAGTTCGACGTGGGCGACTACGCCGCCTGCCAGGAGGGCGTGACGCGCATCACCCGCGACCTCGGGCCCGTCGACATACTCGTCAACAACGCCGGCATCACGCGCGACGCCATGCTCCACCGCATGACCAAGGAGAACTGGGACGCGGTGATCCGCACCAATCTCGACTCGGTTTTCAACATGACGCGGCTGGTAATCGAGGGCATGCGCGCGCGCAACTTCGGGCGCGTCATCAACATCTCCTCCATCAACGGTCGCAAGGGCCAGATGGGCCAGGCCAACTACTCCGCCGCCAAGGCGGCCCTGCTCGGCTTCACCAAGGCCGTGGCCCAGGAGTCGGCCGCGCGCGGCATCACCGTCAACGTCATCGCGCCGGGCTATATCGCCACCGAGATGGTGCAGGCAGTGCCGAAGGAGATTCTCGAGACCAAGATCCTGCCGCTCATTCCGGTGGGGCGTCTCGGCACCGCCGAGGAGGTTGCGCGTTGCGTCTCCTTCCTGGCGGCCGACGACGCCGGCTTCATCACCGGCGCCTGCCTCGACGCGAACGGCGGGCAATACATGGCTTGAGGGACTGGGGTCGGCCCCTTGCCTCAGCGCCTGCGGTATCGGCCTCTCGCCGTTGCAGGCGGGCTGGCCCGTGAGCGAGGGAGGTGGGATCCAATGCAAATCATCGATCACGAGCGCCAGGACAGGGAGCAATGGCGGCCCGGCGTGATGACGCGCATGCAGGTATCGGCCGTCACCGGCTCGGTGCAGCTGTGCGTATTCCAGCAGTGGTGCGATCCGGGCAAAGGCGCGCCCACGCATCTGCACGCGGTCGAGGAGATCCTGACCGTGCTCGATGGCCAGGCCGAGTTCTGGCTCGAGGACGAGCACACCAACCTCACGAAGGGCCAGTCGATGCTGGTGCCCGCCGGCCGGAAGCATGGCTTCCGCAATACGGGCACCGGCACGCTGCACGTGCAGGCGACGCTGGCCGCACCGATCTTCGAGGCCTCCTTCGACGACCAGAAAGAGGTGTCGCGCCGGTGGGTGCCGGGGCCAAGAGCAAAATAATCCGATAGCGTCAGAGGATCGAAAGCTGCTGCGACACGGGCTGGTTCGGCGTCGGCATCGCGCACTGACGTGCGCAATCCGCCGGCTCGATTGCGACCAGGATCGGCATGCTGGTCTTCTGGGGGCTGTTCTTCACCGTCGGCATCGCGCCCGCCCATCGCCGCCGTGCTATTTCGCCTACGAGCTTTCCTTCTCGCGACCGACCTGGTGCTGGCGATTGGGCTTCATTGACCCGACGCGAGTCAACGCCCGGCGTCGTGCAGCGCGCGCAGCACCCGCTCCGGCGTCATCGGCATCCGGCTGAGGCGCACGCCGATGGCGCGGGCGATGGCATTGGCGACGCAGGCTGCGGGCGGCACGATCGGCACCTCGCCGACGCCGCGCACGCCGTAGGGCACGTTGGGTACGGGGGTCTCGACGATGACGCAGTCGATCCTGGGCACGTCGAGTGCGGTCGGCATGCGGTAGTCGAGCAGGCTGGCATTGCGCAAGCGGCCGTCCGGCCCGTAGTCGAAGCCCTCGGTGAGCGCCCAGCCGAGACCCTGCACCACACTGCCTTCGATCTGGCCCTCGACGGCGGCGGGGTTGAGGGCGAGCCCCACATCCTGGAAGGCGGTGTAGCGCAGAACCGTCACCTGGCCCGTGCCGGTGTCGACCTCGACGTCGCAGACGTGCGCGCCGATCTCGACGCCGAGCGGCAACTTGGTCGAGACGCCCCGGCCGACGACGGCCCCGTCAGTGAGGGTCGCCTGCATCAGCTCGGCAAGCGAGATGGCCGGACCGCCTGCCTGGCGCGAGCGGAAGACGCCGCGGGCATAGTCGAGGTCCTCGCGTCGGCATTGCAGCTTCTCGGCGGCGCGCGCGGAGAGCTGACCGAGCGCGTCCCGGCTGGCTTCGACGAGGGCCGCCGTCATCGTGCGCGCCACGCGGCTGCCGGCGGCGCCGTCGCTGTAGCCGACCGACTTGGTGTCGCCGGTGTGGATGTGGACGTCGCCGATGGGCAGCCCGAACTCCTCCGCCACCACCTGCGCCATGGTGGTGCGCGTGCCCGAGAGATCGACAGCGCCCATCGTCACCATCGGGCGGCCGTCGCCGGCGATGGTGATGTGGCCGGCCGAGGTCATCGACGTGCCGCGCCAGTAGCCGAGCGCCAGCCCGCGACCCCTAGGGAACCGGCCCTTGGGGAGCGGATCGGTCCAACACGAGTGTTCGCCTACGCGATCGAGGATGGTTGTGAGGCCGATGGAGGGAAACGGCGTGCCGATCGGCATGGTGCTGCCTGTGACTGAGGCGTTGCGCTTGCGGAACTCCAGCGGATCCATCTGCAATCGCTGGCACAACGCGTCCATCGCCTGCTCCATGGCGAAGGCCGCCTGGATGCCGCCGGGCCCGCGATAGGCCTCCGTGCGCGGCTTGTTGGTGACGATGTCGAAGCCTTGCAGGTCGAGGTTGGGGCACTGGTAGAGAGCGGCGGACGCCTGCATGACCAGGGAGGGCGAGAGCCCGGGCAACCCGCCGGCATCCATGCGATAGGTGCCCTCGATGGCGACGAGCCGGCCCTCGCTGTCGCCGCCGACGGCAATGTCGATCAGCGCCGCTGCGGCGGGGCCCGAGCCACCCTGCAGCACCTCCTCGCGCGTCAGCACCAGCTTGACCGGACGGCCGCACTTCTGCGCCAGGCGCACGGCGACGGCCTCGCCGTGGATGGCGATCTTGCCGCCGAAGCCGCCGCCGATCTCGAGCGGCACCACCTTGAGCTGCGACTGCGGCATGCCGAGCATGCGGCAGATCATCAACTCGGCCGTGAACTGGCCCTGGGTCGAAGCCCACACGGTAGCGAAGCCGCTGGCATCGACCTGCGCCACCACGACCTGCGGCTCCAGGTAGCCTTGGTGGGCGGTGTCGACCTGGACGCTGACCCGCGCGATCTGCGCCGCCCCCTCGAGTGCCCGCGCCGTATCCCCGCGCGCGATCTGCGTGCGCGAGCACACGTTGCTTGGCGACCGCGGGCGGGGCTCCACGCCCTTGGTGACGACGTGCTCGTGCAGTACGGGGGCATCGGGCGCCATGGCGGCGGCGATGTCGAGCACGGCGGCGAGCGGCTCGTAGTCGACCTCGATGAGGGCCAGCGCGGCCTCGGCCACGTGTGCATCGACGGCCGCCACGCCCGCCACCGGTTGGCCCACCCAGTGCACCTTGTGGCGCGCCATGTTGAGCGCCGCGACCATCCACATGTCGTAACCGGTCTCGCCCATGGGGATGCTGGCGCCGATCGGCAGCTCCGGGAAATCTGCCGCCGTCACGATCGCCAGCACGCCTTTGAGAGCCGCCGCGCGCGCGGTTTCGATGCGGACGATGCGTGCGTGCGCGTGCGGGCTGCGCAGCAGCTTGGCGTGCACCGTGCCCGGCAGCGCGAGATCGGCCGGGTAGATCGCCTGGCCGGTGACGCGCTCCTTGGCGTCAACGCGCGGCAGCCGCTTGCCGATGACCTCGAGTGTGGGGCTGGGTGTGGGGGCCATCGTCTATCCTCCCCGCATGACGAGAGCCGCGGCGGCGATGGCTTCGACGATCTTGCCGTAGCCCGTGCAGCGGCAGAGGTTGCCGGCGATGGCGTGGCGGATTTCCGCCTCGGTGGGCGCGGGGTTGGCATCGAGCAACGCCCTGGCTGACAGCACTATGCCCGGCGTGCAGAAGCCGCACTGCGTACCGTTGCACTCGACGAGCGCCTGCTGGATCGGGTGCAGCGCAGCCACCATCAGCCAGCCCCTCGATGGTGACGATGTCACGGCCCGGCGCCTCCAGGGCCAGCATCAGGCAGGAGCACGTGGGCGCGCCGTCCACCAGCACGGTGCACGTGCCGCAATTGCCGTTGCCGCAGCCTTCCTTGGTGCCGGTGAGGCCGATCCGGTCGCGCAGCAGCTCGAGGAGCGTGTCGCGGGTATCGGCGAGCACGGAGCGCTCCTCGCCGTTGACGGTGCAGGTGACGAGCGTCTTCATGGTGTCTCGACATCCAGTCCCAGCTGCCGACAGCAGTCGCCGAGCGCGCGCGCCGTCAGCACCGCAACCAGCGAGCGGCGATAGTCGGCCGAGCCGCGCGTGTCCGAGATCGGCCGCGCATCGCCGGCAGCAAGCCGGCCCGCCCCCTCGAGCAGCGCGCGCGTCGGCCGGCCGCCCACGAGCTTCTGTTCGGCGGCGGGTGCGCGCAACGGCGTCGGCCCGACCGAGGCCAGCACGATTCGCGCCTCGGCAATGGCGCCGTCAGCATCGAGGCGAAGCCACGCACCGGCGCCCGCGACGGCGATGTCCATCTCCCGACGCGGCGTGAAGCGCAGGTATTTCGCGGCCGAGCGCGGCACCGACGGAGGCAGCAGGATGGAGACGAGCAACTCGCCGGGGTCGAGGCTGGTCTTGCCGGGTCCCCGGAACATCTCATGCAGCGGCAGCTCCCGGCGACCGGTCGATCCCACGATGACGGCGCGCGCGCCGTGGCATAGCAGTGCCGGAACCGCATCCGCCGAAGGGGCTGCATTGCAGATGTTGCCGCCGAGGCTCGCCCGGTTCTGCACCTGCACCCCGCCGATGAGGCACGCCGACTGGGCCACGGCCGGGTAGCCGGAGGCAACGGCCGCATGCCGCGACACGGCCGTCACGTTGGCCGCGGCGCCGATGGACAGGTTGCCGTCCGACAGCACCGAGATCGCGGTCAGCTCGGGGATGCGCTTGAGGTCGACGATGCGGGCGGCACGGCGACGCCCTTCGCGCAGCTGCGGGATCAGGTCCGTGCCACCGGCCAGCGGGCGCGCGTCAGCCCCGCGCATGGCGGCAACCGCCTCCTCGATCGTCCGGGGACACTCATAGACGAAATCCTGCAACGATCCGCTCCGCTGAAACCGCCTGCTCTGATGGCACAGCACGGCCCGTCGCGTCGAGTTCTGTCCGTTCGTGCCCATCTCCGTCGCGGCCCCCTCTCCCCCCACTTCGCGGGGAGAGGGAGAGACGCCGCTGCGTCAATCCATGTATCCCTCGCGGCGATCCCACTCGGCGGCCTGGCTGTCGCGATCCGCCGGGGGGCCCATGCCGCCGCCGCCGGGGGTGCGCAGCAGGATGCGCTGGCCCGGCTTGAGCACGACGTTGCGGCGGTAGTCGACGTGCGCGCCGTCGATGCGCACCTCGCCGCGCGCCCCGGCCTCTCCACCCTGCATGCCGGGTGCGGGAAAGCGGCAGCGCTCTGCCATGAAGATGATGCCGACCGGCGTCTCGGACACGACCTCGAACTCGATCTCCTGCCCGAGCCCGCCTCGCAAACGACCAGCCCCGCCGCTGCCGGGGCGCAGCTCTTTGCGATGCACGAACAGCGCGCTGTTGCGCTCGATCAGCTCGACGGGAACGTTGGAGACGTTGCTCGGCCAGGCGTAGGTGCTCTGGCCGTCGTTTCCGTCGGTCGCGCCCATGCCGCCGTTGAAGAACAGCACATTGGCGTAGGTCTTGCCGTTCGGGCGCACGCCGGTCTGGATCATGCTCCACAACGGCGAGCCCGAGGCCGCCATGACGCGGTCCGGGATGATGGGAGCGAGCGCCCCGAAGATGGCGATCGGCAGGTAGTGACCGGTCGCCATGCGCCCGCCGACGGAGGCCGGGAAGCGCGGGTTGACGATTGAGCCCTCCGGTGCCGACACCTCGATGCAGCGGAATATCCCCTCGTTGTTGGGCAGGTTCGGCAGCAGCGCGCTTTTCAGCCCGTAGGCGGTCATGGCGAAGGTGTAGGGCATGACGCAGTTGATGGCGCGGTCCGACTGCGGGGAGGTACCCGCGTAGTCGACGCTGATCCGATCGCCGGCGATCGTGACGGCGACCTTGTAGTCGAACGGCTCCTCCATCCCGTCGGTCTGGAACTCGTGCAGGTACGTACCGTCAGGCAGCTTGGCAATGGCCGCGCGCATCGCCCGCTCGCAGCGCCCCAGGATCTCCTCGGCGAACACCTCGAGATCGTCGAGCCCGTACTCGGCCATCAGCTCGCCGAGCCGCCGCTCCAGCAGGTCGAGCCCCGTAATCTGCGCCCACAGGTCGCCCTCGGTCTGGTCGGGCGTGCGCACGGCGGCGCGCAGCAACTTGATCAGCGTCGCGTCGGGCTTGCCCTCGTTGAGCAGCTTCATCACGGGGATGTGGAAGCCCTCCTCGAACACCTCGCGCGGCTCCACCGAGCGCACCTTGCCGCCGATGTCGGGCGCGTGCGCCGTGGAGGCGGCGAAGGCCACGATCCGTCCCTTGCGGAAGATGGGCTTGGCGACGGTGATGTCGTTGAGGTGGCCGGTGGCGATCCAGGGCGTATTGGTGACCAGCACGTCGCCCGGCCGCATGTTCGTCCGTGCCGATCTGCTTGATGAACTCCCTCACCGTGAGTGGCAGCGTGCCGATGAAGGAGGGGATGCTCTCGGTGTTCTGCGCCAGCGACTGCCCGGCCGCGTCCGTCAGCACGCAGGCGAAGTCGTTGGACTCGTTCACCAGCGTCGAGAACGACGTGCGCCGAAGAGCCTTCGCCGCCTCGTCCACCGCCGAGATGGTGCGGCGCCAGAGGATCTCCAGAGTGACGGCGTCGAAGGGGTGGTTGGTTGCGGTTCGTGGTGCGTGGGACATGCGGCTACCAAGCAGAGCTTTCCGGCTTGGTCAATGTTCGGATCCGCTTCGCACGTCCGCTGGCGGTGCCTTGGCACCGGGTTCGGCGTGTCGCTAGGTGGAGTTGACCTGACCCGGCTGAGCGACACGGGCTCATCGCGGCGCACCCAATTCCCGAAGCGCTGCTTGCTAGATCATCTGATATCGTGGGTCTCGGTTCCCAAGATGAGAGGGTCGCATGAGGCGTCGGGAGTTCATAGGACTGTTGGCCCTGGCATGGCCGGTCATCGCGAACGCGCAGCAGCCAACAGCGGTCCCGACGGTCGGGGTGCTTGTGCTTGGAAGACCGGATCCCGAATTTCTGCTGCAGGTGCTTCGGGAAAGCCTACAGAAACTGGGCTATGTGGAGGGCCAAAACATTCGGCTGCAGGTCCGATCTGCTGGGGGAGACGCTAGTCTCCTTCCGGATGCAGCTGCCGACCTAGTTCGCCTCAAGGTCGACATTCTCATCGCCTGGCAGACCCCAGCAGTTGCCGCAGCTAAGCACGCAACGCGGGAGATCCCCATTGTCATGGCAGGGGCGGGCGATCCAGTTGGGACGGGTCTCATCGCCAGCCTCGCCCGGCCAGGTGGGAACATCACTGGTGTTTCGGGCGTGGGTGCAGAGCTTGCGGGCAAGAGCATCGAACTCATCCGAGAGGTGCTTCCTGCAGCGCGACGCCTAGCTGTACTTGCCAATGCGACCGATCCGTTCACCAAGCCGATGCTCGTGCAGATCGAGCTCGCTGCCCAAACTATCGGTATTGGGTTGCAGCCGATCATGAGCCGCCCAGGCGAGGAGCTGCACGCGGCATTCGCGGACATGCTCGCCAACCAGGCTGATGCCGTATTTTTACAGCCTACTCTCCTGAGCCAAGCCGCGGTCGACCTGGCTCTAAAACATCGACTACCTTCATTCTCGATCAACAGACAGCTGCCTGCGACAGGCGGGCTGATGTCATACTCCAACAATATCGCGGATCAGTTTCGAGAGGCCGCGGTATACGTCGACAGGATCCTGAAAGGCAGCAAGCCCGGCGATCTGCCGGTGGCGCAGCCGACCAAATTCGAACTGTTCATCAATTTGAGGACCGCCAAGGCACTCGGTCTTACGATCCCCCCATCTCTTCTGGCGCGTGCCGATGAGGTTATCGAGTAGACCGCAGCCCTCTGCGCCCGCTCACAGCCACTCTTGGTACACTTCCTCCGTCTCCCATGGGGCGGCATTCGGGACATAACCGGACGACCGACTGGTATTGCCCGCGTTGCGCCAACCCTGCGCGTCTCCCGTCACCCGATGGTGACGATGATGTTGCCGCTGGCCGCCACCTCGAAGCGGCCGCCGGGGTCGATGACGAGGGTGGGCTCGCGCTCCTCGACGATGGCGGGGCCGTCGAAGGCTTGGCCGGGCATGAGCGCGTAGCGGTCGTAGACGGTGGTGGGGCGGAACTCGCGGAACTCGGGGAAGTAGACGGGGCGGGTGCCCTTGATCGGGCCAGGGCTGCGGCACGGTGGTGAACACGTAACGGTATCTGTCGCTGACCGGCGCGGCGGGGCAATCGCCGGCGCTGGCGGCGGGCGCGCTGCGTGTGAACCCAACCGTTCGGTTCAGCGGCCGCAGTCGCTGGGGGCGGCCTTGCCGTCAAACCTGTCCGCGATCCAGCCGATTGCAGTCAGGGCGCTGCGGGTGGCGATCACGCCGTGGCCGACACCTTCGAGCGTGACCATGCGAACGCCGCTCCCGGCGGCGCACAGGCGCTGCATGCAGCTGCGGGTCACGGCAGGAATTACGGTGTCGTCGCTCGCGCCTTGTGCCAGGAATACGGGGATCTCCGGCGGGAGCGCACTGATCGTGTTGCTGGCAAGCAAACCCCGCCACGGTTCCCGTTCGGTCAGGTTATCTACAGTCAGGAAGCGTCTCTGCAACTGCTCCCCGACAAGTCGCCTGGGCCGCATATCGATAGGCGATTCCAGGCATACCTGAGCGAGGCGGTCGATGACCGGCAGGGCCGCTGGATCGACGATACCGTCGAGCGGCGCGCCGAAAACGCGCGACCACGACCACAGCGTCATCGCCAACAGGTTTTTTCCGCCGGGGGTCGCGAAATCGTCGCGCATCAGGGTGCCGAGATCGGTCGCCGGTGCGGCGGCCGCAACCCCCGCGAGATCGAGCTCCGGCGCATAGGTTTTTGCCCGAAGTGCCGCGAACAGTACGGCTTGACCTCCTTGGGAATGGCCCCAGGCCGCAAAGCGAGCTGCCTTGCCGTCGCTGTTGCCGACAAGATTGCGGGCGGCGCCCGAGTCCAGCACGGCGCGGCCCTCGCTGTCGCCCACGAGGTAGGGATGCGGGCCAGGCGTTCCCAATCCCGGATAGTCGGTCGCGGCGACGACGTAGCCGCGGGCCACCATGTTGCGCAGCCCTTGGATCTGCTGGAACTTGAAGAAGGCCAGCGATGGCGCGCAGCGCGGCACGATGCCTGTTGTCGGGTGCGCCCAGGCGATGATCCGGGGGCTGCCGGCATCGGCCGCACCTGCGGGAACGACGACCGTGCCTGAAACGGCGATCGGCTCGCCCGCGAGGCCGACGGATCGGTACAGCACGCGGTAGGCGGCAGCGCCCAGCGGAGCACCCCGTATTCGCTGTTTGCGAATAATCGTGCCCGGAGTGCCGACAAGCTGCTGCGTGGAGGCTTCATAAAACCCCTCGCCCCCCTGCGCGTGTACTTCGGCGGGAGAAAAGGCGATGATGACGGCGAGGGCAATCTGCAGTGCCCGTCCGCCGTTCCGATTTCTCCTGCCGCGTTGCATGGATGTAGCGTGCGCTCCCGGTGACGTGCTCACCCGATGGTGACAATGATGTTGCCGCTGGGGGCGACTTCGAAGCGGCCGCCGGGGCCGATGACCAGGGTGGACTCGCGCTCCTCGACGATGGCGGGGCCGTCGAAGGCCTGGCCGGGCATGAGCGCGTAGCGGTCGTAGACGGTGGTGGGGCGGAACTCGCGGAACTCGGGGAAGTAGACGGGGCGGGTGCCCTTGATCGGGCCCGCCCGCGTCGCTGACGCGGGCGGGATCGGCGGCGCGGCGGCAGCTTGTGCCGGCAGAGCGCCCGCCGCAGCCAGCGCGGGCGTGCCGGCGCCGATTTCGATGCTGGCGGAGACGCGCACGTTGATGATCTCGACCTGGGTGGTCGGCGGCGTGCGGGTGAAGGCGGCGACGTAGCTCGCCTCGAACGCTCGCATGAGGGCCTCGCGCGAGGCTGCCGTGTAGGGACCGGCGGGAAGCGGCACGACAAGCTCGGATGCCTGCCCGACATAGCGGATGTCGGCCAGCCGCGCGATCGTCGGCTGGGCGCCGTCCGGCAGCGTGGCGGCGAGCACGGCCCTGGCATCGGCTTCGAGCCGCGCGAACGTCGCCTCCAGCTCGGGCCAAACCAGCTGGCCGATCTCGCGCGCCACCGTCGCCACGCGGTCGACGCGGGCGGGAGCGATCAGCAGGCCCAGCGCCGAGGCGACGCCGGCACCGCGCGGCGCGATCAGCCGGGCAAGACCCAGCTTCTTCGCCACGTAGTAGGCGTGCACCGGTCCGGCGCCGCCCGTGCACAGCAGCGCGTAGCGGCGGGGGTCCTTGCCATGCTCGGCGATGTGCACGCGCGCGGCGCTCGCCATGTTCTCGTTGACGACGTCGTGGATGCCCCAGGCGAGGCTCGTGACGCCGAGCCCCGCGCGCTCGGCCAGCGGCCGCATGGCCGCCTCGGCCGCCTTCAGGTCGATGGCCATGGTGCCGCCGACGAAATAGGCGGGATTGAGATAGCCCAGCACGAAGTCGGCATCGGTGACGGTCGGCTCCTTGCCGCCGCGCCCGTACGCGGCAGGGCCCGGCTCCGAGCCGGCGCTGGTGGGCCCCACCTTCAGCAAGCCGATGTCGTCGAGATGGGCGATGGAGCCGCCGCCGGCGCCGATCTCGATCAGCTCCAGGGTCGAGATGCGCACCGGCAGGCCGCTGCCCTCGACGAAGCGCTTCTCGCGCGCGGCCTCGAAGCTGTAGGCGACCGTGGGCTTGCCGTCCTCGATGATTGAGAGCTTGGCGGTGGTGCCGCCCATGTCGAACGCCAGCACGTGCTCTCCCCCGTCGCGGGCCCCGAGATGGGCGGCGACGAGGGCACCGGCCGCCGGGCCCAATTCCAGCAGCTGCACCGGCGTGCGCTTGGCCTCCTCGATGTTCGTGAGGCCCCCGTTCGACAGCATGAGCAGCAGCGGCGCGCCGATACCGCGTGCCGCGAGCTGAGCCGCCAGCGAGGAGATATAGCGCTCCGCCAGCGGCTTGATGTAGGCATTGATGACGGTGGTGGAGACGCGCTCGTACTCGCGAATCTCGGGCGCCACCTCGATCGAGGTCGACAGGGTGAGGCCGGGATGGCGGCGCGCCAGCAGCTCCGCCGCTTGCCGCTCGTGCCGCGGGTTGGCGTAGGAATGCAGGAAGACGATGGCGAGCGAGGTGACGCCTTCCGCTGCCAGCTTGTCGGCGGACGTCGAGCACGGCGGCCTCGTCGAGGGGCGTGCGCACGCTGCCGTCGACGGCCATCCGCTCCGGCACCCCCAGGCGCAAGTGGCGCGGCACCAGAGGGGCGGGCTTCATGATGCGGATATCGTAGAGCTCGTACTTGCGCTCGCGCCCGATCTCGAGCGTGTCGCGGAAGCCCATGGTGGTGATGAGCCCGGTGCGCGCTCCCTTGCGCTCGATCACCGCATTGCTGAACAGCGTCGTTGCATGCACCAGGCGCCCCACGTCCGAAGGCGCAATCGCGCTCTCATGCAGCAGCCGGTCGATCCCCACCATGACGCCGCGCGAAGGATCGTCGTGAGTCGTCAGCTCCTTGTGGCTCACTTGGCGACCGGTCGCCGCGTCATGAACGACGATATCGGTGAACGTGCCCCCGACGTCGATCCCCAGCCCCAACCGCTTCGCCACCTTCGCCCCCCAAGCGTCCAGCCGATCTCGATCCAGGTACCATCCACAAGCCCACGAGGTGTCATCCCGGCACTTGCCTGCCCTCGGACTTGTTCCAAGGGTTGCCGGGATCCATCTCTCCGCCCGCTCGGCAGCGTTCGGTGAGCTGCGCCATGATACCGCAATGCGGTCGCACCAAAAACAAAGTGCCCCGGCGCAGAGGCCGGGGCACTCGAGAATATCGTGCTGTCCGCGTGTGTTCGCTCAGTGGAGGCTGGCGATCTCCAACTCGTCGCCCATGGCATGCCCCAGGGCGGCTTGGCGGCTGTCGGTCAGTGCGATCGGCGTGCCATCCGCCGCGTGCAGGGCGAAGAGATCGATACCCGCCGGGATGCCTTCGACGGCCGGGAACATCTGCTTGGCTTCGTCGGCGGTCATCACTTTGATGTAGGCGATCTTGCCGCCGCCGAGCTGGGCCAGCTCGTTCATGCTCATGATGGAGGGGGCCGTGGACTTGGCTTTGCGACCCCTGACGGCCTTTATGACGTTCTTGCTTTCCACGACGCTCACTCCTTTTTCTCGGGAGGCCTCACGGACCTCCTGGGCGAGGCCTGCGCCAGCCTAGCGCCTGCCCCAGTAAACTCACCGCGTCTTCCCCTATCTTCCCGCGATTCGGGTCCCGGCACTGTGGCCGGAACGGCTCAGCGCCGCGTCTGGCCGATTTCCACCTTGCGTATGAGACGATCAGGCTCGCGACGCACGAGGTCTATGGAGAGGAGCCCATCGCTGAGCTCGGCCGACTTCACCTCGATTCCTTCGGCCAGTACGAACGAGCGGCTGAACTGGCGCGCGGCGATGCCGCGATGGATGTAGTCGCGCGCCTTGTCTTCTTCCTGCCTTCCGCGGATGACGAGCTGGTTATCCTCGACCGTGATCTCCAGCTGGTCTCGCCGGAAGCCCGCGACCGCGAGGGTAATGCGCAGCCGGTCCATCGGTTCCGGTGACGCTTCGCCGTTGCCGGCGCCGTTGGCCGCAATGCGCTCGATGTTGTATGGGGGATACCCGTCGCCCTTACCGACCCGGTCGATCAGGCGTTCCATCTCCTCAAAGCCCAGCAGAAGCGGGCTCGAAAGTAGCGACAAGCGCGTCATTGCAAAGCCCTCCATGAGCGGCCTTGAGTTGTACCACTGGCACTGCGGACCCGGCCCCGGCCTCCGCGACCCCAGCCCCTCGGCGGGCACTGGTTGTGTTCATGGATAGGATATGGTGTTCAGCCACGCAACTTCAAGAAACCTTCGCACAGGCGGCGCAGCAGGCGCTTCACCTTCCCGGCCCCCCGCCTCCAAAGCGATGATGGGACACGGGATCCGTCACATTTCCGGTCAGTTGCTGGGCGACAAACAGACCATCCAAACCGCCCGCGACAATGCCCATTGAGGGAGTGAATCCAGTATGCGCAGAGCCGTCGCGTTGCGTTCGTTCCTCGCGCTGGCGGTCCTGACTGCCTTGCCTTCCGCCCTGGCCGCCGAGGAGCCCAAGCCGGCAACAACCGGCACGCCGGAGACCGAGGAAGAGAAGAAGGAACGCGAGACCCGGCGGCAATGTGCCGTGGCCTTGTGCTCCACGTTGCATAATCACAAGCCAGACACCGGCGACGTCACCTGCAGCGTGCAGAAGACCTGGCGCAAGGATATCCTGACCAAGATCATGCAGCGGGGGAAGGTGACCTGGCCCTGGGGCTATGCCCGCTGCACCACCGACCTCAAGTTCGACCGCGCGATGCTCGTCAAAGGCATGACCCTGCCCGACTTCGAGGCCCAGTTCGACAAGCACGACATCCGCTGCGAGTTGGAGGGGGAGACGGAGAAGTACGAGGTCAAGCTGCAGATCCAGCCCAAAGTCACGTTCAAGCAAGGAAAGGCTGTGAAGGCGAGCTTGAACTGGGGCAAGATAGAAGCGCCGAAGCTGGCCAAGACGGCGTTGTGGTCGGCGACGGCGGCGGACAATTCCTTCGGCGTGCTGCAGAGCATCGTCGTCGAGGACATCAACGAGTTCATCCAGACCAAGTGCATGGAGGCGAAGGAGGAGTGGCAGGGCAAGTAGCAGCGCTGGCTCAACACCGACGCGGGTGCTGTCGCGCCTGGAGGCGGCGTTGCCCCCATGGCCGATGCAAGCCGTGCCAGGTGCCCAAGGGGCGCCGCATGCCATGACGACGGCAATCTACCTGATCATCAGCGGCGTCCTGATCGGCGCCGGCATCAGCATCGTCTGGCGCGACATCCAGAAGAAGCGGCGGGGCGCTTTCGTCTCCGCGCGCGACGCTCGCATCGCCGCCGATCCCGAGATCGAGATCACCATCGAGCACGGCGTGCAGCCGGAGCGGGCCCCGCGCGCCCTGCCGCCTCCGCCGCTCGAGCAGCCCGTGCCGTTGCGGGCGGTCGACGAGGCGCGGACGCCTTCGCTCGCATCCTCCGTCCAAGCATCCCGCCACGCCGAAAGCGTGGGCTACGGCGGAGCCCTGCCTGTGGCACGAGGTGAAGGGCAGACGCTCGCCAGCGCGCTTGCGGCGACCCCTCTTCCGGCGGAGGAGTGGACAGAGGCGGCAGCGACGGCGTCGCAAGTGATGGTGTCGCCCTCAGCGCCCGCCGCCGCGGCGCGGGCCGCCGTGGACCCACCGCGACAGGGCGCACGCCTCGCCCTCGAGCAGCAATGGGCCGTCTTGCAGCCGGCAATTGCAGCTGGCGTCGAGCGGACCAACGCCCTGCTCGCCCCGGTGCGCCTGGTGATCGGCCCCGTAGGAGAGCCGTCCTGGAGCTACAAGAATAGGGGGTACGGCGCCTATCGGCGCGTGCTCATGGGCGGGGAAAGCGTGGCGTGGCTCCGGCTCGAGCTCTTCACCGACGGCCACCTGCGCGCCGCCGTGAAGGCGCACCGCGACGACCGGGCAACGGTCAATGCCACGGCCGACACGGCTGCTGCCGGTCTCGGCAGCGACCGGGCGGCCGAGCTGTTTTCCGAATGCCTCCAGCCGGCGGCAACCTATGCCGCGCGCAAGCTTCGCGACAGCGACGAGGAGGCCAGCGAGCAGGCCTGGGAGAGCGTGGACCCCCTCGTGGCCGCCGCGCTGAAGGCCACCAACGGCGCCCTGGCGCAGGCCGGGGCACGGCTCTTCGCACTTGGCCCAGCGGCGTGGGAGAGCGACCTGCGCCGCCATCGGATGGCGCTGTCGGTCGAGGTCAACGGCGACGACGTGGCGCGCATGCACATCGAGCGGCTGCCGCATGAGATGGAGGTCGCGGTTGGGGTGCGCGATCCGCAGCTTGCCGCTCTCGCCCGGCGGCGCCGCATCCCTGTCGACGGCATGACGATTCACGCTCTTGCCGAGCTCATCGCCAGCTGCGCCTGGCCGGCGATCGCTCGCTTCCGAGAGAACCGCCGTCAGGCTTGAGCGCTGCACGCATGGGCTCCCCCTATTCCGAATTGCTCCTCGCCATTGCGGCTGCCGCCCTCAGCTGGTCACTGGTCGGTATATTCACCCACGTCATGACGAACTCGCGCCGGCTCGAGGTCCCCAACGACCGCAGCATGCACAAGGTACCGGTGCCGGTCGGGGCGGGCATCGCCATGGTGGCGACGATGCTGGTGTTGTGGCCCTGGTGGCAGAGCCAGACAGGCGGAGCCCACCACCTGCCTCTGCTCATCGGCTTTGCGGGACTTGGCGTCCTGTCCTGGGTCGACGACCGGCGCCAGCTGTCGGCGGCCGTTCGTCTGGGCGCCCAGGCTGTCGCCGTGGCGCTCTCTCTCGCATCGCTGCCACCGGAGGCCCGCCTGCTGGAGTTCCTGCCGATCGCGCTGGAACGCCTTCTGCTGGGCCTGGCCTGGCTGTGGTTCATTAATCTGTTCAACTTCATGGACGGCATCGACGGACTGGCGGGGAGCGAGACGATCGCGATCACGATCGGTTATCTCGCGGTACTGACCTACGCGGCCCTCGGGGACCCCTTTTGGCGGCTGGCGCTGGTGATCGCCGCGTCGGCTGCCGGCTATCTCTTCTGGAACTGGCATCCGGCCAAGGTCTTCATGGGCGACTTGGGCTCGATCCCGCTGGGCTTCCTGCTGGGATGGCTGATGCTCGACCTGGCGCTGGCCGGGCAGTGGGCGGCGGGGTTAATCCTGCCCCTCTACTTCGTCGCCGATGCCACCTTCACGCTGCTGGCGCGCGCGCGACGCGGCGAGCGGCTCTGGCAGGCGCACCGCCAGCACTTCTATCAGCGCGCGGTGCTGGGTGGCGCCACGCCTTCCGGCGTGGTCTGGCGCGTCGGCGCGGCCAACGCGACTCTGATCGCGCTGGCGGTCGTCTCCGTCCGCTATCCAGCTCTGGCGCTCGTCGCGGCGGCCGCGACGGTGGCCGCGCTGCTCGTTCATCTGAACGGCCTGGCGCGCCGGCACGCTTCATGAAGTCTGCCCGTTGCGGAGGACCGACGCGTACGTCGCCCTGAGTGACTGCTTGACGTGCGCCTCGGTGAACCCGTGCAGCAGCCGCAGCCGTGCCGCCTCTCCCATGCGCCGCCGCAGATCGGGATCGCGCGCCAGCCGCTCGAGCGCGTTTGCGAGCGCGTCGGCGTCCTCGGGCGGCACCACGAACCCCTCCACGCCATCGCGTACGAAATGCCGGCATCCCGGCACATCGGTAACCAGCAGCGGCCGCGCGCACGCGGCGGCCTCCAGCAGCGCGCGAGGCATGCCCTCCCGGCTGCGCGCCGGAAGGACGAAGATGTCGCCGCGGCGCCAGACCTCGCGGACGTCGTCGACATGGCCGAACCATCCGGCGTCCCGCTTGGCGCACCACGATATCAAGTCGTCGCGGGAGAGCGCCTCTGGATTGTCCATGTCCTCTGCACCGTACAGCTCCAGCCGCAACGGCACCTTGCGTTGCCTGAGCCGGTCCAGCGCCTGCATGAGCACGTCTACGCCCTTGGGCCGGATCATGCGGCCGACGAAGGCCGCCACCGGCGCGTTGTTCCGGGGCGGCGGCATCGCGGGGAAGGCCTCGGAGTCGACGCCGGCACCGCCCAGGATGGCAAACCGAGGTCCGGGGTCGACTCCCCTCGCCCGCAGCAGCGCCAGATCGTCGGGGTTCTCGACCAGCAGGTACGACGTGGGCCTGCGCAGCGTCGAGGCCATCAGCCGCAGCGCCCCGGCGCGATAGAGCTGCAACAGGCGGCCCGTGCCGAAGCCGAGCAATCCGAGCCCCGTCATGTGCAGGACCACATGGCAGGACGGCACGAGCTTGAGCGCGAGCCCACCCAGCACCACCGGCTTCATCGCTACCAGATGCACGACGTCGGCATCCTCGGCTTCCAGGATGCGCGCCAGCGACCACGCCGACTGGGCCTCACGCACCGGATGGCTCGACGAGCGGCGGAAGTCGAAGTCGATGACACGTGCGCCCAGCGCCTCGATCTCGCCGAGGCGACCCGACGAGCGCGTGATCACCACCACCGCGTGCGCGACCTCGCGCAGCACGGCTATCAGGGGCTGGAAGTGCGACAGAACGAACCAGTCCTCGGTGACGCACAGGACGACCTTGCGGCAGAGCTCGGAGAACGGCTCGGCGCCGAGCTTGGAGTCCTCCTCCGTCGCCGAATGCCAATTCTCGCGCGGCATGCGCCCCCAACTGTCCCCACGACCTCGGCGGGCAACCTAGCCCTCGCGAGGCCGGCTGTCGAACCCCAGGACGCGGCGAGCCGCTGCAGGCGTGCTAGCATCTCCTTGGGCGGCTGCTAGCGAAAGAAGCGCGGGCTGAACCGCAATGGGCACACTTGGCCGAATCGGAAGCGGATATTGATCGGTGGCGCATCTTGCGGTCCCATCGGCGCCACGATTCGGCCGCAGCGTGGCGCTCGCTCAGTCTTGGTGGCGCAGCCCGGGCGCGCAGCCCATTGCAATCGAAACCGCTTGCGGGAGGACAGCCATGTTCGGCAGGCGCAAGAGCAACGACGGCTTCGAGTGGCACAAATACGTACGCACCACGATCAAGCTAAAGCGCGAACAGCGCCGGCAACGCATCGTGGACGCGCGGCGGGCCGCGGCCCACCAGGCGGGCGAAGCTGGCGTGGCGCTGGCGGCGGGATCGCGGGCGGCGGGCGCGGCGGCTGTGGACGGGGCCCGTGCGGGGCTGGGCTTCGCTGGGCTGGCGCTACAGGCCCTGTGGAACATCGCGGCAACCGTATCCGCCATTGCCTGGCACAAGCTCGCGGCCTTGTCGGCGGCCGCCGGACGGAGGCTCGCGATTCTGCTGCAGCCTCTCACCGCCAGGCTCGAGCGCCCCGACACGGGAGGTCCCATTGCGCTTGCCGCCGCCGTCGCGCTCGCCTTGGGCATAGGACGCTATAGCGCCACCGGTTTCGACCGGGAAGCCGGCATTGCCCTGGCGCTCGGTGTCGTCCTGCTGATCGCGGCGTTGCCGCTGCTGTCGAACCTGACCGGAATCCGCCTGCCGCGGTTATCCGCGCTCGGCATCTCGCCGCGCCTGGGCTTCATTGCCGTCACGGCCGGTGTGGTCGTCGCGGCCGTCGCCTGGATGGCGAGCGGCGGCAGGACCAACCTCGCCGGCATCACGAGCCAACTCCCCCTGGTCGGGGGCTCCAAGCCGCTGCAGGGCCGCGCCGAGGCGGTGAGCGGCGACCTGCTGCGCGTCGCGGGCACAACCGTGCGGCTCGCCGGCATCGAAGCCCCTGAGCGGCAGCAGTCGTGCGGCACGGGCAGCAAGCGCTATCGCTGCGGAGCGGCCGCACAGGCGGCGCTCGGCAAGCTGGTCAACGGCCGCACCCTCAGCTGCACGATCGGCGGCGCCGACAGCGCGGGACGCCCGCTCGCCACCTGCTCGCGCGGCGAGCTCGACATCAACGGCGAGCTGGTGCGCCAGGGCCAGGTGTTCGCAGGCAGCGGCCTGTTCGCGAGCTACTCCGGCCTCGAGCGACAGGCGCGCGACGCCAAGTCCGGCATCTGGGCCGCCGGCGACGCCGAGCGCCCGAGCGAGTTCCGCGCCAAGGCCTGGGAAGAAGCCAAGCGGCGCGCACCCGACGGCTGTCCGATCAAGGGTTTGGTGACAGGCGGCGAGCGCGTCTACGTGCTTCCGGGCTCACCCGACTATGAACGCGGCCGCATCCAGAAGGCGCGCGGCGAGCGCTGGTTCTGCTCCGAGCGCGAGGCCGAGGCCGCCGGCTTCAAGCCGGCCGTGCGCGGATAAGCGGCGCGCGTCGTACGGCTCTGCCCGAGTTCCGCCTTGTTGCGGGCGGATCGTCGCCATGGGAGCGGCGCGCCGCACCCGACCGCGAGGGAACGCGTCGGGATAGGTTGAATTCGGGGGATGCAGCCGCTCCCACATCTTCGGAAAAATCGGGCTCGGAAGATCGGGCTAGACGAGAAAATCCTCCCGCTTCCCACCGGCCCTGATGGCTTCGGACAGCCAGCGCGGCATGCGGCCGCGGCCGGTCCAAGTGCTCCCGGAGTTCTTGGGGTCGCGGTATTTGGCGACGACGCTGCCGATGCCTTTGGCCTTGCCGCCGCGCCCGAACAGGTCGTCGAGAGTGAAGCCGTGCGACCTGGCCAGCTGGACCATCTCCTTGCGCAGCCTGCCGAGCGCGACCTTTCGCTTCTTCGCGTCGAGCCGCTCGGTGCGGCGACGCCGAGCCGTCAATTCGGCACGCGATCTCCCGGCTACGTTCCTGCGTCTTGCCATCGCAATTGTTCCCCCACAATGCATTGATCGAATGCTCTGATATTGCACTATTCTGCGCGGCTCCCGCCAGCCCTATGCTTGCCTGACCGCTGAACCGACAGAGGTGTTGCAAGGGAGACGCGAATGCGCCCACATTCGAGCAAGACCAACAGGATGCCGGGGAGCCGAAAATGACCGCGACCATCGACGCAGCGACACTCAAGGCCTGGCTCTCGGAGAGCAGTGAAATCGCGCTGCTGGATGTGCGGGAGGCCGGACAATTCGGCGAAGGGCATCTGTTCTTCGCGCTGCCGCTCCCCTACAGCCGGTTTGAGCTCGCCCTGCCCGCGCTGGTGCCGAATCCGGCCGTGCGGCTCGTGCTGTGCGACGGCGGCGAGGAGGCGATTGCCGCACGCGCCGCCAAGCGGGCGGAGGCATTGGGCTATCGCAACGTGCACATCCTGGAAGGCGGGACAAAGGGCTGGAAGCGCGCGGGCTACACGATCTACGAAGGCGTCAACGTGCCGAGCAAGACTTTCGGCGAGCTGGTCGAGCATGAGAAACATACCCCCCGCGTCAGCGCGCAGGACCTGGAGGCCATGCGCCGCGCGGGAGAGAACTTCGTCATCGTCGACGGCCGCCCCTTCGCCGAGTACCGCAAGATGAACATCCCCGGCGGAATCTGCTGTCCCAACGGCGAGCTGGTGCTGCGCATCGGCGACATCGCTCCCGATCCGAAGACCAAGATCGTGGTCAACTGCGCCGGCCGCACGCGCTCCATCATCGGCGCGCAGATCCTGCTCGACTTCGGCGTCGTCAATCCGGTCTACGCGCTGGAGAACGGCACGCAGGGCTGGACGCTCGCCGGACTCAAGCTCGAGAACGGCGCAAGCCGGCGCTATCCGGACGAAGCGGGCACCGCTGATCTCGCAGCGCGCAAGGCGCGGGCGCAGGCATTCGCCGAAACCCACGGCGTGACGTTCGTCACAGCCGCGCAAGCCAAGACATGGCTCGCCGAGCCTTCGCGCACCACCTACCTGCTCGATGTCCGCACCGCCGAGGAATTCGCGAGCAGCGCCGTGCCCGGCTTCGTGCACGCGCCGGGCGGCCAGCTCGTGCAGGCAACGGACCAATGGGTGGGCGTCAAGGGGGCGCGGCTCGTTCTCATCGACACGGAGGAGGTACGTGCGCCGGTGATAGCCGGCTGGCTGCGCCAGCTCGGTCACGAGGCGTGCGTGCTCCAGGGCGGGGTCACCGCCGCCGCCAAGGTAGACTGGCCGCGGAGGAAGGCTGCGCCCCTTCCGCAGTCACCGGCGCCGATCGCGCCCGCCGCCCTGCAGGATGCCCTACGCCAGGGCTCCGTGCAGGTCGTCGACCTGCGCCCGGCCATGAGCTATCGCGCTGGCCACATCCAACAGGCACGCTGGTCGATCCGGCCACGCATTGTCGCGGCCGTCGCGGACGCGCCGAGAACGGTGGTTCTGGTCGCCGATGAGCCCGGCGTGGCGGGCCTCGCCGCGCTCGATCTCGCCGAGGCCGGACGCACAGATGTCCGGCTTCTCGCGGGTGGTCACGAGGACTGGCGCGCGGCAGGCCTGCCGGTCGTCGCCACCCCGGACGATCCCGCCGACGCCGACTGCATCGACTTCCTGTTCTTCACCCACGGCCGGCACGAGGGCAACGCAGAGGCGGCGCGCCAGTACCTCGCCTGGGAGATCGGCCTCATCGGCCAGCTCGACGCCCAGGAGCGCGGCGTCTTCCGCATCCGCAACTCGCATTGAAGCGCCCGCCGCGGCCCACCCCGGTTTCGAACCCGTGATGCAGAGCATGAGATGGACCCGGCTCCTCAGCGCATTGACACTTGCCTGCGCACTTATCGCCTGCGCGGCAGGCCCCGCCGATGCGCAGGGCAGCGGCAAGACCTATCGCATCGGCTTCATCTCGCTGGTAACCCCGAGCATCGCTGAGCCATGGCTCAAGGCGCTGCACGAGGAGCTTCGCAAGCTCGGTTATGAGGAGGGCCGGAACCTGACGTTCCTGCCGCGCTACTCCCAGGGCGACCGCGATCGGATGAAGGACCTCGCAGCCGAGTTGGCCAGCGCCAAGGTCGACGTGTTCCTGGCGGCCGGAGAGCCCGCATTGCAGGCCGCCAAGTCGCACGGCGCCAACATCCCGATCATCACCGTCAGCTGCGATCCCCTGGAGAAGCTGATGGGCTCGCTCGCACGACCCGGCGGCAACGCTACGGGCTTCACGTGCATCTCGACAGACCTCGGAAGCAAGCGGCTCGGCCTGCTCAAGGCCCTGCTGCCGAAGGGCGAGCGCCTCGCCGTCCTCTACAGCGAGCCAGACACGCTCGAGCCGGAGCTGCAACAGCTGGAGGCCCAGGCGCGCCAGGTCGGACTAACGGTCGCGCGCTTTCCTGTCCGATCACCCGTGGATTTCGCGCCAACTTTCAAGGAGATGGCGGACAGGAAGAGCGACGCGCTCTATATCGCCGCCAGCAGTTTCGCCAATCTACATCGCGCCAAGCTCGCGGAGCTGGCCCTGGCGCACCGGCTACCGGCCATCTACGGCTTTCGCGAGTTCGCGCAGGCGGGCGGATTGATGACGTATGGCGCCCCCCTGCAGGACGGGTTCCGGCGCGCAGCGCATCAGATCGACAAGATCCTGAAGGGGGCATCGCCCAGCGATGTCCCGCTGGAGCAGCCGACGCGCTTCGAGCTGGTCCTGAACATGAAGACCGCCAAGGCGCTGGGCCTCGATGTGCCCGCGGGCTTGCTCGTTCAAGCCGACGAGCTGATCGAGTGATCTGCCCAGCCGAGGCGGCGCCCGGCGCCGCTACTTGGCCTTGATGTTGGAGCGCTTCACGTGGTCGAGGTTGGCGCCCTCGATGCGGATGAGCTTCACGGGCGCGTCGCGCTTGGGCGAGTGCACGGCGCCCACGTCATAGAGGTGCGCGTCGCCCGGGTTCATCGCGTAGGTCTTGACGGCCTCGACCAGCGACGGCTTGTCGCCCGAGCCCTTCTCGACGATGCGCCAGTCCGTCATCTCGGTGACGCCGACCGCCTGTCCGTAGATCGCCCAGCTCGAGCCGTGATCGTGTGGAGACCCGTGCGCCGGACCGTCATGAACGTGGCCGCAGATGCAGAACCCCAGCTCGGGGTCCTCGTACAGCACCTCGCGCGGATGGCCGCCCGAAGCGCGCGTCTTGAGGTGCGCCGCCACGAACGACTTGTCGGTGAGGGCCTTCGACACATAGCCGCAGATCTTCTCCTTCGCAGCGCCGCCGGAATCGGCCTTGAGCGTCTCGCGAATGTCCGCGGCAAGCTGCGTCAGCGAATAGGTCATCGATCAAGTCTCCATTGAGTGGAGGGATACGCGCGTACACACTCCGGCCAAGCTAGAGCAAATTCGGCTCCAGATGAAGTGGCGCCGTTACAGATTTGGACGCCTTGCGCCAGCTGCGAAAGGCGGATAGCTGCAAGAAGCATCGTCGACACAGGTAGCGGGAAATGATGAAAACCAGCGCCAATGGGGAAAAAATCGACGGGTCGAGCCCCAATCCGCTGCCCAATGGTTACTACAAGCTGCCGCCCGGCAAGCTCGCGAACGCCTGCACCTACTTGGAGATGATGTCCCCTCCCGTACACAAGATCCGTCCGTCTCCTCCGGTTGGCATTCGACTGGAACGCCTGACAGCCAAGGATGCCGGACGCTTTCTCGAGCTTTATCGCGCGATCGGCGAAACGTGGCTCTGGGCGGCCCATCTGGCGAAAAGCGGGAAGCAGATCACGCAGCTTCTCGACGATCCGGCGCACGAGGCTTTCGCGAGCGTGAGCGCGAGGAATGACATTGCATTGCTGCAGCTGCAATACGACGACAAGGGCAGTGCCGAGGTCGTCTATTTCGGGGTGGTGAGCGGCGTCATCGGCACTGGCGTCGGTCGATGGCTGATGCAAGAGGCGATCGCGCGCGCCTTCGCCAAGCCGGTCCAGCGGCTATGGCTGCATACGTGCAATTTCGACCATCCGAAGGCCTTGCGCTTCTATCAATCTGCCGGCTTTCGGATCTTCGCAACCGGTTTCGAGATCATGGATGACCCGCGCGTTCTGGGCCTCTTGCCCAGGTCGGCAGCCCCACACATACCCCTGGTCGAGTGAGGGTGCCCGACTATCGCTGGGCCTCGGGGAAGAGTAGCTCCGCGCCGCCCGTCGGCTTGTTCTTGAAGTTGCCGGTGCGCACCATGAACTGGATCATGCTGTCAATCGGCGTGACCTTGGTGGTGAACATGTGCTCGGGATCATTCAGCAGAGCCAGGATCTCCTCGATCGGCGTCTTGTCGTTCGCCATCCGCAGATAGGTCTCGGCCGCGAGCCTCTTGTCCCTGTTGACGATCTCCGTCGCCTCGTTGAGGGCGTCGAGATAGGACTTGTAGAGCTTCGGGTTCTCGGTGCGGAACTTCGAGGTCGTGGCGACGATATTGAAGGAGAACGGCGCGCCGAGGATGTCGGTCGATGTCATCAGGCGGCGGATGCCCGGCACCTTCGCCTGCCGATTCTGGAACGGCACGGATGAGAAATTGGCGGTGACGTCCCGGCTGCCGCTGATCATGGCGATGGTCGCGTCCGGGTGCGCCATGGTGATGGCGATGGTATCGAGCTTGTTGTGCTGGCCTGGCCCGAACTCCTTCTCGCAGGCCATCTGCAATAGTATGGCCTGGTTCGACACGCGGACGGCGGGCATAGCGATGCGGTGCTGATCAGTGAAGTCCTTCAGGCTCTTTATGGTGTCATCGCGCACCATCAAGGCGATCGGCAACGCATTGAGCCCCGACGCGCCCTTGACGTCTATATTGCCCTTGGTCCGATCCCAGATCGTCATGAGGCCGGGAACGCCGAGGGAAACGAACTCGACGCTTCCCGAAAGCAGGGCGTCGTTCATGACGTCGGAGGAACGGAAGGTGTTCCACTGCACGGCGACGTCGCCGAGCCCAGCCGCCTTCGCGTATTTCTCGACGAGCTTCTGGTCCTCCATCAGCATGTATTGGAGATAGCCGAGGCCATACTGTTTGGCCGCCCGCAAAGTGCTGGCTTCCGCGCCCGCCGGATCGCTTCGGCCGCATTGCAAGAAAGCGATGACGAGGATCGCTGCTAGGACGCGGAGCATGAAATTCTCCCAATTGCATACTGCATGCGCGCAGCTATGCAGGGACGCTTTACCGCGTCAATCGGCATCGTCGATCGCCTGGAAAGGCGCGACAGACAGCGCTCTATCTCGATTCCTGCACGATGGCGTCAGCGATCTTCTCGGCCGTCATGAGCGTGGGGAAGTTGGTGTTGGCGCAGGGCACGAGGGGGAAGAGCGAGGCATCCACCACGCGCAAGCCGTCGACGCCGCGCACGCGACCCTGCGAATCGGTGACGGCCATCGGATCGCCATCGGCGCCCATCCGGCAGCTGCAGGAGGCATGCCACACCCCGATCGCCGCCTTGCGCACGAACGCCTCGCACGCATCGTCGTCGCTCATCACCTCCTCGAACTTGAAGCCCTCGGTGATGAAGTTGCGGATGAGATAGGTCCTGAGCGCGGCCGGTCCGTCGAGCAGCCGGCCGGCTACCCCGGTGATGAACTTGTTGCGGGCGTTGACCACGCCGACCGAGCGCACCCGCTCGGAATAGGTGGCGGGGAACGGGTCGGAGGTGACCTCCTGCATGGCCGACGTCATGTAGAGCTTGCCCAGCCGGCGGAAGGCCTCCATCAGCCGCTCCAGATCGCGCCGGTCGGAAAGCAGGTTGAACTCGGCAATCGGCTCCTCGCGCCAGTCGCGGGACGTGAGCTTGACCTCGCCGCGCTCAGAGCACGTGTGATAGACGGCGGTGAGGAACGAGGCGATACGGGCTCCGATCGCGTGCCAGGCAGACTTGGTGACGGCGACCACGAACATGTCGCCCTCGTGCATGCCCGGCATGTTGGAGGAGTAGCGCAGGCCCACATGGATATGCCGGCGCGTGAACTCGTTGATGCGCGCGTGCGGCTTGACGTAGGCCGACACCGAGATCGACGGGTGGTCCATCAGGCGCTGTCCGACGCCGGCGAGCGCATGGCGCACCTCGATGCCCAGATCCTTCAGGTGTCCGACGGGTCCGATGCCGGCCCGCAGCAGATGGGCAGGCGAATGGATGGCCCCGCAGGACAGGATCACCTCCCGCGCCCTGAACTCCGTACGCTTGCCCTTCACGTAGGCAACGACGCCTTCGCACTTGCGGCCGTCGAACAGCAACTCTGCCACCTGCGTTTCGGTGGAGATCTTCAGGTTAGGGCGCTGGCGCGTAGTGGGGTCGAGATAGCCGATAGCGGCCGAGACGCGCCGCTCGTAGGCGTTGGAGATGGTGATCGGGTAGTAGCCGTTCTTCCACTCGCCGTTCTGGTCGGGCAGGTATTCGAAGCCCGACTCGTGGAACGCCTTGGCCGAGGCCTTGGCATGCTCGGTCCACTGCTCCGGGAAGATGCGCCGGACGGGGATGCGCCCCTCCTTGCCGTGGAACGGCCCGTCGAAGTCCATGTCGCGCTCGACCTTCTTGTAGTAGGGCAGCACGTCCTTCCAGCCCCACCCGCGCGCACCGCGCTCGACCCACTCCTCGAAGTCGGCCGGCGCACCGCGGTTCGCCAGCTGGCCGTTGATGGAGGACCCGCCGCCCAGGATGCGCGCCTGCTCGTACTTGCGCAGCGGCGGCGGGCTTTCCTTCGGATTGTTGTGGGAGACCACCTCGGTGCGGACCTTGAGCTGGGTCCAGTGGAAGCGCGGGTCGAAATAGGCGACGCCCGGATAACTGTCGAGCACCTCCGGCGGGATCTTGCCGTGCGGCGTGTCCTGCCCGGCCTCGAGCAGCAGCACCTGGGTTGCGCTTTTTGCCGACAGCCGGTTGGCGAGCACCGACCCGGCCGAGCCGCCGCCGACGATGATGAAGTCGTAGGTCATGGTTCTGGCATCCCCTCCCCTGGCTTCGTGCCTCTTCCGTGCGACGCGCCAGCAGTGCCGCGCTTGGAGGATACAGCCTGCCCTGCCCCGATCAACGTGTCACGTCGGACAATCTGCCATGCTGCGCCATCCCTTCCCCTTGGACGGCGCGACGCACGCGTGAGAGAGCGACGGTTTGCCTTCGAGGCAACCGTTGGCGTGCGAGAGTGGGATGCGGGGAGAAAGCAGCATCACATGGCCAACCTGATCCCGAAGCAGAAGCTGGCATTCGGCGGGTTCACGCTCGTCTCGCCTCTGAACCCGGCAGAGTGTTCATCGCGCCTCGCGACCGCCATCAGGAGCCCGAGCTCTACGCTCCTGGGATCCGCGGGGGAGAAGCGCTTTCGAGTCGCTTGGCGCTACCCGCTTGCCGCGGTAAACGTGCGCAATAGCTTCAAACCCTACCTGTTCGGCCGAATGCACGCTTCCGCGGGCGGCACGACCATCTGCTGCCACTTCACTTTTCACCCACTGGTCATGGTAGTCTTTCCGTGGGTGCTCTGCATGGGCACCGTGGCGGCAATCATGGTCCACGTTTGGACATTCCTGCTGGTGCCGCTCGTCATTCTGCTCGTCGGAACCGGCATCTCCTGGACTGAGCGCGAGCTGCTGTTGCACGACGTGGCGAGCACGATCAATGCTCGCCCGCAGGGCGGAGCTCCGCCGGTGCGTTGAGGGCAATGCGGCCGAGGAAAGTTCAGCGCCGCCAGCGGTCAGGGCGCCTCGCGCAGCCTGGAGGACATCTCGGCGATGGTGCGCTGGTAGACCTCGGCGCGGTTCCATTCCCGCAGCACGGCGTAGTTGGCCGAGCCCGGCTCCCAGCCCTGGCCGGCCTGCCAGCCGTTGCCCTTGAGGAAGTTCGCGGTGGAGGCCAGCATGTCGGGCACGCTGTGCTCCAGATCGCGCCGGCCGTCGCCGTCGAAATCGACCGCGTACTTGTAATAGCCCGAGGGCAGGAACTGCGTGTGGCCGATCTCGCCGGCCCAGCCACCGCGCATCTGCGCCACGGTGAGGTCGCCGCGATCGACGATGCGCAGTGCGTCGATCAGGTGGCCGGTAAAGAACTCCGAGCGCCGGCAGTCGTAGGACAGCGTCGCCAGCGAGCGGATGATGGAGAACTTGCCGCTCGAATCGGCGCCGTAGTTGGTCTCGAGCCCCCAGATGGAGATCAGGATCGGCGCCGGCACGCCAAAGCGCTTCTCGATGCGCTCGAGCGTGGCCTGGTGCTGCCGCATGAGAGCCTGGCCGCGCCGCATGAGACCCGGTCCGACGCGGCGCGCGTAGAATTCCTCGAAGGAGAGCTTGAAGGACTTCTGCGAGCGGTCGAGCCGCACCACGGTGGGATCGTAGGTGATGCCGGCCATCGCCGAGGAGATGGTCGCGGGGGTGATGCCCTGGCTTGCGGCCCGCTGCTTGAATTGCGCGAGCCAGGTCTCGAAGCCGCTGCCGTCCTGGCCGCACTGGGCCGCAGCCGCGAGCGGGGACAGGATCAGGAGCATCAGGGCAACCACAACAGCGCCGGGGCGCAAAATCGACGATCTCGCGCCCGATACATGTGAAATCATACTTTCCCTCGCTTGCGTGCAGCGCCGTTCGCCGATTGGCGCCCAATAATTCATGCGGTTTCGGCTTTGTCGAGGCGGCACGCGCGCACTTGCTAAATTCGAGGATTTAGGCGCCTTCGGCCTTCCATGTTGGGGCGCAGATCGACATTGCGCTCGCGGTGAAGGGCCCGACCGCAGTCAAGCGCCAATGCCCCAGAGACGAACTCACTTTGGGATCACGCCCGCATCACACCCCCTGCTGCATGGTCCCTCTCACCGATGACGGGCGACGATGGTGTTGTCCGCATCGCTTCCCAACAGGGGAGATATTGCCATGAAGACGATCACAGCCGCTTTGATTGCCCTGTCGGTCCTCGCCGGCATCGCAGCCCCTGCCAGCGCTCTCGATACCAAGACTTTCTGGGATGACCAGGAGCGCCAGTCCCACTGACACGTGCCTCGGATCGCGGCGGTGCGGGGCGCCGCGATCCACCCCATTGCGATACAGTGACCGGCCATGAAAGCTCTCGTGGAAACTGCAGTGTTTGGCCTGCTGCCGGTGCCTCCCATGCACGACACGGAGGAGCACGCGCGTGGCAGGGCGCAGCGGCCAGTTGCGCAGCGCAGATGACCGCGCCTTGCAAGATGCGGAGCTTCCCCCATCGTTCTCAGAACGGATGGCGACGAAAGGGGAGCTTGCAGGCCTGCGCGAGCAACTCCTGTCGATCGGCAGAGATTGACACAGCGACCGTGCTCACACGCTGACGCGCTACTGTTATTTCCGGTGCTCCCCTGCCCTTGGACTTGTTCCAAGGATCACCGGTATCATGTCGGTGACTCCGGCATTTGCAGTTGGCCGTTACCGGAGACATAGCCGCCGGCGCGACGACCGTCGTTGTCCAAGATCAATTCGATCCGAGCCACAAGACGATTTCATTGCGTTCTTGAGCCCGCGCTCCACCCAGCCAAACTGCCTGGACCCATATCCTGTGCCCACAATGAACCTCGAACGCGCACTCCGGCGTGCTTTGATCCTCGTCGCACTCTTGGCGCTCACGCTCGGGCTTGCGCTGTGGGGCCTCGGGCGCACCAACGGGGCGAAGTGGATCTGGGCGCTGGGCACCCTGCCGGTCGCCGCTGGGTTGCTGATCTCCATGCTACGCGATTTTGCGGCCGGGCGCGTGGGCGTGGACGCGATTGCTCTGGTGTCCATGGCGGCCGCCCTGGCGCTAGGGGAGACGCTGGCCGGCGTGGTGGTTGCCGTCATGTATTCGGGCGGCAACGTGCTGGAGGACTTCGCGGTGGCGCGCGCCGAGCGCGATCTGAAATCCCTGGCCGACCGAGTTCCCCGGATAGCGCACTCCATATGCGCGCACGGAACCAAAGACATCGCCGTCGACGCGGTGGCGGTCGGCGCCGCAATTATGGTGCGCGCGGGCGAAGTCGTGCCAGTCGATGGGGTGATCACCGGCGCGGGCGCGATGCTCGATGAGTCCGCACTCACGGGAGAGCCCATCCCGGTCAACCGCCGCAAAGGCGAGGTCGCGCGCAGCGGCACGCTCAATGCGGGCGAGACGTTCGAGATGCGCGCCTCCGCGACCGCGGGCGAGAGCACCTATGCTGGTATCGTGCGACTCGTCACCGCGGCCCAGACGGCGAAGGCGCCGTTCATCCGGCTGGCCGACCGCTATGCCCTGCTGCTCCTGCCCATCACGCTGGTCGTCGGCGGCGCGGCGTGGCTCCTGTCGGGAGATGCGATCCGCGGCCTCGCGGTGCTGGTCGCGGCGACCCCCTGCCCACTCATCCTGGCGGCGCCGGTGGCTCTCATCGCCGGCGTGTCGCAAGCAGCCAGGAGGGGGATTCTCATAAAGGGCGGCGGACCGTTGGAGGCTCTCGCCCGCACCCGTACCGTCATCTTCGACAAGACCGGCACGCTCACCGTCGGCGGCGCGCGCCTGATTGCCATCGAGGCGGCTCCCGGCGAGAGCCCGGAGGAGGTGCTTCGGTTGGCCGGATCATTGGAGCAGGCCTCGCACCACGTGGTCGCGGCGGCAATCGTGGAGGCTGCCCTCGCCAAGGGTCTCGTGCTGGAGCTGCCGGAGCACATTCGCGAGACCATGGGCTCCGGACTGGAAGGGCGGATCGCGGGCCGCAAGGTCTGCGCCGGATCCCACCAGCTGGTGCATGGCGCCCGCAAGCCCGAGGATTGGGCCGCGCGCGTGCTACGACGTGCCTCCTGGCGCTCCGCGCTCAGCGTGTTCGTGTCCGTCGATGGCCGCACGACCGGGGCACTGCTGCTCGGCGATGAGCTGAGGCGCGAGACCCCGCACGCAGTGCAGATGCTGCGCAATGCCGGTGTGTCGCGCATCGTGATGGTCACCGGGGATCGCGCAGATGCGGCCGAGACGATCGGCGCGGCTCTCGATCTCGACGCCGTCCTCGCCGATCGGGTGCCCTCCGACAAGGTCGACGCCGTGGCGACCGAGCAGCGCCTCAACCCGACGCTGATGGTTGGCGACGGAATCAACGACGCACCGGCGCTGGCCGCGGCCGACGTCGGCATCGCCATGGGCGCCAGGGGGGCCAGTGCGTCGTCGGAGGCTGCCGACGTCGTCATTCTGGTGGATCGCCTCGATCGGGTGTCGGAGGCGGTAGTCATCGCCAAGCGGGCGCGCGCCATTGCCCTGCAGAGCATAGGTATTGGGCTGGCCATGTCCGGCGTAGCCATGGGATTTGCCGCATTCGGCTGGCTCTCACCCGTTGCCGGAGCCCTGACCCAGGAAGCGATCGACGTTGCCGTGATCCTCAACGCGCTGAGGGCGCTCGGACCGGGTCGCTCTCTGGGGCGCGCGACCATGCCATCGGCGACGGCCACGGTGCTACGCCAGGAGCACGAGCAGCTCGAAGCGACCCTCGACCGGCTGCGGGAAATCGCCGACGGGCTGGACGACACCGAGCCCGCGGCCGCGGTGACCCTGATCGCCGAGGCCAACCAGATCGTTTCCCGACGCATCGTCGAGCACGAGCGCGCCGACGAGAGCAGCGTCTATCCCCGTCTCGCCGCGTTCCTGGCGGACAGCCACGGCCTCGGCGCCATGAGCCGCGCCCACCGGGAGATCCTACACCTGGCCCGGCTGCTCGACAGACTCGCCGCGGACCTCACGCCCACCGACGCCGACCGCTATCTGATCCGCGACGCGCAGCGCGTCATCGAGGCCATCGAAGCTCTCGTGCGCCTCCACAACGCGCAGGAGGAAGATATCTACGAGCACGCCGTCGCGGGCTGACGGCCAGATCGCACCCCGACGACCGTCATCGGCGCTCCTGGGCGCGGCGCAGCGCGGCGGCAAGCGCGCTTTCCGCCGGTGGCTCGGAGGGCTTGCGGGGCGGCGGTACGGAGCTCGACGGCCGGGACGATGCCGGGCTCGGCGGCCGGGCAGGGCCGGCGGAGCGGTCGATGGCGCCCGACTTCATGGTGAGGGCGATGCGCTTGCGCGCCACGTCCACATCCTTGACGCGGACCTTGACGACGTCGCCGGCCTTCACCACCTCGCGCGGGTCCTTGACGAAGCGGTCCGACAGCTCGGAGATGTGCACGAGCCCGTCCTGGTGCACGCCGACGTCGACGAATGCGCCGAACGCCGTGACGTTGGTGACGACGCCCTCCAGCTGCATACCGCTCTTCAAGTCCGAGATCTTCTCGATGCCCTCCTGGAAGGTAGCGGTCTTGAACTCGGGTCGCGGGTCGCGGCCAGGCTTCTCCAGCTCGGCCAGTATATCGGTGACGGTGGGGATGCCGAACTGCGCGTCCGCGAACTGGGCCGGCTTCAGCGAGTGCAGGAATGACCGGTCGCCGATGATCGACTTCAGGGGCCGCTTCGTCTCCTCCGAAATCTTCTCCACCACCGGGTAGGCTTCGGGATGGACCGCGGAGGCATCGAGCGGGTTCTTGCCGTTCATGATGCGCAGGAAGCCCGCCGCCTGCTCGAAGGTCTTGGGCCCCAGGCGCGGCACCTTCTTGAGCGCGGTGCGGGTCTTGAAGGCACCGTTCTCGTCGCGGAACGCAACGATGTTGGCGGCCAGGGTCTGGTTGAGGCCCGAAACGCGCGCCAACAGCGGCACCGACGCCGTGTTGACGTCGACCCCCACCGAGTTGACGCAATCCTCCACCACCGCATCCAGCGAGCGGGCGAGGCCGGCCTGGTCCACGTCGTGCTGGTACTGGCCGACGCCGATCGCCTTGGGCTCGATCTTGACGAGCTCCGCCAGCGGGTCCTGCAGCCGCCGCGCGATCGAGACCGCGCCGCGCAGGGTGACGTCGAGGTCCGGGAACTCCTTGGCGGCGAGTTCGGAGGCCGAATAGACCGAGGCGCCCGCCTCCGACACCATCGCCTTGGTGATCTTCAGGTTCGGCATCTTGGCAATCAACTCGGCCACCAGCTTGTCGGTCTCGCGGCTGGCGGTGCCGTTGCCGACGCTCACGAGATCGACCTTGTGCTTCATGCACAGTGCGGCCAAGGCCGCGAGCGAGCCCGCCCAGTCGCTGCGCGGCTCGTGCGGATAGATGACCGATGTGTCGACGACCTTGCCGGTCTGGTCGACCACCGCGACCTTGACGCCCGAGCGGAAGCCCGGATCCAGCCCCATGGTGGCGCGCGGACCGGCCGGCGCGGCCAGCAGCAGGTCCTTGAGGTTCTTGGAGAACACAGAGATCGCCTCGGCATCGGCGCGCTCCTTGAGGCGTGCCAGCAGATCGGCGGTGAGCGCCGGGCCAAGCCGCGCCTTCCAGGCCAGGCGCACGGTCTCGGCCAGCCACTTGTCGGCGGGACGGCCGCGTTCGGCGATGCCGAAGGCCACCCTGACCTTCAGCTCGGCCGGGTGCGGCTTGCCCTCCTCGTGCGCCACGTCGAGATCGAGGTCGAGAACGCCCTCGTTGCGGCCGCGCAGCATGGCCAGCGCCCGGTGCGAGGGCATGTCCTTGATGCGCTGGCCGAAGTCGAAATAGTCGGAGAACTTGGCGCCGTCGGCGGCCTTGTCCTTGACCATCTTGGAGGCCAGCGTGCCCTCGCTCCATTCCCATTCGCGCAGGCTGCCGACGAGCGCCGGCTCCTCGCCGATGCGCTCGATCAGGATGTGGCGGGCGCCCTCCAGGGCGGCCTTGGCATCGGCGACGCCCTTGTCGGCGGCAACGAACTTGGCTCCCTCGGCTTCCGGCACCAGCGCGGAATTCTTCAGCAGCGCGTCGGCCAGCGGCTCGAGGCCGGCCTCGCGCGCGATCTGCGCCTTGGTGCGGCGCTTGGGCTTGAAGGGGGCGTACAGATCCTCCAGCTCGACCTTGGTGTCGGCGCCGTTGATCGATCTGGACAGCTCAGGCGTCAGCTTGCCCTGCTCCTCGATGCTCTTGAGCACGGTCGTCCGGCGGTCCTCCAGCTCGCGCAGGTAGCCCAGCCGCTCCTCCAGCTTCCTGAGCTGCGTGTCGTCGAGACCGCCCGTCTTCTCCTTGCGGTAGCGGGCGATGAACGGCACGGTGGAGCCTTCCCCCAGCAACTCGACGACGGCAGCCACCTGCGGCACGCCGACGCCCAGCTCCGCTGCAATCCGCTGGTTGATCTTGTCCATGCCTGGCCTTTCGCGTTGCCAATCCTGTGCCGGTCGAGCCGCGCTACATTGTCGATTCTCGGTCGCGCCGGAAGCCCGCCGATCACGGGGCGCGCGGCGCCTGCACCTGCCGCTCGCTCAATTTCCACAACCGCTGCGCCGCGGCGCGATCCTGTGCGGCAGGACTGGGGGTCTTTGGTAGCTTGTCGAAGAAATACGCGCCACTCACGTCGGCGACCTCCGGCGAGGTCGCCAGCCAAATGAGCGTCTCGGCGCCCTTCTCGGGGCTGCGCGACACCGGCCGCAGGAGGGTCATGCCGAGCCCCATGATCAGCCCGTTGTTGCGGTTGAACCCTGTGGCGACGAGGCCGGGGTGGAAGCAGTTGGCGGTGACGCCGCTGCCTTCGAGGCGCCGCGCCAGCTCGGTCGTGAACAGGATATTCGCGAGCTTGGTCTCGCCGTAGCGGCCGAAGGCCTTGTAGGAGCGCTCCGCTACCATGTCGTCGAAGGGAATGTGAGCCTCCAGATGCGCACCGGACGCCGTGGTGATGATCCGCGCCGGCGCACTCTGCCGCAGCCGATCGAGCAGCAGGGTGGTGAGGAGGAACGGCGCCAGGTGGTTGACCGCCCAGGTCAACTCGAGGCCGTCGGGGCTCAGCTGCCGCGTCGTGTACATGGCTCCCGCATTGTTGATCAGGATGTCGAGCCGGGGATAACGGCCGAGCGCCTCGGCGGCCAGCGCACGAACCGACGCCTGCGAGGCCAGATTCGCCATCAGCACGTCAACCGATGCGCCGCTGCCGCCGGCCTGGGAAATGCGCGCGGCAGCGTCACGCGCCTTGGTCTCGTCGCGCGCCACGATGGCGAGCTTGGCTCCGAGCCCCGCCAGCTTTTCCGCCGCCGCCAACCCGATGCCGTCGGTGGCACCGGTGATCAGGATCTGCTTGCCGTTCACGGACATTGCTTGCGTGCCATTCTCCTGCTTGGAGGCGTAGCCTCGGAAACCGGGACGAAAGTTGGCCGAGGATTGTGACACGGCGACGCCTGCTGCGCTGAATCTCCAAGCACAGCGTCTGGCGCGCGTGCACCGCCGAGGGTCGAACGCCACAAGCGCCCGGCGGAGGGGCTGCCCCCCGACAGTGACCCTCCAGCTTTGCGTGCCGCGACCAATCGGCTATAAGCGCCCAAATTTTCAGCAGCTTACTGGCACCTGCCCCGGCACCTGATGGTCAAATCGAACAAGGATACGCGCCCCGCAGCGAGACTGCCGAGGGGCCTGAGCGACACGTCCGCGGACGAGGTGCGCGGCGCCGGCCGCATGCTGGCCGTCATCCGGGAGGTGTACGAGTCCTACGGCTTCGAGCCGCTGGAGACGCCGGCCATCGAGTACACCGATGCGCTGGGCAAGTTCCTGCCCGACCAGGACCGGCCCAACGCCGGCGTGTTCTCGTTCCAGGACGAGGACGAGCAGTGGCTCTCGCTGCGCTACGACCTGACCGCCCCGCTCGCCCGTTACGTGGCCGAGAACTTCGACAAGCTGCCCAAGCCGTACCGTCGCTATGCCGTGGGTCCCGTGTGGCGCAACGAGAAGCCGGGGCCTGGCCGCTTTCGCCAGTTCACCCAGTTCGATGCCGATACCGTGGGCACCGACAACATCGCCGCCGACGCCGAGATCTGCATGCTCGCGGCCGACACGCTCGAGGCGCTGGGCATCCCGCGCGGCCAGTACGTCATCAAGGTCAACAATCGCAAGGTGCTCGACGGAGTGCTGGCCGGTATCGGCATCGATCCGGTCAGCGAGGCCGATGCTGCCAGGCGGCTCACCGTGTTGCGCGCCGTCGACAAGCTCGACCGGCTCGGCCCGCACGGGGTCGCCATGCTGCTCGGCAAGGGCCGGAAGGACGAGTCGGGCGATTTCACCCCCGGTGCGGGCCTGGAGCCGCGCGCCGTCGACGCGGTGCTGCGCTTCGTGGGCGCCGGATCGCAGGGGCCGGGCAAGACGCTGGCCGCGATCGAGCCGCTGGTGGCCGCCGCCGAGATCGGCCGCGCCGGCCTGGCGGAGCTCGCCGAGATGGAGCGGCTGCTTTCTGCCGCCGGCTACGGAGCCGACCGCGTCGCCGTCGACGCCAGCGTCGTGCGCGGTCTCGACTACTACACCGGCCCCGTGTTCGAGGCGCAGCTCACCTTCGAGGTGCGCAACGAGGACGGCCAGCTCGTGCGCTTCGGCTCGGTGGGCGGTGGCGGGCGCTACGACGACCTCGTCGCCCGCTTCACCGGTCAGCGCGTGCCGGCCACAGGATTCTCCATCGGGGTGTCGCGCCTGCAGGCGGCGCTGGCCGCCATCGGCAAGACCGAAGCCGGCGCAGCCCACGGCCCCGTGGTGGTGCTGGTGATGGATAAGGCCGAGCTGCCGCGTTACCAGAAACTGACGCACACGCTGCGCCAGGCGGGCATCCGGGCGGAAATGTACCTGGGCACCGCCGGCATGAAGGCGCAGATGAAGTACGCCGACAGGCGCAGCAGCCCCTGCGTCGTGATCCAGGGCGGCGACGAGGTCGCCCGCGGCGAGGTGCAGATCAAGGACCTGATCGAGGGCGCCAAGGCCTCTGCCAGCATCAAGGACTCCAAGGAGTGGCGGGAGGCCCGCCCCGCGCAGGTCTCCGTGCCCGAGGCCAACCTTGTTTCGGCCGTCCAAGACGTCCTCGCGCGGCACAAGGGCTGACGGCAATTCAGCGCGCTAGCTATTCCCCTCCCCTTGACGAGGAGGGGTTAGGGGTGGGGTGAACCGAGGGCGGTCGCGTTGAACTGATCGCGGCACTTGAGAGAGAAGATGGCTGGACTTCGTGATTTACCCCCACCCCCAACCCCTCCCCACAAGGGGGAGGGGAGCAATCCGCGCAGCGCGCGAAGAGTTTGAGCTAGCCCATGCCCGCGGAAGCCGCGCAGAAGGTGGAAGCCCTCGCAGCCCAGGCGCAGCGCCTGATGGGCACCTTTGCGCGTGGCGGCTACGAGCAGATCGCGCCTGCAATCATCCAGCCGGCGGGCGTCTTCCTCGACGTGATCGGCGAGGCCTTGCGCGCGCGCACCTACGTCTTCACCGATCCCGACGGCGAGGAGCTGTGCCTGCGCCCCGACCTCACCGTGCCCACCTGCCTGCTGCACCTGGCGCGCCACCCCGCCGGCAGCGTGCCGGCGCGCTACTGCTACAGCGGCCCGGCCTTCCGTTATCAGCCAGGCGGCGCTACCGGCGCGCACCCGAGCGAGTTCCGGCAGGCCGGCATCGAGTCGTTCGCCGCCGCCGACCGCGAGCAGGACGACGCCGCCGTGCTCGCCTTGATCGTCGAGGCGCTGCGCGAAGCCGGGCTCGCCGGCTTCCAGCTCAGCTTCGGCGACCTCGGCCTGTTCACCGCGCTGCTCGACGCGCTCTCGATGCCGCAGCGCTGGCGCCGACGGCTGCGGCATCATTTCTGGCGCCCCGAGGCATTCCGCGCCGAGCTGGCGCGCCTCACCTCGCGCGACGCCCTGCAGGCGCACGGGGTCCCCAGCGAGCTGATGCAGGCTCTCGATCCCGCCCGGCCGCGCGAGGCCCAGGCGCTCGTCGAGGCCTACCTGGAGCGATCCGGACTGGAGCTGATCGGCACGCGCACGGCGGCGGAGATCGCCGAGCGGCTGCTCGCCGAGGCCGCCGACGCGCGCGAGACGCCGCTGGCGCCCGCAACGGCCGCTCTCATCGAAGGCTATACCGCTCTCAAGGTCCCCGCACGCGAGGCGGCCGGCCGGATCGAGGCGCTGATCCGTCCGCACAACCTCGACCTCGGCGATGCGCTCGGCGCATTCCGGCGCCGCCTCGATCTCCTCGATGCCGCCGGCGTGGACACCAAGGACGCGGCATTCGCGGCCGAGTTCGGCCGCAGCCTCGAGTACTACACCGGCTTCGTATTCGAGATCGTCGCCCCCGAGCTCGGCCCCAAGAGTGCGGTCGCCGGCGGCGGCCGCTACGACAGCCTGCTCGCCGACGTCGGCGCTCCCGTCCCAGTGCCGGCGGTGGGCTCGTGCATCCACACCGAGCGGCTGCTTGCCGTGCTCGGCGGAGAGGCCGCATGAGCGCGCCTCTCGTCCTCGCCCTCCCCTCCAAGGGCCGCCTGATGGAGCAGTGCGCCAACATGCTGGCGCAGGCCGGGCTCGTGGTCGCCAAGTCGGGCTCGGCGCGCGGCTACAAGGGCGACATCGCCGGGCTGCCGGGCGTGGAGGTCAATTTCGTCTCGTCCTCGGAGATCGCCCAGCACCTCAAGGGCGGATCGGCTCACCTCGGCATCACCGGCGAGGACCTGCTGCGCGAGACCATCGCCGACTGCGACGAGCGCATCACCTTCCTGCGCCCCTGCGGCTTCGGCTTTGCCGACGTGGTGGTCGCCGTGCCCGCCGCCTGGATCGACGTGCGCCACATGTCCGACCTGGAGGAGATGGCTCTGAGCTTCCGCCGCGTGCACGGCCGCCGCGTGCGCGTCGCCACCAAGTACATGAACCTGACGCGCCGCTTCTTCTCCCACAAGGGTGTCACGGGCTACCGCATCGTCGAGAGCCTCGGGGCGACGGAGGGCGCGCCCGCCGCGCTGCTGGCCGAGCTGATCGTCGACATCACCACGACGGGCGCCACGCTGCGTGCCAACGGCCTCAAGGTGCTGGACGACGGGATCGTCCTGAAATCGCAGGCCAACCTCGTCTCCTCCAATGCCGCCCCCTGGTCGCCCGAGCTGCGCCGCCTCGAGCGCGAAGTCGTGGCCAGGCTGTCGGCGTGACACTCGCGCAGCCCGCATCCGGCAAGTCGCAACCGCACGTCGTCGTCATCGGCGGCGGCCCGGCCGGGTTGATGGCGGCGGAGGTGATCGTCCAGGGCGGCGCGCGCGTCACGGTGTACGACGCCATGCCGAGCCTCGGGCGCAAGTTCCTGTTGGCCGGGCGCGGCGGGCTGAACCTCACGCACAGCGAAGGCCTGGAGCGGCTGCTCTCCCGCTACGACGCCGCCGAGGCGCTGCTCCGGCCGGCGATCGAGGCGTTCCCGCCGGCCGCGGTGCGCGCGTGGTGCGAAGCGCTGGGACAGGAGACGTTCGTCGGCTCGAGCGGGCGCGTGTTTCCCAAGGCGATGAAGACCTCGCCGCTGCTGCGCGCGTGGCTCCGGCGCCTCGATGCGGCAGGTGTCGCCTTCGAGCCGCGACATCGATGGACCGGCTGGGACGACACGGGGGCGCTCGTGTTCGCGACGCCGGGCGGCGCTGCGTCGATCGAGGCCGACGCCACCGTCCTGGCACTCGGCGGCGCCAGCTGGCCGCAGCTGGGCTCCACGGGCTCCTGGACCGACGTGCTGAGCGCATCCGGCGTGCGCATCGTGCCGCTGCGGCCAGCCAATTGCGGGTTCCTCACGCCCTGGTCGGAGATCTTCCGCAACCGTTTCGCGGGCCAGCCTCTCAAGCGGCTGGGGTTGTCGTTCGGCCCGCACAAGGCGCGCGGCGAAGCGCTCATCACCAAGACCGGCCTGGAAGGCGGCGGCATCTACGCGCTGTCCGCACCGCTGCGCGAGGCCATCGCGGCTGGAGGCGAGGCGATCCTGCACGTCGATCTGCTTCCCGACGTCGCCATCGCCGTCCTCGAGCAGCGGCTGGCGGTGCCGCGCGGAAAGCAGTCGCTGTCGACGTTCCTGCGCAAGGCCGCGAGCCTGTCGCCCGCCGCGATCGGCCTGCTGCACGAGGCGGCCATGGCAAGCTCCGGGGGAGCATCGGCCATGACGCCGGCTGCACTTGCCGCGCTCATCAAGGCGGTGCCGGTGCGGCTGACCGGCACCGCGCCGATCGCGAGGGCCATCTCGACGGCCGGCGGCATCGCCCTCGACGAGGTCGACGATCGCTTCATGCTGCGCCGGCTGCCCGGCGTGTTCGCAGCCGGCGAGATGCTGGACTGGGAGGCCCCTACCGGCGGCTACCTTCTGCAGGCCTCGTTCGCGACCGCCGTCGCGGCCGGCCACGGCGTGTTGCACTGGCTCGGCCGCACGCCCCGGGATTGACTTTGCGGCCACCGTGGGGATCGTCGGGGCGGGAAGGCGCGGCGGGGTCGATGGTCGATGCTGGAGTTGCTGATCGTCGCGGCCATGGCATTCGCGGGCTACGCGGGCGGATCGGGATGGCTGCCGCTGGCCGGTGCAGCGGCGATGACGGCCGGCGGCTGGTGGCGGAAGGTGCAGCTGTTGCGGCAGCACCCGCGCGTCTCATTCAGCTCCAAGATGACCACCTACCTCGTCGTCAGCATCGTCATCAATCTGGGACTTGCGGGCGCGAGCTACATCGCCGGCAACGTCCTGAGACGATGGCTCGCCGATTGACGCGAATCTCAAGGCGTCGCCGCGGGCTCGCGCTTGAGGCGTTGCGCCGTGGTCTTGGGGCCCTCTGCCCGGGCCGCAGCGAGGATGCTAGCTGGCAGGTCGCGGCCGCGCATGACGCCGACGACCTCCATCGGCGCGTCCACGCCACGCACGTTGACGATCAGCACCGGGCCCGCCTCGTCCAGGCAATCGGCGTAGGTGGCGACGTCGGACGACATGACGATCTGGAAGCCCTTCTGCTTGGCCACCGCCTCCAGTCGGCTCGCCACGTTGACGACGTTGCCGACGACGGTGAGGTCCACCGCCTCGCCGTAGCCGATGCGGCCGATCAGCATGGGTCCGGCGTGAATGCCCATGCCGACCCGCAGCGGCTTGCCGATCTCGACGCCCAGCTTGGCATTGACCGCATCGAGGGCAAGGTCGATGGCGCGCGCCGCCCGCAGCGCCTGCCGGCACCCCGCCTCCACGCCGTGCCGCTGCCCGAATACGGCAAGCAGGCCGTCGCCCATGAACTTGTCGATCCAACCCTCGTGCGTGTGAATGGCCGAGCCGGCCGCCGCGAAGAACTCGTTCAGGATGAACACCACGTCGTAGGGCAGCCGGCTCTGCGACAGTTGGGTGAAGTCGCGCAGGTCGAGAAACATCACGGCCATCGCCTTCTCGACGCCGGCCGAGTCGAGCTCGTGAACGTCCGCGCCTGTGGGCCCGGTGCTGGCCGGCCGCAGCAGCCGCGTTATCGTCAGGGCGCCGGCGGGTCGGACCTGGCAGGCGAGACGCACGTTGCCCGGGGCGCCGATGCTGGCGAGCGTGATGGCTTCCGGATAGGCGGGGGGTATGAGATCGCCCGCGCCCGACTCGATGCGCACGCGGCAGGTCGAGCAGCGGGCACGCCCACCGCACACCGACGCATGCGGGATCTTGTTCTTGCGACTGATCTCAAGCAGCGTCGGCCCAAGGGGTGCCTGCACGGTCGGGCCGCCGGTGTAGGTGATGGCGTTCTTCGGCCCCATGCTCAGCAGGAGGTAGCGCACCGCGATGCATAGGGCGACGAACAGCAGGACGCCGGCAAAACCGAAGCGGACCACCCAGCGGTAGTGCTCCAGGCTCGCGGAATCGGCCGCGTTCGGCCAGTGCGTCAGCTCCTTGACCTTGGCGAACGTCTGCGCGTTCTCGATCGAGGAGGCGACCGTGCGTCCCGACACCATGAAGCCGCCGAGCGCGGCAAGCGGCAGCGCGATGGCGATGAACAGCAGCGCCGGCTGTGCCGCGCGATAGGGCTTGTACAGCCGCAGCCAGAAATGCACGCCGATGCAGCCGTGGCCCCACACGATCAGCAGCAGCGTGCTCTGCAGGATCGCGCTTGCCGGCCACAGGCGCGCCAGCTCGTAGAGATAGTTGTCCTCGACGCCGAAGAACACGTGGGCGATGCGCGTGTTGACGATATGCGGCAGCAGCAGGAACGGGATCAGCAGGCCCAGGCCGATCTGGATCAGCTCCCAACGTGCCAGCCGCAGCGTCGTGCGCCGCGCCAGCTTGTAGAGCCCGAGCCCGACATGCGTCAGCAGTGCCGCCAACAGCACGACGGTGCCTGGCAGGGAGCGGGTCAGCACCTGCCGCCAAGCCTGCACCTCGTGCATCGCCTCCAGGTCCACCAGGCCGACGGCATGGTTGAGGAAATGGGTGGTGGCGAAGGTGAAGAGGACGAGGCCCGAGGCAATCCTCAGGCGCTGCGTCAAGCTGCCCCGAAGCAAGATATGCATTGGATTCGACCTGCTCTATCCTACCTCGCGAGCCCACCATAGGCCCTTGCGCCACGGAAGAGAATAGACGTGGCCGAATAGCCTTGACTGTGCCGAAGGTTACGCTGAACGAGGACCGACCTGGATCGGGATCGGCGAACTGTCGCCAGCTAGATGCGCAGACAACCTCACGCGCGCAGACCGTGGTGGTGCTACTTGAGCTGAGCAGGCTCTGGCAAAGTTGTCTTGGCGCGGATCGGCGGCTTGGGGCGGCGGGCTTCGCCGTGTTCCAGAACGAAGCGCTGGTCGAGCGAGTACCAGGGCGCCTCGAGACCGCGGCTCGCCTCCGGCTCGTCGTGGCGCATGTAGGCGCCGATGAGGGCGCGGGTGACGCCGAACTGCACGTCCGTGTCGATATGCTCGTCGTCGGGCACGTAGATCTGGGAGACCAGCGTCTTGAAGCCCGGCTTGTAGATCATGAAGTGGAGGTGCGCCGGGCGGTAGTTGTGCCGCCCCGTAACCTTGATCAGCTCGCCTACCGGCCCGTCGATGGGGATCGGATAGCCCGCGGGCTTGACGCTGCGGAACTGGAACCGCCCGTCGCCGTCCGTGCGGAAACGGCCGCGCAGGTTCATCTCGGCCTGGGAGGGGTCCTGGTTCTCGTAGAGTCCTTCTGGCGAGGAGTGCCATACGTCGACCTCGGCTTCCTGCACGGGCCTTCCGGTGTCATCCAGCACGCGGACGTCCACCAAAAGCGCGGGACCAGGCGTGGGCGAGCGCACGAGCGTGTCCCCGCTCGCACACAGGGGCTGGTCGTCGCGCCAGAAGGGTCCCAGCAAGTTGGCCTGCGTCTCGGTCTGCCCGTGATCGCCGTTGTTGAGCAGGCAGACGAGCGCGGAGACCCCGAGCGAGCCCGCCATCAGCACCACCTCGTTGTGGGAATCCGTGGTCTTCTGACCCATGGCGGCGATCAGCCGTGTCGCCTCCTGGAACTCGCGCTCGGTGAGGCGCACCTCGCGGATGAAGCCGTGCAGGTGCCGCACCAGCGCCAGCAGGATCTCGCGCAGCCGCGGATCGGCGGTGCGGCCGAACGCTTCGACAACGGCCGCGGTGACCGACGCCTGGTTCTCGATGATCATGTCCGCACCTATCCTGCGCTGCATGCCTCTGGCTATGATAGCAATGAATTCGGCAACGTCCGGAAACCGTTGGAGGGTGCGCCATGCCGCAGCAGCCGGAGCTTCTCGTCAAAGGCAAGAAGCGCCCGTTCACGGGAGCGGAGTATCTGGAATCGCTGCGCGACGGCCGCGAGGTCTATATCTACGGTGAGCGCGTCAAGGACGTCACCAAGCACCCGGCCTTCCGCAACGCCGCGGTGTCGGCGGCGAAGCTCTACGACGCGCTGCATGACGCCAAGAGCAAGGAAGTCCTGACGGCGGCGACCGACACGGGCTCCGGCGGCTACACGCACCGCTTCTTCAAGGCCGCCCGCTCGCGCGAGGACCTGCTCGGGCAGCGCGATGCCATGGCGGCGTGGGCCCGCATCACCTACGGCTGGATGGGCCGCAGCCCCGACTACAAGGCGGCATTCCTCAACACGCTGGGCGCCAATGCCGAGTTCTACGGGCCGTTCGCCGACAACGCGCGCGCCTGGAACGTGCGGGCGCAGGAAGCCGTGCTCTACGTCAACCACGCGCTCGTCAATCCGCCCATCGACAGGTCGAAGCCGGTCGAGCAGGTCAAGGACGTCTACGTCTCGATCCAGAAGGAGACGGACGCCGGCATCTACGTGTCGGGCGCCAAGGTCGTCGCCACCAACTCGGCCCTGACACACTACAATTTTCTCGGCCAGAACATGGGCCAGGACATCAACGATCCCAGCATGGTCGTGATGTTCATGGCGCCGATGGACTCGCCTGGCATCAAGCTGATCTGCCGGCCCTCCTACGAGCTGGCCGCCGCCGCGACCGGATCGCCCTGGGACTATCCGCTCACCAGCCGCTTCGACGAGAACGACGCCATCTTCGTGATGGACAACACCTTCATCCCCTGGGAGAACGTGTTCATCCATCGCGACATCGAGCGCCTGAAGCAGTTCTATCCGCGCTCGGGCTTTGCCAACGGCCTCACCTTCCAGGGCTGCACGCGCTTCGCCGTGAAGCTCGATTTCATCGCCGGATTGCTCGTGAAGGCGGCGCGCGCGTCGGGTGTGGATGCCTTCCGCGGCGTGCAGGCCCACATCGGCGAGGTGATCGGCTGGCGCAACCTGTTCTGGGCGCTGACCGATGCCATGACCGGCAATCCCGACCCCTGGGTGGGGGGCGCGGTACTGCCCAACATCCGCGCCTCAACCGCCTATCGCCTCTTTGCGACCGAGGCCTATCCGGCCATCCGCTCCATCATCGAGAAGGTGATCGCCTCCGGGCTCATCTACCTGCCGAGCAGCTCCCGCGACTTCAAGAACCCCGACATCGACAAGTACCTGCAGCGCTACGTGCGCGGCTCCGGCGGCATCGACTACAAGCAGCGCATCAAGGTCATGAAGCTCTTGTGGGACGCGATCGGCAGCGAGTTCGGCGCCCGCCACGAGCTCTACGAGATGAACTACGCCGGCAGCCACGAGCTGATCCGCCTGTTCGCGCTGCAGCAGGCGCAGGGCTCGGGGTCGCTCAAGGAGATGGAGGCGCTGGTCGAGCGCTGCATGGCCGACTACGACGAGGACGGCTGGAAGGACCCGGCCTACCACGCCGGCGACGACGTCTCGGTGCTGGGGAAGCTCGAGTAGGCACCGCCGTACCATACCTCCAGCGATCGGCAGGTCGCCGGAGCAGCCGGTGAGATGGATCCCGGGCAAAAGCCCGAGATGACAGCGGCGCTCAGATGTTGGTGATAGAACGCCGCATCTGGTCCGCTAGCGGACTTTCAGACATTTTTCTGTTTTCGACGGCGACATCTTCAACCAATGACACCGTAGCAATTGAGGGCCGGTGCGGGCCCACCCGTGCCCGCGCGCGTCATTCGGCCATCGGCCAGGACCGCGCCCCAGCCAGGGAGGCCAGCCATGGCCGAAATATCGCGACGCAACGTCATCGGCGGCGCTGCCGCAGCCGGCACTTTCCTGGTGGCGGCAACGGGTGCCCAGAACGCCTCGGCTGAGGGCGAGCAACCTCGCTTCGGACCGACCCCGAGCCCGCTCAGCGGCGAGGAGCTGCCGTCCTTCCGCTTTCCGCTCGGGAGCCAACCCGCCAAGATCTATGACGGCGGCTGGGCGAAGGAAGCGACCGTCGCCGAGTTTCCGGTCTCCGAAGAGCTCGCCGGCGTGCTCATGCAGCTCTCCCCCGGGGCGCTGCGCGAATTGCATTGGCATGCCAACGCCGCCGAATGGGCCTACGTCATCAAGGGGCGCTGCCGCGTCACCACGATCGATCCGCAAGCGCACTCCGAGGTGGTCGACTTCGATGCCGGAGACGTCTGGTACTTTCCGCGCGGTCACGGCCACTCGATCCAGGGCCTCGGTCCCGGCGACTGCCAGTTCATCCTCGTGTTCGACAACGGCTATTTTTCGGAGTTCGGCACCTTCAGCATCACGGATTGGCTCGGACACACACCGGCCGAGGTGCTGGCCAAGAACTTCGGCGCACCGGCGTCCACCTTCGCCAGCTTCCCGAAGCGGGAGGTCTACATGGTCAAAGGGCCGGTACCGCCTGCGCTACCCCTCGATCCCGCGCCCGGATCGCTCGACGTCGGCGCCAACACCCATCGTTACCGGCTGCTCGCCCAACGCCCCGAGACGTTTCCCGGCGGCACTCTGCGGCTGGTCTCGGAGCAGCAGTTTCCGATCTCCACGACCGTCACCGGCGCTCTCCTACGGATCAAGCCGGGCGGATTGCGCGAGCTGCATTGGCACCCCAATGCCGACGAGTGGCAGTACTACATCAAGGGTCGCGGTCGCATGACTGTGTTCGGATCGCATGGCCGCGCACGCACCGAGGAGTTCGCCGCGGGCGACGTCGGCTACGTCCCGCAGGGCTACGGGCATTACATCGAGAACGTCGGCACCGAGGACCTCGAGGTCGTTCTCGCGCTCAACAACGGCAGCTACGAGTCGATCTCCATTACGGCGTGGATGGCAGCCAACCCGGCTCTGCTGCTGGCCACCAACTTCGGCGTGCCGCAGAACACGCTGGCGGCCTTCCCCAAGCGCGAGACCGTCATGCCCGAATGAGGGCCCGAGTGAGAGCCCACGTGAGAGGACGGCTTGATCCTCCCGAGGCCCGACAGCGAGCCCTTACGGCCTCTGCCGGGTCAGCTCCGTGCATGAGGCAATGCGCGAGGCCGTAGACAGATGCATGTAGCAGACCTCCATCCGATCCGGCGCCAGCAGCGTCGCCACGTCGTAGCCGTCGTCATCGACCATGAAGATCGAGCCGGAGCGCGATATGACTGCAATGACCGTCTCGCTGTGCCGCTCCGACGAGAACGTCCCGGAGAAGCGGCGGCCATCCTGCTTGTCGATCACCAGCGTGAACGGAATGCTCGTCAGCCGCGGCTGACCCGCCTGGGCCCCGGGATGATGGGTGTTCCCGCCCAGGACGATCGATTGGCTCTCGCCCTTCCAGGTGCCGCGCAGGTCGGGAACCGCGGGCACCGCAGTCTCGGCAGCCGCGGGCGCCGAGAGCGCGGCGAGCACGACGATCCAAGCGATCTTCGACATGTCTGGGCTCCTCCTGGGTAGGGCTTGCGAGCCAACGGCGGTCCGTCGACTGCATCGGGGTCCAGAAGGTGTCGTCTCGCACGTCTCTACAGGCGATTAATTCGCTCCCTCGAAATGGACGCTTCGGCTGCAATTTTGCTTGGAGCGTCGCCGCGCTCAGAACGGCATGAGGCCGAAGCTGAAGGCCTGGGTCTTGTCGTAGGGCTGCTTGACGAGGGGGATGGCGTAGTCGGCACGCAACGCGCCGATAGGCGAATCCCAGGCGAGTCCGACGCCCACGGAGGCGCGCAGCGCGGGCGTATTGCCGACGGCACCGGGCTGCTTGGCCGCCGTGCTATTGAGACCCCACAGGGAGCCGGCATCGGCGAACACGGCCCCGCGCAGGCCCAGGTCTTGCGGCACGCCGGGGATCTGGAACAGCGCCTCGGCCGTGGTCGAATAGAACATCTTGCCGCCCAGCGCGTCCTGGTTGGCGCTCAGGGTATCGCGGGGACCGTAGCCGGCGGTGGCGAACCCGCGCACAGTCTCGCCGCCCTTGTAGAACAGATCGAGCAGGCGCACGTCCTGTCCGCCCCAGCCGCCGATGACGCCGCCGGTGGCGCGGCCTACCGCGGTGATCTCGTCGGTGACGGCATAGTACGCGCGCGCCTCGCCCACCGAGCGGATATAGCGCACGTCGCCACCGAGCCCGGCCAGGTCTTGCGAGAGCGAGTAGTAGACGCCGGAGGTCGGCCGCTTCTTGTTGTCGCGCGTGTCGTAGAGAACGTTATAGCCGACGGAGGACGTGTAGTAGGTGGTCGAGGTGGCGTTGGGCCAGTTCGGGATCGCCTCCTTGATGGCGATCGAGGCGTCCGCGCCGACGTCATAGATCTTGCTGCGAGAGAAGGTGTAGTTGGTGCCGATCGACCATTCGTCGTTGATGGGATAGCGCAGACGCACATCGCCACCGATCTTCTGGCTCATGTAGGACGCTTGGGTGGTGTAGTCGATGTCCTTGTAGAACAGGTCGAAACCGGCAGCGACGTTGTAGCCGAGGAAACGCGGCTCGGTGAAACCGACCTCGGCCTGCAGCCGCGACATGCTGCCGGACAGCTTCAGCCGCAGCGTCTGGCCGTTACCGAACAGGTTGCGGTCGGCAATCGATATGTCGCCGACCACGCCCTCGGACGTCGAGTAGCCGACACCGATACCGAAATCGATCGTCTGGTCCTCGACCACGTCGACGATGATCACCACCTTGTCCGGCGCCGAGCCCTGCTGCTTCTTGAGCGAAACGCTCTTGAAGTACCCGAGGGCCTGCACGCGCTTGCGCCCGCGCTCGATCATCAGGGCGTTGACGGCATCGCCCTCGACGACCCGGAACTCGCGACGGATCACGATGTCCTTGGTCTTCTGGTTGCCGACGATGTCGATGCGCTCCACATAGATGCGCGGCCCCTCCTCGACGCGAAAGGCGATGGCGATGGTGCGGCCGGCGTTGTCGCGCTTCGGGGTGGGCTTCACCTGGGCGAAGGCGAGCCCGGCGTCACTCAGCGCCAGCGTCATCTTCTCGACCGACTTCTCGATCGCCTCCTGGCTGTAGGCGCCGCCGGGCTTGACTGCGACCAGCTCGCGCAGCTTCTCCGGATCGGCTCCGCGCAGACTGGTCTCCACCGAAGGCGGCGCAAACGTGAAGCGCTCGCCCTCGTCCACGGTGAAGGTGATGACGTAGCCGGTGCCTTCGGCGTTCTTGACCGCCTCGGCCGATTTCACGCGCGCGTCGGGGAAGCCCTGCTTGAGGTAGTGGCGGCGCAGCAGCTCCTTGTCCTGGTTGAGGCGCTCGGGATCGTAGAAGGCGGCGCTCTTGAGGATATCGAGCCACCCGGACTGGCTGGTGGAGATGACGTCGCGCAGCTGAGCCGTGGTGAACGCCCGGTTGCCGATGAAGCCGATGCTGTCGACCTTGGTGACCTCGCCCTCCTTGACGACGAAGGTCACATCCACGCGTCCGTCCGACTGATAGACCACGCTCGGCTCGACCGCGGTGGCGAGCCGGCCCAGCCGACGGTAGGCATCGCGCAGGCGCATCGCGTCGGCGTGCGCCTTGGCGGCGGTGTAGCGCGCACGCGGCTTGAGCTCGATCTGCTCCTGCAGCTTGGCTTTGTCGATCGCCGCGTTGCCCTCCAGATAGACGCTCGCCACGATCGGGTTCTCGGCGACCTTGACGACCAGCGTCGTGCCGCGTCGGTCGATGCTCACATGCGCGAACAGCCCCGTCGCATGGAGCGCCTTGATCGACTGATCCACCTTGGCCGAATCGTAGGGACTCCCCTGCGCCAGCTTGAGCTGCGAGCGTATCGCGTCGGCATCGACCGTGCGGTTGCCGGTGATCTGGATGGCCGCGATCGTGTCCGCCGCCCGCAGAGGCGAGGACGCGGAGGCGAGCAGCAGGATCGTGAACGCGAGAAAGAGGAGCACTTGGTGGAGGAGCCTGACGTCATTCCCGCAAAGGCGGGAAACCACGCCAACACGACGAAAGTTCCTGGAGTGCCGCGTGGGTCCTTGCCTTCGCGGGGATGACTTAGTCGAAAACGCATGCGATGCGCGGCCGCGCGAGGTGGGTCGCTCGGCGTCCGGCGTGCAACTCGAAACCAGGGACGCAACGCGCATCAAACGTACTGACTTTGCCAACGCTGGCCGACGCGATGCGGGGAGATGCCCCGACCGCGACGCTCGACCTGCGGCACCCCCTGCCACAAGTCTTTGAGCTACCTGCCGATTGAGGCGACAATGCGAGATCGCCCAGGTCTTGGCGGGGGCGGAAGGATAGGGAAATTGGTCCGGGCCGGGCTAGGATAGAGCCGCGCGCGGCCTCAAGACCGTGCATTCCAGGGAGTGAAGCCAATGGCGCAAGATTCGACGCAATCCGTGCGAGACCTGATCGAACGGCCGCATCACACCGCGGTCAGCTGCCGGGACTGGGACAGGATGAGGGCGTTCTTCGTCGACCTGCTCGGCTTCAAGGTCGTGGGCGAGATGGACAAGCGCGACGAGCCCGATCTCAGCATCGTCACGGGCCTGCCCGGCGCCAGCTGCCGCTGGGCGATGCTGGCGCTCGGGGGCTACCACATAGAGCTATTCAAGTGGCTGACGCCGGAGGGCAAGCCGGTGCCGATCCGCCAGTGCGACCACGGTCTCACCCACATCTGCCTCCAGGTGAAGGATTCCCGGGAGGTGCGCCGGCGGATGATCGCCGCCGGCCATGAGCCGCTTTCAGAGGTGTTGAGCCTGCGCGGCGGCCGGGCCGTCGCCTTCTATTGCCGAGGCCCCGAGGGCTTGATCGTCGAGTTCGTCGAGTACCCCTTCGGCACCTGACGTCCGGGGCTACCGGACGCCCTCGGCCTCGAACACATGGCCCGAGAGCGCCTTGCCTTTGCCGGAGGCAAGGAACAGCGCGAGGTCCGCGACCTCGGGCTCGCCCGCGAGGCTGGGTGCCGCCCGCGGGTCGGCGGTCTGCGGGGCGATGGCATTGAACCGGATCGCCTTCTCGGACCACTCCTCGGCCTGCGCGCGCGTCATGGCGGTGAGCGCCGCCTTGGCCACGCATGCGAACGCCTGCGCGGGTCCCTTGATCGGAGGGATCAACATGGCGACGTTGATGATCAGCCCCTCGATGTAGCTCAGCGCCATGCGGTTGGCGGCGATCTTGGCGATCAGGTGGGGCAGGAGCAGACGCGAAGCGACGCGGCGCTCGATCTCATCGAGGCTGGCCGCAGTACCGACATCGGCCGGCGCGATCGCCACCAGGTTGACCACGGCGTCGAGCCCACCGAAGGCTTGCATCACGCTGCGGGCGAATTGCGCCACACCGTCGGCATCGGGCGCGATCGGGCCGAATGCCCTGATGTCGAGCGCATTGGGCGCGGCAATCTCGGCGATCGCCTGCGTGCGCTCGTTCATCTCGTCGAATTGGAGGATCAGGCGCGCCTTGTGGTCGGCGAATGCGCGCGCGATGTCGACGCCACAACTCGAGGACAGACCGGTTACCAGAACGCGCTTTCCCGCCAGTTCGGGATAGGTGGGGGCCGTACGGGCTCCCTCAATCACACTCATCAACATACGTGGGTTCCTCCTGGGACGCGGCCGCATCGGCTGTGCGCGACCTGCAGCGCGCATCTGGTGCCGATTCGGCTAACAACAGCTAAATGGGGCCCCGATTCGGGTGGCCGTGCGCCCGAATCCGAGCCTGAACCCGGCATGTGTGTGGCGGTTCCGGGGCGAGCCCGAACCGTATGCGTTCCGGACGGAACAACACGCTCTCGCGGCAGCGATTATTCTGACGTCCGACGGCTCAACCCGGAGGATGTGCCATGTACATGATAAGACTATTGTTCAGCTTCAGCGGCAGGATCAAACGCAGCGAGTGGTGGCTTGGCACCATCGCCCTGCTCGGCGGCATGGTCGCCTATTCTGTGTTTGTGGATCCCGGCCTGCTCATGGGCGAACGGACACGGCCGATGCTCACCGCCTTCTTCGATCTGATGTTGGTCTACCCCACGGCGGCTCTCATCGTGAAGAGGTTTGCGGATCTGAGTTGGCCTATGGGCGTGGGATATCTTCTGATCGCCGGGAACGCCGCGATCATCATCCCCGATTTCACTCAATTTGCGCAGCACCCGACCGTGGAGACGGTGACCATCGCAGTGGGATCAATGGTGCTCCTGGCCGAAGTCGTCATCTGCGGCTGCATCAAGGCCGGGCAGTTCAGCCGAACGGACGCGGTGCAGCTCTCGTAGCCGCATGCGGTCTTCGAGATTGTAAGGAAGGGAGGCGGCGTTCGCGTCGCCCCCTCTTGCGTCGCCGTGGAAATGCCAAGCCGCGCCGGCCATGCCCGACCCTTGGAGGCGGTGGGCGTCCCTGCTAGAACGTTGTGAACACCCCCTCGCCCCCGGAGACAAGCCATGGCACCGCTCGACATAAACCCCAATGAGCTCGAGCCCTATTGGGTGCCCTTCACCCCCAATCGCGCCTTCAAGAAGCGGCCACGCCTGTTCGCCGGCGCCAAGGGCATGCACTACTTCAAGCCCGACGGTACCAAGGTGATCGACGCCACATCCGGCCTGTTCTGCGTCAACGCCGGCCACTGCCGCGAGCCGATCGTCAAGGCCATCCAGGAGATGGCGGCCAAGCTCGACTACTCGCCGGCCTTCCAGTACGGCCACCCCAAGGTGTTCGAGCTGGCCTCGAGGCTGTCGCTGCTGGCACCGGGCACGCTCGACTATGCCTTCTTCTCCAACTCGGGGTCGGAGGCGGTCGACACCGCGCTCAAGATCGCGCTCGCCTATCACAAGGCCCGCGGCGAAGGCGCGCGCACGCGCCTGATCGGCCGCGAGCGCGGCTACCACGGCATCGGCTTCGGCGGCATCTCGGTCGGCGGCATCGTCGCCAACCGCAAGCAGTTCGGCAACATGCTGACCGGCGTCGACCACCTCGCCAGCACCTATGACCGCTCCAAGCAGGCCTTCAGCAAGGGCGAGCCCGAGTGGGGCGCGCACCTGGCCGACGAGCTGACCCGCCTCGTCAACCTGCACGATGCCTCCACCATCGCCGCCGTCATCGTCGAGCCGGTTGCGGGGTCCACGGGCATCCTGCCGCCGCCCAAGGGGTATCTCAAGAAGCTGCGCGAGATCACGGCGCAGCACGGCATCCTGCTGATCTTCGACGAGGTCATCACCGGCTTCGGCCGGCTCGGGCACTGCTTCGCCTCGGAGCGCTACGGCGTCGAGCCCGACATGATCACCTTCGCCAAGGGCATCACCAACGCTGCCGTGCCGATGGCGGGCGTGATGGCCTCCAAGAAGATCTACGACGCCTTCATGACCGGCCCCGAGCACCTGGTCGAGCTGTTCCACGGCTACACCTACTCGGGCCACCCGCTGGCTGCCGCAGCCGCCCTCGCCACGCTCGACATCTACAAGGACGAGGGGCTGTTCGAGCGCGCGGCCTCGCTCGAGCCGGTGTTCGCCGACGCCATGATGAGCCTCAAGGGCCAGCCCAACGTGGAGGACATCCGCACCGTCGGCCTGCTCTGCGGCATCGACCTCGCGCCGATCCCCGGCAAGCCGGGCCTGCGCGGCTACGAGGCGACCGAGCGCATGTACCACGACCTCAACATCTACGTGCGCGTGGCGGGCGACACCCTCGTGGTGGCGCCGCCCCTGATCTCGACGGAGCGCGACATCGCCGAGATCCGCGACGTCATCGCCAAGGTGGTACAGGCAGTGGCGTAACCTCACCTGTCATCCCGGAATTCGCGTCAGCGAATATCCGGGACCCAGCCTAGCAGTCGACGAGACCGAGCAGCGCGGCGACGTCGGGGAACACGAAGTCCGGCTTCGGTACGGACGGATGCAGCGCGACGCTGCGCCGGTTGATCCAGGCGATCGTCAGGCCGAGCGGCTTGCCGCCGACCATGTCGGTGAACTGCGACTGGCCCGAATGCAGGATGTCGTCGCGACTGCACCCCGCGTGCGCGATCAGATAGCGAAAGAGCGTTCCGTCCGGCTTGTAGCCCTTCGCCTTCTGCGCCGTGCAAACAAGATCGAACGTGCGTCCCAGCGGCGTGGCGGCAAGCAGGTCATCGTCGATGTTGGAGACCACTGCCAGCCGGTAGCGCTCGGCCAGCCGGTCGAGGGCAGGCGCCACATCGGGGAAAAGTGCCAGCCTGGGGAACGCATCGAAATATCGCTCGATCAGCCGGGAAGCCCCCTTGATCCCGAAATGATCGAAGGCTTCAGCGAGCGACAGCTCGCAGATGTCGCGATAGCGCCGGTACGGCTCCCAATAATGAGCGATGTTGCGCTCCTCCCAGTGCTCCCAGAAGGCCTTGACGTCGACATCGCCTGCCCCGCAATCGGTCAGGATCGATTGGAACGCAGCATAGGAGTGGGTGCGGGCATCGACCAGTGTGCCGAACACATCGAAGGACAGCAGCTTCGGGACCAGCCGGCCCTGCGGGGTCTTGGCAACCATTCTGCTGTCCTATCCAAGTCTTGAGGAGCAAGAACGCTCGGCCAAGAGTGCCGTCCGGTCAAGTCGGAGCCGAAAGCTGGTGACAGCCGCGCCCTCTGGGTTGCGCATACCGGAAGGCTTCGTGAAAGCTCGTGGCGGCGATTCGAATCCGATGCAATGCGAGCCCGGGTGCAATGACACAGCAATTTGCCACCTCCGACGATGCGCCGCCGCACAACCCGCACTACAGCGATGCCTTTGTGGTGTTCTCTGTAACGGTACTGTCGTGCGCGATCGGCGCGTGGCTGCTGCTGCGGCTCGGCTTGGCGTTGTGGGTCGGATCGGTCGCCGCGCTCGGCGTCTACGCGGCGCTGCTCTCCTTCCACCTGATGGTACGCCGCTCGCTCGTCCCAGGCGCCGCACCGGCTGCCGATGCTCCGGTTGCAGCCAAGCGCACGGGACGCGCGCCGGTTCTATCCGAGCGACCAAGCGCCCCAACCCGAAACCGGGGAAGACTCGGACGCCAGTCGGCCGCGTCCGTCTCTCCCGGAGCCACCGGCCCGGACCGAGGCGGCAGTGGCCGAGAAGTCCGCGCGCGCGCCCGAAGAGTTGCCGATGCCGCGCCCCGGCGATCCCTTCAATTTCCGGCCGTCGCGCGATCCCTCGCTGTCGTCCCTGTCGCGCTCGGGCCTCGCGCGCGAGCCCGCACCCTCATTGTCTCTTGGTGAGCCGCGGATCGGCGCGCAGCCCAGCCTGCTCGATCCGTCGCAACCCGAAATAAGCGTCGATTTTGTCGAGGAATCCATCAAGAAGCTGGCCGACGCTCTGAACGTCGCCACGACCAGCGGCCGGCCCGGATCGCCGTCCGAGCGCGCCGACGATACCGACGCCATGCTCGGCCGCTCGGTCGAAGCGCTGCAGACGACGGCGCGAGCGATGCGGACACGGCCCGGCGATGCGGCTGCGGCCCCGCAACCGTCGGACGTCGGCCAAGTTCCCGCATGGTGGCCGACGCCCGAGCCCGCTTCCGGCCCGGAGGCCGCGCCCGGCGCGCCGCCGCAGCTCAACCCTCAGCTCGCGCGCATCGCCGAGGCCGTCGCCGCCGAGCGGATGGAGTTTCTGCTGGAGCCGATCCACGCGCTCGTCGAAGGCCGGCCGCGGCATTTCGAGGTCAGCATGCGGCTCCTCACCGCCGAAGGCACCCCGCTCGACCAGAGCGAATACGCGCGGGCCGCGCGAGGCTCCGGACTGATGCCGCGCATCGACGCCGCCAAGATGATCCGCGCCGCGCGCATCGCCGGGCGGCTCGGCCAGCGCGGGCGGGAAGGCTCGGTGCTGGCGACGGTGGCGGGTGATTCGCTCACCGACCAGGCTTTCATGGAGACCGCGTCGGCCGGGCCCGAGAGGATCTCACCGATGAACCTCGTGCTGTCCTTCGCGCAGAGCGAGGTGCGGACCTTCACGCCGGGGCACGAGCGCGCGCTCGGCGACCTGGCGGCCCTCGGGTTCCGCTTCGCGCTGGAGGACGTGGTCGACCTCGACATGGACTTCGCCGGGCTCAAGGACATGGGCTTCGCGTTCGTCGAGCTCGATGCGCCGGTGTTCCTCGACGGCCTGCCGGCGCCCGGCGGCCGCGTGCCTGCCTCCGACATCTGCCGCCATCTGGCCGACTTCGGCCTCAGCCTGATCGTCGGGCGCATCGAGGACGACTGGTTGCTGGCGCGCATTCTGGGCTTCGGCGTGATGTTCGGCAAAGGCACGCTGTTCGGCGGCGCCCGACTGGTGAAGGACGAGGTGGTGGCCGGGCCCGCAGCCGCCTGAAGAGCCCGCAGCCGCTCTGCCCATAGGCCCGCATTTCGCGGCGCCAGCCAGCCAGATTCAGCTCTGGAGTTCGAGGAAGGCTGCGTTGAACTTGTCCGCCGCCTCGTACATCACCCAGTGACCGGCTCCTTCGATGAGGCGAACGTCAAGCTCGGGGTGATGCCGGCGCAGGATCTCCAGGCGCATATCGATCGACGGCCTGGCGATGATGTCGCGGCTCCCCCAGATCGTCTTGAGCCGGGCGGTGACGTGCTCGAGCGCGCGCGCAAGGTTGTCGGTGGGGGCGAAGGGGCGGCTGCGGAAGCGGGCCCGCTTGATGTTCTCGCCTTGCAGGTGAACCGCCAGCGCGTCGATGTTGGCCGGATCGGCGAACATCAGCACCGCCAGGTTCTGGTGGAAGACGGCGGCGATCTCGGCCGGGCTCATGCCGGGTCGCTGTTTGGCGAACGGCTCGCGCGGATCGGCGCGCAGGCCCAGCGCCGCCACACCGATCAGCGTCAGCATGCGAACGCGGTCGCCGAGCATGGCGGCCGATAAGCCGGCGATCTGGCCGCCGAACGAAAAGCCCGCCATGCGCAGCTTCGCATCCTTGGCGAACAGCTGGTCTATGCCGGCGACCACCACCTCGGCAATGCTTTGCGGCACCCACGGCTGGGGCGGCATTGCGGAATCGCCGAGCCCGGGAATGTCGACGACCCACAGCTCGTAGTGCTTGGACAGCTCCGGGATGTTGCGGATCCAATGCGTCCAGGAGCCCGACCCGCCGTGGAACAGCAGCACCGGCTCTCCGGCGCCCCATACACGCCAGACCATGGTGCCGTCGCCGCACGGTGTCCGCACCTTGCGTGCGGTGCGCGCCAAGGCGTCTACGAGGGCGGCAGGATCGCAGTCCGCTGTCTGGCTCGGGCCTTGCGCTGGCATGCTCGACTTTTGCATTCTGGACGAACAACCTGGAGGGAACGGGAACCATAGCGTGGCACGAACCGGTCCCGGCGTCAGCCGCGGCTTGCGCATAGCAGGGATTGGCTCTTCTCTTGTCGCACGGAAACGGATTACAGAGAGGGGAGCAATCCACAACCGCGACAGCACCAGGAATTGTGAGGGAACGTCATGGCCGCGTCAGGCGCAGCGAAGCCGACCAACAAGCTGAAGATTGCCGTCATCCCGGGCGACGGCATCGGCAACGAGGTGGTGCCGGAGGGCATCCGCGTACTGGAGGCCGTGGGCGCCCGCTTCGGCATCGACTACGCGTGGGACCACCTCGACTGGTCCTGCCAGCGCTTCGCCAAGACCGGCGCCATGATGCCAGCCGACGGCCTCGAGCAAATCGCCAAGCACGATGCGATCTTTCTGGGTGCCGTGGGCTGGCCCGGCGTGCCCGATCACGTCTCGCTTTGGGGCCTGCTGATCCCGATCCGGCGCGGCTTTCAGCAATACGTGAACCTGCGCCCCGTGCGGCTGTTCGAGGGCCTGAAATCACCGCTCGCCGACCGCAAGCCCGGCGACATCGACTACTTCATCGTGCGCGAGAACAACGAGGGCGAGTATTCCTCGGTCGGCGGGCGCTCCTTCGAGGGCACCGAGCTCGAGCAGGCAGTCCAGGTGGCACTGTTCACCAAGAAGGGCTGCGACCGGGTCATGCGCTACGCCTTCGACCTCGCCATGACGCGCAAGCGCAAGGAGGTGGCCTCGGCCACCAAATCCAACGGCATCTCGATCTCGATGCCCTACTGGGACGAGCGCTTCGCCGCCATCTCCAAGGAGTACCCGCAGGTCAAGACCAGCCAGTTCCACGTCGACATCCTCGCGGCCCACCTGGTGCGCAATCCCACCTGGTTCGACGTGATCGTCGGCTCCAACCTGTTCGGCGATATCCTGTCCGATCTGGGCCCCGCCACCACCGGCACCATCGCCATCGCTCCTGGCGGCAACATCAACCCCGAGCGCGCCTTCCCCTCGATGTTCGAGCCGGTGCACGGCAGCGCGCCGGACATCGCCGGCAAGGGCATCGCCAACCCGATCGGCCAGATCTGGTCCGGGGCCATGATGCTCGAGCACCTCGGGCACAAGGAGGCCGCTGCGGCCATCGTCAAGGCCATCGAACGGCTGTTCACCGACACCGACGTGCGCACTGCCGACATGGGCGGCAAGGCCACCTGCCGCGAGCTCGGAGACGCCCTCGTTCAACTCGTGAGCCGCGGATAAGGGCAGCATTGCTGCACACGCGAAGGCGCCGGACAGGATCAAAATTCCATCATGGTGCCCGCTCCACGGGCAGTTCGCCTATTGCCTGTGCGTTGCGCTAGGGCATGGCCTCCGGCATAATCGTCACGACCCGTCGGAATGCGACGCGCGAGGGCACCTCCTGAGGTCCCCGGTTGTTCGTACTTGGAGGACGCATGGCGCAAGGCAATGCCGCACAAGCGGTTCCCGCGAGTGCTGGACCGGCCGTTCAGATGGTCGGTGTCAACAAGTGGTACGGCGAGTTCCACGTGTTGCGGGACATCAACCTGTCGGTCGACCAGGGAGAGAAGATCGTCATCTGCGGCCCGTCCGGCTCCGGCAAGTCCACCCTCATACGTTGCATCAACCGGCTGGAGGAGCACCAGAAGGGGAAAATCATCGTCGAGGGCATCGAGCTCACCAACGACATCCGCCAGATCGACAAGATCCGCGCCGAGGTGGGGATGGTGTTCCAGAGCTTCAACCTGTTTCCGCATCTGACCGTCCTCGACAACCTCTGCCTCGCCCCGGTGTGGGTGAAGAAAATGCCACGGCGCGAGGCCGAGAAGATCGCCATGCAGTACCTGCAGCGCGTCAAGATCCCCGAGCAGGCCGGCAAGTATCCGGGCCAGCTGTCGGGCGGCCAGCAGCAGCGCGTCGCCATCGCCCGCGCGCTGTGCATGAACCCGCACATCATGCTGTTCGACGAGCCCACCTCAGCCCTCGACCCGGAGATGGTGAAGGAGGTGCTCGACACCATGATCGAGCTGGCCAAGGGCGGCATGACCATGCTGTGCGTCACCCACGAGATGGGCTTTGCCCGCTCCGTGGCCGACCGCGTCATCTTCATGGACCGCGGCGAGATCGTGGAGCAGGGCGCGCCGAAGGAGTTCTTCGCCAACCCCAAGTCCGATCGCACCAAGCTGTTCCTGTCGCAGATCCTCAACCACTAACCGCATCAACGGCATCTGCTACAATCCACGTCTGCACTAAAACAAGGGAGAGCGTACGCAATGAAACCAATTCTGAAGGTGGCCCTCGCGGGCGCGGCGGGCCTATTCGCCGCGAGCGGCGTCGCCAACGCGCAGACCAGCACGCTGGCGACCGTCAAGAGCCGCGGCATGATCAACTGCGGCGTCGGCACTGGCACGCCGGGCTTCTCGGCGCCCGACGACAAGGGCAACTGGACCGGCCTCGACGTCGACTACTGCCGCGCAGTCGCGGCGGCGGTGTTCGGCGACGCCTCGAAGGTCTCCTTCAAGCCGTTGACCGCCAAGGAGCGCTTCACGGCGCTGCAGTCGGGCGAGGTCGACATCCTCTCGCGCACGACCACCTGGACCATGAGCCGCGACAGCGCCATGGGCCTGTCGTTCATAGGCATCATGTACGTCGACGGCCAAGGGCTGATGGTGCCCAAGAAGCTCGGCGTGAAATCGGCCAAGGAGCTGAACGGCGCTTCCGTGTGCGTGGCGACCGGCACCACCACGGAGCTCAACCTCGCAGACTATTTCCGCACCACCAACATGACCTACAAGCCCGTGGTGTTCGAGAAGGTGGACGAGGTCAACGCCGCCTACGATGCCGGCCGTTGCGACGTCTACACCACCGACCAGTCGAGCCTCTACTCGCAGCGCCTGCGCCTGCGCACCCCGGACGACCACATCGTGCTGCCGGAGATCATCTCCAAGGAACCGCTCGGGCCGTCGGTGCGCCAGGGCGACTTCCAGTGGTTCACGCTGAACAAGTGGGTCTACTACGCGCTGCTCAATGCCGAGGAGCTTGGCGTGACGAGCAAGAACGTGGATGAGATGGTCAAGTCGACCAATCCCGACATCCGGCGCCTGCTCGGCACCGAGGGCGAGTTCGGCAAGGCCATCGGTCTCGACAACGACTGGGTCGTGAAGATCGTCAAAGGCGTCGGCAACTACGGCGATATTTACGAGCGTAACGTGGGGCCGAACACGCCGCTCAAGATCGCCCGAGGCTTGAACAACCTCTGGAACAAGGGCGGGATCCAGTACGCCCCGCCGATCCGATAGCGGAGAGGTATCGAGGCGCCGGTCGCGTACAGCGGCCGGCGCTTCGCACATCAGGGTAGCGGGCGGCGCCGAGCCGGACGCGGCACGCGGGTGACGGGCGAAGGGTGACAGACATGGCAGTGACCGGAATTGCGGACCGCGCCCCGCGACGAACCACCAGCCCGATCGATTACCTCTACCGGCCGGAGGTGCGACAGGTTCTCTTCCAGATCATCCTCGTCGTCGCGCTCGCCGCCCTGTTCTGGATGGTCATCTCCAACACGGCGGCCAATCTGAAGCGGCAGAACATCGCTTCCGGCTTCGGCTTCTGGAACACCACCGCCGGCTTCGACATCTCGCAGACCCTGATCTCCTACACCAACACCTCGACCTATGGCCGCGTCTTCTGGGTCGGGCTCACCAATACCCTGCTCGTCTCCGTGATCGGCGTCTTCTTCGCCACCATCGTCGGCTTCACGATGGGAATAGCGCGGCTCTCCAGCAACTGGCTGATTGCTCGGCTCGCCACCGTCTACGTCGAGACGATCCGCAACGTGCCGCTGCTGCTGCAGCTGTTCGTATGGTATTTCGCCGTGCTGAAGACGCTGCCGCCGCCGCGCAACAGCCTGGAGCTGCCGCTCGGCGCCCACCTCAATCTGAGGGGCCTCTACCTGCCGGAGCCGATCCCGCAGACCGGCTTCGACTTCGCGCTTGGAGCCCTTTTGTTCGGCATCCTGGCCGCGATCGCGGTCGCCATCTGGGCCCGCCGCCGCCAGATGCGCACGGGCGCCCAGTTCCACACCGGCCTTGCCGCGCTCGGGCTGATCGTGGTGCTGCCGATCGCCGTATTCTTCCTCGTCGGCGCCCCCCTGGAATTCTCCTATCCCAAGCTGCGCGGCTTCAACTTCGAGGGCGGTGTCGTCATCCTGCCCGAACTGATGGCGCTGATCCTCGGCCTCGTCATCTACACCGGCGCCTTCATCGCCGAGATCGTCCGCTCCGGCATCCAGGGCGTCCCCAAGGGCCAGAAGGAGGCCGCCATCGCCATCGGCCTCAAGCCGGGCCAGGCGCTGCGCCTCGTGGTCATCCCGCAGGCCATGCGCATCATTATTCCGCCGCTGACGAGCAACTATCTCAATCTGATCAAGAACTCTTCGCTCGCCGTCGCCATCGCCTATCCCGACCTCGTCAGCGTGTTCGCCGGCACGGTGCTGAACCAGACCGGGCAGGCCGTGGAGGTGATCCTGATCACCATGATGGTCTATCTCGGGCTCAGCCTGCTGACCTCGCTGTTCATGAACTGGTTCAATGCGCGCATGGCGCTGGTCGAGAGATGAGGTGAGCCCATGCAGCGCGACCTCTCCACCGTTCCCGACATGCCCGCAGCATCGGCGTCCGAACCCATGCGCCCGCCGCGCTCTGAGATCGGCGTGATCGGCTGGCTTCGCAAGAACCTGTTCTCCTCGTGGGGCAACGCGCTGCTGACCATCGTGGCGCTCTACATCCTGGTCAGGCTCGTCGAAGGCATCATCAGCTGGGGGATCGTCAATGCCGTGTGGAGCGGCGAGGACGGCTCGGCCTGCAGGGTGGAGGGCACCGGCGCCTGCTGGATCTTCATCAAGGCCAAGATCGGCCAGTTCATCTACGGCCGCTACCCGGACGCCGAGCGCTGGCGCGTCAACCTCGTGTTCGCCATGGCGGTCGCGGGTCTCGTCCCTCTGATGGTGCCGCAGATCCCCGGCAAGGCCCTGAGCGCTGCGCTACACGCTCTTCGTCTTTCCGATCATCGCCTTTTGGCTGCTGGTCGGCAGCGCCGGAGGATCCGGCGCCGGCGTGCTCGACGCGGTCGGTCTCGCGCTCGCGCTTGCCGGCATCGTCTGCCTGGGCATCTTCCGGTCCTCGCCGACGCTGCGCCTGGTGGGCGGGCTCAGTCTCGTCGTCGGGTTTCCGCTGGCGATGCGCTGGCTGTTCTCCACCAGCGGCCTCATCAATCTGCCGCCAGTGGCGACGGAGCTGTGGGGTGGCCTGCTGGTGACCCTGGTCGTTGCCAGCGTCGGCATCACCGGATCGTTCCCGGTCGGCATCGCCCTGGCACTGGGGCGGCGCTCGCGCATGCCGTTCGTGCGCTGGGCTTCCGTCGGATTCATCGAGTTCGTGCGCGGCGTGCCGCTCATCACCGTGCTGTTCATGGCGTCCGTGATGCTGCCCTTGTTCCTGCCGGCCGGCGTCTCCTTCGACAAGCTTCTGCGTGCGCTCGTGGGCGTGGCCCTGTTCGCCGGCGCCTACATGGCCGAGACCATCCGTGGCGGCCTGCAGGCGATCCCGCGCGGCCAGTTCGAGGCCGGGCAGGCGCTCGGGCTTTCCTACGCCCAGCGCATGGGGCTGATCATCCTGCCGCAGGCGCTCAAGCTGGTGATCCCGGGTATCGTCAACAGCTTCGTCGGCCTGTTCAAGGACACCAGCCTCGTCCTCATCATCGGCCTGTTCGACGTGCTCGGCATCGTCCAGCTGAACCTCACCGACGCCAAGTGGTTCGCCAAATCCACCGCCATGACCGGCTACGTGTTCGCCGGCTTCGTGTTCTGGATGTTCTGCTTCGGCATGTCGCGCTATTCGCAGCTGATCGAGCGCCGCCTGGCAGCGGGCGATCGGCGCTGAGACCCCAGGTCGCCGCCGCCACGCCGTCTCCAAGCCATTGCGCCCGGGCGACAGCCGGCGCTCGATCAACCCACGCACGAGGCATGAGCCCCGCATGATCGCCACGTCCGCCTTCTCCGCCGACGCACTGCTGGCCGAGCTTCTCGACTGGGTGCGCATCGAGAGCCCGACCTACGATCCGGCCGCCGTCAACCGCATGGAGGATTTCATCGCGCCCCGCATCGCGGCGCTCGGCTTCGCCATCGAGCGCGTGCCCGGTCGCGACGGCTGCGGCGATATCCTGCGCTGCCGCCGCGCCGGCACCAGCAACCAGCCGGGTGTCCTGATGATCGCGCACGCCGACACGGTGCACCCGGTCGGCACGCTGGCGGAGAAGCTCCCGATCCGCCGCGAGGGCGACAAGTGCTTCGGGCCGGCGATCTACGACATGAAGGGCGGCACCGTGATCGCACTGGCCGCCGTGAAGGCGGTGCTCGAGGCGGGCAAGCTCAAGCTGCCCATGACCATCGTCATCAACCCCGACGAGGAGATCGGCAGCCCGACCTCGCGCGCGCTGATCGAGGAGGAGGCGCGGCGCCACAAGTACGTGCTGATCCCCGAGCCGGCCAAGGGTGAGCGTGGCGAGGTGACGACCGGGCGGCACGCGTTCCAACGCTTCTTCATCACCACCCACGGGCGGCCCGCGCACTCGGGATGGACCAACAAGGACGGCCGCTCGGCAGTGCGCGTGATGGCGCAGATCGTCGAGGAGCTCGAGAGCCGCTCCGACTTCGACAAGGGCCCCACCTATGCGGTCAGCGTGTTCCATGGCGGGCAATGGGTGAACTGCGTGCCCATGACATGCACGGCGCAGGCGCTGTGCGTCGCGCGCGAGATGGACACCTTCCACGAAATCGGCCGGGTGATGGACGGCCTCGTCGGCGTGCGCTCGGACGTCCGCGTCGAGGTGCAGCGCGGGCCGGTGCGGCCCCTGTGGACCGCGCACGCCGCCACCATGGGCCTCTACGAGCGCGCCAAGCGCCTCGCCGGCGAGATCGGCTTCGAGCTGCCGCACGCCCAGCACGGCGGCGGGTCCGACGGCAACTTCACGGGCGCCTTGGGCGTGGCGACGCTGGACGGCCTCGGCGTCCGCGGCGCAGGCGCCCACACCCACGAGGAGCACATCCTGGTCTCCTCGCTGGTGCCGCGTGCCACACTGATCGCACGCCTCCTCGCCGAGCTGGATTGACGGACGCCGCCTGGGCGCCGATCGCACGCACCCTCAGCGCGGCCTGAAATAGCGGGTCGGCTCGAGCTCCCGGTCATCGAGGGCGTGAAGGGCGGGCAGCACGCTGGCCGCGCCGGCGACGAACAGGCGGCTCGCCAGCGCGTGCGACAGGCGATTGGCCCCGTCGGCGACGCCCGGAATATCGCCTGCCACCGCGCCATGACTGAAGGTCACTCCCCAGTTGAAGCAGTGGATGTTGCCGAGGCCCGGCGCCGCTCCCGGGTTGCGTTCAAGCAGCTCAAAGCCGCGACCGAGATAGGGAAAGCGCGCCGCCTGCGGGTGACGCGCCGCCTCCTCGGCGGAGACGCGGTCGCCCCACACGAGCACCCGGTCATGGATGCGCGCGAGCTCCGGCCGCAGCGACAGGTCGACGACGAAGCCCGTCGCCATGATCACGGCATCGAACGCATACCGGGCCTTGGCGGTGACGACCGTGACGTCGCCGGCCGCGGGAACCACGTCGGCCCACGCCTCGGCGAAGTGGATGGCGAAGCCGGCGTGCCGGTCGCAGCGCAGCACCAACTCGTGCGGCGGCGGCGTCTGCTCGGCGAAGATGTAGCCGAAGATCTGCCACCGCAAGTCGTCGTCGAGATCGCGGAAGCCATGGAAGAATCCCGGAAAGCTCGCCCACTTCGCCTTGTTGATCTGCGGCAGGTACGGCCGGCGCGAGAACAGGAGAACCTCGGCCGCCCCTCCCTCCAACGCGACCGCGGCGTTATCGAACGCGGACGCGCTGGCTCCGAGAATGCCGATCCTGCCGCCCTTGAAGCGCGCGAAGTCGATATCGTCCGAGGAATGGAACACGCGGCGACCGCCCGCCTTGGGTGCGCCGGCCAGCGACGGGAACGGCGGCACGTGAGGCGCGCCCGAGCCGTCTCGCCCTCCGGCCAGCACGACCTTGCGCGCGTACACGGTCTCGGAACCATCGTGGCCCCTCAGCTCGACGCGGACGAGGTCCGGTCCCGGATCGATGTCCACCGCCTCGGTGCCGTTCTCGACCGCGATACCCGCCGTGTCCCGCACCCACAGCAGATACGCCAGCCAATCGGCGGTCGCGATCTTGTAGAGCCGGTCCCAGCCCTCGGCGCCGTGCTGCGCCTCGTACCAGGCGCGAAAGGTTAGCGCGGGGAAGCCGAGATCGGGTCCCGTCAGGTGCTTGGGCGAGCGCAGCATGTCCATGCGCGCGTAGGTGCCCCAGGGACCTTCGCGACCGCGCGGCGCGCGATCGACGACCCGGATATTGCGCACGCCGTCGCGGGCGAGCGCCAGGGCCAGCGTCTGGCCGCACATGCCAGCACCGATGACGAGCACGTCGAGCGCCGGTTTGCCGTCGGGGCCATCGACCGGAGGCACCCAGTTGAGGGCCGGAAAGCGCATGCGCTCGAAATCGCGCCGGGCCTCGGCGGCCAGGGCTTCGAGGCCTGAGTGACCCGACTGGCTGGAAGCGGTGCTGCTGGGCGAAGTCATTGGAACCTTGGCCAGGGCTGCCACGTCTCTGTCATCGACCGGAACCGTAGACCAAGCCCCTCCAGGCGCGCCAACGGGTTGTTGTCGCGCCGATCCTCGGCATGCGGGGACAACATGGCCGGACTGTCCGGCCTGGGCTCGCGGGCGCCACAACGCTGCTATAAGGCCCCGGAAATCAGCCCAGCCATTCGCGAGCCGTGCCACGCATGCAGAAGCCCGCCCCGGAACCTGGCCCCGCCCAAGCCGCGTCCAGGCCGCTGCTGGCCATAGGGTTGATGTGCGTCGCCTGGGCGCTGTTCGCCTGCCTCGATACGACCGCGAAATACCTGGGCACGTTCTCGGCGCTGCCTGCCGCGCAAGTGATCTGGATGCGGTTTTTGGCGCAGTTCCTGGCCATGGTCGCGGCCCTCGGGCTGATCGCCGTCCCCACGCTGCTGAAGACGCGCAGGCTCAAGGTGCAGATCTTCCGCTCGTTCCTGCTGCTGGGCTCGACGGCGTTCAACTTCCTGGCCCTGCGCCACCTGCGCCTCGACCAGACCACCACGGTCGGCTTCCTGACGCCGCTTACCGTGGCCTTGCTCGCCGGCCCTTTCCTCGGCGAGTGGATCGGCTGGCGGCGCAGCGTCGCCATCGTCGTCGGCTTCGCAGGCATCGTGGTGGCGATCCGGCCGGGCGTCGCGCAGGCCAACCCCGCGTTCCTGCTCGCCTTCGCCGGCATGCTCTGCTACGCGGTGTTCAGCCTCGTCACGCGCCATCTGGCGCCATTCGACAAGCCGGAAGTGACGCTGTTCTATTCGCTGCTGGCCGGCAGCGTGATGGTGGCACCGTTCGCGCTGATCAACTGGGTTTGGCCCGGCGACAGTTTCCTCTGGGTGCTGCTGTTGTCGATGGGTCTTTACGCAGGCGTCGGCCACTATCTCTTCATCGTCGCCCACCGCTATGCGCCTGCCTCGACGATCGCGCCGTTCCTCTACATCACCATCATCACCCACTCGCTGGCAGGCTACCTGGTGTTCGGACAGGTGCCGGACGCGTGGACGCTCGGCGGCGCGGCCATCGTGATCCTGTCGGGCCTGTACCTGTTCCAGCGCGAGCGCGTGACCTCGCGTGCGGCGGCCGTGGCCATGACGTCGGAGGCCGCGCCGCAGCGGTGAAACGGCTCACGCCGGATGCCTGCTTTCCACGTGGTAGCCCTTCGCGGTGATCAGCCACTGGCCGTCGATGCGATGATAGGTGAGATAGTCGACGAACACGACGGCGTTGATCCTGACGCGCACCTTCACCAGCGCCTGCGTGGGCGAGGCGAAGTCCATCAGCAGGATCTCCTCCTGGCGCGGAGCATTCATCGACTTGGGCGACGCCCTGCCGGCAAGCACCTCCTTGTATTTCTGGGCCGGCCACATCGTCATCTGATCCCCCTGGAAGCCGTGCAACTGGGCGGAGGAGCGAAACACGCGGTCGAAGGTGGACGTGTCGGCGTCGTACATCAGGTCGAAATAGCGCTGCACGGCCTGGATCAGGCCCGCTGTGTCGGGTTGGTCGGTCATGGCCCTACCTTTCGCGAATGGGTTGGGTTCGGTCCGCATTTATGGCGCAATGCCCGGAGCGTGTCCTTGCGAATTGCACTCGTTTCCCAGCCAATATTGCAATACTCTGCCACAGAAGCCGCCGATAAGTGAGCAGACATGCCAACCGCGCGCGATCTGGATGAAATCGACAGCCGGATCATCGCGGCGCTGCAGGCCAATGGCCGGCTGAGCAACGTGGAGTTGGCCGACCGCGTCGGGCTGTCGCCGTCACCGTGCCTGCGGCGCGTGAAGCGGCTCGAGCGCGAGGGATATGTCGAGGCCTACCGCGCCATGCTCCAGCGCGGCCGCGTGGGCCTGGGCTTCACGGTGTTCGTCGACGTCAAGATCGCCGCCCATGCCAACGATCGGGCCGATGCCTTCCAGGAGGCGATCGTGGCCATGTCGGAGGTCGTCGCCTGCCACATGGTTTCGGGGGAGGCCGACTATCTGCTCGAGGTGGTCGTCCCCGACCTCGAGCACTACCAGCGTTTTCTCGTCGGCAAGCTCCTGAGCCTGCCCATCGTGCGGGAGGTCCGCAGCAACATCGCCATCCAAACCCTCAAGGCGGGAGGGCCGCTGCCGCTCGGCCACCTGGGCCCACCTCCCGCCGCTTGAGCACGCGCCGGGCACGCCACCCATGCCGCGATGGCGTTGGACGAGGAGGCATGCCGGCTCATACACTGGCTGCCATCGGCCCCCTGGCAGCAGCCGTCGCCGGCTCGCGCTCAGCCCACCCGCCCAACTGGAGGACTCCTCATGGATCTCGGCACGACCAAGATGATCGCCCGCAAGGAGGGCGGCATCGGCTGGATGATCTTCAACCAGCCCGAGAAGCACAACGCCGTGTCCTACGAGATGTGGCTGGCGGTACCGAAGATCATGGCGGACTTCGAGGCCGATCCGGCCGTGCGCGTGATCGTGCTGGCCGGGCGCCGGCGAGAAGGCGTTCGTCTCGGGCGCCGACATCTCCGAGTTCGAGAAGAAGCGCGGCACCGCGGACGCGATCAAGGTCTACGACGATGCCGGCAATGCCGCGCACGCCGCGATGAATGGGGCGCACAAGCCGATGATCGCCATGATCCGCGGCATCTGCATCGGCGGGGGGCTTGCGATCGCGCTCTCCACCGACCTGCGCATTTGCTCGTCCGACTCGGTGTTCGCGGTGCCCGCGGCGCGGCTCGGCCTGGGCTACCGCTACAGCGGCATCAAGAAGCTCACCGACATCGTCGGCCCGGCGTTTGCCAAGGAAATCTTCTTCTCAGCCGGCAAGTTCACGGCCGAGGACGTACGCATTATGGGCCTCGTCAACCGCGTGGTGCCGCCGGCCGAGCTGGAAGCTTACGTGCACAAGCTCGCGTCCAACATCTCCGGCAACGCACCGCTGACCATCAAGGCGGCGAAGCTCGCGATCAATGCGGCCGTGGAAGACCCCGACAAGCGTCGCTTCGGCGAAATCGACGAGGCGATCCAGCAGTGCTTCGCCAGCGAGGACTACATCGAGGGCCGGCGCGCGTTCATGGAGAAGCGCCGTCCGGCCTTCAAGGGCCAGTAGACGGCCCGGCAACCCTGCCGGCGGCAGGGGAGTGGGGCCTGCCTCACTCCGCCGCCGCGGCATAGGGCACGTTGCGGCCACCGTAGCGGCGCACGCGCACGTTGGCCTGCTCGGCGTGTGCGGAGAAGCCTTCCAGGATGCACAGGCGCGAGCACACCTCGCCGATCTGAGCGCTGGCCTTGTCGGTCAGCACCTTCTGGTAGGTGCAGGTCTTGAGGAACTTGCCGACCCACAGCCCGCCCGTGTACCGCGCCGCCTTCTTGGTCGGCAGCGTGTGGTTGGTGCCGATCACCTTGTCGCCGTAGGCGACATTGGTGCGGGGCCCGAGGAACAGCGAGCCGTAGTTCTGCATGCGGGCGAGGAAATAGTCGGGATCCCCGGTCATCACCTGCACGTGCTCGGAGGCGATGCGGTCGGCCTCGGCCACCATCTCCTCGTCGCTGTCGCACACGATCACCTCGCCCATGTCGGCCCACGCCTTGCCGGCGGCGTCCGCAGTGGGGAGGATGGTCAACAGCCGCTCGACCTCGGCGATCGTGGCGCGCGCCAGCTTCTCCGACGTCGTCAGCAGGACCGCCGGCGAGACGTGGGACCGTGCTCGGCCTGGCCCAGCAGGTCGGTGGCGCACAGCTCCGCGTCCACGCTGTCGTCGGCGATGATGAGCGTCTCGGTGGGGCCTGCCAGCAGGTCGATGCCGACGCGGCCGAACAGCTGGCGCTTGGCCTCCGCCACGTAGGCGTTGCCGGGGCCGACCACCATGTCGACGGCCCCGATCGTCTCGGTGCCGAGCGCCATGGCGGCAACCGCCTGCACGCCGCCCAGCACGTAGATCTCGTCGGCGCCGCCGAAATGCATGGCCGCGACGATGGCCGGATGCGGCCCGCCCCGGTGCGGGGGCGCGCAGGCGATTATGCGCTTCACGCCCGCCACCCGCGCCGTCACGATCGACATGTGCGCGGAGGCGACCATGGGGTAGCGCCCGCCCGGCACGTAGCAGCCGATCGACCCGACGGGGATGTGCTTGTGGCCGAGGATCACGCCCGGCAGCGTCTCGACCTCCAGGTCGCGCATGGTCTCCTTTTGCTTCTGGGCGAAGTTGCGCACCTGCGCCTGGGCGAACTTGATGTCCTCGAGGTCGCGCTTGGCGACTAGTCCGATGGCACGCTCGACCTCGTTCTCACTCAGCTTGAACGACGGCGGCGACCACTTGTCGAACTTCTCCGACAGCTCGCGCACGGCCGCATCGCGCCGCGTCTCGACCTCGCCCAGGATCGACTCCACGGTCGCGCGGACAGCGGCATCGGCCGCCTTGATCGCTCCCGCGTCCATCCCGCGCTTCAGATAGCGAGCCATCGCAATCTCCTCGAAATTTTCCCGACGCAACGAGTACCACAGGTCGAGATGACCGCTAGTCGTGCTTGGCCTTCTTCCCGTCGAAGAAGGCCTTGATCGCGGCCTGCGGCTCGCCCGTCTTGTAGGCTTCGGAGAGGGCGTCGATGCCGGCCATCACGCCTTCCTCCACGGACACGCGCTCCCAGCGGTTCATGAGCGCCTTCTGCGAACGGATCGCGTCGGGCGTGGCGCGCAGGATGGCCGCCAGCCAGCTCTCGACCGCGCCGTCGAGCTCGGCCGATGGCACCGCCTTCTGCACGAAGCCCATGGCGAGGGCCTCGGCCGCCGTGCTGAGCTCGCCCGTCAACAGCATCTCGCGCGTGCGGCCCCAGCCGATCAGGCCCGGGAGCAGCGCCGCCTCGATCACCGACGGCAGCCCCATGTGCACCTCGGGCATGCCGAAGCGCGCCCCATCGGCCGCCGCCCGCATATCGCAACTGGCGGCCACCTCGAGGCCGGCGCCGAGGCAGAAACCGTTGACGCGGCCGATCACCGGCACCGGGCAGTCGCGGATCGCCTTGCACGCGAAGTGCAGGCGCGTGATGAACAGGCGCGCGCTGTCGGCGCACAGCCCGCCCAGCTCGTTGAGGTCCGCCCCACCGATGAAGGCACGCTCGCCTGCGCCCGTGAGCACGATGGCGCGGAGCGCGCGATCCTCGCCCAGCGTGGCGAAGGCTTCCGCCATCGCCACGATCAGCGGGGTCGACAGGCAGTTCAGCTTGGCAGCGTTGTCGACCGTCACGCGGGCCACACGACCCTCGCGGCGCTCGTCGACCTTCACTTTGACACCGGCGTCCGCCATCCTGGCTCCTCCCGCCCCGTTCTTCATGGGCGCTCAGTGTGGCAGATCGCGCGATGCCTCTCCAGAACCGCGTCACGCCTGAAGGCGACATCATCGCCACGCCGCATCGCGGGCTCATGATGGGCAACCGCGGCGGCGCCTTCCATCTGCCGAGCCGGACGATCGGGCACCGCCGCTGGGCGACGCGACAGTGGATCGCCTGCGTCCTCGAGTTCAAGGGCCGGCACCGCCCCGCAATGATGCAGCCCAACCGCTACACCGAGCTGTTCTTCCTCGACGAGGCGACGGCCCTGGCGGCCGGACACCGGCCCTGCTTCGAGTGCCGCCGCCGCGATGCCGAGCACTTCGCGGCTCTGTGGGGCGAGACACGCGGATGGCCCGCGCCGGCCCGGGCGCCCGAGATGGATCTGGCCCTGCAGGCCGAGCGCGTGGGCACCCAGGGCCAGAAGATCACCTATCGGGCGCAGCTCGCGGCGCTGCCGGACGGCACCTTCGTCCGCCTGCTCGACGGCAATACGGCTCAGCCCTATCTATTTGATCGCACCAATCTTTTCCCATGGAGCCCGGCTGGATACGGGACCCCGATGCCCGCACTCAGGCGGCGCGAGGTGGAGGTTCTCACACCCCGCTCCATCGTTGCCGTACTTTCAGCCGGATATCGCCCCATGTTGCACCCCTCGGCCGCTGCCTGACCATCGGCCCGGCACGCATCCTTGGGGACCGCCATGACCCGTTCCACGCTGAAGAGGGCGCTACGGCGCATCTACGCGCTGCTCGTCCTTGTGCTCGGCATCTCGTTCCTCGCCAAGATCGCCGACCACGTGCCCGTGCTGGACGGAAGCGGCTTCGAGAAGTTCCTCAAGGACGCCTACGAATATCTGCGCGACATGTCTCTGCTGATCGCCACCGGCGGCGTCGCCTACATCACCAACATGTTCCAGAAGCGCTCCAGCTTCGTGGAAGGTCTCAAGGAGGAGTGGCGCGACATCATCGCCACCAAGTCCGCCCTGTTCGCCTACACCCAGCTCGAGCGGCCCACGCTCGACCAGTACATCGCCACCTTCTGCCGGCTCAGCGAGGCCATCGACAACATGCGCTCGGTCTACCAGAACGTCGGCGAGACCAACGACCTCATCGGCCTCTACCCCTACGCGCCTCTGCACGACATGCGCCGCGCGCTGCAGACGCTCGATCCGCGCAAGAACCCCAACCCGGACACGGAAACGCGCAACCTGGTGCGCGACGCCATCCTGCAGTCGTTCTATGCCCTGCGCGAGACCTTCCTGGAGGAGCTCGACCTGGAGGAGCCGGACCATCCGCTCCTGATCTCGAGCGGCCGCCGAGCCAAGAAGAGCGGCTCGACCGGGACCGCCCGCCGCGCCCAGGACCGCCAGCGCGCCCGACAGGATCGCGTGCCTCCGCCCGATCCCCGCATCGACGAGTTGCTGGCCCAGCTCTACGCCAAGGAAAATTCCACCGCGAAGCCCTGGCGTCAGCCCGTCGACGAACCTGGCGCACCCGCACCGAACGGTCGCGCCAGCGCATAGGCATTGGCCCACCCGCCGCTATCGCGCCAGACCCACGCATGCAACCTGGTGCGAGCTGGGGAGTTCTCTCTCCGGCTTGGCCTTGAGCGTTGTCTCCATGATGCTGGATGTCCTCCGAACCGCCGTGGATCAGTGGTTCCACCATCGCTGTGCCCGTCTCGGGGCCGCACTTGCCTACTATTCCGTTTTCTCCATGGGGCCCCTGCTGCTGATCGTGACCAGCGTGGCGGGGCTGTTCTTCGGCGCCGATGCCGTGCGCGGCAACCTCAGCGCTCAGTTCAAATCGCTGTTGGGGGAGACCGGTAGCAGGGCGGTGGAAGCCATGCTGGCGGGTGCCAGCTCCCCGCATTCGGGACGGCTAGCAGCCGCGACGGGACTGGTTCTTCTGCTGGTGGCTGCGCTGGGCGTGGTGGTCCAACTCAAGGACGCGATGAACACCATCTGGAACGTGGAGCAGCCAACGCAGGCAGGGGTGTGGTGGTACCTGCGCACCTACCTCGTCTCGACGGCGGGAATCCTGAGCCTTGGATTCCTACTGGTCGTGTCGCTGGTCGTCAGCACCGGGCTGGCCGCACTGTCGAGCTGGACCGGTTCGGCGTCGGCAGCCGTTGGCCAGGGTGCCAACTTCGTCGTATCGCTCGCCATCCTCTCGGTTCTGTTTGCAATGCTGTTCAAATGGTTTCCCGACACCGAGATCGCCTGGCGTGACGTCGCCGTGGGTGCGGTCGCGACTGCCGTACTGTTCAACGTCGGCAAGCTCGCTATCGGCTGGTACATCGGCAGCCAGGGCCTGGAATCCATGTATGGCGCCGCGTCTTCCATCGTCGTCCTTCTTGTGTGGGTCTATTACTCGGCCCAAATCGTCCTGTTCGGCGCCGAACTGACCCACGCGTTCGCAGTGGTCAATTCTGGCGGACGCCGCGCAGTCATGGGCGCTCGGGCGCGGCACAAGTCCGCCTCGGCGCTCACACCCGGCTCCTGACGGCGCGTCAATGCGGTGGCCACGCCAGGCCTCGAGCAACTCCCGCAGGGAGAATGTGTCGCAGCAGGCGACTGGAAGAGTTAATCCCGCTCTGGATTGTAGACTTGCGAGCAAGATTCACGTTCCATGACCGAAGCTAGGCGCCGGTCAGAAGCGATCTTGCCCAAGGTACGCACTACATGAAGCTCTCGCAGGTCGCGATCCTCGCCTACGGGGCGCTCTATTTCGTCCTGGTGTCCGCCATGGAGGCCGAGAACATCAGCCAGAGCTACCCGATGGTCTACATCGGGTGCTCGATGATCGCGCAGATTCTTGTCGTTGCAGGGGTGGTCCTTTTCGGCCTCAATGCCGAGGCCGGCTTCGCGCACGTCTGGCGGTGGATCTTTCCGCTCATGATCGTGGAAGCCGCAGTCGGTCTGTGGTTCGATGCAACGGTTCCGACGGATGCCCTTCAGCCGGGATGGGCCCTCGATGTCGCGCTCAGTCTCTGGCTCATGGCGCCCGCCTACTACTTCAATTTCCGGGTAGCCCGCTATCGGCCTCCGGAACCGGAGCGTTGATCTTCCGGCCGCTGCCCAATTCACCGGGAAAGTTGCGCAGCCTTCGGCTCGGCAGATTGGACTTCTCGGGAAGGGATTGCCCGCGCGCGTGCCGGTAGATGCCCTCGAGGTATCGCGCGAAATGATCGTATCGATCGGTGTCGCCGGGCCTGCTGTCGTAGCAGGTGGAGCTGTAGACCGGCTCGCCCGCGGCCAGCAGCTCCGAAACCGTGACGAAGCCGTACCCGCGCTCCCTGAAACCGCGCACGATCGCCGGCAAGGCGTCCGGGGTGTGCCAGCCGCGACCATTCGCATGGAACAATACGATCGAGCCGGGCCGTGCGCTGGCGAGAACGGTCGCGGCCATGGCGCCCCGCGCCATGCCGTGCGACGGATCGCCCGACGAGACGTCCCATTGCACCACTTTCAGGCCCATCTCGCCGGCTGTCTGCAGGGCTGCCTCATTGCAGGCTCCGAACGGAAAGCGAAACAGCGACAGCCGCTCCGGCGCGATTTCGGCCGCCGACGCGACGACCATCGGGCGCGCGGCACTGCCGGGCGACGAGACCCTGCCTGGTCTGCTCGTAGGCGACCTGCGTGTGGCGAAACTCGTTGACGAGCGCCGCCCCCTGAAGAAGGCGGAAATTGCGGTGCTCCCAGCTGTGATTGGCGACCTCGAAGCGGCCGTCCGACATGAGCTGCTGGCTGCGCTGCGGGTGGGACAGGATCCACTTGCCGCCCAGGAAGAAGGTCGCCTTGACGTCGTTGGCGCGGAGAAAATCCACGATGCGGCCCTGATAGCCGGCGATCTCATGGGGCTGCTCGCACAGATCGAAGGTGAGTGCGACCAGCTTCTTGCCGGGCGGGAGGTTCACGCGCCGGATCACGCGGCGTTCGGCCGGCGGCACGCTTGCAAACGGCGCGGGCGCTCCTGCCGGCGGGGCAATGAACGCGGCCGGCCCCTTGCGGATCCGCTCCTCGTCGGCACGCGCGCGCAGGTCCACGGCAGACCAGCAGAACGGTGCATCGGCGGCAGGCTCAGGGTTGGCGCTCCAGACCTTCGGAACGGCGGCGAGGCCTGCCAGGACAATGAGGGCACATCCCGCGATGCAGCGCACGATCCCGAAAAGACGCGCTCGCATGTCCAGCCTATGCACTTCCGCCTCGTCTACTCGGGACGCCTCGCCCTACCAGCCGCTGCCACAGATGTCACGCAGGTCTTCGCGTTACCCCCCTCGCTCGAAGCCACTACGCTCCGACGCGGACTGATCAACGGCCACGATGACGAGCGTGCCTCGGCGCACAGGCCAGCGTCCTGTTCTTGCTGACCCCGCTAACGTATCGCTATTGCCACACCGGCTGGGCTATCGCCCCCTGTCCGCTGTATCCACAGCCGCCCCGATGCTAGGTAACCTGTACCTTTGGGGGTTGGTATGCGTGGCGTTTCCAAGAGGCAGCTGATCTTTGTCGCCTCCGTGGGTGCGCTCGCCACGGCCTGCACGCATGTTCCCGAGCTCGAGACCGGACCTGAGGTGTCCGTCAGCCAGATCGTCGAGCGGGTGAAGTGCGAGCTGGTTCAGGCGATGCAGCCGTACCTGGTCAGGCGAACGGAATATGACTGGCTCCAGCGCTGGACGGCTGGTGTCGATCTGACGCTGGTGGTGACCAATCAGTCGGGTGTCACCCCGTCGGTCAGCTTCATAGACCCTATGACCCAGGTAGTGTTGAAGAGCATCGGCTCATTTTCGCAAAATTTCACGCTCGGCCTCGGCGCGGGTGCCACCACGGCGGCGACGCGCAACGAGACCATCAGCTTCGCTCTCTCATTGAAGGAGATCGAGAAGGAGTTGGCCAACCACAGCTGCATCCTTCCCGAGGGGCACAACTTGAACAGCGGACTCGGTCTCAGCGAGTGGGTCGCATCCGCGTTCGATCCAATCGAAAAGGGCCTCCTGAAGAAAGGCAACCACAAGCCACCCAAGGGGGGCGGTGGTGGAAGGGTGCGAGGGCTGGCCGTCTCCGCCGAATCTCAGGTTCGAAGGTTGGCCCCCGAGCTCGGCAATGCGATCGACAAACTCGGCCAGGAGATGGGTAGGATCACCGACCCCAGGAAGGCCCCGAGCAGCAGCGACGTCTCGGGGGCCATTGGCGACATCGACTACCTCAATCGCGCTCTCGACGACAAGTTCCCCAAGGGCCCCTCGAGGCCGGACCCCGTGGCTCGGTATCAGCGAGAGCTCCTGGATATCAAGGCGCAACTGAAGACGCTCGCTGCAAGCAGCAAGGAGAAGCTCGATCCCCCCATCGAGTCCATCTCGCACCAGGTGCAGTTCGTCGTGGCGTTGACGGGAAACATAAGCCCGAATTGGACGCTGGTTCGCTTCAAGGGGCCAACTCTGAACGGCTCATTGGCATCGGCTGCGAGGACCAGAACGCACACCCTGGTGATCGTGCTGGGTGATCCCGGGACTGAACAGGCAAAGAGCCAGCGGGCGGCCCTCACGTTCGGTACCGCGGTGAGCAGGAACCTCCCCACCTTCATCCCAAATCAATAGCGGCGCTGAAGCCCCCGGCCGCGTGGCGCTCGCAGCAAGCCGACGCGTATACGCCAAATTTGCGCGATGCGCGCGGATATTTACGCTGCACGCATGGCCGTTTGACCGGCTCATGGCTGCGTCCGCCGAGAAAGTCACAAACCGATTGCGAAGGGCGGCACGATCAGCCAAAAAGCGCTTGACGCGGGGGCGTCTGGCCCGTTCCGGGTATCGCGGTCGCTTCCCTGGTCCTCGTCTACAGTCGTGTCAAGCGATTGGTGAGCCGCCAGGGACAGGGGGAGGATCATGTCCGTTCTGCTGAAGTTCAGCGCAGGCATCGACTGGCTGAACGAGAAGTTCGGCGTCGTCGCCAACTGGCTCGTGCTGTTTGCCTGCCTGATCAGCGCAGGCAACGCCTTCAGCCGCTATCTCATCAGCGTGAGCTCGAACGGCTGGCTCGAGATCCAGTGGTACATGTTCGCCGGCATGGTGCTGCTCGGCGGACCCTTCACCCTCAAGATGAACGAGCACGTCCGCGTCGACCTGATCTACGGCATGGTGTCGGAGCGCACGCGCATCTGGATCGACATCATCGGCGGCTTCCTGTTCCTGCTGCCGATCTGCGTGATCCTCGCCTGGTTCACGTGGCCGTGGTTCGTCGAGTCCTGGGTGGGCAATGAGGGGTCGTCGAATGCCGGCGGCCTCATACGCTGGCCGGTCAAGCTCATGCTGCCGGTCGGTTTCGGCCTGATGGCCCTGCAGGGTATCTCGGAGATCATCAAGCGCATCGCCGCGCTCGAGCATGTGATCGACATCGAGTTCAAATACGAGAAGCCGCTGCAATGAGCATTTCGTTCGCGACAACATGGCGCCATTGATGTTCGCCGGCATGATCCTGTTCATGCTGATCGGCTATCCGGCGGCCTTCTCGCTGGCGGCCACGGGCCTGTTCTTCGGCTTCATCGGCATCGAGCTCGGGCTGATCACGCCGGACTTCCTCGGCAACCTCACCTACCAGCTGTTCGGCGTCATATCCAACGACCTGCTGCTGGCGATCCCGTTCTTCACCTTCATGGGCGCCATTCTCGAGCGCTGCGGCCTGGCCGAGGACCTGCTCGATTCGATCGGGCAGCTGTTCGGCCCGGTGCGCGGCGGCATGTCGTATGCGGTGATCTTCGTCGGCGCCATCCTCGGCGCCATCACCGGCACGGTTGCGGCCTCGGTGATCGCCATGGGCGTGATCTCGATGACGCCGATGCTCAAGTACGGCTATTCCACGCGCCACACCATGGGCGTGATCGCGGCGTCGGGCACCATCACCCAGCTCATCCCGCCGTCGCTGGTGCTGGTCGTGCTGGCCGACGTGCTCGGCAATCGGTCGGCGACATGTACGCCGGCGCCATCGGGCCCAGCATCATCCAGGTCGGCCTGTTCTGCATCTGGGTCGCCATCGTCGCCGTGATCTGGCCGAAGGACGTGCCGGCGCTTCCTCTGGAGGCGCGCACCCTCAACGGCTGGGCGCTGTGGAAGAAGTGCCTGCGCGGCATGATCCCCTCGCTTGGACTTATCTTCCTCGTGCTGGGCACGATCTTCATGGGGCTCGCCACGCCGACCGAGGCGGGCGCCATGGGCGTGGTGGGAGCCATCGCGCTGGCAGCGTCCTACGGCAGCCTGACCTGGCGGCTGCTCTACCAGGGCATGGCCAGCACCATGCGCCTCACGGCGATGGTGGTCTATATCCTGATCGGCGCTCGCGTGTTCAGTCTCGTGTTCCAAGGCGTCGGCGGCAAGGAATGGATCGAGCACCTGCTGATCGCGCTGCCCGGCGGGCAACTGGGCTTCCTCATCTTCGCCAACGCGTTCATCTTCGTGGTCGCGTTCTTCCTCGACTTCTTCGAGATCGCCTTCATCATCATCCCGCTGCTGGCGCCGGTGGCCGACAAGCTCGGCATCGATCTCGTCTGGTTCGGCGTGCTGATCTGCGCCAACATCCAGACCAGCTTCATGCATCCGCCGTTCGGCTTCGCGCTGTTCTACCTGCGCGGCATCGCCCCGCCATCGATCAAGACATCCGACATCTACTGGGGCGCGATCCCCTGGGTCATACTGCAGGTCATCCTGGTCGTGATCGTGATCTTCTGGCCGGGTTCGGTCACCTACTGGCTCGACAAGCCGGTCGCGCTCGACCCTTCGAAATTCGAGATCCCCATGCCCCAGTTGCCATCCTCGATCGGCTTGCCCCCGCCCAAGATGCAATAAAAAGCCCCGGAGCAACGCCCCGGGGCGAGACTTTTCTGACGCGACGCGACGCGCTACGTGCGCGTACGCATGCGCATCATGAAGGCGTCGAAGCTGAGCTCGGCCACCTGCATCCACTGGTAGGAATCGCCGCGGAAGGCCAGGACGCTCTCGTACAGTTTCTTGAAATGCGCGTTGTTCTTCGAGTGCTCCGCGTAGACCTCGTGAGCGGCCTTGTAGCTGGCCTCCATGATATCCTGGGGGAACGGGTGCAGCTGGGCGCCGCCGCCGACCAGACGCTTGAGGGCTGCCGGATTGCTGAAGTCGTACTTGCCCAGAACCCACTCCCAGGTATCGCCGCAGGCCGTGATGATCGCCGCCTGGTAGGTTTTTGGCAGCTCGTTCCACTTGGCGAGGTTGATCAGGTTGTGCCCCTGGCCGCATCCTTCCCACCAGCCGGGATAGTAGTAGTGCTGCGCGACCTTCTGGAAGCCGAGCTTCTCGTCGTCGTAGGGTCCGACCCATTCGCAAGCGTCGATCGTCCCCTTCTCCAGCGCCGGATAGATATCGCCGGCGGCAAGCTGCTGCGGCACGACGCCGAGCCTGGCGAGGATCGAGCCGGCGAAGCCGCCGACCCGGAACTTGAGGCCCTTGAGGTCCTCGACCGACTTGAGCTCCTTGCGGAACCAGCCGCCCATCTGCGCGCCGGTGTTGCCGGCTGCGAAGCCGATGCAGTTGTAGTTCTTCAAGAGGTCGTTGAGCAGGTCGGTGCCGCCGCCGAAGCGCAGCCATGCGTTCATCTGCCGGCTGTTGAGACCGAACGGCAGACAGGTGCCGAACGTCATCGCCGGGTCCTTGCCCCAGTAGTAGTACATCGCCGTGTTGCCCATCTCGACCGTTCCCGATTGCACGGCGTCGAGCACCTGCAGGCCGGGGACGAGCTCGCCGGCAGCGAAGATCTGAATCTGGAACTTGTTGTCGGTGATCTCGGCGATGCGCTTGCCGAAGTACTCGCATCCGCCAAAGAGGGTATCGAGCGACTTGGGCCAGCTGGCCGCCAGCCGCCACTTGATCTCCGGCGACGACTGCGCGATTGCCGGGGCGGCGACAGATGCAGCTGCCATGCCGACGCCGCCTGCACTGGCGGTCTTGATGAATCCACGTCTCGTGACTTGGGACATTCCCTTCCTCCTTGGGTGATGCGACCGATTGGCTCGGCTTCGAGATCAGCGGTGTCTGCCGGTTCGTCCGTCCAGGCCCGCAACTGCAGCTTACCTCCTTTGTCCAATCGAGTGAATGCGGATGTTTTCGGGGCGCGCGGGCGCTCCGCCGCCGTCCGGATGCGGTGTTTCGGTACGGATGCGGTGGAAACGGCCGCCTGGGCCGAGAGGACCGGCAGGCCCGCGCCCTGCATCGCCAGCGCAAGCCAGGTCGGCGAATTCTATGATGGTCGATCAGTGTCCGCCGAACACGAGCGTTTGGAACGGAAACACCAGCGCCTGAAGACGCAAGATCAAAGCATGTACGAGCGCGAGCGCATCCACAACGTGGAGAGCTGCGCGTTTAAAGAAGCCAGTCTCTTTCGAAATGATCGTGTCGTGGTTGTTGGAGTAGGCGTTCGCGATGCAACTGCTACCTGCCGTTACGCCTTCTAGGCCACCTTTATAGAGAGGCTCGAGAGACACGAGAAGCGTCCCCGGTTTCGTCACTTGTTGCACCTCTATCAATTGCTCGCCGCCGCGAAACTGACCGGCGGCAACGTAGTCCTGCACGTCGGTGACCACCATCGGGATAATCGTCCAGGGCTTAGACGCACACGTAACCTCGGCGATCATACCGACCTTCATCACCTGCGCTTCAATCTGTGAAAAGCCGGCCTGCAAGACGCGCTGACCGGCGCCCGACGGGATCAAGACACCAGCCGCCCGCATCATCGGATTGACCATATCGCCGGGCCGCAACGAAAACTGCTCCACTCGCCCATCAACGCCCGCACGGATGACGGTCTTCTGCAATGTCACTTCGGCCTCTGCCAGCGCCGCTTCGGCACTGGCCTTCTGAGCCGGTAGCAGCGTGGCAATCCGCTCCTCGGCTTGCTGTTTTGCAGCTGTGGCGGCGGCAATAGAACCCTTGCGACCTTCCAGAGCGACCTGAAGCTTCTCGATGTCCCGGAAAGCGACGTTACCTGAATTACGTCGTTGCAGCTCTTGTTTGGTCTCGAGTTCGTCCAAGGTCTGCTGGTAGGCGCTCTTCGCCTCCTGAATTTGGCCTTCAGTCTTCAGTACGTCGGCTCGCGCCACCTGAATCTCTGCGTCAGTCTCCGCAATCTTTCGGCGCGCACTCTCCGCTGCGGCTTCCTGCTTGGAACCGTCCAGCCTGAAGAGTGGAGCTCCTTTGCTGACAGGACCGCTAAAGCCAACATAGACCTCGGAAACGCGACCATTGATCTCCGGAACGATGGGGACGGTTCTGAAGAACAGAGTGACGTTCCGCGTTGACGGGTGGTTGTAAAAAATCACCGTGATCAAGCCCACAGTCAGAATCAAGCAGCTTGTGATCCCCCACCTCAGCTCGAACCACACCGAGTAAAAGGTTATTTCCTTCCCCAGTCGCTTTCCTTGAGCATATCTGCGGTAGAGATAGTCCGGAACAATTGTCAACAAGGAGCAGAACAGAAGTTCGAGCATGGTCAGCTCTTTTCACGTGCAAAAGACATGTCGGAACTGTAGACAACAACTCTTTGATTTCCTTCGCTCCGAGGTTCATTCTTCTCGAGCGGCGCTCCATCGTGGCTCCCAACTCGCTCAACATCGGTCGTAGATTTGGCATCAGTTATAGATTTGGACTGTCGCTCCGCCGTCCCATCGCTCGGTTTTATGCCCGCGAGTTGCTCTGTGGATGCCGCGATCCGGCCAAGTGAGGTGCCAAAATCCGGCAAGTCGATCATCGCGAGCAGGAGCCCGGCTATCCAAAAGATGTGCATATGTGTAAAGAGGGCGATAAGCCCTAATACCGCAACAATCTCAAACTGTATTTTTTTTGACTTATGCGCCATTCGCTCCGGCAGAGTGTGTAACCGTAGGAATACTATGCCAAACATGACTACAGCCAGCAGCAAAAACACGCTCATCACAACCATAAGCACATCAGTCTCACCAGGACTAGTGATGAACGATGGTATCTGGTGGGAAGCTGCAGGGTGCACTAACGCGGTTATGGCGCTCCTCCGTGTGGATTGTATCGCGTTTGCCGGCGATGCACCGTCTGGTGCTGGTTCGAAGCTACGTGGGGCACACGAAGAGCGATATCAGTAGATACCCCCTTTCGGACCGATGGAAAGACCCTAGCCTGCCAGAGGGTACGCGCGTCCATCAAGCAGCGATGGACGGCAAATATCCGGAGCTAGGGCGGCCTCACGTCGCTCAGTGGCAGTCTTTGCCAGGGAACGATCTCACCTTCGACCGGCGCCCTCCGCTGCTAGCCGCTGACGCTCCGCGCGGACGCGTCTCCATTGGGGGCGCCGCGAAGCTCTGGGTTCCCCTGTAGGGAAATACGAACTTGTACCGATGGTGTAGGCGCTGCATTCGCCCGAAGGTCGCTTTTATCAGGGGCGCCGAGCGATCTGGTTAGACACATGGACTGGCGGTGACGGATGATGTGGATTGTTGGTGCAGTCTGCCTGATCCTTTTTGGCGCTGGCATCGGTATCATCGGATTGACCCTGGGCATGTTGGGTTATGCAATAGTGGGCGGGATCATGGCGCTGTTTGGTATATTTCAGCTGATATCCTTTCGTCGGAATATGGCCCATTGGGGGGCAAAAACCGGCTCGGGTCGGAGCTAGGGCTTCTCTGCCATAGCTGACTCCCGGCATTCTGAGCGAGCGCGCCTATCCGCCTAGCGTGCCTCGGAGGAGTGACAGGGAGGACAGCCGCATCTTGAGCGGCGGCCCCAGCTATGGATGCCCGCTGCCGCTCGAAGTTCGGCGAGTCGACGGAATGTCGATTCATACTACGCTCGGATGAGCGCTAGATCTAGCGAGGACCCCGAGATCACGCGACAGACCCGTTGCTTGCCGCTCACAATCGCCGCGGTCTGCATCGCGGCCTAGGCACGATTTCGCACCCGATTGGACGCGTGCTCGATCTGAGTGCCAGGCAGCAGAACGACTTCAACGATGCGGAGGTGATTGCCGAAACGGTGGAGCGGCCGACGATCAAGTTCGTCGCCACCAAGACGGGCGATCATGACCTGCAGGCTCCGCATCGGGTGCGCGAGCCGATGCCTACCCCTACCCCGCATTAACCACTAAAGCGGCTCTGGGGGTAATGCCTGATGTGGCAGGCAGGCGGCTTGGTTGAAAATAGGTGGTACGGAGGGTTGGGCGGAGAAAGACAGTACACCCGTGACCCGCATCCTCATTGCCGACGACCACGCCATAGTGCGCTCAGGACTTCCGCACGATCCTGGAGGCTCATGCGAATTGGGAAGTGGTTGCCGAAGCTGCAGATGGCAAAGAGGCGATCCAAAATGCAATCGCCACAGAGCCGGATGTCGCCGTAGTCGACTACTCACTTCCGTTGGTGAACGGCATCGAAGTGACGCGCCAAATTCGTGCGCGACTGCCAAAGACCGAGGTCCTCATCTTCACTATGCACGACAACCAGACGCTCGTAGAGGACCTCCTGAAGGTCGGCGCGCGAGGTTATCTACTCAAGTCGGACGCGAGAAGTCTCCTGATCGGGGCTGTAGAAGCTCTCGCTGCACACAGACCTTTCTTCACGGCCAATGTGTCCGAAGCGTTGCTGAACCACTACGTTAAAAGACGCCAGCGTACCGCCTCCGTGCTAACGGACCGGGAGCGGAGCGTGGTTCGACTGGTCGCCGAAGGACATTCGAACAAGGAGGTCGCGGTGCTTCTCGGCATAAGCATCAAGACGGTGGAAACACATCGCGCGACTGTGATGCGCAAGCTCAATCTCACCTCGCCAGCGGCTTTGGTCCGGTACGCCATCCGCAACAAGATCGTGGAAGCGTAGCCGCAGGCCGCCACCGGAATTTGCGATGGCTCACGACACGACCGCGCTTCAACGCGCGTTTCAGATCGCAAGGTCGAGCGACTATGCGCGTCCATCGACGACATTTGGAGGCGTCTGGAGACGGAAGAAGTGCCAGCTCGAGCTCCGCGTCCGAAGTGCCGAGCCGTCTCGACTTCTTGCGACCTATCCCATCTGGCTTCCTGTCTGGAACCCTGAGGCCTTGCT
>CAVZEC010000017.1:235000-248450 GCA_963774165.1 uncultured Alphaproteobacteria bacterium | reverse complement strand
TCAGAGGCGATCGGACGCTGGCTCAGCTGGCGGAGCAACTCGACGTTCATCCCAACCAGATCACAACATGGAAAGCGCAGCTGGAGGGCGGGGCTGCCGACGTGTTCGGAGCCGGAAGCATGGCGCCGACCACTCCCGCCGTCGATGTAAAGTCGCTGCACGCGAAGATCGGCGAGCTGACACTCGAGAACGATTTTTTAGAGGGAGCGCTCAGCAAGGCGGGATTGCTGAGCGCAAAGCGATGATCGACCGTGACCACAACTTGCCGGTCAGCAAGCAGGCGGAAGTTCTGCGCATCAGCCGTGGCAGCATCTACTATCTGCCGCGGCCGTTGTCGGCAGCCGATCTGGCGCTGATGCGGCGGCTCGACGAGCTGCACCATCACGTGCGCACCCGGCGACAAGGTATCCGACGTGGCCCATCGAGATGGCAGGCGCCGAGGTACCGACGTGCAGTTGCCACTAGGCGAGCACTGCGGGAACCTTAGTCTCGAGCGTTTCCGCTGTTTCCGCTGTTCCCGCCATGGCCCTCTCAACCGCCCGCTCCTCCCAGCTCCAAGCAACGGGTTCCCCTGCCAGAGCCGTGCCGGCCGGTGCTGGTGAGCTATACAGTCCCCGTTCAGCGATGCGGCCATCGAGATGGCGTTGCTTTACTGGTGACAGGCGCCGACGTGCGGTTGCCACTAGGCGAGAATTGCGGGAACTGCGGGAACCTTAGTCTCTGTACGTTCCCGCTGTTTCCGCTGTTTCCGCCATGGCCCTCTCAACCGCCCGCTCCTCCCAGCTCCGAGCAACGGGTTCACCTGCCAGCGCCGCGCCGGCCGGTGCTGCGTGACCTTTCATGGTCACCTCCCGGAGCCAGCCGGCCTCAACGAGCGCATCGATAATTGCTTGCGCCCGCTCGGCATCGATGCGCTGCGAGAAGATCTCCCGCCGAATGGTCTCGCGCGATAGCGTTTCAATCTTCTTCGCCCGCGCCCAGCGCAGGACACGCCGCTCTTCACGATGCCTGTCCGACAGGCCAATCTGGCGTAGCGCGGCCCGGGCGTGAGGCCAGAAGTAGTTGTCAAACAGCGCGATGGCCTTCCGCATATCGTCCCCCGTTATGACGGTCGGCTCGGCGGCCGCCTTGGCGATCTGCCGAAGAGCCTCTAGCCCCGATGCGTCCTGTGAGTGGTCCTGCGGCCCTTGGAGGGCCCACTCCAGGTAAACGAGGACACCCGCCAGCCGCAGGACCTGACCAGGACCTTTCGCGATCCAGTCCCGCTCGCGCCCGTCGAGTGCCCCCAGCTGGACCCTGTTGGCGCGGCGAAAATCCTCCAGCGTGCACAACGCGTCTTCATCCAGGTTCAGCTCGCGCGGCTGAAGCTTCGCTGGCAGGCCATCAGGCAGTTGGATGAGACGCATCAGCGCCTCGCGAAATTTCGGATCCTCCTCGGGCACATCATTAGCAAGGGGGAAATAGTTCGGGGGGCTGGTCCAAGCAAAGAGGATGCGCGCGTAAAAGCCGTCCTCGTCTCCGCCAAAGGCGCGCTCAAGTTTATCGGGCTGCAATCCACCGGTGAGGCCGACGAGAAGATGCTCGACGGCGACGGGCTCGCGACCGATGCGCTCGACGATGTGTGCCCCGCCATTCCAAGCCTGCAACCAGAATTCCCGCTCGCCGCGCGCAAGTCCGAGGAAGAGGCCCGCCAGCTCATCGACAATGACGGCAAGTCCCCGCGGCCGCGCTTGGACCAAAATAGCGACCTGCGGGACAGTGGCGTCCGCCACCCAGAGGCGCTGCGCGACGAACGGCTCGGGTTCATCAGGCGGCATTGGGGGGAGCGCTTTGCCATTTACTCGCGCCTCCTTCATGGCGAGCTTCCAGTCCTGCAGGCGTGCCTTGGCAATCACCTTTTGCTCTTCGTGGGCACGTCGCGCCTGCGCCACATCCGGTTGGCGTGCGCTTTCAATTGCAGCGAGCGGGCGTCGCGAAGCATCAAGCCCAGGCGTTTTGCCCTCGCCCGACGGCGCGATGACCGCGCTCCACACGCATAGAGGCTGCGAGAACGAGCTGGATGCGCGGACGCGCCGAGCTGCCCCTACCAGTGTCGAGGTGATCGAGATCGCGGGCGCAAAGACATGTGCTGGCGTGACGCCTGCCGCGCGCGCTGCCCGTCCTAACCAGAGCTGGGTTGCCGGCCCCAGGCTGTCGACAGGCAGCTCGGGAAGATCCCCGCGCCGGTCCTCGAGGAGCTCAAGATTGGGGCGAGCCCACCAATGGGCTGATGTCGTTGACGAGCCTCCAGCTGCGCTTGCAACGGAGGTTGACACCCGCACGCGCTCGCGCCTGAGCTGGGCTGCCTTGCCGGCGACCAGACCACGATACCTCTTGGTGTTGTCCCGACCCTCGAACACCCGGCACCGTCCGCATTGATCGCAGTCTTCAACTATTGTCTTCGCGGTACTCTTTGACTTCATGAACTCTCCCTTATTGCGCTGTGCTGGCTGCACAGAACGTATGGGTCCGCTACCCCATGAGTTTATAGGAAGGCATAACTGCCCTCGTCAGTTCTATCCCAGCCCATCAAAGCCCATGGAATGGATCGGAAGTCCTTTCGCGTCCTGTGCACGCGACATCACCTTCCCACAAGCCGGTGGTCGAATTGAGTCTACGCTCATCGGTATGAGTGCGGCTCGGCCTACCGCGAGATTGTCTCTCTGGCTCTGAGAATTTGCCACAAGCGAACGGAAGAGTTAAATCGCCTGTTTTTATTTTAAAAGTATCCAGGGCGCCGGGAAGTTCGGGCTTGGTCCCCAGAGACCGATTTCACTCAACCCGAAGCATAGCCTGTATTCTTGCTGTGTTATGAAAGGTGGCCGTCCCACCCTCAGCATCTAAAATCAGAGTCCCAGACGATCCCGTGCCGGGCCTCCAACTGGGAATGTATGTGTCCAATAGGGAAGCGGCCAGGGCGACCAAATACCGCCTCAGGACCTCCGGCGCGTTGGCCTTGGCGAATAGGAAGGTGTTACCCTGGTCATCTACCCATGTCATGGGCGCGATTCCGCAATGTCCACTGTAGGGGATGCGAAGTTGCGACCAATTGGCATCTCGCAGTAGTTTGTAGAGCCACTCGGGAACTCTATCCAAACAGATTGGGGTGCGCAGTTCATCAATGGCCGAAACAAATGGGTTTTGCGTGGTAGGGACAGACATGGTTGGCTCCAATAGGTTGTTGTGTGTCGGGCGTCGCAAAGTTTGGTTCTGGACCGAGTGCTGCCGCGGGCTCCTAAGTTGGTATTTAGGAAGGGGCTCTTCGATTGTTTAACGCACGCGCCGAACTGCAGCGGCTCAGTTCCTACCGCCTGCTTGGTTGCGCCGGCTTCCCGGCATCAGGTAGATCCTGCAGGCGCCGTAGGAGCTCGAAACCGCGGCAATTGCAGCAAGACCAGGATCCAGGTCAGCCACGCCTATCTGCGAACGATCTCAATCTCGACGCTGTCTTCGTACGTCTGACAATCGCGTTCTGCACGGACCACTCGCGAGGCGGCTCTCAGCAATCACCGCGTGGTCTTGCACGGCCTCGGCAGGACAGTGGCATCCGCCACCCGTCGAATTGAGTCTACGCTCATTGATATGAGCGCGGTTCGGCAGGCCGCGAGAATGTGCCGCCCAATTTTTTCACCTCGCCTGGCCGCGCTAGATCATTCAAACGCAACCGAGGTCGTTTTTAGTTCAGAGTCTCGGCCACTTTCCGACTTGACATTCTCCGCAAAGGACGGCCAAACGTCGAGGAGTAAGCCAAGGAACCGCGTGGAGTTTGAAACATGGTATTCTTTAAGAACGCCCAGTGGGCCGTGACTGAATGGGGATTGGAAGCCGCCCGCCCGGGGGCGCCGTGCGAGTACTTTATCCCTGCTCATCGACTCCTCGAAAGGGGTGGAATAGGCCATGGTGAGCTTTACGACTGGCCCCTCCATTTGGCTGAAAAGACGTGGATTGATATCGATGCCTTCAACGAGGCATTCGCGGAGGCTTTGAAGCATCACAAAGGAAAATATCCTGGAGACGTAGACAAGAAGATACTGCTGGCAAGCATCGACCGCACGCGTACGCAAGTACGAAGCTAGCGCCCGACTAGCACGATTCATTTTGCGCGCTCCTCTTCGTCCCAAAACAATCCCACGACAAGAACTTTTCACAGCTTTGATAACATTCAAAATCTCAAATAATTACGAATCCACAATACAATGCAATCAATAAGCAAAAAGGCACTGTGAAATAATGTTGCGACCACGTTATGGAATACAAGCAACTGGTGTCAGTAGCGATGACTACGACCCTCCATTTGCTTCATTTCGAGAACGGAAAACTCCGGACTGGCGAGAGGCCCCAAACCCGTTTCACCCGGTCATCCACTATGTGGATGCTCCGGCCGGGATGGGAAAGACGGCGATGGCGGTTGACTACATCAAAGAACAACTGCCCCTGATGGAAAGCAACTTCCTGATGGCCGTCCCGAGCCTCCACCTCCTACGGGAGATCGAGAGCCGGATGAAGTCCAAGGGCATAACCCCGGTAGTCATCGTCCACGACGATCCTGCTCCGGATGAAAGGGTCACCGGACGGCTCATCGAATTCCTCGGTAAGGCGGAGTCCTTTGGGAATGTCCTGTTGATGACCCAACAGGCGCTTGTCCGGCTGCCTTGGTTCCCGCGTCGGGACAACTGGCGGCTCATCATCGATGAAATCCCCCAGATTGACGACTGGGCGGATCAGATGGAGCTGCCCCGGAACCACGATCTTGTCGCCCGTTGGATGACAGCGGTTCCCCTGCCCGAAAATGACCGAGCTGTTCGGATCCTACCGAAGAACCAGGAGACACTGAGCCGACACCTCAGGAAATCCAAAGACGACCTGGAGGTAAAGGTAAGGGAGCTGTTGGAGCAACTGGCATCTCCGAACAAGCAGCTCTACATGATGACATCGGATTGGGAAAAACTCTCAACTGGAAAGGGTTTTTCCGACAAGGACGCCTCCCAGAACATCATCGCCTTTGCCGCCATGCTAAGTCCCGACTTGTTCCGAAGCGCCGTGGTGATGGGGGCCAACCTCAAGTTGGATTTTTTCTACCTCTGGCTGAGCCGGATGAAGAAACAGACCTTTGCCGAGTTCAAGGGCATTGCTGACGCAATCCCCGCCAACGCCAAGGGCATTGAATGCGGGGAGAGGCCCGGCTGGGAAATGGAACTCATCTACCTTTTCAGGCACTCCCGGTTTTCCAAGAGCCTTCGGGACAAAGACGACAACTTCCTCAAGATGAACGAGGCGGTTCAAGCCCTGGGAATCCCGAAGGATGAACTGCTGATTGTAGCCAACAAGGACAAGCAAAAGGAACTTCGCCTGTTGGACTTCGGGACCGTGCCGGACAAGACGGATACGAGAGGCCTAAACTGTTTCCGGGGCTTCAAAGCCATCTATGCTCCCATGGCCCTCAAGTCAAAACCGAACGTCGGGAACCTCTTCAAGACCTTGGGTTTTACGGTTGCGGAGTTGGTGACATCCCGGGAGGTGGTCCGGTTTTTCTACCAGACGGCTGGACGGCTTCCGATACGGGATCGGGACTTCCAGGGCAAGGTCAAGATGATCGTTCCCGACCGATTTACGGCCGAAGCCCTCCAGACCATTTTTGAAAAGGAGGGACGGGGAAAAGTTGTTTTGAGGCATCTGAACTCCAGGATTGTTGAACCCAGGAGGTTCAAACCCTTCACAAGATCACAAAGAGAACAAAGGACAATCGCCCGACGGTTCCAGGACCAGCTGTTTGAACCAAAAGACGCCTCTTCCTCTATAGAATTCTATAGAGAAGGAGGTGGTTTTCGGTTCGGAACCAACCAAGGGACCAGACCCAATATCGGGGGAAGGCGATTATCCATTGGTTGTGATTTTTCATAAGAATCTGAACGACTATCATGTCTCAAAGTTCGTAAAAACCCATTATCCGGTCCAGGATTTCATCGCCCTTATGCGTCAGTCATCCAAGACCGTGGTTGAGACCAAGGAAGAGTTGTTCCTCTTCAATCCAGCGACCTTCCGATTGCCCGAGGGAGAGGAGTTAGGTCTTCGCCGTCAGGAGAACTTCGTTCAATCGTCGGCCTTGGTGCTGGACTTTGACAACGGCTGTCTATCGCCGGAGGCCTTTGAAAATATCTGTGACCCGCCGAAGGCTTCGCGAAGCGAACGGCCCCTGTCCTTCCTGATCTGTAACACCTTCAACCGCAGTCCCGAGCAACCCAACCGCTTCCGGGTTGTGGTCTTCTACTCGGAGCCAGCCAAGAGCATCCGGGCCCACCAAGGCATCTATGATGAGATTGTTCGCCGACTGGAGGCCGCTGGTTATTCCAAGGACATGACGGGACTGGATACGGGATGCCGCTCGGGCGTCCAATCGTTTTGGATGCCGTCAACCAACCGAGCCTATCCGGATGCGTGGTTCTTTCGCTGTCACAACACCAAGACCCATGAGCTGAAGCGATATGCCATCAACCCGAATGACTACGCCGTCCTGGATGATGTAGCTCCCGAGGAAGCCATGGACGAGCCCCGACGCCGAGAGCCTGTAACGCCCGAGATGATAGAGGCCTTGCTTGCTCCCATACGAGTCTATGCGGGAAGGAAGAGAGGACATCGCCCGGAGGGCGTTTCTGACGATGTACTACCGATACGGGTTGAGCTTGGCGGAGATTAAGGTCCATTGGAACACGCTGGGAAACGACGCCAGCATACGCAAGAAGTTTGACCGGTATGTCGCCTTAGTCCGGCACGAACCAGAAGACCGGCTATGTCTTCCGAGGCTAAGGCGAAAAGATCCGCCCACTTCGATCGGCTGGCATCGGTTGGCCGTGCTGACTTTGCGTTGACCTGCCATCAGTCGGTGCTCACCTGGTCGATCAGATCTGCTATGTCTCGATCGGTATGGAAACGGTTGCCGGTGATACCCGCGTGCCCACAAGGCTTCCTTGACGTTCTCAATCCGCCGCACCGATACGCCCCCGCATAGATCTCGATCAGCGCCTCCTCCACCGAACTCTCGCGGCGACGGTAGCGTTCGATGTCTTTCCTCCGCGGACCACGCGCAGCTTGCCGCTCCGCGATTACCCGATGGCCATACATGAACACCCCGCCCCGATTTCCGCCCGCGGGAGATTTGCGGGGATCAGTCCTGCATTGTTGTGCTTGGTTGAGCAGAGCTTGCAACGGGCGTCCTGCTAACCTACTGAATTATCAAGGCTTCATTTCCGTACTTCGGACTTCTGACTCCGCTAGTCAAGGTTCGAATCCTTGTCCCCCAGCCAACCCGGATGCACGGGCGAATTCAGCCCGCCCCTTCCATTGCCCCCCGCAACGGTCGCGGTCGTTTACGCAAACAGATCAAACGATTGCTGGAACAAGGCGGAAAGCTCGCCGTTCTTCCCACAGGTGGCGCGCCGGACCTCGCGCTCGAGGCCGCCGTCAGCAAGGCAGCCCGGGCTCGAACACCGGTCAATGCTGCAGCGGCGCAGGCATAAGCGGCACAAAGGTCGCTCTGGCTGAGCCGGCAAAGTTCCGCAGCGGGAAGGATCGCAAGCCGTTTGACATGGGCGTGGATGCTTGCGCCCTCTTCAATCCACCTTGATGTCGTTCTTCTTGATGACTTCGATGTTGGTTTTGATGTCATCAAGGAGGTATTGGCGCATCGCCTCGGGTGCTTGGACAGGCACGATGACGCTGACCGCCAGCATCCTGGCCTTCATGTCGTCCGTGGCGGCAATCTCCGCCATCTTGATGTTCATTTTCTCCCGGACGTCCTGAGGGGTGCCGACGGGTGCCCAGATGGAGAACCAAGCCGGGATTTCCGCATCGGCAATCCCAAGCTCCGTGGTCGAGGGCACGTCGGGGAACTCGGGGTGCCGTTTCGGGCCGTTGACGTTGAGCAGAACGAGCTTCCCGGCCTTCGCGTGCGCCATCGTCACCGGCTCGTTCATCATGTGCACGTGGCCGGGCAAGTGGTCGTTGAGCGAGTCCGCGCCGCCTCGATAGGGCACATGCAGAATGTCGATGCCAAACTTGTTCTTGATGGCTTCCAGCCGGAGGTGGTTCACCATGCCGACGCCCGATGAGCCGAACGTCAGTTTCCCCGGATTCTTCTTGGCGTAGTCGACCATCTCCTGGAATGTCTTGATGCCGAGCGCGGGATGAATTGTGAAGCCGCCGATCATATCTCCCGTCCTCCCCACAGGATCGAGATCCTTGACCGGGTCGAAGCCGACTTTTCGCAGGCTTGGCACGATCGCGATCGAGGCGTTGGGAGTGTAGAGGAGCGTGTAGCCATCCTTCGCGGCCTTGGTGACGCTCTCGATGCCGATGCTGCCGCTCGCCCCGCCTCCTCGGTTCTCGACCACGAACTGCTGCCCGAATGCCTGGGTGAGTTTCTCAGCCCACACGCGCGCCGTCTGGTCCGTGGCGCCACCCGGCGCGAAGGGAACAACGATACGGACCGTCCGCTCGGGCCACGACTGCGCCTGCGCCCACGACCTAGGGGCTGCAGCGCACACGACACAAAGCATTAGACCGGCAATTACCCAAATCCCGCGCCCTCGCATGACAATGCGTCCTCTCGATCGGCGTTTCGTTCCCATTTGCTGACCACCGCTGTTCTTCTGGGTGCGGCGATCTTGGTCCAACCAGCTATCATACTTCCTGTGGAACGCAATCTGCGCGGCCCGACGCAGTCAATTGCCGCCCGTTCCCGGATACGCGTTACTTCCGGTTCGCAAGTCGCCGCCGTTCCATAGGCCAGTCTGTGATCGGCCAGCGCCTGACGTGTGCATCGGCGCCGTGCCGTCTGCTAGAGCGGCAACATCACCGCCAGCCCCTTGTGCAACGATCGGCTCACTGCCGTCGTCCATTCCATGTATTTGACGCCGGTGAAGAAGTCCGTGTGCGTTACGCGCTCCTTGCCCCGGATGGCGTTGACGAACTCCTCCTCGACCCGCCAGCCACCACGTTTCGCAGGATCGACCTCGACCGGCTCCAGCTCGGGCTTGCCGCGCTTGCCGGCAGAGAGCGCCATGGCTCCACCCACAGGCTGCCGCAACCGGATTGTTCCGTCGGTGCCGAATATGTGCACGTCCGCCATGTCCGGTGCGTGGCCCAGCACTGCCGAAACATTGAAGCGCATCTGCCCGCCTTGGGTCATGGCGCCGATGACATCGATATGATCGGGGATTTCCATGGGCACGCGGCGGCCGGATGCGTCCTGCCGGTGCCGGACGACGCTCTGGCCGACCGCCATCACGGACCTTGCGGGACCGACCCAGCGCATCATCGCTTCGTACCAGATGCCCATGCTCATGATGTTGTCGCCGGAAAATACCCGGTTCTGACGCCAATGCTGCGGGGCGGAGCCATCGGGATAATTCCGGGCAGCGGCAATGCGGGCATCGATGGAGATCAACTCGCCGATATATCCGCCCGCGATCATCTCGATGATGGTGCGATCGAAGGCCAGCGTATGGGGGGCGGGGACGATCTGGGCGATCAGAGCGGGATGGCGGAGCGACGCCGCCAGCATGGTACGGGCTTCGTCATGATCCATTGCCATGCGCGCTTCGCACAGCACGTGCTTCCCGGCCTCGAGTGCAGCGATGGTCAGGGGCGCATGCATATAGGGCCATGTGCCGATACAGACGGCATCGATGTTCGCGTCTTCCAGGAGCGCTTGCCAGTGGTCATGAACTCTCGGAATGGCAAACTCGTCGGCAACCCGCTGGCTGGACTCTCGCGTCCGGTTGGCGACAGCGACGATCTCGACGCCGTCCTGCTTCTTGAGCCCCGGAATATGCAAAGCCTTGGTGTTGCCGCCGGCTCCGATCAGGCCGACGCGGATCTTTTTCTCGGACATGAAGCCCTCTTCTGTTGATAGCGATTGCAAACCGACCGCCACCTGGGGAAGCAAGCGCACCTCGTCCCCGCTGGTGCGCCGGGCCGTCGTGCTCCACCGCGCGGCGCCCGTTGCTCTTTCACTCCGAAACCGAACAACCAGCTCGGCTCAGGCGCGGTGCAGCGCGCAGATCTTGTTGCCGTAGGGGTCGCGCAGGTAGGCGAGATAGAGCTTGCCCGCGGCACCCTCGCGCCAGCCGGGCGGATCCTCGATGCTCTTGCCGCCGTTGGCGACGCCGGCGTCGTGGAAGGCCTTGACCTTCTCGGGGCTGTCGCAGGCAAAGCCGATGGTGCCCCCGTTGGCGTGTGTCGCCGCCTGGCCGTCGATCGGCTTGGTGAGGCCGAACATGCCGGTCTTGGTGCGATAGAAGACGCGGCCCTTGGGATCGGCCTTGCCCTCCGGAATGCCGATGGCTCCGAGCACGGCGTCGTAGAATTTCTTGGACGCGCCGACATCATTGGCGCCGACGAACAGGTGCGAGAACATGGGGTACCCTCCCTTTGTCGGGCTCAACACAGAGCATTGCCCGAGCACTCGCTCATAGAACTTTGGACGAGCCGAAGCAAACCTGTCCCTTCCCGACCGGAGCGCGCCCGTCATCCGCGACTGGCTGGATCGCCCAAGAGCGGACGGAGACCACCACGCAGTACGTTGCTCTCGCTGCCTCGGACGTGCACTGCCGATGATGCTTCCTGGCACCGCCAGGTCCCGGTGCCAACAAGATCGCCGCTTCAGGGAAAGTATGCCACAAGCGGTCCTCTCTTTTTCGGCCAACAGGCGGCAGCAAGATCATGCATCAGAAGGACTCCGTGCGGTTGGCCTTAGGAGGCCTCCTCGCGATGGCGGCCGCCATGGGAATTGGCCGGTTCGTGTATACGCCCATACTCCCCGTCATGATCGGTGCGCTTCACTGGAGCAAGGTGGACGCAGGGCTCGTCGCATCAGCCAACTTCCTCGGATACATGGTCGGCGCTCTTGTCGTCGGACGATCCGTGTTTGTCGCAAATCCAAGGCCGTGGCTGCTGACGGCGCTGGCCGTCAGCACGGCGACGACCGCCGGGATGGCCATCTCATCGCAGCCGTACCTGCTCATGGCCATTCGCTTCGTCGGTGGCATGGCCAGTGCCTTCGTGATCATCTGCGCCTCGACGCTCGTGCTCGAACGGTTGGCGGCTGCCGGTCGCGGCCAACTCGCGGCCGTTCACTTTGCTGGAGTAGGAGCAGGCATCGTCGCGTCGGCGGTTATCGTCGCGGCACTGACTGCTGTCGGCGCCGGATGGCAGGAGATGTGGATCGCAACAGGACTGGCGGCATTGGCGTCGACTCTGTTCGTTGCGGCATGGATCCCTGCAGCAGCGACGTCGCAATCCGCCGCATCTCACCGACACGACGCTCCGACCCGCCCTTCGCTCGCCGGCATTGCCACCGCTCACGGCTTGTTCGGCTTCGGCTATGTCATCACCGCGACCTTCCTCGTCACGATCGTGCGTGAGACAGCCTCCATCCGGTCTCTCGAGCCGTGGGTATGGGTGCTGGTCGGTGTCGCGACAATCCCATCGGTGCCCGTGTGGCAGCGGCTCGGGCAACGCGTCGGGCTCTTGAAGGCCTACGCCGTCGCTTGCTTGGTGGAAGCCGCCGGGGTCGCGGCAAGCGTCGAATGGGTGAGCGTCGCAGGCGTTTGCGTCTCGGCCATCCTGCTCGGCGGCACGTTCATGGGATTGACCGCACTTGGACTGATGGCTGCACGCGAGTTGTCCGGCGGCCGGCCGCAGCGTGCTCTCGGATTGACGACAGCGAGCTTCGGTTTCGGTCAGATGATAGGCCCGACGGTAGCTGGGGTTCTGTCGGAGTACTCGGGGAGTCTGCGCGCCGCATCGCTCGCGGCCGCGGCAGCATTGGTGCTCGCCGCGGCGCTCGCCTTCGGAACTTCCATGAACGCAGCCCGTGAGTCGGGTTCGCCTCGGAGAAATTAGGCCCACGCCCGCCGCTGCCGTCTCGATCTCGTCGAGCTTCACGCGCGTGATGCGACTTCGTCCGATGCTGGCGCGACGGATCGGGCCCGAGCGTGTCCGCATCGGGTCCCCAAACGCAAAAAGGCCGTCGCTGATGAGGCGACGGCCTTTTTGGATTCGTGAAGGAAGGGATCTCGTTGCAAGCTTCACCCTTTGGCAGACCTGGCAATGACCTACTCTCCCGCGTCTTGAGACGGAGTACCATCGGCGCTGGGGCGTTTCACGGCCGAGTTCGGAATGGGATCGGGTGCAGCCACCCCGCAATAATCACCAGGTCGGCAAAAGGGTGAAGCAAACTGGTCTTGGGATTTCTACAGGCGATTCTCACGCCCAACCTGAGCGCACGCCGCGGCGCGCGCCGGCCAATTGCGGGCGAAGCCGAAGCTTCGCCGGACGGCCAACCTTCGTCACCGGCCTCGCACGTTGCCGCGCGAGCCTGGCGCCTGAAGGCCAAGATGAGCATTGCATTAATGAGAGCAATCAAGCCAATCGAGCTATTAGTACCGGTAAGCTCCACACCTTGCGGTGCTTCCACACCCGGCCTATCAACGTGGTCGTCTTCCACGGCTCTCAAGGGAGTACTGGTTTCGAGGTGGGTTTCCCGCTTAGATGCTTTCAGCGGTTATCCCGTCCGTACATAGCTACCCTGCTGTGCCGCTGGCGCGACAACAGGTCCACCAGAGGTACGTCCATCCCGGTCCTCTCGTACTAGGGACAGCTCCTCTCAATACTCCTACACCCACGGCAGATAGGGACCGAACTGTCTCACGACGTTCTGAACCCAGCTCACGTACCACTTTAAATGGCGAACAGCCATACCCTTGGGACTTGCTACAGCCCCAGGATGTGATGAGCCGACATCGAGGTGCCAAACGATGCCGTCGATATGGACTCTTGGGCATCATCAGCCTGTTATCCCCGGCGTACCTTTTATCCGTTGAGCGATGGCCCTTCCACTCAGAACCACCGGATCACTATGACCGTCTTTCGACTCTGCTCGACTCGTCAGTCTCGCAGTCAGGCGGGCTTATGCCATTGCACTCGACAGCTGATTTCCGACCAGCCTGAGCCCACCATCGCGCGCCTCCGTTACCATTTGGGAGGCGACCGCCCCAGTCAAACTGCCCACCATGCAATGTCCCGGATCCGGATGACGGACCGCGGTTAGACAACCATATCCACAAGGGTGGTATTTCACTTTTCGGCTCCACCTGAGCTAGCGCCCTGGCTTCAAAGCCTACCACCTATCCTACACATGCAAACACGATTGCCAGTGCAAAGTTGCAGTAAAGGTGCACGGGGTCTTTCCGTCTAACCGCAGGAACCCCGCATCTTCACGGGGAATTCAATTTCACTGAGGATGTGCTGGAGACAGTGGGGAAGTCGTTACGCCATTCGTGCAGGTCGGAACTTACCCGACAAGGAATTTCGCTACCTTAGGACCGTTATAGTTACGGCCGCCGTTTACCGG
>CAVZEC010000017.1:0-230000 GCA_963774165.1 uncultured Alphaproteobacteria bacterium | reverse complement strand
CTGTCGAGCCTGCAGCGCGTGCGCGATGCGCCGCTCGCCTCCTTCCAGCTCCCCTCGGCGCGGGTCGACGGGCTGCGATGGGCGATACCCAAGACCGACCGGCTGCTGATCCCGAGCGGCGCCATGGCCACCAAGTTCGTCATCCTCGATGCCATGCGGCAGCGGCGGGGCAACCGCGACTATATCCTCAACAAGCCCTATGCGCGCCTGGTGGCGCGGCTCGCGCCCATCACCAAGGCGGAGGCTCAGAGCATTCCGCCCTTCAACCCCTTCAAGCTCTACGCCAACACGACGCCGCTCGATGCCACCGAGCCCTCCGAGGACGGCCAGCAGGACGCCGCGGTCAAGATCGTCGAGTTGCTGGGCGGCGTGATCCCGAGCGAAGACGGCCAGGAGCTCGCTGCGGAGGAGGTGGCCGATATCGTCACCCGGGTGCTGGCGGCGGCAGAGGAGCCGGCCACGCTGCGACCTGGTTTTCCTGCGGACGCGCCCGCTCCCGGCCCTGGCGACACGGTGGCTTCCGCCAGGAATGCGGTCGAACCGCCCCAGCCCAACACGTCCGTGCTGGCCAAATCCGTGCTGGAGTCCGAGGACCCGGCCGACGATCTCGCCGGGCGGGAGGTGCGCGTCATCAAAGCCCAGCGCGGCGATACCCTGGCGCGCGTCCTGATGCGCGTCGGGGCCGAGACCTGGCAGGCCCGAGCCATGAGCGACGCGGCGCGCAACGCGCTGGCGGACGGTGCGTTGCAAGCCAGCCAGGAGGTGCACATCACCCTGGTCCCATCGGTGGTCCGGGCCAATCGGATGGAGCCAATTCGCGTCAGCGTGTTTGGCGAAGGGCACGACCACAAGGTGACGGTAACGCGCAACGCCGCCGGCGAGTTCGTCGCCAGCGCCTCCCCGATCGATGAGCGCGCCATCCGGGCCGAGATCGCCGACGACGAGCAGCCGCAGGCCTCCAGCCTCTACGCCAGCCTGCACCATACCGCGGAGCGGCAGGGCATCCCCCCCGACCTCATCCTGCAGATCCTCAAGATCCACGCCTACGAGACGGACTTTCGCCAGCGGGTGCGCGCCGGCGACGGCTTCGAGTTCTTCTTCGACGTCAAGGACGAGGAGCGGGGCATCGAGGGCAGCCTGGGCGAGCTGCTCGCAACCGCCGTCACCTCGGCCGGAGAGACGCACAGGTTCTATCGCTTCCGCACCCCCGACGGCGTCGTCGACTACTACGACGAGCAGGGCAACACCTCCCGCAAGTTCCTGATGCGCCGCCCGGTGCGCGGGGAGGACGTGCGCATCACCTCGGGCTTCGGCGTGCGGCGCCACCCCATCCTGCAGGTGCCGAAGATGCACACCGGCGTCGACTGGGCGTGCGCGACCGGCACGCCGATCATGGCAGCAGGCAGCGGCGTCATCGAGGAGGTCGGACGCAAGGGCGAGTACGGCAACTACATCCGCATCCGTCACGCCAACGGCTACAAGACCGCCTACGGGCACATGTCGCGCTTCGCCTCGGGCGTGAGCGACGGCGTAAAGGTGCGCCAGGGCCAGATCATCGGCTTCGTCGGCTCCACCGGGCTGGCCTCGGGGCCGCACGTGCACTTCGAGGTGCTGGTCAACAGCAGCTATGTCGATCCGATGTCGATCCAGGTGCCTCGCGAGCGCGCGCTGGCCGGGCGGCAGATTGCCGAGTTCCAGAAGGAGCGCGCCCGTATCGAAGACCTGATGCGCCGCAATCCGGTCTCGGCCCGGGTGGCGACGGCCAGCGGGCAGCAGCAGCAATAGGCCGATCGCCGACCGCCACGCGCCGGCAAGTCGTCAAATGCCGATGCTCTTTGCGCCTTTGCGGAAGAGGGCGGTTCCATCCGCACCGAAGCGGAATGCGGCAAGGAAATCGTCGACGCTGTACTTGGGAAGGGTCTTGTGAATCGAGCCGACGAGGGCCGTCGCCTCATCGCGCCGATCGGCCAGGGACAGGCAGCAGGCCGCGATCGCCCGGATGTGGGCATGGGCGTTTGGGCGAGCTGCGGCCTTCACCGCCCAGTCCGCGGCTTCATCGAATTTCTCGAGCCGAACCAATGCCATAGCGCGCGCACCTAGCATGGCGAACAGCATCGGATCGAAGGGACTCAGCTGGCGCGAGTGATCGGCGAAGCCGAGAGCCGCGCGCGGATCGCCACCCTGCGAGTGGACGAACGCGAGCGCGTAGTGGCCGAGAGCGAAGTTCGGGCTCAGGTCGATCGCCCGCTCCAACTCGTTCACCGACTCGTCCTGGCTTCCGCGCAGCCAAAGCGCCCGCCCCATGGCCAAGTGCGCCGCCGGGTCGCGGTCGTCGACCATGAGGCTTTGTCCGGCAGCGTCGAAGGCGCGCTCCATTTCCACATCGCGCCTGGCCCAGCCCTGGAAGGCGTTCTGGAAGTGCGTGAAGGACAGACCGGCGAAGGCACGCGCGAAGGTCGGATCGAGGCGAACCGCCATCTCGAAGTAGTGCCGGGCCCGCTCGTTGTCGGCGTGGTTGAAGCGGTACATGTGCCAGAGGCCGCGATGATGCGCTTCCCACGCGTCCAGCGAGCTCGGCGGCTTCAGGATGGCGCGATTGCGCTCCACCGTCTCGATCTCGCTTGCGACCGAGGCCACGATCCGATTGCCGATCTCGTCGAGCACGAGCAACGCGTCGTCCAGCTTGTGATCGAAGACCTCCGTCCAGACGATCCGGGCCGACCGCGTCTCGGCGAGCTCGACAGTCACGGAGAGACGCCTCTCATGCCGGTGCATCGACCCGCTGACGACGTAGTCCACGTTCAGCATCCGGCCGGCCTCTTCCGAGCCGATGGACCGATCGTGGAGGGCGAAGACCGTCCCTTGCGCGATGACGAAGACGCTGCGCAGCTTGGCGAGCCTGATGATGACATCGTGGGCGAGCGCATCGGCGAGCCCGCGCGGCGCGCCCCTTGTGGCGGCCCGGTCGACAAATGGCATGATCGCAACCGAGGCGCGGCGTGGAGATCCCGTGGCGATCCCGTCGGGGTTGCTCGCGGGCGAGACCGGGGCAGGCGGCGGGGTCGGGACCACAGTGGAGGCGACCGCGGCAAGCGGCGCAGAAGGCGCCGGGCGGGCTCTCGCGGACCGCCACGCGTCGCGGATCGGCGCGCTGTCGAGCCCTTCCGCCTCGAATGACCGGATCGTCGCCGCAAGGTGCTCCTCTCCCTCGCGTATCCGGCCGCCGCGGCCAAGTGCATTCAGCAGGAGCTCGTGGACGCGCTGGTCGAATGGAGCAAGCTCGAGCCACTGCTCCAGATAGCCGAATACCTCGTCTCCCGACGCGCTCCCGGCCAGATGCTCCAGCACGGCCGTCTGACAGCCGCGGAAACGGCGCCGCTGGGCGACTAGCCAGCCGTGGAACTGCGGACTGCGGTCGATCTCCAGCCCCTCGAGAAAGTCGCCGGCGAACAACGAGCACAATCTCCGCAGCCGCTCCGGGGCGAAACTGGCGACACCCTTCTCGATCACGCGCGAGATCTCGATCGCGTCCACGGAGCAGTCCGTGAGATCGAGAGCGATGGTATCGCCCTGGGTCTGGATCCTTTGCCGGCCGGGCTCGTCGAGGATGCCGCGGGCCTTGCTGAGGCACCAGCGCAGCTCTCCACGGGGATCGTTAGGGACGTCCCACAGCAGCTCGCAGAGCTGGCTGCGGGTAACGGCACGCGGCGCAAGCGCCAAATAGGCGATCAGGGCGCGCACCTTGCGCGATGACGGCAGCGCCAGGGCGTGCCCCGTCGCGGCTGACCGTCATGTGGCCGAGCATGCGCACATGCACCGAGGGTGCATCGCCTGCCCGGTCCAATGGGTCAGTTTCCACGGAATATTCCTCGCCCAGTATCACGCCCGCCACCACGTCGGCCCGCTACCGTCGAATGGACGGTCATGGCCCGCATATGGCGTGAGCCGCGGGAGAAAACCAGGACCTGGCGATGGATCGCCGAGAGCGCATCACAAGAAAAAGGCCAATGGAGATGAACATGAGCACCACACTCAGCACGCCGGTCGCGGCGCAAGGCGCCGCCGGGCAGGCAACCGTCGCCGGACCCGGCGCCATCCTCAGGCGCTGGTGGAGGACCTACCTCACCTGGCGCATCGAGCATGCCGCGATCTCCCAGCTCGACATGATGAGCGATCGCGAGCTCAAGGATATCGGTCTCACGCGCCCCCAGATCATCGGCGCCGTGAGGGGGCAGGCGGGGCACCGCTCGTTCAGCCGGTACTACTGAGCCATGCCGGGTCGGAACGTGAGCCAGTGCGAACACAGGCTTCGGCACGCCCGCCGCGGCCAACGCGCCGCGGCCGGGTGATGCCGCCGCATGGCTCATGCCGCGCGGACAGGTGCCGCTCGGATTCCACACCCATTTCCACGCCGACTACCACGCTGGCCTCCACGTGCGGCCGCTACCCGTCCAACCGATGGCGCGCTAGGGGCGCCAAGGCAAGCAACAGATTTCCAACGTCAATCGCCCAACAGGAGAATTGTCATGGCTACCTCACTCGCAACCCTCAGTCAAAACCAGCCGCCGGCCCAGGTCGACCTCAGTGCGCTGAAGACCCGCCAGCACGGCGCATGGTCCTCCGGCGACTATGCCGTCGTCGGGACCACCCTTCAGATCGTCGGCGAGGAGCTGTGCGAGGCTCTCGACATCCGCGCGGGCCAGAAGGTGCTGGACGTCGCCGCCGGCAACGGCAATGCCACGCTCGCGGCCGCGCGGCGCTGGTGCCATGTTGTGTCTACGGATTATGTGCCGAGCCTGCTCGAGCGCGGCCGCATCCGTGCCGGGGCCGAGGGCCTTGCGGTCGAGTTCATGGAGGCGGACGCGGAGGCGCTGGGCTTTGCCGACGCCACCTTCGACGTGGTCCTCTCGACCTTCGGCGTCATGTTCACGCCCAACCAGGACAAGGCGGCAGCCGAGCTGCTGCGGGTGTGCAGGAGCGGGGGCAAGATCGGCCTCGCCAACTGGACCCCGGACGGCTTCATCGGGCAGGTGTTCAAGACGCTCGGCAAGTACCTGCCGCCGCCGGCCGGCGCCAAATCCCCGGCGCTGTGGGGCACGCACGCGCGCATCAAGGAGATGTTCGGCGCGGACTCGGCCTCGATCGAGGTGGCAAAGAGCGACTTCGTGTTCCGCTACCGCTCTGCGGAGCACTTCATGGAGGTCTTCAAGAGCTACTACGGTCCGATCCTCAAGGCCTTTGCAGCCCTCGACGAGGAGGGCCAGCGCGGGCTCAGGGCGGACCTGATGGCGCTGATCGCCAAGATGAACCGCGCCGAGGACGGCACGATGGTCGTTCCGAGCGAGTACCTCGAGATCGTGATCACCAAACGCTGATCGGCTTGCCCCCCGCCGATCTGCCTGGCCGCCGGACAATTGGGTCCGGCGGCCGTTTCATTCCGCGACCGCCGACAGGATATCGCGCACGCCGGCCATGAGGATGCCGTGGTCGGTGCCGGTGGCGATCATGTTGAAGCCGTAAGCCTTGTAGCGCTTGGCCAGGACCGCGTCGGCGGCCATGTAGCCGAGCGCCTTCTTGTGCTTGCGACCGGCAGCGACGATGCGCTTGACCGCGTTGATGTAGCGCGGGTTGTCGAACTGACCCGGAATGCCGAGGAAGTTGGTCAGGTCGAAATGTCCGAGCCAGAGGCAATCGATGCCGTCCACCGCGGCGATCTCCTCGACCGCGTCCAGACCGCGCTCGGTCTCGATCTGCGCGATGATGAGATTGCGGGCGTCGGCGGCCTTCATTTTTGCTGCGGGATCGCCGGGCTCGTAGTCGTCGTGCGCAAAGCCGAATGCCGCCCCGCGCCGGCCCTTGGGCGGGTAGTGCGTCGCCTCGGCGATCGCGCGCGCCTGCTCCACCGAGTCCACCATCGGCACCATCACCCCGTGCGCGCCGACATCGAGAGCGCGGGCGAGGAAGTGGTACTCCCCGCGCGGCACCCGCACCATGGGCGTAATGCCGATGCCGCGACAGTAGGCGCATTGCTCCTTGAGCTGCTCGATCGAAAAGCCCGCGTGCTCCATGTCGTAGATGAGGTACTCGCAGCCGGCGAGCTTGTGGACCTGCGCGATGCCGGGCGAGAAGAACTCGAAGATCATCGAGCCGAGCAACGTCTCGCCGCCCATCGCCCTGTGCCGCAGCGACCGTCTTGCCATCGCTTCCTCCGCGCCGCGCGCTTGCGCCAACCGAGTCCGATCAATGCCCGCCGAGGAACGACAACGCATGCGGCGCGGCAATGCCGATCACCGTGAAGAAGATGCCCAACGCACCAAGGCCGGCGGCGCCCCAAAGCAGATAGATGACGCCCGTGATGAGATAGGCGGAGGCGAGCACGATCGCGATCTGGAAGGCGGCCGAGCCGAACTCGAAATTGTGGTACTTGGCCAGCGCGACGTCGCGATGAGCCTCGGCCTGCAGCGCGCGCGCCATCAGCTCCTTGCGGCCCTCGCCCTTGCCGTTCGGCTTGGGCTCGCTCTCGTAGCGCGCCCCCCGCTCCTTCCACTCGTTGACCCTCTTCTCCAGGAGATCCCTGACGTTGGGGTCCTTGGCGAGCTTGAGGTCGACCTCCATCTGCTCGGCCGCCGTATCCATGGTGGTCTTGCGGATGGTCTTGGCCTGATAGAACGCCCACAGGTTGGACGCTTCGACGTTGGAGCTGAGCGCCTCCGTCTGCGCGCCCTTGCCGAGCGTCTCCGAGATGGCGAGAAACAGCGCCAGCACGGAGATGAGAATGGCGATCTTCTTGTTCTCTCCCTCCACCACCCCGTGGCCGCCATGACCATGCGACATGAATTCCCCCTCCGTGGAGCCTGCACGGCTCTCTGCCGTCCGTATTCTGCTTATCTGCTGAATGACAGAAAAGCCCATTTCCCGCAGCGCGCCAAGTGTCGCGCGGGGCGGTTAACGCCGCAGCCGCGAGTGCAACTCGACGGGATGTGGTTGTAGCGCGCTCTTCGGCACGCTCAGGGCGAGCCAGCCTCGTGGTGCGCCTTGCCGCCCCCGGATTTGCTCCGAGGGCCGCACCGCCACGAGCCGGACAGGTCAGGTGACCGTCACGTCGAGGTCACCGACGCCGTCGACGTGGCCTTTGAGCTTGTCGCCCTTCTTGGTGGCGCCGACGCCGGACGGCGTACCCGTGAAGATCAGGTCGCCGGCCTTCAGCTCGAACAGCGTGGACAGGAACTCGATCTGGTGCGGGATATCCCAGATCATCTGCGAGAGGTCGCCGGTCTGCTTGCGCACGCCGTTGACCTCGAGCCAGATCGCACCCTTGGACGGGCTCTCCACATGCTGCGCCGGAACCAGTGCCGTGCATGGCGCGGAGTGCTCGAAGGCCTTGCCCACTTCCCACGGGCGCTGAAGCTTCTTGGCCTCCGCCTGCAGGTCGCGACGCGTCATGTCGATACCGACCGCGTAGCCGAACACGTGCTTCATCGCGTCGGCCGCCTTGATGTCGGTGCCGCCCGACTTGAGTGCCACCACCATCTCGATCTCGAAGTGCACGTCCTTGGTCGCCGGCGGATAAGGAAACTTGCCATCCGTGACGACGTTGTCGGCGTTCTTCTGGAAGAAGAACGGCGGGTCCTTGGTGTCTCCGCCCATCTCCTTGGTGTGCTCGGCGTAGTTGCGCCCCACGCAATAGATGCGGTGGATCGGGAACAGCTTGTCGGTGCCCTTGATCGGAAGCGTCGGCTGCGGGACGGGAGTGAAAGCGTAGGTCATGAGCGGGGCCTTTGCTGATGCATTCGCCGATGCATATCAGAATTGCGCTGCCCCCGCCATTCGCGTCGCTCGGGTGAGGGCGCCGTGCACGCTTTCCGTGCAACCGGAAGCTCAGAGAGGATGAACAAAATCGCCGCCTCCGCGTTGCTTGCTTCGAGGATCGATAGCGAAGGGGGAGCCGAAAGGAAGGTCCGCATGCCTCCGCTTCGCCGTGCTTGGCCTCTGGCCGCCGTAGCGATTTTTGCAGTTTCCGTTGCTTGCGATGCCGCCACCGCCCAGTCGAGAGGCGGTGGAGGAGGTGGCGCCGGTGGCCGCACCGGCGGCACGGCCGTCACAAGCCCGGCACAAGCTCGTCGTCGTCGATACTGAGCGCTCCAGCGGCCCAGACGTTACCCGCCCCGTCGACCTCTACCCCCGGCGCCTTGGCGGCGCCTGCTCCCCAGGTGCCGGGGATCGCGCCACTTCCCTCCCAGCAGTCGACGCAGTTCTCGAGCGGCGGAACCCCTCCCGCCCGATCCGGCGGCCTCGCTCTGTCGCCGGGCAGCCCCAGCGAGACGGCTCCGAGCGCGCCCGGCGGCGGCGGCAAGAGCTTGGCCGATTGCATGGGCTTCTGGGACCGCGAGACGCACATGACCAAAGCCGAGTGGCGGTCTGCCTGTCAGCGCACCCTGCAGGAGTATCCGACGGTGCGGTGAGGCGGATAGCGGCGCTTCAGGCCGCCGTGCGTTTGAATGTCTCGATACCCTCGAGGTCGGCGGCGATAGCTCGCTGCGCCATGCGTAGTGTTTCCTCAATGGTAGTCGACAATTTCAACCCCGGACGGACCTTCGGGCGTCCACCAGAAGCAGATCCGCCACTGAATGTTGGCCAACTCGGAGGGACACGAAGCGCTCGATGTCAATCTGACCTCGACGGCATCTGTCCGCTGACCCGGAGCCCTACTCCACGCGCAGCTTCAGATCGCTGATCAGCTTGCCCCACTTCGCGCGCTCGGCAGCAACGAAGGCGGTGAACTCGGGCGAGCCCAGGCTGACCGTCTCGGCGATCAAGCCGGCGAGCCGCTCCTTCAGCAGCGGATCCTCGCAGATCGCGCGCGTATCCGCTTCTATTCTGTCGCAGATCGCTTTCGGTGTTCCGGCCTTCACGGCGACACCGGTGAACGAAGCCGTGTCGAAGCCCGGCACGGTGGCGGCCACCGTCTCGTACTCCGGCGCAAGGGTCGATCGCTTCAGTGTGGTGATGCCGAGCGGCTTTACCGCCCCGGCGCGCGCCTGGCCGATGATCGAGGTGATGTTGTCGAACATCAGGTCGACGCTTTGGCCGACGAGGTCGTTGAGCGCCGGCGCGCTGCCGCGATAGGCCACGTGCACCATCTCGACGCCGGCCGTGCGCTTGAACAGCTCGGCCGAGAGATGCACGGTCGTGCCGATACCCGAGGACGCATAGTTGAGCTTGCCCGGATTGGCCTTGGCATGGGCGATCAGCTCTGCAACGGAATTGACCGGCAGGTCCTTGCGCACGCACAGGAGATTGGCGACCGTCGCCACCAGCCCGAGCAGCACGAAATCCTTCTCAGGATCGTAGGCCAACCGGTTGTAGAGGAACTGGTTGGTGGCGAGGCCGGGCGGCACGATCAGGACCTGGGTGCCGTCGGTCGGTCCCTTGGCAACTCGGTCGATGCCGATGTTGCCGCCGGCTCCCGGCACGTTCTCGACGATCGTCGGCACCTTCCAGAGCGCGCCGAGCCGGTCGGCGATGACGCGGCCGACGATGTCCTGCGCTCCGCCCGCCGGGAACGGCACGACGAACTTGACCGTCAACCCCGCCGGATACGCCGGCTGGGCGCGCGCCACGCCTGCCATCGGCGCAACTGCTGCCGCAGCCAGCCCCGTCGTGAACGCTCGCCGTGTCGTGCCTGCCAACGCCATCTCCCGTTCCCTCGAACAAACTTCAACGTCGCGCGCCGACGGCGGCGATCCCATAAGTGTCAGCCAGGCTCACCGCCCGAGCCGCGGCACCCTTCGGCCGTGCCTCACTGCGGCTTCTTTGCCTCGGCGAGCGCGCGCTCGGCTGCTTCCTTGTCGGAGACCGCCTGACCGAGCTGCGTCTTCAGATCGCTCGCAGATTTCTCGGCAGCCTGCTTCTCCGATAGCGCGCGCGTCAGCTTATCCTTCGCCTCGCTCACCTCCTGCTCGAGCGTTTTGAGGGTCCCCTGGAGTTTCTCGCCTGCCTGCTTGGCATTCGCGATTTGCTCCTCGAGAACCTTGGCAGCCTTGGTGGCAAGGTCGCGGGACGACTCCGACTGAGTTATCCGTTGCAGGGCGGGTTGCAGCCGGCCGTCCATGTAGAGCCAGCTTCCCGCGGCTCCGATCACCAAGCCGACTAGGGCCGCCACGAGCTGCTTCATGTCCACCTCCTGTTCGGGTCCGTTTCGGGATCGGCACATGTGTCCGCGCCGTAACCATGGCACGATTGCATCGTATTTTTCTATCGCAGTGACGCAGATAATCGACAGCCGAATGTGCCCTCGGCAAAGGCAGACAAATGCTTGCGCGCTGATCATTGACGCCGAGTGGACAAGCCCGGCGCCTTCTTCCGCGCCGATCTACCGCAGGCGGGCGTTGATCGCCTCGAGCGCCTTGGAGCCGGGGCACAGCTCGCCCATCGGCAGCACGTTGAGCGGGCGCGCGTCGGTGGCCAGGATGTCGTGCATGTCCTGCTGGGTCTCGTTGATGTAGAGCAGGCCGGTGGCCACGGCGCCCTTCGCCGCGTTGCTGCGGATGGCCATGATGGCGGCATCGGCGTCGCGCGGATCGTGCTGTTTGTCGAGCTTGTTCAGGATCAGCCGAGAACCGTCATGCATGTCGATGGTTGCCGAGCTGCCCTCGACGTAATCGACCGTGATCTCCTCCTTGGGCTCGACATAGTCGAGCTTGTTCTCGGAGGCCATGTTGTGGGCGCGCACGTAGTCGTAGCTCTTGGTCGAGGTCGGATGGTTGTTGAACGTCACGCACGGGCTTATGACGTCGAGGAAGGCGAAGCCGTTGTAGCTGATGGCCGCCTTGATCAGGGGGATCAGCTGGGTCTTGTCGCCCGAAAACGAACGGGCGACGAAGCCGGCGCCTAGCTGGATCGCCATCTGGCACAGGTCGATGGCCTCGAACGGGTTGGCCTCGCCCTTCTTGGAGGGCGACGTCTTGTCGTTGGTGGCCGAGAACTGGCCCTTGGTGAGGCCGTAGCAACCGTTGTTCATGACCAGGTAGGTCATGTTCACGCGGCGGCGCACGGCGTGGCAGAACTGGCCGAGGCCGATGGAAGCCGTATCGCCGTCGCCGGACACGCCGATGTAGACGAGCTCGCGGTTGGCGAGGCTGGCGCCGGTGGTGATCGACGGCATGCGCCCGTGCACGGAGTTGAAGCCGTGGCTGCGGGAGAGGAAGTAGGTCGGTGCCTTCGACGAGCAGCCGATGCCGGACACCTTGGCGATGCGGTGGGCGGGAAGATCCATCTCGAAGCAGGCTTCGATGAGGGCAGCCGTGATCGAGTCGTGCCCGCAGCCGGCGCACAGCGTCGACATGGTGCCTTCGTAGTCGCGGCGCGTGAGGCCCAGGGTGTTCTTGGGCAGGGCCGGGTGATGCGCTGACGGCTTGGCGATGTAGCTCATGGGTGTCTCTTGTTCTATTCCGCGGCGGCCTTGGCGGGCTGCAGGCGCTTCAGCACGACGCCGCGCACGAACGCGGCGGTGAGCGGCATGCCGTCGTAGTTGAGCGCGGCGATCAGCTTGGCGCCGGGCACGTCGGCCTCGGTCATGAGGAGGGAGCGCATCTGCGCGTCGCGGTTCTGCTCGACGACGAACACGCGCTCGTGCATGGCGCAGAACGACGCCACGTCGCGGGAGAACGGAAAGGCCTTGATGCGCAGCGCGTTGACCTTCACGCCCTCGCGCTCGAGCAGGTCGAGCGCCTCGCGTATGGCCGGCGTCGTGGCGCCGAAGTAGATGAGACCGGTCTTTCCGCTCTTGTCGCGGATCGTGACCTCGGGCTTGGGCACGAGGGTCTGGGCCGTGTCGAACTTGCGGCGGATGCGGTCGAGCACGCGGGCGTGCACGTGGCCGTCCTCGGTGTAGCGGGCGTTCTCGTCGTGCGAAGTGCCACGCGTGAAGAAGGCGCCCTTGGTCGGGTGCGTGCCGGGCAGCGTGCGGTAGGGGATGGCGTCGTCATCGACGTCCTGATAGCGGCCCCAGTCCTTGCCCTTGACCTCCTTGAACTTCTCCAGCTGCTCGGCGCTCAGCACCTTGCCGCGGTCGTGCACGTGCGCATCGTCCCACGCGAACGCGTCCGTCACCCAGTCGTTCATGCCGATGTCGAGATCGGACATGACGATGACGGGCGTCTGCAGCCGCTCGGCCAGGTCGAAGGCCTGCGCGCCCATCGAGAAGCATTCGGTGGGGTTGGCCGGGAACAGCAGCACATGCTTGGTGTCGCCGTGCGAGGCATAGGCGCAGGAGATGATGTCGGACTGCTGCGTGCGCGTGGGCATACCGGTCGAGGGGCCGCCGCGCTGGATGTTGAACAGCACCACCGGCACCTCGGCGAAGTAGGCGAGCCCCAGGAACTCGCTCATCAGCGAGATGCCCGGACCGGACGTGGCCGTGAAGGAGCGCGCGCCGTTCCAGCCGCCGCCAATGGCAACGCCGATGGCCGCAAGCTCGTCCTCGGCCTGCACGATGCCGAACAGCCGCCGCCCGTCCTTGGTGACGCGCATGCGCTTGGCGTAGCGCTCATACGCCTCGGCCAGAGATGTCGAGGGCGTGATCGGATACCAGGCGCATACGGTGGCGCCGGCGTACAGGGCGCCGAGCCCGGCGGCGTCATTGCCCGATACGAGGATCTTGCCCTTGGCGCCTTCCGCGTGACGCAGGCGGATCGGCAGCGGGCAATCGAAGTTCTTGAGCGCGTACTCGCGGCCGAGCTGGACCGCCTCCATGTTGGCCGCGACCAGCTTCTCCTTGCCCCGCAGCTGGTCGGCCACCGCGCTCTTGAGGACATCCAGGTCCATCTCGAGGAGGGCGGTAAGCGCACCCACGTAGACCATGTTCTTGAACAGCTGCCGCTGGCGGATATCCTTCCACTTGGCCGCGCACATCTCGGCGATCGGCAGGCCGAGGATGGTGATGTCATCGCGCGGCCAAACCCGCGGCAGGGTCGAATTGTAGAGCAGCCAGCCGCCCGGAACGACCTCGGCCAGGTCCTCCTTGAAGGTCTGCGGGTTCATGGCGACCATCAGGTCGATGCCGTCGCGCCGCGCCAGATAGCCGGCCTCCGACACCCGCACCTCGTACCAGGTGGGCAGGCCCTGGATGTTGGAGGGAAAGATGTTCTTCGGGCTGACGGGAATACCCATCCGGAACAGCGTCTTGGCGAAAATGCCGTTGGCGCTGGCCGAGCCCGAGCCGTTGACGGTGGCGAATTTCACCACGAAGTCGTTGATGCCGCTCATCTGGGGATCTGCCTCTTCTCAGCGCAGATAGGCATTGTGATGCGTCAGACAAGCCTGCGAGGCCTGCGCTTCGACGTACATGAATTTCTGCATGTCCCACGCACCGGTCGGGCAGCGCTCCGCGCACAGCCCGCAGTGCAGGCACACGTCCTCGTCCTTGGCCATGATGCGGCCGGTCTTGAGAGCGTCGGAGACGTAGATCTCCTGCTTCTTGTTGCGGGCCGGCACGCGCAGGTGCTCGCGCAATGCCGGCTCGGCGTCGTTGTCCGTGAAGTTGATGCAGTCGACCGGGCAGATGTCCATGCAGGCATCGCACTCGATGCAGAGCGGCGCCGAGAACACGGTCTGGATATCGCAGTTGAGGCAGCGCTCGGCTTCCTTGAAGGCGAGCTTGTCGTCATAGCCCAGCTCCACCTCGACCTTGAGGTTGCGCAGCGATTGGGCCTTGTCGGCGTGCGGCATGGCCACGCGATGCAACGGCGTATAGTCGTTCTTATAGGACCACTCGTGGATGCCCATCTTCTGGCTGAAGAGGTCGGAGCCCGGCTTGGGACGCTCCTGGTTCAGGTCCTTTCCATTGCACATCAGGTCGATGGAGAGGGCGGCCTGGTGGCCGTGAGCGACGGCCCAGATGATGTTCTCCGGGCCCCAGGCCGCATCGCCGCCGAAGAACACGCCCGGCCGCGTCGACATCATCGTGGTCTTGTCGACCTTCGGCATGTTCCATTCGTCGAACTCGAGGCCGACGTTGCGCTCGATCCAGGGGAAGCTGTTCTCCTGGCCGATCGCCATCAGCACGTCGTCGCACTCGAGCACCACATCTTCGCCCGTGGGCTCCAGCTTGGGCCGGCCATTCTTGTCGACGCCGACCTCCTTCATCTTCTGGAAGCGGACGCCGGCCAGACGACCCTTGTCGAGCAGGAACTCCTTGGGCGCGTGATTGTCGAGGATCGGAATGCCCTCGTGCTCGGCGTCCTCGATTTCCCAGGGCGACGCCTTCATCACGCGGCGCGGCGAGCGCACGGTCACCTTCACGTCCATGCCGCCGAGCCTGAGGCCGGTGCGGCAGCAGTCCATCGCGGTGTTGCCGCCGCCGATCACCACCACGCGTCTGCCGACGGTGTGGATATGCTCGAACGCGACGGAGGTCAGCCAGTCGATGCCGATGTGGATGTTGGCCTTGGCTTCCTTGCGGCCGGGGATGTCCAGATCCTTGCCCTTCGGCGCGCCGGTGCCGATGAACACGGCGTCGAAGCCTTCCTTCAGCAGCGCGTCGAGGCTCTTGATCTCGTGACCGAAGCGGGTCTCGATGCCCATGGCGGCGATGCGGTCGATCTCCTCGTCGAGCACTGTCACGGGCAGGCGGAAGGAGGGGATGTTGGTGCGCATCAGGCCCCCGCCCTTGGGGTCCTTCTCGAACAGCACGCAGGTGTAGCCGAGCGGAAGCAGGTCGCGCGCCACGGTGAGCGAGGCGGGGCCTGCACCGATGAGGGCGATGCGCTTGCCGTTCTTCGCGACCGGAATGTCCGGCATGAACGCATCGATCTCGCCCTTGTAGTCGGCGGCGACGCGCTTGAGCCGGCAGATGGCGACCGGCTTCTCCTCCACGCGGCCGCGGCGGCACGCGGGCTCGCACGGGCGGTCGCAGACGCGGCCCAGAATGCCGGGGAAAACGTTGCTCTCCCAGTTCAGCATGTAGGCGGCGGCGTAGCGCCCCTGCGCGATCAGCCGGATGTATTCGGGAACGGGGGTGTGGGTCGGACATGCCCACTGGCAGTCGACGACCTTATGGAAGTAGTTCGGATTGGAAACGTCCGTCGGGGCCGTGCGGCCCCTGCTTCGTGCTGCGATCTCGCCCGCTTGCATCCCGCCCGGTCCTCGTCGCTTCCCAGCCCGCTATTCTGCTAGATCGGGATGCGTTATCCCAACTTCCAGCACGGTTCCAGAGTTGTTTTTTCAACCGCGCAACAAAGCGCCGTCGTGTGGCAGTTCGCGGCCCCAGTCCCCTTGCTAGCGCCGGGCAGCATATTGTGCGGCGCGAAAAGCCCCAACCCCCGCAAATGCCCCGCAAATGCATAGCTGGGCCTCTACCGGCCCGGACCGATGCCGTTAGTACACGCCCGCAAGGAAGGCAAGAGGCGTCGTCAGTTGAGCTTTATCGAGCCGAACATACGCACGTTCACGCCGGGCAGCAGCACTTCGTCCTTCTTGTAGGAGACGCTGTTGCGGACGTCGTCGTTGAGCAGGTTCTCGCCCCGGATGCCGACGGTGACTTCGGGGACCAGGCCTGCCTGGCGCTCGAGCTTAGTGGTGTAGCTCAGCTCGGCGTTGAGCATGTTGTAGCCCGGCGTGGGAGTATCGAAGGTGGCGAACTCGTCCTGACGGAAGGCGTGCAGCAGGTTCACGCGCGCTAACCAGTTGATGTCGCGGTAATAGATCCCGCCACCCAGGCGATGCGGCGGCATTTTCGGGACGTAGGTGCCGTCGGCGAGCTTGGCGTGAACGAAGTCGTATTGCCCGTCGATGCCCCACACCCCGCGCCATATGCGCTGAACGTCGTACTCGGCCAGCAGCTCGGCGCCGTAGAAGGTGGCATCCTGCTGGGAGTAGACGATCTGGTCGAGCTCCGTGCCGGTCCCGCAGGAAGCAAAGTCGTCGTCGCACTTGGCGCCGGTAAATCGCTTGTAGATGAAGTTCTTGAAGTCGGTGTGGTAGACGGAAGCGTCGAAGCGGAAGTCGCCTTTCGCCCGCTTGAAGCCGATCTCGAAGGTGTTGGCTCCCTCGATCTTGAGGTTCGGGCTGCCGATCTCGAAGGTGGCCGTCGAGTCGTGCGGTCCCTTGTAGAACAGCTCGGTGGCATCCGGCGCCCGCTCGACGTGCTGCCCCGTGAGGCGGGCGACGACGCCGTACGGCAGATCGTAGAGGATGCCGGCGCTCGCGCTCTTGGGGATGAATTTGCGTTGCGCCAGGGTCTCCGTCGGATCATCGGGTGGCGGCAGGAAAGTTGGGGGAAACGTGGAAGCCGTGCCCTTGACGTCGTCGTTCTCGATGCGCGCGGCGGCCTGAAACCGCAGTTTCCTCGTAACCTGCAACTCCTCGAAGACGAAACCGGCGAGGCTTTGCGTGTTGGTGGGGGCGAGGAGGATGCCGTCCGCCCCGGCCGCCTGCAGATCGCGATCCGACCACTGCACGCCGACGGCGCCGCGCAGCACGCCCAGAGAAGTCCTGACCGGCTGGTGCTGGGCCTCCATGCGCGCCTCGTAGGTCGTCTGCAGGAAGGTCGAGCCGATTACGGTGACCGGAATGGAATCCACCTCGTCGTGCTTGTAGTCGGTGGCGCCGAACCAGAAGCGGACGGCCTCCAGGCCGAAGTCGTTGACGCGCCACTCGCCCCTGCTGGCCCACTTCGACTGATTGAGAACGATGTGGTTCTTGCTGGCGGCCGCTTCGATGCCGGGGATGTAATAGGTGGAGTCGAACGATGAATACGCCATGCCCAGGAAGCCGTCCTTGAACACATAGGAGCCGCCGAGCGAGTAGCCGCTGCTCTCGAGGCTGGTGTTGGCCTGAGTCCCGCCGGGGATGCCGTAGTCGCCGGCCGCCCGCGCGAACGTGTCGGCATGGATGACGAAATTGCCGGCGCCGGCTTCCACGATCGCGGCACCGTTGCCCCCATCGTCCACCGTGCTGAACCCGCCGCGCGTCTCGACCAGGATGCCGTTGGTGGGGATCGCGGTGGGGATGCGGTTGTTGACGGCGTTGACGACCCCGCCGATGGCTTGCGAACCGTATCGGAGCGTCGCCGGCCCGCGCACCACCTCGACCTGGCCGGCGGCCAGCGGATCGATCGGGACGGCATGATCGTCGCTCAGCGCCGACACATCGCCCGTCGCCAGCCCGTTCTCCTGGATGCGGACCCGAAAGCCGCTCAAGCCGCGGATGACCGGCCGGCTCGCCCCCGGCGCAAACGTCGTTGCGGCGATGCCTGGGCGCGAGCCGAGCGCGTCTCCCAGCGTCGAGGAGGGCTGGCTGAGCAATTGCTGGGGCGTGACGACCGTGGTCGACACGAAGTTCTGGTCGGGCGAGATCTGCAGTCCGGTGCCGGCCAGGTCGGGGGCGGGCGCCGTCTGCTGGGGTGCGGTCGCGGGCGCCTGGGTGGATGGCGCCGAAGGCGTGACCGGGCTCGGCGTCGTGACGGTGATGCCGGGCAGCTGGGTTTGCGCCTGGGCCGTCACGGCGGAGCAGACGCCCGCACCGACCGCAGCCAGCAGAACCACGACATGCCTCCAGCCCCCTGAACGGCTCAGAGCTTTGGGCATTGCACGCTCCCCCGATATGTAACAGTATAACGTTACTACACGCGGCGGGCCGCGCCCCACAAGAACATGAGTCGCGCCTTCGGGGTGTTTCGCTGCGGAGCGTGTCTGCCATGTTACAGTATAACATCCACTGACCGATCCCGACGAACCCAGCGCAATGCAGAATGCCGCCCGTTCAGCGACAGCCCTCGCCATCCCGGCTGCGGACAAACCCCGGCCGTCGGCATCGGGCTCGTCCAGGCCGCCCATGCGCTTGGTTTCCGTGCAGCGCAACCCACGCCCGCCCGACCGAGGAGACCGGAGGATATGGTTTACAGCGCTGGCCATCGCGCTGATGGCGCATGTGGGCGTGCTCTACGCCATGGTGCGTAAGCACGATGACGCATTGGCCGGCGGAGGCGGACAGCAGATCGATGCCATCAGCGTGACGATGGTCAGCTCCGACGTGCTCGAATCGCGCGAGCCGGAGCGGCTGCCGCCCGCGCCAGCGGCCGCCGCGGCCACGGTCGAAAGCACCGACGGCGCTCCCCAAAGCGCTGCCGCGGCTGCCGCGGAGCAGCAGGAGGAGAAGAAGGAGCAACCCGAGGAGCCGAAAGAGCGGCCCAAGGAGGAGCCGGTCCGCGAGGCCGACGCCGTTCTCGAGGTGCCGCACGAGGCGCAGCACCAGAAGAAGCAGGAGAGCGCAGCCCCTGCGGCGGGTGGCGACGCGGCGCGCAGCGAAACCGCCAGCATCGCGAAAACCAGCGCGCCCGCAGCCGCCAGCCCCGGCGCAGTGCTCGAGTACGCTCGCTACGTGGCGCAGGCGTTGGCCAAGACCAAACCCAAGGGCTCGGGCGGGCTCGGCACGGTGCGGGTCAAGTTCGTGATCGCGGGCGACGGCGGGCTGGCCACCGTCGAGATCACCAAGACGAGCGGCAACGCCAAGCTCGACGACATCGTGCTCGGCGCCGTGCGCCACACCAAGTTCCTGGTGCCGCCGGCCGGTATGACGCCGCTCCAGCTCACCTACGAGGTGCCCTACCATTTCAAGTGAAGACGGCCGTGCGGCGCGGGATCCCCAGGATCAGAAGCCCGAGGACGCCTGGTCCTCGCCGACGCGCGTGCCGCTGCGCGCACGCCGCGCGTTGTTGACGATCGCGCCGGGACGATCCTCGGCGTCGGGCACGCAGGTCGCCAGTCTCAGGACGCTGAGATAGCCCGGCTGCACCTCCATGCGGGCGGCATGCGGACCACGCATCAAGATGGCATGCACCTTGGGCAGGTTGTAGCACGGCACGTAGAACAGCAGGTGATGCTCGAGGTGATAGTTGACGAAGTAGGGCGCGACGAAGATGCGCTCCAGCAGGCTCGCCTTGGTGGTGCGCGTGTTGCGGAGCGGGTCGTCCGAGTCTGGCACCACCGCATGCTCGGCGATGTTGCGGATGCGCGTGATGACCATCATCCAGGTCAGCAGCGGGACCAGCCACAGGAGCGGATAGGCCCACCAGACGCCGGCCAGTGCGAGCCCGGCGAGCAGCACGCCATTGGCGGCCAATTGCGGCCCGAGCTTCTTGCCGAAATGGCGCACGCGCCGCGATGCCGGCCATGACGGGTCGCCCGCCGCGTTGAGCAGCTGCGCCTTCCTCTGCTGGTAGCCGGTCTGACCGGTGAGGTCGCGCCAGAACTTGCGGCGATAGCTCGCCTTCGTGATCGGAAAAGGCGCCGACAGCACGAGGTCGGGGTCGTTCTCCTGCTGCGTGTGGGCGTGGTGGGCGAGATGGTAGCGGCGATAGGCGATCGTGTCGGCGAAAACCGGATAGGCGCACAGCCATTGGCTGAGCACGAGGTTGCGCTCCTCGTTGCGGGAAAGGCACCGGTGCGCGCCGTCGTGCATGAGGATGGCAAGGCCGAGCTGGCGCGAGCCGATCAGCATCACGGCGAGGATGTAGGTGAGCGGATTGGGAAAAGCCGCGACGAGCGCGATCGACCCGAGGATGACGGCCCACGCATGGGCGACGAGGGCCAGCCCCTTCCATTCGACGGGCTCGCGCACGGCGGCGAGCTCGTCCTGGGCGAGCAACTCGCGTGCGGGAATGCGGCGGGGAGCGGCGGATGCGGCGGCGGCCATCGCGGCTTCTCCTTGTCTGCTCGGAACCCACGGACCCCGTCAATCTAGCCCAAGGCGCGTCGACAAGTATGCGAATCTTGGCCAGCCCACTGCGACCGTAATCATTTGGTTGGACGCAAGGACTCTGCCTAATGTGGCGCGATTCGCCGGGAACCGCGCCATGACACGCCTCGCACGACCGCTCGACCGTCTGAAGCCCCACTACGATGTGGTGGTGGTGGGGTCGGGCTATGGCGGCGGGGTTGCGGCTTCGCGGCTGGCCAGGGCGGGCAAGCGCGTCTGCGTGCTGGAACGCGGGCGCGAGTTCGTCACCGGAGAGTTCCCCTCCCGCTTCCCCGACCTGCGCGGCGAGATGCAGCTGACGGGCAAGCGCATGCGGTTGGGCTCGTCGACCGGGCTCTACGACGTGCGCTTCGGCGAGGACATGCACGTGCTGATCGGCTGCGGGCTCGGCGGCGGCTCGCTCATCAATGCCGGCGTGGCGCTGCGGCCCGACGAGCGCATGTTCCGAGATCCGGTCTGGCCGGACGAGGTCGCGCACGATGGGCTGCTCGATGAAGGCTACGCGCGCGCGGCCCGCTGGGTGCGGCCGGCGCGCGATCCGGCGGCGGCTGGGCGCAGCAAGTTTCAGGCCCTGCATCGCGCGTCGGTGACGCTCGGCAAGGAGCCGGTGCACGCGCCGGTGGTGGTCGGCTTCGAGGCGACGATCAATCCGGCCGGCGTGGCGCAGCCCGCGTGCACGCATTGCGGCGACTGCTGCGGAGGCTGCAACGTCGGCGCCAAGAATACGGTGGCGCTCACCTATCTTCCCGACGCGGCGCGACACGGAGCGGAGATCTTCACGCAGGTGAAGGTGCGCCACGTGGCAAAGGCCCCCGAGGGTGGCTGGCGTGTCCATTTCGAGAGGCTGGACAGCGCCGGTGCCTCTGCGAGCGTGACGGCCGATCTCGTCGTGCTGGCGGCCGGCACGCTGGGGTCGACCGAGATCCTGCTGCGCTCGCGCGAGCAGGGGCTTGCCGTGTCGGACCGGCTCGGCCGGAGCTTCTCCGCCAACGGCGACATCATCGCTTTCGGCTATGGTGCCAAGCTGCCGGTCAACGCCATCGGCGTCGGACACCCCGCCAAGGTCGACGGGCTCGACGTCGGAGCGTGCGTCTCGGGCCAGATCGAGATCGTGGACGAGCACGACCTGGCCAAGAGCCTGACCATCCAGGAAGGCGTGTTGCCGTCGTCGCTGGCGCCGATGCTGCCGGCCCTGTTCATCCCCAACGGGCGGCTGCTGGGTGCGCTCAAGAGCCTGATCGCCGGCGTCTACAAGGGGCCGTTCGCGAGCCTGCAGACGTTCTTCGCCGTGTCGCACGACAGTGCCTCGGGGCTACTCGCGCTGGAGGACGACCGGCTGACGCTGAGCTGGCCGGGCGCCAAGGACGAGCCCGTCTACGCGCGTCTCGACGCGGCCCTGGAGGCCCTCGTCGGCCACGGCGGCGGCAGCTATGTGAAGAACCCGCTGGCCGGCACCATGATGGGCCAGCAGCCGGCGACCGCGCATCCTCTGGGAGGCTGCGGCATGGGCCGCGAGCGGGACAAAGGTGTCGTGGACCACAAGTGCCGCGTGTTCGACGCCGGTCCGGGCGCCGGAGCAGCCGACGTGCACGAAGGTCTCTACGTGATCGACGGCTCCATCATGCCGCGCTCGCTGGGCGTGAACCCGCTGCTCACCATCACCGCGCTGGCCGAGCGCGCCATGCTGCATCTGGCGGCCGACCGCGGCCTCGCGTTCGACGATGGACCCCGCCGCTACGCAACGGCAATCTCCGTCACAGCGCCGGGCCAGGCATAGGTATCATTCCGCCCATCGAGAACACTCGTCCGTGACAAGGCCGAGACCGACCCATCTGCCGAGGCCCTCCAACCCCGTTTTGAGCTCGTCGAAGCACGCTTTCAGCCCGCGGCCCGCCCTTCGACAGGCTCAGGGCGAGGTGGCGATTGCGTCGATGGTCAGAACGAATTGAGCTGCCGCTCACCAGCGTCAGGCCCGGAGGGTCAGATACCTCCTCTTGCCTTGGCCCGCGCGAGGACACAAAGTCTCGCCGGCTAATCACAACGAAGGACGCGGGCATGCAGATTCTGTTGAAGGGCAAACGGGCCGTGGTCACCGGCGGCAGCCGGGGAATTGGACGCTCGATCGCATTGGCGTTCGCCGAGGCGGGCGCGGCGGTGTCGATCTGCGCTCGCGGCCGTCCCGCGCTCGACAAGACGTCGGCCGAGATCGCGGCGCGAGGCGTCAAGACGCACGCTGCAACGTGCGACCTCGCCGACAAGGGTGCGATTGCGACCTACATCGCGGCGGCGGCCAACTCGCTTGGCGGCATCGACATACTCGTGAACAACGCGTCCGGGTTCGGCGCCACCGACGACGAGGACGGCTGGGCCAAGAGCATCGACATCGACGTGATGGCCACCGTGCGCGCCTCGCATGCCGCACTTCCCTTCATCGAGCAGGCCGGCGGCGGCGCCATCCTCAACATCTCGTCGATCTCGGGCTATCAGGCGAGCACGCGATCGGCGCCCTACGCCGCCGTGAAAGCGGCCGTAATCAACTACACCATGTCGCAGGCGCTGATCCTGGCCCCGAAGAAGATTCGCGTGAATGCGATCGCGCCCGGCTCGATCGAGTTTCCGGGCGGGATGTGGGAGGAGCGCAAGACGTCGAACCCCAAGCTCTATGGCGCGATCCTGCGCTCGATCCCGTGGGGTCGGCTCGGTGCGCCCGAGGAGGTCGCCAACGCGGCCGTGTTCCTGTGCAGCGACGCGGCATCCTGGGTGACCGGGCAGACGCTGTCGGTCGACGGCGGACAAACGCTGGGCTGAACCTGTCGCGGTTGGGCGGCGCAGCCCGGCATGCTAGCCTGCGCCGATGTCCGGCGGTCGCGGAAGGTGCACCCGATGAACAAATCCCTCGTGCAGCAGCAGTTCGGCGCGCATGCGGCGGCCTATGCGACGTCGACCGTGCACGCCAAGGGCGCAAGCCTCGGCCGGCTGGTGGAGCTGGTGCAGCCCAAACCGTCCTGGCAGGCGCTCGACGTCGCCACCGGAGCCGGGCATACGGCGGCGGCGTTCGCGCCCCACGTCACCCGCGTGATCGCCAGCGACCTCACAGCCGAGATGCTCGTCGAGGCCGCCAAGCTCGCCAAGGGCAAGGGCTTAGCCAACATGGAGACGGCGCCGGCGGACGCCGAGGCACTGCCGTTCGAGGACGCGCGCTTCGATCTTGTCACCTGCCGCATCGCGCCGCATCATTTCCCCGACATCCCGACCTTCGTCGCGGAGGTGTGGCGCACGCTCAAGCCGGGCGGCACATTCGCCCTGGTCGACAACATCTCGCCGGATGCGGAGTCGACCCCCGGGTTCTCCAGCGCGGAATTGCGCGACGCGGCGCTGACCTACAACGCGTTCGAGAAGATCCGCGACCCGAGCCACGGCCGCTGCTTCGGCATGTCGGAGTGGACCGAGGTGCTGGCCGATACCGGCTTCGAGGTAATGCACAAGGAGCGGCTGCCGAAGGACATGGAGTTCCAGTCCTGGGCCGAGCGCCTGGGCAGCGACCCGGCGACGATCGAGAAGCTGCGCTCCATGCTGTCCGACGGCTCGCCGGCGCTGCAGGCCTTCCTCAAGCCGCGGACGGACGACGGGAAGCTCTGGTTCACCCTCGACGAGGCCGTCCTGATCGCCCGCAAGCCGGCGTGACGCCTAGTTCAGCGATCCGTCAATCACACGGGTCGCATGCGCCGCCCGTCCTTCGACAAGCTCAGGACTAGGTTGGTGGTGTTCTCACGGCCCGGAAAACTGTCCTCGGCCAACGTATTTCTTGAACTGTTAACGGGGATGGGCATATAGTGGGCTCATGCAGACTGTCCTTCACACCCTGATCGCCCAGCGAATTATTACTGTCCCGGTTGCCTGAGGGCGCCGGGCGCTGCCAGTTATTTCCGCGATCTCGTGTAAGGACCATCCTCCCATGCCATCCCAAGCTGTCGCCGCCGGCGTTGCGCCGCGCGCGCAGACCCGCACCGTCCGAGCCTTCTTCTTCATCACCGCTCCCGCCGATCCCGGCCTGCTGCCGCGCCTGATCGAGCCCGTCGCCAAGCTCGGCGCTGTGCCGAGCCGCGTGCACGCCTCGCGCGAATCGGGCGACGGCAGCGAACTCAGCGTAGATCTCAGGCTCACCGGGGTCGCGCCGCGTGTGGCCGAGCTGGTCGAGTACGCGCTCCGCGCGGTGGTCGGCGTGCGCCAGGTGATGGCCGTCATCGAGGCCGAAGCCTGAGCCGATCCCCCGGCCGGGCGGCCTCTGGTGGCGGTCCGGCCCAGCGCCTATGTCTGTCGCCAGAACGGCCAGGCAGGCGAGGCGACCCATGGCAGGCGGCAAGGACTGGGAGCGGCGTCGGGCCCCGGACCTCGGCGATTTCGAGGAGCTGGCGGCGCAAGCCTGGGCCAGGCTCCCGCCGGCGTTCCGCGATCTCGCCCGTGACGTGGTGGTGCGCGTGGAGGACTTCGCCACCGACGAGGTGCTGCGCGAGCTCAAGATCGAGAGCCCGTTCGACCTGATGGGCTTGTACCAGGGGGTCAGCTTCGAGAAGAAGAGCGTGATGGACCTGCCCCGCGGGCCCGACATGGTATTCCTGTACCGCCGCCCGATCCTCGATTACTGGGCCGAGGGCGAGGAGGCCTTAGGCCATCTCGTTGCCCACGTTCTGGTGCACGAGATCGGCCACCACTTCGGGCTGTCCGACGCGGACATGGAGCACATCGAGGCCTCGGTCGCCGATTGAGGCGTCACGCCGCGCGGCGGCGACGGGCATGGCAGCGCCGCCGGTTGCAATGGCGGGGAGGACGCGCCAAGGTGTTGGTTAAGGCACGGATCTGAGAGGGCATTCCGCACTTGAGGGGGACAGGACTTTGCCGGCGGCAGTCTCGGCTGGGGGCGCGGATGGCGCTTGCCCTGGCGCTGAGCATGTCGTTCTGGACCCGCGCCGAAGCCGGCCCCACGCCGGAAGAATATGTGGCGCACGTCGGCGGCGATGCCAGGATCGTTCCGGCGGGGGAGCTCAAGCTCGACGGCCGCAAGCTCGAGTGCGGCCGGCGCCCCACGGTGCTGGACAACAACCTCGACGATTACGGCGCCGCCTATCCAGGCTTTTTGATCCTCAACCCGAAGCTCCTCAATCGGGTGTCGACGCCGGTCAAGATGTGGATCTACGCACACGAGTGCGGCCATCAGTTCAGGGGCCCGGACGAGGAGACGGCCGACTGCTTTGCCGTCCAGCGCGGCCGCCGCCGGGGCTGGCTGACGCCGGAGGGCCTGGAAGAGGTGTGCCGGTTCATCTCCCCGGCCAAAGGCGACACCATGCACCTCTCGGGCTCGCACCGCTGCGAGAGCATGCGCAAATGCTACGTCGGCCCCGAGAGCAAGTAGTCAGGCAGGCGCGCCAACATCGCCAGCGGGGCGGCAACTTCGCCGTCAGGCGAAGGCCAGGTTGGCCTCGTGACCCAGGAGGAAGGCGCCGGTGTCCTGCAAGTGCGATTTGCGGCCCTGGGCCTGCTGTAGCAGCGTGCGCAGATCGCGCAGGCGGCGCTCGAACGGAGCCGAGGCGAAGATGGCGTTGGCGCCGGCAACCTCCCAGGACACGTCGGCAACGGCTTTGGCTTCGTGAATGGCGAAGGTCGCCGCCATGCGCGTGTCCATGCGCTGCGCGAGCGTGAGCTTGCCCGTCGCCACCACGGCCTCGTAGACCTGCCGTGCCGTCGTCTCGACGTAGTTGCGGGCCGAGCGCAGCCGGGCCTCGGCCTCGCCGATCTGGAACTGCACGTGGTGGTTCTCGAGCAGCGATGTCTTGGACAGCCGCGGCTTCTTCTCCAGGGCGAGCGCGATCGTCGCGTCCAGCATCGAGCGCGCTATGCCGAGCGCAACGGCCGAGAAGCCGATCGAGAAATAGCCGTTGAGGGGAAACCTGTAGAGGGGGCCCGGAAGGCGCACATCGCGCAGGTGCTCCCGGTCCAGCGAGAAGCCTTGCGGCACGAACAGGTCCTTCACCTTGAAGCCGCCGCTGTTGGTGGCCCTGAGGCCGACGACGTCCCAATTCTCGACCCACTCCACCGAGCCGGCCGGCACCAGGAAGATGCGCGTGGTCGTACCCTCGGGCAGCTGCAGTGCCGCACCGTCACGGCCGTACACCGGCGCCATCAGCCCGATCCAGGTCGCGTGCCGGCTGCCGCTCGAGAACATCCACTCGCCGTTGAGCCGATGGCCGCCTTCGGCCTCGTCGGCGCGCGAGCGGATCGGCGGCCCCCAGCTCAAGGCCGCGTTCCGCTCGCCCCAGATCCGGCGCGCCACCTCCGGCGCGAGTGCGCTCGCCGTCGCCGAGCAGCCGTTGATCTGGCCGACGCACCAGGCGGTGCTGCCGTCGAGCTTGCCCAGCGTCTCCATTGCCCGGAACCACGTGACGAGATCGACCTCGTCGCCGCCGTAGGCGCGCGGCAGAAGCATGCGGAACATCCGCTGCTCATGCAGCTTGTCGACGACCTCGGGCGTGAGCCGGCCCAGCGCCTCGTTGGCCGCGCCGGACTTCGCGATCGTGTCGGCAATGCGGCCGATGCGCTCGACAGGGCTGGCCGCGTCCGGCGACGACGAGCTTGGATTGCTGGGCATGACCCGCGAGTGCTCCTTCTGCATGGCCGGACGCGTTGGTTTCGTCCGTTGTGGGATGGCCGCGCGCGTTGCGGCAGAGCTCCGCCTACATAGCACGGGGAACGAAGCTTTGTGCGCTCACGCCGACGAGGGTTTGTGGACGGATATGCGCTGCCGGCGGGGCAGGCTCCCATAGCGCGCGAGACCCTGGGCGGCCGTACGGGGCGCGCGTAGACTGGTAGCGGGGAAACGTCACGAGGTAACGCTCGATGATCTACATGGTCGAGATGGAGTTCCGCAATCCGGCCCGGGAGGCGGATTGGCACGTCTGGTATCTCGGACACATCGCCAAGCTGATCCGCAACGTGCCGGGCTTCCGCGCCAGCCAGCGCTTCCGCGCGATCACGCCGACTCCCTCGCCCTGGCTCGCCATGCATGACGTGGTGTCGGGCGCCGTGTTCGAGAGCGCCGAGTATCGCGCCAACGGCGGGCCGGCCTCTACGGGCGAATGGCAGGCCGAGCACTCCAACTGGTATCGCAACCTGTTCTCCGGCATCGACGACACGCCCGAGGTGCCACCCGGCGCCCATCTGCTCATGCTGGAAGGCGCCGCCAAGGTTCCAGCGCCCTATGCCGCGACCGTCATCCGGCTCGAAAGCGCCGGCCTCGATCGGACGTCGAAGGGACGCGGCATAGCCGTCGTCCCGGCCGGCCGCCTGACCGCCGGGCTGTTCGATATCCCCGGCGTTCGCATCTTCAAGCCCATCTCGCCCCGCATCAGCCAATAACATCACGAGGAAACCCCCATGATCACCAAGTTCGACAGCCTGTTTGCCGGCCACGCCGATCTCGACAACGTCGGCTACGGCGGCACCCCGATCAACGAGCGGCGCTACGGAAACGCGCATCTGGCGAGCGCGCTCAGCAAAGCCGAGAACCTCGCCAAGCTGATGGACGGCCTCGGCTACAACTGCTTCTGGATGGCCGAGCACCATTTCCAGCGCGAAGGCACGGAGTGCATTCCCAACAACCTGATGATGGCAGTGCATCTCGCCCACCGCACCCGGAACATCAAGATCGGCTGCGGCTTCAACATCGCGCCGATGTGGCACCCGTTGCGGCTGGCGGAGGACTATGCCGTCGCCGACATCCTCACCGGTGGCCGCGTCGTGTTCGGGCTGGGCCGCGGCTACCACACGCGCGAGGTCGAGACATTTGGCGCGCCGCTGATCGACCAGGAGGCGAACCGGGAGCTGTTCGAGGAGCAGACCGACATCATCTTCAAGGCTTTCAACGAGGAGTCCTTCTCGCACAAGGGCAAGCATTACACGCTGCCGCCCGAGGTGCCGTATCGCGGCTACACGCTTAAGGAGCTCACCCTGGTGCCGCGGCCGTTCCGGCTGCCGGTCGAATGCTGGCAGCCGATCCAGGGCGGCTCGCCGCGCGCGCTCGAGTTCATGGCCAAGCACGGCATCCAGGGCATGGTCGGCGGCGGCTCGGCCGAGGGCGGAGCGATGCACAACGTCGTGCTCGCGTGGCAGGCGGCGCACGCCAAGCTCGGCAAGCAGATCGAGCTCGGCGAGCGGCTGTGCTTCGGCTTCCACTTCTACATGGCCGACAGCCGCGAGAAGGGCATGAAGGAGGCGGCCAAGTACTACGAGGAGAACATGAAGATGTTCGGCGAGCTGCGGCTCGTGCGCGCCATCACCGAGGACCAGATCGAGATCATGCGCGATCCCAAGCGCGCGCCGACCGCCAAGCTGCCGCGCATCGAGGATGCCGTGAAGGCCGGCGGCTTCCTGTGCGGCAATGCCGACGATCTGATCGGGCACATCAAGGCGCTGGAGAAGAAATACCCGGCGCTCGACCGCATCTCGGTCAGCCTGTCAGTCGGCGTGCCGGAAAAAGTCGCCCTGGAGCAGCTCGAGCGCTTCGCCAAAGAGGTGATGCCCGCGTTCAAAGGCGCCAAGGTGCGTCAGCCGGCGTGAGGTGAGCATCCGCCTCTCCCCGTCCTCACGGGGAGAGGCGAAGCCCTACGCGATCGGGGTGAAGCCCGGCGGCAGCGTCTTGGCAAAGCTCGGGCGAGACGTGATGCGCGCGGCCCACTTGGCCAGCGCGGGGCGCTTGCCGCGCCAGTCGTGCGGATAGCGGAAGTCGATGTACTGCATGGCGACGCCCAGGACGACGTCGGCCAAAGTGAGACGGCCAAGGCACAGCCATTCTCGCGCACCCACGCTGTTGTCGACGGCATCGAGCACGCGCGCGATGCGCGCCTCCTCGCGCGCCTGCACCTCGCGGCTCCGCTGCGGCTCCGGTCGTCGCTGGTCCAGCAGGCGCGTGCTGGTGGCCTCGATGAGCCCATGCGCCAGCACCTGCCAGCGCAGCACCTCCCAACGCGGCTCGCCGGCGGCCGGGATCAGCTGCCGGGCCTCGGGCAGGGTGCTATCGAGATATTCGATGACCAGGAGAGAGTTCGAACAGCGGGCTGCCGCCGTCGTCGCGCACGAGCACCGGCACCTTGCCGAGCGGCGCCATGCCGAGCAGGCGGGCGTCGGGCTGCCAGGCGTCTACGGCCACGAAATCGCAGGCAATGCCCGTCTCCGCGAGATAGACGCGCGCCTTGCGTACGTATGGCGATGTCGGCGAGCCGATCAGCTGCATTGAACCCCTGTCTCCCGTTTGGCTGGGCCCTGGCCGCGAACGCGACTTCGTCCTAGCTTGTCGAAGGACACGCCACATCTCATTGCGTGGTTCGACAAGCTCACCCTGGGGCGGTCGGCACCTCACCGCGCATGACCGCTCTCGTCCTGGGCCTCGTCGAAGGACAGCCGCGCACGCCAAGCTCACCACGGGGTTGGACATAACTCAATGCCCGAACAGAGTTCTGAGTGAGCTTACGGTCCTGCTCGACCCGGGCCGTCATGCCCTTGCTGTCCTGGTAGGAGGCAACGACACCGGCGTTGATCATCTTTTCCTGCACCGACTTGTCGGCGAGCACGTCCTTGAGAGCCGCGTCCCAGGTGGCCACGATGTCGGCCGGCAGGCCGGGTGGGCCGGAGATGCCGATCCAGAACGACACCTCGATGTCGGGTATGCCGGCTTCCTTGGTCGTCGGCGCGTCGAGCTTCGGCCAGCGCTCGGGACCCGCGACCGCCAGCACGCGCAGCTTGCCGGCGCTGAGCGGGGCGGCAATGGCGCTCCACGTGCCGGTGCCGAGCTGCACGTGCCCGCCGGCCGTCATTGTCACGGCCTCCGCGCCGCCCTTCAGAGCGATCGCGCGCGTCTTGGCGACCTCGACGCCGTTCGCCACGGCGAAGCGGCGGAACACCATGTCCTGCGCGCCGACGCCGCCCAACGATGTCCATGTGAAGCTGTCGGCGCCCTTCTTCATTGCCTCGGCGGCCTGCTGCAAGGTCTTGAAGGGCGAGTCGGCGTGGACGATGAACATCATGGGCGTGTAGGCCGTCACCGCGACGAACGTCCGATCAGAGACCTTGAACGGGAGGTTCTTGACGACGGTGTCGAGCATGGCGCTCGAGGCGATGTTGTCGACCAGCATGGTCGTGCCATCGGGCTTGGCCGCCATCACCTCGGTCACCGCCGGCACGGTGTTGCCGCCCGGCTTGTTGACGACCTTGACCGGCACTCCCCAGCGCGCCTCCAGCACCTGCGCGACGACACGCGCACATGAATTGGTCGATGCGCCGGCGACGAACGGCACGATCAGCTCGACGGGCTTGGTGGGATACTTGGCCTGGGCGTGCGCGGCCGTCGCGGTGACCACGGCCAGCACGGCGCCCAGCAGCCCTCTCGTCACCGCTCCCAACATGTCGCTTCCTCCTCGGTATGGCTCTTTTGTCGTTGCTCAGCTTTCGCTCACGCTGTCGCGGATGAGCCCGGATACTGCGCGCGAGCGGTGCCGGAGCCAAAGCGTCACTCCCAAGACCAGCACGGCGCCGATGATGAGCGCAAGCGGGATGGGACGCGTGAAAAAGATCGCAGGCGTGCCCTGCAGCGCGATCGACTGGCGCAGCGACTGCTCGAACAGCGGCCCGAGCAGGAAGCCCAGCACGAGGGGCGCGAGCGGCATCTGCAGTCGCCGCATGCCGTAGCCGAGGATGCCGAAGGCGAGCGCCACCCACACGTCGAACATGGTGTTGCGCGGCGCGTAGGCGCCGATGATGCAGACCGAAAGCACGATCGGCGCAAGCACGTGATAGGGCACGCGGCTGATGCGCGCCCACACGCCGACCAGCGGCAGGTTGAGAACGAGCAGCGCGGTATTGGCGATGAACATCGAGCCGATCACGGTCCACACCAGTAGGGCCTGCTGCTGGAACAGCATGGGGCCGGGCGTGAGGCCGTTGATCATCAGCGTGCCGAGCAGGATGGCCAGCGCCGGCGTAGTCGGGATGCCGAGTGCGAGCAGCGGAATGAATCCGGCCATGGCGGTGGCGTTGTTGGCGGCCTCGGGTGCGGCCACGCCCTCGATCATGCCGGTGCCGAATTTCTCGGGCGTGCGCGAGATCTGCCGCTCCACGTCATAGGAGAGATAGGCGGTGAGCGCGGGCAGCATGCCCGGCAGCAGCCCGAACACGAAGCCGACCACCGTGCCGCGCGCGGAGGCGGCGAGGCCGCGGGCCATCTCGGCTCCGCGCGGAATCATCGACAGCACCGAGCCGAGCTTGCCCGAGTAGATCTGCTCGATCCTCTGCTCCAGGCTCGCCAGCACCTCGCCGATGCCGAACAGGCCGATCAGCACGGGCACGATGTCGAAGCCTTTCATCAGCTCCATGGTGCCGAAGTTGAGCCGCTGCGTGCCGGTGAGCGGATCGGTGCCGACGGAAGCGAGCCACATGCCGAACACGCCCAGCATCACGCCCGCCATGATCGAGCGGCCGGCGAAGCTCACCAGCGTCGTCATCGAGAACAGCACCAGGCCGAAATATTCTGGAGGCCCGAAATGCAGCGCGAGGTCGGCCACTCTCGGTCCCAGGAAAGCAATGGCGATGGTGCCGAGAATGCCCGCCATGTAGGAGCCGATGGCGGCAATGGCGAGCGCCTCGCCCGCCCGGCCCTGCTTGGTCATGGCATAGCCGTCCTGGGCGGTGATGACGGAAGCGACCTCGCCCGGAATGTTCATCAGGATGGCGGTGGTGGAGCCGCCGTACATGGCGCCGTAGTAGATGCCGGCCATGATGATGATGGCGCCGTCGGCCGGCAGATAGAGCGCGACGGGCAGCAGGATCGCCATGGCGGAGGCGGGGCCGAGGCCCGGCAGGATGCCGACCAGCGTGCCGAGCAGGCAGCCGATCAGCGCGAAGCCGATGTTGGCCAGCGTCAGCGCATTGGCGAGACCCGAGAGCAGGCCGACGTCCATGTGCGGTTCCCCCTGGCGGCATACCCGAGCGAGCCTGCCGGCCGCGCGTTCTGCGCGTGCGCGCCATTGCTAACACGGGCGAACGCGGCGGCGCTACGCATCAGCGGCGGATTGCGCGGACGTGCATGACTGTCTTGCACGCAGGCAAGATGCGCACGAAATCGTCGACACGCGACGAACGGGCCTCGTACACTCGGGATCGAATGCGTCGCGTCCCGCCGCCGCGCACTAGGACGCGCGCTTGCCCGAGCACGCGCGAGACAGGAAGTCCCCAGCAATGTTGCTGCATCGTCTGCACGGCGTTCTGTTCCTGCTGCTCGGCGCGGTGTCGCTCGCGGACGGCTGGCGCATCGCGCGGCAGGCCCGCGAAGGCGCCAACTTCGATGCCATCGGCCCGGATCGCTATCTGATCGCGCTCGGCGCATTGATGCTGCTCGGGGGACTTTGGCGCCTGCTGCGCAATCCCGAACCCGCAGTGGAGACGGCGGGTGCAGCCGCGGATGGCGATGGCGGAGCGATGTCGAGCCTGCTCCTCACCGTCGGACAACTCGCCGCCTTCGCCCTCCTCGTACCCGTCCTCGGCTTTGCGCCAACGTGCTTTCTGTTCGTGGCCGTCCAGCTGCGGATGCTTGGCGGCTGGACGTGGTGGCGCAGCCTCGGCGTTTCGGCGCTGATCGCAATCTCGTTCCATATTGCATTCATCGGTTTTGCCGACATGCCCCTGCCCAAGGGCTATTTCGGCATCTGAGCCGCACGCCGGCGCTTCGCATTACAGATCGGTAGGGTTTGGCGCGGTCGCGGCCGAGAACAAGTCCGCCATCCGCTCAACGATGCTTTGTGCACCTCCCTTTAACGAGCCGGCAACCCTCACTGGCCTCTGGCGGACACGAATCCGTCAACTGCGACGGGGTGAGCGCATCTCGCGCGTTACCCTCCCGGTAGTGCAGCTCAACTAACAGCCGGGCACAAAGCACCGGCGCTCATTTTGTGTGCGACCTGCCCGCCAGCTTGGCTTCGCTCGCGGGCAACAACGGCACAAATGGCCAAATCGAAGGGCGACTTAATCGATGGGGCAAGACGCAGGACAACCTATGCCTCGGCTCAGGCGATGGCGTTGGCCGCTGGCGGCGGTCGCTTGCGTCGTCGCCGCGTACTGGGGATGGCAACATTTTGCCTCGAGCAGCGGCGCGCCGCCGCAGCCCCGTGCAGGCCAGCAATCCGCGCAGGCGGCCCCGGTCCACGCGGCGGTCGTCGCAACGAAGCCGTTCCCGGTGGTCCTCAACGGGCTCGGCACCGTGCAGGCGACCAACACCGTCACGGTCCGCTCACGCGTCGACGGTCAGATCGAGAAGGTGGCCTTCCAGGAAGGCCAGATGGTGAAGGAAGGCGACCTCCTCATCCAGATCGACCCGGCACCGTTCCGGGCGGCCCTCAACCAGGCCACGGCCAAGCTGGCGCAGGACCAGGCGAGCCTGCTCAACTCCAAGCAGGACCTGGAGCGCACCGCCGTGCTGTCCAAGCAGGGCAACGCCACCCAGCAGCTGCTCGACCAGCGCACCGCCAACGTCGCCAGCCTGACGGCCCAGGTCCAGGCCGACCAGGCCGCCATCGAGAGCGCGAACGTCCAGCTCGCCTACACCACCATCAGGTCGCCGCTGACCGGCCGCGCCGGCTTTCGCCTGGTGGATCCCGGCAACATCGTGCACGCCAACGACCAGACCGGCATGCTGACGATCACCCAGCTGCAACCGATCTCGGTCGTGTTCACCGCGCCCGAGCAGGACCTGCCCACGATCAACGATGCGATCAAGTCCGGCCCGCTGAAGGTGACCGCCTACACATCGGACGGAAAGAAGCAGCTCGGCGAGGGGACGCTGAAGCTCGTCGACAACCAGGTCGACGCGGCGAGCGGAACAATCAAGCTCAAGGCGAGCTTCGACAATCCGGACAACGCGCTGTGGCCCGGCCTTTCGGTCACCACGCGCCTGCTCGTCAAGACCCTGCCCGATGTGGTGGTGGTTCCCGACGCGGCCGTGCAGCGGGGCCCTAACGGCCTCTTCGCCTATGTCGTCACGCCCGCGTCCAAGGCCGAGCTTCGCGGCGTGAAAGTGAGCCGGATCGAGGGCGGCCTAGCGCTGGTCGATCAGGGGCTGTCGCCTGGCGAGCGCATCATCACCTCGGGGCACTACCGGGTGCTGCCCGGCGGGCCCGTCCAGGTTCTCGACGACCAGGCAAGGCGCACGGCCGTGCAGTCGACCGTCGACAAGGTGGACTGAGCATGAAAGCCAGCATCTCCGCCCCCTTCATCAAGTTCCCGATCGGCACCTCGCTGATCATGGTCGGGATCCTGTTCGTCGGCCTGATCGCCTACCAGAGCCTGCCGGTCGCGCCGCTGCCGAAGGTGGATTTTCCCACCATCCAGGTGTCCGCCACGCTTCCCGGCGCCAGCCCCGAGACGATGGCGTCCTCGGTCGCGCAGCCGCTGGAGCGCCAGTTCGCGCAGATCCCGGGCGTGTCGCAGACCACGTCGTCGAGCGGACTCGGGTCAACCACCGTCGTGGTGCAGTTCGACCTCGACCGCAACATCGACGCCGCCGCCAACGACATCCAGGCCGCCATCAACGCGGCGAGCGGCCAGCTGCCGCGCGAGCTGCCGGCCCCGCCCACCTACCGCAAGGTCAACCCGGCGGATTCGCCGATCCTGCTCCTGTCGGTGACATCGGACGCCCTCCCGCTGACGGAGGTGGACGACAATGCCGATACCAAGCTCGCCCAGCAGATCAGCCAGATCTCGGGCGTCGGCCAGGTCAGCATCGGCGGAGAGCAGAAGCCGGCCATCCGCATCCAGCTCGATCCGGCCAAGCTGGTGGCCAAGAACATCTCGCTGGAGGACGTGCGCACGCAGCTGGCGATCACCACCGTCAACACACCCAAGGGCAGCATCGACGGCGAGGTGCGCAGCTACACCATCTACGCCAACGACCAGCTCACCGTCGCCGACAAGTGGAACGACGTGATCATCGCCTACCGCAACGGCGCGCCGCTGCGCATCCGCGACATCGGGCAGGCCGTGGCCGGCCCGGAGGACGCCAAGAAGGCTGCCTGGGCGTCCGGCAAGCGCGGGGTGTTCCTCATCATCTTCAAGCAACCGGGTGCCAACGTCGTCGAGACCGTCGATCGCATCAAGGCCGAGCTGCCACGCCTGCGGGCGGCGATGCCGCCATCCATTCAGGTGGGCATCCTCAGCGATCGCACGCAGACAATCCGGGCCTCGCTGGAGGACGTCGAGTTCACCTTGCTGCTGACCATCGGCCTGGTGATCGCGGTGATCTTCATCTTCCTGCGCACGTTCTGGGCGACCGTCATCCCGAGCGTGACCGTGCCGCTCTCGCTGCTCGGTGCGTGCGCGCTCATGTATCTGATGAGCTACAGCCTCGACAACATCTCGCTGATGGCCCTGACGATCTCGGTCGGCTTCGTCGTCGACGACGCCATCGTCATGCTCGAGAACATCGTGCGCCACATCGAGGACGGCATGAAGCCCTACGAGGCGGCGCTCAAAGGCTCCTCGGAGATCGCCTTCACGATCATCTCGATCAGCATCTCGCTGGTGGCCGTGTTCATTCCCCTGCTGCTGCTCGGCGGCGTCATCGGACGGCTGTTCCGCGAGTTCGCGGTCACCACCACCATGTGCATCGCCGTCTCCGCCTTCATCGCGCTGACGCTGACGCCGATGATGGCGTCCCGTTTCCTGCGCAGCGAGAAGGAGACCAAGCACAGCCGCTTCTACGAGATCACCGAGCGCGGCTTCGACAAGATGCTGCACGGCTACGAGCGGGGCCTGGATTTCGTCCTGCGCCACCAGTTCGCGACGCTGTGCGTATTCCTGGGGACGCTGGCCGTCACCGTTTATCTCTTCATGGCCATTCCCAAAGGGTTCTTCCCGCAGCAGGACACCGGCCTCATCACCGGCGTTTCGGAAGCGGGGCAGGATGTCTCGTTCGCCGAGATGATGCGCCGGCAGGAGGCGCTGGGTGCGATCGTCGGCAAGGACCCCGCGGTCGCGACCTACGCCATGGCACTGGGCGCCGGCGGATCCAGCGCCACGCTCAACAACGGCCGCTTCTTCATCACGCTGAAGCCCAAGAGCGAGCGCGACGTCTCCGCGGGCGAGGTGATCGCGCGCCTGCGGCCACAGTTGGAGAAAGTAGAGGGCGCACGCCTGTTCCTGCAGGCAGCGCAGGACGTCAACATCGGCGGCCGGATCGCGCGCACGCAGTTCCAGTACACCTTGCAGGACGCCAATCTCGCCGAGCTGAACGAATGGGCGCCGAAGGTGCTCGAGAAGCTCAAGTCGCTGCCGATGCTGCGCGACGTGGCGAGCGACCAGCAAACCTCGGGAACGGCGCTGACCCTCGACATCGACCGCGACCAGGCCGCGCGCTACGGCCTCACGCCGCAAATGATCGACGACACGCTCTACGACGCTTTCGGCCAGCGCCAGGTGGCGCAGTACTTCACGCAGCAGAACAGCTACCACGTGGTAATGGAGATCCTGCCCGAGCTGCAGGGCGAGGTGGACAGCCTGGACAAGATCTACGTCCGCTCCCCGACCACGGGCCAGCAGGTGCCGCTCGCGACCTTTGCCAAATGGACGACGCGCAAGACCCAACCGCTTTCGATCAGTCACCAGGGGCAGTTTCCGGCCGTCACCATCAGCTTCAACCTGGCGCAAGGCGGATCGCTCGGCACCGCCACCGGGGCCATCCAGCAGGCCGAGCGCGAGATGGGAATGCCGGCGTCGCTGATCGGCACCTTCCAGGGCAACGCCCAGGCCTTCCAGGCCTCGCTGCGCACCGTGCCGATGCTGATCCTGGCGGCCCTGTTCGTGGTCTACCTGATCCTCGGTATCCTCTACGAGAGCTACATCCACCCGCTGACGATCCTGTCGACCCTGCCCTCCGCGGGCGCCGGCGCCATCGCCACGCTGATGGTGTTCGGCTTCGATTTCAGCCTGGTCGCCATGATCGGCGTCATCCTGCTGATCGGCATCGTCAAGAAGAACGGCATCATGATGGTGGACTTCGCCATCACGGCCGAGCGCGACGAGCATCTGTCGGCGGCGCAGGCCATTCGCAAAGCGGCTTTGCTGCGGTTCCGCCCCATCATGATGACGACGGCGGCGGCCCTGCTGGGCGGCGTGCCGCTGATGCTGGGCGCAGGAACGGGCGCCGAGATCCGCCAGCCGCTCGGCTATGCGATGGTCGGCGGGCTGCTCGTCAGCCAGGCGCTCACGCTGTTCACCACGCCCGTGATCTACATCTACCTCGACCGGCTGTCGGACTACCTGAGCGGGCTCACCTCCCACAAGGAGGCTGTGCCGGAGCCCGCTCCCTATCGGGCGGCGGCGGAGTAGGCGTTCCGGTCGGTGGCCATGAAAACTTGAGAACACCGATGCATGTCATCGCGAAACAGTGTCGACAGCTTCGTCGGCCCGGCGCCCCCGGACGCAACGTCATGCCCGCGGAGGCGGGCACCCACGACACTGGGCCGAGAATGTGCGGAGACTTGCATGGGTCCCCGCCTTCGCGGGGATGACGTCGCATTTGCGGCGAGCGAGTCGGACGATGGACTGGGTGGCATGAGCAGGCATCAGGAGCCCACGGCCGGCAACGTCCGGCCCTCCGGCGGGGGAGGCAGGGTGCTGCCGTTCAGGCGGAAGATGCCGGCACTCGGCGGGGGCGATCGCCCGATCACCGATCCGATCCGGCAATTCGAGGACGAGGAGGACCGGCGCCGCATGCAGCAGAACCTGGCCGCCGCCGTCGTCATCATCCTGGTCATCGTCTCGGGGTTCTGGCTGATCGACCACTTGCGCACCAGCGCCCGCATCGCCGCCTGCGTGGAAGCAGGCCACCGCAATTGCGTGCCGCTCGACCTGGATCAGGTGCAAGGACGCTGAGCGCGGACGGCGATCGGCGTCAGATCTCCCTGGCGTCGAGGCGGCGGTAGAGCGGCAGGGCGAAGGGTGCGAGCCGCCGCACGATCGGCTGGAACGGGCGCGGACCAGGCTCGGAAAGCGGCAAGCCGAGCTTGTCGAGAGCGACACCCTGGGTTGCGCGCGCGAGCTCGCGTCCGAGCGAGATCGACAGCGCCACCGCGCGGCCGTTGCAGCCGACCCAGGCAAAGCCGTTGGGGCCCAGCTGATGGATGCGCGGAAAGCCGGGCACCTCCGGATGCAGCAGGCTGTCTGGCGTCATGCCGACGTAGCCCGACCAGACGAAATCGAACTCGACATCGCCGAGCTGCGGCCACAGCCGCATCAGGCGCGCGGCAACAGGCTTGCGCAGCGCCACGCCGGCGGGACCGGGAAAGGTGGCAGCACCTCCCGTCACCAGGCGATTGCGGGCATCCCAGCGCGCGAAATAGAGCTCGCGATGGGTATCGGACACGGCCTGGCGGCCCGGAATGACGGTCTTGGCGATGTTGTCGCTGACAGGCTTGGTCGCCATCTGCCACGAGAGCACGGGGATCACCTCGCCCGCGATCGCCGGCGCGAGCTGCCTTTCGAACTCGCCGGTATAGGCGTTGGTGGCCAGCACGAGCGCCGGGGCGGTGACCGACCCATGCGCCGTCCTCACCGTCCATCGGCCGTTCGCAAATCCCATGGAGACGGCGGGCGAGCGCGCGTAGATGACGGTCCCGAGGCTCGCCGCGACAGTCGCAAGGCCGCGCGTGAGCGCCAACGGATTGATGTGGCCGCCGGTCCGGTTCCAGAAACCGCCGAACCAGGCGCTGGTGCCCAGCATCTGCGACACCGCCGCGCGGTCCAGCAGCTCCACCGGCGCGCCCAGCGCCGACCATTCCTTGACGCGCCTCTCGGCCAGCTTGAGCCGCCCCGGCGAATGCACGGGCTGCACCCATCCGGTCTGCTCGGCCTCGGCGGCGATGCCGTATTTGCGCACGAGGTCGAACAGATAGGCCGCGCTGTCGCGCAGCACCGCGTTGAAGCGCTCGCCGGCCTCGCCATGACGCTTCACCATGGCGGACGGGTCGTGCCCCGACAGCGTCGGGATGACCTGGCCGTTGTTGCGCCCCGAGGCTCCCCAGCCGGGCTCGGCCGCTTCCACCACCGTCGCGGCCACGCCCATCTCGCGCAAATGGATCGCCGTCGAGAGCCCGGTGAAACCCGCCCCGACGATCACGACGTCCGTCGCCTGATCGCCCTCGAGCGCGGGCAGCGCCGGAGCAGCGGGGGCGGTGGCGGCCCACAGCGACGGCGGCCAGGAGACGGATGGAGAGGCGCTCATGGGCGTGGCATCCTCAGGCAGGAGAAGCGCATCATACCGAGCTGCCATCCACTTCCCTAGTGGTGCGCTTGTCGAACGACGGCAATGCGCATGCTACCCGTCTTCGACGAAGGCGTAGGTTGGGTCGAGCGTCAGCGATGACCCAACACAATGGCGAGACTGTAGCCTGTGTTGGGTCTGCGCCTTCGCTTGACCCAACCTACGGCGCCGGCATTTGCGGCCCGTCCTTCGACTCTCGGAACAAGTCCGAGGGCATGCAGGGCCCAGGACTGAGGGTGGCGCTTGTGAATTGCGTTCCTTGAGAAAGCGGCGATTGAAAATTCCGTCGTCCCGGCGCTATGTGTTCGGCAGCGGGAAGGCGAGAAGCCGGAGGCTTCGCGAGCACCCACAACGCACGTCCAGCACAAGGAAGCGTCCCATGCCGCTCAAGCATATTCTGGGAGCCGATCATGTCGTCGTCACGGTGCGCGACCTCGATGCTGCGGCCGCGCAATGGCAGCGCCTGGGGTTCACGGTCTCTCCGCGCGGCCTGCATTCGCCGCTGATGGGCACCGCCAACTACACGATCATGTTCGGCGAAGACTACCTGGAGCTGCTCGGCGTGGTCGCCGAGACCGAGCAGAACAAGCCGACCCGCGATCTGCTCGAGGTCCGCGAGGGCATCGAGCGCACGGCATTCACCACCGACGATGCGGCTGCCGGCGCCGCCGACCTGAAAGCGCGCGGCCTGACGCCGCTGGGCCCGGTCCACTTCGGCCGGCCGGTCGACCTGCCCGGAGGCGGCAAGGGCGAGGCGAGGTTCAACGTCTTCCGCTGGCCGCTGAGCGAGGCGCCCGGGGGCATGCGCATCTTTGCCTGCCAGCATCTCACGCGCGAGACGGTGTGGATCCCCGAGCTGCAGAAGCACGCCAACGGCGCCACCCGCATCGTCCGCATCGAGATACTGTCCGCCGATCCGAAGTCTGTGGCGGAGCATCTGGGTCGCCTCATCGAGGAGCCGGTCTCGCAAGCCGGCAACGCCTGGCGCGTCCCTTCGGGCCGCAAGCGGGCGGATTTCCTGTACAGCGACCGCGCGGCCTTCGCCAAGCGGTATCCCGAGGCCGTGCGCGCGGGCGCCGCGCCGGAGGGAGGGGCAGCCATCGTGATCGGCACCACCGATCTTGCCGCCGCGGCCAAGGCGCTCGGCCCCCTGGGCATCGCCCACGACGGCGCGGTCAGCGTACCCGCGGCGGCCGCCAATGGCGTCGTCCTGAGCTTTGTGGCGCAATGAGCGGCGCAACTGCAATCGATCCGGCCAGCCTGAGCGCGATGCTCTCTGCCTCGGCGCAGGTCGGCGCCTACAACGGCGGCCTGCGACGCCTGTCGCTGACGCCGGAGGACAAGGCGGCACGGGACCAGCTGGCCGGCTGGGCCAGGCAGGGCGGCTACGGCCTGAAGGTGGACGCGCTCGGCAACATGTTCATCCGCCGCGAAGGCGCCGATGCCGCGCTGCCGCCGGTCCTCGTCGGCAGCCACCTCGACACGCAGGCGCGAGGCGGGCGGTTCGACGGCATCCTTGGCGTGCTCTCCGGCATGGAGATCCTGCGCACGCTGGACCGGCTGGCCATCACTACGCGGCGCGCGATCGAGGTCGTCAACTGGACCAACGAGGAAGGCGCACGCTTCCAGCCCGCCATGATGTGCTCGCTCGCTTTCTCGGGGCAAGAGAGCGTCGCGTGGGCCTACGACAGGCGCGACAAGGACGGCATCCGGTTCAAGGATGCGCTCGATGCCATCGGCTATTGCGGCGACAGCCCCGTCGGCGGTCGCAGCTTCGACAGCTACTTCGAGCTGCACATCGAGCAGGGGCCGAAGCTCGACGCGGCCGCCATTCCGCTCGGCATCGTCACCGGCGGCTTCAAGATGCACGGCATGCGCATCTCGGTGCGCGGCGAGACCTCCCACGTCGGCCCGACCCCCATGAGCCTGCGCCGCAACGCCCTGGTCGGCGCCGCGCACATGGCGGTCGCGGTCGATGACATCGGCTGGCGCTATGCCCCCGAGGAAGGCAAGACGTCGGCGGCTCGTCTGGATCTCTCTCCCAACCTGCCGGGCATCCTGTCCGACGAGGCCGAGCTCTATGTCGATTTTCGCCATCCCTCCAACGCACGGCTTGCCGACATGGATCGCGAGGTCGAGGCGGCGGTCGCCGAGAGCGCGCGTCGCTCGCGCACGGATATCAGGATCGCCGAGCGCTGGGGATTCGGCGGCCTCGAGTTCGATCCACAGCTCATAGATCTGGTACGCGCGACGGCGCAGCGGCTCGGCGTGCCCTCCATGGACATCCGCTCCGAGGCCGGTCACGACGCCTACCACATGACGAAAGTGTGCCCGACGACGATGCTCTTCACGCCCTGCCGCCGCGGAATCAGCCACAATGAGAAGGAAGATATCGATCTCGACATGACCGTGCCCGCGGTCAACGTGCTGCTCCACGCCGTTCTGGCGCGGGCGGGCTCCTCCGCTCCTTGAAGATCGGCGCGAGCGCGACCTAAACGGTCGGCATCGGAATAGCGCCGCGCACGTCGAAGAAGAGTGCCTGGCTGATCACGGCCTTCACCGCCTCTCGCCGATACGGCTTGCGAATGAGGAACGTCGGCTCGGGCTTTGCGCCGGTCAGGAGCTTCTCGGGATATGCCGTTATGAAGATGATGGGCACCGAGAAATCGCGCAGGATTTCGTTGACGGCGTCCAGCCCGGAGCTGCCATCCGCGAGCTGGATGTCGGCCAGCACGAGGCCCGGCGAAGTCTGCCGAATGGCCGCCACCGCTTCCCGCTGCGTGCGCGCCACGCGCAAGACGCGATGGCCGAGATCCTGGACGAGCATCTCCAGATCCAGTGCGATCAGCGGCTCGTCCTCGATGATGACGACGCTGGTCGCGATCTGTTGTGAGATTCCCCGGCTGGCACTGTCGACCAGCGAGGCCACGTCGTCGGGAGACATTCGCAGGACTTGCGCGGCCTCATCGACGGTGAATTCCTCCATCGCCACCAACAGGAAGGCCTGGCGCCCCATCGGCGTCAGCACGGCGAGGTTGCGCTGCACCGGCTCGAGCTCGTTTGCAGACGCCTGGGATGCGGGCTCGTCCAGATTGCGTGAAGTCACCTCTTCGAGCAGCGATCGATAGAGCACGATGCGCGCGGGCGTATGCGACGGCACCTTGCTGGCGAGGCTCGTCTCGAGCGCGGCCACCACACAAGCGTCGCCGGCCGCTTGGCTGCCGGTGAGCGCGCGAGCGAACCGTCGCAAATACGGCACATGCACAAGCAGACTGTCACTGGCGGCCATAAAGCACTCTGCTGACACGGCAAGCTGTCGTATTAGACGCGCGGAGCGTGGTGAACAAGCAGTATGGCTGAGGAGGTGAGGCTATGCGGCTCAGCTCAAGTTCCCGTCCTCGGCGCGACGACGGCCTAGCTGAAGGTCACATCGGGCCGGAAGCGGAACTCCAAGGATGTCTCGATGCTGCCGGCCCAGCTCGGCAGCAAGCTTCGCGCCCTCTATTCCGTCGAGGAAGCGGAGGCGGCCTCGGACCGTCTCGCCGAGCTGATCGGTGAGCTGGAAGCCAGAGAGCGAGCACGCGAGTAGAGCAAGATCGCTTCTGATCGAAGCATTTCAGCTTCGATCATGAAACGTGAGTCTTGCTCTCAACTTTATGATGCAGAGCAGGATTCAGCATGTGCGCGGCACTTTCTCCGACCCACGTGCTGCCGTCGAGTTTTCCACAACCTCTAAATGACGTCCGGAACGGCTTCCTCGTGAACTGGGTTGTTAGCAATGCCAGTGCGCGCGTTGCCAACCCCAGGAAGCAGTCATGCGGGCAGTTCGTTTCCTCCTAGTCGCTTCGGTTTTCAGCGGCGTGTTTCTGGCGATCGCGGTCGCCAGCGCCGTTGCCACGAGCACCGCGCACGACATGCTGGGCGCGAAACGGGATTCTGTCTTCGCCGTGCTGAACTGAGGACGCGCCAGCAGCGAGCGCCGCCGTCTGACGATGCTCGGCGGCTGCCGTCACGCGTCGAAGAAGACGGTCTCGTTGGCGCCTTGCAGGAAGATGTCGAGGCGGAAGAGACCAGGCTTGGCCGCGTCGGGTTTGGCGATAAGCGTGTCGCGCCGACCGGCTGGCACCAGGGCAAGGATCGGATCGGCAGCGTTGGCGGGATCGCCCGCGAAGTAGATGCGCGTGAACAGGCGTTTCAGCAGGCCGCGGGAGAAGACACCGACGTTGATATGTGGTGCCTGCGTCGTGCCGCCGGGACCGGGCACGGAACCGGGCTTGACGGTGTCGAAAGCAAAGCCTCCATCCTTGTCGGTCGGGGAGCGGCCGAAGCCGCGAAACGAGTTGGAGGAGAGCGCGCGCCCGTCCGCGGGGTGTGCATAGCGGCCCTGCGGATCGGCCTGCCAGATCTCGACCAGCGCGTCGGGCACGATGTTGCCCTCGCCGTCGAAGATGCGGCCCTCGATGCGGATGCGGGTGCCCGCAAGACCGGGGTCGGCCAGCGTCGCGCTGAAGATCTCGCGCACCCCGTAAGCGCCCTGCGCAAGGCCGATGTGCAGGTAGGGACCGACGGTCTGGGAAGGCGTGCGCTCAGGCATGATCGGGATCCATCGGAGTTGCGTTGCTGCCCCTGAGCACGATGTCGAAATTGTACCCGAGCGCCCACTCCGGTTTCGTCGCTTCGATGTCGAACTGGCAGACCATGCGCTCGCGCGCCTTGGGATCGGGCACGGAATTGTAGATCGGATCGAACGGGAACAGCGGGTCGCCGGGGAAGTACATCTGCGTCACCAGCCGCGTCAGGAACGACGGGCCGAACAGCGACAGGTGAATGTGGGCCGGGCGCCAGGCGTTGGCGTGGTTGCGCCAGGGATAGGCGCCGGGCTTGATGCTGATGAACCGGTAGTTGCCGGCGGCATCGGTGACGCAGCGGCCGGCCCCCGTGAAGTTCGGGTCGAGCGGGGCATCGTGCTGGTCCACTGCGTGCCGATAGCGGCCGGCGGCGTTGCACTGCCACACCTCGACCAGCGTGTTCGGCACCGGCCGGCCGTCTTCGCCGAGCACGCGGCCCTTGACGATGATGCGCTCGCCCAACGGATCGCCGGCGTGGTGTTTGGTGAGATCCGCCTCCTCGGGAGCCACGTCGGCGTGGCCGTAGACCGGGCCCGTGATCTCCGACAGCGTCTGCGGGATGACGATCAACGGCTGCTTGGGCGACCGTATCCGTGTCCCGACGTAGTCGGGGGACAGATAGGGCGGGTCGGCGGCATTGCCGGCGCGGGAGTAGACGTCATCCATGCGGTTCGGGCTCCTCGACGCTCAGGATTTTTCCGGGCAGCTTAAGCTCATGCAGCGATCCTCGACTTGATCTGCCTCAAGCTCAGGCGGCGCGCCTCGCCCTTGTTATTGCCGGGCCACGGCCGAAGGCAAGTGCACAATCAGCGTGGCGGCGGCTTCGGGGGGACGATGACGTAGCCGATCGCCAGATCGCCCCGCTTCTTCGACCACCGCCAGCCGAACCGTTCTTCCCCAGCCGACGACGCATCGACAATGGACTGCAGGCGTTCGGGGACGTTCTTGGTACGCGCGTCCCAGACGACCAGCATGCCCTCGCGCTCCAGCCGCCCGGGCGTGATCCAGGGGGAAAGCACCGGGTCGCCTCGGGTGAAAATCGACGGCCTGTCCTTGGCCGTCACCGCGATGAGACCGGCGATCCAGCTATCGCCGCTGACGATGCGCAGCGGTTGTCCGGTCTCGCGCGACCAGATGCCGGCAAAGCGCTCCGCGATCTCCCTCTGCGGCCAGCTGACGCGCACGGGCGCTCCGGCGCGGGAGGGGCCGATGGCGAGGGCGAGCGCGTAGCCGAGCGGGACGGCGACGAGCAGCGCTCCCGCGCAAATGGCGATCCGACGCAGGGCCGCGTCGCCGAAGCGGCTCGAGGTGAACGCGATGCCCAGCAGGCCGGCAAGATTGAACATGGAGCTGCCCCAGGCCGACCTGAGGTTCGAGCCCGAAAGAAGTGCCGCGATCATGGCGAGCGCCAACGGCCCCGCCGTCACCACGATCAGATAGCGCAATGCGCGCGGATCCACCGGTCCCGACGGAGGCTCGGCAGGCGCACCGGCCGAGCGGGAACGGCGCCGCGGTCCGATCAGGCCGGCGATCGCCAGCATCGCCAGCAGGCCCACAAGGTTCAGCAGCAGATTCAAGACAAACATGTGAGGACCGTCGCCACGCGCCCTCTCCGAGCGGCCGGCGGCATAGCGCAGCGGCGCGAAGTCGTGCGCCCACAGCCAGGACGCCAGCGGAGCCGCCAGCACGGCAAACACGGCGAGGCCGATCCACGGACCCGGCGTCGCCAGGCATTGGCGCGCACGCTGGTCCCACACGACCCAGGCGGCCAAGGCGACGATCAGCAGCACGGTCATCAGCTTGGCGTAGAGGCCGCCGGCAGCGAGCGCGCCCGCGAGCACCCACCACATGATTCCGCGCCGCTCCACCGCGCGCCACAGGGCCCAGGGCAGGCCAGCCCAGAAAGGCAGCTCGGCGACGTTGTGATTGAACTCGGGCGTCGGCCACGCAAAGAAGGCGATGCCGGTGAGCAGCAGCGTGCCGGCGGCGGCGCGGCGCGGACCCATCACGTCACGCCCGAGCAGGAAAACGAAGACGAACGTGGCGGCGATGAAGAGCTGCGAGACAACGTAGGCCGGCCAGCCGACGGCCCCGGTCGCGAGGCGGCTCGCCTCCAGCGCCCAGCTCGGCAGCGCGGGGTGCTTGTAGGTGGCGATCACCCACTCGCGGCCCCACATGTAGCCCTCGACGACGTCGAGCGGCGGCGCGCTGTGCGTGAGCGCCGGTGCCAGCGTCCAGGCCACGATCTGTCCGACGATCAGAAGGCCGACCAAAGCGGCAGGGTTTTGCAGAGCCTGTTCGGCGCGATGTCTCACGCTCGGCCGCGACGCGCTGGCGCTGGCCCGGGCGTGCGCGGCATCCTCACAGGCTGCGGCCGTCAACCGGCTTGGGACTGAGCTTGGCGATGTCGACGCCGTCGAGACAGCGCACATTGATCGCGAACATGTCCTTGCCGTCCTTCGTCTTCCCGCGCGCGAACGATTCCACGCCGCACTGGCGGCAGAACACGTGATGGACGACATGCTTGTTGAACTGGTGATCGGCGAGATCGTCGAGCCCGGACACCAGCTTGAACTGCTGCGGCGTCACGAACGTCAGCCACAGGCCGTGCTTGGCGCAGATCGAGCAGTTGCAGGCGATGGCCTGGCTAGGGTCGGTGGTCGTCTCGTAGCGCACCCGTCCGCAGTGGCAGCCACCCGAGTACGCCTTCAGTTTTGACATGTCTCGTCCCCTCCGATCGGTGTCTCCGCCCTCGATTGCTCGCCTTGTTTTGCTCCGCGTCCGCGAGCCCGACGCACGATAGCGCTGCGAAACCGGCCGCGCCCGCTCCCGGTCGAGCAAGGCGCCGCCAGCCGATATGATCCATTTGCGAACTATGCCTCAGCGCCTCCCGCCGGTCGAGCACGCCTTAAGTCTTCCGTCGCGAGGCTTCCGGTTGTTGCGGCGCAGCGCTACGCTTGGCCGCGCAACAATCCTCGCCGGAGGTCCGCAGCCCATGTCCGCAACGTCACCCGGTCCCACCTCCCGCATCTTCTTCTCGCAGCGCCTGCGGCTGCACTATGTCGACTGGGGCAATGCCGACGCGCCGCCGCTGCTGCTGGTGCACGGGGGGCGCGACCATTGCCGCAACTGGGACTGGCTGGCGGAGGAGCTCGGCCGCGACTGGCACATCATCGCCCCGGACCTCAGAGGTCACGGCGACAGCCAATGGTCGCAGGACGGCACCTACATGATGGCCGGCTACATCTACGACATGGCCCAGCTCATCCACCAGTTGAAGATCGCGCCCGTGACCATTCTCGCCCATTCGCTCGGCGGCAACATCGCCCTGCGCTATGCCGGGCTCTATCCCGAGAACGTCGCCAAGCTGATTGCGATCGAGGGGCTGGGCCCGTCGCCCCGCAGGATGAACGAGCGCAGCAAGAAGCCTTTTCCCGAGCGCGTGCGGACCTGGATCGACGAGCAGCGCGCTCTATCGGGGCGCCTGCCGCGGCGCTACGCCTCCATCGCGGACGCCTGGAAGCGCATGCAGGAGGAGAACAAGCACCTGACGCCGGAGCAGGCGCGCCATCTCACCCAGCACGGCGTCAACCAGAACGAGGACGGCACCTACAGCTGGAAGTTCGACAACTACGTGCGCTCATGGCCGCCCTACGACATGACCTACGCCGAGGTGGAGGAGCTGTGGGGTCGCATCGCCTGCCCGACGCTGCTGGTCTACGGCAAGGAGAGCTGGGCATCCAATCCCGCAGACGACGGCCGCGCGCGGCATTTCAAGAAAGCAGAGATCGTTTCCGTCGAGGGTGCCGGCCACTGGGTGCATCACGACAAGCTCGGCGAATTCGTCGCCATGACGCGCAGGTTCTTGAAGGGCTGAAAGGAGGCCAGCCCCTTCGCCTGCACATTGACGTTTCGATCCAGCCGCCGAGGCGAGGGGTGTGCCCCCTCACCGGCGCTCGACTCTATGATGCAGAGCAGGATTCACGCTTCGGCCCAACGCTGGAGGCGGGGCAAAGCGATTCCGCCCGAAGCGATCGGGCTCTATGCCGTCTTCATCGTCGTCTTGCTGGTATTGAAGGTCGTGCTCACCTGCGAGCCGAGCAAGCGCGCGCCGCCGATCAGGGCGATCCCGACCAGGGCCGCGATCAACGCATACTCGACCGCCGTCACGCCGGCCTTGTCCTTCACGAAACGCTGCAACAGAACTTTCACGAGCTGCCTCTCTTTGTGGCCTCGAGCGATCGGGTGAGAGGGAAGCGTAGACCAGCGCACCTAAGGCTTTGTTAATACCAACGCCACGGCGGACCGCGTCTGCGCCATCGTCCCTTTCTAGGGTACGCGACGCGGCAAGAGCTCGCCCGCAGCACCAACCATGCCGGCCCGCTGCAGGACGAGGCCGAGCCCGGCAAGCAGCACGAGCGGCGTCAACGACACGGCGGTCAGCTCGGCGAGCGGACGCGCGACCAGCGGCAGCACCCACATCGCGACCAGCAGGCTGACCTCGTAGGGCGCGAAGCCTTGGCGCAGACCGTGCGCGGCGAGGAAGGCGATGGCCGGCGCCAGCATCACAAGGTCGTAGTCGAGCACGTAGGGCGTCGCCAGCACGCAGCCGATCAGCAGCGCCGCGGCCTTGAGCTCGAAGGCGGCCGCCGAACGCCACAGTGCGACCAGCGCCGCCGCCACGCCGAGCGTGGTCAGCAGTTGCGCCGCGTTGGCGAGCGTCCCCGGTACGCCCAGCTGCCGCAGCGCCGCGTAGATGCTCTGGATCTTGTAGAAGCCCGGCGCGCCTTCGAGGATCACCCTCTGCGTCATCGGCAGCGAATTCCAGAAGGCGACGAAGACCTCCGTGCCAAAGAGGGCCCAGGTGAGCCCCGCGATAGCCAGCACGGCTGCAGCGGCCCCGGCAATCGCGCGCCATCGCCCGGTGGCGGCAAGCACCAGCGGAAGCAGCAGGCCGAACTGCGGCTTGTAGGCAAGGCAGCCGAGCAGTGCCCCCGCCAATAGCGGCCGGCGATCCAGCACCAATAGCGCCCCGCCCAGCAGGGCTGCCGTGATGAACCCGTTGTGGCCGTGCGTGACGTTGACGAAGACGCCGGGAAAGGCGAGCGCCAGCAGCCAGGCCTCGGGCCGCCCCGCAATCCTACGCACGACGACCAGATAGGCGGCGAGTGTCGCTGCCTGGTAGACGAGAAGGGCTGCGAGATACGGCAGGGCTGGCCAGCGCCGCCGCCACGAGCAGGAACGCGGGCGGGTAGTGCCAGCCGTAGTAGGGGATGTCCTCGCGGCCGGAGATCTGCTTCTGCGTCGCGTGGTGGACCGGCCAGTCGTAGGCCAGCCCCGGCTCACCCGCCAGCGCCAGCTTGCCGGCGGCATAGACGTTGGCGAAGTCGGTGCCGAGCGGACGCCCGGCCGCATCGACGATGCCGTTGGCCGTCGCCAGCAGCCCGACGATGGTCGCGACGTAGGCCACGAGCAGGAGAACGCTGTAGACGCGCATGCGCGGGCGCGTCACGAAACTTCCCGATCTCAGCGCGGCCAGCACGTCCAAACCCCATCGTTCGCGCCCGCATCTTAGGGAGCGCGGGGCTACGGATCGGTTAAGAATTTGCAACCCGCGGGCCCCGGGGCGCCCCCCTCAGCCCAGCTTGCGGCGGTAGAGAGCGCAGCCTTACCGGCAGAGCCAGCCGACACCGCGGTCGAGGTGGAAATGGTCGTGGTGCTCGGCGTTGTAGTCGGGCCCGAGCGCGACGCGGAAGTAGCGGCAGGCGCTGCTGTGAGCCGCGCGGAGGAACCGCGCCTCGGGCCCGTCGCCGCGCCACTGGCCGCGCACGGTGATCTGGCGCCCGTTCGCCAGCACGAAGCCGCCGATATCGACGGCGTTGCCGGTGGCGTGCTGGCTGCGCCGGGCCAATCCGAGCTTGGTGCGCACATAGTTGAATGCGACGCCCGTCGTGCCTGAAGGTTTGCCGATGATGTCGCGGCACGAGTAGGTGCCGAAGTCCTTCACCTCGACCACGCGCTGGCCGAGGATCTCCTGAGCGACATCCTGCAGGTCGTGCTTAAGCCACAGCGTCAGTGCCGTCGCGGCCTCGCAGGTGAGCTTGTCGAAGCCGGCACGCACGCCACCAGCCTGGCTCATGCGCACGGCGTTCGTCCAGCCGCAACCGTCGCGCATGGGGCTGTCGGGAATAGGCCGCGCGTCGGTGTGCGGGGCCACCAGCACGCGCCGGCACAGGTCGGGGTCGTTTTTCATGGCCGCCAGCCGCCAGTCCGCCAACCACGGGCTGGACCGCCCCAGGTCGATGGCGGGCAACGGGTTCAGGAAGGATGGCACGAGACCCTGGCGGAAGATCAGCGCGACAGCCAGCGCGAGCAGCGCAATCAGCATCCTGCGCGGCCAGCGCGATCGGCGCCTTGTCGTCGTGTCGGGATTGGGCCGTTGCATTGCCCGCATCTATAGACACCGGTCGGGCACCGGCCAAGTCCGGCGACGTATCGTGCGGGCCCTCTCCACAGCCGGCCGGGAGGGCGCGGCACCACGGCAACGGCGGGTGCGGCCGTCCGGCGCCCACGGGAAAGAGGCCGAGGGCGTGCAGCTAAGGGCGACGGCGGTGTTTGCGGCAGCCGGAGCCTGCGCCTACTGGACGGCGGGTGCCTTCAGGCGCGAGACGCTTTCGGTCTCGTCGCGCACCTCGCGCCACAAGGTCTCGGCGCCCTCGAGGTCGAGGCCGTAGGGCGGATCGTCGTCGAACTTGAGCAATACCAGGCGCTCGTGCTGCGCCGTGCCGACGGCCCACTGCCTGGGCATCTTGGTGAATTTGGCACGCTTGGCGACGCTCGCGGTCAGCGTCGTCAGCACCGGCACGAGGTCGGCGGCGACGCCGACCGGCACGCTGACGGTCTGCTTCTCGCCATTCGCATCCACGAACGTCAATTCGAAACGGCGCCGGTCATCGCTGATCTTGGTTTCAGCCAACGATTGCGCAACGAACTTCGACATTGCAGCCCATCCCCCTGCTGGCCAACGCCCACAATCATGCGTCGCGATGAGCGCGCGCGACAAGGGGGGTGTGCCAATATATGGGGGACTGTGGCATCGGGTTTCTCGACTCATGGCTAACCCGTGCCCAGAAACGAAGGCACCGGCAGCGGGGGGAACATTTCCGCTGCCGGCGCGATATTCAGCTGTGACTAGCGTGATGATCGAGAAGTCCGCAGCATCGTTCTGGGCTAGGTTGAGAAGCGGACTTCTCAATCTGAATCACGCTAGCGCATTGACTTTGCTAGTGTCCTTCAGATCGCGAAATTCGCTCCGAGGGTGCCGCAGAATGAGGCGAATTTCGCGATCAGGACACTAGGGCGCAACATCACATGCCGTTGGCCCAATCGTCGATGTCCTTCTTCACCTGGTCCTTGGCGTAGCCGTAGCGGGCCTGGATCTTGCCCTCGAGCTGCTCGCGGTTGCCGTTGATCTGGGTGAGGTCGTCGTCGGTCAGCTTGCCCCACTTCTCCTTTACCTTGCCGGTAACCTGCTTCCAGTTGCCTTCGATGCGATCCCAGTTCATGCGGGGCTCCATTGTTTGTTCGATGTCCGACGCGGGGTGCGCCGGCTCCCACCGTCTAAACGCCCCAGGCCAGACAGCGTTCCGCTCAAGCTGCCGGACGCCCCCCCCGCCGGCGATCACGCCGTGCCGTGCGGCCGTGCCAGGGGAGCGGGACCCGCATCGTGCAGGTGGCAGGCGGCCCAGTGCTGCGGCACGACCTCGCGCAGCGCCGGCGGCTCGGTGCGGCAGCGAGCGTGAGCGTAGGGGCAGCGCGTGTGGAAGTGGCAGCCGGCCGGCGGATTGATGGGGCTCGGCACATCGCCCTTCAGGATCACCCGCGGGCGCCGCCGCGCACTCGCCTTCGCGATCGGAACCGCGGACAGCAGCGCCTCGGAGTAGGGGTGCAAGGGCATCTCGAACAGGCGCACCCTGTCGGTCATCTCGACGATGCGGCCGAGATACATGACGGCGACGCGATGCGAGATGTGCTCCACCACCGCAAGATCGTGCGCCACCAGAAGATAGGAGAGCTTGTACTCGTCCTGCAGGTCCATCAGCAGGTTGATGATCTGCGCCTGGATCGAGACGTCGAGCGCCGACACCGGCTCGTCGCCGACGATGAGCTGAGGATTGAGGGCGAGCGCCCGGGCGATGCCGATGCGCTGGCGCTGCCCGCCTGAGAACTCGTGCGGGAAGGAATACATGAGCTCGGGTCGCAGCCCGACGCGCTCGAACAGGGAGGCGACGCGCTCCTCCTGCTCCTGCGCCGCGCCGACGCCGTGGATGATGAGCGGCTCGCCCACGATCTGCGCCGCGGACATGCGCGGGTTGAGCGACGCGTACGGATCCTGATAGATCATCTGCATGCGCTTGCGGTACGGCAGCATCGCCTTGGCATCGAGCCCGGTGATGTCGACGCCGCCGACGCGGATGGAGCCGCTGCTCGGCTCGAGCAGCTTCAGCAGCGTGCGCCCCACCGTCGACTTGCCGCAACCGCTCTCGCCGACGAGCCCGAGCGTCTCCCCCGGCCCGATGTGGAACGAGACGCCGTCGACGGCGCGCACCTGCGCGGAGACGCGCGAGAACAGCCCCTTGACGATCGGGAACTGCTTCCGCAGGTCCTGCACCTCGAGCAGCGGCGCCGGTCCGACAGGCAACGCCGATCCGTTACGCGGCAGCGTATCCATCTTCACGCCCCCGGCTGCAGACGGGACGCGTGCCAGCAGGCCACCCAATGGCCCGGCCAATGCTGCTCGAGCGGCGGCGATGTCGCGCGGCACCGATCGGTGGCGTGCCCGCACCGCGGTGCGAAGCTGCACCCCTGCGGCAGGTGCACGAGCGAGGGCACCATGCCCTTGATCTCATTCAGGCGAACGCGTTGCTCGCCGGCCTTGGCGGCTTCGTCGAGATGCGGGATCGAGCCGAGCAGCCCGCGGGTGTAGGGGTGGGCCGGCCGCTCGAACAGATCCTCGACGTCGGCCTCCTCGACCTTGCGCCCCGCGTACATCACGATCACCCGGTCGGCGTTCTCGGCCACCACGCCCATGTCGTGCGTGATGAGCACGATGGCCATGCCGTATTCCTGCTGCAGGTCGCGCATGAGCTGGAGGATCTGCGCCTGGATCGTCACGTCGAGCGCCGTCGTCGGCTCGTCGGCGATCAGCACCTTGGGATTGCACGACAGCGCCATGGCGATCATGACGCGCTGGCGCATGCCGCCGGACATCTGATGGGGGTAGTTGTGCGCGCGCTGCTCGGGCTCGGGAATGGACACGCGGCGCAGCATGTCGACGGCCATGCGCATGGCCTTGCGCTGGGATACGCCCTGGTGCACGGCGATCGCCTCGGCGATCTGGCTGCCGACCGTGTAGAGCGGATTGAGCGAGGTCATCGGCTCCTGGAAGATCATCGAGATCTCGTTGCCGCGGATCTCCTCCATCTGCTGCGGGCGCAGATCGAGCAGGTTGCGCCCCTCGAACCGGACGGCGCCGCCGACGATGCGGCCGGGCGGGTCGGCGACCAGGCGCAGGACCGAAAGGGCCGTGACGCTCTTGCCGCAACCGGATTCGCCCACCACGCCGAGCGTCTCGCCGCTGCGGACCGAGTAGGAAACGCCGTCGACGGCCTTTACCACTCCGCCGGGCGTGAAGAAGTGGGTCTGAAGGTTTTCGATTTCCAGCACGGCCGGTTGAATCCCGGCGTTAAGCTGTGCGCCATTCTCGACCGACAAGGCCTCGCTCACAGGGTGACTCCCTCCCAATCGATGTGTAGACTTCTTTTTGCAGCCACAGTCTGAGTTCACATCGAACTACAGCCTGAGCATAACAGAAAATACATAGGGTGGAGGAAACAACATGAACGGGGAGCGTTCGAAACGCCCGTATTGGAATCGCCGTGACGTATTGAAAGGGGGCGCCGCCGCGATGGCCGCAGCCTACGGCCTCCGCCCCGACTTCGCGCTGGCGCAGGTACCCAACGAATTCGACGGCACCAAATTCCAGCTCAGGGCGCCCGAGCCCAATCCCAAGCGCGGCGGCGTGCTGCGTTACGGCATTACCTCCCGCCCACCGCATTTCGACGTGCACCAGTCGGGCACCATCAACAGCCTCGGCTGCCAGGGTTGCATGTTCGACAATCTCGTCCGTCGCGATCCGCGCGACAGCGGCAAGACCATCATCCCGGACCTCGCCCACAGCTGGCAGATCTCCAAGGACGGGACGACCTACACATTCTTCCTGCGCAAGGACGTGCAGTTCCACGACGGCGCCGAGTTCACGGCCGACGACATCAAGGCGACGTACGATCGCATCTGCAAGCCGCCGGCGGGCGTCTCCATCCCGCGCTCGATCCTGTTCAGCTCGGTCAGCGAGATCAACGTCCGCGACAAGCACACGATCGAGTTCAAGCTGGCGCAGGCCCGGCCCGCCAACTTCATCATGTCGGGCTTCGCCAGCGGCTGGAACGTCATCTTCCGCAAGAAGACGCTGGAGGACAATCAGTACAACCTGCGGCGTGTCGTCGACATTCCCGGCACCGGCCCCTTCAAGAGCAAGCGGCGGGTCGAGAACGAAGTCTGGGTGATGGAGCGCAACCCGAACTACTGGAACAAGGAGGTGCCGTATCTCGACGGTCTCGAGTTCTACCACGGCGTTCCGTTCTCGCCGGAATTGGGCTCCGCCGTCCTGTCGGGCCGCACCGACTACGCGCGCATCGTCGACCCGATCACCGCGCGCAAGGCCAAGGAGACGCCCGGCATGTCCTCGCTCAACTACTACCAGAGCGTGATCCAGGGCACCTGGCCCAATGCCAAGAAGAAACCGTTCGACGATCCGCGCGTTCGGCGGGCCGTGCATCTGGCGTTCGAACGCGCGGTGCTGGTCGACGTGACCAAGGACGTGGCGCCCATGATGGTGGGCGGCTTCATCTATCCGTTCTCCGAGTTCGCCACTCCGCTCGACCAACTGGTCAAGCGCCCCGGCTATCAGGACGACTCCGCCGCGGCCCTGAAAGAGGCCAAGGCCCTGATGGCTGCAGCCGGATACAAGCCCGGCGGCCAGCCGCTCGACTACCTTGTTCGCGACGTACCCACCTTCAAGCTCTGGGCGCAGGCGGTCCAGGCCATGCTCCAGCAAGGCCTGGGGATCGAGTGCAAGCTGCGCACGGTCGTGGAGTCGGTCTGGTTCGACGACATCAAGGCCGGCAACTTCGACATGGCGGTCGGCGCCGTGGTCTCGACGCTGCTCGATCCGTCCGACTACTTCAACGCCTGGTACAAGAAGGATGGCCCGCAGAACTACTCCGGCTGGAGCAACGACGACTTCAACGCGCTGCTGCCGCAGATCGACAGCGAGGTGGATCCCGCCAAGCGTCTCGCATTGATCCGCAAGGCGGAGGACATCCTCGAGAAAGAGGTGCCCGTGTTCCCGATCTGCTGGGAGAAGATCAACGACGTTTGGTACAACTACGTCAAAGGCCATAATCCGAAGGATTACTTCGGCATCTACGATGTCGTGCGCATGGACACCATGTGGCTCGACAAGGCGTGATGTGAAGCAGGCGCACCGGTAGGCGCGCGCGGCCCTTGCCCATAGCATCGGCCGCGCTCCTTCCGGGCGACAATTGCGAGACCAGGGAGCGAGCCGGGCGATGCCGAAATTGCCGCAGGAAGCGGTCCAGCGCTATCAAAGGGACGGTTATTTCTCGCCCATTCGCGTGCTATCGCCCGCGCAGGCGGCCGGCTACCGGCAGCGCCTGCATGCGATCGAGGAGTCGGGCCGCCTGCCGGCGGGCGGCCTGCGCTCGAAGAGCCATCTCCTGTTGACCTGGGTCGACGAGATCGTGCGGCACCCCGACGTGCTGGATGCCGTCGAGAGCGTCATCGGTCCAGACATCCTGGCCTGGGGCACGAGCTTCTTCATCAAGGAGCCGCGCAACGCGAGCTTCGTGTCCTGGCACCAGGACCTGACCTACTGGGGCCTCGATCCGGCCGATATCGTGACGGCGTGGATCGCGCTCAGCGAGAGCCGGCCCGAGAACGGGGCCATGCGCGTCATTCCGGGCACGCACACCTCCGAGGTGGCCCCGCACAAGGATACGTTTGCCGAGAACAACCTGCTGAGCCGCGGGCAGGAGATCAGCGTCGAGGTCGACGAGACCAAGGCCGTCACCCTCGAGCTCGAGCCTGGCCAGATGTCGCTGCACCACGTCAAGCTGATCCACGGCTCGGAGCCGAACCCTTCCGACAAGCGCAGGATCGGGCTCGCCATTCGCTACATTCCGACCTACGTGCGCCAGGTCGCCGGCATGACCGACAGCGCCATGCTGGTGCGCGGCGCCGACGCGTTCGGCAATTTCCATCCGGAGGAGCGCCCGCTCGCCGATCTCTCGGACGCGGCGCTCGCGCACCATGCGCGCATAACCGGCGAGACCGGGCGCATCCTGATGCGCGGAACTGGCAGGGCGATGTAGTCGATAACCCGCGGTCCTAGATGTTCAGCTATGTCCTGCGTCGTGTGATCTTTGGTGCGCTGACAGTCGTCGGCGTCTCGATCGTCGTGTTCGTGGTGATGCGCATCCTGCCCGGCGATCCCCTGGTCGCGATCTTCGGGCCCGAAGGCTTCACCAAGCTCAGCGACGCCGAGCGGGCGAGCTACATGGCCGAGCTTGGGCTCAGCGATCCGCTGTGGATGCAGTACTGGAACTGGGTGAAGGACATCGCGCGCGGCAATTTCGGCCGTTCCTTCTTCCGCTCCGAGAGCGTGGCCGACATGATCCTGAGGCGCGGGCCGTTGACGGCACAGATCGCCTTCCTTTCGGTGGTGCTGTCCTGGGTCGTCGGCATCCCCGTCGCCATCGTCAGCGCGCTGCGGCCCAACAGCCTGACCGACAACATCGCCCGCTTCCTCAGCATCTTCTTCCTCGCGGTTCCGGGCTTCTGGCTCGGCATGCTGATCGTGCTGGCGCTTCTTTTCACGTTCGGGTACCGGGCGCCGCTGACCGGCGCCGCGCTGCTCGCCGACCCCTGGACGACCCTGCAGATGATCATCGGGCCCGCCATCGTGCTGGGGCTCGGGCAGGCCGCCTATATCGCGCGCATGGCGAGATCGAGCCTGCTCGAGGTGGTGCGGGAGGACTATGTGCGCACGGCGCGGGCCAAGGGGCTCAGCAGCCGACTCGTGATCGCGCTGCACGCCCTGCCGAATGCCCTGCTGCCCGTCATCACGCTGTCGGGCATCCTGCTCGGCTTCGTGCTGGCCGGATCGATCCCCGTCGAGCGCGCCTTCGGCACGCCAGGGCTCGGCAACGCCATGTTCACCGCCGTCAACGAGCGCGACGTGTTCGTCATGCAGAACCTCGTGTTCCTGTACGCCGTCGTGTTCGTGCTGCTCAACATCACGGTCGACATCATCATCGCCTGGCTCGACCCGAGGATACGCCTGAGATGACCGTCATCGCTCCCGACGCAACCGTGACCTCGCCGCCGCTGCCGCGATCGACCATCCCGGTCGCCAAGCCCTCCGGCTGGCGGCGCGCGGGGCGATCGTTGCGCCGGTTCGTCCGGCGCTCGCCGATGTCGGCGTTCTGGGGGCTCATCGCGCTGGCGGTGGTCCTGATGGCCGTCGCCGCTCCCGTGATCGCACCGTACGATCCGCTCAAATCGAACTTCCGGTCCATGACGAAGCCGCCGAACGAGAAGAACTACTTCGGCACCGACCAGATCGGCCGCGACACGCTGAGCCGGGTCATCTGGGGAAGCCGCGCCTCGCTGACGGTCGCCTTCTTCGCCGTGCTGCTCGGCACGACAACGGGCGCCTTGTGGGGGCTCGCCTGCGGGTTCTTCGGCGGCCGGTTCGACATCGCCAGCCAGCGAGCGATCGAGTTCATGCAGTCCTTTCCAGACCTCGTGCTCGCCATGGCGATCGCGATGGCGCTCGGCGCCGGCACCGGCACGGTGATCGTTGCCATCGCCATCACCCGCATTCCCTTCGGCGGGCGGGTGATCCGCGCGGTGGTGCTGTCGCTCAAGGAGATGCCGTTCGTCGAGGCGGCGCGCGGGCTCGGCGCCTCCAACATGCGCCTGATGTTCCGGCACATCCTGCCGCAATGCATCGCCCCCTTCCTGATCCTGGCGACGACCCATCTCGGCGTCGCCATCATCATCGAGGCGTCGCTGGGCTTCCTCGGCGTGGGCATCCCGCCGCCGACGCCGACCTGGGGCAACATGCTCTCCGATGCCCTCAACTCCGGCCTCGTGCCGCCGTGGTGGCTGGTGCTGTTCCCCGGGCTCGCCATCACCGTCACGGTGCTCGCGTTCAACCTCCTGGGCGACGGCATCAGGGACATGCTCGACCCGAGGCTGCGCGGCGCCGTCTGATCCAATCCGGCGGCATCCGCGTATGCGCCAAGACCGGCCAGACGCGGTCGATGTCTGGCTCGACGAATGACTTTGTGCCCGGTTCGGGAGCAGGCTCTCAGTGGATCTCTAAGGACGAACGCGCGCAGCGGCTGGATGCCGCAGACGGGCTTGGCTTCCCGCGTCGTACTAGCGGGTAGGCAAGGAGACCCGAACCAATGGCATCGACGGACCGCGATCCCACCGACACCAACTTCATGATCTTCCTGATCGTAGCCTTCCTATTCATAGCCGGCCTGGCCTTCACGATCTTCCCGCGCCACGAGGCAACCGCCAGCGCAACGCCGGCCGCGACCGCAGAAGAAATAGCGGCTCGACCGGCCTGGCGACGCCCGCGCGCCCCAGGCTCAGGCCGTCGCCGCTTTCGCCGTCTCCATCAGGCGCGTCTGCCGGTACTTGAGGTCGCGGTATTCGCCCGACAGGACGGGCGGATACTTGGCCTTGCCTGGTGCTGCCACGCACTCGATCAGCGCGTCGTAGTTGGGGTGGGAGAAGTACGCCATCGACAGGCGCTTGGCGCCGGCGGCGTTGCCGGGCGGGGTCGCCACGCGGTGCACGTTCGACACCCAGCGATCGTTGGTCCAGCGCATCAGCAGATCGCCGATGTTGACGACGAAGGTGTCCGGGTCGGTCTCGACGTCGATCCACTTTCCCGCCCGTGTCTGGACCTGCAGGCCGCCGGGCACGTTCTCGCCGTTGAGGATCGTGAGCAGACCGTAGTCGGTGTGCTCGCCGCCGCGCAGCTGGCCGGGCTTGGGCGGCTCCTTCACCTCCGGATAGAAATTGAGCCGCATGGCCGTGATGTGCCGGTCGATCTTGTCGTCGAAGAAATGCTCCTCCAGCCCGAGCCCGAGCGCGGTCAAGCACATGAGCTCACCGACCAGCTTCTCCACCGCCGCATAGTAGCGCGCGGCGGCTTCGCCGAAGCCCGGCGGATTGCGCGGCCACACGTTGGGGATGAAATAGCGCTGACCCTCGGCGCTGGTGAAATAGGGCTGGTTGGGCCAAGTCTCGCGACCGAAGTGGTAGTACTCCTTGAGGTCGGGCGGCGTCATGTTGGCGTTGCCGTGGCCCAAGGCCTCGTAGCCGACCGGCTTGTAGCCGCGCGGCGACTTGATGTCCGCGGGCATGACCTCGAGCTTTTCCTCCATCGGCAGGGCGAAGAAGGCGTGCGCCTTGCTGTTGAGGCCGCGGATGACCTCGGCCGGCACGCCGTGGCCAGTGATGGTGAAGAAGCCGATCTCGGTGCAGATGCGGTCGATCTCCTTGGCCGTCCGCAGGCGCGCGCCGGCATCGCCGGTCAGCGCGCTGCCGAGATCGATGACGGGGATCTGTGCTTTCATCGCATGCCTTTCCGCAGTTGCGTGGAGCCGGTGCAGGCTCAGTGATAGTAGGCGCCGCCATCGACGACGATGGTCTGGCCGGTAATGAAGGCTGCATCTGGACCGGCGAGGAAGGCCACCGCCCCCACCAGGTCCGCCGGCGTCATCTCGCGCGCTATGGCGCGGGTACGCACCGAGAATTCGCGCGCCCCTTCGAGCAGCTCGGGATTGTCGAGCACGCCGTCGCTGAGCGTCAAGCCGGGCGCCACGCTGTTGACCAGGATCTTGTAGCGGCCGAGCTCGGTGGCGAGCGCCCGCGTCAGCGAGACGACCGCGCCCTTGCTGGCGACATAGTGGGCCATGCCCGGATTGCCCTTGAAGGCGACGCCGGAGGAGATGTTGACGATGCGGCCCGCGCCGCGTGCCTTGAGCGCCGGCAGCACGGCCCGGCAGCACAGGAAGATGCCGAGCGTGTTCACCTCCATCACGCGACGCCACTCCGCCGGATCGATCTCCTCGAACGGCCGCCGCTTCAGGGTGGAGAAAATGGCGGCGTTGTTGACGAGGATGTCGATGCCGCCGAACTCGGCGGTCGCCATGGCGGCGAGTGTTGCCGTGTCTGCCTCGGAGGCGACGTCCACCACCAAGCCGACAGCGCGATGCCCGACGCTGCGCAAGCGCTCGGCGGCCGCCATCGCTCCCTCGCGGTCCGCGATGACCACGGCTGCGCCGCGACCCGCCAGGTCGGAGGCGACGGCAAAGCCGATGCCCTTGGCGCCGCCCGTGACGATTGCGACCTTGCCCGCGAGGGGCTTGCCCTCATCGCCCATGTGGCCGGCTCCGTGAGTGGGACCACGCGTCCCGGATTCCGGCGGAAGTATATGGCAGGAGGGACGAGGAGCAAGGGCGTTGGGGTCGCTCACTCCTCATCGGTGTCGCAAGCATGCAGGCGGCGCCTGGCGCGGCACCCCTCTATGCACACAGTGTGTCGCGGCCAAGCAAGCAATGCACGCTCAGGTCCGATCCCGCAGCACGCGATGCAGGATCTTGCCGGTGGCGGTGCGCGGCATGTCCTCGTCGCGGATGAACGCCACCGACCGCGGCCGTTTGTAGCCGGCGATCTTGTCGGAGCACCAGTCCAGGATCTCCCGCTCCGTCGCCGTCGCGCCGTCCTGCAGCACGACGACGGCATGCACGGTCTCGCCCCACTTGGCGTCCGGCTTGCCGATCACGGCCACGTCCCTGATCTTCGCATGCGCCCCCAGGAGGTTCTCGACCTCCGAGGGATAGACGTTCTCGCCGCCGGAGATGATCATGTTGTTCTTGCGGTCGACGAGATAGTAGAAGCCCTCCTCGTCCCGGCGCGCCATGTCGCCAACCGAGAGGTAGGGACCGCGGAAGGCCTCGGAGGTCTTCTCGGGCAGCTTCCAGTAGCCGTCGAAGCACCAGGGCGTGTGCGAGTAGATCTCGCCGACCGCCCCTTCCGGCACCTCGTTGCCGGCCTCGTCGAGCAGCTTCATGCGACGGCATCCGACCAGCTCGCGGCCGATCGAACCGAGCCTGGTGAGCTGCTCGTCGGGCCGCAGCAGCGTCGCCCAGCCCTGCTCGGTCGAGCCGTACATCTCGAGCAGCCGCGAGTTCCTGAAGCACTCCATGATGGCGAGCTTGGTGTCCCTGCGCGCGGGCGCGGACGAGATCAGCAGCCGCCGCACGCTGTCGACGTCATAGCCGGCTCGCACGGCATCGGGCAGCGCCAGCATCATGATGTAGTGCGTCGGCACCAGCGAGGTGAACGTCGCCCGCTCGTGCGCCAGCGTGCGCAGCAGCTGCTCGGGCTCGAAGCTCTTGGCGTCGTAGACGCAGGAGCTGGCGCCGGCGCTCGCGAATGCCGAGGCGAAGAACAGGGAGTTGGCATGGCACATCGGCATGACGAGCAGGCATGTGTCGGCCCGGTTGAGCTCGAGGTTCGCCAGCGTGGCGAGATTGTGCAGCGCCATGCCGCCGTGGCTGCGCATGGCGCCCTTCGGCCGGCCCGTGGTGCCCGACGTGTAGATGAAGGCCCACGTGTCCTCGGGGCCCACCGCCACTTCCGGATCGCTCGCCGAAGCGTTCGCGATCAGGTCCTCGTAGGCCCGGTAGCCCTTGGGTGCAGCCGGGCCGCCGAAGTGGATGTAGCGGCTCTCGGGAATGCGCAGATCGGCACGGATGCCGTCCACGCGGCCGACCAGGTCGTGCTGGACGATGATGGCCTCGGCCTCGCTGTTGGCGACGATGTACTGGATGTCGCCGCCCAGCAGCCGGAAGTTGATCGGCACCATGACGAGACCCGCGTTCGCTGTCGCGGCGTAGATCTCCATCCACTCCACGCAGTTGTAGGCGAGGATGGCGACGCGGTCGCCCTTGACGAGGCCCAGCCCCAGCAGTGCGTTGGCGAGCCGGCGGGCACGCTCGTCCCATTGCCGGAACGTCATCGCGCGCGAGAGGTCCCGCGCTCCGGGCTTCTCCGGATAGAGGCGCGCGTTGAGGCTCAGTGCCTCTCCCATGTGCAGCAGCGGCGTCATCGGGGTAACTTTAAGCAGGTTGTGACCGCTGCGCCAACGGATGCCGCCCTGCGCGAGTCGGGCCTCGGCCGGACGAAGCGAGCGAGCGGTGACGGCATGGGGCTTGCGTCCGCCGGGGCTGCTTGCGTATGGGAGCAAGTCGAGGGTGGTGTGTCGCCGCGAATGCAGCCCGGCCTGCCGGCGCGCCCGATTCGATTTGCTATAGCTTCGGGAGCGGTGAGTGCCTGTGCCCAACCTGGACCTTGTCGTAAGCGAGATCGTCGACGCGATGCGGCAACGGACGGACCGCGGGGAGGTCGCGACCTACATTCCGGAGCTGGCTCGAGTCGACGCCAAGTCGTTCGGGCTCGTGGTGATCGACGCGGAAGGCAACGTCGCGGCCAGCGGCGACAGCGACACGCCGTTCTCGATCCAGAGCATCTCGAAGGTCTTCACGTTGACCCTGGCGCTCGGGAAGATCGGCGACCGGCTATGGCAGCGCGTCGGCCGCGAGCCTTCCGGCACCCCCTTCAACTCGATCGTCCAGCTGGAGTTCGAGCGCGGCAAGCCGCGCAATCCGTTCATCAATGCCGGGGCAATTGCCGTCACCGACGCGATCCTCTCCGGACACAAGCCGCGCGAGGCCCTGGGAGAGATCATCAGGTTCTTGAGGTTTCTCGCCGACGATGCCTCGATCTCGATCGACGAGGCGGTGGCGGCCTCGGAGCAGCGCACCGGGTTCCGCAACGCGGCTCTCGCCAACTACATGAAGTCGTTCGGCGTGCTGGAGAACCCGGTGGATCTCATCCTCGGCGTGTACTTCCACCATTGCGCGATCGCCATGTCCTGCCGTCAGCTCGCCATGGCGGGGCGTTTTCTCGCCCAGTTCGGACGCGACCCGAGCACACACCTGGCGGTGGTCCTGCCCGAGCGCGCACGCCGCATCAACGCGGTGATGCTGACCTGCGGCCATTACGATGGATCGGGTGAATTCGCCTATCGGGTCGGCCTGCCCGGGAAAAGCGGTGTCGGCGGCGGCATTCTTGCCGTTGCCCCCGGCAAGGGCTCGATTGCCGTGTGGTCGCCGGGTCTCGACGCTTCGGGCAATTCCCTGCTCGGGCAGGTCGCGCTCGCAATGCTCACAAAGAAGCTCGGCTGGTCCATCTTCGGCGCGTAGCGTCGCGCACTCTTCCAGCCGCTGGCGATATGCCGATGCTGGGCTTGTCCGCCGGCGGGCGTACGCAAGCGCAGCTTTCGTCCGGGGCTCTAGCGCCGGTGCTGGTCGGCTTCGCAGATGGCGGCGTCGTGGTACCAGCCGTTGCCGAAGTCGACATAGGCGTGGCGCGGCGACCGGAGATCGGTGATCTCCTTCGCGTTGGCCCCGTGGCCGGCCTTGTGTGCACGAGCCTTGGCCGGAAACTGATAGATCTTGGCCGTCTCGCGGTTGGGACTGTCGGTCATCTGCATGTTCCTCTCGATGCGCATGGACCCGCAAAGCAGGAGGCTTATGTGGGAAGCTGTACATTGTTTGAACAGTTTGCCTACGAAAAAAATGCAATTGCACTCATTATAGGCACGCGTGTTTTTGCTTATTTCGCTAGCATTTCTCCCACAATGAGTTTTGCGCTGCTGTCGACCTCTGAAATCTTGCCACGATTCCAGTGAGCGGCCGCAGTGCAACGAGAAGCGGGGAAATGAGAATTGTCGGTTCCTGCGACGAATGGTGCCGTCAGCGTGGGATTGCTGCGAGCCGGCATTGCCATTGCATGGCGAAACTCGCTGCAACCTAGCCGGCGCCTGGTCTCGCGCCGTCATCGTCAAACCTAGCCACCAGCCTCCAGGCACAACTGAATGCTCAGCATATTCGGCCGTTGGTTCCGAGGGTCCGCGAAGGCATCTGCAGAGCCCAAGGCGACGCCCGTCTCGGCAGCTCCCGCAACTCCGCCGTCGCAGGCGGCCGCCCCGCCGCCGGCCAAGCCCGTGGCCGCTGCTCCACCCGAGGTCGTAGCGCCGGCAAAAGTTCCGGCCGCGCCCAAAGCTTCCGTGTCATCGACACATCCTGCGTCATCAACCGGGGAGAAACCCACCATGACGAAGTACAAGCTCGAGTACATCTGGCTTGACGGATATACGCCTACCCCCAATCTGCGCGGAAAGACCCAGATCAAGGACTACGAGAGCTTCCCGACGCTGGAGCAACTCCCGCTGTGGGGCTTCGACGGCAGCTCGACGATGCAGGCCGAGGGGCATAGCTCCGACTGCGTGCTCAAGCCCGTCGCGGTCTATCCCGACGGCGCGCGCACCAACGGCGTGCTCGTCATGTGCGAAGTCATGATGCCGGACGGCAAGACCCCGCACGCCGACCAACAAGCGCGCCACCATCCTCGACGACCCCGGCGCCTGGTTCGGCTTCGAGCAGGAGTACTTCTTCTACAAGGACGGCCGTCCGCTCGGCTTCCCCACCGACGGGTACCCCGCGCCGCAGGGCCCCTACTACACCGGCGTCGGCTACAAGTACGTCGGCGACGTCGCCCGCAAGATGGTCGAGGAGCATCTCGACCTCTGCCTCGCCGCCGGCATCAACCACGAAGGCATCAACGCCGAGGTGGCCAAGGGCCAGTGGGAATTCCAGATCTTCGGCAAGGGCTCCAAGCGGGCCGCCGACGAGATGTGGATGGCCCGCTACCTGATGCTGCGGCTGACGCGAGAAGTACGGCGTCGATATCGAGTTCCACTGCAAGCCGCTCGGCGACACCGACTGGAACGGCTCGGGCATGCACGCCAACTTCTCGACCGAGTACATGCGCACGGTCGGCGGCAAGGACTACTTCGAGGCCATGATGAAGGCGTTCGAGAAGAACCTGATGGACCACATCGCCGTCTACGGTCCGGACAACGACAAGCGCCTGACCGGCAAGCACGAGACGGCGCCGTGGAACAAGTTCAGCTACGGCGTCGCCGACCGCGGTGCCTCGATCCGCGTGCCGCACAGCTTCGTCAACAACGGCTACAAGGGCTACCTGGAAGACCGCCGGCCCAACTCGCAAGGCGACCCCTACCAGATCGCCTCGCAGATCCTGAAGACGATTGCATCCGTCTCCACGAGCGCGGTCTCAGCGGCTGCCTGAGCCTGCGATTGCGACTGCCGCCGACGGATCACACAACGCGAAGGGCGTGCACTCCCGGGTGCGCGCCCTTGCTGCGTCTGAGCGTGGCCAAATGCCGGGGCGGCGAGCCGGGTCTTCCGGCTCAGATGGAACCGATCCCGCAGGCACAACGGTCATCCCGGTGCTTGTCACCGGGATCCATCTGTCGGCAAGCACCGGCGTTCGCGGATGGATGGATCCCGGCAATAAATGCCGGGATGACAGCGGTGTGGACCGAACGGCGGTCGCGTTCCAGCCGGCCGAAAAGACGCAAGCTAACCGACGCCCTGGTTGACGACCGGCTTGGCGACGGAGGCCCGCACGACGGGGATGTCGGCATCGGCCAGCGGGGCCATGACTTTCTTGCGCGCCAAAGCACGGGCGATGTAAGGCGCCAGCTCCTCGGCCTTGCGCCTTTCGCGCTCGTCGGCCTGGGCCTTGAACTCGGGCAGCACCTCGCTCGCCAGAAGCTCCAGCGAGGAGCAGATGTGCTCGTGCCGGTTGCGGCCGGCCTGCTGCAGCAGAATGATCTGGTCGACGCCGGCCGCCTGGAACGAGCGCACGTGGGTGCGGAATTCGGTTGGCGTGCCGATGCCGCGCGACTGCTGGAACGCGCCAGACAGGGCCTCGGTGCCGGCGGCGTCCGCCCCGAGCGCGCCCGCCGTCGCGCTGCGCCTGGAACTGCTCGAACAGCCGCGAGCGGCCGGGCACGGCGTCGTTGACGACGAGGCCGGAGATGGCGAAGCGGAAGAACTCGAAGCCCTCCTGCCCGCGCCGGGCGGCCTCGGCCGCGTCGCCGTGCAGCGAGAAGGCGGACACCATGGCGATATTGGCGTTGACGCTGTGGCCGAGCGGCACGCAGGCGTCGCTCTTGATGATGTCGTAGTAGATCTGGCTCCAGGTGCGCGCCTCCGCCTCGTCGAGGAAGGAGAAGGCCAGCGCGCCCAGCCCCAGGCTCGCCGCGATCTTGATGGTGTCGCGATTGGTGCAGGCCATCCACATCGGCGGGTGCGGCTTCTGCACGGGCTTCGGGATGACGTTGCGGCAGGGCATCTTGAACGAGCGGCCCTCGAAGCCCGGGTAGGGCGTCATCACCATCATGTTGGCGATCTGCTCGGCGGCCTCGAGCGCCAGGGCGCGCTTCTCCCTGGCCGGGATGCTGAAGCCACCGAGCTCGAGCCGGGTGGCGCCTTCGCCGATGCCGAGCTCGGCACGGCCGTTGGACACGAGATCGAGCATGGCGACGGCCTCGGCCGTGCGCGCGGGGTGGTTGTAGTTGGGGATCACCTGCCGGATGCCGTGGCCCAGCCGGATGCGCTTGGTGCGCGCGGCGGCGGCGGCCAGGAACACATCGGACGCGGAGCAGTGCGAATATTCCTCGAGGAAGTGGTGCTCGACCGCCCAGGCGTAGTCGAGCCCGAGCCGGTCGGCGAGTTCCACCTGGGCCAGAGCGTCCTGCACCAGCTGCTGCTCGTCGCCGGGTCCCCACGGCTTGGGCAGCTGCAGCTCGTAGAAGATGCCGAATTTCATTTCGCCGCGCTCCTCACGCCGCCGTCACCGACGCCTCGCCGACGCCGTCGAGCGTGAAGTCGAGGCGCTCGCCGATCCCGATGTCGATCGTGGGGACGACGCTGCCGGTGATGACCACCATGCCGGCGGTCAGGGGGCGCCCGCTGTCGGCGGCGAGGTTGGCGACCCAGGCCAGCGCTCCCATGGGATCGTCGGTCTTGCCGGCCAGCTCTTCCTTTCCGTCCCGCATGACGCGGCCGGCGATGCCGTTGAGATCGGACCCCGCGGGCGGGGCCTTGCCGGGTCCGAGCACGATGCCGCCGTTCCAGGCGTTGTCGGCGATCAGCGACATGGCCTTGCAGCTCTTGTAGTCGGCGTTGCGGTCCTCGATCAGCTCGAAGGCCGCCATGATCTCCGAGACGGCAGCGCGCGCGCTCTCGCGCGTGTAGGGAGCCGGGCCCTTCGGCAGGTCGCGACCGAGCCGCACCGCCAGCTCGCACTCGATGCGAACGTTGACGAAATCGGCCTTGGCGATCCTGGCGGGAGAGGTATGCACGCGCGAGGCGAAGATCATGCCGCCGCAGGGGTGATCGATGCCCATCAGCTGCTGCATGACCTTGGTGGTGACGGCGATCTTGCGCCCGGCGACGGGTCCAAGCCGCGGCAGCCACAGGGCGCACAGCGCCCCCTGTGCGGCATAGGCCTCGTCGAAGTTCCTGGGCGCGAGGGCGTCGGGCAGGTTCTGGTAGCGGGCGCGGGAGCGGTGCGCCGCGTCGAGGAAACGGGCGGCTTCTGAGGCTGAGAACATGGGCGATCCCCTCGTGCGTTTCTTGGCCATCCGGCGTGGGACGGTTCCCCGAGGCCTCCACGAGACTTTCGCGGGGCCGCTCGTCGGCTATGATCGCCGTCAACATTGCCGGCAAAAGCGCCGGCAGTCCAGCTAGTGTCCTGATCGCGAAATTCGTCTACATTTGCGGCACCCTCGGAACGAATTTCGCGATCTGAAGGACACTAGCAAAGTCGACAAGCAAGTGTGATTCAGATTGAGAAGTCCGCATCCCACCTAGCCCAGAGCGATGTTGCGGACTTCTCAATCTGAATCACACTAGGGGGGAGCCCATGTTCGAGACCACGATTGCCGGCAGCCTGCCGAAGCCTGCCTGGCTGGCCGAGCCCAACAAGCTGTGGGCGCCGTGGCGGCTGCAGGGTGCCGAACTGGACCAGGCCAAGGGCGACGCCACCCTGCTCGCGATCAAGGAGCAGGAGGATGCCGGCATCGACATCGTCGGCGACGGCGAGCAGGCGCGCCAGCACTTCGTGCATGGCTTCCTGGAGCGCGTCGAAGGCATCGACTTCGCCCACAAGGTGGAGATGGGCATCCGCGCCGACCGCTATAAGGCGATGGTGCCGCAGGTGGTGGGGCCGGTCAGACTGAAGGAGCGGGTCCACGCCATGGAGGCCAGGCTCGCCCGGGCGCACACCAAGAGGAAGCTCAAGTTCACCCTGCCCGGCCCGATGACGATCGCCGACACGATCGCCGACCGGCACTACGGCGACAAGGTGAAGATGGCGATGGCATTCGCCGACCTCCTCAACGAGGAAGCGCGCGCGCTGGAGAAGGACGGCGTCGACGTGATCCAGTTCGACGAGCCGGCGTTCAACGTCTTCATGGGCGAGGTGACGGAGTGGGGCGTGGCGGCCCTGGAGCGCGCCGCCGCCGGCCTCAAGTGCACCACGGCCGTGCATATCTGCTACGGCTACGGCATCAAGGCCAACATCGACTGGAAGGCGACGCTGGGCGGCGAGTGGCGGCAGTACGAGAAGATCTTCCCCGCGCTTGCCAGGAGCCGGATCAACCAGGTGTCGGTCGAATGCCGCAACTCCAAGGTGCCGCTGAGCCTGCTGTCGCTGCTCGAGGGCAAGGACATCCTGGTCGGCGCCATCGACGTGGCGAGCGACACGGTGGAGACGCCGGAGGAGGTGCTGGCGGTGGTGGGCGAGGCGGTCAAGCACGTGCCGAAGGAGCGCATCCAGCTGTGCACGAACTGCGGCATGGCTCCCATGCGCCGCGACATCGCCTACGCCAAGCTCGCATCCCTCGCGAAGGGCGCCGCGCTGGCGCGTGCGCGCTACGCGTGACGCGGCGCGCCTGAGGTTTAACCCAGCACACCCAGGGCGCGCAGGCGTCCGATCTCGCCGGCCGAGTAGCCCGCCTGCCGCAGCACCTCATCGGTGTGCTGCCCGACCGACGGGGCGCGCCGCGGCGCCACCTTGGTCTCGCCGTCCAGATGAAAGGGGCTGGATACGGTCAGGCCTTTCCCATCGGCAAAGGGCACGAGCGCGCCGATCTGCTGGAACTGCGGGTCGCTCGAGGTCTCGTCCACCGAGTGCACGCCGCCGAACGTCACACCGGCCGCGAGCAGGATCTCGCGCCACTCGGCGAGATCCCGCTGCGCGAATACCTCGTCCAGGATCGCAACCACCGCCGCCGCGTTCTGCTTGCGCGCCGCCGCGGTCGCGAAACGCGGATCGTCGGCCAGGTGCGTGCAGCCGATCGCCTGCAGGAACCCGCGCAGCTGCCGCTGCTCGTTGAACAGGGCCATGATGAACCAGCGGCCGTCGCGGCAGCGGTAGTGGTTGGCGAGCGGGATCGGAGCCTCCGAGCGAGACGCGCGATGCGGCACGCTCTCGCCGAACAGCCGGCTCTGCACGAAGCAGGCGTTGGCCCACAGGCCGTTCTGGAGCAACGAGGACTGGGCGATGCCGCCCTTGCCGGTCTTCTCCCGCCGGTACAGCGCCGTCACGATGGCGGCATACATTGCGGTGCCGCTCGGGTGGTCGCCCATGCCGGGCACGGAGCGCGCCGGCTCGGTATCGGCCGTGGCCCTCACCATGTCCATCAAGCCCGTTCGCGCCCAGTAGGCGGTGGAGTCGAAGCCGGTCCTGCCGGCTTCCTCGCCCTGCTCGCCGTAGGCCGAGAGCGAGGCGTAGATCAGGCGTGGGTTGAGCGGCAGCAAATCCGAGGCGGCGATTTTCAGGCGCTCCCGCACGGGCAGCGGAAAGTTGGTGACGAAGACGTCGGCCGAGGCGATGAGCCGATATAGAACCGCGAGGCCATCGGCATGCTTCAGGTCGATGGCGAGGCTGCGCTTGTTGCGGGACGTCAATTGCCAGTAGTAGTCGGTCGGCTTGCCGGGGACCGGCGTGGATGCGCGCCAGGGGTCGCCTGCGCCCGGCGGCTCGATCTTGATGACATCGGCGCCGAAGTCGGAAAGGATGGTCGCAGCGGCCGGGCCTGCGATCCAGCTGGCGCAGTCGATCACCTTAAGGCCTGCAAACAGGCTCTCCGCCATGGCGTGATTTCCTTCCCTTCTGGGCCGATGCACGTGAGCCGGCAGCTCGGCTATTGTGAGTACGCAACCGCGATAGAGAAAGTATGCACATGAGCCCAACCCGTAAACAGGTGGCTGTCATCGTCGGGGCCACCTCGAAGTGGCAAGCCGACGGCCGCAATACCAAGCTGGCGCACGGGAAGGCCCTCGACGACAGCGATCTGCCGGTAGGCATCCGCTGGGGCGTCGGCGGCGCCGTCGCCCAGAAGTTCGCCAAGGAGGGCTTCCTCGTCGTGCTGACGACCCGGGCAGCCGCCAACGCGTCGGCCCTGGAGCAGGCCATCAGGGCGCAGGGCGGCGAGTGCATGACGGTCGAGCTGGATCTGGTGTCGCAGGAATCCATCTCGCGGGCGTTCGCGACCATTCGCGAAAAAGCCGGCGACCCGCATGTCGTGGTCTACAACGCGGGCTATCTCGAGGGGCGCGACCTGCCTCCCGAGAAGGAGCTGCTGGAGCACATGCCCGTCGAGATATTCGAGACGGCGCAGCACATCGCCAGCCGCGGCCCATTCCTGGTCGCCAAGGAGGTGCTGCCCGCCATGCGCAAGCGCGGCGAGGGCTCGTTCCTCATCTCCAACAACTCGTCATCCCTGCGCGGACGCAAGCGCATGACCGGCCAATCGCTGTACTACCCGCGCACGATGATGCGCACGCTGGCGCAGGTGCTGACGGAGGAATATTCCGAGCATGGCGTGCACGTGGCCAACGTCGTCATCGACGGCCTGATCGACTCGCCCGGCACCCGCGCCCTGCCGCGCGCCCGGCAGAGCCCGCAGGCCGTCATCAATCCCGTGAAGATCGCGGAGGCGTTCTACTACCTGCACACCCAGGACAAGTCGTGCTGGACGCACGAGCTGCAACTGACGCCCTTCGCCACCAAGCCTAGCTACTGACGTTTCCGGGCTGGCGTAGGTTGGCGCCAAGCGAAGCGCAGACTCGACACAAGTCGCCGTTGGAAGTGGTGTTGGGTCATCCCCTCGCCTTCGCGGGTCGACCCAACGCGCTGCGCGCTGACACGTTCACCAAGGTCGGGCTAATCCCCGCTCTCGACGGCCGCTGTAGATTGATGCCGCCCCGCTCACCGAGGGTCGCTCCATGGAAGCGTACCGTAGAGTGAGAGCGGGGAGCAGCCGGGCCGCGGTTCACGCAAACCGCGGCAACGGGGCTCGGCGTCGTAGCCCTGATGCGCGCGATGAGCTACGGCTCTCGCAACTCAGGCTCTCCAGAGTGAGCCAAGCGCGACGCCTAAGCCTAAAACTCTGCAGCGGGGGCGGCGGCGCCGCCTCAGTTGATGCATCGGATCGCGGTCGCTGCTGCCCCCGCTCCCTCGACGCTGCAACCTCTCGAGCGCCGCGCGCTGCGAGACGGATGACGTTGTTTCTCGAAATATGGCTGAGAGCGCGGATCGCAGTGCGCGCGCCATCCAACAAAGTCCACAATTGGGTGCAGAGTTGGATGTCGGTGTGGGCTTAGTTCCGGCGCGGGGGATCGTCTCTCGTGCAAGGATCGGACAACGCTCGTCGAGGCCGAACGCGTGGGGATCGGCCGCTACAGACGACGGGGTTGTCACGCGTAAGGGGGATAAGTCCATGAATTTCCTGCGCCTAAGCGGCGAGCCGCCGACTATCGATGCGGTCGCTGAAGAAATCGACGTCGACTCCTCGACCTGGTCGAAATCGAACGGCAACGGCGAGATCGCGAGCTTCGGCGCGCGCCTCTCCCAGCTCCTCGCGCAGGAGACGCCGCACGATCTCCTTGGTCGGCTCGGCGAGTTCAGGCAGTCGGTGGAGGACGCGCTGCGGCGCTCCTCGAGCGTCTATCAGATCCTGCAACAGCTGGAGGAAAGCGGTCTCAAGGACTGCGCCCGCTGCACGCGCGAGCTGGAGACGCGCCTGGCCAGCAATCCCCACTACGTGGTGCTGCGCAAGATCGCGGAAGCCGAGAAGCTGGTCTCCGAGCTGACGGCGGCGAGGCTGTAGGGCACGTCCAGGCATCGAGGGCTGCGAGGGACGCGGTCGCAGGGCCGTGTGGAACATTTCTTGGGGGAGAGTGTCGCATGGGGCGACGTCTGTTCGGTGGGCGCAAGCGGGAAGACCTGGCGGCAACGGCCGACTGGCCCCAGCTGCCGCAGCTGCAGGGCGCGATACAAGCCATGGAGAGTGCGGCCGGGCCCATCCGCCTGCCGCCGCCACCGCCGCCGATGCGCGACAACGCCAAAGCACCGGCAGGGCCCGTGGCGCCGGCGGAGGACTTGCTCGAGCGCATCACGGCCTTCCGCGCCACGGTCGCGGATTCCCTCTACGAGACCTCGAAGGACTACCAGATGCTCCGCAACCTGATGCACGCGGACGTGGCGGCCTGCGACGAGATCATCGCCGAGCTGCGCCGCCGGCTGGCTGGCAACATCCACTACGAGGTGCTTGCCAAGCTCGACGATGCGCAGGCCCTGGTCGCGGCGCAGGTCGCCAGCAAGTAGGGGCCCAGGACGCGGCCCCTTCTCACATCGCCTTGCCCATGCCGCGGATGCGCCTCGCCATGGCGCCCATGATGTAGGTGGCGAAGTTCGGCACCTCGTCGACCATGAAACGGAACTTGCGCTGGTCGATGATCGATAGCTCGACCGTCTCCTTCACGCGCGCCGTCGAGCTGCGCGCGGCGCCGTCGATCACCGACATGAAGCCGATCGCCTCGTTCGGCCCGCAGACCTCCACCACCGTGTCGCCGATCACCATCTCGACCACGCCGGATTGCACCACGTACATGCAGGCGCCCGGATCGCCCTTGTTGAAGACGATGCTGCCGGCCGGAAAGGTGACGTTGGCGCCCGCGCTCTTGGCGAAAACGCGCATATCGACTTCGCTCATGGCCGTCTCCCCACGCCACCTGCTCTCGGCGAGAGGTGTCACACAACTGTCAAAAATGGCAGAATGGACGCCAGGGACACAATAGGAAATTGGGCTGGGAAAGGAGGTCAGACACCGAGGGTCGAAGTGGGCAAGGCTCGAGGCCGAGCGCTTGCGCCGTGAAGGGACCTATCGGCGACGGGGTGTGTCGCCGCTAGGTCTTTGCCCGGATCGCGACTTGAGCGGCGGCGAGGCGCGCCACGGGCACGCGGTAGGGCGAGCAGGAGACGTAGTCGAGGCCGGCTGCGTGAAAGAAAGCGATCGAGGCGGGGTCTCCGCCATGCTCGCCGCAGATGCCGACCTTGAGATCTCCGCGCGCCTTGCGGCCCCGCTCCGTGCCGATGCGAACGAGCTCGCCGACGCCCTCCTGGTCGATGGACACGAACGGGTCCACCTCGAAGATCGTCCGCTGCGTATAGTTGGCGAGGATCGGCGCCGCGTCGTCGCGCGACAGCCCGAGGCAGGTTTGCGTCAGGTCGTTGGTGCCGAACGAGAAGAACTCGGCCCCGCCCTCCCCGCCGGCAATCTCCTCGGCCCTGAGCGCGGCGCGCGGCAGCTCGATCATGGTGCCCACCTGATACGTGAGCTTGGCTCCGGTCTCCTTCTCCACCGCGGCCGCGGCGGCCACGACCACGTCCCGCAGCACGTCGAACTCCCGGCGATAGGCGACGAGCGGGATCATGACCTCGGGCACCACCGGCTTGCCGCTCTTCCTGGCCGCGCTGACGGCCGCCTCGAAGATGGCGCGTGCCTGCATCTCGGTGATCTCGGGATAGCGGATGGCGAGCCGGCAGCCGCGGAAGCCCAGCATGGGATTGAACTCGTGCAGCTCGGCGACGCGCGCCCGCAGCTTCTCCAGCGGCACGTTGAGCTCCTTGGCGACGGCCACGGCCTCTTTCTCCTCGTGCGGCAGGAACTCGTGCAGCGGCGGATCGAGCAGACGGATCGTCACCGGCATGCCGGCCATGATCTCGAACAGCTCGGCGAAGTCGGCGCGCTGCATCGGCAGGATCTTGGCCAGTGCACGGCGCCGCCCGGCCTCGTCGTCGGCGCAGATCATCTCGCGCATGGCGAGGATGCGGCTCTCCTCGAAGAACATGTGCTCGGTGCGGCACAGACCGATGCCCTCGGCACCGAAATCGACGGCCTGCTTGGCATCCCGCGGCGTGTCGGCGTTGGCGCGCACGCCGAGGGAACGTGCCGCGTCCGCCCACTGCATGACCTTGGCGAAGTCGCCGGACAGCTCCGGCTGGCGCATCTTCACGCGGCCTTTGAGCACCTCGCCCTTCGCGCCGTCGATGGTGATGACGTCGCCCTTGCGGAAGGTTTGCCCGCCGACCGTCATGGTGCCGGCCTTGGCGTCGATGCGCAGGGTGCCGGCGCCGCAAACGCACGGGCGACCCATGCCGCGGGCGACAACGGCGGCGTGGCTGGTCATGCCGCCGCGCGTGGTGAGGATGCCGGCAGCGGCGTGCATGCCGTGGATGTCCTCGGGGCTGGTCTCGGTGCGCACCAGGATCACCTCGCGCCCGTGCCCTTTCAGGGCCTCCGCCTCGTCGGCGTCGAACACGATCTCGCCCGACGCAGCGCCCGGCGAAGCCGGCAGGCCTCTCGCCACCAGGATCCTTTCCGCGCTTGGATCGATGGTGGGGTGCAGCAGCTGATCGAGGGCCGCCGCATCGATGCGCAGCACGGCCTCCTCGGGCGCGATCAAGCCTTCGGCGACCATGTCGACGGCGACTTTGAGCGCGGCCTTGGTGGTGCGCTTGCCGGATCGCGTCTGCAGCATCCAGAGTTTGCCATCCTGGATGGTGAACTCGATGTCCTGCATGTCGCGATAGTGCCGCTCGAGCACGTCGAACACCTGGACGAGCTCGCGGTAGGTGTCGGGCATCGCCGCCTCGAGGGATTGGGCCTTGCTGCCGCCCTCCTTGCGGGCAGCCTCGGTGAGGGATTGCGGCGTGCGGATGCCGGCGACGACATCCTCGCCCTGCGCGTTGATCAGGAACTCGCCGTAGACCTCGCGCGTGCCGGTGGACGGGTTGCGCGTGAAGGCGACGCCGGTGGCCGAGCTGTCGCCCAGGTTGCCGAACACCATGGCCTGCACGTTGACCGCCGTGCCCCAGCCGTCGGGGATGCCGTGCAGGCGGCGGTAGGTCTTGGCGCGGGCATTGTGCCAGGAGCCGAACACGGCGGCGATCGCGCCCCACAGCTGCTCGGTGGTGGTCTGCGGGAACGGCTTGCCGGTCTCGCGCTGCACCGCCTCCTTGTAGGCGGCGATGATCTCGAGCCAGTCGTCGGCGCCGAGCTCCGTGTCGAGCGAGAGCCCGCCGAGGTTCTTGTGGTTCTCGAGAATATCCTCGAACACGCCGTGGTCGACGCCGAGCACCACGTTGGCATACATCTGGATGAAGCGGCGGTAGCTGTCGTAGGCGAAGCGCTCGTTGCCCGACTTCGCGGCCAGCCCCTTCACCGTCTCGTCGTTGAGGCCGAGGTTGAGGATGGTGTCCATCATGCCCGGCATCGACGCGCGCGCCCCCGATCGCACCGAGACCAGCAGCGGCGAGCGGGCGTCGCCGAACGTGGCACCGACCGCGCTGCCGACGTGCGCCAGCGCGGCTTCGACTTCCCGATCGAGGCCGTCGGGCAGCTTGCGGCCGTTGGCGTTGTAGGCCGTGCACACCTCGGTGGTGATGGTGAAGCCCGGCGGCACCGGCAGTCCCAGGCTCGCCATCTCGGCCAGGTTGGCGCCCTTGCCGCCGAGCAGGTCCTTCATCTGCGCCGTGCCGTCGGCCTTGCCTGCACCGAACAGGTGGACGCGCTTGTTCGCGGTGCTCGCCGTCTGCCCAGATCTGGTCATGCTGTGCGCTCCACCCGCTGGTGTCCTGATCGCGAAATTCGTCCACCCTCGGCGGCAAGCTCGGAAACGAGCTTCGCGATCTCAATCACGCTGGCGCCGAATTGGTCAATCGAACCTGCTGCAACGTCGTCTGCCCATATCAGCCCTGGCGCCAATCGAAAAGACGGACGTCGTTCAACACATCAAGCTTGGTTAGGTTCCAGCGCTCTTGCCGGACTCATCTGGAGTTGGACGTTCGCGTACGGCGCCGCATTCCGGGCCGCGGTTGACAGATGTACAGCGCAGGCCGCAATCATTGCTCTCTCCTCCATCACGTCGGCAATATTACAATCCGAGCGAGTGTCCCCACCGTGCCCAAGAGCGCCCCATCCGTTCCCGTGCTGAACCAAGTCCTGAAGAAGCTGGACGCGACCCAGGATGCGGCGCTCGAGCGACTGTTCGAGCTGATCCGCATCCCGAGCGTTTCCACCGACCCCGAATACAAGCCGCATTGCCGCAAGGCGGCGGATTGGTGCGCGAGCCAGCTGAAGGACATCGGCTTCGATGCCAAGGTGGTGCCGACCACGGGGCATCCCATGGTCGTGGGCCACGACCGCGGCGGACCGGACGGCGCTCCGCACGTGCTGTTCTACGGCCACTACGACGTGCAGCCGCCCGATCCCCTCGAGCTGTGGAAATCGCCGCCGTTCGAGCCGCGCATCGCCTCCGACAAGCTCAACGGCAAGGTGATCGTGGCGCGCGGCGCGGAGGACAACAAAGGCCAGCTGATGACCTTCTTCGAGGCGGCGCGCGCCTGGAAGGCCGTGGCAGGCGCCTGCCCGGTGCGCATCACCGTGCTGCTCGAGGGCGAGGAGGAATGCGGCTCCCCGTCGCTGCCGGGCTTCCTCGCGGAGCACGGCAAGGAGGTGACGGCCGACCTGGCGCTCGTATGCGACACAGGGCAATGGGACAAGGACACGCCCGCCATCTCGACGCAGCTCAGAGGCCTGGTCGGCACCGAACTCGTCATCACGGGTCCGAGCCGCGATCTGCATTCGGGCAGCTATGGCGGCCCCGCCATAAACCCGATCCGGGTGCTGGCCAGGATCGTCGGCGAGATGCACGACGATGCCGGCAAGGTGCGCATCCCCGGCTTCTACGACGGGATAAGGAAACCGTCGGCCAAGCAGCTCGAGCAATGGGCCGGGCTCGGCTTCGACGATCGCGAGTTCCTCGGCAATGTGGGCCTGAGCCAGGCTGCCGGAGAACGCCGCTACGGCGCACTGGAGCAGATCTGGGCGCGACCAACGGTGGAGTTCAACGGCATCACCGGCGGCTACCAGGGCGTCGGCTCCAAGACGGTCATCCCCGCGCGAGCCTCGGTGAAAATCACCTGCCGCCTGGTGCCCGGACAGGACCCTGGCAAGGTGCTGAAGGCCCTCCAGGCCTTCGTCAAAGAACGGCTGCCGAAGGATTGCAAGGCCGAGTTCGAGGGTGGACGCGGCTCCAAGGCCATCGCCTTCGACCCGAGGTCTGCGCACATAGTGCGCGCGGCCGAGGCGCTGGAGGAAGAATGGGGCCGCCCGACGGCGCTGGTCGGCATGGGCGGCTCGATCCCGATCGTCACCTCCTTCAAGGAGACGCTGGGGATGGACAGCCTGCTGGTCGGCTTCGGCCTCGACGACGACCGCATCCACTCGCCCAACGAGAAGTACAACCTGACCTCGTTCCGCAAGGGTGCCCGCAGCTGGGCGCGCATCCTGCACAAGCTGGCGGCATAGACGGCGTCGGGTTTGGGGTACGCTGGCCGTCAGTCCGCCGAGCGAAGCGCCGAGCGGGAATCCAGCACCGAGCTCCGCGCTGGAGCTGCGTACTGGACTCCCTCTGACGGCGCCGCGCGCCTGCGCAATGACGTCGGCAGACGGAACGAAGCGGAAAGTTCTTGATTTGTTCGCGCGCCACGGCTAATCTTGTTCCGCATACAACTGTGGGGGATCCGCATGTTTGCCCGACTGATTTCGCGGCCACGGCTCGCCGGTGTGGCGGCCATTCTGGTGGTTCTGGGTTTTGCAGCGGGCGACGCCTCGGCCCAGCGGCCGGCCTATCGCGAGCGTCCCGAACCCTACAACCGGGACTTCGACAATCGTGATCGTGCGGGGCGGGAGCATCAGCCCGGCGTGTTCGACTACTACCTGCTGTCGCTGTCGTGGAGCCCCACCTACTGCGCCGACACCGGCGAGCAGCGCCGCGATCCCCAATGCAGCCCGCGCTCGGGCCGTCCGTTCGCCTTCGTCCTGCACGGTCTGTGGCCGCAATACGAGCGCGGATGGCCGCGCGACTGCCGCAGCTCCGACCGCGGCTACGTGCCGTCGCCGGTGGCGGACCGCATGCTCGACATCATGCCGAGCAAGCGGCTGGTGTTCCACGAGTACCGCACGCACGGCACCTGCTCCGGTCTGGGAGTCGACGGCTACTTCGATCTTGCCCGACAGCTGCACGACAAGATCAAGATTCCGCGCCGCTTCGCCGGCCCCGTCGACGAGCGCATGACGATCGCCCCGGGCGAACTCGTCAGCGAGTTCATAGCGGCGAACCCACAGCTCAAGCCGGACATGATCGCGATCTCGTGCGGTGGGCCGGGCAACCGCCTGAGGGAGGTACGCATCTGCTTCGACAAGGGCGGCGCCTTCCGTAGCTGCGGGCGCAACGAGGACCAGGCGAGGCTGTGCTCCGCCGACCGCATGTACGTCCCGCCCGTGCGTCTGGGCGGAGATGCCGCCACGCCCGATCGCAAGCCGTCCAACCCGGGCGAGGAAATTCTTCCCGGCCCCCGCGAGCGGCGGCTGTAGCCGAGCGGGGGGCTGCCCCCGGAGTACGTCCGTCCTTGTGGATAACCCTGTGCACTGGCTCGTGTGTGTATCGCCCGTCCTTGTCGGAGGTGAGCGAGGCCTCCAGGGTTTGGGTCAAGTTCGCAGCCTACCTGGCTGCGGCGGCAATGGCGGGGCGGGTCGATGCTTGGCGGGGACGATCAAATGCGCGGGCGGCGCGCTGCCCCGGCAACGCAAGTCGGCCGCCATATGCCGCTCCGATCGGAGACCGGATCGCCCGACGCGCAAGTCTTTCCCGGGCGTGCTTTACGGAGGCGCGGCGGGCTTCCTGCTCGGCGCGGCATTCTGGATCGCCCTGGGCCTGCAGGAATTGGCCGGCAGCAGCGGCGCTGCGAGCCTTTCGCCGGCGCGCGAGCCGGAGGGCGTGCAAGTCCCGGCCGCCGGCTGCACGTCGCTCACGCTCGATCGGCGCCAGGGCCACACCACCGCCGAACCCTGTCTCGGCCTGCTGCTGCGCGAAGCTCGTATGACCGCACCCGGTGACCTCTCCGTTCCGTGATACCGGCGAGCGAAAGCATTGATCGGAATCACGCGCTAGGCGGCCATTGACCACTACCCAGCCCTGAGCCAGTCGAGGGCGTCCGCCCGTGTCCAACCGTGCTTCGACAAGCTCACACGGAGTTGCGGGCATGGGCAAGGTCGAGACTTGAAGCTCGACCAAATCATGAGTAGACGCGAGCGCGTCGTGTCTCGGGCGACAGTCAATGTAAGCGCTGAGGCCGCGCGGCCGAATAACTTTGGCGCGGTTCGACAGGCTCACCGCCGGGGCGCAGGGTAGTCCGCGCCACGCGCGCCGACCTACAGCGCCGCTTCGACCCGCTTCAGCGCCGCCTGCAGCTTCAGCATGGTCGCCTCGAAGGCGGCGCGGCGCTCGTGGTTCTCTTCCACCACCTCGGGCGGCGCCTTGGCGACGAAGCTCTCGTTTGCCAGCTTGGCATCGACCTTCCTGATCTCGGCGACGCATTTCTCGATCTCGCGCTTCAGCCGAGCCCGCTCGGCTTCCATGTCGATCACGCCGGCGAGCGGCAGGGCGGCCGTGGTCTCGCCCACCACGATCTGCGCCGCGCCCTTGGGCGGCGCCTTGGCAAACGAGATGCCGTCGAGACGCGCCAGCCGCGCGATCGTGTCCTCGTGATGCTCGGCCCGCGCGCGCGTGGTCTTGCCGGCGCCGACCAGAACCAGCGGGATCTTGGCGCCGGCCGGCACGTTCATCTCCGAGCGCACCGAGCGCACCTCGCCCACCAGCTTGACGAGCCAGCCGATCTCCTCGTCCGCCGCCTCGTTCGCCAGCCCGTCGAACGCCGGCCACGAACTGAGGCACAGCATGTTCTCGCGCTCGATCCCGACCTCCACCAGTCGCGCCCATAGCTCCTCGGTGATGAAGGGCATGAACGGGTGCAGCAGCTTCAGCACCTGGTCCAGCGCCCAGGCGGTGGTGGCGCGCGTCTCGGCCTTGGCGGCCTCGTCGTTGCCGGTGAGGATGGGCTTGGCCAGCTCCAGGTACCAGTCGCAGAAGGTGCCCCAGGTGAACTCGTAGACGGCGGTCGCCGCCTCGTTGAACTTGTAGGCCTCGATGCCGGCCGTCACGGCGGCGGCCGCGCGCTGCACCTCGCCGGCGATCCAGCGGTTGAGGGTCTCCTTCACCGCGCCCGGATCGAAGTTCTTCTGGCGCACGCACTCGTTCATCTCGGCGAAGCGCGCCGCGTTCCACAGCTTGGTTGCGAAGTTGCGATAACCCTCGATGCGTCCGGTCGAGAGCTTGATGTCGCGGCCCTGCGCCGCCATGGCGGACAGCGTGAAGCGCAGCGCGTCGGCGCCGTACTTGTCGATCAGCACCAGGGGGTCCATGACGTTGCCCTTGGTCTTCGACATCTTGGCGCCCTTCTCGTCGCGCACGAGGGCATGGATGTAGACGTCGTGGAACGGCACCTTATCCATGAAGTGCAGGCCCATCATCATCATGCGCGCGACCCAGAAGAAGATGATGTCGAAGCCGGTGACCAGCGCGCTGGTGGGATAGTAGCGCGCGAGCTCCGGCGTCTTGTCCGGCCAGCCCAGCGTCGAGAACGGCCACAGCGCCGACGAGAACCACGTGTCGAGCACGTCGTGGTCGCGCTTGAGGGCGACATCCTTCTTGTAATGTGCCGCAGCTGCGGCAACCGCAGCTGCCTCGGTTTGCGCGACGAAGATCTTTCCGTCCGGTCCGTACCAGGCGGGGATCTGGTGGCCCCACCAGATCTGGCGCGAGATGCACCAGGGCTGGATGTTGCGCATCCACTCGAAGTAGGTCTTCTCCCAGTTCTTCGGGATGATCTTGGTCTCGCCGGTCTCGACGACCGCGATCGCCCGCTTCGCCAGCTCGGCCGCGTTCACGTACCACTGGTCGGTCAGCCACGGCTCGACCACCGCGCTGCCGCGCTCGCGCGTGCGGCACGGCGTGCGTGACCGGCTCGATCTTCTCGACGAGATCCAGCGCCTGCAGATCGGCAACGACGCGCTTGCGCGCAACGAAGCGGTCGAGGCCGCGGTATCTCTCCGGCACCTCGCCGTTGAGCTGGGCCTTGGCATCCAAGATGTTGATGAGGCCGATCTCAGGGTGGCGCTTGTAGACCTCGTTGTCGTTGAAGTCGTGCGCCGGCGTGATCTTCACCGCGCCGGAGCCCTTCTCGGGATCGGAATATTCGTCAGCGATGATCGCGATCTTGCGGTCAGCCAGCGGCAGGATGGCCCGCTTGCCGACGAGGTGCTTGTAGCGCGCATCCTCCGGATGCACGGCGACGGCCGTGTCGCCCAGCATCGTCTCGGGCCGCGTCGTGCCGACTTGGATATACGTCGAGGGGTCGCTGGGATCGTAGGCAACGCCGTCCAACGGGTAGCGCAGATAGTACATGTGCCCGCTCGGATCGCGATCGAGCACCTTGGCGAGCGCCGCCGCATTGAACGGGACGGGATTGCCGTCCTTGTCCGTCTGGCCGCGCGCCCATTTGAAGCTGCCGGTGTGCTCGATGTCGTCGACCTCGAGGTCGGAGATGGCGCTCTGGAACTCCGGGTCCCAGTTGACGAGGCGCTTGTCCTTGTAGATCAGCCCTTCATTGTAGAGGTCGACGAACACCTTGAGCACGGCCTTGGACAGGCCCTCGTCCATGGTGAAGCGCTCGCGTCCCCAGTCGCACGAAGCGCCAAGCCGCTTGAGCTGGTTGACGATGGTGCCGCCGCTCTCCGCCTTCCACGTCCAGACCTTCTCGATGAATTTCTCGCGGCCGATCTTGTGGCGGTCGGGCTCCTGGCGCTCCATCATCTGGCGCTCGACCACCAGCTGCGTGGCGATGCCGGCGTGGTCGGTGCCCGGCTGCCACAGCACGTCCTTGCCGCGCATGCGCTCGAAGCGGCAGAGCACGTCCTGCAGCGTGTTGTTGAGCGCGTGCCCCATATGCAGCGAGCCCGTCACGTTGGGCGGCGGGATGACGATGCAGTAGGAGGCGGCCTTGGCGCGCTCCGGCCGCCCGGCCTTGAAGGCCTGAGCCTTCATCCAGTCGGCGTGGATGCGCGCTTCGATGTCGGCGGGCTGATAGGTTTTTTCGAGCATGAGGATGCGAGTTTCTGTGCGCGGCGGAAGCGCCGCTGGTTCGTCCGGAGATTGCGCGGGAGGCTCACACCTTCGGGTTGCTGCGCTCGGCGGCGATGGCGCGGGCCACCTCCTCGCGCACGACGTCTCCCACCATGCGCGGCAGGTTGGTCTCGAGCCACTGGCGGATCACGGGCTCGAGCAGCTCGCCGATCACCTGCTCGAGCGTGCGCGCTGGCGGTGGCGTGAACGGCCGGTGCCGGCTTGGTCGCCGGGGGCACCGGCACCACGTCGGCTTCGGCCTTCGCTATCGCCTCCGCCGGCGCCTCGGCAGAGGCTCCGTTCGCGGGCTTGGCCTCGGCAGGCGGCTGCGGGTGGGGCGCGGCCTCGGCGGCCGGTGCGGAAGCGGGCTCCCGGAGCGGCGGCGTCTGCTCGGCCGCGGGTGCTGGCGGCGCCTCGGCGACCGGCACGCTTGGCGGTCTCGTCGACCGGCTGCGGCCGGAGCATATGAGGCTGCGTCTTGGCCGTCAGCAGGCCGTTCGGCCGGCTTCGGCTCGGCTTGTGGAGGCGCCGCAGCCGGTTGGATGGCTGCCGGGGCGGCGCCGGATGGAGCTCTCTGCGCCTCCGGCGGCAGCGCCCGCGGGGCCGGGGAATAATCGGCCTCGGCGCCGAACAGCGGCGGCAGCGAGGCGCGCAGCACCTCGGGCCGCGACAGCTTGACCTCCTCCGCCGGAGCGGGGGCCGGAGCAGGCGCCCCATCGTCAGCCAGCGCGCGGGCCGCCGGCGGCTGCGCACCGTTGCCTTCCGCCCCCGCGGACGGGCGCCTCAGGAACCACAGCGGGTCCTTGCCCTCGCTGCGGGCATCGACGGGTTTGGGCGCGCCGCTGGGCGCCGCAGCGGCCGGCTTCTTGCTATCGGGCGCCAGCAGATCCGCGAAATCGTCGTCGTGCGCCGCCCCGTTGACCGGTCCGTTCAGCGCACCGGCCAGCCGCGCGGACAGCAGGCCATCGCTCGTCGTCGGTCCGGTCGGCAGGCGGGGACGCCTCGGGCGCCGCCTGCGTCTGCTTCGGCGCGCCGCTCCGCGCTCCACCGGAAGCGTCGCCGCCCTCACCGGACAGGCTCTTGCGGATCGAGGCGAGGATCTCCTCCAGGCTCTTGGCTCCGGTTGCATCTGGCTTGCTCATACCGCACCTCACTCCCATGCCGCATCCGGCGTCCCGATCCCCGAGGACACGGCTCGAGACGACATGGCGTACGCATTGTCGGCCCCGTCTCTCTATAGCGGAGGCGTGCGCGCTGCACCAGCGGGCGGCGCGGCAGCGGGCCGCGTGGCGCGGCCAGAACCGCCGCATTCGGGCAGGTCGGCGACCGACCGGGACGCGCTATTTCGCGGGGACGTAGTCGGGGGGCGGGGTGGCGTCGATCGTCTCGCGGCGGCCGTCGGAGTGGGTGACGTTGACGTCGAACCACTTGCGGCGCACGTCGGCGTAGTGCGCCTCCGCGTCGTACACCAGCGCCGCCACGTCCAGGTCCTGCGCGTTGAGCCGGCCGACGGTCGACAGCACCGTGTAGGACGTCACCACCACGTTGCGCTGGTCGGTCACCAGGTTGACCTCGGCGTTCAGCAGCTCCTGCTCGGCGTTGAGCACGTCGAGCAGCGTGCGCTGGCCCACCCGCTCCTCCTCGCGCACGCCGGCCAGCGCGATGCGGTTGGCGTTCACCGCCGTCTGGTCCGATTCGACCGCCGCCTGCGCCGCCTGCAGCTGCGCCCACGCCGTCACCACCTGCGCCTGCGTCTCCGTGCGCGCCTGCTCGATCTCCTGCAGCCGCTGGATGTGCGTCTGCTTGGCCTGGCGCACGCGCGCCTGCACCTCGCCGCCGGTGTAGAACGGCACCGTCAGCCGCCCCGTCACCGTGCTCGTCTCCGACCAGTCGAGCCCGACCGAGTCGTCGAAGCGCTTGGAGTAGTTGGCCTCCAGCTGCGCCGTCGGCAGCAGCTCGCCGCGCACCAGGTCGATGCTGAAGCGCGCCGCCTGCTCGCGGTAGAGCGCGCCGACCACGTTCGGGCTCTCGTGCAGCGAGATCTCGACGTTCTCGCCCAGCGTCCGGGCCACGAGGCTGCTGGCGCGCGCCTCCACCAGATGGCTCGGCGGATGGCCGACCACCCGCTCGAAGGTGGCGCGCGAGGTCTTCAGGTTGGCGCGCGCCAGATCGAGCGCCGCCACCGCGGCGGCGCGGCGCGCCTGCGCCTGCGCCACGTCGGTGCGCGTCACCTCGCCCACATTGAAGCGGTCCTGCGTGGCGCGCAGATCGCGCGTCAGCACCGTGACGTTGTTCTCGCGCAGGCGCACGATGGCCGTGTCGCGCACCACGTCGCTGAAGGCCGTCACGGCCTCCAGCAGCACGCTCTGCTCGGCCGTGCGCAGCGTCTCGCGGCCGGCGCGCACCGTCGCCTCCGCCGCGTTGACCGCGTTGACCGTGCGGAAGCCGCGAAACAGCGGCTGCACCATGCCCACCTCGTAGCCGCGCGGGTTGCTGTCGCCGTTGGCGATGGTGCCGGGGCTGGTGGTGACGTGGCGGTACGAGGTGTCGGCGCTGCCGGTGACGCTGGGGCGGTAGCCCGACAGCGCGCGCGGCACCTCCTCGTCGATCGCCCGCATGGTCGCGCGCGCCGCATCCAGCCGCGGATTGAACTTGTAGGCCGACGAAAGCGCCTCGCTCAGCGTCTCCGCCCCGGCCGCGATACCGACCACGCACGCCACCAGCCCGGCAAGCGCAGCCGCGATGGCCTGCGAGCTGCGCGCGGCGAGTCCGCGTCTCTCTGCAATTCCCACGTGTCCCCTCGATTCCACGCCGCCCGACGCGTGCACCAGTCCCCTTCCGGCACCTGCTTCCCGTCGCCGGCGCCCCTCCGTGGCCGTGGGGATGATGTCTTATCGATTCGTCTTTCCAGTTAGTTATTTCACAACCGCTGCCGCAGAGCGCTCGATCAAACGCTCGCGAGCGGCGATTTCCGGCTTGCGTTGCCAACTTTCAACACTGGAGCGGTCTCGTAAAAGTATCCACAACAATCGCCGCGCACAGGGCGCCAGGGATCAGAGGACGAACTCGGCCTGCCGCGCAAATCCGGGCAATGGCTGCGCACCCGCATCGAACACCGGGCGTGCATCGAACACCTTGCCCGTGCGCCGCCAGACCTGAGCGCGGCCGAAGATGCCGTCGGCGATCACGGCGACCAGACGGCCGCCGTCCTTGAGCTGCTCGAGCAGCGCCTCGGGCACTTGCGGCACCGCGCCCTCGAGCAGGATGGCGTCGAAGGGGGCGTGCGATGCGGCGCCCTTCTCCAGCGCGCCCTCGATCACGACGGCATTGCCGACGCCGAGGTGACGCAGCGTCTGTGTGGCGCGGGCAGCCAACGCAGCATCGACCTCGACCGCGACGACGGACTTGGCGAGCCGCGCCAGCACGGCCGTGGAGTAGCCCGTGGCGCATCCGACATCGAGCACGACGGCATCCGAGCCGATCTCGGCCAGCTGCACGAGCTTGGCAAAGGTGCGCGGCGCCAGCAGGCAGCGGCCGGGCCTCCCGCCGTCAGCATCGATCGCCGCCACCGCCTCGTCCATGTAGGCCAGCGCCTGCAGCGATTGCGGCACGAACGCCTCGCGCGGCACCTCGAGCATGGCCCGGATGATGCGCCGGTCGGTGACGTCGCTGGGGCGCACCTGGCTTTCCACCATGTTGATGCGCTGCTGCTTGCTGTCGATCATGGGCGGTCCGATGCGGCTGCGATGCCTGATACGGGATTGGCGGACGCACGAGCTCCCGCCAGCGCGCCGCACCATAGCCAAGCGGCGCACGACCGGCCAGCCGCTGCCGCCGGCATCGCTGCCGCCAATCGCCGCAAAGCCGTCGCCCGGCGGCGGACTTGGGGCTCTGGCCGGGCGATGCCCAGTGAACGAGGGCCCGCAGGCGCGAACGGCCGGTACATCCTGTCCAGGCCAGCCTGCCCGCCATTGCCACGCGGAAACGACACATGATACATGCTCGCGCCGTGAGGCCACGTGGCGGAGTGGTGACGCAGCAGACTGCAAATCTGCGCACCCCGGTTCGATTCCGGGCGTGGCCTCCAAATCTCATAAAAACTCAATAAAATCAACAAGTTATACAGTGGCGTTTGACAAGGTGAGACACTTCACGTGCTCCCTTTGATCGCCTTTCGTCTCGACACCATCAGCGGCATTGCATGGGCAGCCACGCGCGTCTGCTCGACGGCCCTCGTGTACAGCTCGGGCTGCTGAGGGTGCTCCAATCGAAGATTGCTTTGAGCTGGTGAGACGTCGCGCCGTTCTCCGCGGCGATCGTCGCGCCGGCTTTGCGCAAACCGTGTGCCGTGCAGTGAGGCAAGCCTGCTTGGTCGCACCAATCCCGCACCTTGTTGCCGAAGCTCTTGGCGCTCGCGAACGGCTTTCCGTGGTCCGTCACGAGGAACGTGGTGGCGCCAAGCTCACTCTTGTCCATGACGGCCTGCAGCTCCGGCAAGATCGGTAGCCGCAATGTCACGGGCTTGCGACCGCGGTTCTTGTGCAGCGTGATCGTGATGTTCCCGCCCGCCACATGCTGGCGCCCCAGTCTCACCACGTCGGAGACGCACAAGCCAGTGAAGACCAAGAGCCCCAATGCGAGCCTTGCTTTGCTGCCGATCAGGTGGCGCCGTTCGAACTGCGTCACCTCGTCTGGCGTCCACGAATGGTGGTCGCCCGTCGCCCACGGCTTGGGATACTTCACGTCACGGACGGGGTTGCGCACGACGCCAGCAATGTCGTAGCCTCTTAAATGTCTCAATATCAATAACTTACGGAACTCGACCAATCGACGTTGTCGCTTTTGAGTTCTTCATCCTGCACAAAGGGAGATGGCCGATCCGGCTTTCAACCGTCCGACCGTCCGCGCCCTCGCTATCTCGTGCATGAGAACGCATGGTCAGCCATCATGCGCTCAGGGGGACCTCGACGGGCCCTGTCAGGGCTTACGAACCTGTCCGGAGTTCCGGCCCGGCGATCAAGGATGACACGTCGACGGCTTCGAAGTCCGAGCCCTTCACCTGGAGAAGTTCGCGGAGCTGGTCGTTGTTCCAAGCCGTGTGCGGCGCGCCGCTCAGAAACCATGGAGATCCGTTGTCAGCCAGGATCATTCCGTAGGTTTGCAGCGCTCGGAGGATGACCTGGTTCGGGCGCGAGAACCGCGAAAGGTCGAAGCTGGCGCGCAAGCGGAAACGTTGACCGAGCGGCGGAAGGGCCTCATCCGTGTCTTTCGACGCGAAATGGCGCGCGGGCCACACATAGGCTTTGCGCGTGCGCTGCGCCGTGAATCGGAGAGCATGCCGTATCTCACCTGCGGCGACTTCCTCCTGGCGCACTAGACCGGGAAAGACCGGCAGTCCCGCAGCATCCGCGCTCGTCCAGCCGTCATTGCGCAACTCGTGCCCCTCAAGATCAAAGCGCGCGGCGGAAACCGCGTTCCAGCTACCATCGGTGTTCGGCACTGCCTTGTAGAGCTCGAACAAAGTGCAACTGCCTTGCTGCACCACGATCACATGCCGGTCGTCACGGCTTTGTGGGCCTCCCTCGATGGGCGCATTGCGCGGAATCGGATATGGTCCGGCGTCGCTCTCGTCACGCGCATGCGGCTCGTCGTCGAAATTCCGGAAGCGGATCTCGACCTTCGGTTGGGTCATGGGAACGATGGCGAATGGAATGCCGATTGGCGCTCCGTCGTGCAGTCCGGATCCAAAATCAGCCCGCAAAGCCTCGGTCGCACCGATAGTTGCAACATACTTTTTCGAGCGAGGGTCGACCGGCAATCGGTCGATGCGTGTGTTCCAGATGTTGTCGGACGGGAAGACAGGGCACCCGCCTATTGTCGGACCAACTTCCTGTGCGTGGGTACTGGGCGGTTGCATTAGAAGCAGGACAACGCCCAGCTGCACGGCAATGCACGACCGCTTCTGCATTTGCTGAGTTCCCGCCACCTGACGCTCTCACTCCAATGGCGACGCTCTCGCGTGGCCGACACTTGAGGCCGAATACCGCTATTCAAACATAGGGCTGAACGCGTGCGCCCCTCGACGCGCAGGCGGCACAGCAGATATCGCCACGCGCAAACATGACCACGCCGTCCGCACATTGTCACAATCCGCCGATAGCGTCCTCATCGGCGACTACCGGGGAACGTGCTACCCCGCAGGCTGCGCCTCCCCTCCCACTTGTCGCCACAGCCGGCCTCCCTAGCCCTACTGGGGAGGCCGGCACCACCACAGCGACAACAAGTTCATCAGCGTCCGAACGACCACCGCGACGAGGAGGTCATGGGTGCATGGTGTGCCGCGTCTGATCGGTTCGGCGAGGTCCACAGCCATAGCGTCAGAAAACAGCTAGCGTCGGGTTGGAGAAGCCGGAGAATTTGCTATCCGTCGCGTTCTTCGTGCGCGCCCAGTAGAACTTCACCGCGCCGGGCGTGCCTGACCGCAAGAAGGTCGCGTTGCTGTTCGTCCCGATGCGAGACTACATCCCGGCTCATAGCCACGAGGTTTGCAACCTAGCTCGCGTGGTTCCGGAGAATGATGTTCGGGGCGAAGATTCCTTTGCATAGGCACATCAGACAGCTTGAACTCTGCTGCCAATCGACAATTATAATCTTCTTGGCGTCGCCATCGACGTGGAGGTCAAAGTGATCAAGCTGCTCCTAATTTTGCTCAGACCGCGGAACACAAACCACATGTTCCTGCATCGTCCTTGCGGCAACGCTCAAGCCCTTACCCTGAGCGAACAAGAGGAATTGCTCGCGGAATTCCACCAAACGTCCGCTGGCAACTTCAAAGGCCCGGTTGACGCCGTTGAGCACCGCCCGTCATTCCTCGGAGACAATCCGCTTTTGACCCCTGCGTGGAGCGTGATCGCCCTTGCATTATAATTGCCGATTTGCCGGCGTTGTTATTTCTTGGCGAGGGCAACCAAATCGGGATCCATCCTGTCAAACGCGATCAGAGGTCCGAACGTGCGAAAAACCGTATTGATCACACGTCCGCGGTGCTTGAAGCACATCCACGACTTCTCAAGCCGGCTGCCGAGACGGAGCTTTGCTGCGTAGGCCGTCTGACCGGTCTGCAGCTTCGTAATGCCGCGCTCGAGGCAGAAACGAACGTTCGTCATCCAGCTCAATACGTACAGGTTATGCTCGCGTGCCAGCGGGTACCGCATGCCGATGAATTTGTCGATGACGCGGTCTGCCCCAACGAAAAGCAAGTTAAACCCGATGAGCTCATCGCCGAGCCAATAGAGCATGATGACCGACCGGTCCCCGAGATTGGTTAGGACGTCACGAAAGTAGTCGGGGGAAAGCTTCTCGAAGTCGCCGTAGTCGAACTCACTCTGCTGTCGTGTCTCATCGTAGAGCGCCACGATTTTATGCTCGATCCCTGCGATAGAGCTGCGCCTTTCCGTACGTACTTGTTTGGCCCCTTTCAACTTGCGGCGAATATCTTTGCGGGTCGTCGACGACAGGCTCGCGAGATATGCCTCCTCCGAGTCGAAGGCCAGATCGAGCACGGCCACGGGAAGGCTGGATACGCATGTAAATCGCTCAGTCTTGAGCGCGGCGTCAGCATAGGCAAGAGTCTGGTCCGTTAGGTCCTTGATGGCCAGGATACCCACGTTGTTCGATGCTGCGTAGATATCGAGACCATTCAGCAGGGCTTGCATCGCCTCCTTTCGCTCGAGGACCGAAAGGTCCGGCGCAAAGCCGACATGACAGCGGTCGGCCAGTGGCGATCCCAGGCCGATGAGCGGCAAGTTGACCAAACGCGGCATGTGGCGTTGCATCCACTCACCGAGCGGACGCCAGGAGCCTTGCAGCGAAGTATCGAGACGGTACGTCACGCGAAAGGTCGGCGCCGCCGCGACAATCCGATCCTGCGCCGTTACAGCGATCGCCGCGAACGTGAACGCGGGCGGGGGTGAGGTCTCACAGGCAGCATAGTAGTCCCAACCTTCTGCTTCTCCGGGAAACAGCGCAGTCCAGGTGTCGCGCGGGATCGTGCGGATGCCGGGCAGCGAGCGGGCCTGGAGTGACGATGGCCCGGCTTGAATCCTTAGCGATCTCGCCGCTCTCGGTTCCGCATTGGCGATCATGTCATCCTCTCCGAACGGCCTGGAAGATGGCCGCTTCGGCTGCGGGATTCAAGGCACTGTCCGTACTCAAAGTGAGTGTTGTGGCTGCCATGGCACGCGCGTTGGGGGTATCGCTGCGGTGCATCATGGGGATGAGGTCGGGATAATCCCCGATTGCGCGCGAAAACATCTTGGCGACGCCGAGCCGAGACGTCCACAGCGACCGGATGATTGCATCGCGGCGCGGCGTGGCCGGCAGCGTAAGAAACAGAAATGTTGCAGTCGGGACTGCGCCCGAAGCCGGCACGTGCACCTGCAGATTCGCAATTGCCCCAAGACGGCGGGCGAGTTGACCGAAGCGGGCTCTTGAGCGCTCCTGATGGTCCGCCAGGCGGGCGAGGGCGGCCCGACCGACACGCTTGCGCCAATTGCCGACGCGATTGACGTCGATCGACATCGAAAACTTGTCACCGGCCGCGCGAATCTCATCTCCGCGCGCAAGCCAAAATCGCTTCTGCGCCCCGAACACAAACCGCAGGCCCAGCGGATTGTAAAAAGCGTGATAGCCGGCCAGCAATGACGCACGCCAAGCTTCGCCGAGGACCGAGCCCGATGACATCTCCGCTGCCACTTGCCGCAACCCCTGCATGGTTCGGGCGTCACGAGCGACCAGACCACCGCCCTCGTAGATCGTGAAGCCTTTTCCGGCGCCAAAGCTGAACACGCCGATGTCGCCAGCCAGGCCGACGCTCGTCCCCTGCCAAGTCGCTCCGAATGCCTGCGCCGCATCTTCGACTATGGCGATGTCGCGAGAAATCGCCGCGGCAACTGCCCGTACCCGCCCGATATCGGTCAGCGCGCCTCCATAGTGGGTCGGCACGACAGCGAGAGTTCGGGCGTCGACAAGCCTCGCCAAGTGATCGGGATCAAGATCAAAGCCGCCAGCGACAGTATCGCAGGCGATGACTTCAAGGCCTGCAGCCGCGGCGGCGATCACCACCAATGGACAGGTGTAGGCGGGAACGATGATCCGGCGTCGGCTGGTGGACCGGCGCATGAGATAGGTAAAAGCAATGAGCAATGCAGCAGTGCCGGTACCCGTGATCTCGATATCCGGCAGGCCGATCTGGTCGCAGATGGCTTGTTCAAGTGACGGCCCGCGGCCCGGGGTCAGGAGGTCCCTCCAGCGCGGCTTGAGGCCCGCGGTCGGGGCAACCTCGCCAAGTACGAGTCCGCTCACGATTCGCTTTCCGTAGCCGCCAGCACAAGGACACCGGAAACGATCGCGCAGCAGCCAAGCGCTTGCCAGAGCGTGATGGCATCGCCGAACACCAGCACCGAGAAGATGGTCACGGTCACGATCTCGAGATGCGAAGCGGCAAAAGCGGGACCAATGGGTGCATGCTTGATCAGTGTCATGTAGACGAGAAAGGCCGCTCCATATCCCGCCAGCACCCCGAACAGCCATGGCTCCCGGACTACGCGCTCGAGCCACGGCAAATCGAGCGTTACAGGCAGGGTATTGTTGCCAGCGAGCTTGAAACCGATCTGAACGAACGTATCGATTACGATTAGCAACAAGAACCCGAGCAGGATCATTGATCGCTTCACTGGCCACCACCTCCAACCAACAAAACGCCGACTGCGATCAGTGAAATGGCTAGCATCCGTGATCGAGTGATCTTCTCATCGAAGAAGATGCGCCCGCCCACCATAACCATCAGTATGTCGATGCAGGCGATCATCACGCCTTGCCAGAGGGGCACGACGGACAGGAAAGCCAGCCACATGAAAAACTCGAACACGTAAATGGTGAGCGCGAGCCACAGCAGTGGATCAGACGCGAGGGCCCGCCAATGGGCTGTCAGCCCGGAGTCGCTGGCACGCAGCGAGGCAGCTTTGAATAGAAGCTGTCCCGCCGTATTGCCGACGAGCACGACGGCGAGCAGCAGTGTCGCAAACAAGGTCATGGAAGTCCGTTGATGTTCGCACGCTGAAGTGCCCCACTCGCGCGGCACCGGCGAGAGTCGCAGCACTCAGCCTTTACCGCAAGGGTCGACGTGTCGACCGCCCATTTCCCATCCTGCGCGGTTAACAGGTCCGGGTGATGGCGTCCCCTCTGCATCTGCCTCCCAACGCCCCCAATCGGCGCAGTGAGTGTCGCACGGCCATGAAGCGAGTGTGAGCCGTTCTTCCAGATTCACTCGTCGGAGCCCTTGCCGGCCTTCATTGCGCGGCTGAACAGATCATCAGCGCTGATCCAGGTGTCCTTGTCACGGATGATTGCCTGGACAGGCAGCTCGGCGCGCTGCCCTTCTGATGCACACAGGAACCGACCGAGAGGAACTCGACGTTAGCCTGCATGTGCCGCAATTCGCGCCGCCAAACACGTTCTGCAGGCTGGCGCCAATCGAGCCGAGGAAACCCAGCGAATGCACGCTGTTGCCGATGACCAGTTCGCCGGCGGACATGCCCTTCAGATCGAGGCAGCACATCTCATTGCCCGACAGACCGCTCATGATCGCCGTGGTGCACCTTTCGCACGTGTCCAAGCCCGCTGCCGAAGTCCTCAACCATCCGCGCGGAGTGGTTCGGCACTGCGAGACCCACCTGTTCTTCGGCATCCCCGCAACCTTGCTTCTCGCGGGCTCGCTTTATTACATCCTCAAGCGCGCGGAAGCGCTGCAAGAGGAAGAGGACCGGAGGCTCGCGGCGGAGCACGCGCTCCACCAAACTCAGAAGATGGAATCAATCGGTCAGCTGACCGGCGGCGTCGCGCATGAAGTCAGCAATGGCTGGCCGCGGGCACTGCCGGCCAAGCTTCGCGCGCTGAACGTAGCGCAGCTCTACGGACGGAAATGCGGCGAGAGCGCAACCGCAATCTGAGCAAGATCCGAGGCGTTGAGCAGCGGCTCTCCCTGACGACGAACCGGAACTTGTCGGGGTTGAATATCATCGGTCTTGACGTGCAGCACCTTGTTCGCCTCACGGGCGGCGATGGCCTCATGGAGAACGAATGGCGAGATGAAGGCGGATTTACTCCAAAGCACGATGACCACACGAGCGACCGCAAGCTCGGCAGCCCTTACCGTGCGCATATCGATGCCGCTCGGTGGGTCCGGGTCCCACCACACCGACCGGCCTATTCCGAGCAAAAACGCGGCTAGCTGATCGGCAACGTCGCGGTCTCGCTCCGAGTGACTAATAAAGACATCAGCCATCGTTGGAGCCTCCGATACCGGCTGTTGCGTCTTCTACCGGGGTTATTAGGACCGAGACCGCGAATGGTGTCCACCATGGCTATCGGCGCACGTCGGCAATGAGCACCGCGATGAAGACGCCGCCCCCCAGCAGTACTGGTGACAGTCCGGAGGCCATAAGCGCCTCCCCTCTCCGCGCCCGATCGGCGTGTTGCGGCCGCTGCCGATCCGGTTCGCGGCGATCACATCCTTGGTGAGGTCCGCCTCGCCGATCGACTCAGTCGACTCGAGCGAAGGGTTCTGCCGAATGCTGCCTTGGTCTCTTCCTTGGTGCGTCTGGTGTTTTCTGCGTCTTCGCTACTTGTTACCCGGGATACAGACACTCAGCTCGCCAACCGCGAAACTGAGCGTCCAACCAACAGGGGGCTCGTCATGATGAAGGTCGTCGCTATCTGCGTGCTGGCTAGCGCAGTCTTTGGAGCTAGCCCTGCGAATGCTGTGAAAATTGGCTATCCCGAAGCTGCCCCGGTTCCCTGCCCCGCCGGGCAGGTGAAGCGGGGCGATCGCTGCGTTGTAGTAGGCCAATGCCGACCGGGAAGCGTGTATAGCACGCGCAACGGCGGTGGTTGCGTCGCGCACGCCCGCTGTCCGCAGGGTCAAGTCTTCAATATCCAACTGGACAAGTGCGCGGCCCCCGGCACCCCTACGTATTACAAGTCAGGGAAGTACGGCATGAGCCCTCAAACCTGCCCGCCCAAGCAGGTGATGGGCGGCAACGGTCTCTGTAGGGACGCACGATAAAGCCTCGACGCTGGCCGCTGTCGGAACATTGGCTTTGCGCGCTCGGTTTCGACGCTTGCGTGCCGGCGCCAGGCGGTACGGTTGCTTTAGGTGATCGCCTTGCCATGCCACCACGCAGATTGTCCGGCGACGACGTTTGGGCGTCGAGAAAACTTCCGTCCGACGGCTGCGCGGAACGGGAGGGTGAAGCCGGGACCCAGCGCGGACCCAGCCCGACCGCAGTTCGAAAAGACGAGACGCCGCGTGTGGGACGCGGCGTCTCGTCTGAAGGAGGCTCGGCGTTGCTTAAGCGCCAGGGGGAGAGTCTCCCTTCGCCGCTCATTTTATCAGACAACGCAGCTTCCGTTGGTCATGCGCCTTACGGTGCGCCCCAGCTAATGCGCTGACCCGCCATGCAGACTGGGTCGCTCGAAATTAGCGAACTCTCAATCTCTCGCAGCGTGCCCGGCTTAGCCGCAACGACCGGCCTTCTCCCCGGCCAGAGCCTGGCTCCCCAGAACGTCGTTCCGCCCCAAGGCGCTCGGGCCTACGCGTGACGCTGCGTTGTGGGTCGGGGTGCGCGCCCGCGGGCATGGCCCCGGGAGGCTTCGACACCCCTTCGACAAACAGCGTAGGCCCATCATTGGCGTGCTGATAATTGAGAAAATTATCCAGCGTTCTGCTTATAATGTAATGACTTGCGGGTCGAGCACGAAAATGGTTAAGCTCTCCATGTCCAGGCGGCGCTGGGCACCAACAATGCAGGCGGGGTGAGGTCTCCGAACGGAGGGGATTGCCCGTGCTTGAGTCTCTACTTGCCGGCTACGCCGTACTCGCAATCTCAGTCCTGGCTCTGATCCTTGCCCTTGGCGGCTAGACGCTTAGTCATGCGCCGACGGACGAAGCGACCATGACAGTCAAGGAGCAGTTGCAAGACCTGCGGCGTGAACTCGCCGCCCTTCGGTCGCTCGTAACCCGTGCCGGCGTGCCGCGCGACCCAGCGATGCTGCGCATGGCCGAAACGAGGTTCTCGGAGCTGACCCACGATATCGTGCAACTTGAGCGTAGGCTCAGCTGCAAGGGTTCACACTAAGCTTGCCGGCCCGAGGTGACGATTGGGATGGGCCAAGGATGCGCCCCCACGGCATTGCTCCACATGGGAACGCCGCACCACAACAGCCACGCGTGGCACTTGGCCCGCCGCAAGTTGGACGGCGACGGGCCCGGTCGGACGCGCTCGACACACTGTGACGGCCTGCAGCCTAATACAATTGGGGGCCGATCAAAGGTCGCATCATCAATCGTCGGCGGCTACGGCGACAGCAGGATCATCAGCGCCGGCAACACCAGCTCGACGTCTGTGACCACCAATGGTTGGCTGCCGATTGCTGCCTCGCCCCGTTGGGGGCAAGCCGAACAGGAAGTACGGCACCTTATGGTCCTCTAGCTCTGCCACCACGTTATCGGCGCCGGCCTGCCAAGCAATCACCGCGGCGGCGAAATCGAATTCTCGGATCCGCTCCAGCGCCTCGTAGGCGTGCGCGGCGAACATCACCTCGCAACCCGATTTGTCGACGCGCGAGACCAGCTGGCACGCGACGTGCGCGTTCTCGCAGACTATTAGGACGGGCGCAGACATCAATCGCGCATACTGGATCGTCCCGCTTGTTGCGAGCAGCGGGACTGTACAGGGATGTTCAGCTCTACTGCGGCTGCATCACACGGCGCCAAGCTGGCCCTACGCGAGCGCGGAGGCCAGGATCACGGCGGCGACGACGAACATCCCAACCGCCGCCCATCCCTCGACTGTGTTCAATCGGCGTACAGGTGCCAATGGGGCAGGGGTGGGTGATGTCCGGTTCGGCGAGGTCACGGCCATTGCATCTCTCCGCGAAGTGACAATGGCAAACTAGCCCTGATCGGCGGCAAGCCGCACCTGTCCGAGACGACAGGTCATCTATCAGCACCGCCGGTCGGAACTCGGATCGCCGCATGGCTTCCTTTGAGAGCCGGCCTTCATCCGACCCTTCGCGCCTGATGCGCTCTGCCGCGCGGTCCAACGCCGGTCAGAATTCTCGAAGCCTTCGTATGATGTGGGCTCGGGACAGAAGTGATCGTCGATCACGGTCGAGCCCTAGACCCACCGGCGATCAGTGCCTATGCTTTCGCCTATGCAAAGCTCGAACGTCATTTGGATCACTGGCGGCGGCAGCGGGATCGGCAAGGCGGCCGCAGTTGCTATGGCGCGCCAGGGGACGCAGCTCCTCGTTTCGGGCCGTCGACCAGCCGAGCTCGAAGCCACGGTGGCAGCAGTTAGCGCAGCTGGCGGCAGCGCAGAAGCATATCCCCTAGATGTAAGCGACGCCGACGCCGTGGCGCGCGTCGCAAATTCCATCCTTTCGCGGTATGGCCGGATCGACACTCTGATCAACAGCGCCGGCACGAACGTACCAAGAAGGGCATGGAGTAGCATCTCGACGTCCGACTTCCGATACGTTGTCGACGTCAATCTGAACGGTGCCTTCAATTGCATCAGCACCGTTCTCCCGGGCATGCGCGCGAACGGTCAAGGCACAATCATCAACGTCTCATCGTGGGCCGGCTTCTATCTGACGCGCCTGACCGGGCCGGCTTACAGCGCCAGCAAGCGAGCGATGATCGCCATGACAGAATCACTCAACATGGAAGAGTGCGTCAACGGCATCCGCGCTTGCGTGATTTCCCCGGGTGAGGTGGCAACGGAGATCCTCAAGACGCGCGCGGCCCGTCCTTCCCAAGAAGACATGGAGAGAATGCTGCAGGCCGACGACTTGGCGAAGACCATCCGATTTGTCTGCGATCTGCCAGCAACCGCCGCGATCCATCAAATCGTGATCGCGCCCACCTGGAACAGGATGTACCTCGGCTTCAAGGAACTGGGTATCTGACCGGCTGGACGGTCGGCAAGGTAATCACGAACCTTCCCCCGCGACGGGGCGGCCCGCTGTCATATGCCATCGCCCTTACCGAGAAGCACTCGCTGACCCAGTTTGCGGCTCATCGCGGCTCGGCAGATGGGACGAAACGGCGCGTCACCCTTGGGTGCCGGGCTTCGGTAAGCAACGAAGGGGTGAGGAGCCGCTGAACTCCATCGCCAATCGTAGCGGCTTTCTATGTGCGGAAATCATCCGCCACACTGACAATCCCGTCCAGTCGCTTCCCTTGGTTCCATCGATGCGGCCATCCGTCACCGCAGAGGAACGCTCACCACCACGGCCACGTTTAGGCTCTGCACCCCGACATGATGGAGGTTCTCATGGCTGCCCTCGCAGGCCACACGATCCTTATCGTCGAAGATGAGCCCATGATCGCTCTGGACGTCGCAGACTTCTTCCTCGACGAAGGCGCCAACACCATCGTCGCCACCAGCATGCGGGACGCAATGCTGCGGGCGGGGGAGCCGGGTCTCACTTGTGCGCTCGTCGACCACCGGCTGGGCAACGAGACGACCGAAGCCCTTTGCGCCAAGCTTTGCGCGCTTGCTCTGCCGTTCGTTCTCTACACCGGCTATCCGCAGGAACCGCCGGAGGGTGGCATCATGCTTGCGAAACCCGCCACCCGGGACATGGTCATTGCGGCAATCATCAAGGCTCTAGCCAGCAGCTAGCTAGCTTCTTGTCCGCGCCGCGTGAATCATTCGCAACAACCGCTCCGTGATGAGACTCAGCTCCAAAAGCGAATGTTCCGCCTCGGCTAAGCGCTCAGCTTCAATCGCGTGACAGGCAATAGTCACAGCCGTTACCGCCTTGTGTGCCTCCTCGACCACGTTCCCTCCTTTCACATCGGATTGTTGAGAACAAACTTCAACAACCGCCGACGCGTTCCGACGCTGGAGGACGTATTACGCGTTCGCCAGTTCGATCAGAACGTCGGCGTGGCAGGGATCGGTGAGCTTGCACGTGCAGGACAGGTCCTTGCCCTGAAGCTCGGTCGGATCGAGCTCCTCCTCCAACAGATAGTCGCGGTAGAGCACCAAGGATGCGAGCTTCCACCCGCCTTTCCACCAAGCGTTGGCGATGTCGGGCTCGGAACTGACGAGTGTTTCGACATCGCGGCGCTTGATTGGGTTTGCCCATTTGGTGCCGGGGCCTACGTCAACCACGTCGCCGGAGGCGTTCGAATTTAGCGATCGCTGTACGCGGACGGGCCGACGCACCAGCGTCGAGCCAGCCGGGATTAGGGCATCGATGGACATGACATGCAGACAACGTACGAACGGCGAAATCGTTGCGTTATCTGCCCATTAACTCAGAAGGCCGCCCTTCCGGGCCAACACCTGACCGCGACCAATGCGAAGACAGGGGCCCCGTCTCTCCCGCAGCCGCGAGATCGTCGCATGATGGACCTTGTACGACCTCCCGAGTGCACGAGCGCTCTCGCCGGCCAGAAGCCGCTTTAGAGCCTCCTTCTGCTGGTGGGCGTCGAGCTTCGGGGCTTCCCGCCGAACGTCGCCCCACGAACCCGCGCAGCCTTCCGACCATCATTCGTACGCTTCACAATGCGCTGGCGTTCGTCCTCTGCCAACGCGCTCAGGAAGGCGATGCGCCCGACCAATGCCGCGTGGCTCGACGCGGGTTGGCGAACCAAGGGAAAGGACAGGTCCCTCTAAACGGAAAATTATCCTTATTTTCCTAGGCTTACGCCACGAATTCGGCGGCCCCATAGGAAAAGCCCAATGCCTGACCTCTCGAAAATGACGGTCGCGCAGATCGTCGAGCTTACCGAACTTCTCCTCCAGGAACGTGAGCAGCGCCTTCGGATCGCGCTGCACTGCCTCCTGGACCAGTTCGGCCTCGACGTTCATGGCCCCAACCAGGTTATGGTGAGGGATCGCTTCGGGAAGCTCTGCGAGCTTTCCCTGTAGCAATCATAGCCTGCGCCCGTCCCTTCGCGGCGGCAGCTCTCGTTGATGCCCCTCGCGTACGGAGCGACGTGGGCTGGCATGCTGCTCAAGTTCTTCGGCAAGCATCTGTAGAGCACCGCCAGGGTGAGACACCGCCCCGCATAACCCCCTGGAATCCCTCATGACATCGAAGTGTCTCACCTGGGGCTAGGCCATTGGCGCGCCTTGTGTTTGAAGCACCGGGCGTGGCCTCCAGTCACCCAAAATCCCCAAGAAATTCAACGGGTGAGACGCCGCGTTTGGCGAGACGTCCTCGAGGCAGGGCGTGGCACGGCGGCCCAGGCCGATGCGCTTGCGCTCGTTGCCTTTCGATACAACGACCGTGCGGGTTCGCCGACCTAAGGGATGCCGAAGCTGGGCGTCCCCTGGTTGGTTTGTGTGATGTTCGGGTCGGTGGGCGGTAGCTTCCGATCATGAGGAGGGTGAGATGTAGGACAAGCATCGGATGTGGCTCGATCTGGCTCACAAATCTCGTCGACATGGGCGGCGGGATCTGGGCTTGGATCTGGGCTAATCCATTGAAGAATATTGGTTCTGCGCACTGCGACGGTGAGGCTTGGGGTGGCCTGAAACTCTCGCCTATAGTGCGCCCGCAACCACACCTGCGCAAAGCGAGGCGTTCCATGCCTGCCAAGGGCACCAGTGCCAAGGTCAAGAAGGTCGTGCTCGCCTACTCCGGCGGCCTCGATACGTCCATCATCCTCAAATGGCTGCAGGAGACCTATCAGGCGGAGGTGGTGACCTTCACCGCCGACCTCGGCCAGGGCGAAGAGCTGGAGCCGGCCCGCCGCAAGGCCGAGATGCTCGGCATCAAGAAGGCCAACATCTTCATCGAGGACCTGCGCGAGGAGTTCATCCGCGACTATGTGTTCCCGATGTTCCGCGCCAATGCGCTGTATGAGGGCGTCTACCTGCTCGGCACCTCGATCGCGCGGCCGCTGATCGCCAAGACCCAGATCGACATCGCCAGGAAGACCGGTGCGGATGCCGTCTGCCACGGCGCCACCGGCAAGGGCAACGATCAGGTGCGCTTCGAGCTCACCTACTACGCGCTCGAGCCCTCGATCCGCATCATCGCGCCCTGGCGGGAGTGGGCCTTCAAGAGCCGCGAAGAGCTGATCGCGTTCGCGGAAGCGCACCAGATCCCGGTCGCCAAGGACAAGCGCGGGGAAGCGCCGTTCTCGGTCGATGCCAACATGCTGCACTCCTCCTCGGAAGGCAAAGTGCTGGAGGACCCGGCCATCGAGCCGCCGCCTTACGTCTATCAGCGCACCATCTCGCCGATGGACGCGCCCGACCGGGCGACAGACATCACGATCGGCTTCGCCAAGGGAGACGCGGTCAGCCTCGACGGCGAGGCGATGTCTCCCGCCACGCTGTTCGCCAGACTGAACGAGCTCGGCCGCGACAACGGCATCGGCCGCATCGACCTGGTGGAGAACCGCTTCGTCGGCATGAAGTCGCGCGGCGTGTACGAGACGCCGGGCGGCACCATCCTGCTGGCCGCGCACAGGGCAATCGAGTCCATCACGCTCGACCGCGGCGCCGGCCACCTCAAGGACGAGCTGATGCCGCGCTACGCGGAGCTGATCTACAACGGCTTCTGGTTCGCACCCGAGCGCGAGATGCTGCAGGCGCTGATCGACAAGTCGCAGGAGCACGTCGAGGGCCTGGTGCGGCTCAAGCTCTACAAGGGCAACGTCATCGTCACCGGACGCGAGAGCGACAAGTCGCTCTATTCGACCAGCCTCGTCACCTTCGAGGACGACAAGGGCGCCTACGACCAGAAGGACGCGGAAGGCTTCATCCGCCTCAACGCGCTGCGGCTGCGCACGCTGGCGGCACGCAACAAGGGCGGGAGCTGAGCACCCACATGTTCTCTCGCATGGAGCTTGGCCGCATCGCCGGCATCACGATCTATCTCGATATGATGTTCGTGCTGGTGCTGTTCATCTTCACCTATCCCTACTTCACGGGCGGCAGCACGCAGCTGATGTCGGCGGGATTCATCATCGTCGTCGGCCTGCTGCTGTCGATCCTGCTGCACGAGCTCGGGCACGCCTTCGCGGGAAGCCTGTTCAAGGCCAACGTCTCCCATATCGACCTGACAGGGCTCGGCGGCATCGCCCATTTCGAGCGCTCGCTGCCGCGCTCGTCTTTGGCGCGCTCGGTCATCTATCTGGCCGGGCCCGCGGTCAACTGGGGCCTGTGGCAGGGGCTCGGCTGGCTTGCAGGCGGGGCTGCGGCATCCGGCAACCCGATGCTGGCCCTACCGCTCGCCGTGCTGGCCTCAGCCAACTTCTTCCTGATGTGCTTCAACCTGCTGCCGGCCTACCCCCTCGACGGGGGCCATACGCTCGACGCGTGGCTGGGCGCACTGCTTGGGCCGACTTGGTCGGTGCGCATCGTCGCCTGCCTGGGCCTAGTCGTTGCCGTGGCCGTGGCCATCTATGCGCTGCCTTCGGGCATCTTCATGCTGTTCGTCGCCTTCTTCCTGGCGCAGGCCAACTGGGAGGCGCTGCAGAGCGTCGGCGGCTGGTCGCGGCGCAGGTAGCCTTCGCTCAAGCCGAGCGGTCGAGGAATTCCGCCACGTGGCGGTTGAACACCTGGGCGCGCTCGAAGTAGGCCGAGTGCCCGGCATCCGCGATGTGCACGGTGCACGCACCCGGCACCGCGGCGGCGATCGCATCGGCGGCGAAGGGCGGCATCACGATGTCCTCGTCGCCAGCGATGAGCAGCACCGGGCAGCCGGCGGTCGCCAGTTCCTCCGGCGCGCGCGTCCTGCCGGCCATCAGGCGCTGGCGCAGGGCCAGCTTATCGAGGCCGGCGTTCATGTCGTCGATGTGGCGATAGAGGAGATGCAGCGCCGGCTGCTCGGCCGCCATGCGCTCTCCAGCTGCAACGTGGATGCCGCGTCCGGCGAGATCCGCCTGCGCGCGCTCGCCCGCTGTCGCCCAATCCTTCAGGCGCGACCGCTCGGGCTCGCGGAAGCGGGCGGGATCGATCGTGCCGGTCGTGGCGGCAAGAACGAGCGCCCTCAGCTTTCCGGTCCGGCGCAGCGCGTACTCCACCGCCGTCCAGCCGCCCATCGACTGGGCCACGACGCGCACATCGGCGAGCCCCAGATGCTCGATCAGCGCCGCCAGGTCGTCGGCGTAATCGGCGGGATCCGGGCCGCCGGCAAGCGTGGAGGAGGGTGCGAAGCCGCGGTGGGCGAAGGCGATGCAGGTGTAGCGCGGCGCGAAATGCGCAACCTGCTGCCACCACGACAGCTGGTTGCCGCCAAGGCCGTGCGCGAACAGAAGCGCCGGCCCCTCGCCGGTCACCTCGTAGTGCAGCCGGCAGCCCGGTCTTTGCAGGCTGCCGAGTCGGCGGGCGGGCGCGGGAAATTTCTCGGTCATGGGCGAGGCTCGGATGATTGCAGCCAGCCTCAGCTTAAGCCGGGTTGCGCCGTCCCGTCATCCGCCAACCGCGTGTTTCCGGTTGCTGCGCGAGCGCCTATTGCTCCGGGTCGGGCGTCTTCTCGCCGCCGAGTTCCTTGCGGCACCACTTCTCGAACGGTCCGCCGACCGTCAGCAGGAGGCCGATCAGCACCATCGCCACGACCATGGTCCGCCAGGCCCCGATGCCGCATAACACCCCCAGCGACGCCGTGACCCAGATCGTCGCCGCCGTTGTCAGGCCGTGCACCTTGCCGTCGGTCTGGCGATGCAGGATCACCCCGGCACCCAGGAACCCCACCCCCGTGATCACGCCCTGAATGACGCGGCTGATGTCGGCCTGCGGATCGTCGGCGACGGCGAGCACGGCCAGCGCCGAGCCAAGGCCGACGAGGCCCAGCGTCTTCACGCCCGTGGGCTTGTGATGCAGCTCGCGATTGAGACCGAGCACGCCCCCGATCATCGTCGCCGCGCCAAGCCGGACCACGATGTCCATCCAGTCGAGCATAGGATCCACCCGTCCTTTATCTTACTGCAATTACATCGGCTTCTTGTTCCCTCAACGGACTAAATCCAAGACGTGCGCCTGTGCCCCCAGATTCGTGCACGAACCCGCAGGTGTCAAACAGCATGCAACGTTGCCCCCGATCTGGAGTGCAAGAATGAGCCCTCCATTGCGTGAGGCCGTCAGCTGTTGAAGCCGATATTTGTGGAGGTTTCAGGCGAGCCGGGGTGTTGTCGAGCGGCTCGGGAGTGATGGTGCTGCGCGCGGTGTAGCGGGGTCAGTCCCCGGCGCCGATGCACCACGCAGCGCAGGGGCTTCCGAACCCGGTGATAGTGGACGCAGGAGGATCAAGACTGTCGTTAGGAACATTATGATAAGCGGAAATGACAATGGCCCTCCAATTAGCGGCTCGGTCAACCCATAGATAAGGAAAAAGACGATCAGCGCACTCTCGCGCGCCGCCCTTGCATTCCACGCGATAGTGAACGTCGTCGCCAAGCTCGCCATGAACAGCCCGAGACTTATTAAGCCGCCGGAAAGGAGCAGGTCTAAATAAAGGTTATGAGCGTGAGCAGCCGCCAAAAATAATGCGGGATGAATTGGAAGGATATATATCGCGGAACGGAACCCGCGACCGAATATCGCTCGGGCGGGTGCTACTCGCTAGCGATTGGGCCTTGGTCGGTCGTAGCCCGCATGCTACTCATTCCGATTGCATTCCTGATGGTGGCTGGGCCGTACGTCGGTTGGCTCTCGCTTCAGGTCGGCCACTTCCTCATGGAAGGCAAGAGCCCGCTCAATATCGCGACAGAACTGCGCCGACAGCAAGATGCTTCCATCGATGAGGCAGACATGGCCGTTGGCGACGACCTGACACCGCAAGGTGTTTGGAACCAACCCAACATCGACTTGATCCGGTCCCACAGTGCGAGCCCAAAGGGGCTCGCGATCATGATGGCGAAAAAGACCAAGATCGTGCTGCGAGACACGGCAGCCACTGTCGCGGGCGGATTGGCATTCGGATCCCCCGCATTGTTTGCTCTCGCGATCCTGGGGTTGTTCGGCCGCCCATGGCGCCCGGCAATCGCCTTGGACCAGGTACTACTTGCTTGCATTGGCTTTCCTTTCAATTATTGCGACCTATTTCATATATTTTGCCACTTGGAGATTTTACTTGTTGTTTCTAATATTTTTCTGCATTTGGGCATGCCCGGGTACAGATGGATTGAGATTGTGGGCTCAACGTTCTGCTTCCTTGTTCGGGCTGAGGAGACACTGGCAGGAGACCATCGGTACCGTTGCGCGGGTCCTGGCCGTGGCGGCAGTCCTCGCACCGGCTGCCGCATTCGCGGCATCCGAATCATTCGTATCGCGCGGCTCGCGCTCCATAAAGGCGGCGGCTACCAGTTTTGCTTCGTCATCAAGCGCACCCGTTCGCATCGCGGATACGTCGACCCCCTTCGCCTTCCACGCCCGCGCCGAGTTCGTTTGGATGCCCTACTGCGACGAACGGACGGCCTTGCGCTTTCTGCGCAAAATGAACGTGACCCATATCGTCTTGCGGAGCAACGCGCTGGCGGCCCGCCCTTATCTCAAGAAATGGATGACGGAAGGCGTGTCTGATGCGCGATTGATTTACCAGATCACCTCCGTCGCGGGCGAGGACGTCCAAGTCTACGAGCTGGAGAGGGATTCGAGATAGTAAGGCTTCTACAGCTCTGAAGCGCAGGTAATCGCTGCCCGATGCTTGGCTTGGCTAGACGTGATTGCGGGCGCGGCGTGCCCATGAGACTTGCCTCAGTCTCTGCGTGCCCAGCGGAAGCACGTGTCGGGCTCTACGTCTGGCTTGCGGCCCGGAATGTGGCGACCTGCATCAGCCAGGCGGCGGAACCAAGCGTCGCGGTGGCGCTGTAGCTTCCGGTTGCCGTGACAAAGCGGTCTTCAGCGATGTCGCCGTCGGGCGAGGTGATGATGCGGCTGGTGAAGCCCGTGCCCGCCCCGGTGAAGAGGCCGGTGGTTATTCCGGCTCCGAAGATCAGCTCGCGGGGCGCGGTGGTGGTGACCGCAGCGGTGCTCGCCGATGCACTGGAGCCCGATGCGGATGCGCCCACGTCGAACGGGTTGACCGGATCGAGACCGCTGTACTCCGTCGCGCGGATGTCGACATACGCGGTCGCGGCGCTGAAGGTCACCGTCACGATGTTGGTACCGGCGGCTGCCGCCTTGATGTTGCTGGCGTAGTAGATGGCCTGGCTGATGCCGGAGCCGCGCGCGGTCGGCACGGCCAGCTGATAGACGTTGCCGGCCGAGTCGGTGACGGACGTGATGTTGGAGGTGGTGTTGTTCCAGCCGATGGCCAGGATGTTGGTATCGCCCGCCACCTGTGCACTCGCGTACGTCACCGCGACCGTGGTCTGGTTGGTCTGGGGCGTGACGGCGGCGACCTGCACGAAGGCGAGCGGAGCCGGCGTGTTGGTGACGGTGTAGGTCGCTGAATAGGTCTGCGCGGTCTGCCGGCACGGTGATGACATGCGTCTGCGCGCCGCCGTCGGACCATGAGGCGAAGGTGTAGGTGTTCGAGCCCACGACCGCGTTGCGCGCCTCGATGGTGTGGTTGAAGCCCACCAGCGTGTCGTAGACGAAGGGGGCTGCGTGGGCGATGCCGTCGAGGTACAAGGTCACTCCGGTCGGAATCGCGTCGAACGTCAGATTGACCTTCTGGGGGTAGACGATCACGAAGGTCGTCGTCTGCAGCCCGTTCGAATCCGTGACCGTCAGGGAGACGCGGTAGCGCGTGTTGCCGCTGAAATCGTGCCCGGAGGTCGGGATCGTGAAGCTGCCGCCTGTCACGCCGGTGATGGGGGTGCCGGGATGCACGTGCCCCTCGTGCAGGAAGTCGATGTTCCAGGTGTAGGCGCTGGCGGGCAGCGTGCCGTCCTCGGTGTCGGTTGCCGTGCCGCTGAAAGTGATGACGTCGCCGGCCTTGAACAGAATCCCGTCCGATGAGGTCTGCACCGTGACGACCGGCTTGTTGCCGGCGCTGATGGTCAGCGGCGTCGAGAGCGAGGAGCTTACGCCGTCCGACACCGTCAGCCGTGCCTGATAGGGGCCGGCCACGGAGTAGACGTGCGTCGGATTGGCCTCGGTGGACGTCGTGCCGTCGCCGAAATTCCACGAGTACGTCAGCGGCCTGCCCTCGGGGTCGCTGGAGCCCGCGCTCGAGAAGGTGACGGAGAGCGGCGTAGCGCCCTCCGTCGGGTTCGCGGAGGCCTGCACCACCGGCGGCAGGTCGGAGCTCGTGTAGCTGATGCGGCGGAGCTTGCTGACGCCGAACGTGCCGCTGATGTCGGAATAGCCGAGGTCGAGGTAGAAGAGCGACCCGTCGGGGCCCTCGGTCAGATACACGATGTCGCCGTAAGGGCCGTCGACCGTGCCGTTGGCCGGCTCGAAGTTGAACACGCCGCTGACGCTGCCGTCGGCGTTGAAGGTCAGGCGTTTGATCCAGTTCTGCGTGTAGTCGGCGAAGAAGTAGCTGCCCTGGTAGCTGCTGGGGAACTGGCTGCCGTGATAGACGAAGCCGCCGGTGATGGCCGCGTCGCGCCCGTTGTGAGCATAGTAGTAGGCGGGAGCCGTGTAGCTGGTGTTGCCGTTCGGCGCCTCGACGTTGGGCCACCCGTAGTTTGCGCCGCGGGCGCCGATATTCACTTCCTCGATGGCGGTCGAATAGACGTTGCCGCCGACGTCGCCGATGATCAGCCGGTCGGTGGGCGCGTCGTAGTAGGCGCGATAGGGATTGCGCAGTCCTCGAGCCCAGATGGCGTCGTAGTTGGGCCCGGTCCCGTCGTAGAACGGATTGTCGGTCGGGATCGTGCCGTCAGCATTGAAGCGCAGGATCTTGCCGCGGGGACTTCTCAGGTCCTGGGCCGCGCTCGAGTCGAAGTGCTCGCCGGTGGTGTAGTAGATCTTGCCGTCGTTGCCGAAGTTGATGGCGCCGCCGTGATGCTCGGCGTTGGCGTTCTGCGGATCCTCGTAGATGATGAACTCGCTGTTGGCGATCGTGCCCGTCAGAGTTGCATTGGCGGTGAAGCGGGACAGGCGGTCGCGGTTCGGCGTCCCTGCGGTGTAGGAGATGTAATAGTAGTGGTTGGTGGTGAAGTTCGGATCGAGAGCGATGTCGTAGATGCCCTGCTGCACGCCGTCCTCGCCCACATTGGTGAGCTGCAGGAAAGGCGTCGGGTCGACCTGCGTATAGGGCGCTGACAGCACCCGGATCGTCCCTCCGAGCTCCACCAGGAGCAAGCGCCCGTCGGGCAGGAACTTGATGGCGGTCGGAAGATTGAAGCCGGTCGCCAGGACCTGGTTCGTGAAGCCGCTGGAGTTGGCGACGTTGACCGTGATGGGCGCCGACGTGGTCGTGTTGCCGTCCAGATCGCGCGCGACCGCCGTCAGCGTGTGCGCGCCGTTGGCGACCGTGCGCGTGTCCCACGCCAGCGCATAGGGATCGGTCGTGTCCTCCACGCCGACGGCTACCCCGTCGACATAGAACCTGACGCCGGCAACCCCCGTGTTGTCGATCGCATCGGCCGTGACGTTGACGATATTGCTGACCTGCGTGCCGCTGGCGGGCCCGTCGATGAAGACCTGCGGCGGGTTCGGGTCGGCCGGCGCGGCTGCGGTCTTGAAGGTGCTGTTGGCGCTGGTGGTGGTGTTGCCGGCGGCGTCCGTGGAGCGAACGCGGAAATTGTAGGTGGTGTTGGGCGCCAGACCGGACAGCACCACGCTGTGGGACGTGATCAGGCTGGGATCGATCGTCGTGGTCGACCCGTAGCTCGTCGTGAGGCCGTAGTCGACCTGCGAGGTTGCCGCTTCGTTGGTGGTCCAGGTGACGGTGGCGCCATTGGCCGTGAGAGCGGTGGCGGTGCGCGCCGTGATCGTCGGCCCCGTGGTATCGAGCACGATGGTATCGGTGACGGCGGCCGACCAGTTGCCCGCCGCATCCTTGAACTGGACGTACACGGTCTTGGTGCCGGCGCCCGTTGCCAGCGTCCACACCTTGGTCGTCGCGTAGGCCTCCGCGGTCGAGTAGGTGGTCCCGTTGTTGGAGAACCGCATCTGCGTGACCCCGGTCAGCGCATCGCTGGCCGAAAGCGTGAGGGTGGCGCTGGTGCTGTTGGTCGCGGCGGCGCCATTGTTGATCGTGACCGTGCCGGTGGGGGCCTGATTGTCGACGGTGACCGTGAGCAGCGTGGTGGTCGTGGCATTGCCGGCCGCATCGCGCGCGCGCGCCGCGAGCGTGTGCGAGCCGTTGGACGCGGTGGTCGTGTTCCACGACACGCTGTAGGGCGATGTCGTGTCCTCGGTGCCGAGGGCGACGTTGTCCAGCAGGAACTGGACGCCGAGCACCCCGACGTTGTCGGATGCGGTTGCCGAAACGGTGACCGTGCCCGCCACCGTCGGCGTCGTCGGCGCCGTCAGCGCGACGACCGGCGCGACCGTATCGGGCCCGGGAGCAGCGCCGGCCAGCGGTGTCAGCATGTCCGTCTGGATCTGATCCGCCGTCAGCGCGTGGTCGGCGATGCGCACGTCGTCGATGCGGCCGATGAAGTTGAACCCGCCGCCGGCGCGACGGCCGACGTTGACGTTGGTGGAGGCCGAATTCTGCTGCGTGGCGGTGACCGTGCCGAGCAGGGTGCCGTTGTCGAGCACGCCGTTGAGGTACACGTCCATCGTGCGGGTCGAGGCATTGTAGACGCCGGTGACGTAGTACCAGGTGTTGGCCGCCAGCGTCGTGTTGCCGTAGCGGGCCATCAGGCCGCCCGAGCTGCTGGTCAGCTTGAAGCCGATGGTGCGGCGGCCGGTGTCGACGGTGGTGTCGAGCTGGAAGCCGACGCCCCCGGAGGTGCGCTTGGACACGATCGAGGCATCGTCGCCGGGGTAGGAGGTGCTGTAGATCCAGGCGCTGACGGTCATGCTGCCGGTCAGCTGCAGCGCGGCGGGGTTGCCGAGATTGACGAAGTCGTTGACCCCGTCCAAGGCCACGGCGTTGCCATACTTCCCGGCCGCGAAAGTCGGCCCGTTGGTCAGCGTGCCGGTGATGCCGTGACCGGAGGCGTCGACCGTCGTCGTGCCGCCGGTCTCGTTGAAGGCGTAGCCCGCGGTGATGCCGAGCGGGTCGGCGGCGAGCAGCAGGCGCGGCTCCAGGCTTTCGAACAGGAGGGTGCTGAGCGCCTGGTTGCTGTCGAGAACCAGCACGATGTAGACGACTTTGGCGAGCGTCGCCGCCAGCACGACGAGGCCGACCTCGGCCAGCATGATGAGGTCCAGCACCATGCCGAGAGGAACGCGGAACGCCGACACCCGTGGCGGTGCCAGGATCGAAGGTACCGCCGCGGATGCTTCTGCCCCGGTCGTCGCGAGGCCTCTGCGCGACATGCACCGCCCCTCCGCGCGATCATCCTACCGGCGGACGATCGTCCTACGCGCGAACCATAAAATTCGAGGCAAGCGGGTCGCAATTTCTTTGCCAAGAGATGATTAATGCGCGTGCCATTCTTGAGGCAGCGCAAACTTCGCGCCGGATCGGCAAGGTAGCCTCGCGCTCCATCTTGGGACCGTGAGTGATGCGGGGGATCGCGGCTTTGGCCGGACAGCGCCGCTGCCGTGGAAAATCGCCACCAAGTTCGTAGGTCCCACCAAACCGCGCAGGTGGAACTAGCCTCCTTCGCAGCTTGCCTTACCGAGCAGCCGCTGAGGTCAACCGCGAGAACTCCTCTGCGCGAATTTTACTCCGCCTCGAGCGCCCTGCGCATCCGCTTCATGCCCCTAAGGGCCTCTCTGTCGAATTCGGGATACTGCAAATCGAGCCCGTCGAGGACGTCGATGATCACCGTCGACATAACCAACCGGGCGAACCACTTGTTGTCGGCGGGCACCACGTACCACGGCGCCTCCGAAGTGCTGGTGTGGCGGATCATGTCGTCGTAAGCGTCCATGTAGCGGTCCCAAAGCTTGCGCTCAGCGAGATCCTGCTCGGAAAACTTCCAGCGCTTGGCGGGCTCGTCCAGGCGCGCGATCAAGCGACGCTTCTGCTCCTCCCTGGAGATGCGCAGGTGGAACTTGATCACCACGGTGCCGCTGCGCACGAGATGATGCTCGAACGCATTGATGTCCTCGAACCTCTCCTTCCAGATGCGCTTGCCAACCAACTGGGGCGGCAGCCGCTGCTTCTCGAGCACGTCATCGTGGACGCGCACCACAAGCACCTCCTCGTAGTACGAGCGGTTGAAGATGCCGATGTCGCCTCGAGGCGGCAGACGGGCCGCGGCGCGCCACAGGAAGTCGTGGTCGAGCTCCTCGGTCGTCGGCGCCTTGAACGGGTGCACGATGCATCCCTGCGGGTTGAGGCCGGCCATCACGTGCTTGATGGCGCCGTCCTTTCCCGCCGCGTCGACGCCCTGCAAGATGATCAGCACGGCCCAGCTGTCCTCGGCGTAGAGCCGCTCCTGCAGGTCGGCGAGCCGTGTGTTGTGCTTGGCCACGATCCTGTTCGCGGCCGCCTTCGTGAAGCCCGATGTCTCGGCGGGATCGAAATCGCGCAGGCGGAAGCGCTTCGCACCATCGATCCTGAAACGCCTCGGGAGCTTTGCGAGCTTCATGCGTGCGTCCTTGGCGCTGAGAGCTACTCCTCTCTAACGGAAGAGCGGGAGAGAGAACACTGTGGCGGCACATGCGATGGCCCCGCAACGTCGCTCAGGAATAAAATGCAGGGAAATCAATAATCAAGACATAATATAATAACTGATTTACCGGAACGGCGGCTCGTCGAAGGAGCGCAGCTTGCGCGAGTGCAGGGTGTCGCGGCGTTCGCGCAGGAGATCGAGCGTCGCAAGACCGATCTCGAGATGCTGGGCCACCGCGCTCTCGTAGAAGGCGTTGGCGGCGCCCGGCAGCTTGATCTCGCCGTGCAGCGGCTTATCCGATACGCACAGCAGGGTGCCGTAGGGCACGCGCAGGCGGTAGCCGTTGGCCGCCACCGTGCCGCTCTCCATGTCGACCGCGATCGCGCGCGACAGGTTGATCCGACGCCGTTCCTGGGTATAGCGCAACTCCCAGTTGCGGTCGTCGTTGGTGACGACGGTGCCGGTGCGCAGGCGCTGCTTCAGGACCTCGCCCTCCTCGCCGGTGACGAGGGCGGCGGCATCCTGCAACGCGATCTGCACCTCGGCCAGCGCCGGGATCGGCACGTCGGGCGGCACCAGCGAGTCGAGTATGCCGTCCTGGCGCAGATAGGCATGCGCCAGCACGTAGTCGCCGATCTGCTGCGACTGGCGCAGGCCGCCGCAATGGCCGACCATCAGCCAGCAGTTGGGGCGCAGCACCGCGAGGTGGTCGGTAATGTTCTTGGCGTTGGACGGGCCGACGCCGATGTTGACCAGCGTCACGCCCTGCCCGTCGCGCGCGACCAGATGATACGCCGGCATCTGGAAGCGATGCCAGGGACTGGCTGCGATGACCTCGTTGGCACCTTCGGACGGGCTGCCGCGCCTGATCTCGGCGCCGCCGGGGAGTATCAGCGCCTCGTAAGGGCCGCCGCTCTCGAGCTGGCCAAGCCCCCAGCGGACGAACTGGTCGACATAGCGGTGGTAATTGGTAAGCAGGATCCATTGCTGCACGTTGCGCCAGTCGCCGCCCGTATAATGCACGAGCCGGCGTAGCGAGTAGTCGACGCGCACCGCATCGAACAGCGAGAGCGGGCGCGGCTCCCCCTCCGGCACCTCCAACTGCCCGTCCGCCACCTCGTCGCCGACCAGGGACAGCAGCGGCGTGGGGAAATGGCTGGCCAGCTCGCTGGCAGTGACGCCGCTCTTGCCGATGTCGTCGACGCGCTCCAGCACGTACGGATAGGGGATCTCCTGGCTGCTGACTTCGACCGTGATCTCGGCGCCGTATTCGGCCACCAGCGGCTCCAGCTGCTCGAGCAGGTACCGGCGGAAGTGGCGCGGGTGCGTCACCGTCGTGGCGTAGGCTCCCGGCCGCTGGAACTTGGCGTACGCCCGACGCGTGCGCGCGGCCGTGCCGATCTGGCGGCACTCCACGCGCAGCAGCGGATATCGGAACGCGGCGCGGTCCTTGGCCGTCGGCGGCTTGCGGGTCACCAGATAGCGGTCGAGCGCACGCGACAGCGCCGCGCACGAGCCGGCATAGATCGCCTCCAGACGATCGACAGCGGCCTCGGGGGAGAGTGTGTGCTTGTCGTTCGGCGTCTTGCCCATGCGCAACCCTCGAATCGACGCGCTCAGTCTCCGACTCGCGCGCCACAAACGCAACGTCACCCCCGCGAAGGCGGGGGCCCACGCAAGGTCATCGGTGCTTCCGTGTGTGCCTCAATCATGCTGGCGTGGGTGCCCGCCTTCGCGGGCATGACGTCAGCGATCGACGAACTCGAGCCCGTATTGGGCGGCCGATGCCTCGAGCCAGTGCCAGAAGCTTTGCGCCAGGCTGCGCGCCACGGCAAACTCGTAGGTCGGCCGGTCGTCGATCTGCCACAGCTGCACGGCGATATGCGAGACCATGGTGGCGGCTGCATCCCCGGTCTTGAACGCGCGGGGGTGGAGATCGACGGCTACGCCCTTGGCCAGGGCATCGCGCACATGGGGTCCGGTGACGCGCAGCAGCGTGCGCCCGTGGCTCTGGTCCACCACCGACGCCAGTCCCGCGAAAGGTGCTGCCAGGAGCGCTTCCATCCCCTTCGCCGGAGCCGGGACCTTGCAGGCGAGCCACTGGTCCGCGCCCGACCAGACGAAGGCCACCCCACGTCCCTCCACGCGTCTCGGCGTCTCGGGCAGTGCAACGCCGAAGGCCGTTTGCGCGGCGTCGAGGAGGGCCGTGCGCCGACCCTTGCGGGCGGTGACTGTCGCCAACCCCGCTCCCTTCACTTCGCTGACGGTCACGCCAGGACTGCCCGTGCTGCGACCGTAGCGGCCGGGCGCGGCGACCCCGTCCAGCGCCGAGACGAACAGGTTCGCTGCCTCAGCCACGCAAGCGCTCCCCGGCGGGATCGTAGAAGACGGGATCGCACACCTCGACGAGGACATCGCCGCTGCGCACGGGATCCCAGGCGCGCACCCGCTCGCCGTGACGCGAGGGCCCCCCGGCCAGCAGGCCGAGGCCGATCCAGTGCTCCAGCGTCGGCGAGAACGCGACCGAGGTCATGTAGCCCTCGTCGTTGAGGGTCGTCGGCTCCGCACCCTCGCGGAGGAAGTGGGCGCCGGCCCGCAGCCGGTCATCACGGTTCACCGGCTTGAAACCCGCCAGCGTCGGCCGGTCCGCCGCCAGCAGTCCCGGACGCTGCGCCATCACGCGACCAACATAGTCCTTCCGCGTCGACAGCATCTTGGCCAATCCCAGGTCGCGGGCGGTAGTCTGGCCATTCAGCTCGTTGCCGGCGACGTGGCCTTTCTCGACGCGCATCACGCCGAGCGCCTCCGTGCCGTACGGCGCGATATCGAACTCGCGGCCTGCGTCCATGATTTGACGCCATACGGCCTCGCCATGTCCGGCGGGCACGGCGATCTCATAGGCCAGTTCGCCGGAGAAGGAGATGCGGAACAGGCGTGCCGGCAGGCCACCCATCACGGTCAGCTCGGCAGCCGCCATGTACGGAAAAGCAGCGTTGGAGATGTCGTGCTGGCGGTCGATGACCTTGCGCAGGACCTCGCGGGAACGCGGGCCGGCGACGGAATACTGCGCCCACTGCTCGCTGACGGAGGAGAACTGCACGTCGAGGTCCGGCCACAGCCACTGGTGGCAGAATTCCATGTGCTGCAGCACCTTGGCGGCGTTGGCGGTGGTGGTGGTGACGATGAAGCGATCCGCGGTGAGCCTGGAGGTGGTGCCGTCGTCCAGCACCAGTCCGTCCTCGCGCAGCATGAGGCCGTAGCGCGCCTTGCCGACGGCGAGGTTCTTCCAGCTGTTGGTGTAGAGGCGCTCCAGGAAGGAGGCCGCGTCCGCACCCTGCAGGTCGATCTTGCCGAGCGTGGACACGTCGCACACGCCGACGCTCGCACGAACGGCGCGCACCTCGCGGTTTACGCTCTCGAGCCAGTCCGCCTCGCCCGGTCGCGGATACCATTGCGCGCGCAGCCAATAGCCGGTCTCGACGAACACGGCGCCGTGCTCCTGCGCCCAGCCGTGCGACGGCGGCAGGCGCGTCGGCCTGAAGTCCTTGCCGCGATGCGTTCCGGCAATCGCCCCGATCGCCACCGGGCGCGAAGGGCGGGCGGAACGTGGTCGTGCCCGTCTGCGGGATGGTGCGTGCCGTGAACTCCGCCATCAGCGCCAGGCCGTTCAGGTTCGAGGTCTTGCCCTGGTCGGTGGCCATGCCGAGCGTGGTGTAGCGCTTGAGGTGCTCGACCGCGCGGAAACCCTCGGTGCCGGCGAGCGCCACGTCGTCGTCGGTGACGTCGTTCTGCAGGTCGACGAAGGCCTTGCCGCGCACGCCGCGCACGCGCCACAGCGGCGTGGCGGCTGTGCTCTCCGGGTCCACGTCGGGAATGTCGACCGGCTGGCCACTTGCGCCGCAATCCGCCGCGGCCTGCAGGCCCAGTCGCGCGCCGGTGGCCAGGGCGTCCGCCAGTGCCAGCCTCGCCGTTGGCGGCGCCGGCGACGCTCATGCCACCCGGCAGCGTGCCGGGCACGAAGGCAGCGAGCGTATCGTTCCAGACGGGCCGACCGCCGAGGTGCGAGGTCAGATGCACCGACGGGCTCCAGCCGCCCGAGACACATACGAGATCGCAGTCGACTCGCTCTGTCGCTCCTGTCGCGGTTCTCACCTCGACCGCGCGCACATGGGTCGAACCGCGCGCCCGCGTGACCGCGCCGCCGGCGATCAGCCGCGCGCCCGCGGCCTTGGCCGCGGCCTCAACGCTTGCCGGAACGGCCGGGCGCGGATCGACGACCGCCTCGACGGCAATGCCGGCGCGGGCGAGATCGGCGACCGTGCGTGCCGTCTCGTCGCTGGTGCCGAACACGACCGCGCGCCGCCCGAGCGCCACTGCATACCGGTTGAGATAGGTCCGCGCCGCGCCGGCCAGCATGACGCCGGGGCGATCGTTGTCGCCAAACACCAGCGGCCGCTCGATCGCTCCCGCGGCAACGATGCATCGCTTGGCGAAGATGTGCCAGAACCGCTGGCGCGGCTCGTAGCGCGGCGGCACCGCGACGTGATCGTTGACGCGCTCCAACGCGGCATAGGTACCGTGATCGTAGGCGCCGACGACCGCGGTGCGCAGCATGATGCGAACGTTCGGCAGCGCCGCCAGCTCCGCCGCGATGTGGGCGGCCCAGTCCGCCGAAGCGCGATCGTCGAGCACTCGGTTCTCGGCGAGTAGCCGGCCGCCGAGGCGGAAGTCCTCCTCGCACAGCACGACGCGTGCCCCTGCCCTGCCCGCCGCCAGCGCGCTCATCAGGCCCGCGGCACCGCCGCCGGCCACCAGCACGTCGCAATGCAGGAACGCCTTCTCGTATCCGTCCGGATCGTTCCCGCTGGCTGCACGCCCGAGCCCGGCCGCACGCCGGATCAGCGGCTCGTAGACCTTCTCCCAGAACGAGGCCGGCCACATGAAGGTCTTGTAGTAGAAGCCGGCCGACAGCACGGGCGCGAGGAGCGAGTTGATCGCCATCAGATCGAAGCGCAGCGACGGCCAGCGATTCTGGCTTGCAGCCACCAGGCCATCGTAAAGCTCGGCGGTGGTGGCGCGCGTATTGGGCTCTCGGCGGGCGCCCTCCCGCAGCTCGACGAGCGCGTTCGGCTCCTCCGGGCCGGCCGTGAGGATGCCCCGCGGCCGGTGATACTTGAACGAGCGCCCGACCAGATGCACCCCGTTCGCCAGCAGCGCCGATGCCAGCGTGTCGCCCGGATGCCCGCGGTACCCGCGGCCGTCGAAGGAGAACGAAAGCAACCGATCGCGCTCGATGAGACCGCCGGTCGGCAGGCGCGACGGCTGATTGATTTTTCCGCGCAGGTGTGTCGGCTCGCGCGCCGCGCGCACAACGTCATCCCCGCGGACGCGGGGACCCACGACACCGGGCCGCGGGGGTGCGGAGACTTGCGTGGGTTCCCGCCTTCGCGGGAATGACGTACCGGGTGTTGGTTCCGTCATGTTGTAGGACCGGTGAAACGCGCCAGCGCGACGTCGCGTGCGGGCTCGACCTTCAGGATCGCGTGGGTGCGGACATCGCGCGTCACGACCAGCCAGGCGCGGCAGCCGGCGACGTGCTGCCACAGCTCGCGATGGGGCCCGCGGGATTGTCGCGCAGATAGACGTAGTCGACCCATTGCTGTCGGGCGGCATCGTCGAGCGCAACCGCCGGGTCGGCGGGCGGGCGCTGCACGGTGGCGTCGCCCAGGTAGGTGAACTCCTCGTTGCCGCGCGGCCCGCAATGGGAGCAGTCGATCCGCATCGTTTCCGCCTTCAGTGCAGGTTCGGCTGGGCGCCCTCGCCCTTCTCGTCGATCAGGTGGCCGGTCGCGAACCGGTCGAGCCGGTAGGCGGCATTGAGCTCGTGCGGCTCGTCGCGCGCGATGGTGTGGGCAAAGCACCAGCCCGACGCCGGCGTCGCCTTGAAGCCGCCGTAGCACCAGCCGGCGTTGAGATAGAGGCCCGCGACGGGCGTCTTGTCGATGATGGGCGAGCCGTCCATCGACATGTCCATGATGCCGCCCCAGCGGCGCAGCAGCCGCACCCGCCCGATCATCGGGCATCATCGCCATGCCGCCCTCGCACACGTCCTCGACGACGGGCAGGTTGCCGCGCTGGGCGTAGGAATTGTAGCCGTCGATGTCGCCGCCGAAGACCAGCCCGCCCTTGTCGGACTGGCTGATGTAGAAATGGCCGGCGCCGAACGTGATGACCTGGTCGATCAGCGGCTTGATGCCCTCCGAGACGAAGGCCTGCAGCACGTGGCTTTCGATCGGCAGCCGCAGGCCCGCCATCGCAGCGACGCGCGAGGAATTGCCGGCGCCGGCAAGGCCGACCTTGCCGGCGCGCACGAAGCCCTTGGCGGTCTCGACGCCGATCACCCGGCCGTTCTCGACGCGGATGCCCGTGACCTCGCAGTTCTGGACGATGTCGACGCCGCGCTGGTCGGCCGCGCGCGCGTAGCCCCAGGCCACGGCGTCGTGCCGCACCGTGCCGCCGCGCCGCTGCAGCAGCCCGCCCTGGATCGGAAAGCGCGCATTGTCGAAATCGAGAAACGGCACCATTGCGCGCACCGCTCGCGATCGAGCAGTTCGGCATCGACGCCGTAGATGCGCATGGCGTTGCCGCGCCGCGCATAGGCGTCGCGCTGTGCGTCGGAATGATAGAGGTTGAGCACGCCGCGCTGGCTGACCATGGCGTTGTAGTTGAGGTCCTGCTCCAGTCCCTCCCACAGCTTCATCGACCATTCGTAGAACGGCGTGTTGCCGGGCAGCAGGTAGTTGGAGCGGATGATGGTGGTGTTGCGGCCGACGTTGCCGGAGCCGAGCCAGCCCTTCTCCAGCACCGCGACATTGGTGATGCCGTGCACCTTGGCCAGATAGAACGCGGTCGCCAGGCCATGGCCGCCGCCGCCGACGATGACCACGTCGTAGGCGGCCTTGGGCTCCGCGTCGCGCCAGACGGGCTTCCAGTCCTTGTTGCCCCGCAGGGCCTGGGAGAGGATGAGAAGATGGAGTAGCGCACGATCGATCCTTCGGCTCTTAACGCTGTCATCCCGGTCGGAGCGCGTAGCGCGAAGCGCCGGCATCCAGGGCCAGATTGATACCGCGTTCCTTGTCAGCCTGGGTCCCGGATATTTCGCTGATGCGCAATGTCCGGGATGGCAAATATCAGCAATCGAGCGTCGTGCGCGCTCCCAGTCGGTGAGGTGGCGCGGCGTAGGCGTTCCATTCGGCGTGCTTGAGCTTGAGGTAGGAGGCGACGAGTCCTCGCCGAAGCCGCTCTTGCAGCACGCTCGAGCGGTCGAACGCGCGCAGCGCGTCGAGCAGGTTGAGCGGCAGCCGCTTGGCGCCCTTCACCGTGTGGCCCTCCGTGTACATGTCGATGTCGAGGCGCTTGCCCGGATCGCGCTTGTTGCGGATGCCGTCGAGGCCGGCGGCGAGCATGCGCGCCTGCAGCAGATAGGGATTGGCCGCGCCGTCGGCGAGGCGCAGCTCGAAGCGGCCGGCGTCGGGAATGCGGATCATGTGGGTGCGGTTGTTGCCGCGCGTAGGTGACCGTGTTCGGCGACCAGGTCGCGCCCGAGAGTCGTCGCGCGGCGCGTTGATGCGCTTGTAGGAGTTGACCGTCGGGTTGGTGATCGCGGCCAGCGCCTCGGCCGAGTGCATCATGCCGCCGAGGAAGTGGTAGGCCTCGCTGCGACAGGCCGAGCTCGCCCTTCGGATCGTCGAACACGTTCTTGCCGGCCTTGTCCCACAGCGAGACGTGGGCGTGGCAGCCGTTGCCGGTCAGGTTCGATGAACGGCTTCGGCATGAAGGTCGCGCGCAGGCCGTGCTTCTCGGCGATCGACTTGACCATGAACTTGAAGAAGGCGTGCCGGTCGGCGGTGATCAGCGCGTCGTCGTACTCCCAGTTCATCTCGAACTGGCCGTTGGCGTCCTCGTGGTCGTTCTGGTAGGGCCCCCAGCCGAGCGCCAGCATGCCGTCGCAGATCTCGGTGATGACGTCGTAGCGGCGCATCAGCGCCTGCTGGTCGTAGCAGGGCTTCGCCTGCGTGTCGGCGCCGTCGGAGATCGCCGCTGCCGTCGGGCGAGATCAGGAAGAACTCGCACTCGACGCCGGTCTTCATCTCGTAGCCGTCCTTGGCCGCGGCGGCGATCGACGCGCTTCAGCACCTGGCGCGGGGTCTGCGTCACCGGCTTGCCGTCCATGATCAGGTCGCCGGCGACCCAGGCGACCTCGGGCTTCCAGGGCAGCTGGATCAGCGGTGTCGGGATCGGGCATCACCAGCATGTCGGGATGCGCCGGCGTCATGTCGAGCCAGGTGGCGAAGCCGGCGAAGCCCGCGCCCGCCTTCGCCATCGTGGCGATCGCCGTCGCCGGCACCAGCTTGGCGCGCTGGTGCCGAACAGATCGGTGAAGGAGATCAGGAAATACTTGATGCCGTTCTTCTTCGCGTAAGCCCCAAACGACGCCATCGCGTCCCCTTCGGCCCAGCCCGTCACTGTTCGCATCCAGTTTCGACTCACCTCCGAACATCGGTGCCGACTTGTCGGGACATGCGCAGGCCAGCTGCACTTCGCCCGTGCAATCCACAGTCTCGTCGGAGCGTGTGCCGCGACAGGTCGGATTCGGCTTCAGAATCTCACGTCTTCCCCGGTATCCAGTCGGTGCCGGCCAGCGGCACCTGCGCCATCGCGGCGGCCTCGACCGTCAGCGCCACGAGATCCTCCGGCTCGAGATTGTGCAGGTGCGATCTTGCCGCAGGCGCGCGCGATGGTCTGCGCCTCCAGCGTCATCACCTTGAGATAGTTGGCAAGCCGCCGCCCGGCCGCGACCGGATCGAGCCGCTTGCGTCAGCTCCGGGTCCTGCGTGGTGATGCCGGCCGGGTCGCGGCCCTCGTGCCAGTCGTCGTAGGCGCCGGCCGTGGTGCCGAGCTTGCGGTATTCGGCCTCCCAGCGCGGATCGTTGTCGCCGAGCGCGACCAGCGCCGCCGTGCCGATCGACACCGCGTCGGCGCCGAGCGCCAGCGCCTTGGCGACGTCGGCGCCGTTGCGGATGCCGCCCGAGACGATCAGCTGCACCTTGCGGTGCATGCCGAGATCCTGCAGCGCCTGCACCGCCGGCCGGATGCCGGCGAGCGTCGGCATGCCGACATGCTCGATGAACACGTCCTGCGTCGCCGCGGTGCCGCCCTGCATGCCGTCGAGCACGACGACGTCGGCGCCGGACTTCACCGCGAGCGCCGTGTCGTAATAGGGCCGCGCGGCGCCGACCTTGACGTAGATCGGCTTCTCCCAGTCGGTGATCTCGCGCAGCTCGTGGATCTTGATCTCGCAGATCGTCCGGCCCGGTCCAGTCCGGATGGCGGCAGGCCGAGCGCTGGTCGATGCCCTCCGGCAGCGTGCGCATCTCGGCGACGCGCTCGGAGATCTTCTGGCCGAGCAGCATGCCGCCGCCGCCGGGCTTGGCGCCCTGGCCGACCACGACCTCGATCGCGTCGGCCTGGCGCAGGTCGTCGGGTTCCATGCCGTAGCGCGACGGCAGCACCTGGTAGACCAGCGTCTTGGAATGCCCGCGCTCCTCCGCCGTCATGCCGCCGTCGCCGGTGGTGGTCGAGGTGCCGGCCGAGCGTGGCGCCGCGGCCGAGCGCCTCCTTGGCCGGCGCCGACAGCGAGCCGAAGCTCATGCCGGCGATGGTGATCGGGATCTTGCAGCGTGATCGGCTTCTTGGCGTAGCGCGTGCCGAGCGTCACGTCGGTGTCGCAGCTCTCGCGATAGCCTTCGAGCGGATAGCGCGAGATCGAGGCGCCGAGGAACAGCAGGTCGTCGAAATGCGGCAGCTTGCGCTTCGCGCCGACGCCGCGGATGTCGTAGATGCCGGTCGCCGCGGCGCGGTGGATCTCGGCGATCGTGTACTCGTCGAAGGTCGCCGACTTGCGCGGCGGCGTGTGCGCCGCATCGATCGTTGCCGCGGCTCATCAATACGCCTCGGCGTTGTCGATGTGGAAATTGTAGAGCGTGCGCGCCGAGCCGTAGCGGCTGAACTCCGAGACATCGACCTCACCGCCGACGCCCGCCGCGTCGAGCAGCTTGCGCAATGCAACCTTGATGCGCGTCGCGCATCTCCTTCTCGACGCAGTCGGCGCCGAGGCTCTTCACCGTGCCGCGCACGAAGAGCCGCGCCTCGTAGATGCGAATCGCCGAGCGCATCGCCGGCGTCGCCGAGCACCACGAGATTGCCGGCCTGCGCCATGAAGGCCGACATGTGGCCGACCGAGCCCTTGACGACGATGTCGATGCCCTTCATCGAGATGCCGCAGCGCGACGAGGCATTGCCGTCGATGACCAGCAGGCCGCCGCAGCCGGTGGCGCCGGCAGACTGCGAGGCGTCGCCCTTCACGTGCACGCGGCCCGACATCATGTTCTCGGCGACGCCGGTGCCGGCGTTGCCGTCGACCGTGATCGTGCGCATGCTTGTTCATGCCGGCGCAGTAGTAGCCGACATGGCCGTCGATCGTGACGTTGAGGTTGCCGTCGAGCCCGGCAGCGAGGGCGTGCGCCCCGCGCGGATTGCTGGATCAGGAAATCGCCGCCATCGGCGTCGTGCAGCAGCTGGTTGACCTCGCGCAGCGACATGCGTGCGAGGTCGAGCGTGGAATTGCGCGCCGGCAGTGCGCCGGGCTTCGATGCACCCGCTTTCGCCGTGGCCATCTTCCGCGTCGTCATCTCAGGAGCTCCGGCTCCAGGCGTAGACGGTTGCCGGCTGCGGCTCCCAGATCCGGGCCTTCTCGACGCCCGGCAGCGGCGCGAGCGCGCGATACTCCGGTGCCGAAGGCGACCCAGTCGTCGGTCTCGGCCATGACGGCGGGCTTGCAGGCGATCGGATCGCGCAGCACCGCGAAGCCGTCGCGCGTGCCGACGACGAAGGTGTAGAAGCCGTCGAGGTCGCGCAGCGAGCGTTTCGAGCGCCTGCTTCAGGTTGTCGCCCTCGCGCATGCGCCACGTCAGATAGGCGGCCGCGACCTCGGTGTCGTTGTCGGTCTGGAACCGCTCGCCGTGGCGCACCAGGTCCTCGCGCAGCCGGTTGTGGTTCGACAGCGAGCCGTTGTGCACCAGGCACGTGTCGTCGCCGGTCGAGAACGGGTGCGAGCCGGCGATCGTGACGGCCGACTCGGTCGCCATGCGGGTATGGCCGATGGCGTGCGTGCCGCTGCGCCCCGCCAGATCGAGGCGGGTCGCCACTTTGTTGGGATCGCCGACGCCCTTGAAGATCTCGATCGAATGTCCCTGGCTCAGCACGGTCGCCTCGGGCACGTTGTCGATCAGCCACTTGCGCGCGGCGCCGCCCTCGGCCGCGGTCTTGAAGATCGCGTGGTCCTCGATCTCGTCGACGGTGACGCTCGCGCCCAGTGCCTTGGCAAGCCGCGATCGCGATCTGATCCCAATCGGCTGCACCGTCGCGCGCGACCGCGCAAATCTTGGCGATGCCGGGGGTCTCGCTGCCGTAGACCGCGAAACCGGCGCTGTCCGGCCCGCGATCGCACATCTCGGAAAGCATGGGGCGGTCAGGCGCCCGAGCTCGGGCTCCAGGCGCGGGTCTTTCAGGAACAAGCCGACGATGCCACACATGGCCAAGCCTCGCGTTTCCATCCTTGCGGAACATGCCCCATCCGCAAGGAGACGTCAATTGTAGGGAAATAATATTTCCTGCTGTGAAATTCAAGTATCTCCTGGACGAGCCGCTTTATGACACGCCTCTGTTCAGCGCCCGATAGATTTCGAGCGACAGGCGTCCGAGCCCTTCGGAGGCTCGCGTCTCGATGGTGCGGGGTCGAGGCAGATCGATGTCCTGCACCGCGGCGATGCTGCCGGGCCGCTGGGACATGACCACCACGCGATCCGAGAGGATCACGGCCTCCGGGATCGAGTGCGTCACGAACACGATGGTCTTGCGCCGGCCGCCGGAGCCGAGACCCTCGCCCCAGATCCGCAGCAGCTCGAGATTCATATCGTCGCGGGTCATGGCATCGAGCGCGCCGAACGGCTCGTCCATCAGCAGCAGCGGCGGATCGAGCAGCAGCGCGCGGCAGATGCTGGCCCGCTGCTGCATGCCGCCGGACAGCTCGTTGGGCCGCTTGGCCGCAAAATCCTGCAAGGCCGACCAGCCGCAAGAGATCCAGCGCGCGTTGCCGATAGCCGGCCGTCGCGAGGCCGGCAAGCTCCGCCGGCAGCAGAACGTTGTCGAGGATCGTGCGCCACTTGAGCAGCACCGGCGCCTGGAACACCATGCCGACGTTGGCGATCGGCTTTGTCACGACCATTCCGTCGACGGTCACCGCGCCCGCGGTCGCCGGCCGCAAACCGGCGATGATGCGCAGCAAGGTCGACTTGCCGCAGCCGCTCGGGCCGACCAACGAGACGAACTCGCCCTGCGCCACGTCGAGCGAGATGTCGCGCAACGCCTCGACCGGACCGCTGGCCGTCTGGTAGACCATGCCGACGCGGTCCAGCCGGATGCTCGCGTCCACGCCCTCGCCCCCGGTCATGCCGCCGTCACTTCGCGTTCGGCATCGCCACCTTGGTCAGGAAGTCGTTGGTGAACACGGCGGCGCATTCGACCTTGCGCGGCAGACCCCATGTACGTGTTCACGAGATCGACGGATGCGCACATCTTTGCCTGCTCCATCCAGCCGATGCCGTTGGCGGCGTAGCGCGGCGTGTTCATCAGGTCGAGGCCGAGCTTCATGTTGGCCTCGATGATGGCGACATCGATCTCGGGCACCCGCTTCTTGAAGATCGCCAGCGCCTCTTGCGGGTCGGCCATCACGTCGCGCCATCCCATGTACGCGGCCTCCAGGAACGCGCGCAGCGTCTTGGACTTCTCGGCCATGGTCTTCTCGCTCGCCATGATCGACATCGAGTACATGTCGAGCCCGAAGTCGGCCCAGGGCATCATCACGACGTTGCCGGCGCCCATCGGCTTCTCGTAGTAGGGCAGCCCGGTCGTGTAGTCGGCGACCGCGTCGACCCGCTTCTCGGCGAGCGCCGCGATCTTGGCGGCCGGCTCCACGTTCACCCACGTCACCTTGCTGTCGTCGATCCCGTTGGCCTTCACGAACGCGGGCCAGACCTGGCGCTGGCTGTCGCCTGGCGGCGCCGCGATGGTCTTGCCCTCCAGGTCCTTCGGCTTGAGGATCGGCTTGTCCTTGCTGGAGAAGACGTTGAGCGGTGTCTTGTCGAACACCATGCCGACGATCTTGATCTTGGCGGTGCGCGCCAGCGCGGCGATCACCACGGCGGTGTCGGCCAGGCCTGCATCCGCCCGACCGGTATCGACCTTGGCGATCGAGTCGCCGGAGCCCTTGGAGTTCTCGAGCGTGACGTCGAGCCCGCGCTGGGAGAAGTAGCCCTTGTCGAGCGCCACCCAGTAGGCGGCGTGGTCGCCGACAGCGAACCAGTTGAGTGCGAAGGTGAACTTCTCCGGCGTCTGCGCGGCGGCGCACCCGCCAAGAGCCGATAGGGCAGCCATGAATGCTGCCACGGCAGAAACAAGCTTGTTCATCGAGCACTCCTCTTGCCGACACTCATGCGTCCGAGACTTCAGCCCAGGGCGCCAGCACCCGCGACATGGCACTGACGGCGCCGAACAGCAGCAGACCCAGGATCGAGATCCAAGCCAGCGCCGCGAACGCCACCGGCGTGTTCATGCTGCTCTGGGTGGTGATGATGACGTATCCGAGCCCCGCCTGCGAGGCGACGAACTCGCCCACCACGGCACCGACCACGGCCGACGTTGCCGTCACCTTGAGGGCGCTCAGGATGTAGGGATAGGCGTTGGGCATGCGGATCTTGGCGAACACCTTCCAGTTCGGCGCATTGAACACCCGACCGAGGTCGAGCATGTCCTGCTCGATTTGCGTCAGGCCGACGGCGGTGTTGATCACCACCGGAAAGAACCCGATCAGGGCGCCGATCAGCATGTTGGGCAGGATGCCATATCCGAGCCAGATCAGGAAAAGCGGCGCGATCGCCACCTTGGGCAGCGTGTTGACGAAGACGAGGAACGGCGTCAGCGCGCGCGACACGCCCTGCGACCAGGCGATGGCGGCGCCCAGAGCCACGCCGGCGAGCGCCGCGATCAGGAAGGCGCCGACGATCTCGACCGCGGTGATCCAGATGTGCTTGGTCCACGGGATCTCGCCGGGTCCCATCGCCTGCAGCACGGACAGCGGGCTCGGCAGCAGATATTCGCGCACGCCCGAACCCCGACACCGCGAGCTGCCACACCGCGACGAAGCCCACGAACATCATCGTTGCCGGCAGGAACGCGCTGCAGGGCGTCCGATCTGGTCATCATGAGACTACGCCGGCCATCTCGCCGCGGCTTTCGCGGGCGGCACGACGACGACGCATGCCACTTGGCGTCATCCCGGCACTTGTTGCCGGGATCCAGCTATCCTCAGACTTCGGCGCTCGCGGATGGGTGGATCGAGGTGATCCTCGGCCTTCGCCGAGGGCAGGCAAGGCCCGGGGTGACAACTGTCTGGTCTGTCTCGACCGCACCGCTAATCCCGCGTGTAGACGATGATCGAGAGGTAGGTCATGGGCAGCTTGGTCAGCTCGTCGGGGCCGTGCGGCGCGGAAGAGTCGAACATCAGGGCATCGCCGGGCCGCAGCCGATAGGTCTTGTCGGCGTGGCGGTAGGTGACCGCGCCCGTGAGCATGAAGATGAACTCTATTCCGGCATGCTGGAACACGGGGTAGGGCTCGGCCTCGTCGCTGAGCGTGATGAGATACGGCTCCACCACGAGGTTGCCGGAGATCGAGTGGCCGAGCAGCTGGTACTGGTGGCCGGCCTTGGTGCCGCGGCGCTCGATCGTCACCCCCTTGCCGGCCGGCACGAAGGAGCAGTCGCGGCGCTCCTCGTAGCTGGCAAAGAAGCTCGTAAGCGGCACGTTGAGCGCGCGTGCCAGCGACTCCAGGCTCTCCAGCGAGGCCGACACGGTGCCGTTCTCGATCTTGGAGAGCATGCCCGCCGAGAGGCCGGCCTGGTGGGCGAGCTCGGCGGCGGTGATCTCCTGCCGCTTGCGCAGCTGCCTGATCTGCACGCCGATGGCCGCCGCGATGGAAAGAGGCGCATCGGCGCGGGGCGCGGTCGATCCGGTCGCCAGGTCGTCGGCCTCGCCGGCATGCTTCCTCGAGGTTTTCATCGGCACATACTGCCACGAGACGCGGACGGACCAAACCCGTCGCGCACGAATATGACTACGATCCGACCTGGTAGCGGCGCTCGAGCGCCTGGGTCCACTTGCCGATCGGGTAGCAGTAGATGAAGAAACACGCGAGCGCGAAGGCATAGAGCGGCGCCAGCAGATCCGGGCCGCGAGCCCTCGGCGGCGTGCACCTGCGCGGTAAGGGTGATCATCTCGCTCACGCCGACGACGGAGGCGTTCACGGTGGACATGGCGATCAGCGAATAGAGGTTCATCCACGGCGGCAGCATGCGCTTCACGCACTGCGGCAGGATCACCAGGTAGAGGGCCTGGCGCTGCGTCAAGCCGAGCGCCCGCGCACTGTCCCACTGGCCCGTCGCCACCGACTGGATGGCGCCGCGCGCGATCTCGGAGGTGTTTGCCATCACGGGAAGCGCGAAGCCCATCGTCGCCTTGGCCCAGTCCGGGAACGGGATGCGCAGCCCGAAGACGCGGATCTCGAAGGGGATCAGGAACACGCACAGGAACAGCAGCACCAGCCACGGCGAGTTGCGGAACAGCTGCGTGACGATGCCGGAGAGAATGCGCACGACCTTGAAGCGCGAGAGCTGGGCGATGCCGACCGGCACGCCGGCCACGGTGCCGATGGCCATCGCCATGATCGAGATCAGGATATTGAATCCGAAGCCCCACAGCAGCAGCGGTGCCCACCGGATCAGCACCTCCAGCGCCGAGGCCCTCGGCGCATGCGGCTGCTGCGCCACCGCCACCGTCGCCCCCAGCCCGACGATGAGCGCGAAAATCACCAGCACGCACAGGACGTTCCCCTCCCCCTCGAGGGGGGAGGACGACGCGCCACGAGTTAGCGCCGCCTTCCTGCGCCAAGCGAAACCACGGGAGGTCGGCAGGGCGCTAACTCGTTCGGCGCGTCTAGGTGGGGGTGTCTGCAGCATCCGCGGCTGGTCACCCCCATCAGGAACGCCATCGGACTTAGCTCGCCTGTCGGAGACCGCATCGAGCGGGGCGTTGGGCGAGCTAAGCCCGTGGCATTCCGTCCTCCCCCCTCTTTGTGTCGAAGGCGGTGCCTTCGACACAGGGGGAGGGGAAGCGCGCGCAGAGAGCGGTGCCGGCAGGGTGAAGGCGTCGCGGTAGCGGAGCATGTCAGTGGCCTCCCTGCTGGCCGAAGCCGGGGATGGCGAGGCGCCGCTCGATGCCGTTCAGGATGGCGACCAGCACGAACACCAGGAACAGGTAGGCGAATAGCACGAAGAACATCATCTCGCGCACGTTGGTGGCGTCCGACCAGATCTGCTTGGACACGTACAGCAGCTCCGGCACGGCGATGGCGTAGGCGAGGTTGGTGGTCTTGACGAGGTTGACCAGGTTGTTGCCCAGCGCCGGCAGGCATATGCGGATGGCCATCGGCAGAACGACCAGGCGGTAGATCTGCCAGCGCGAGAGGCCGAAGCTCTCGGCGGCCTCCACCGTCGCCTCCGGAATGGCCTCGATGCCCGAGCGGAAGATCTCGATATTGAAGGCGCCGGCGAAAAGCGACAACGAGATGATCGCCCATTGCACGTTGGAGACCATGGGGATCAGGGCGCCGGAGCCGTCGGGCACGCGGGGAAGCAGGTAGCCCAGCCCGAAGTAGAAGAAATAGATCTGCACCAGCGGCGGCGTGTTGCGGAAGAACGAGATGAAGCCGGCAATGATGCGCCGGATCCAGACGAGCTTCGAGCCCTGCAGCCACGCTCCGGCGACGCCGACCAGGATGGACAGGAAGATGGTGACGACCGCCAGCTCGAGGGTCAGGAAGAAGCCCTTGATGATGCGGGCGCGATCGAAATCGTCATAGATGAAGATCAGATTGATGCCGGTCCGCTCGTAGAACTCGCGGAACCAGTCGTAGATCGGCTGCATGCGTTATTCCGCCGGGCTCATGCGCCAATCAATCTACACACTCCGGCGTCATTCCCGCGAAGGCGGGAACCCACGCAACTCTCCGAGGTCGCTCGGTGCCATGGATCCCCGCCGTCATGCCGGAGGCGTGTCTTCGACATGACGCGGGGATGACCCGTCCTGGTCCGACGAGGCGGCGCGCTTCGTACCGCCTCGTCGTCGCACAGGTCAGCTGCCGCTCTTGGCCTTGTCGTGCATGCGCTTGGCGTAGTCGGTCGCCGGCACGCCCCACTTCTTCTCCAGCTCGACGATGCGGCCGGACTTCATCCACTCCTTGGAGATGTCCTCGAGAACTTTCTGGAAGTTGGCCTCGCCGAGCTTCACGGCGATCGCCCACGGGGACTCCATGATGCCCGGCAGCACCATCTTGTAGCCCTTCCAGTCATCGTCGGTCAGCTTGCCGCCGACGAAGGTCTGGTCGTAGAGGTAACCGATGCAGTCGCCGTTCTTGAGGGCGAGCAGCGGCTTCTCGGAGCCGTCGAAGGACGCGATCTCGGGGCCGTACTGCTGGGCGATGTCCTTGTTGTAGAAGGCGCCCGTGGTGCCGCACAGCTTCTTGCCCTTGAGGTCTTCCCAGCTCTTCACCGTCGCGTCCGCGCGCAGCAGGACATTGACGGCGTCGGAATAGTAGAGCGGCTCGATCACCTGCACGACCTTGCGGCGGTCGGGCTTGTCCGACATGGTCGCGATCATCAGGTCGATCTTGCCCTGATTGAGGAACTCCATGCGGTTGGCGGAGACGACCGGCACCAGCTCCAGCTTGACGCCCAGTTTCTTGGCCACGTCGCCCGCCAGGTCCGGCTCGAGGCCGATGATGCCGCCGGAGGGATCGCGGAAGCCGAACGGCTTGTAGTCCGCCTTCACGCCGACGATGAGCGTGCCGCGCTTCTTGATGTCGTCGAGCACGTCGGCCTGCGCCGCCGCCCCCATGGCGACCAAGCCCAGCAGGGCCCCGATAAGTGTCCTGGCGATCCGCATACAGCTCTCCTTTCGATGTCTGCCTGGGCTCAGGTTAGGGGATTTCCGCCGCCGGCGCGACGCTTGTCGAACCCGCGGTCGGTCCAGAGGATGCGACACTTGGTATCCGAAAGCGCCGGCCGCCGTCCATCCGCGGTTTCGATGCCCCCTCGGAGCATCGCAGGCATATAGTGGCTCGCTGGAGATCGGACCGGATCGCGCGCATGGTCATGCCAAGCTCGACGGCGGCGCCACGGCCGGCGCATCGCCGTGCCCCCGCTCGATTGTCGTCCGAGGCCCAGGAGCAGGTGTTCGCCGTCAGTGGGCTCTCGCCCGACGACGCGTGTCGCCACCTGCAGTCCGAGCTTGCCGGCCTCACGCATGAAGAGGCGGAGAGGCGTCTTGGCACCTGCGGGCCCAACCTCGTCGCGCGCGAGGGCAAGCCGTCGGTCCTGCAGGAAATCTGGTCCCGCTGCAGAAACCCCCTCAATGCTCTCCTGCTCGCTCTGGCGGTGGTTTCCTATTTTCTCGGCGACGTACGGGCAGCGATCGTGATCGCGCTGATGGTCCTGCTGGCTGTCGGCACGGCTTTCGTTCAGGAGCACCGCTCCAACGAGGCCGCGGCCCGCCTGCGCGCCATGGTGAAGACCACCGCCAGCGTGCGGCGGCGCGGGCCCGACGGGGATGGCGACTTTGCGGAGGTCCCTCTCGAGACGCTGGTGCCCGGCGACGTGGTGCGGCTGTCAGCCGGCGACATGATCCCGGCCGACCTGCGGCTGCTCGAGACCAAGGACCTGTTCATCAACCAGTCCGCGCTGACCGGAGAGGCCATGCCGGCGGAGAAGTTCGCCCACGCCTGCGCGCAACGCCCGGACAGCCCCTTCGATGTGTCCAACGTCTGCTGCATGGGTGCCAACGTCGTCAGCGGCTACGGCACCGGGGTGATCGTGCGCACCGGCGGGCGCACCTTCTTCGGACAACTGGCCGACGAGATCGCCGGCCGACGGGTGCCGACCGCGTTCGACCAGGGTATCGACCGGTTCACCTGGCTGATGCTGAAGTTCATCGTCGTGATGGTGCCCGCCGTGTTCCTGATCAACGGCCTGACCAAGCACGACTGGCTCGAGGCCCTCCTGTTCGCGGTGGCCGTCGCCGTCGGCCTCACCCCCGAATTGCTGCCCATGATCGTCACCGTCAACCTGGCCAAGGGCGCGCTCGCCATGTCGCGGGAGAAGGTGATCGTCAAGCGGCTCAACGCCATCCAGAACTTCGGCGCCATGGACGTGCTGTGCGCCGACAAGACGGGGACGCTGACGCAGGACCGCATCATCCTCAAGAGGCATCTCGACATCCGCGGCGAGGAGTCGGAGCGCGTCCTGCAGTACGCCTACCTCAACAGCCACTTTCAGTCGGGCCTGAAGAACCTGCTCGACGTCGCCGTGCTGCAGCATGTCGAGCTGCACAAGGTACTGGGCATCGACGAGGGCTTCGCCAAGGTCGACGAGATTCCCTTCGACTTCTCGCGCCGGCGGCTGTCGGTGGTCGTGTCGCACGGGGACGACAAGCACGTCCTCATCTGCAAGGGCGCGGTGGAGGAGATCTTCGCAGCCTGCACGCGCTACGAGGTTGCCGGCTCCACGGGCCTGCTCGATGAGAGCCATTTCGCCACCGCAAAGGAGGAGACGGTCGCACTCAACTCGGACGGGTTCCGGGTCGTGGCCGTGGCCTACAAGGTGATGCCCGCGCACAAGGCGGTCTATTCCGTTGCCGACGAGAGCGACCTGACGCTGCTCGGCTACATCGCTTTCCTCGACCCGCCGAAGGAGAGCGCCGGGGCGGCCATCGCCGCGCTGGCGCACAAGGGCGTGACGGTAAAGATCCTGACCGGCGACAACGACGTCGTCACGCGCAAGATCTGCCGCGAGGTGGGGCTCGACGTCGGCGAGATCCTCCTCGGCGCGCAAATCGGCGCCATGAGCGATGATCAGCTGGCGGAGGCCGCGGAGCGAGACCACGGTGTTCGCCAAGCTGTCGCCGGCGCAGAAGGAGCGGATCGTCGGCGCCCTGCACCGCAGAGGCCACGTGGTGGGCTTCCTCGGCGACGGCATCAACGACAGCCCCGCGCTGAAGGCGGCCGACGTCGGCATCTCCGTCGATTCGGCGGTCGATATCGCCAAGGAATCGGCCGACATCATCCTCCTGGAAAAGAGCCTGATGGTGCTTCAGGAGGGCGTGATCGAGGGGCGCAAGGTCTTCGGCAACATCACGAAGTACATCAAGATGGGCGCCAGCTCGAACTTCGGCAACATGTTCAGCGTGCTCGGCGCCAGCCTCTTCCTGCCCTTCCTGCCAATGGCGCCCATTCAGGTGCTCACCAACAACCTGCTCTACGACTTCTCCCAGAGCGCGATCCCCACCGACAACGTCGACGAGGACTACCTCGCCCAGCCCCGCCGCTGGGACATCGACAACATCTTCAAGTTCGTGGTGTTCATGGGGCCGGTCAGCTCGATCTTCGACTACGCCACCTTCGCGGCCATGTTGCTGATCGTTCGATGCCTGGAACAACGCCGCGCTGTTCCAGACCGGATGGTTCGTCGAGTCGCTCCTCACGCAGACGCTGATCATTCACATCATCCGCACGGCGAAGGTTCCCTTCATCGAAAGCCGGGCCAGTCCGGCGCTGATCGCCACGACCATCGTCATCTCCATCGTCGGCATCGCCCTTCCGTTCACCTGGATCGGCAGCGCGCTTGGCTTCACCCCACTGCCCTGGTCATACTGGCCGCTGCTGGCGGCAATGCTCGCCGGCTATGCGGTGCTGGCCCAGCTCGTCAAAGCATGGTTCGTTCGCCGCTGGGGCATGTAGGAACTCGACGCCATGGGAGGTGGGACGATGGAAGTCGCGCTAGTCAAGCTCGCGGTTGCCGACGGCATCGCCGTGGTCACCATGGACAACCCTCCGGTCAACGCCCAGAACGCGCAGTTCAACTCGGAGATGGCCTACGTCTTCGACACGCTGAGCGATCGCGCGGACGTGCGCGTGGCCGTGCTCACGGGTGCCGGCAAGGTGTTCTCGGCGGGCGCCGACATGAAGGGGCGCGCGGGCCTGGCGGCGACCGGAGAGCGCTGGCAGCACAACCGCCGGGTCCGCGAGAGCTTCCACGCGATACGCGAATGCACCAAGCCCGTCGTCTGCGCCCTGAATGGACCCGCACTGGGGGCTGGGCTCGCCGTCGCCGCCTCGTGCGACATCCTCCTTGCAGCCGAGGAGAGCTCGCTCGGACTGCCCGAGATCGATGTCGGCCTGCTCGGCGGCGGACGGCACGCGCAGCGCCTGTTCGGCCATTCGACCCTGCGCCGCATGATGCTGACCGGCTACCGCGTATCCGGACCGGAGCTGTTCAGGCTCGGCATCGTCGAGGCCTGCGTGCCGCGCGCCGCACTCATGGAGCGGGCGATGGCGCTCGCCCGCGAGATCGCCGGCAAGAGCCCCGCCGCCATCAGGCTTGCCAAGGGCGCCCTCAACACCATCGAGGACATGAGCCTGCGCGACGGCTACCGCTATGAGCAGAACCTGACGGTGGAACTGTCCCAGCACCCCGACTCCAAGGAAGCCGTGGCCGCCTTCCTGGAGAAACGCAAGCCGGTTTTCCGGGACTGATCGGGCCAGTCATGCCTGCATCTTAAGCATCGCCCATATCGCCTACACGGATGCGATAGTTCTGTGTAGACTTGGGGCAACGAGGCGGCCGCACGGAACGGCCCAGGCACGGGGAGGGACACTGCGGATGCGTATCAAGAGCGGTCAGGACCTACTTACCGGGCTCCTGTTCGTGGTGGTAGGCGTTGCCGGGCTGTGGATCGGCGCCGACTACCCGATGGGAACGGCACAGCGCCCCGGCACGGGCGTGCTCCCCTACATACTCTCCTGGTGTCTGATCGGCAGCGGCGCCCTGCTTTGGTTGAAGGCCGTGCTCGTCGAAGGCCCCGGCCTCACGGGCTGGGCCTGGCGGCCCGTCATCATGATCACGCTCGCCACCATCGCCTTCGCGCTGCTGGTCGACCGCTACGGGCTGGTAGCGGCGATGCTGGGGTCGATGACCCTTGCCGCGCTCGGGACGCCGGAGACGCGCTGGGGTGAATACACGCTGTTCGCGCTGCTCATGCTCGTCATCGGCGTCGCCATGTTCATCTGGGGCCTCGGCATGCCGATCCAGGTGCTGCCCAAGGAGCTGTCATGGAGGTAGGCACCCTACTCGACAATCTGGGACTGGGCTTTTCCGTCGCGGTCTCGTTCCAGAACCTGTTCTGGTGCCTGATGGGTGCCATCATCGGCACGGCCATCGGCGTGCTGCCGGGTGTCGGCCCCGTTGCAACGATGGCGCTGCTGCTGCCGGCCACCTACTTCCTGCCTGCCGAGGGCGCGCTCATCATGCTGGCCGGCATCTATTACGGCGCGCAGTACGGCGGCTCGACCACGGCCATCCTGGTCAACCTGCCGGGCGAGGCGAGCTCGGTCGTCACCTGTCTCGACGGCTACCAGATGGCGCGCCAGGGCCGCGCGGGGCCGGCGCTCGCCATCGCCGCGCTCGGCTCCTTCTTCGCCGGCTGCGTCGCCACGATCGCGATCGCCGTCGCCGCGCCGCCGCTGACAAAGCTCGCCCAGCAGTTCGCGCCGGCGGACTACTTCTCGCTGATGGCACTTGGCCTGGTATTCGCCATCGTGCTGGCGCGTGGCTCGATCATCAAGGCGCTGGGCATGGTCTTCCTCGGCATGCTGCTGGGCCTGGTCGGCACCGACGTGAATACGGGCAATACGCGCTACACCTTCGAAATCAGCGATCTTTTCGACGGCATCGGCTTCGTGCCGCTGGTGATGGGCGTGTTCGGCGTCGCCGAGATCATGGCCAACCTCACGAACGCCGAACGCCGCGACCTCGTCAGCTCCAAGGTCAGCGGCCTCATGCCCACCAAGGAGGACATCAAGCGTTCGATCGCGCCGGTGCTGCGCGGGACGTTCCTGGGCGGACTGCTCGGCATCCTGCCCGGCGGCGGCGCGGTGCTCGCCTCTTTCTCTGCTTACACGGTGGAGAAGAAGCTCTCCAAGACACCCGAGAAATTCGGCACCGGCATGATCGAAGGCGTGGCGGCTCCGGAGGCCGCCAACAACGCCGCCGCCCAGACCTCGTTCATCCCCATGCTGACGCTGGGCATCCCCTCCAACGCCGTGATGGCGATGATGATCGGCGGCATGATGATCCACGGCATCGTTCCGGGACCGCAGGTCATGGAGCAGAAGCCCGGCCTGTTCTGGGGCATGATCGTGAGCATGTGGATCGGCAACCTGATGCTGGTCGTGCTCAACCTGCCGCTGATCGGCATCTGGGTGCGCATGCTGCTGGTGCCCTACCGCCTGCTCTCCATCGCCATCCTGTTTTTCTGCTGCATCGGCGTCTACAGCCTCAACAACTCCGCCAACGAGGTGCTGTTCATCGCCTTCTTCGGCATCGTCGGCTACCTCTTCATGAAGCTCGATTGCGAGCCGGCGCCGCTGCTCATGGGCTTCCTGCTGGGCCCCATGATGGAGGTCTACATGCGCCGCGCCATGCTGCTGTCGCGCGGCGATCCGATGGTGTTCCTGCAGCGGCCGCTGTCGCTGAGCTTCCTGGTGTTGGCCGCATTGCTGCTGCTGCTCATTGTGCTTCCCAACGTCCGCAGGGGCCGGGAGGTGGCTTTCAGCGAGTAAATTGACGGCGATGCGGGCGCAGTCCATCCTGGGACAAAATAACGTCCAGGGAGGAATTGATGCGTCGCCGCACTTTCTTTGCGTTAGCCATTGCGGGGTTGTCCGCCGGCCTATCCACCGATGTCTTCGCGCAAGCCCAGAACTGGCCCGAGCGCGCGGTCAAGATCATCCTGCCCTACGCGCCGGGCGGCGCCACGGACGCGATCGGGCGCCCCTGGGCCGACAAGCTCTCCCAAGCCTTCGGCCAGCAGTTCGTGATCGAGAACCGCGGCGGCGCGGGTGGCATGATCGGCGCCGAGGCCGCGGCCAAGTCGCCACCCGACGGCTACACGCTGTTTCTCACGCCCAACGCGCCCCTCTCGGTCGTGCCGACCTTGCGCAAGACCGCCTACGATCCCGTAAAGAGCTTCGATCCGGTCGGGCGCGTGGGCGACGTCGTGTGCGGCTTCGTCATTCACCCCTCCGTCGGCGTCAAGACCCTCAAGGAGATGATCGAGTACGCCAAAAAGAACCCGGGTAAGCTTACCTTCGCTTCATCCGGCAACGGCACGGCCAACCATCTGCGGGTCGAGATGCTCAAGCTCAAGACCGGCATCGACATCCTGCACGTGCCCTATCGCGGGGGTGCGGACTCGCTCAACGACGTGCTGCCCGGGACGGTGCACATGATGAACGAGCCGGTGTCGCTGCCCCACGCCAAGGCCGGCAAGCTGATCCTGCTCAACATCAACGGCACCGAGCGCCATCCCGATTTCCCCGATGTCCCGACGCTGACGGAGCTCGGGATCGCGGGCGCGGACGTGCCGATCTGGTTCTCGATCTACGCGCCGGCGGGCACGCCCAAGGAGATCGTCGCCAAGCTCAACGCCAAGATGATCGAGATCGCCAAGACCGACGACATGAAAGCCAAGATGAGGGCCGTCAACGCCTTCGTGCCCCTGCAGTCGCCCGAAGACATGGCCAAGCACCTGATCGAGGACATCAAGGCGAACGCCGACCTGATCAAGGCCGCGAACATCAAGATCGACTGAGCCGGCGGCCGACGACGGGGAACTGGATGGGCCCGTGGCAGCATGAGCATGGCGGGGCAGCCCTCTGTCGGCCGTGCCCATGCGAGCTGACAGGCACGGGGCGTTGACAGGAATGCCGCCTTCGACGATTGTGCGCCCCAATCCGACGGCCCGTGAACGCGAGCCGCCGCCCTGCACATGATCCTGGCCCAATGTGGTGGCAGGATCGGGAGGCAGGGGGGTCAACGTCCGCCAGCGCGTAGCGCCCGCGGGCGCGATTGGTGTTTGGCGCAGCGCGCAGGAGCGCAAATGTTCGAATCCCTGTCAGATCGCCTGTCCGGCATCCTCGACAAGCTCACGCGGCGCGGGTCGCTGACCGACAGCGACGTGTCGGAGGCCATGCGCGAGGTGCGCCGGGCGCTGCTCGAGGCCGACGTGGCGCTCGAGGTGGTGCGCGAGTTCACCGACAAGGTGAAGGCCAAGGCCGTCGGCCAGAACGTGGTCAAGTCGGTGACCCCCGGCCAGATGGTGGTCAAGATCGTCCACGACGAGCTGGTCGCCATGCTGGGCTCGGACGCCCAGCCGATCGACCTCGCGGCACAGCCGCCGGTCGCCATCCTGCTGGTGGGCCTGCAGGGCTCCGGCAAGACCACGACCTGCGCCAAGATCGGCTACCGGCTCACCAACCGCGACAAGAAAAAGGTGCTGATGGCCTCGCTCGACGTGCGCCGGCCGGCGGCCCAGGAGCAGCTGCGGGTGCTGGGCGAGCAGACCAGTGTCGACACGCTCGCGATCGTCGCCGGGCAGACGCCGCAGCAGATCACGCGGCGTGCCATCGATGCGGCCAGGCTCGGCGGCTACGACGTGGTGCTGCTGGATACGGCCGGACGCATCCACATCGATGAAGCCCTGATGCAGGAGACGGTGGATATCCGCGACCTCTCCCATCCGCATGAGACGCTGCTGGTCGCCGACAGCCTGACCGGCCAGGACGCGGTGAAGCTCGCCAAGAGCTTCAACGACCGCATCGGCATCACCGGCATCGTCCTGACCCGGGTCGACGGCGACGGCCGCGGCGGCGCGGCGCTCTCCATGCGCGCCGTGACGGGCAAGCCCATCAAGCTGATCGGCGTCGGCGAGAAGTGGGACGCGCTGGAGGACTTCCACCCCGAGCGCATCGCCAACCGCATCCTCGACATGGGCGACGTGGTCAGCCTGGTCGAGAAGGCGGCGCAGACCATCGACATGGAGAAGGCCCAGGCCATCGCGCAGAAGATGCGCAAGGGCGAGTTCGACCTGGAGGACCTGTCCGATCAGCTCAAGCAGATGGAGAAGCTCGGCGGCATGTCGAGCATGATGGGCATGCTGCCCGGCATCGGCAAGGTGAAGAAGCAGATCGACGCCGCCAACCTCGACGACCGCATCCTCAAGCGCCAGCGGGCCATCATCTCGTCGATGACGCCGAAGGAGCGGCGCAATCCGAAGATCCTCGACGGCAAACGCAAGCGTCGGGTCGCGGCCGGCTCCGGCACCAAGCCCGAGGACATCAACCGGCTGCTCAAGATGCACCGCCAGATGGCGGACATGATGAAGATGATGGGCAAGCGCGGCGGCCTCATGCAGCGCATGATGGGCGGCATGGGCGGCGGCGGTGGAGCCCCGAGCGCCGCCGAGATCGAGAAGATGCAGGCGGAGCTGGGGCGGCTCGATCCCAAGGCGCTCGAGAGCCTGCCGAAGGAGCTCAGGGAGCAGCTGCCTAAAGGCCTGCCCGCAGGCCTGCCAGGGCTGGGCGGCAGCGGGCGGGCGATGCCGCGCCTTCCGGGCCTGCCCGGCGGTGCGCCGCCGTTCCGCGGCCTGCCCGGCCTGCCGGGGAAGAAGAAGTGAGCCTGTCTCTCGACATCCCCACGCTGGAGACCGAGCGCCTGCGGCTGCGCGGCTGGCGCGAGGAGGACTTGAATGCGTATGCAGCATTCATCGCCAACGAAGCCACGGCACGTTTCCTAGGCGGCACCGGCAATCGACAGAATGCCTGGCGACGCATGGCAATGCTCGTCGGGCACTGGGTGTTGCGCGGCTACGGCCCTTGGGTCATCGAGGAAAAGTCCAGCGGACGGTGGATCGGCTACAGCGGCCTTTGGAATCCGGAAGGCTGGCCCGAGCCCGAAGTCATGTGGGGCTTGGCCGCCGACTGCCATGGAAAGGGTTACGCTACTGAAGCCGCGCGGCGTGGCCGCGAGTTTGCCTATCGCAAGCTCGGCTGGCCGACACTGACGAGCTTCATCGACCCACGCAACGCGCCTTCGATTCGCGTGGCGCAGCGACTGGGCGCCGCACACGAACGCGACTTTGAACTTGGGGATCACTCGGTTGGCCTCTATCGCCACCCGGGCCCCAGCACTCTCAACTCTTGATCACAACGAGGAGACCAGAATGTCAGTGAAGATCCGCCTCTCGCGTGGAGGCACCAAGAAGCGTCCCTACTACTACATCGTCGTGGCCGATTCCGCCTCGCCGCGCGACGGGCGCTACATCGAGCAGATCGGTACGCACAATCCGCTGCTGGGCAAGGACAACGCCGATCGCGTCAAGCTGGACGTCGAGCGGGCCAAGCACTGGCTGAGCGTCGGCGCGCAGCCGACCGACCGCGTGGCGCGCTTCCTCGACGCCGCCGGCCTCGCCAAGCGCGAGGGCAGCAACAACCCCGAGAAGTCCAAGCCCAAGAAGAAGCGCATGGAGCGCGAGGCCGCCCAGGCCGAAGCCGCCGCCAAGAAGGCCGAAGCCGGCGAGGCCAAGCCGGCGGCCTGATCTCGCCACGAGATTCTCGCGCCACGTTTTGGATTTCAGCCATTCGGTGCAAGCACCCAGAATGGCTGAAATCAATTTGGCGATGGTCGCCGCCATTGCGCACCCTGAGAGCCGCCGGCAAGCGAGGAAAGAGATTCGAGGGGTCGCCGCTACTTCTTGCTCGCCTCGGCTACCGATTTCATCTGCGCCAGGCCCTTCTCCATGTCGCCGCCGAGCATCTTGTCCATGTTCATGAACAGGCAGATGGCCTTGGAGACGAAGCTCTGCGGACCGTAGGTGCTCCAGGTGACGGCCGTGCGGTCGCCTTCGGGCCGGAAGGCGAACTCCGAGGTGCTGCTGCCGGCGAACGGCTTCACAAAGTCGACCTTGATACGGACCAGCTGCGGGGGGCGGCTCTCGGTGAGGAGCATGCGGCCCTCGCCGATCTTGTCATTGCCGGACCAGGCGAACACGGCGCCCTGGCCGGCCGCCGGTCCCTCGAAGGTGGCCTTGGCGGCAGGGTCGAGCTTGGCCCAGGGCGACCAGCCTTCCCAGTTGCGGAAGTCGTTCACCTGCGCGAACACCTCCGGCGCCGGAGCGGAGATCATGGCCGTGCGTGCCACGCGGAATTCCGAGGGCTGCAGCGCGACCACGACCGCGAACAGCGCAACGAGGACGACGAGGCCGATCAGGATCTTCTTGAGCATTGCCGATCCGCCCTCCTCAATCGACTTTGAGGCGGCCGACCACCGTAGGCTTGCCGCCGGGGCCGCCTTTCACGATCACCATCTCGCCCGACGCCGGCTGGACGCCGGTAAGCGCATGGATGACGATGCCGTGCGTGACGAAGAGGGCGCGAGTGTTGCCGCCGAGGTCGGCCAGGTAAGCCTCGAGCGCCTTCACTTGGCCCTCGCGGTGCTCGCTGCGGCCTACGAGATTGCTGAGCGCCGCAAGCTCCTCCGCCTCCCTGCCCGTTGCCAGCCGCGCGGTCTCCTTGCACCGGCACCAGGGGCTGGTCAGCACGCGATCGAACGCGACGCCTCTTTTTTCGAATGCCTCTGCCGTTCGCCTGGCGTGCGCGCGGCCTTCCTCGCTCAGATTGCGTTGGGTCGCGCAGTCCTCCAGCCGGAATCCGGCTGGATCGCCGAACCCTCCCGAACCCGGCGCATCCGCATGGCGCATGAACACCACATGCCCCGGCTGCCGCAGAGACTGCCAGCCGTCGCCCTGGGCGAGCAGACCGGTGGGTGAAAACGCAAGGCCGCCCAGGACAAGCAAGGCACGCGCGAAGACGCGCCGCGATAGGGGCCGCAGCCGCCGCGTCAATTCTGGTCCTCGGGGAGGATCGGGAGGGGGTAGAACTCGATACCCTCCTCCTTCAGCGCCTTGGCCTCGTCGGCCGTGGCCTCGCCGTGGATGCCGCGCGCGGGGGCTTCCTCGTGGTGGATCTTGCGTGCCTCCTCGGAGAACCGCGGGCCGACGTACTCCGATTTCGCCTCGATCTCGGCCCGCAGCTTGCGCATGGCGGAGGCGAGCTCGTGGTGGGCGGCAACGCGCTGGGTCTCGGGCTTGTGCCCCTCGACGGCAGCGGGCCGCTCCTCGGTGCTTCTCGCCGCAGCCTTGCGCCTGCCGCGCTTGGCGACGCTCGGCGCCATCAGCGCCTTCGACACGTTGCTGGTGCCGCAATTCGGGCAGGACAGCTGGCCGCGCTTCTCCTGCTTGTCGAAGGCAGCGCTGCCCGCGAACCAGGCCTCGAACTCGTGGCCTCGCTTGCACTTCAGCCGGTACAGGATCATGAGGCCGCCTTCGCCCGCATGGCTGCGGCATGCGCGATCTGGAACGGGCGGTCATGCTGCAGCGACGGCACGCGGCCGCGCGCCTCCTGCACCTGGCTCGCATCAACGTCAGCCACGATGACGCCGGGATTGTCGCCGTCCGCCTCGGCCAGGATCTCTCCCCAGGGGGAAACGACCAGGCTGTGGCCGTAGGTCTGCCGGCCGACCTCGTGCTTTCCCGCCTGCGCCGCCGCGAACACGAAGCAGCCGTTCTCGATGGCGCGAGCGCGCATCAACACGTGCCAGTGGGCGGCGCCGGTCGGGCGGGTGAAGGAGGACGGGATGGCCAGGAAGTCGGCGCCGGCCTTGGCCAGCGACCGGTAGAGGTGGGGAAAGCGCAGGTCGTAGCACACCGTCAGCCCAAGCGTGCCCCACGGCAGCTCGGCCAGCACGGCGGCGTCTCCGGGCTGGTAGTTCTTCGACTCGCGATAGACCTCGCCGCCCGGCAGCTGGACGTCGAACATGTGAATCTTGTCGAACCTCGCCTCGACCATCCCGTCGGGCGAGAACAGGAGGGAGCGGTTGGCGATCCGACCGTTGCCGACCAGCACACCCATCGATCCCACGTGCAGCCAGATGCCGAGCTCCCGCGCCAGGGCGCCAAAATAGGCGATGGCCGCGTTGCCTTCCTCGGGCCGCACCGCGCCGAACAGGCGCTCGCGCTCCGTCTCCATCAGCGTGGTGATCTCGGGCGTCTGCACGTACTGCGCACCCTGCCGGGCCGCATCGCGAACGAGGGCGCCGGCGTCGGCCAGATTCTTCTCCACGTCGCGACCCGTGCACATCTGCACGAGACCGACGCGAAACGTGCCCGTCTTAGGCTGAGACATCACCGTGGCCCTGCTCCCCCGAGGATCCTGCGCCCACAATGTAGTGATTTGTGTCGGCGCCGCATAGGCCGGCCCGGTCGGGGTCCCTAACCGGGAATTGCGGCACGGCTGCATAGCCTTGTAGAAGCCACGATGGCCGGTCTGCGTTGCTGCGTCGCCGACCTCGCCGCACCCGCCCGCCGTTGTCCTCATCCGGGCACGCCCTCGGATTTGTTGCCAAGGTTGGAGGGCGGCATCGGGCCGGAGGCTCACTGCTGCGCCAGTAGCGCCTGCAGCACTTGCGGCAATATCTCGGGAAGGTCCTCGGCGATCAGGCCGACGCCGTGCCGGTTGGCGCATTCTCCGTGCAGCCAGACGGCCGCGCAGGCCGCCTCGAAGGCCGGCATGCCCTGCGCCAGCAGGCCGGTGACGAGGCCGGCGAGCACGTCGCCGGAACCGGCGGTGGCGAGCCAGGGCGGCGCGTTATCGTTGATCGCCGCCCGGCCATCCGGTGCCGCGATCACGGTGTCCGGACCCTTGAGGATCACCACCGCGCCGCTGGTCTCGGCGGCCCGCCGCGTCCGCTCCAGCTTCGAGCCCTCGCCGGCAGCCCTGTCGCCGAACAGGCGCTTGAACTCCCCTTCGTGCGGCGTGAGGACGACGGATGCCGTGCGCGCCTTGATGGCGCGGAACAGCCCGTCGGGCGTCGGTCCCGGGTCGGAGCCGCGCACCACGAAGCCGAAGCCCGTGGCCCGCACCGGCTCCTCGCTCTCGCCCGGCGCGAAAGAGGTCAGCGCGTCCGCATCGAGGACGGCGGCGGCCGGCGAGGCGAGCGCGGTCTGCACTGCGGCTGCGGTTGCGGCACCGACCCCGGCGCCCGGGCCGATCAGCACGGAATTGCGGCGCACATCCGAAAGAAAATCCGCCAGCGCGGCGTCGCCACCAATCGCCTTGATCATGATCGCGGTGAGATGCGTCGCGTTGACGGCCGTGGCCGCCGCCGGCCCGACCAGGGTGACGAGGCCGGCGCCGACGCGCAGTGCCGCCCGCGCACCCATGCGGGCGGCCCCGGTGCTCTCTGCCGGGCCGGACACCACGACGGCGTGTCCGCGCGTATACTTGTGCCCGTCCATGCGCGGGAATGGATACTGCCGACGCCATCGGTCCGGCCGGTTGACGAAGGTGCGGGGACGGACCTCCTCCAGCACCCCGTCGGGGATGCCGATGTCGGCCAGCCGTACCTCGCCGCACAGCGTGCGTCCCGGCAGCAGCAGGTGACCCGGCTTCAACCGGAAAAACGTAACCGAGCATGTCGCCTGCACCACCGGTCCGGCGGTGGCGCCAGTGGTGCCGTCGAGGCCGCTCGGGACGTCGACGGCGACGACCGGCCTGCCCGAGGCGTTGATGGCCGCAACCACCTCCGCCGCCGTCCCCGTCAGGGGCCGGGCCAGGCCGGCGCCGAACAGCGCATCGATCACGAGGTCGGCGTCGGTGAGCGTCGCCGTGCCGAGCGGCTCGACCGGCTCGCCCCAGCGCTTCGCCATAGTGGCGGCATCGCCCTTCAGGGCGTCGCGGCTGCCGAGCAGCCCCAGGCGCACCCGGTATCCCTGCTCGCGCAGGAGCCGCGCGGCAACGAAGCCGTCGCCACCGTTGTTGCCGGGCCCACAGACCACCGCGATCGCGGCCCCCGGCCGCGGCGCAAGCGCGGCAGCGGCGTCCGCCACGGCGCGGCCGGCATTCTCCATCAGCACGAGACCCGGCACGCCCTGCGCGATGGCCAGCGCGTCGGCGCGTCCCATCTCCTCTGCGGTGAGCAACTCGTCGCCCGGCAAGGGATCTCTCCTTCCATCGGCCGACATCATGCGCCGATGCAGGCGCATACGCCAAGTTCAGGACCTGTCACCAAGGCGCCAAGACTACGTTTTATGCATTCGCCTGAATAATGGGCAAATTCACGGCTTGCCCTTGATGGTTGTTGCCCTGTAGATACGCACCAGTCCTTTGCTGCTTGGGGATTCTTGCCGCGCAGACCCTTGGCATGCGGCGTGCTTAATACCCCACATTCAGGACAGCAACGCCTCGATATCGAGGTCGGGAGGTGAAGGCGCGCATGAAGAAGATCGAGGCCATCATCAAGCCCTTCAAGCTCGACGAAGTGAAAGAGGCACTGCAGGAGATCGGCCTGCAGGGCATAACCGTAATTGAGGCAAAGGGTTTCGGCCGCCAGAAAGGGCACACCGAGCTCTATCGGGGCGCCGAGTACGTCGTGGATTTCCTGCCCAAAGTGAAGCTCGAGGTAGTGCTCGGCGAAGAAATGCTTCCCAAGGCACTCGAAGCCATCCAGAAGGCCGCCAAGACGGGCCGCATCGGCGACGGCAAGATTTTCGTGTCGACGGTGGAGGAGGCCATTCGCATCCGCACCGGCGAGACGGGAACCGACGCGATCTGAAATCACGCGACGGGGTCCCCGCGCAGCAAGCGCGTGTGCCCTCCGAGACTAATGGGAAGCGCGGCGCTATATTGCCCGCGTTCCAAGGTTGCCAACGTTCCAAGGTGAGGACAGGGGAGTAGCAATGGCAGAAAGACCAAAGTCCGCAGGTGACGTTCTGAAGATGATGAAGGACAAGGAAGTCAAATTCCTCGACCTCCGCTTCACCGACACCAAGGGCAAGATGCAGCACGTCACGGCGGACGGCTCGTGCGTCGACGAAGCGATGTTTGCGGAAGGCTACGCCTTCGACGGCTCCTCGATCGCGGGCTGGAAGGGCATCGAGGCGTCCGACATGACGCTGATGCCGGATCCCTCCAGCGCCCATATCGATCCGTTCTTCGCCCAGACCACGATGGCGGTGTTCTGCGACGTGCTCGAGCCCTCGACGGGCGAGATGTACGAGCGCGATCCGCGCTCCATCGCCAAGCGCGCCGAAGCCTACATGAAGCAGACCGGCGTCGGCGACACCATCTCGTTCGGCCCAGAAGCCGAGTTCTTCATCTTCGACGACGTGCGTTACACCGTCGATCCCTACAACACCGGCTTCAGGCTCGACAGCGCCGAGCTGCCGTCCAACTCCGGCACCGAATACGAGATGGGCAACCTCGCCCACCGTCCGCGCACCAAGGGCGGCTACTTCCCCGTGCCGCCGGTCGACAGCGCGCAGGACATCCGCTCCGAGATGCTCTCGGTGATGGCCGAGATGGGCGTGGTGGTCGAGAAGCATCACCACGAGGTGGCCTCCGCCCAGCACGAGCTCGGCATCAAGTTCGGCCCGATGGTGCAGCTGGCCGACCATATGCAGATCTACAAGTACGTGATCCACAACGTGGCCCAGGCCTACGGCAAGACCGCGTGCTTCATGCCCAAGCCCATCTTCGGCGACAACGGGTCGGGCATGCACTGCCACCAGTCGATCTGGAAGGGCTCGACGCCGGTGTTCGCCGGCAACAAGTACGCCGACCTCTCGGACACCTGCCTCTACTACATCGGCGGCGTCCTGAAGCACGCCAAGACCATCAACGCCTTCACCAACCCGACCACCAACTCCTACAAGCGTCTGGTGCCGGGCTACGAGGCGCCCGTGCTGCTGGCCTACTCGGCGCGCAACCGCTCGGCGTCCTGCCGCATCCCGGTGGTGACGAGCCCCAAGGCCAAGCGCATCGAGATCCGCTTCCCCGATCCCGCCGCCAACCCCTACCTCGGCTTCTCCGCCATGCTGATGGCCGGTCTCGATGGCATCGCCAACAAGATCCATCCGGGAGAGGCGATGGACAAGAACCTCTACGATCTGCCGCCCGAGGAGCTCTCCAAGATCCCCACGGTGTGCGGATCGCTTCGTGAGGCGCTCGACAACCTCGACAAGAACCGCGAGTTCCTGAAGAAGGGCGGCGTGTTCACCGACGACATGATCGACGCCTACCTCGAGCTGAAGATGGCCGAGGTGGAGCGCTTCGAGATGACGCCGCACCCGGTCGAGTTCGACATGTACTACTCGGTCTAGAACCCGCGCGGGAGAGCGCAGGAAGCGAGAGGGCGGCCCGAGCGGCCGCCCTTTTGCTTTCGGACAAGACCGCATTGGCGCGGTGGCCGCGCGCGAGGCTTTGCGATAGCCTCCCTGATCCCTGCCGACAGAAGAGAGGCTGCGACGAACCCATGCCACAAGCCGGCGCGCGCATCCTGACCACTCACGCGGGCAGCCTGCCGAGGCCGCCCGAGCTGACCCGTCTTTTCACCAGGCGGTCGCGTGGAGAAGCGGTCGACGAGAACGTGCTCGACGCTGCCGGACGGGAGGCCGTCTCGTGGGTGGTGGAGAAGCAGCGCGACGCCGGCATCGATATCATCTCGAACGGGGAGCAGCAGCGGGAGTCGTTCGTTCTCTACTTGCGTCGCCGCCTGAGCGGGATCGGCGGCCAGGGCGACCGGCCGCTGTTCACGGACATCGAGAGCTACCCGAAATTCAAGGAAGAGCGCGTGCGCATGGTCGCCACCCGCGAGGCGGTCAGCAATGTCAGCTACCTGCCCAAATGCATTGGCGCCGTCAGCTATATCGGCAAGGCCGAGCTCGACGCCGAGTGCGCCGCCTTCAAGGCCGCCTATGCGGCGCACGGCCAGGGAGCGGCGGCTCCCTTCTTCACGGCCGCCTCGCCGGGCATCCTGGCCTCGATCGTCAAGAACGAGCACTACGCGAGCTTCGAGGCCTATCTCGATGCCGTCGCCGCAGCTTTGCGCGTCGAGTACGAGACCATCGTCAGCAACGGCTTCCAGCTCCAGATCGATGCGCCCGACCTCGCGCTGGAGCGCCACGCGTCCTTCGGCAAGCGGCCGATCGAGGACTTCCAGCGTTTCGTGGACATGGTGGTCGCGGCGATCAACGCGGCGCTCGTCAACATCCCGCGCGACAAGGTGCGCCTCCACGTCTGCTGGGGCAACTACGAGGGACCGCACGATCACGATGTGCCGCTGACGGATATCCTGCCGATCCTGCGCCGGGCCAAGGTCGGCGGCCTGTACCTGCCGTTCGCCAACCCGCGGCACGCGCACGAGTACAAGGTGCTGCGCAATATGCCGCTGGCCGACGACCAGGTGCTGGTGGCCGGCGTCATCGACACCGTCACCAACTACATCGAGCATCCCGAGGTGGTGGCCGACCGGCTCGAGCGCGTTGCCGAGGCCGTCGGCGATCCCGCGCGCGTGCTCGCAGGCACCGATTGCGGCTTCGACACCTCGGCGGGGATGGGTCGCGTCGCCGAGGACATCGTGTGGGCGAAGCTCGCCTCCATGGTGGAAGGCGCGCGCCTCGCCTCGCAGCGGCTGTTCGGGTAGGCGAGACAGCGCCACTCCGGGAAGTGGCGCTATTCGATCTTGATCTGCGCCAACTTGATCAGTTCGGCCATCTGCTTGGCATCGGCGTCGCGGAAGGCAGCGATCTCCTCCAGGGTCTGGATCACCGGAGCGGCGCCCGCGAGGCGGAGCTTCTCCGTCATCTCCGCAGTCTTGGATTGCTTGACGATCTCGTCGTTGAGGCGCTGCAGGATCTCCTTCGGCGTGCCCGTCGGCGCCCACAGGCTGAACCAGATCGGCGCGTCGGAATTGGGGTAGCCGAGCTCGGTCAGGGTCGGGACGTCCGGAAAGTCGATGCTGCGCTCTGTGTGGTTCATGTTGAGCAGATGCAGCTTGCCGGCCTTCACATGCGGCAGCGTCACCGGCTCGTTCATCATCTGGATGTTGTTGGCGAGGATGTCGACCAGCGAATCCGCGCCGCCGCGGTACGGCACATGCAGGATGTCGACACCGGTCCGGTAGCGCAGCATCTCGTAGCGCAGATGCGGCCCGGTCCCGTTGCCCGAGGAGCCGAAGGCGAGCTTGCCCGGGTTCTTCTTGGCGTAGTCGAGCAACTCCTGGAACGTCTTCACGCCGACGGCCGAATGGATGACGAAGCCGGTCACCACGTCGCCGAGACGGGCGACCGGGGTGAGGCTCTTGGGATCGTAAGGCACCTTACGCAGCAGCGGCAGGTTGACCGGCGTCGTGTTGGAGGCCATGAGGAGCGTGTAGCCGTCGGGCGCCGATTTCACCGCCGCCTCGGTGCCGATCAGCCCGCTTGCGCCACCCCGGTTCTCGACGACGAATTGCTGGCCGAAGATCTGTCCGAGCTTGTCGCACCAGGGCCGGGCCACGACATCCGTGCCGCCGCCGGCCGCGAACGGCACGATCACCTTGACCGGCTTGTCCGGCCACACCGACTGGGCCGAGGTTCGGCTGGCCACGCTCGCCGCCATCGCGCCGGTTGCAAGCGACAGAAAATCACGACGACGCAGCGATCGAGAAAAATTCATGAAACCCTCCCAGGACTTGTCAAGGCCGCGCCGTCTGCGGGGCGCGTGCCGTCCGGGTTAGGTTACACAAGCTGTACGAAGACAACAAATCGTCCTTTGGCGCTTCGTCCGATCGAGGAGCTTTGGCTGCGCGACCGGCTGTGCCGCGCCGCGGATTCGGACGCCGCCCTGCCGGCTTACGATTGCACGGCCGCCGCCGTGGCGCCCTCGGTGGGGAGCGGCGGCGGATTTGGGGCGGCGAGGGCTTCCGCGATCAGCCGATCGCAGGCGGTCTCGATACGCTGCTGGATGAGGCTGCGCGCCTGGGCCCGTGGCAGGCCGGGCGGAATGGGGTCGAGGATCTCGATCACGATCGTGCCGGGGTAGCGCACGATGCTGCGGCGCGGCCAGAACAGGCCCGAGTTGAGCGCCAGCGGCACGCAGGGCAGCGCCAGCCCTTCGTAAAGCGCCACGAAGCCCGGCTTGTAGTCGGGGGGCGCGCCCGGCGGCCGGCGCGTTCCTTCCGGGAAGATCACGATCTCGCGGCCCTGGCCGGCGCGATGGCGCGCATCGCGGATCAGGCTCTTGAGGGCGCTTGGGCCCTTGTCGCGCTTGACGAAGATGTGCTGGAACTTGTGGGAGAACCAGCCGTAGAGCGGGATCCAGCCGAGCTCCACCTTCATCACCATGGCGGGGTCGCGAAACACGGGGATCAGAGCGAAGGTGTCCCAGGCCGACTGGTGCTTGGACGCCACCAGGCAGGCGCCCTTGGGCAGCTTCTCATGCCCGCGCACCTCGTAGCGGGTGCCGCAGATCACCTTCAGCCACCAGAGGCTGGCGAGCCCGTGCAGGCGCAGCCCTTCCATGGCCCAGCGCCGCGGGGCCAGCAGCAGCCAGCCGCCACAGACGAGGAATGCCGCGGTGTTGACGTAGAACACCACCAGGAAGACGAGCGAGCGTAGCATGAGCATCATGCGTCTCGTCCGTCAGGTGCCCGAAGACTGGGTCCGCGCGCTGCCGGCAACGGCGCTCCCCTCCCACGACCCGAGAAGCCTGGCCACGCCCAGGCGGGCAGCCGAGGGAAGGAACTTCACGTACTCGCTGAGCAGCAGCCGGGCCGTGGGGCCGTGCAGCCACCAGCGCTCGGTGCGGAAGTTCTGCGAGACGACGGGATAGGGCACGAACACGACCTCCGGCATCGCGCGCTCGAGTTCAACGAGACTGCGCGGCATGTGATAGCTCGAGGTCACCAGGATCAGGCGCGTGAAGTGCTGATCCTTCGCCCAGGCCTTGGTCTCCTGCGCGTTGCCGGTGGTCGTCATCGCCTCGTAGCCGATGTCGACGCAGCAATCGAATAGCGCAGGCGGGAGGTTGCTCTTGCGGTAGAGATCCTCGCGCGTCGCCATGCGGTTGGCGCCGGTTATCAGCAGGCGCTTGCCCCGGCCCTCGGCCAGGAGCCGAGCGGCCTCGCTCAGCCGATGCTCGCCTCCCGTCAGCACGACGATGCCGTCAGCCCGGACACCCGATGCCGCGACATAGCGGGTGATCGAGCTGGCAAACACAAAGAACCCGCCAACGAATGCGAACAGCGCAATGCCGGCGGCTGCGGCGATGGTTCTGCCTGCTCCTGCCACGTTTCCTCTCCGAACGGGTCGCCCCCGGCATGGGCTTGGCCGTTACGCAGACTACAGTATCCGATTTGGACGCGTTTGTGACCTGCAACCGTAGAGCAGGATCGTCACCGATCGAAGCGCCTCGCTTCGCTCATCGACGGAATTATTGCCCTGCAACCTGATGAAATAAGGCCGCATTCACGCGGCGACCGCTCCCTGTCCCTCGGATCGGGCGCTGCCATGCGAACCGGCCCCCGCACGTGCACAAACCGCTTTTCCCGGTCCGTCCGGGATCGAATCAGCGTCAGTGCTGGCTGTTCAGGATGCGGTAAACGCCGATTCGCGACGTCAGCATGCAGAGCGAGGCAATGACCAGCACGACGATGCCGAGCAGGAAGTAGCCGGGCGGGTCGAGAGAGGCGATGCCGATCAGGCGGCGCAGCTCCGCGATCGTTACCCCGCCCCCGCCCAGCAGCTCCATGACCGTCGGCATGGCCAGGAACACGAACATCGCCCAGATCGCCCCGACGATGCCCGCCCTGACGCCGAGCCGCAGGAAATGCCGCTCGAACTCGCGGGCAATGAAGCGGTCGGTGGCGCCGACGAAGTGCAGCACCTCGACGATCTCGCGGTTGGAGGCCATCGCGCTCTTGGTCGCCGACACGATGATGGCGGTCGTGGCCGCCCCGACCAGAAGCAGGATGGCGAGGCCGCCGAGCGCGAAGGATCGCGTGATGGTGCGGATCTGCTGCTGCCAGCGGCGGTGATCGTCGATCGTCACGCCCTTGAACCGCTCGGCCGTCTGTTTGCGTATGGCGTCCAGGTCGGGCGGGGTTTGGCGGTCGAGCTCGAGGGCGATGAGGCGCGGCACGGGCAGCGACTTGAGCGCCTCCGTCTGCCCCAGCCACGGCTCCAGCAGCTGCGAGGTGTCGGCGATGCTGAGGGGCCGCACCGTGGCAATGCCCGGCTGCCGCGACAGGAAGCTGCTCACGTCGGTGACCAGCTTCTCGACGTCGGAGCGGTCCCTGACCTCGACCTGCACCGTCACCTCGCTGGCGATGTCGCGCAGCCACGCAGAGGCGGACTGGTTCATCATGTAGACGGCGCCGGCCGTCAGGCAGGCGAGAAAGCACATGATGGTGATGACGAGCGTCAGCGAGCGGCCGGTGACGGAACCGGCCGGCACGATCGGCGCGGTGGTCTGGCTCGGATCGCCACGCCGCGAGCGTGTTCGCGGCGTGGGGCTTCCCGACTCGAGCTTCGGCGGCGCGCTGGCAGGCACGCTGAGCGGCACGCTATAGGACTCATGCTCCAGGGTCGGGTGGGTCGGCTGCAGCGTGGGCGGCCCGACCGGCCGGTCATACGATCCGGACATGGCCGTCGTGCAGCTCCAGACGCGGTGCTTTGGTCTGCCGCATCAGTTGATGGTCGTGGGTGGCGATGACGACCGACGTCCCCAGCCGGTTGAGCTCGATGAACAGGCGCAGGAGCCGGCGCGCCATCTGTGGGTCGACGTTTCCGGTCGGCTCGTCGGCCAGCAGCAGCTCCGGCTTGTTGATGACCGCGCGGGCGATCGCCGCACGCTGCTTCTCGCCGCCGGACAAGACGTGGGGGTAGGAATACATGCGATCGCCGAGCCCAACCCATTGCAGCAAATCGGTCACGTCCTCCTTGTAGTCGGACACCCGCTTGCCGGTGACGCGCAGCGGCATGGCTACATTTTCCCATGTCGTCAAGTGATCGAGCAACCGGAAATCCTGGAACACGATGCCGATGCGCCTGCGCAGCTGGGCACGCTTGGCCGGGGCCACGCGGCTGATATCTTGCCCCAGCACGTAGATCTGCCCGCGAGTGGCCTGCAACGACATGAACAACATTCGCAGCAGCGAGGTCTTGCCGGAGCCCGAAGGGCCGGTGAGAAAGTGGAAGGAGCCGGGGCGCAAATGAAACGTGACGTTGCGCAACACCTCGTTGTTGGCGCCGTACTTCAGGCCGATGCCGTTCAATCTGATCACGCTCTCTCCCGGCCTCCTGACCGAGTGGACACGCACATCTCAAGCGCCGACTGGGAAGGTCGATCAATCGTCCAGGATTGTGGCGGACTGGTGTTGCGAGTGAAAATCCGGACTACCACCTTCGCGCGACGCCGTCACCCGGCGATTCCCTGGCCGCCGTGAGCAAGGCGTGGCCAGCCCGATCAGAACTTCAGAGTACCACCGCCCCATAGCAGGGGGCCTTGCCCCATATGCAGAGGCGATAGCCTTTTCTCAGGCCGAGCTTGAAGTAAGGATCGTCCTCGCAGAGGCTTGCCGCCTGCTCCCGGGTGTCCACCTCCATCACCCACATCCCGCCGCTCCACCAATCATCGGGGCCCGGCCGCAGACCTCCCGCCAGCCTGATCGTGTTGGCATTCCTCTCGAGATAGGCGAAATGATCGCCGGCATGCTGCTTGCGCACCCACCCCGCCTGTTCCTCGGGATTGTCCTCGAAGATCGCAACCCAGCGGGTCATCTCACGGCGCTCCACACTCGCTCTCACGGCCGTCGCCATCTGAATGCACGGCCAATCCGGCAATCGTCGCCGGCCTCAATGCGGCAGGTGATCGAAGGCGGGGGCGTCCGCCCAGAAGATGCGCGCCACCTGGCCGACGCGGGCCGGCTCGCCCGTGGTCAGCAGGGCGGGTGAGCGGGCCGTATCCGCCGGCTCGCCCAGGAAACGCGGATGACGGTGAAGGTAGTCCTCCAGGCTGTCGGCCACCACCTCGGGTTGCGACAGCAGCCGCGTGAAGGCCGGCAGGTAGCGGCGGAACAGCGGCTCGACCAGCGGATAGTGCGTGCAGCCGAGAATGGCGCGATGCGGCGGCGCGCCGCCGGTCTGGGCCAGAAGGGCGGTCACCGACTGCCCCACCAGGCCATCGAGCTCGGCCTCGGGGGCGGCGCGCTCGATGGCACCGGCCAGCTCCGCGCACGTCTGCTGCACGACCGTGACCTTGGGACAGCGCTTGCGGATCTCCTCGGGGTAGGCGTGCGAGGCGACCGTGCGCGTGGTGCCGAACACGGCCACGACGTCGGTGTTGTACTTCTGCGGATACTGGGGCGCCGTCGCTGCCCACGGCGTCTGCGTCGCCGCCTCCACCGTCGGGGCGACGATCCCGAGGATATTGTGCCCCGCCCAGCCGCTGACCGGCAGCCAGTCCTTCTGCAGCGTGCGCGCCGCCACGCATGTCGCGGTGTTGCAGCCGAGCAGGACCAGCTTGCAGCCGCGCCGGAACAGTGCCTCGACGCCGTCGCGGGTCAGCGCCACGATCTCGTCGGATGGCCGGTTGCCGTAGGGCACGTGGCGGTGATCGCCGAGGTACACGAAGGCAACGTGCGGGAAGCGCCGCACCAGGGCGCGGAAGACGGTCAGCCCGCCATGGCCTGAATCGAACACGCCGATCATCGACTTGAAATGCCACGCCGGGTGCGCAGGCGCAATTCAAGAGTCCATCCGGCGAGTTGCGGATGTCTCCTCGCGCTCAAGAACGAGGGCGGGAGGCTATTCCGCCGCCTGCTGAGGCGAGCCGTCGGCGAGCGCAGCGGCTCCCAGCTCCATGGCCTTGAGGGCCTCGAGATTCGGCACGGCGATGGTGTTGTAGCCGCAGTCGACGAAATGCACCTCGCCCGTCACCGCGCCGGACAGGTCCGACAGCAGGTAAAGGCCGGCACCGCCCACCTCGTCCAGCGTCGGCGACCGCCGCAGCGGTGCGTGGTCGCGCTGATAGTTGAAGAGCATCCGTCCATCGGAGATGCCGGCGCCCGCCAGCGTGCGCATCGGCCCGGCCGACAGAGCGTTGACGCGGATGCCCAGGACGCCGAGGTCGGCCGCGAGATAGCGCACGGAGGCCTCCAGCGCCGCCTTCGCCACGCCCATGACGTTGTAGCAGGGCACCCAGCGGGTGGCGCCGCTGAAGGTCAGCGTCAGCAGCGAGCCGCCCGGCTTCATCATCTCGGAGGCGCGCTTGGCGATCTCGGTGAAGGAGAAGCACGAGATGATCATCGTGTTGGAGAAGTTCTCGCGCGTCGTGTCGGCGTAGCGTCCCGACAGCTCGCGGCGGTCCGAGAAGGCCAGCGCGTGCACGACGAAGTCGAGGCCGCCCCACTGCTTCTTGATCTCGGCGAAGGTATTGTCGACGCTCTTGAGATTGGTCACGTCGCAATCGAGGATGATGTCGGCGCCCGCCTGCTTGGCGAGCGGTATGGCGCGCCGGCCGAACGCGTCACCCTGGTAGGTGAAGGCGAGCTTGGCGCCCTGACCGGCGAGCACCCGCGCGATGCCCCATGCGATCGAGCGCTCGTTGGCAACTCCCATGATGAGGCCGCGCTTGCCTGCCATCAGCGGCCCTGGCTGGGCAATATCCGTGTTCGTCATGACCTTCTTCCAATCATGCTGTGCGCGGGCCGCCTGGGCCCAACCCCTAAGTCTTCTCGGCCTCGACACGCTTCACGACTCCGGCTGAGTCCGCGGCTGCCGCAAGCCGCACGCGGACGGAGCGCGCGTGCCCTCACGCGTCGCATCGTTTCATCACCAGAGTCGCATTGGTGCCACCGAAGCCGAAGCTGTTCGACATTACACAGTTAAGGTCCGCGTTGTCCTGCCGTTTCCGCACTATGGGGACGTCGGCGAATTCGGGATCGATCTCGTCGATGTTGGCGCTCTCGCAGATAAACCCGTTGTTCATCATCAGCAGCGAGAAGATGGCCTCCTGGACGCCGACCGCGCCCAGCGAATGGCCGGTAAGCGATTTGGTCGACGAAATCGGCGGCATGTCCTTGCCGAACACCTGGCGGATCGCCTCGATCTCGCGCTGGTCGCCGACCGGGGTGCCGGTGCCGTGCGGGTTGATGTAGTCGATCCGCCCGACCGGCTTGCCGTCGAAGCCCTGCATCGCCATGCGCATGCAACGCGCCGCGCCTTCGCCCGAGGGGGCCACCATGTCGAAGCCATCGGAAGTGGCGCCGTAGCCCGCAATCTCGCCGTAGATCTTGGCGCCGCGGCTCTTGGCCCGTTGCAGCTCCTCCAGCACCAGCACGCCTGCACCGCCGGCGATCACGAAGCCGTCGCGGCTCTTGTCGTAGGCGCGGCTCGCCTTGGACGGCGTCGCGTTGAAGCCGGTCGACATGGCGCCCATGGAGTCGAACAGGACCGACAGCGTCCAGTCGAGCTCCTCGCAGCCGCCCGCGAACATCACGTCCTGCTTGCCCCACTGGATCGTCTCGGCGGCATTGCCGATGCAATGCGCGGAGGTGGCGCAGGCGGAAGATATGGAATAGTTCACGCCCTTGATCTGGAAGGCGGTGGCCAGAGATGCCGACGGCCCCGAGCACATGCCCTTGGGCACCTCGAACGGGCCGACCCGCTTGGGGTCCTTCTCGCGCGCCGTATCGGCGGCGCGCACGATGGCCCGCGTCGAGGGTCCGCCCGAGCCCATGATGATGCCCGTGCGCTCGTTCACGACATCGCTCTCCTGCAGGCCCGCGTCGCGGATGGCCTGGTCCATGGCGATGTAGTTCCAGCCCATGCCCGCTTCCATGAAGCGGCGCGCCTTGCGCGGGACCATGCCTTCCCATTCGATGTGGGGCTCGCCGTGCACCTGACAGCGGAAGCCGAGCTCGGCATATTTCTCGGCGCGCACGATGCCGGATTTCGCCTCCCGGAGCGAGGCGACCACCTCTTGCGTGCTGTTTCCGATCGAGGAAACAATCCCCATCCCCGTCACCACCACGCGTCGCATCTAACCACCCTCTCCTTGTGTCCTCCCGCCGCTTCGCCACGGATGAGGGCGAGAGCGAGCTCAGGCGCCCCGCTGCGGCGCCCCTGGCGCCGTCTCACGCGGCCGCGGGTTGTTCTCCACCCTCGAACAGTCCAACGCGCAGATCGGTGGCGACATAGATCACCTGCCCGTCCGCCTTCATGACCCCGTCGGCAATCGCGAGCTTCAGCTTGCGCAAGATCACGCGCTTCAGGTCGACGACATACTGCACGGTCTTGGTGGAGGGAATTACCATGCCGGAGAATTTCACCTCGCCCACGCCCAGCGCCCTGCCTTTGCCGGGAGCGCCGAGCCAGCCGAGGAAGAAGCCGGTCAGCTGCCAGAGCGCGTCGAGCCCGAGGCAGCCCGGCATGACGGGATCGCCCTTGAAGTGGCAGGCCCACAGCCAATCCAGCATGGGGTTGCCGCCAACCTTCAGCTCGGCCACGATCTGGCCCTTGCCGTGGGCCCCCCCCGCCTCGGAGATGCTCGAGATGCGGTCGAACATGAGCATGGGCGGCAGGGGCAGCTGGGCGTTGCCGCGTCCAAACAACTCGCCGCGACCACAGGTCAGCAAGTCTTCGTATTCGTAGCTTGTCGGGCGCTCGGCCATGGCCATGGTCGTCCCATCCCCCCTGGGGAATTGCGGCGTGTGACGGACTGTTGCAGCTTTCAGCGGCATTGGGGCTTCCTATCACACTCGTGGATGGCTCAAAAGCCCGTGTTAGGCCTGCCCGCGCATCTGTCAACGACCCAAGCTCGCGGAGGTTGCGGCCCATGGCCGGGCAGCATATACTGATATATAAGGTCCGTAAGAAGGCTGTGCGGCGCTTTGCCGTTTCGGCAGGACGCGCGAAGCGCTTAGGCTGACGGGAGCGATGGACAATCTGGCTGAGCACCCCCACGTCACGGGGGTAGACATTTCGAGCCTCTTGCGGCAGGCCGGCCTGCGGCCGACGCGCCAGCGTGTGGCGCTGGCAACGCTGTTGTTCGGCAACGGCGATCGTCACGTCACTGCCGAGACCTTGCACGAGGAGGCGGTCAAATCCGGCGAGCGGGTGTCGCTGGCAACCGTCTACAACACGCTGCATCAGTTCGAGCGGGCGGGGTTGCTGCGCGAGATCGCCATCGGCGGGCAGCGCGCATACTTCGACACCAACATCTCCAACCACAACCATTTCTTCGTCGAGGCCGATGGCTGCCTGGTCGACATTCCCGGCAGCTCGATCCGCGTCGATGGCCTGCCGGAGCCGCCGGAGCACCTGCGGATCTCTCACATCGACGTCGTCGTGCGGCTGGTCCGGAAATAACGGGACAGTATCCGACTCCTCGCCGTCATTCCCGCCGAACGAGCGCTGAGCGGGAATCCGTCAGTCTCGTTCTCCACCATAGTCGTCGTGTCCGTATCCCCAAGTTCCGTGGGGATGAGCTGGTTCGCGCCAAATCACTTGATCACTTCGTCCTTGTACGCGCCCCACAGCTTTGCCTGCTCGATGTAGCCGCGAAAGCCGCTGACCGACACCCGGCACCACTTGCCGTCGCAGGTGATGATGCTGGCGAGGACTCCGGCGTCCACCTGGGCGATGGCGCTGGCGCTCTCGCTGTCGTCGTCGCGCAGAACGGCCACGACGGGTTGGGTCTGGCCGGCCTTCACCTCCCAGGGGAGAATCACCGCGGTCCGACGTCCACTCAGCATCGTGCCCAGCACCCAGCCGGTGGTGCCTTCGGCGTCACGCACCTGCCGCCAGCTCTCGAACTCCTTGATCACCTCCACCGGCAGACCCGCGCGGCGGAACACCCAGGCTGTCGGATACTCGGTGCCGGGACCCTGGCGCAGGTTCACCCGGTCGGACTTCAGGCTGACAAAACGGGGGACCGCCAGCCCGGTGGCGCCGGCCGGCGCCGGCGTACCCTGCGCCAGGAGGCCGGTCGCGCCGACCAGGGCCAGCAACAGCATCAGCACGCCTGCGACAGCGGCACGGCACGCCGGCCGGAGCCCAGCGGAATTGCAGGACGGCTCGCTCATGGCCTGCCCAAACCACGATTTGGCAATGAAGATCAAGCCCGTTGCAAGCCCGGCCCGGCCCGGCCACGCCAGCTTGGCGGCAGCCACAGCCGTTAGCACCGTTTTGTCATCGTAGTGGCCATCTGTTAGACAGGGCGGAATCCTACGCCAGGTGGCACCGCACGAAGCGGGTGGTGCCTGGCCGGCTTTTCCCGCCAGCCCGTACAGAGCCCGAGCTGCCATGCCGACATCCAAGAAGCCGACCGTCATCGTCACGCGCAAGCTCCCGGAGGCAGTCGAGACGCGCATGCGCGAGCTGTTCGACGCGCGCCTCAATGTCGACGACAAGCCCATGAGCCACGCCGACCTCGCCCAGGCAGTCAAGACGGCGCATGTCCTGGTGCCGACCGTGACCGACCGGATCGACCGCTCGCTGCTGTCCCAGGCCGGTCCCCAGCTCAAGCTGATCGCCAATTTCGGCAACGGCGTGGACAACATCGATCTCGACACCGCGCGCGTGCGCGGCATCATCGTCACCAACACGCCGGGCGTGCTCACCGAGGACACGGCCGACATGACGATGGCGCTGATCCTGGCGGTGCCGCGGCGGCTGGCCGAGGGCACGGCACTGCTGAAGGATACGCGCAACCATTGGCCAGGATGGTCGCCCACCTGGATGCTCGGCCACCGCATCTGGGGCAAGCGGCTCGGCATCATCGGCATGGGCCGCATCGGCCAGGCGGTGGCACGCCGCGCCAAGGCGTTCGGCCTGCAGATCCACTATCACAACCGGCGCCGCGTCGCCGAGGAGATCGAGCAGGAGCTGGAGGTCACCTATTGGGACAGCCTCGACCAGATGCTGGCCCGCATGGACATCGTCTCAGTCAACTGCCCGCATACGCCGGCGACCTATCACCTGCTCTCGGCGCGTCGCCTCAAGCTGCTCAAGCCCAGCGCCTACATCGTCAACACGGCGCGCGGCGAGGTGATCGACGAGAACGAGCTCGCCCGCATGGTGGAGGCCGGCCAGATCGCCGGCGCCGGCCTCGACGTGTTCGAGAACGAGCCGGCCATCAATCCCGAAGCTGCTGTCGAGCGACCGCGTCGTGGCGCTGCCGCACATGGGCTCGGCGACCATCGAAGGCCGCATCGACATGGGCGAGAAGGTCATCATCAACATCAAGACCTTCCTCGACGGCCACAACCCGCCCGACCGCGTCCACGCCGCGATGTTCTAGGACGCGGCGCGCATGCGGTCCGCCGGATGCTGCAGGCGAAACCCGATGGCCAGCCTGTTCCAGGCGTTGATGGCGGCCACGCCGATCGAAAGCGCGAGCAGCTCGTCCTCGGAGAAGGTGCTCTGCACCTTGTCGTAAGCCGCATCGGGCGCGTGGGTCTCTGCGATCCGGGTGAGGGCCTCGGCCCAAGCGAGTGCAGCGCGTTCCCGTTCCGTATAGAGTTCGGATTCGCGCCATGCGTCGAGGAGGAGCAGACGATCCTCCGTCTCGCCACGCTTGATTGCATCCTTCCGGTGCATGTGCAGGCAGTAAGCGCATCCGTTCATTTGCGACACCCGCACCTTGACGAGGTCGAGCAGCTTCGGATCGAAGCTGCTTGCGAGCCAAGTTTCGACGGCGACGAGACCCTCGATGCCGCCGTTCTTTCGAGTCAGAAAATTCAGACGCTTGCTCATGTTGCACTCCATCTTGTCGTTGCTGACGCCATGGTCAGCCGAGGGCCAAAGCAGACGTCTCATGCCTGCGCGGCGGGCCATCGCCAGTGCGAGCCGCGGCTCAGCCGGCGGCGGCGTCCTGGCGGATCATGGTGGCGCCCTTCTCGGCAATCATGATGGTGGGCGCGTTGGTGTTGGCGGTGGTCACTGTCGGCATGACGGACGCGTCGATCACGCGCAAGCCGGAGAGGCCCCGCACCTTCAATCTGGAATCGACCACCGCCATCGGGTCCTCGCCCATCTTGCAGGTGCCGACGATGTGATAGATCGTCGTGCCCTGCTGGCGGACGTAGTCGGCAAGTGCCTCCTCCGTGGTGAGGCCTGGGCCGGGCGTGATCTCCTTCACACTGTGCTGGGCCAGCGCTGGAGCCGCGAAGATGCGGCGCGCCAGGGCCAAGCCGGCGAGCGACACGCGCAGGTCGTTGGGCACCGACAGGTAGTTGGGCTTGAGCGAGGGACGCACGAACGGATCGGCCGACTGGGCCATGATCGTGCCGCGGCTCTCGGGCCTGGCGATGCTGACGGCGACGGTCATGCCGGGCTCGCGTTCCAGCTCGCCGAACTTGTTCTGGTCGTAGCTTGCCGGCGAGAACAGCAGCTGGATGTCGGGGCTGGCGAGCCCCTCGCGGCTGCGGGCGAACGCCTGCGCGCTGGATACGCCGAAGGTCAGCGCGCCGCGCCCGGTCGTCAGCCAGCGGGCGACTTCGCCCGCGAGCCGAGGCAGGCGCGACAGCTCGTTGATCGACACCGCGTCCTTGACCCGGTGCGAGATGCGGACGGCGTAGTGGTCCGACAGGTTGGCGCCGACGCCCGGCACGTCGTGGACGACGCCGACGCCGATCGACTTCAGGTGCGCGGCCGGCCCTATCCCTGAGACCTGCAGCAGGTGCGGCGAATTGATGGTGCCGCCCGACAGGATCACCTCGCGCGCGGCCATCACCCGACGGTCTTTGCCCTTTTGGCGAAAGGCGACGCCGACGCAGCGTTTGCCCTCGAACAGCAGCTTGGTGGCGAACGCCCTGGTCTCGATTTGCAGGTTCTGCCGGCGGCGCGCCTGTGCCAGGAAAGTGCGCGCGGTGGAGCCCCGGAAGCGGCCGTTGCGCGACATCTGCGAGAAGCCGACGCCCTCGTGCTGGCTGCCGTTGAGGTCCTTGGTCAGCGGAATGCCGGCCTGCTGCGCGGCATCGACGAACCGGCGCGTCAGGTCGAGCGTGGTGCGGTAGTCCTCGACCAGGATCGGCCCGGTTTTTCCCCGCTGCCCCTCCTCGCCCGGTCCGTAACGCTCGATCGACTTGAAATGCGGCAGCACCTCCTCGAACGACCAGCCCTTGCAGCCCATTTGCGACCAGCCGTCGTAGTCCGCCGGATTGCCGCGTATCCAGAGCATGCCGTTGATCGAGCTCGACCCGCCGAGCACGCGCCCGCGCGGCCAATGCAGCTGCCGGCCGCCGATGCCGGGCTCGGGGTCGGTGGTGTAGTTCCAGTTGACCCGCGGATTGTAGAGCAGCTTCAGCACGCCCGCCGGCACATGGATCATCGGATGCCAGTCTTTCGGACCAGCCTCGAGCAGGACGACGCGGGAGCCGTCCTCGCTCAACCGGGAGGCCAGCACGCAGCCGGCCGAGCCGGCCCCGACCACGACGTAGTCCGCGTCGATATCGCTCGCCATGATCGATCAGGCCGCCGCCTGGGCGACGGTGGGGCCGTCGCCGGCCACCGTGGTGCGGCGCATGTCGCGCGCCTCGTGGGAGGGAAACGGCCGCACGCGATGCATGGTCTGGCGGTTGTCCCACATGACGAGGTCGCCCAGCTGCCACTTGTGGGAGTAGACGAACTCACGCTGGGTGGCGGCCTCGTTGAGATCGCGCAGGAAGTCGCGCGCCTCAGGCACCGGCCAGCCGATGATCGTACCCGCGTGGGAGGAGAGGTAGAGGGATTTGCGCCCCGTCGACGGGAGGGTGCGAACCAGGCACTGACGCACCGGCTGCATGCGCTTGCGCTCCTCGTCCGTGAACTCGGTGAAGCCGAGCACCGCGCGTGAGTACAGCTGCGAATGCTCGCACACGAGGCCCTCGCACAGCGCCTTGGTCTCCTCGTCGAGCGCATCGTAGGCCGCGCGCATGTCGGCGAACTCGGTGTTGCCGCCCTTGGATACGACGCTGCGCGAATGCAGCAGCGAGTATTTGGCAGGCGTTGCCTTGAACGAGCTGTCGGAATGCCACAGCCGGTTGCCGAGCGAGAACAGCCGCCTGCGGTCGTCGCGGGCGAACGGCTTGTTGTCCTTGTCGAGATTGGACACGTCGGCGAAGGTGGTGGGCAGCCGGTACTCGCTGGGAGCGCGCAGGCCCGTGGCGATCGCCTCCTCGATCTCGCCGAGGCTGCGGGTGAAAGCGAGCTGCTGCTCGTCGTCGATCGGCTGGCGGCGGAACACCAGCACGGCGTACTTGTCCATGCCGCCGTGGATCGCAGCCACCTCGGCCGGCGTCAGCGGCTTGCCGATGTCGATGCCGCTGACCTCGGCCGCCAAACAGGGGCCGACCTGGCGAAAGCTGATGGGCATGGCTGGGCTCTCCCGAGGATGCTTTTCGTCATCCTAGGGCGGACAAAACGCGGAGTCACCGGGGGAAGGTCAATTCCCCGCAAGCGCTTGCGACAGATCTGCCATGAGATCGTCGGGGTGCTCGATGCCGACGGACAAGCGGATCGTCGCGTCGCCGACGCCGATGCGCGCCCGCACCTCCTCGGGAACTCCGGAGTGGGTCGTCGTGCCGGGATGACAGGCCAGCGACTCGGTGCCGCCGAGACTGACGGCCAGCTTGAAAATCTGCAGCCGGTTGAGGCAGGCGAACGCTTCCGCGATGCCGCCCTTTATGTCGAAGGAAAAAGTCGATCCGGGTGCGGTGCACTGCAGCTCGTAGACGCGGCGCTGGGGGGCATCGGCGGACAGGAAGGGCAGGTAATGGACCTTCTCCACCCGCGGATGGTCCCGCAGGAATTCGGCGATCACCCTGGCGTTGCTGTTGCCGCGCTCCATGCGCAACGCGAGCGTCTCCAGCGACCGTCCGAGCATCCAGCAGGAATGCGGGTCGAGCTGCGTGCCGACGGCACCCCGCAACTGCTTGATCGGCTTCATCAACGCTTCGCTGCCGAGCGCCGCCCCGGCGATGAGGTCGGAATGCCCGCCGACGTACTTGGTCAGCGAGTAGACAGAGATGTCCGCGCCAAAAGCGAGAGGTCGCTGGAAGACGGGCCCAAGCAGCGTGTTGTCGCACACAATGATCGGGCGATGGCCCTGCCTGGATGCGATCTCGCCGGCGATGCGGGCAACCAGCCTGATGTCGACCATGGTGTTGAGCGGGTTGGAGGGCGTCTCGATCATGATGACGGAGATGCGCCCTTTGCCCTCCGCCGTCGCGACGGCGGCTCGCAGGCTTGCCTCGTCCACGCCATCCGCGAATCCGACCGCCCCCACGCTGTAGGCGGACAGCGTCCGCGATATCAGCGTCTCGGTGCCGCCATAGAGCGGTTGCGAATGCACGATGACGTCACCCGGCCTGGTGAATGTGAGGATGGTGGTCGCGATCGCCGACATGCCCGATGAGAACAGGATGCAGGATTCCGCGCCCTCGTAGGCCGCCAGACGGTCTTCGACGATCTCGCTGTTGGGGTGGTTGAACCGCGAATAGACGAGTCCGGCCGCCGCGCCCTTGGGTGGCTCGCGGCGTCCGGCCGTGTAGTCGAAGAAATCCCGGCCTTCCTCGGCCGACCGGAACACGAACGTGGAGGTGAGGAACACCGGCGGCTTGACGGCACCCTCCGACAACAGCGGATCGTAGCCGTATCCGAGCATGAGCGTCTCGGGATGGAGGACATGATTGGAGAGCCGGTACTTGTGGTAGCGATCTTCCTTCATGGCCTGCCTTCTGGTGAGCGCTCATCGACTGGCGTGCTGCGGCGGCCAAGAATTGGCGGGAAACGCCGCGGCCAGCGGGGCCGCTACAGCGCGATGCGATAGAACCTCGCCGCATTCTCGGCGAATAGCTTGCGGCGGTCGGCGAGCGGGAAGTCCGCTACCGCCAGCTTGAACTGACTATATAGGTAGTCCCAGCTGCCCTTGAGACCGTCGACGGGGAAATTCGACGCGAACATGCACCGTTCGACCCCGAAGATGCGGATGGCGTCGAGAATGATCGGACGGTTGGCGGCGAGCGTCCAGGGCTGGCCTTTGACCACCAGACCCGAGATCTTGCAATGCACGTTGGGGCAGGCCGCCAGCGCCTCCATGCCGCGACGCCACACCGCCAGCGCCTCGGGCGACCGGTCCAGCGGATAGCCGGTGTGATTGAGAACCGTCCTGAGGCCCGGATGCTCGCGCACCACCTCGGCGGCCTCCTCGAGATGCCACCACACCACGCGCAAATCCCAAGACAGATCGTGCTTCTCCAGCAACGAAAGGCCCTTGCGCCACTTGGGGTCCTGCATGCTGCGAGGCTGGCCGCGCACGCTCTTGTCCGGCCCTTCCGAGATGACGGGCTTGGTGCGGACGCCGCGCACCAGCGGAAATTGCTTCTGCTTGACGATGATCTCCTCGGCATCGGGCGTGTCGACCCAGGCGTGCGCGACGATGGCACCGGGCATGCCGTGGCGTCCCGCCATCTCGGTGACCCAGGCCGACTCGGCGACCTGCTGACTCCGGTCGGCCTCGGCCTCGATGTGCACGGTGGCGACGACGTTGTGCAGCGCGGTGTCGCGGCGGTACTCGGGCGGCAGGTACGAGCGGCGCAGGGAAGAATTGTCGCCCATGTACGAATGATGCGGGTCGGGCTGGCTCAGCCAGGGATAGCGTACCTTGCCCTCGAGGTCCCAGAGGTGGTGGTGAGCGTCCACGATCGGCAGGTCGTCATACATGCTGCGTGCTCCTGGGGCGTTTCTACGGCGGCGATCCCTATCGCCAGGCGAAGACGGGTTGCTCCAGCTCGTCGACGCGCGTGGCGCGGCCGGCGAGCACTTCCCGGAACTGATAGATCATGGCGGCCGTCGGCGCGTGCACCCGGCCGCCGTTGATGAGCAGGCGGATGACGCGCCGGTCGCTCTCGGGAATGGTGATGAACTCGGCTGCGTCCGGCCGCATGATGTCGGCGACGGGAATGTGATGAACCGAAGCCACCTCGTTGGGATTGATGCGCAGGTGCGGGTCGGGACCGGCCCACACGACGACGGGCGTGATCAGGTAGCCGGAGCGGGTGGGATAGTCGTCCAGCAGGCCCAGCACGTCGCCTGCGCCGAGGCGGACGGCGAGCTCCTCGTCGAGCTCGCGCAGCGCCGCCTCCACCAGCGTCTCGCCTTGATCGCGGCGTCCACCCGGCAGGGCCCACTGCCCGCCATGGGCCCGCAAGCGGTCGGTCCGCCGAGTCAGCAGCAGCGCGGCTTCGCCCGATCCGTCCCGCGCCTGCGTGAGCGTGATCGCGACTGCGGACGGCTTGAGCCCGCGTGTCGCATCGCTCGCGGGAAGCCGCGCGAACGCGGCGCAGCGGTTGGCGACCTCGTGCCGGAAGGCGTCATTGAAGGGATATGTCATGCACGCTCACTAAAGCAGTCCGGCTCGTGTGGGAACGTCCGCCGCAGGCAGGGGCTCGGTGCATACGCCTTCACTTTGGCGCACGGCCCGCCATCATGCGCACGGCCTTGTAGGTGATGACAGCTTCGCCGCGCTGGTTGACGATGTTGTTCACTGTCGTGACCACCGCCCGGTTGCCGCGGCTGGTCGGTTTGATGGCCACAACCTCCACCTCGTTATGGACGGTATCGCCCACGAACGTGGGCTTCAGCACCTTCTTCTCGATCTCGAGCAGGGCCAGGCCCGTCATCTGCTGCACCGTCTGGCAGAGCAGACCCTCCATCAGGCAGTAGGGCAGGGCCGCCGGCACGACCCGACCGCCCTTGATGCCGCCCTCGTGCTCGAAGGTCTGGTCGATGAAGATCATCTCCAGCATGCCGGTCGTGTTGACGAAGCCGACGAGGTCGCTTTCGGTAATGGTGCGGTTGAGGGTGCGGAACTTGAAGCCGACCTCGAGGTCGTTCCAGGTGTAGCCGTGGCCGATCGTCTTCATGGGCTTCTCCTCTCGGTCGCCTGTCCCGGGGCCAGCCTACCAGCCAAGAGCCACCCACGGCGAGGTTGCCTGCGCCGCACGCGGGCGTAGAGTGCCGATGGCATTGGAGAGGAGCCGTGCGATGGCGCTGAAGCTCGACAGCAGACTGCGGATCGGGGTGATCACCATCCACCGACGCACCGAGCCCGCAACCGGCCCCTGGCAGCCGTCGATCGCCGAGATGCGCGAGGTCGTCGAGCTGGTCGACAGCAGCGGCTACGATTTGCTCTGGTGCGGCGACCACATCTCCTTTCCCGCCGCCATCCTCGATCCGTTCCTGCAGCTTGCACAGGCGGCCGTCGTCAGCCGTCGCCTGCTGCTCGGCACGTCGGTCTACCTCCTGCCGTTGCGCCATCCGGTGCCGGTCGCCAAGCAGGTGGCGACGCTGGACCACCTGAGCGAGGGTCGTTTCATTTTCGGCGTCGGCGTGGGCGGGGAGTTCGCCAAGGAGTACGAGGTCTGCGGCGTGCCGCACAACGAGCGGGGGCCCCGGCTCACCGAGGCGATCGGTGTTCTGCGCAAGCTCTGGACGGGCCAGCCGGTGAGCCACGAGGGGCGCTTCTACGGTCCCTTCCACGACGTGCCGATGCAGCCGCCGCCGCGTCAACCCGGGGGTCCGCCGATCTGGTGCGGCGGGCGCTCGGACGCCGCCCTGCACCGGGCGGGCCGACTTGCCGACGGCTGGATCGCCTATGCGATTACGCCCGAGATGTTCAAGACCGGCCTCGACAAGATCGGGCAGGCGGCGAGCGAAGCCGGGCGTGGCGACGCCGCCTTCGGCACGGGGCACCTGCTCTTCACCCGCCTGGACGACACCTATGAGAAGGCGCTCGATGCCGCCACGGCGACGCTCAGCCAGCGCTATGCCATGGACTTCCGGCGCGCCGCCGGGCGCTACGCGGCGCTGGGCTCGCCCCAACAGGTTGCGGACCGCATCCGCGCCTTCCACGCCGCCGGCGCCCGCCACATCACGCTCGACCTCGTCGGCCCCTACGAGGAGCGCGACCGACAGATCGCCCAGATCGCCCGCGAGGTGTTCCCGCTGCTCGCGGATTTGAGGTGAGGGTAGACTGTAGGTTGGGCCGAGCGTCAGCGATGACCCAACACGACGGGCGAATTCGACTTGCGTTGGGTCTGCGCTCCGCTTGACCCAACCTACGCGCTTCGCGCGCGATTACTTCATCGTCGGAATGACGAACTCTGCGCCTTCCTTCACGCCCGAGGGCCAGCGGGAGGTGACGGTCTTGGTCTTGGTGTAGAAGCGCACGCTGTCGGGGCCGTGCTGGTTCAAGTCGCCGAAGCCGGAGCGCTTCCAGCCGCCGAAGGTGTAGTAGGCGAGCGGCACCGGGATCGGCACGTTGACCCCCACCATGCCGACCTGCACCTTGGCGGCGAAGTCGCGCGCGGCGTCACCGTCGCGGGTGAAGATGGCGACGCCGTTGCCGTACTCGTGGTCGTTGGCGAGCTTGAGGCCCTCCTCGTAGGTCTTGGCGCGCACCACGGACAGGACGGGGCCGAAGATCTCCTCCTTGTAGATGCGCATGTCGGGCTTCACCTCGTCGAACAGACAGCCCGACATGTAGAAGCCCTGCTCGTAGCCCTGCATCTTGAAGTCGCGTCCGTCCACCTTGAGCTTGGCGCCTTCCTTGATGCCGAGCGCGACGTAATCCTTGACGCGCTTGAGGTGTGCCGCCGTCACCAGCGGGCCCATGTCGGCATCGGCCGAGGTCGACGGGCCGATCTTCAGGCTCTCCACGCGCGGGATCAGCTTCTCGACCAGCAGGTCCGCCGTCTTCTGTCCCACCGGCACCGCCACCGACACGGCCATGCAGCGCTCGCCCGCCGAGCCGTAGCCGGCGCCGACCAGCGCGTCGACCGCCTGGTCCATATCGGCGTCGGGCATGACGATCATGTGGTTCTTGGCGCCGCCGAAGCATTGCACGCGCTTGCCCGCGGCGCAGCCGCGTCCGTAGATGTACTCCGCGATCGGCGTCGAGCCGACGAAGCCGATGGCCACGACATCAGGATGATCGAGGATGGCGTCGACCGCCTCCTTGTCGCCGTTGACGACGTTGAGGATCCCCGGAGGCAGCCCGGCCTCCATCATCAGTTCGGCAAGCATCATGGGCACGCCGGGATCGCGCTCCGACGGCTTGAGGATGAAGGCGTTGCCGCAGGCGATGGCCGGCGCGCATTTCCATAGCGGGATCATGGCCGGGAAGTTGAAGGGTGTGATGCCGGCGACGACGCCCAGCGGCTGGCGCATGGAGTAGATGTCGATGCCGGGGCCGGCGCCTTCGGTGTACTCGCCCTTCATCAGGTGCGGGATGCCGGTTGCGAACTCGACCACCTCCAGCCCGCGCTGGATGTCGCCCTTGGCGTCGGCAACGGTCTTGCCGTGCTCGCGGGCGAGGCAGTCGGCGAGCTTGTCGTAGTCGCGGTGGGCGAGTTCCAGGAACTTCATCAGGACGCGGGCGCGCCGCTGCGGGTTGGTGGCGGCCCATCCAGGCTGCGCCGCCTTGGCGTTCTCAACCGCCGCGGCCACCTCCGCCTTGGAGGCGAAGGCCACGCTAGCGCGAACGTCGCCGGTCATCGGCTGGAAGACGTCGCCCGCTCGTCCGCTCGTGCCCTTGACCCGCTTGCCGCCGATGAAATGGCCGTACTCGATCATGGGTTTCTCCGAGAAACGCGGTGCTTCTTGGGTCCATGCGCTACCACGCTGACGCCAACCCCGGCAAGCGCAGGTGGCCTGCAATGCCGCGGCGTTGGGCCTGCAACATTGGGGCAACCAATCGACGAAAGATGAGCTTGGCCGCAGCTGGGCTCTCGACTACGACATTAGGGGAAGCCCGGTTCCGTCGCGGGCACTTCGTCAACGCATGCCAGCTCGTTGTGATATGCTTGGGCCAACGATAGAAAACGGCCAGAAAAACGGCCAAGGCCCGGTTTTGCTTTCCGCCCGATGGGCTGCAGGGAGGAGTTAGCCTAAGTGAATGGGACAAGTCCCGCCCCGACCGGGCCCGTCGCAACCGATGCGCACATTGATCGCAAGGGCGCGCTCGATACGCTTCCCAAGTTGCTGCTGCGCAATGCAAGTCGGCATGCCGATCGTCCGGCTATGCGCCATAAGGACTTCGGCATCTGGCAGACCTGGACCTGGGCCCAGCTGCGCGACGAGGTCCGCACCTTTGCCATCGGCCTGAGGAAACTCGGGCTGGAGCGGGGCGACGTCGTCGCCATCATCGGCGACAACCGCCCGCGCCTCTATGCGACCTTCGCGGCGGTGCAGAGCCTCGGCGGCATCCCCGTACCGGTCTATCAGGACGCGGTGGCCGACGAGATGGCCTACGTGCTCGAGCACGCTGAGGCGAGGTTCGCCGTCGTCGGCGACCAGGAGCAGGTCGACAAGGTCATCTCCATTGCCGAGCGGCTGCCGAATTCGAGCGCATCGTCTACGACGAGGAGCGCGGCCTCTCGGCCTACGATCCGGACCGGCTGCATTCCTTCCGCCACGTGCAGGGCCTGGGCCGAGACGAGATGCGCGCCAACCCGGGCGCCGAGGGCTGGTGGCTCGAGGAGATCGCCAAGGGCAGAGGCGCGGACGTCAGCGTGATGCTCTACACCTCGGGCACCACCGGCCGGCCCAAGGGCGTGATGCTGACCCACGACAACATCATTCTCTCCGCCCAGAACGGCAACAAGTTCGACGGCTTCGGGCCCGACGACCTCCTGCTCGCCTACCTGCCCATGGCCTGGGTCGGCGATCACATCTTCTCCTACGGGCAGGCCTACGCCGGCGCCATGTGCATCTGCTGCCCGGAAAGCCCGGAAACCGTGGTCGAGGACCGGCGCGAGATCGGCCCCACCTATTTCTTCGCTCCCCCGCGCGTGTTCGAGAACCTGCTCACCCAGGTCATGGTGCGCATGGAGGACGCCGGTTGGCTGAAGAAGCGCATGTTCCAGTATTTCCTCGGCGTTGCGCGGCGCTGCGGCGAGCAGGTCCTCGACGGCAAGCCGGTCGGCTTTGGCGACCGGCTGCTCTACGGGCTCGGCGATCTGCTGGTCTACGCGCCGTTGCGCAACCGCATGGGCTTCTCGCGCACGCGCGTCGCCTACACCGCGGGCGAAGCCATCGGGCCGGAGCTCTTCAGCTTCTACCGCTCGCTCGGCGTCAACCTGAAGCAGCTCTACGGGCAGACCGAAGCCAGCGTCTACATCACGATGCAGCCCGACGGCGAGGTCTATCCCGACACCGTCGGCAAGCCGGGTCCGGACGTGCAGATCAAAATCGCCGACAGCGGCGAGGTGCTGTTCAAGAGCCCCGGCGTGTTCCTCAAATATTACAAGAACGACGCTGCCACCCGCGAGACCAAGACGCCGGACGGCTGGGTGCATACCGGTGATGCCGGCTTCTTCGATCTGCGCGGGCACCTCAAGATCATCGATCGCGCCAAGGATGTCGGGCGTCTCAACGACGGCGCTATGTTTGCGCCGAAGTACCTCGAGAACCGCATCAAGTTCTATCCGGAGGTGCGCGAGGCGGTCGCCTTCGGCCAGGCTCACGACTACGTCACGATGTTCATCAACATCGATCCGATCTCGGTCGGCAACTGGGCCGAGCGCAACAACGTGTCCTACGCCAGCTACCAGGAGCTGGCCGGGCACCCCCAGGTGCTGGAGATCGTCACCAAGCGGGTGGACGAGCTCAACAAGGCGCTGGCAGACGAGCCGCAGATGGCGGCTTCCCAGATCCGCCGCTTTCTCATCCTGCCGAAAGAGCTCGATGCCGACGACGGTGAGCTGACCCGCACGCAGAAGGTGCGCCGGTCGCTGATCGCCGAGCGCTACGCGCCGCTCATCACCGCGCTCTACGGCGGCTCCCGGGATTGCCATTTCGACATCGAGGTGACGTTCGAGGACGGGCGCAAAGGTGCCGTGACAGGCGACGTGCGCATCGTCGACATGAAGACGCATCCGGCCCGCGCCGCTGAGCCCCTGCGAGAGGCTGCCGAATGAAGGCCGACGTCGAGCCAAAACCGGTAACGAAAAGCGCGGGCGCGATCCCCGCCGGCGATGTTCTCCTATCGCTCGAGAACGTGTCGCTCGCGTTCGGAGGCGTGCGGGCATTGCGCGATGTGTCCTTCGACATCCGCAAGGGCGAGGTCCGCGCCATCATCGGTCCGAACGGCGCCGGCAAGACGTCGATGCTCAACGTCATCAACGGCTTCTATCATCCCCAGCAAGGCGTCATCACGTTCAAGGGCAAGCGGCGGCACGACATGCGCCCCTATATCGCCGCCAGCCAGGGCATCGCCCGCACCTTCCAGAACGTCGCCCTGTTCAAGGGCATGTCCACGCTCGACAACATCATGACAGGTCGCACCTTGAAGATGCGGCGCGGCATCCTGGCCCAGGCCATCTATTGGGGCGCGTCGCAGCGCGAGGAGATCCGCCATCGCGAGGCGGTCGAGCACATCATCGACTTCCTGGAGATTAAGCACATCCGCAAGACGCCGGTCGGCAAGCTCCCGTACGGGCTGCAGAAACGCGTCGAGCTCGGCCGCGCGCTCGCCACGGAACCGGAGCTGCTGCTGCTGGACGAACCGATGGCCGGCATGAACCTGGAGGAGAAGCAGGACATGAGCCGCTTCATCCTCACCGTCAAGGACACCTTCGACACCACCATCGCGCTGATCGAGCACGACATGGGCGTCGTCATGGATCTGTCCGATCGCATCGTCGTGCTCGACTACGGGCGCAAGATCGCCGACGGAACGCCGGCCGAGGTCCAGGGCAATCAGGCGGTGATCGACGCCTATCTCGGCATACCGCATTGAGGGGTTCGGCGTGATCCTTTTTGGGCAGGTTCTCGAAGTCCTGATCGGCGGTCTGCTCTCCGGCGTCCTCTACTCGCTGGTGGCGCTGGGCTTCGTGCTGATCTTCAAGGCCTCCGGCGTCTTCAATTTCGCACAAGGGGCGATGGTGCTGCTGGCCGGCCTGGCACTGGTGCGCTCGCTCGACTTCCTCGCCGCCAGGGGCGTGCCCATGTGGGCGGCGATCATGCTGGGGCTGCTGTTTGCGGCCGTCATCATGGCGATCACCGCCTGGCTGGTTGAGCGCTTCGTATTGGGACCCCTGGTCAACCAGGACGGCCTGACGCTCTTCATGTCGACCATCGGCGCGACCTTCGTGCTCGAAGGCGCCTCGCAGATGATCTTCGGGTCGGACGTCTATCCCCTGCGGCTGTTCCCGACCGATGCCTGGTTCCTGTTCGAGAGCACCTTCCCGGGCGGCATCCTGGTCAACAAGCTCGACGTCTGGGGCGGGATGATTGCCGGCGTGCTGGTGACCGGCCTTGCGGTGTTCTTCCAGCGCACCAAGACGGGGCGCGCGCTGCGGGCCGTCGCCGACGACCACGCCGCGGCCCAGTCGGTCGGCATCCCGATCAGCTGGATCTGGTTCGTGGTCTGGCTGGTTGCCGGGCTTGTCGCGCTGGTGGCGGCGACGGTCTGGGGAACCAAGCTCGGCGTGCAGTTCTCCATCACGTTCCTGGCCCTGAAGGCGCTTCCCGTTCTGATCATCGGCGGCTTCACGTCGGTGCCGGGAGCGATCGTCGGCGGTCTGGTCGTGGGCGCGGGCGAGAAGCTGGCCGAGGTGTATCTGGGCCCGCACATCGGCGGCGGCATCGAATACTGGTTCGCATACGTCCTGGCGCTGGTCGTGCTGCTGGTGCGGCCGCAGGGCCTGTTCGGCGAGCGCCTGATCGAGCGGATTTGAGGAGACGCGCGTGCTCTATCGCGAAGCCGGCCAGTTCAAGTCCACCTACGCGGCGGACATGGCGATCTTTCCGATCCGCCAGGACCGCATTGCGCTGTGGCTGCTGCTGGCATTCGCCTTTGTCGGCGTGCCGCTGCTGGCCAAGTTCCATGTCTGGCCACTCGGGAGCGACTACTTCCTGCGCGCCATTCTCATCCCCTTCCTGATCCTCTCGCTAGCCGCCATCGGCCTCAATATCCTGATGGGCTATTGCGGGCAGATCTCGCTCGGCAGCGGCGCCTTCATGGCGATCGGCGCCTACTCCGCGTACAAGTTCGTCACCGGCGTGCACCTGCCGCTCGCCTGGCTCGGCACCGCGATATCCATTCCCCCTCTTCCCGTGCTGCCGTCGATCCTGCTCGGCGGCCTGATGGCGGCGATCGTCGGCATCCTGTTCGGCATCCCGAGCCTGCGCATCAAGGGCCTCTACCTGGCGGTGGCGACGCTGGCGGCGCAGTTCTTCTTCGATTGGGTCTTCATCCGCGTGAAGTGGTTCACGAACTACACGCCGTCTGGCTCGGTGGCCGCGCCGGAAATGAAGATTTTCGGCTACGTCTTCCACACGCCGATCGAGCGCTATCTCCTCTGCCTCGCCTTCGTGACGCTGTTCGCGGTCATCGCCAAGAACCTGGTGCGCGGCAATCTCGGCCGGCAATGGATGGCGATCCGCGACATGGATATCGCTGCGGAGCTGATGGGTATCCGACCGCTCTACGCCAAGCTCTCGGCGTTCGCTGTTTCCTCTTTCGTGGTCGGCGTCGCGGGCGCCCTGTGGGCGTTCATCTATCTGGGTGCGTGGGAGCCGCTCGCCTTCAACATCGACCGCTCCTTCCAGCTCCTGTTCATGGTTATCATCGGCGGGCTCGGCTCGATCCTCGGCTCCTTCCTGGGCGCCGCGTTCATCCTGATCCTGCCGATCATGCTCGACCAGGTGCCGCACGCGCTCGGCATTCCCGTCACGGTGGAGACGGTCTCGCTGCTGGTGCTCGTCGTCACCGGCGCGCTCATCTGCTACCTGCTGATCGTCGAGCCGCTGGGGTTCGCCCGACTTTGGTCGGTAGGCAAGGAGAAGCTGAGGCTATGGCCTTATCCCTACTGAGGGCTTAGGTTCGGCCCTCGAATGCCGGCGCGCAATGTGGAGCGGCGCGCACGGCATCCAACAAGAACAATGGCTCGCATCGCAAGTCCCGGCAATCGGCCGGAAGCAATGGAGGAATGACGATGATCCGCAAAATTCTGGTCTTGGCCGCCGTCGCCGCTGGCGCGACGCCGATCGCCGGGCCGGCGCTGGCGCAAAACGAGCAGTTCTTGCCCGCGCTGGTCTATCGCACGGGTCCCTATGCACCCAACGGCATCCCGTTCGCCAACGGCGTCGCCGACTACTGGACCATGATCAACGAGCGGGACGGCGGCATCAACGGCGTCAAGATCGTGTTCGAGGAATGCGAGACGGGATACGCTACCGACAAAGGCGTCGAGTGCTACGAGCGCCTCAAGGGCAAGGGCCCCACCGGCGCCGGCTACTTCTCCCCGCTCTCGACCGGCATCACCTTCGCGCTGACCGAGAAGGTGCCCGGCGACAAGATCCCGCTGCTCACGCTCGGCTACGGCCGCTCCGAGAGCAAGGACGGCACGGTGTTTCCCTGGAACTTCATCGCCGTGGGGAGCTACTGGACCGCAGCAGACGTCGCCATCCAGCATGTGGCGAAGGAGCTCGGCGGCTTCGACAAGCTGAAGGGCAAGAAGATCAGCCTCGTCTATCACGACAGTCCGTATGGCAAGGAGCCGATCCCGGCCCTCGAAGCGCGCGCCAAGAAGGACGGTTTCGAGTTCAAGGCGATCGCCGTCACCCACCCGGGTGTCGAGCAGAAGTCGCAGTGGCTGGCGATCCGCCAGGACCGGCCCGACTACGTGCTTCTCTGGGGCTGGGGCGTCATGAACTCGGCGGCGATCAAGGAAGCCGCCGGTGTCGGCTATCCGCGCGACAAGATGATCGGCGTGTGGTGGTCGGGTGCCGAGCCTGACGTCATTCCCGCTGGCGACCAGGCTGCCGGTTACAAGGCGCTGCTGCTGCAGCACCCCGCCGGCAAGTTCAAGGTGCACGAGGACCTCGAGAAGTTCGTCATCTCCAAGGACAAGTCCGCCGGCAAGGACACCTTTGCGCAAGTGCTCTACAACCGCGGCATCATCAACTCGATGCTGGGCGTGGAAGGCATCCGCACCGCCCAGAAGAAGTTCGGCAACAAGCCGCTGACGGGCGAGCAGGTGCGCTGGGGCTTCGAGAATCTCGACCTCTCGGCGGATCGCATCAAGGAGCTCGGCTTCGAGGGCATGCTGAAGCCCATGAAGTTCACATGCCAGGACCACCAGGGCGCGGACGAAGCCCGTGTTCATCAGTGGGATGGCAAGCAGTGGAACATCATCTCCGACTACTACAAGGCGGACCTCTCGGTTCTCGATCCGATGGTCAAGGAGTTCTCCGCCAAGTACGCCGCCGAGAAGAAGATCGAGCCACGCGACTGCTCCAAGGCGAGCTGAGCCAGAACCAGAAGCTCGGCGAGGAGGCGGCGATCCGGTCGCCTCCCGCCTAAGCCACACTGCAAACCGGAACCGACCAAGCGTGACCGATACCCTCGCGCGCCCCTCTCCCGCCGCCACGGCGGATGCCGCCAAGCCGATCCTGGCGATGAAGAACGTCGAGGTCATCTACGACCACGTGATCCTCGTTCTCAAGGGCGTTTCGCTCGAGGTGCCCGCCGGCGGCATCGTCGCCATTCTCGGCGCCAATGGCGCCGGCAAGATCCACCACGCTGAAATCGATCTCCAACCTGGTGCGCTCCGAGCGCGGCGAGGTCACCAAGGGCTCCATCGAGTTCAAGGGCGAGCGCGTCGACGGCCTGACGCCGAACGACCTCGTGCGGCGCGGCTGCATCCAGGTCATGGAGGGCCGGCACTGCTTCGGCCATCTGACGATCGAGGAGAACCTGCTGACCGGCGCGTTCACGCGCGGCGACGGACGCGCGGCGGTCGCAGCCGACCTCGAGATGGTCTACGCCTACTTTCCCCGCCTCAAAGAGCGGCGCACCGCGCTTGCCGGCTACACCTCGGGCGGCGAGCAGCAGATGACCGCGATCGGACGCGCCCTGATGTCGCGGCCGACCATGATCCTGCTCGACGAGCCCTCGATGGGATTGGCGCCGCAGATCGTGGAGCAGATCTTCGAGATCGTCCGCGACATCAACGGCAAGGAGCAGGTGAGCTTCCTGCTGGCCGAGCAGAACACCAATGTGGCGCTGCGCTATGCCAGCTACGGCTACATCCTGGAGAACGGCCGCGTGGTGATGGACGGCGATGCCAAGTCGCTGCGCGAGAACGAGGACGTGAAGGAATTCTACCTCGGCATCGGCGGCGCCGAGCGCAAGAGCTTCCGCGACGTGAAGTCCTACAAGCGGCGCAAGCGCTGGCTGGCGTAGGGTGTCACCCCGGTGCATCACTCGACCGGGATCCAGCCATCCGCGCGCGCCGGAGCTCGCTGCACGATGGATCCCGGTGACAAGCACCGGGATGACAACGTTCCGGTTGTGTTTGAGGGGAAGCCATGAGCGATGACCACTACGACCAGCTGGAGACGCGCGATCCCGCCCAGCGCGAGCTGGCGCAGTTCAACCTCCTGCCCGATCTCGTCCGCGATGCGATGGCGAAAGCGCCCGGATGGGCGGCGCAGCTGAAAGGCGCCGATGCCGCCTCCGTCACCTCGCGGGCGGCGCTCGCCAGGCTGCCGGTGCTGCGCAAGTCGGCGCTGAAGGACCTGCAGGCGAAGGACCCGCCGTACGGCGGGTTCACGACCTCGACCGTCGGCCAGCTGGCGCGCGTGTTCATGTCGCCAGGACCGATCTTCGAGCCCGAGGGCTTCGGCGCCGATTGGTGGCGCACGGCGCGTGCGCTGTTCGCGGCCGGTATCCGCAAGGGCGACATTGTCCACAACACGTTCGCCTATCACCTGACGCCGGGCGGCTGGATCCTCGATTCGGGCGCGCGGGCGCTGGGCTGTGCCGTCATCGCCGCTGGGCCCGGCAACACCGAGCAGCAGCTCGACGCAATTCAATACTTGCGGCCCACGGCCTATATCGGCGTGCCCGACTACCTGAAGATCCTGCTCGACAAGGCCAAGGAAGCCGGCAGGGACGCCTCCTGCTTCAAGAAGGCGCTCGTCGGCGGCGGCGCGCTGTTTCCCTCGCTGCGCGCCGAATACAAGGCGCGCGGCATCGACACGTATCAGACCTACGCCACGGCCGACCTCGGCATCATCGCCTACGAGAGCCCCGCGCTCGATGGCATGATCATCGACGAGGGCGCGATCGTGGAGATCGTGAGGCCGGGCACGGGCGATCCCGTCCCGGCGGGCGAGGTCGGCGAGGTCGTGGTCACCACCTTCAACCGCGACTATCCGATGATCCGCTTTGCCACCGGCGACTTGTCCGCGGTGCTGCCGGGGACGAGCCCGTGCGGGCGCACCAATATGCGCATCAAGGGCTGGCTCGGCCGCGCCGACCAGACCACCAAGGTCAAGGGCATGTTCGTGCATCCCGAGCAGGTGGCAGAGGTGGCCAAGCGCTATCCCGATCTGGGCCGCGTTCGCCTGGTCGTTGCGCGTGCCGGCGAGCAGGACGTCATGACCTTGCGGGCAGAGACCGCCGGCGCGGATGCCGCCCTGAAGGCCAAGCTGGCGGAGACGCTGCAGGCCGTCACCAAGCTCAAGGGCGAGGTCGAGCTGGTGGCACCCGGCTCGCTCCCCAACGACGGCAAGGTCATCGCCGACGAGCGGACTTATACCTGATCAGGGTCAGCGGTCAGGCCGAGGCGGGGGCGAGCAACTCGAAGATGCGCTCGTCGATGGTCGTGCGCGAGCCGCTGGGGTGGATCGACTGGATGCAAACGTGGTCGGCGCCGGCATCCCAATAGAGTTGGAGGCGCTTGCGGATGGCGCCTTCGTCACCCCAGGCCATGTTGGCGTCTACGAACCGGTCGGAGCCGCCACCGGCGAGATCGGCATCCGTGAACCCGAGGCGGCGCCAATTGTTGGCGTAGTTCTCGAGCTGGATATACGACGAGAGCGCGGTGCGCGCGGCGGCACGCGCCTTGGCCGGATCGGTCTCGAGCAGCACCATGACCTCGGGACACAGGAGCTTGCCAGGTCCCAGGATGCGGCGCGCCTCGGCGGTGTGCTCGGGCGTCACGCAATAGGGATGCGCGCCGTCGGTCAGCTCAGCTGCGAGCTCCAGCATCTTGGGCCCGAGCGCGGCGAGCACGGTGCGGGGCGTCTCCGAGGGTGGCGGAGCCGCGTAGGGGGAGGCGCGCATCGCCTCGATGTAGGCGCGCATGGTCGCCACCGGCTTGCCGTAGGCGTGGCCGCGCATGGTCGACACCATCGGCTTGTGCGAGACGCCGAGACCGAGCAGGAACCGGTTGCCGGACTGCTCGTTGAGGCCGCGTTGCGCGTTGGCCATCGCCATCGCATCGCGAGCATAGATGTTGGCGATCCCCGTCGCGACCACGAGGCTAGACGTGCCGGAGAGCAGCCACGCCGCATTGACGAGGACGTTGCGGCCCCGGCTTTCGGGCGTCCATAGTACCGAGTAGCCGCGTTTCTCGATGCGGCGTGCGAAGGCCAGTGCATCCGTCGCCGTCATCCCATCGAGGCCGGCCCAAACGCCGAGCTTGCCGAGTTTCATGGTGTGCTCCTTCCGAGACGCTGCCGTGTTTCGCCCAAGCGATCCCCGGCGTCTCGTCCTATCTCGATTGCTACAGCGCGACTTCGATCAGATAAGGCCCCTGGGAACGCAGGCCCGCGTTCAGCGCCTTGACCAGCTGCTCGCAGGTGGAGACCCGCGATCCTTCGGCGCCCATGCCGCGGGCGAGGGAAACCCAATCGATGGCGGGCCGCCCGATCGACAGCATGTCGACGGCCCGCGGGCCGGGATTACGAACGCCGACATTGGTCAGCTCGCCGCGCAGGATATTGTAGGTGCCGTTGGCGAAGATCAGCGTCGTGATGGGCAAACCCTCCCGGGCCATGGTCCACAGCGATTGCACCGTGTACATGGCGCTGCCGTCGCCCTCGAGCGCGATCACCTTGCGGTCGGGACAGGCGATGGCTGCGCCGATGGCGACCGGCATGCCGTAGCCGATCGAGCCGCCGCGGTTGTTGATCCAATCGTGCGGCGGTGCGCCGGCGGTCTCGGGGAAGAACTCCCGGCCCGTGGTGACGCTTTCATCCACGACGATCGCGTTCTCCGGCAGCATGGCACCCAGGATGGAAGCTATGGCGGCCGGCGTGATGGCGCCGGTCGGCAGCGCGGGCCGGCGGGGCGCCGCGACGCCCGCGGGTGCCGTGCTCATGGCGCCCAGCTCCATGGCCAGCGCTTCGAGGGCGGCGTGCATGTCGTCTTCCAGGCCGGCCAGCTTGGTCGATCTGGCGTCCTTCGGCATCAGCAGGCTGGGCTTGTCCGGATAGGCGAAGAACGCAACGGGCTCGCGCGCGCCCACCAGCACCAGGTTGCCGGCCTCGCGCATCACGCCCAGCGCCTTCTCGACGACGTAGGGAATGCGCTCGACCTGGACGCGGCCGGCGCCCCGCTCCAGCCGCGTATTGGCGCCCTCGGTCAGGATCCCGCATCCGGTCTTGGCGGCGATCCGCCCGGCCAGCTCCAGGCAGGGATGGCGCAGGGCATCGCCGCCCATCAGCAGGGTTGCGCGCTGGCCGCTGCGCAGCATGGCGGCCGCTGCCTTCACCGCCTCATCCGAGACCTTTGCCGGAGGCGCGGGTGGCGCTGTTTCGGCGATGCCGTCGGCCAGTCCCCAGGCCGTGTCGGCAGGCAGGATCAGGGTCGCGATCTGCCCGGGCGTCTGCCGCGCCGCCTGAATCGCCAGGGCGCCGTCTGAGGCAATGGTGCGGGAGTTGGGCGAGGTCTTGACCCAATGCGACATGGGCGCTGCCACGCCCTCGATGTCGGAGGTCAACGGAGCGTCGTGCGCGATGTGATAGGTGGCGTGCTCGCCGACGATGTTGACGATGCCGGAATTTGCCTTCTTGGCGTTGTGCAGATTGGCCAGGCCGTTGGCGAGGCCCGGCCCCAGATGCAGCAGGGTAGATGCCGGCTTCCCCAGCATGCGGTAGTAGCCGTCGGCCGCGCCGGTCACCACGCCCTCGAACAGCCCCAGCACGCAGCGCATGCCCGGCACCTTGTCCAGGGCGGCGACGAAATGCATCTCCGAGGTGCCCGGATTGGTGAAACAGACATTCACGCCCCCTGCAATCAAGGTACGCACCAGGCTTTCAGCCCCATTCATCTCGCCGGCCATCGTGCCTCAACCGCTCCATGTCAGATCGAAAGCCGGGCGTCCGCGATGGCTTCCTGATCGCGGCCCGAGATTAGTCCGAAATGCCATGACCCACAAACCGCGACGGCTGTTGAGCCGGGCAGCGCGTGGCGAATGGCAGCCCCGCGTGAAGGGAACGAGAATGACAGCGCACCACGCCAATTCTAGGATCGTCGCAAAATAGTGTCCGGGAGTGAGCCGCCATGCCCCTCGAAATCCGACAGGTCGGTCCGTGTTTCGCCGGTGAGGTCGACGGCATCGATCTCACCAAGCCGCTGCCTCCCGAGGACATCGCGGCAATTCATGCGGGCATGGACAAATACGCCGTCCTCGTCTTCCACGACCAGAGCTTCACGGACGAGCAGCAGCTGGCCTTCACGCAGAGCCTCGGCCCGCTCGAGCACGCGATCGGCACCAGCCTGAGACGGGCGGAGGACCACCGCCTGCCGACCACATTCGCCGATGTCTCCAACCTCGACGCCAACAACAAGCCGTTCGCGCGCGACGACCGGCGCCGCCTGTTCGCCATCGGCAACCGGCTGTGGCACTCCGACAGCTCGTTCAAGGTGATCCCGGCGAAATACTCGCTGCTGCATGCGCGCTCGATCCCGTCGACGGGCGGCAATACCGAGTTCGCCTACATGCGGGCCGCCTACGATGCGCTCGACCAGGCAACCAAGGAGCTGATCGAGCCCCTCGTCTGCGAGCACTCGCAGATGTTCTCGCGCGCCAAGCTCGGCTTCACCGATTTCACGCCCGAGGAGCGCGAGCGCTTCAAGCCGGTGCGCCAGCGGCTGGTGCGGGTGCATCCGAGCACCGGGCGCAAGTCGCTCTATCTCTCCTCGCACGCCGGCACGATCCTCGGCTGGCCGGACCCGGAGGCGAAGGCGTTCCTGATGGACCTGACCGAGGCGGCAACGCAGCGCGAGTTCGTCCACTCGCACAAATGGCGGGTGGGCGATCTCGTCATGTGGGACAACCGCGCAACCATGCACCGCGCGCGGCCGTTCCCGCACGACGAGCCCCGCGACGTGCGGCGCACGACGCTCATGGGCGACGCGCCGACCGTGGCGCAGCAGGCGGCCTGAGCCGCACCGTTCCGGAGCGTCTTTGCGAGCTTTGATGGAGTTTCGGTGACTGCGACCAAACTCACGGCGGTCATCCCGGGCTTTATGCCCGGGATCCACCTTTCAGCCAGCTCCGGCATCTGCGGGTAGATGGATCCCGGTGACCCTCGGAACGAGTCCGTGGGCAGGCAAGCACCGGGATGACCGTCGCGCTTGTGGGCCTGGTTCCGTCTGAGCCAAAACGCCTTACGACGGGGACGAGGAGATCGAGGCAACCCCGACGGTTGCCCCGGGGGCCAAGTCGTGGCCGAAATAGGCGCGCTCGAGCCGGCTCGGCAGGTCGGGCTCCTTGGCGGGCGCCTCCAGCACGATCGAGCCGCGTGCCAGCGCATAGACCCGATCGGCGAGCAACAAGGCCTTCTCGATCAGCTGCTCCACCAGCAGCACCGCGGTGCCCGCATCTCGGAGCCGGCCCGCCGCCGCCAGCACCCGATCGACGAGCACCGGCGAGAGACCGGCGGACGGCTCGTCCAGCATCAGCAGGCGAGGACGCCGCACGAGGCCCTGCGCCACCGCCAGCATCTGCTGCTGGCCGCCCGACAGCGTCACGGCGCGGTCGTCGCGCTTGGCCGCGATCTCGGGGAAGAAGGCGAGCGCCTCCTCGACCTGCGTGGACCGCGCGCGCGCCGGCATGCCGTAGCCCGCCAGCAGCAGGTTGTCGTACACCGTCAGCTGGGTGAATACGCGGTGCCCCTCGATGACGTGCACGAGGCCAGCCCGCACCGTGTCGCGCGGGCTCGCGCCGGCCAGATCCTTGCCGGCAAAGCTGATCCGGCCGGACCAGGGCAGCAGGCCCGAGATGGCCCGCAACAGCGTCGTCTTGCCCGCGCCATTCGGCCCGAGCAGCGCCACCACCTCGCCGGCGCCGACCGTCAGGCCGATGCCGTTGAGCACGCCGATCTTGCCGTAGCCGGCAGACAGTCCGCTGATCTCGAGCAGCGGCTCACGCGCCGAGGTAGGCATTGACGACCTCCCGATGCGTGCGGATCTCGGCGGGTGTCCCCGACGCGAGCACCTTGCCGAGATTGAGCACCGTGACGCGGGTGCAGATATCGAAGATCAAGTCGGCATGGTGCTCGACCAGGAGCACGCCCGTTCCCCGCTGGCTGATGGAGACGATGAGCGCGCCCAGCCGCTTGATCTCCTCCACGGACAGTCCTGCCGCCGGCTCGTCGAGCAACAGAAATGCGGGGCGCAGCATGAGGGCGCGTGCGATCTCGACGAATCGCAGCTCGCTGTGCTGCAGGCGATCCGACCGGACGGACGCGAGCTGCTCCAGTCCGACCACCGACAGCGCCGCGAGCGCCGCCTCGCGCAGGTGCACCTCGTCGCGGCGATGGCGCGAAAGCGCCAGAAGCAATTCGACGAAGCGGCCGCGACCCTGCGTCGTGCCGCCGATCATCACGTTTTCCAGCACGGACAATTCGCCGACCAGCCTTGGGGTCTGAAACGTGCGCGCGATATGCAGGCGGGCACGCGTGTGCGGGGAGCGCGGCCGAAGCGGCTTGCTGTCCAGCCGTACCTGCCCGGCCTGCGGCGCGTAGTATCCGGAGATCACGTTCAACGTCGTGGTCTTGCCGCTGCCGTTGGGGCCGATGAGGCCGTGCACCTCGCCGGTGCGGATTTCGAGATCCACCCCATCGATCGCCTTGACGCCGCCGAAGCTCAGCGCGACGCCCTTCAGCGTGAGCAGGCCCGCCGGCGCATTCTGTCCCATCACCTGGGCCAGCTGCTCCGGGCGCGGGCGTATCTCGCGATGCTGCTCCAGCGGCCGGCGGTTCTTGTAGTCGAGCAGGTCGGCGATGCCGCCGGGCACGACCAGCACGATCACCAGCAGAAGCACCGCATAGAGGAAGGTGGACCAGGCCACCAGCGGGGCCGCGAACTCGGGCAGCGCGGTCAGGATGATGGTGCCGAGCAGCGGTCCCAGGATCGAGCCACGGCCGCCGATCAGGATGGCGATGAAGAACAGCACCGACAGATCGAACGTGAAGGCATCGGGCGTGATGTAGGACTGCAGCGAGGCGAACAGGCCGCCCGCGATGCCCGCGACCGCGCCGCTGAACAGGAACACCGTGACCAGCAGGGCCGGCTTGGAGATGCCGACCAACTCGGCCGCCACCTCCGCGTCGCGGATGGCGACCAGCGACCGCCCGAAGCGGCTCGCGGCGACGTTCATCGTCATCCACGTGCAGATCATCGCGATGCCGAGGCAGAAGTAGTAGAACCCCCACGGGCTGTCGAACGGCCAGGGGAAGACCGGTCCGGGCACGCCGACACCGCCGCCGGTCACGCTCTTCCAGGCCAGCGCCACCTGCGTCACGATGGTGGCGAAGCCCAGGGTCGTCATGGCGAAATAGAACGTCCGCAAGCGCAGCGCCGGCAGTCCGACCAGGACGCCGAAGATCGCGCCGAACACGCCGGCAATCGCCAGCGCCAGGTAGGGCGAGAGCTCCGGCACCGCGGTGCCCGCCGTGAACACGCTGGTGACGTAGGCGCCCAGCGTCAGCAGCGCCACCCAGCCGATCGCGATCTGCCCGGCAAAGCCGACCACGAGATTGAGCCCCGAGCAGAGCACCCAGTAGATGCAGGCACGGGTCGCGATGACGCCCAGATAGAAATCGCCGAGCAGCGGCAGGCCGCCGCCGGCGATTGCCAGGACCAATATGGGTGCCCAGGCCTCGAGCCTGGCGATGACGCTCGTCTTCGCGACGGGCGCAGGCGGTGTGGCGTCGTCCCTCATACGCGTCGTGCCGTTGCGGCGCCGGCGAGGCCCTCGGGCCGCGCCAGCAGGATGATGATGAACACGACGAACACGGCAACCGAGGCGAATATGCCCCCCACCAGAACGCTGGCGGTCTGCTGGAAGACGCCGAGTGCGATGCCGCCGACCACGGCGCCGCGATTGCTGCCCATGCCACCGAGCGCGACGGGAACGAAGCCGTAAAAGTTGAGCAGCGGTCCGTTGCCGAAGTAGGCCAGCATCATCTCGCCCGAGGAGAAACCGGCGAGGGTGCCGATCGCGCCGGCCAGGGCATAGCTGACCATGCGCAGCCGCTGCTCGGGCAGGCCGAGCGCGCGGGCGGCATAGTTGTCCTCCGAGATCGCCAGGAATGCGCGCCCTATCAGGGTCCGGCGATACAGCCATTCGAGGCCCACGATCGTCGTCGCGCACGCCAGCAGCGGCAGCCAGAACTGCTGGTCGAATATGCCCGGACCGATCGGAAGCAAGCGTGGAAAGGGCTGCGGCTCCGTGCTCCACTCGATAGCGGTCAGCTGCTGGATCATCAGGGCGAACGCGAGCGTGGACAGCACGTACAGGTGCTGATCCAGGCTCTTCAGCACCGGCCGCACCGTCACGATCTCGGTGATCACGCCCAGCAGGGCGCCCGCCGCGAGCGTGAGGATGAAGCCCACGAACACAGGCATGCCCATCTTGTTGATGAACAGCGCGCCGAACACACCTCCCAGCATGCCCACCGCACCCGCCGTGAAACTGAACACGCGCGAGGCGGCGAACATGACGTTGTAGGTGATGCCGATCAGTGCGTAGACAGCCCCCAGCGCCAGGCCGTGGGAGACGATCAACTCCAGCATCGTTGTCTTGCCTAGCCGGTGTAGCCGGGCGCGAGCGTGAAGGCCCCTTCCTTCAGCGAATTGGCCTGGCACATGATGACTTCCTCGTTCTGGAAGCCGTCATGCAGCTCGGGCGTCCAAGTGATGCTGCCATAGATCCCGGGCCATTTGGTCACCTTGTTCCAATAGCCGGTGATCTCCTCGGGCGAGCTGCCGGCTTCCTTGATCGCCTCGGCCATCAGCCGCGGGCCGTCGTAGCCGAGCGCGATCCACCACAGCAGCGTATCCGACATCTCGATGCCGGCCTTGCGAATGCGCTCCACGAATTCGGCCGTGCGCGGCGGCAGTTTGCCGGCGGCATCGTAGCTGCAGTTGCGGAAGTTATTGGGATAGACCTTCTCCCAGTATTCCGGCTTCTTCAGCAAGGCCTTGGTCTGGCCGGATCCCAGGGTCGTCTGGCCGACGATCGGCACATCCCAGTTCATCTCCGCGCGCGTATTGATGAGGCGCGAGAGGAAGCCCGCGTTGACGCTCCAGGGCATGATGGCCTGCGCGCCCGCCGCCTGCATGCGCAGCATCTCGGGCTTGACGTCCGGATTGTTCGCCTCGACGCTGCCCTGGTAGACGACCTCTCCGCCAATCTGCTTGACCATCGGCACGTAGGCGTCGAGAGACGCCGTGCCGTATCCCGTCGTGTCGCTGACCACTGCCACCTTCTTGGCCTTGAAGATGTTCACCACATAGTGGTTTGCGGCGCCGCCGACCTGCTGGTTGGTGGGCGCGTTGCGGAACGCCATCGGGTACTTTTTCACGTCGATCAGCGAGTCGACCCAGCAAGGATGCATCTGGGGCACCCCGTCGCGCGCGATCAGCGGTGTGGCCGCCAACGCCTCTCCCGAGTTCAGCGGTCCCCAGATGATCTGCGCCTTGTGACGCCGGGTGAGCTCGGTGGCCGCATTCACCGCCTTGGTGGGATCGCTCTGCGTGTCGCGGACGATCAACTCGATCTGCCTGCCCTTGATGCCGCCGGCAGCGTTGATTTCCTTCACGGCCAGTTCCGTGCCGCGGTTGATGCCGATGCCCGTGGACGAGCTGGGGCCGGTCAGGGCCGGCAGGTACCCGATGCGGATCGGATCGGATTGCGCAATCGCCGGGCGAAATACCCCTGTCGCAAGCGCTGCTGCGCTCGCTGCGGAACCCGCCAATGCTTTGCGACGCGTAATCTTCATGTGTTTCCTCCGGATGCGTTGTTGCAGCGTTGTGCAGTCGGCAGGCAGCCGTTGCGCTTGGACTGCAGGCCGAGTCGGCTAAGCGACCTCAACTCGCAGCCACCGGTGCCAGTTCGCAGCGTAGCCTTCGGAATGGCATCCGCGGGTTGGCCGCATATGCCGCTTGCTTCCGAGAGCACGCCGGGTGCACCGCATCCGCAACGTTGCCGTTGTTGTGCGCGAAGCATAGCGTGGCACGGCGAGAATTGGCGAGAGAGATTTGAGACGAACTTAATTGCCGGGCGGAGATGATCGATTTTTATCGCGCTCTATCAATATCTTGCGCCACAGCAAAACTCCTTCGCCGCGCAGGATCGCGAACTGGGTCGTTATTGCCCACTCCCGGCGCGGAGCGGCCGCAGTGGGACGCTTCGGCGGCCGTCGCCATCGATGGGAAGTCCACGGCAGGCGGTCCGCGGATTGCCAGGTTGTGGCATCCGGCCCATGTTCAGGCGCCGTAATTTCATCCCACTCGATAGTCGGCGGGGAGTGACTATGACGCGGACGCTCGTGACCCTGATCGCGCTGGCGCTGCTTTCCCAATTCTCGGCCGCCGTCGCCCAGCCGGCCGCTCCGGCGCTCCCTGCCAACGTCGAATTCGTGGCGACGCTCGGGGCGGTCTCGAAGTACCGGCTCAAGTCCAACGGCATGCCGATCTATCTGTCGCGCAATCATGCGGCGCCGGTCATCACGTTCATGGTCGTCTACCACGTCGGCTCGCGCAACGAAGGGCCCGGGAACACCGGCTCCGCGCACCTCCTCGAGCACCTGCTCGCCACCAAGAGCACCGCGAACTTCGGCAAGGCCAACGGGCACAGGAGCATCCCGGAGGTGCTGTACGCGGTGGGGGCCGGCGCGGACTCCAACATGACGACCTGGTATGACCGCATGAACGGCTATTCGACGCTGCCTTCGGGCCATCTCGAGCTGGCGATGAAGATCGAGGCGGACCGCCTGGGCCGCGGCCTGATCCTCGACGAGGAGCGCCAGCCGGAAATGTCGGTCGTTCGCAACGAATTCGAAATCGGCGAGAACAATCCGGCGGAGGCGCTCCTGAAGGCGGTGGTCGGCACGGCGATCACGGCGCATCCTTATCATTGGGACCCGATCGGATACCGATCCGACATCGAAGGTGTCTCTACCGACACGCTGCGCGAGCACTACAAGAACTTCTTCTGGCCGAACAATGCCGAGGCGATTCTGGTCGGCGACTTCGACACGGCCAAAGCACTGGCAATGTTCGACCAGGAATTCGGAGGCTTCCCGGCCTCGACGAAGCCGATCCCGCAGGTCATCACGGTCGAGCCGCCGCAGGAAGGGGAGAGGCGCGTCGTCGTCAAGCGCCCGGGCCAGGTCGGGATCGTCCAGGCCGCCTACATCCGCCCCGGCGCGCTCGATCCCGACTTCATACCGCTCGATGTGCTTTCGACCATCCTCACGGACGGCCTGAATTCCCGGCTCTACCAGGCGCTGGTGGAGACGCAGATGGCGGCGAGCGTCGGCTCTACCAACCACGCGTTGCGCGATCCGTTCGTCACGCTTTTCCAGGCGTCCATCGCTCCCGACTCGACACACCGCAAGACGGAGGACGCGCTCAAGGCGGCCCTCAACGACGTCGCGACAAACGGCGTGACGGAGCAGGAGGTCAGGCGCGCTCAGAAGCTGATCGAGGTGAGGGTCATCCGCAGCCGCGACGGGACGTTCAATCTCACCTCCACCCTCGGCGAGGCGATCGCATCGGCAAGCTGGGAGTGGTGGCACGCATACCTCGACACCATGAACAAGGTCACCGCGGCGGACGTGAAGCGGGTGGCGGCGAAATACCTGGTCCCCGATCGGGCGACGATCGGGTGGCTCGTCCCGGTCGAGCCGGCGGAACGCCAGGCGGCCGCGACCGCACCTGGCGCAGCCGGTGCCGGCGCGTCGGCCGCACCGCTGCCGACGCCGAGCCCATCCACGCCAGCCGTTGCGCGGGCCGCCGGCGACGCGGTGCCGTTCGCAAAGCGCACGCTGCGCCGGGTCCTCAAGAACGGCATGACGCTGGTGGTCGTCGAGAACCACGCCGTGCCGACCATCGCGCTGCAGGCGACGATCCTGGCGGGCACGCTGACAGTGCCCGCGGGAAAGCCCGCGCTGGCGCTGCTGACCGCCGACCTGCTCGACCGCGGAACCAGGACGAAGGACAAGCGCGCGATTGCCGAGGCGCTCGACGACGTGGGCGCGCAGCTTGAATCCCTCGGCACCTTCCTGGACGCGAGCGTGACGGGAACGGGCCTTTCGCGCGATGCCAAACTGCTGCTCGAGACGCTGGCGGATCAGCTGAAGAATCCCGCCTTCGCCCCCGAGGAGATCGAAAGGGCCAAGGCCGAGATCCGCACGACGGTCGTGCGCAACTCAGAGAGCACCGCGCGGCGCGCCCTCGATGGCATCAGGAACATCGTCTATCCCGCGGGGCATCCACATCGTGCCCCCAGCCGGGAGGAGATGCTGGCGAGCCTCGCTGCGCTGACGCGCGAGGAGATCGTGCAGTTCCATCGCGAGCGCTACAGCGGATCGTCGATTGTCCTCGCCATCTCGGGCGATGTCGATGCCGCCGAAATCGCCTCGGTGGTCGAGGCGTTGTTCGGCGACATTCCGGCGGGCAAGCGTCCTGTCTTCAAGCAGCCGCGCACGGCCCCGCGCAGCCCGGTCAGCGAGGTCGTGACGTTGCGCGGCAAGGCCAACATGAACCTGATCTACGGTGCAGCGAGCGGCCTTGCGCGCACCGATCCCGACTATGAGGCCGCTCTCATCGCCAATGCCGCGGTCGGGCAGGATGCGCTGTCGTCCCGCATCGGCAAGCGGGTACGCGGCGTCGAGGGACTTTCCTACAGCCTCGCCTCGCGCTTCCAGATGAGCGACGCCCTCGACGGGATCTGGACGCTCGATGTCGCGGTGGCTCCGGCGAACCTGAAGAAGGCGCTCGTCTCCGCCAAGGACGAGTTCGAGAAATACTGCCGGGAAGGCATCACCGACGACGAGCTCGCGGTCCAGAAGCAGCATTTCGCCGGCGACTACCAGGTCAAGCTCGGATCGAACGCCGGGATCGCGGCGGCGCTCGCGGACGCCGAGAAGTTCGGATACGGCCCTGCCTATCTCGACGAGTTTCCGGAGCGCATCCGCAAGGTGACGCGCGAGCAGGTGAACGCCGCCATCAAGGCGCATCTGCACCCGGACAAGCTCAACCTCGTCATTGCCGGAGACCTGGATAGGCTGCCCGACTAGAGGAATAGAGACGCGCCTGCCCACCAACGGCCGTGAAATTCCGCGGCCATTCTGGTGAAAGCCAGCCGGCGATGGCCGGGGTCACCGGATCCATCGATCTGCACACGATTGTGCCCCCGGATGGCTGGATACCGGGGACGAGCCCCGGTATGACAGCCGGGTCTGCTGTACGCGTGCGATGGAGATGTCTGCCGGGAGACCCGCGTGCCGATCCGCCAGCTCAGCGCCGAGACCGTCAACCGCATCGCCGCCGGCGAGGTGATCGAGCGGCCCGGCAGCGTGGTCAAGGAGCTGGTGGAGAACGCGCTCGACGCCGGCGCGGGCGACATCGAGGTGGTGACCGCGGCAGGCGGGCTCTCGCTCATCCGCGTAACCGACGACGGCACCGGCATGGGTGCCGCCGACCTCGCGCTCGCGGTGGAGCGGCACGCCACCTCCAAGCTCAGCGACGAGGACCTGTTCAACATCGCCACGCTCGGCTTTCGCGGCGAGGCGCTGCCCTCGATCGGGTCGATCGCGCGGCTCTCCATCAAGTCGCGCCAGCGCGAAGCCGGCAACGGGCACGAGATCGTCGTGGACCGCGGCGACAAGCAGGAGATGCGGCCGGCCGCGCTCAACCCCGGCACCTGCGTGGAGGTGCGCGAGCTGTTCTCGGCGACGCCGGCGCGACTCAAGTTCCTGAAATCCGAGCGGGCCGAGAACATGGCGATCTCGGAGGTGGTGAAGCGGCTCGCCATGGCCCACCCGGCGGTCGGCTTCACGCTGACCACGGGCGAGCGCGCCGGCCTCAAGCTCGTGGCGCAGCCGCTGGGTCCGGACGGCCATCTCGCCAGGCTCGGACGCATCATGGGCCGCGAGTTCCTCGACGACGCGCTGGCGGTCGACATCGAGCGCGAGGGCGTGCGCGTGACGGGCTTCGCCGGATTGCCCACCCTGCATCGGCCCGACCCCGGCCAGCAGTACCTGTTCGTCAACGGCCGCCCCGTGAAGGACAAGCTGCTGATCGGCGCCGTGCGCGCGGCCTACGGCGACCTGCTGCCCAAGGGACGCTACCCGCTGCTGGCGCTGTTCGTGTCGCTCAGCCCTCGCGAGGTCGACGTCAACGTGCATCCGAGCAAGGCCGAGGTGCGCTTCCGCGATGCCGGCGGCGTGCGCTCCCTCGTCGCCGGCGCGCTGCGCCAGGCGCTCGACGCAGCCGGCCACCGTGCCACCGCGAGAGGCGGGGCGCTGACGCTGGAGGCGCTGGCCCGCGCGCCGGGCGTCGCGTCCTTTCAGTCCGCTCCTGATGCTGGCGGACGAGCCGGGCCAGGACCAGAATTTGCCAATGGCGCGCGCGCCCCATTGCGCTCCGGCCCTCACTATCCGCAGCGGAGCGGAGCGACGCGCGGCTTCGCGGAGGACTGGCAGGCGCCGCTCGACGGGCTTGCTTCTCCCAGCGCCGACACCCACGCCGGTGCCGGGCCGGCGCCGGAGGATCTGCTCGACCGCCCGCTCGGCGCGGCGCGCACGCAGCTGCACGAGACCTACATCGTGGCGCAGACGCGCTCATCGGTGGTGATCGTCGACCAGCACGCCGCGCACGAGCGCCTTGTCTACGAGCGGCTGAAGGCGGCGCTCGCCAACGGCGGCGTCGCGCGCCAGGTGCTGCTGATCCCCGAGATCGTCGAGCTCGATGGCGACGAGGCGGACGCGCTTTGCGCGGCCGGGGAGGCGCTGGCGACGCTCGGGCTGGTGCTGGAGGCGTTCGGTCCGGGCGCGGTGATGGTGCGGGAGGTGCCGGCGCTGCTCGGCGACACCGACGTCAAGGGCCTGGTGCAGGACCTCGCCCGCGAGGCCATGAGCGAGACGCTTTCCGAGAACGGCGGCGTGCTCGAGCAGCGACTGGCGGCGGTGTGCTCGACCATGGCCTGCCACGGCAGCGTGCGGGCGGGGCGGCGGCTGACGGCGCAGGAGATGAACGCGCTGCTGCGCGAGATGGAGGCGACGCCGCATTCCGGCCAGTGCAACCACGGCCGCCCGACCTACGTCGAGCTGAAGCTCACCGACATCGAGCGCCTGTTCGGGCGACGCTGACGCCAACTGCCATCCCGGAATTCGCGGCGGCAGAATCCGAGACGACGTAGCTTGGGGCAAGCGAAGCGCGGATCCAACACGATCGTGATTCGCGACCGAATGTTGGCTCATGGCTCACGCTCGACCCAACCTGCAAAGCAAGCTGCGATGCGGCCGGGGCACAACTTGCCTGCGCAGCGCCGCGAATTCATGCACAATGGACGAACCAATCCCGCAAATCGCGACCACGAGGGACCATGGCCGCGCAGTCATTCAATGTCGATGCCTACGGCGACGCGCTGCTGGTGCTCGCCACCGCCGGCATCGTCGTGCCGATCGTGCAGCGCTGGCGCGTGAGCCCGGTGCTGGGCTACCTGGCGGCCGGAGCCATCCTCGGGCCGTTCGGCCTGGGGGCCCTTCAGAAGAGCGTGCCCTTCCTCTACTGGATCACCATTACCGACGCGAAGCACGTCGCCGGCTTCGCCGAGCTCGGCGTCGTGTTTCTCATGTTCCTCATCGGGCTGGAGCTTTCGTTCCAGCGCCTCGTGACCATGCGCCGGCTGGTGTTCGGCCTGGGCGGAGTGCAGGTCGCCGTGTGCGCTGCGGTCATCGCCGGCATCGCCGCGCTGTTCGGTAATGGCGGGGCGGCATCGGTGGTCATCGGCGCGTGCCTCGCCTTGTCGTCGACCGCCATCGTCATCGAGGTGCTGTCCAATCAGCGGCGGCTGACCACTGCCGCCGGCCGGGCGAGCTTCGCGGTGCTGCTGGCACAGGATCTGGCCGTGATTCCGCTGCTGCTGTTCGTTTCCATCCTGGGTGCCCGCGAGGGCTCGCTTCTCACCGGCATCGCCCTGGCCTTGACCCATGGTGCGCTGGCGATCGGGGCGATCGTCATCGTCGGACGGCTGCTGCTGCGACCCCTGTTCCGGCTGGTGGCATCGAACGGCGCGACCGACCTGTTCGTGGCGGCGACCCTGTTCGTGGTCATCGGCACCGGATTCATTGCCGGGCTGGCCGGGCTCTCCATGGCGCTCGGCACCTTCGTCGGCGGACTGCTGCTGGCCGAGACCGAGTTCCGCAAGGCCATCGAGACGACGATCGAGCCCTTCAAGGGGCTGCTGCTCGGCATCTTCTTTTTCACGGTCGGGATGGGGATCGACGTGCGCGAGCTCGCCCGCGACCCGTTCTGGCTGCTGGCGTCGGTGGCCGGACTGATCGCCATCAAGGCCGGCCTCATCACCGGTCTAGCGCGGCTGTTCCGCGTGCCGCTGCCGGCCGCGATCGAGACGGGCCTGCTGCTGGGCCCGGGCGGGGAGTTTGCGTTCGTCGCCATCGGCATGGCCACGCTGGCCGGCATCGTCTCCGCGCCCGTCGCCAGCTTCACGCTGGCGGTGACCTCCCTGACGATGGCGCTGATCCCGCTGCTGTCGCTGGCCGCACGGCGCATCGCAGAGCGCCTGGAGCGCCGCAAGGGCCAGCAGCCGGAGCTGACGGCGCCGCCGCCGGTCGGGAGCAGCGGACACGCAATCGTCATCGGCCACGGCCGCGTCGGGCAGATCGTGTGCGACATGCTGGAGCGGCACCGCTTCCCGTTCATCTCCACCGATAGCGATCCCGCCGCGGTCGCGCTGTACCGCAAGCGCGGCCGGCAGGTCTACTACGGCGACGCGACGAGCCTCGCGTTCCTCAAGGGTTGCGGACTGATGGATGCCGCGGCCCTGATCGTGACCATCCACACGCAGGCGGCGATCGACGAGATCGTGCAGGCCGTGCGCCCGCTGCGGCCCGATCTGCTGATCGTGTCGCGTGCCCGCGATGCCGCGCACGCCCGCCACCTCTATGCGATCGGCGTGACCGATGCGGTGCCCGAGACCATCGAGGCGAGCCTGCAGCTCTCGGAGGCCGCGCTGGTGGGCCTCGGCCTGCCCGCCGGCCCGGTGATCGCCTCGATCCACGAGAAGCGCGACGAGTTCCGTCACGAGCTGCAGGAGGCCGCCGGCCAGGCCGGCCTCGCCGACACCCGCGCGATCCGGGAGAAGACGCTACGGGGGTCGTGAGATTGGGGCCGGTGCCAGCCTTGACGTCGTCAGCGCTTGGCGATGTCCGCAAGCTGCCCCTGCGTCAGGCGCACGAGATCGGCCGGCGTGACCTTGAACACGGCATTGGGCGTGCCCGCGGCGGCCCACACGGCCTCAAAGCGCTGCAGATCGCTGTCGATCAGCACGACCGGCGGGGTCGCATGGCCGACCGGGGGGACGCCGCCGATGGCGTAGCCGGTCGCCTCGCGCACGAAATCGGCGTCCGCGCGCTCGATCTTCTCACCCAGCAGCGCGCGCACCTTCTTCTCGTCGACGCGGTTGCTGCCGGAGGCGATGACCAGCACGGAGCGCCCGCCGGCCGACCTGAAGATCAGCGACTTGGCGATCTCGGCCACGGTGCAGCCGATCGCTGCCGCCGCGTCTTGCGAGGTGCGCGTGCTGGCCTCGAACTCCACCACCTGGAAGGCCGGGCCGAGGGTGGACTGCACCTGGAGCGCGCTCTGCGCGGTTGCGGGCTTCATCTGCTCTGACCTCCTGCGCCAATCGCCTGTTGTCCCTGCTCTCACGCTGCCCATGCAACCGGCAAACCGTGCTACCAATGGCCGCGACTGCACCGTCCGGCGGCACTGCAACGGATCGGGGAAGGACTCCCATGTGGGCAATTGTCGTGGCGGCCATCTACTTCGGGACATTCATAGCCGTCGGGATCGTCGCCAAGATGGCTCTCAGGAAATGGACGGGCGCGGACCTCGCCGACGTCCACGCACAAGCCGGGCCGAACCGAGGAAAGCGGAGGGTCTTCCTTCTCGGTGCATGGCGCGATGAGGCTTGACCGTGGGTGACGCCCGCGTCCGGGGAGGCGCGGCAGAACCGTAGCGGCCATCGTCGGCTCGATTGTGGATATCGTCGCGCTCCGATGTCCTGGCGTATTTTGTGCTAGGCTGCCGCGGGAACTTGGGTCCGCTTCGTTGGGTGAGCTGTCGCTCGCTGGGCGGTGGGTTCAGGTCGAGGCGGGATTGAGGCGGAGGGCGACATGGCACGCATCCTTCTGGCCGAGGACGACGCGGCGACGCGGGACCTGGTGCAGCGTGCTCTGGGTGCCGAGGGTCACGAGGTCGTCGTGACGCAGGACGGGACCGAGGCACTGGAGAAACTGCAGGCCGCGCCCACGCGCTTCGATGTCCTGGTCACCGATGTGCAGATGCCGGGCCTGGACGGGGTCGCCCTGGTGGAGAAGGCCGTCGCTGCCAATCCCAAGTTGCGGATCGTCATGATGTCGGGCTTTGCCGACGAGCTGGGCCGGGCCGCACACCTCAAGGCCAGGATCTCCCGCATCATCACCAAGCCGTTCACGCTGGAGCAAATCCGCTCGGCGGTGAAGGCCGCGCTGGCGTGAGGCGAGGCGCGGCGGACACGCGCCCCAATTATCGCAAGAGCGATAACGGAGCCGCGCACGCTGGTATGGGGATTTTCGGCCTTGCAAACCCGCATCCGGCCCGTGTCCGGCTTGCCACAAGTCCCAATATCACCCAAATTCCCGGGCAGTTAGCGCGACTCGGCTGAAGCGGGCCCTTGCACCGCAAGGGGGAACGGTTGCCCATGGCGATCACGATGGACGCGCGCGAGGCGCCTATGGGCTCGGTCCTGAGAGGGGCACGGGACGCGACCGAGCTTGGCCGTGCCTTCCGGCGGGCGCGACGGCATTCCCTGATCGTGAAGGTGCTGCGCATCGCCATGCCGCTGACCGCGGCGAGCGTCACCGGCTACTACGCCCTGACGCTGGGCTGGACCTGGCAGCTGGGAGCAGGGCGCCTCAAGGTCGGGGAGGTCCAGCTCACGGCCGACGACCTGACCATGAAGAACCCGACCTACTTCGGCCTGACCAAGGAAGGCGGCCGCTACGAGGTGCGGGCCAAGAAGGCCATCGTCGAGTTCAACAAGGAAGCGCCGATCAAGCTGATCGACATCGACGGCGACCTCCTGCAGACCAACGATGTCACCACCAAGCTCAAGGCCAAGCACGGCCTGCTCGACAACACCAAGAGCGAGCTCGAGCTGTACGACGGCATCGAGATCGATGCCTCCAACGGCATGAAGGCGCGGATGTCGCGCGCCATGGTCTACAACAAGGAGCACCGCGTCGTCTCCAAGGAGCCGGTCGACCTGACGATGCCGACCGGCAGGGTGCAGGGGTCCAGCATGACCATGCGCACCGACACGCGCGAGGCGACCTTCATCGGCGACGTGAAGGCGCATCTCATCTCGTCGACGCAGGCCGGGCGGGCAGCGCCGGCCACCCCGGCGTTCGGGCGCGATTCACGCCAGCCGATCGATGTCACCTCCGACCAGCTCTACGTCAACGACACGGACAAGACGGCGCTGTTCATGGGCAAGGTCGTGGCCGTGCAGGGAGACTCGACGCTCAAGGCGCCCGAGCTGCACATCACCTACGAAGGCAAGGCCGCGGTCGAGCAGCTCACGGGTGCGGCGCCGCAGCAGGCGGGCGAGGGCTCGCGATTGTCGCGCCTGGTCGCCAAGGGCGGGACCGTGGTCACCATCGGCACGGACCGGCGCGTGACCAGCGAGGAAATTGAGTTCGATGCCAAGGCCGATACGGCGCTGTTCACCGGCGACGTGGTCGTGCACCAGCTGAGGAACGTGCTGCAGGGCAAGCGGCTGTTCATCGACCGCAAGGCCGGCACCAGCCGTCTCGAGACGCCTGCGGATGGCGGACAGCCGGCCGGCCGCATCGCCGCGACGTTCTACCAGGCCGACCAGAAAGCCGGCGCGCAACCGAAGCCAAAGTCTGCCGCTGCCAACGGGTGCAGGCGCCGTGCAGGACGGCGTGATGGGCTCCTTCAAGATGGATCCCAATGCCCCCATGGACATCGAGGCCGATACGCTCGACGTCTACGACACCGAGAAGCGCGCCGTCTTCCACGGCAACGTCAAGTCCAAGCAAGGCGAGTTCGTCGTGCGCACGGTCGAGATGACGGCGTTCTATACGGGTCAGGCCGGGCTCGGGCTTTCGAGCGGCGGCGATGACGCCAGCAAGACGCCGTCACAGCTCACTCGCGTGGAAGCCAAGCAGAAGGTGCTGATCACCTCCAAGGACGGGCAGACCGCCACCGGCGACTGGGCGACCTTCGACATCAAGGCCAATACGGTGCTGATGGGCGACGACGTCACGGTCTCGCGCGGCAAGGACGTGGCCCAGGGACCGAGGCTCAAGATCGATCTCACCACCGGCATGTATCGCTTCGAGCTGGAGCAGGAGCCCGCGGTGGCGCAGCCCGGCCCCGCCACCAGCGCCTCGCCGCCGCTCACGGCTCCGCCTCCAGTGGCAGAGAATCCCGCCGGCCGCGTATGTCCGCCCGGCAAGCAATGCCTGCTGGTCTATCCCAGCGAGGCCAAGCAAAAGGCCAAGAACGCGGTCGAGAAGGTCCTGCCCGAGGGAACGGCCGCCAGGACCGGCGACGCGTGGCAGTCGAGCACCAGTGCCAGCCCGGCGCAGCGAGGCGACTGACGCCATGCGGCTGTTTCCGTTCAAGGCGAAAAAGGCGAACGGAGTTGCCCGGCGCAGCAACGGCCATGCGCCGCATCGGGATGCCGAGTTCGACGAGCCGAGCGTGCCCTACGGCGGGGAGGGGTGGCTCACGGTCGTCAACGTGCAGAAGTCCTACCGCAATCGATTGGTGGTGAAAGGGGTCAGCCTCGAGACCGGCCGGGGCGAGGCCGTCGGGCTGCTGGGGCCCAACGGCGCCGGCAAGACCACCGTGTTCTACATGGTCACCGGCCTGGTGCCGGCCGATGCCGGCCAGGTCACCCTCGACGGCCGCGACGTGACGCGGCTGCCGATGTACCGGCGCGCCCGCCTCGGGATCGGCTACCTGCCGCAGGAGGCCTCGATTTTCCGGGGTCTTACGGTCGAACAGAACATCATGGCGGTGCTGGAGCTGGTGGAGCCCAAGCGCAGGGCACGCAAGGAGCAGCTCGACAAGCTGCTCGAGGAGTTCAACATCACGCGGCTGCGGAAATCGCCGTCGCTGGCGCTCTCGGGCGGCGAGCGGCGCCGGTGCGAGATCGCCCGCGCGCTGGCCAGCCGGCCCTCGTTCATGCTGCTCGACGAGCCCTTTGCCGGCATCGATCCCCTGGCGGTCGGCGACATCCAGCAGCTGGTGCGCCAACTCACCGCACGCGGCATCGGCGTGCTGATTACCGACCACAACGTGCGCGAGACGCTCAGTCTCGTCGACCGCGCCTACATTATTTACGACGGCCAAGTCTTAACGCATGGTAATCCTCAGGAAATCATAGCCAACGAAGACGTCAGGCGGGTCTACCTGGGGGATATGTTCGGTTAATGCGCCGACCTTATAACTTGACCCCGTGACGCGTCCTGGCGACGATCAGGGGAAGTATGGCACTCGCGCCCAAATTGGAGCTCCGGCAAGGCCAGCAGCTGGTGATGACACCCCAGCTGCAGCAGGCGATTCGCTTGCTCCAATTGTCCAATGTCGAGCTGTGCACGTTCGTAGAGGCCGAGGTCGAGCGCAATCCCCTGCTGGAGCGGGACGAGGTCGCGCCTGAGGCGACCCCCGAGCCGGCCGCGCCGCGTGTCGAGACCGAGGGCGACAACGATTGGGTCGCGGGCGAGGGGCCGGCGCTCAACGGCGCACCCCGCGAGGAGGGTGAGGTCAACGGCGCGCGGCAGCAGGCCAATGGCGCCGAGCCCGAGAGCGGCGGCTGGGCTTCGCTGCGGCCGCGCACGCACAACGCATTCGGGGGCGAGGACACCAATCTCGAGGATTTCGTCGCCGCCGGCCTGTCGCTGGCGGACTATCTGACCGAGCAGCTGCACGTCGTCGTGTCCGATCCCGCCGAGCGGCTGATCGGCGCCCATCTCATCCACACGGTGGACGAGGCCGGCTACCTGCGGGTCGACCTCGACGACCTCGCCGACAAGCTCGGGGCGCCGGCCGGGCTCATCGACAAGGTGCTCCACGTGCTGCAGGGCTTCGACCCGCCCGGCGTGTTCGCGCGCGATCTGGCCGAGTGCCTCGCGCTGCAGCTCAAGGACCAGAACCGCTACGATCCTCAGATCTCCAAGCTGCTCGACAATCTGGCGCTGCTCGGCGGCCACAACCTCGCGGCGCTGAAGCGCGCGGTCGGCGTCGACTCCGAGGAGCTCGCCGACATGATCGCCGAGATCAAGCGGCTCAATCCCAAGCCCGGCCTGCAGTTCGGCACCATCCAGATCCAGCCCGTGCTGCCTGACGTAATGGTCCGTCCGGCGCGCGACGGCAGCTGGGTGGTCGAGCTCAACAACGACACGCTGCCGCGCGTGCTCGTCAACCGCAGCTACTACACGACCGTCAGCAAGGGCACCCATTCCGAGAAGGATCGCGGCTACCTGCTCGACTGCCTGCAGAGCGCCAACTGGCTGGTCAAGAGCCTCGACCAGCGCGCCCGCACCATCCTGCGCGTGGCCGAGGAGATCGTGCGCCAGCAGGACGGCTTCCTGACCTACGGCATCGCCCACCTGAAGCCGCTCAACCTGAAGACCGTGGCTGACGCGATCTCGATGCACGAGTCGACCGTCAGCCGTGTCACCTCCAACAAGTACATGACGACGCCGCGCGGCGTGTTCGAGCTCAAGTATTTCTTCACGTCCGCCATCGCCTCGTCCGACGGGGAGGAGGCGCACTCCTCGGAGGCCGTGCGCCACCGCATCCGCCAGCTGATCGATGCGGAGCACGCGAGCGCGGTGCTGTCCGACGACAAGATCGTCGAGCAGCTGAAACGCGACGGCATCGACATCGCCCGGCGCACCGTGGCCAAGTACCGCGAGGCCCTGCGCATCCCCTCCTCCGTACAGCGGAGGCGGGAGAAGCAGATGGCGGCACGGCTCGGCGCCAGCGTGTAAAGCAGGGTGTCCGTCGCCCGTCCGCTACGGCGGATTGCCGGACTTGCCTGCGCAATAAGCCTTTGGCAAAACATGGGTTTTCCGGATGCCAAAGACGGCGAAGATAGACGCTCGACACTGTTTGACAGTTAATGGCCTCTGATCTACGGTCCGCCCGCGTTGCAGGCACTCCTGATCGGCCGAGCGGCCTGCGAGCGCACTGCAGCAAGAAAAAGCATAGGTCCGCGTTGCCTTCAGGGAGCGTGGGCGGATCGGCTTTATTGCAGTTCGACCAGGAAGGGACGCGAAGACGCCCCACGAACGATGTCACGCGATATCCTCGGGGGATATCTTACATGTCGGATGGCGGTGACGCCCTTGGAGCCGGAGCTCGGACGAGAGCTGGCAGCCGTTGGCGTTGAAGGTGCAAATCGCCGGCACAGAACGTGCATGAATCGCGGGATGTGCAGGAGTGGCGCGCAAGAACGAAATGCGCAGGCAGGCGTTGAAGCGTCCGCAAACGAGAGACGGACATGGACCTTGCTGATCTCATTGCGCCCGAGGCGGTGTACCCGTCTCTGAAGGCGAAGACCAAGAAGCAGGCGCTGCAGGACGTCGCGCAAAGGGCCGCCGTGCTGACCGGGCTCGATGCGCGCGAGATCTTCGATACGCTGCTGCAACGCGAGCGGCTGGGCTCCACGGGTGTCGGCCGCGGCATTGCCATCCCCCACGGGCGCATGCCAGGGCTGCCGAGCATCGTCAGCGTGTTCGCGCGCCTGGACGAGCCGATCGATTTCGAGGCGCTCGACAACGAGCCGGTGGACCTGATCTTCCTGCTGCTCGCTCCCGAGCATGCCGGCGCCGACCATCTGAAGGCGCTGGCGCGCATCTCGCGGCTGCTGCGCGAGCCCCCCACCATCGAACGGCTGCGCGCCTCCCGCGACCGCGCCGCCCTCTACTCGGTGCTGACCGAGCCCGCGGTGCACGCCGCGTGAGAGGTGGCGGCCCGCCGAGGCAGGCTGTCGCACGGATCGCCGCGCGCTCCAGCCGTCACTCGGGGTCGGCCTCGCCGAGCTTCAGCCAGTTGAAATGGATCGGGAAACCTTCGCCCAGCAGCATGCTCACCACCTCCGTGAGCGGCAGCCCGACGACGTTGGTGTAGGAACCGGTCAGCTTCTGCACGAAGCAGCTGGCCAGGCCCTGGATGGCGTAGCCGCCGGCCTTGCCGCGCCACTCGCGCGAGGCGATGTAGGCCTCGATCTCCTCCTTCGACAGACGCTTGAAGCGCACGCGCGTGTCGATGATCTTGATGCGCAGGCGGTCATCCGGCGTGATCAGGCTGACCCCGGTGATCACGCGGTGGTTGCGCCCGGAGAGCAGTTGCAGGGTGGCCAGCTCCTCCTCCACGAAGCGCGGCTTGACCAGGATGCGCCGGCCAACGGCGACGACGGTGTCGGCTGCCAGCACGTAGGCGTCGGCCACGTCCTTGTCGTTGGCGATCTGATCGCGGGCGGTCTCGGCCTTGGCGCGGGCGAGGCGCGTGACGAGCGAACGCGGCATCTCGCCCTTGAACGGTGTCTCGTCGATGGAGGACGGGCGCAGCGCGTCGGGCTCGATGCCCACCTGGCCCAATAGCATCAGGCGCCTGGGCGAGGCACTGGCCAGCACGAGCTTCGGCTTGAGGCCGGCGCGGCGGCCCGTCGGCTTGGTGCGGGCGAGCTCGTGGCGCAGCGACTCGCGGCGCGGGCTGTCCGTGCGTGCGAGCGTGGTGGTCAGGGCAGTATTCTGTGAGGCCATGATGTCGCTGTCCGCAGCGTTGCTCGTGAACACCGGCGAGCCCGTGAATCGCAGCCGAGCATGCCCACGGGATGCGGCGAAAATCAAGCTGGCTGGGGTGCACCCCGCAGGCGTTCGGGCGTTGTCCGATTCGTCGCCGCCGGCACGCGACCAAATCGCTCGCCCGGCCCCGTCGTCAGCACCGCCGCAAGGTGCGGGTGCCCTGCTTGTCGCGGATGGTCAGGCGCCTGCCAGCCACAGTGAACGTGAGGCTGTGGCTTTGCGCATCACCCTCGACGGTGCAACGCGCCGCGACGCGCCACATGCCCGGGCCCTGCTCGCGCACGGAGCCGAGCTTGCAGTGCGTCTCGTGCTGGTGGTAGCCGTTGCGTGTGAGGACGAGCGGGGCGTCCTGCTTGTCTTGGCCTTGGCGGCACTGCGCGCGCTTGGCGGCCCAGGTGCCCACGTACGCCCTGTCCTGGGCGGAACTCTCACCCGGAGCCAGGGCGCCCACCATCGCGAGCGCCGCCGCGGCGACCAGTTGCACGGATCGCCTGCCCATCCGTTCCATCCGTAAGCGGTTGCCTGCCCGTTTCATGAGGTTGCGATCTCATCGTAGCCTCGGCCGATGAACTCAATGAGGCAGAAGCCGTGGCCGAAAGGATCGGCCATGTGCGCGATGCGGCCCCAGCGGTGCGTCGCGGAAGGTTCGTCCTGCGTGGCGCCGGCGGCGAGGGCGGTTGCGACCGCCGTGGCGAGGTCAGGTACCGCGAAATCGAGATGCACGGGCGTCCAATGCCGCGCGTAGCAACGGCGCTCCGCGCTGGCCGCGCTCACGGCGGTGCCAGGCGGCTTGACGAGCAGGTAAAGCGGGGCCGACCCGCCCAGCAACTCGACCCCTGCAGCGCCGAACCGCCGGCCGACCTTCAGCTGCAGCAAGGATGTGTAGAAGGCGACAGCGCGATCCAGATCGTCGACGTCGATGTTGATCAGAATCGCCGGCGTCGTCATCGCAGAAGACCGCCTACTTCGACTGCCGCGCCTTGCGTGCCGCGTAGCGCCGGTCGCGTTCGGCCTTGCGCTCGGCCGCCTCTGCCGAGTCGCGGATCACCTTCTCGATCGCCTCGCGGCGCTCGCGCGCCTCCCGCTCGACCTTCTCGATGGCCTCGCGCGCCGCGCGCTCCTCGGCTTCCTTGGCTTTGATGGCAGCGCGTTCCCGCTCGCGAGCTTCGCGCGCTTCGGCGACCGCCTTGCGCTCCGCGGCGCGCGCGATCACCGCCGGATCGTCCGCCGCCGGCCGTGCCTTGAACTTCTCGAGCGCCTTCTGCCTTGCCTCGGCGGCCCTGGCGAGCCGCTCCTTCATATCCTGGTCCTTGAAAGCTTTCATTGCATCCTTTCTCGATGATGCTGCCGTCTCAACGCTCCGCCCCGGACGTACGGCCAGCCCTACGGCTGCCGCGGTCACTGGACGGGACTGAGATAGTCGCCCCGCGTGGCGAGCGCCAGGGGGCTGTGAACAACGGGTGGAATTGCCGCTTTGCGCGCCTCAAATACAAGGCGTTCAGCGACTTGGCAATTGCTCCCGCCGCATTTCAGGTGCTCATCGAGCGGACGACCCCGGCCTATGCCGGCTTGCTGCGCACCTTGCGCTGCACCCGGTCGTCGAATTGGGCCACGTTCACAACCACGCGCTCGTGCGTGCCGTCGCCGATGGGCTCGCGCTCGTCGCGGGCTTCCACGCGGAAGGTAATGGTGCGGCCTTCGACGCGCATAATCTCCGCCGTCGCCGTGACCGTCAGGCCGACCGGCGTCGCCGCGAAGTGGCGCACATCGAGCCGGATGCCGAGGCTCTGATGCCCCGCGGGCAGAAGATGCTCCATCGCCGCCAGCGCGGCCGCCTCGATCACGTTGATCATCACCGGCGTCGCCAGCACCGCGATGCGGCCCGATCCGACCCGTGGGGCGGTGTGCTCCGCCGCGACGACGAGGCTGGAGCTGCCGATCAGGCCTGGATGGATCAGCGAAAGGTCGAGCATGAATACGCCGTTCAATCTCTATCGCAACCCGCAGCGATTTTCAGTACTTGCTGCAGCGACGGGAGTGAGCGCAACCGAGAAAAGCGTGCACGGTCAAGGAGTCGCAACCACGACAAGCCACACGCTCGTCTCGAGGCCGGCTCCTCGATAGGAGTGCGGCACAAAAAAGAGGGCTCACCGATGGATGGGTGAGCCCTCTTGCTCGCCGGTGTGGGAGGAAGCGAGCGGTTATGGAAACGCTCGAGGCTTCCTCGGGTTCCGGCACATCCTGCCGCGGCCGCGTCAGGCTGCGTGGAGAAGGTTCAGGAGCACTTGCCCGCGAGCGCATCGAGCGCGTTGTTGTAGGCCTTGCCGTCGGCGGAGTTCTCGTTGAGGCCGTCCGCCACGCCCCAGGCCGATTCGAAGTCCGAACCCAGCTGCTTCATGAAGCCGTTGATCTTGGCATCGGCGGCCGGGCTCGGCTTGTCGCCGGCTTCGTCCATGGCTTTGCTCATGTCGCAAAAAATCTTCTGTTTCGCAGGATCGGCGCCGACCGCCTTGAAGGCTTTGACCGCGGCATCGATCTTCGGCGAAGCGGCGAGCGCGGGTGCGATCGCGAGGCAGACTGTGACGGCAGCAAATACGACACGCTTCATTTTGGCTCTCCTGATGATAGTGCCCATTGGAAACGCCGCGCTCCGGACAATCCGTCGCCATCGTTGACGCGGCGAAGCGCGCGGTACATACGCCGATCTTGTCAACCGCGTGGCGGCTTGAACGTTCCACGATGCTTGTGGCACGGCAGCGGCGCCGGCGACAACGGCGACCGCCGGCGATCCAGAACAGCGAGAGCAGGATTGACGTCGCGGCCGCCACGTCGCAGTTGAGGCGAAGTGTAGCAATTCGACGCGAATCCCGCCCTGCGCAACCTCAGGTCTTCTGCTCCATCATCTGCAGCGGCGCGGGGAAATAGCGGAAGCCGTCGCCGTTCTTGGCCACGTGACCGACGCCCGGCCACGGGAAGTGGTAGGCGATGAGCGGGATGCGGTTGGCCGCCAGCATGTCGAGAACGCGCACGCGCGTGTTGGCCGCCTGCTTGGAGTCGGTATCGTAGGCGAACTCGATGCGCGGCTTCTCCACCAGCAGCACCTGATGATGCGTGAGATCGCCGATCGCGGCCAAAGTCTTGCCGTCGGAGGTGATCATGAACGCGGTGTGGCCGATGGTATGGCCGGGCGCCGACAGTGCCTGGATGCCCGGAAGAAACTCCTGGCCGTCCTTGAAGAAGACCGTGCGGTCGCGGTTGGGCAGCAGGTTCTTGCGCGCGCCCTCCACGAACGGGATCATGTAGGCGGGATCCTTCACCGTCAGCTTCTTCTCGTCGGTCCAATAATCGAAATCGGCCTGCGAGATGTAGATCTGCGCGTTGGGGAAATTGCGGCTGCCGTCGGCAGCCATGATGCCCCAGACGTGATCGCAATGGGCGTGCGTCGCCACCACGGCGTCGATGTCCTTGGGATCGATGCCCGCGGCCTTGAGGCTCGAGAGCAGCTTGCCAGGGGTCGGCCCGAACATGGTCGAAGAGCCCATGCCGGTATCGAACAGCACCAGCTTGTCGCCGGTGTTGAGGACGAGAATATTTTGCTCGAGCGTGACACTGGTCGGCGACAGGAAGTTGTCGGTGAGCATCTTGCCGATCTCTTCCTTGGACGTGCCGAGGAAGCTGCCCGACGGCTCGCCAAGGGGCAGGATGCCGTCGGAGACCACGGTCGCCTGCATCTTGCCGTGGTTGAAGCGATAGAAATATGGAGCCTGATCCGTCGCGATTGGGGCCTTGGCCATCGCCGTAGGCATCGGCACTGCGCCAAGGGTCGCCGCTCCAGTCATTGCCGCCGTGCCCAAGAGGGCCTGACGGCGCGACATGCTGATCGCTGTCATAGCGTTACCTCCACCGACGTTGAATTTCGCGTCTTGCGCGCGAGAACGACAGACAACGCCCGAATTGCGTCCACAGCTAGGAGCAATTCAATCACGAGAGCGCGATTAGCGGTGTGCAGATATGCCGCCATCGCCGATCAGAGCCAGAGCCGCCCTGGCATCGAGGCGGCCGTCGTAGAGCGCGCGGCCGGCGATGGCGCCGGCGATGATGCGATGCTCCGGCCGCAGCAGCGCCTCGATATCCCCGATGCCGGCAAGTCCGCCCGAGGCGATGACGGGAATGGCGATGGCGCGCGCGAGCGCGGCGGTGGCCGGCAGGTTCAGGCCCGCCAGAACGCCGTCGCGATCGATGTCGGTGTAGATGATGGCGGCAACGCCGGCGCCCTCGAACCGGCGCGCCAGCTCGGTGGCGTCGAGCTGGCTCACCTGCGCCCAGCCCTCGACCGCCACCTTTCCGCCCTTGGCATCGATGCCGACCGCAACGCGTCCGGGGAAGCGCCGGCAGGCGTCGCGCACGAGGCCCGGGTCGCGCACCGCGACGGTGCCCAGGATCACGCGGGCGACACCCTTGGCGAGCCACATCTCGATGGTGTCGAGCGTGCGGATGCCACCGCCGAGCTGCACCGGCGTGGACACCGCGGCGAGAATGGCGTCGACCGCCGGCGCGTTGACCGGCTTGCCGGCGAAGGCGCCGTTGAGGTCGACGACATGCAGGTGCGAGAACCCCTGGTCGGCGAACTGCCGCGCCTGGGCGGCCGGATCGTCGCTGAATACGGTCGCCTCCGCCATCTCGCCGCGCTTGAGGCGGACGCAGCGGCCGTCCTTGAGATCGATGGCGGGATACAGGATCATGGTCGGAGCGCCAGCACCGGGCAGTGGCGGCCTCCGGGTGCTCCGGGTGCGGCCATCAGTTTGCTATCATTGCCGGCGCACAATGGGCGATGTTCGCATTCAGTCAAGGTCGCGTCGTGATCGTGCAAGCGCCGGAAGCCATCGTCGCCGCCCCGCCGGGCAAGCGGCTGCTCGTGGAGGCAGACGCCGTCGACATCTGGATCGCCCGCTGGCTGCGGGTGCGGCGCAAGGAGCTGCTGGCGCGCTACGGCTGCGACCCGCGCCGTCTCTACGAGATCTGGGAGGAGAAGCGCTTCGCCGGCAGCCGCGACAAGGCCCAGGCCCTGTTCGCGGAACGCTACCCGGGCCTCGTCAACCGCATCGACTACGGCCGCCACCGGACCATCCCGCGCAAGCCGCCCGCCGACTTGCAGCCCGGGCTGTTCGATGGTCCCGAGCTGTAGGTCGGTCAAGCAAAGCGATGACCTGACGCAAGCCCCGGTCTCGGCGGTGTCGGGTCTGTGCTGACTCTTGACCCCAACTCACGCACTGGAACGAACAAGCAACATCTGCTGGAACTCCAGACCAGAATCGCGGCATGTTCTCTCTACGTTCCTGCCGCATGTCGGTGCGTATCGCGGCGGGAACAGCCCTCTTCCCTCATGCCCACCGGGACAGCCATGCGCACCTATCTCATCACCTACGACCTCGCCACCCCCGTCCGCCACGCGCTGTCGAGCGCGATCATGCAGCTGGGCGAGTCCTGGGCCCGCCCGCTCGAGTCCACCTGGTATGTGCAATCCTCCGAGCGCGCCGACGCGCTCGAGCGACGCCTCAAGCCGCACCTCGACGGCGAGGACGGCCTGCTGATCCAGCAGGTCGAGACTGATGCCCTGCTGCTCAACACGGCGCTGCGCTGGTTCCGCAAGCGCCGCCCCGAGGCAAGCGGTGCCGAGACCGGAAATGTCGTTGCTTTCCCCGTGCCTGCGTTGCCTGAAGCGAAGGCGGCCTAACCCTTTCCCCCAATCCCCCGAGGGTCAGGGAGCCTGCCCGCTCCCTGGAGTCGGATCACCCCAGATCCGACTCTAGGGCCGCCACTTCAGGAAGTTGGAGATGAGCCGCAAGCCCAGCGTCTGGCTCTTCTCCGGGTGGAACTGGGTGCCCGCGATGTTGTCGACCCCGACCATCGCGGTCACCGGTCCACCGTAATTTGTCTCCGCCACCAGCGTCGCCCGATCGGCTACGGCCAAGTGGAAGGAGTGCACGAAGTAGGCGTGCAGGCCCATTGTCCCGGTATCGATGCCGGCCAGCAGCGGGTGGGGATTGACGACATCCAGCGTGTTCCAGCCCATGTGCGGGATCTTGAGGGCCGGGTCGTTCGGCTCGATGGCCTTGACGTCGCCCTTGATCCAGCCGAACCCCGGCGTGATGCGGAACTCGAGGCCGCGCTCGGCCATCAGCTGCGCGCCGACACAGATGCCGAGAAACGGCCGAAGCCTCTCGCGCACCGTCTTCTCCAGCGCCTCGCGCATGCCGGCAACCGCATCGACGCCCGCCTTGCAGTCGGCGAAGGCGCCCACACCCGGCAGCACGATGCGGTCCGCGGCAAGCACCGCCGCGGGGCTGTCCGTCACCTCGATGGCGACGTCGGCCTCGCTCTCGCGCGCCGCCCGCTCGAAGGCCTTCGCCGCCGAGTGCAGGTTGCCGGAACCGTAGTTGATGATGGCCAGGCGCTGCATGGCTCGCGAACTCAGGGACGGGCGCCAAGCAGGGTGCCGACGCCCCACCGGCCCCCGCCAGTCGGGGAGCGCGATTGGGTACCCGCCGTGAGGATCGGCTGGTTGGGCAGCCAGGCGTCGAAGAAGCGGCGTTCGCATTCTGCCGCCGTCTTGCCCGTCACGGTGCCGACGGTATGCCAGCCGCGCCGCTCCAGACCCCATCGGCGCAGGCTGTCGGCCTCGAAGCCGACCAGCACGTTGAGGGCGAGGGCGGCAAGCCCCAGCCAGCGCTGGTCGAAGGTGAAGAGCAGTTGCGGCAACTGCAACGCCGCGCTGAGGACGACGTAGCCCAGCAGCGGCCACCACAGCCGGTGCACGATCAGCCACAGCGGCGCGAACAGGGCAGCCGCCCAGGAGAAGCCGTCCTTGACGAACACCAGCGCCTCCGCGCGGTCGACCCGATCGGCCGCCGGATCGGGGCGCTCGTGGATGGTGTAGGTGCGCATGCGCTTCGGGCTCGCGAGGAACTCACACGGTTGGCGAGCCTCTTTTAATCGCCCGCGACGGTCGTGGCGAGGGGTTTGCGCGAGCGAGCCGCGCTACCAGCGGCCGCGTCCTCTGAAAAGCCTCAGCACGACCAGCAGCAGCACCGCACCGATGGTCGCCGAGACGATCGCGCTTACGATCCCGGCGCCGATATGAATGCCGAGACGCGGCAGCAGCCAGGTGCCGATGAAAGCGCCGATGACGCCGATGATGAGGTCGCCGATCAGCCCGAAGCCGGTGCCTCTTACGAGCTGCCCGGCGAGCCAGCCCGCGACAACTCCGACCAGCAAAATGACCAGAAGGCCTTCATTGGAAACGCTCATGCTCTCCTCCCTCAGCTGGAACCGCGTGTTGCCGAACCGCGCGCCAATTCGCGCCCACGCGTCAAGGAGAAGAGCGGTCCGGGCGGAATTGGAGATCGCCTGGGGGTCGGGCGCGCAACCTTATTCGATCACCTCTTCCGCCCGGACGAGAAGGGAGGGCGGCATGACTTGGCCGAGCGCGCGGGCAGTCTTGAGATTGACGATCAGGGCGAATTTGGTCGGCAGTTGGATCGGCAGATCTGCGGCCTTCTCACCCCTCAGAATGCGATCGACGTAGCCCGCGGCGCGGCGGAAAAGGTCGGGAATGTCGGCGCCGTAGCTGAAGAGTGCGCCGGCTCGGGCGAACTCACCGTTCTCTCCGACCACACCGATGCCTGCCTCGGCGGCGACCCTGCAGATGTCGTTCATCAGCGTCGACGTCAGAAAGTCTCGGATGACGATCAAGGCTTTGCCGCCGGCGTCGCGCAATGCGCGAATTTGGTCGGCGGCCAACGCCACGGAAGGCGACGTGAGGCCGAGACGGATGGTCTCGAGACCTTGTCTTCTCGCATCAGCCGCCGTCTGATCTCCCCAAGCCTGGTACGTGGGGTCGGTAGCATTGTGGAGCACCCCGAGAACGGTGAGACCGGGCATCACTTCCTTGAGCATCTCAATGCGCTTGGCCGACATCTCCTCCCCGAAAGCCGAGAAGCCGGTCACGGTTCCGCCGGGACGTGCGAGGCTTGCGAACAGCTCAGGCTCACTCTGGGTAGCGGGCAGGGCGACCGCGACGATTGGGATCCGCGTCTTGCGCAAGATGGCACGGGTGGCCGCGGGGCCGGGCGAAAGGAAGACGTCGACCGGCATCGCCGCCAACTCGGATATGAGCGTGTGGCCCTTGTCGACATCTCCGCCCGCGCTGCGCGCTTCGATGGCGATTGTGCGCCCCTCGATGCGTCCGAGATCACGCAGGCCACTTCGGAAGGGGTCAAGCGTATCGTTATCGATCGGAGAAGAGGCGAAGCCGACAAATCCTACTACCGGCAAGCGAGCACTGGTCTGCGACCAGGCAGGAGCTGGAGCTGCCAACCCCGCAAGACCGATAAGAACTTCGCGTCGCCTCATCCTATGACCTCGCACGGGGAGGAACCGGCTGAGTATACCTCTCGATGCCATCGCGTGTACGGCGGGACAATTGTGGGCGCAGCCCCATCCGCGTCTGCAGTGTTTGGCGTTGCAATTCTAGGGCGTCATCGTTCCAATTTATCCGAACAGCCGCGCCTTGGCTTCGGCGGCGGCGGCTTCCATGGTCATGAAGATAGCGCCCTCGGCGGCGATCTTCTCCACCAGGTCCTCGAAGGCCAGCATGCGGTAGCCGCGACCGATGACGTAGGGGTGCATGGTGTAGGTGAGCACGCCCCAGTCCGTGCTCTTCTTCATGTAAAGGAACTCGTCGAGCCAGTTCTGCATCACCGCACGCGCCGACTGCAGGCCCGGCAGGATGGTCGCCTGCGTGCGGATGAACTCGAAGTGGGGATGGTCGTCGAGCGACCAGCTGATCGGCATCTCGATCAATCCCGTCTCCTCGCCGAAGCGATAGGGCTTGCCCAGCTCGGCGACGTCGCCGCGGCGCGCGCGGTAGGGATGATAGTCCGCGCCCATCAGGGAGCTGTCGTAGACGAAGCCGTGCGCGATCAGCAGATCGATGGTGCTCGCGCTCAAATCCCAGGAGGCGGAGCGGTAGCCGCGTGGCTTGCGGCCGGTGAGACGGACCACGGCCTCGTTGGCGCGCACGAGATCGGCCTCCTCCTCCTCGCGGGTCATGGTCGCGGATGGGATATGCGCCCAGCTATGGTTGGCGATCTCGTGCCCGTGCTCGACCACGGCTGCGCATTCCCTCGGCCAGCTCTCGATGGTGAAGCCGGGGACGAACCACGTCGCCTGGATGCCGCGCGACTTGAGGAACGCCAGGATCCGCCGCGACGCGAGCGCCCCGAACTCGCCGCGCGACAGCGGCGTCGGCGTGGTCATGCCGCGGGCGATGAACCCCGACTGCGTGTCGAAATCGAAGGTCAGGCAGACGACGTGGCGCGGCATGGCGTTTACTTCCCTGCGGCTAGGTATTTATCGACACTGGCGCGCGCGTCGCCGTCCCACGTGCTCTGCACCGGACCCTTGAAGTATCCCAGAGCGATCAGCTGGCGCTTGAGATCGTCGCGCGTCTTCGGGCTCCAGTTTGCCATCGAGCCGCGCAGCTCGTCGGCGGCGACGCGATTGCCGAGCCGGGCGGCTTCCAGCAGCAGCCTGGCGGAGCGCGGATGGTCTTGCGAACCGCCGAGGCCCTTGTCGAGCTGAACCGCCAGATTATACAGCGCATTCCTGTTGCTCGTGGCGGCGGCCTTCTCGTACCACTCGCGCGCCTTGCTGTAGTCCATGGTTCCGCCCTGGCCGGTCTGATAGAGCCACCCGAGCGAGTTCATCCCATAATCGTTGCCGGCTGCGGCAGACTTCTCGAACCACTCCCTGGCCTTGACCAAGTCCTTCGGGACGCCTTGTCCCAGCTCGTAGAGTATTCCCATGCCGTGCATGCCGGCGCCGCTGCGCGCGGCGGCAGACTTGTCGAACCATTCGCGTGCTTTTGCGTAGTCCTGGGGGGTGCCCAAGGCGTCGCGATACATCCAGCCGATGCTGGCCATGGCCGGTCCGTTGCCCTTGGCCGCGGCCTTCTCGTACCAATCGCGCGCCTTGGCGTAGTTTTGTGGAGTGCCCAGACCGTTCTGCTCGAGCCAGCCGAGGCTCACCATGCCGGCGCTGTTGCCCGCAGCCGCCACTTTCTCGAACAGCTCCCGCGCCTTGGCATAGTCGCGCGGCACGCCCCAGCCATTGCGATAGAGCCGGCCCAGATTGTTCGTGCCGAACGTGTTGCCGGCTGCTGATGCCTTCTCGTAGAACTCGCGCGCCTTGGCATGATCTCTGGAGACGCTCAGTCCGTTCTCGTAGAGCCAGCCTAGGCCCGTCATGCCCCCGCTGTTGCCTGCGGCGGCCGCCTTCTCATATGCCTCGCGCGCCTTGGCGTAGTCGCGCGGCACGCCGCGGCCGTAGAGGTAGCGCTCGCCGTCCTGGAAGTCGCGCTCTGCCTGGGCCACTTGGTTGGCCTTGGCAACGGCGGCCTGCGTGTCGGCCGTCAGCCGCGCCTCCTGCGCCTTACGCTGCGCCTCGGCCTGAGCAGCCCGCTCATCGGACACGCGCTTATCCGCTGCGATCCGCTCCTCCTGCAGGCGCTTGGCCTCGGCTTGGACTTTGGCGAATGCCTCATCCTCGGTCTTCTTGCGGGCGGCAGCTGCCTCTGCCAGCCGTTTTGCTTCCGCCTCCTGGCGCCGGGCCTCCGACTCGGCGCGCGCTTTTGCCAGCGCCTCCTCGTCGGCCCGCTTTCTCGCGGCCACGTCCGCCAGCCGCCTTGACTCTGCTTCCTGGCGGGCACGCTCGTCGGCCGCCTGTCGCTCCGCTGCCAGACGCTTGACCTCGGCTTCGGCCCTGCGGCTCTGCTCGGCGGACCAGCGCGTATATTCGATGCCGCCGTAGGCACCGCCCACCACGGCCAGCGTCGCGGCGACGATCAGCCATCGCCGTGCCGCGGGGAGGGACGCTGGCGCGGCCGGGGCGACGGACGGCAACACGTCGACCCGCCGCCTGCCGATCGAGGCGAGACGGGCCAGCGCGGGTTTCGCCTTTGGTCCCTCGCCCAGCAGCATCTGCCGCAGCTGCGCCACCGACTGCGGCCGCTGTTTATGTCGTACCTCGAGGCAGGCATCGATCGCCGCGAGGAAGCCTGGACGATAGGTGCCCTTCGCAGCCCGCGCCGACGCCGGCATGTGGTCGTCGATCGCGCGCAGCGTCGATTCCTCCGGGGGCGCCCCGGTGATGGCCCGATAGAGCACGCCGCCGAGCGCATAGAAGTCCGTCCACGGTCCCTGCAGCCTGCCGTCGGTAGCGTACTGCTCCTGCGGCGAGTAGCCGGCCTTGACGATGCCGGTAAGCATGCGGCTCTTCTCGCCCACGGCCCGGCGCGCGGCACCGAAATCGAGCAGCACGGGGGTGCCGTTGGCGCGCACGATGATGTTGTCGGGGGCGATGTCGCGATGCAGGAAATCCTGTGCGTGCATCAGCTCCAGCGCATCGAGAAGAGGAGCCACGATACGATCGAGCTCCTCCTGCGTGGGCGGACGGCCGAGGCTGGCGAGCCACGCCTCGAAGCTGTGACCCTGCTCGAGGCGCATGACCATGTAGGCGGTGGAATTGGCCTCGAACACGCGGGCGACGCGCACAATGCTGGGGTGGTCGAAGCGGGCCAGCATGCGGGCTTCCTGCAGGAAGGAAGTCCGGCCCCAGTCGAACGTCGTCTTGTGCCGCTCCGACTTGGGGTGAACGCTCATCGTCGCGTCGCGGTCGCCGAAGTCGAAGGGGTAGTACTCCTTGAGAGCGACAGCGGTGGCGAGATTGACGTCCTCGGCCTCGTAGGTAATGCCGAAGCCGCCGGTGCCCAGCACCCGCGTGATGCGGTAGGCGCCGTCCAGCAGCGTATCCTTCGGCAGGACCAGGCGACTGTCCAAGGCACTCCTCCGCGTCCGCCTGCGGACGACGACTCACGTTACCAAAGAACTAGGCCTTCCGACATTGGTTGCGGCACGGCATATATCGGAGTGTCAAGAGCAGCCGCCTGCGGCGTGCTAAGGAGGTCCCTTGTATTCCGGCCGGCCGCGTCACCATCATCGCCGTCGCGGCAATCGCAAAGGTTGGCGGCGAGGCGCATGGTGAACTCCCTCGATTGGTTCTGGCGCAGGCGACGTGCCGCGCAGCAAGGTACCGGTCCGTCGCCCCATGGCGGCCGGGCTGCGGCGACGATTGCCGCACGCCTCACCTTCGAGCAGGTCGAGCGGCAATATCAGGGCTCGATGGCGCTCGCCGGCCTCTCGCTCGACATCGCGCCAGCCGAGGTCGTGTGCCTGCTCGGGCCGTCCGGCAGCGGCAAGACCACGCTCCTGCGCGTCGCCGCCGGCATCGAGCGGCCGACCGGCGGCCGCGTCCTCATCAACGACCAGGAGGTGGCGGGCCCCGCGCGCTTCGTGCTGCCGGAGAAGCGCAACGTCGGGCTGATGTTCCAGGACTTCGCGCTGTTCCCGCACCTGAGCATCCTCGACAACGTCGCCTTCGGCCTCAAATCGCTGCCCCGCGAGGACGCCCGCCGGGAGGCGCTTGCGACGCTCGCCCGCGTGGGCCTCGAGCGCTACGCCGGCGATTACCCCCACATCCTCTCGGGCGGCGAGCAGCAGCGCGTGGCGCTGGCGCGGGCAATCGTGCCGAGGCCGGCCGTGATGCTGATGGACGAGCCGTTCTCCGGCCTCGATGTCCAGCTGCGCGAACGCATGCAGGATGAGACGCTGGGGCTGCTGCGCGAGACCCGCGCCACCTGCCTGATCGTCACGCACGCGCCGGCCGAGGCCATTCGCCTCGGCGACCGCGTCGCCGTGATGCGGGCGGGCCGGATGATCCAGGCAGGCAAGGCCGAGGCTCTCTACCGCAACCCCGCGGACCTGTTCGTCGCCCGGCTGTTCTCGGAGATCAACGAGATCCCGCATGCGCGTGACCGGCGGCGCGCTCAGAACCCCGATCGGGGTCTTTGCCGTGCCGGGCCTCGACGAGGGAGACGCGGCCATCCTGTGTATCCGCCGCCGCGCCATCCGCCTGGGCGCCGTCGGCCAGGGCCTGCCCGGCCGCGTGCTGCATGCCCGCTTCCAGGGCGATCTGGCCGTGCTGGAGATCGCCGCGCAGGGCTTCGAGCGACCGTTGTATACGCTCGTGCGCGAATGGGAGGTGCCGCAGCGCGGCCAGGAGGTATCGATCGCCGTCGATCCCGAGAGCGTGCTCGTGTTCCCGGCCGAAGGGGGTCGCGGCGATGACGCGAAATTAATGCTGGAGACCCCGGAAATCCCCGAGATTCAAGCGTTTAGGGCGAGCTAGGAATGGTGTGGCAAACTTGCCCGCGCGGGGGCTTTCTGCGATAGTGCCGTCAAACGCGTAAGAATGCGGCCCCGGCTGCAAAAAGGAGCGATAGCGACATGGGTAGCCTGAGCGTGTGGCACTGGCTGTTGTTTTTGGCCGTGGCGCTGCTGATGTTCGGCGGGAAGGGCAAGATCTCGTCGATCATGGGCGACGTCGCCGAGGGCATCAAGAGCTTCAAGAAGGGCATGGCGGAGGACAAGGAGGCGGCCAGCGCCGCCGATCCGAGCAAGAAGGAAGAGCCGCCGAAGGTCCTCGAGAGCGCGAAGCCCATGGGCCAGCCCGCGGGCGTGGAAGCCAACAAGGCGGGCTGGAGCGCGAAGAGCTGACGCACGGTATCGACGGTTGAGTTTCCGAGCGTCAGTCGTGTCGGGCGCACGAGCGCCATTGGGTTGAGCTGATGTTCGACATCACTTCCAGCAAGCTCCTGATCCTCGGCATCGTGGCGCTGCTCGTCATCGGGCCGAAAGATCTGCCGGCGCTACTGCGCACCATCGGCAAGTACATGGGCATCATCAAGCGGCAGGCGGCGGAATTCCGCGCCCAGTTCGACGAGGCCATGCGCGAGAGCGAGCTGCAGGAGCTCAAGAAGTCGGTGGAGAGCGTCCAGCAGGAGGCCGAGGCGTCCATGCGCGAGGCCACTGCCTCGGTGGAAAAGCAGCTCGCCGATGCGCGCCAGGACGTCGATGCCGCGATGCAGGACAAGCCCGCCGCCGATCCGATCGGCTTCAACGGCGATGTCCCTCCGGCGGCCGTTGCCGACAACTCGACAGCTGCCTCAACCGAGGCGGCGACAGGGCTGAACGGCGCGTCCCATCCTGCCGAGACGGCGACCCCGGCTCCGGGCGAGGCGGCGAACGCGCCCCCTGCGGAATCCACTCGGCCAACCGAGAAGAGCGGAGCCTGAGCGGTGCAGGAGACGCGTCAAGGCCGACGCCAAGCCCGAGGGACACGACGAGATCGAGGCGTCCAAGGCGCCGCTGATGGATCATCTGATCGAGCTGCGCCAGCGCATGATCTATGCGCTGATCGGCGTAGCCATCGGTTTTGCCGTCTGCTTCGTCTTCGCCACGGACATCTACAACCTGCTCGTCCAGCCATACGTGTGGGCACGGGGCGCGGACCAGAAGATCGAGATGATCTATACCGCCCCGCACGAGTTCTTCTTCACCAAGCTCAAGCTCGCCCTGTTCGGCGCCTTCCTGCTGGCCTTCCCGCTGATCGCCCTGCAGGCCTACAAGTTCGTGGCCCCGGGCCTCTACAAGAACGAGCGTCAGGCGTTCCGCCCCTACCTGATGTGGACCTTCGCGCTGTTCATTGCCGGTGCCGCCGTCGTCTATTTCGTCGTCATGCCGCTGGCCATGAAGTTCTTCTTGTCCATGGAGCAGACGGGTGGACAGGTCGAGATCCACCTGCAGGCGCGCGTCAGCGAGTATCTCTCGCTCATCATGACGCTGATCATCGGCTTCGGCATCATGTTCCAGCTTCCGGTCGTGCTGACCCTGCTGTCCCAGGCCGGCATCGTCACCGCGCAGAACCTCAAAGACTTCCGCCGCTACGCCATCGTTGCCATCACGGCTGTGGCCGGCGTGCTCTCGCCGCCCGATCCCTTCAGCATGATCGCCATGGCGCTGCCAACGATCCTGCTCTACGAGGCCGCCATCTACGCCGTGACCCGGGTGGAGAGATCGCGCGCCGCCAAGGATGCCGCCGCGCAGCCACCGGCAGCGTGAGGCTTGATGGCGCAGCAGCTGAGAGACTACGCCATTGTCACCATCGTGGCTGCGGCCGGCGTGCTGACGCCGCCCGATCCTTCCAGCTTGTTCGCCTGGGTAGTGCCCGCCATTTGGCTCTACCAGGGTGCAATCCTCGCGACCGACTCTTAGCCGCCGACGTTGCAGCCGTCGCGACCAAACCGAATGGCGTCCGCTACCACGATCAAGGTGAGGCGAAGCTGGATATTGCGGCCGATTAACCGATATCGGAGCCGAATCGCCGGTGTTGGAGCAGTGCAAGTAAGGTTAACGCACTACTAATCGGCGCGCGGGCATTTTGCGCTTGCTCGCAGAGCACCGCCCGGTGATCGTGAGTGCGGGGTGGGTTCACCGCGGAAATACAACGCCGACGGAAAAATACGCCCTTCGAGCGCGAATTCGGTGTTGCCAACATGTACAGATCGACGCCGGGACAATCGAAGGCGGGAGCGGCCCTCCGCATCTTGCTCGTCGATCCCCACAGCGTGTACCGCAGGGGCCTGCGCAGCATCATCGCCGAGGCAATGCCGGGCACCGAGATCCTCGAGGCTGGCACGCTCAACCAGGGGCTCGCCGACGTTCGCTCCATCGAACCCGTAGACGTGCTCCTGGTCGATCTCGACCAGCCGAGCTTCCGCTCGGTCCATCTCCTCAAGCAGGCGTTCGAGGTCTCGCCGAAAACCCGATTCGCCATCATATCGGGCTCGGACACACGCCAGAGCATTCTGGCCAGCCTCGCCGCCGGGTTCCACGGCTTCATCTCGAAGCAGCAGCCCGACGGCGATATTCTCCAGGCCATCCGGGATATCGCATCGGGCCGCATCTACGTGCCGCCGACGCTCGCCGAGACGGAAGCAGGCGACGCCCCGAGCGACCGCTCCGCGGAAGTGCCCAACGCGATTGCGCCTGCAGTCAAGAGCGACGCCGACCTTCTCAGCCTCACGCCTCGCCAACGCGAGGTGCTGTCGCATCTGGCCCTGGGGAGGTCCAACAAGGAGATCGCCCAGGCCCTGCACATCGCGGAGGCGACGACCAAAGTGCACGCGGCCGCGTTGTTGCGGGCGCTGGGTGCGCGCAACCGCACGGAAGCCGCCTTCAAGGCCGGCAAGCTCGTCAACGCGCTGGATCGTTCCGCACCATCCAGCCCGGGCCCGGCCGCGGCCACGACGGTCCGGGAGGACCGGCGCACGCTGCCGCTGCGCCTGATAGACGCAAAGCCGGTTGCCCGCGCACCCGCTGCCCGGCTTCGGCGCAAGCCGTCGTCGGTGGGCTGACGCACACCGCGAAGTCTTGTCTGAGCCGCCGCGCGCACTGTCAGCTCTTCGTGTCCATTGCAGCAGGGCCCCTCAGTCCTCTCAGCAGGTCCAGGTACGCCTCCTTCTGGCCCAGCACGACCATGAGAGCGAAGAGGTAGGCGGCGAGCATGACGCTGCCTCCGGCCGCTACCCGCAGCAAGGCGTATGACAGGTCCGCCCAGTAAACCTGCGCCGCGTAGGCAAAGAGCGCCGCAAACGCGGTGGCGAGGAACGGACGGCCCACGGCCAACGCGAGGTCGCGCACCGAGATCGGTGTTCCATGCACGCACCACATGACGTGGGGCATGAGCCACAACAGCATCGCGGCGGAAAACGCGGTCGCGACACCGGTCGGACCGTAGGGCAGCCCGATCACGTAGGCACCGATGACGAGCGGGGCGAGCACCAGCGATATCCGGGCGCTGCGGCCCACCAGACCCAGCGAGAACATCAGCCACCCCAGTGGATTGATGATGCCGAACACCAGCACCGTGGGCGTCAACAGGCGGAAGATCTCGGCGGCCTCGCTCCATTTCGGCCCGAGCACGATGAGGATGATGTCGTTGGCATACAGCGCGCAGAAGGCCGTGATCGGAAAGCCGACCGACATGACCAGGGAGTAGCCCTTGAGGAAATAGCGCTTGAAGCGAACGGCGTCGTCGCGCAGCCGGGATAGCGCCGAGAATGCAACGCCCCCGATCGCCCCGTTGATATTCTCGGGAGGAATGGTCGCGAGCTGATACGCCCTTCCGTAGATGCCGAGCGCATCCGCCCCCCAGAACCGGCCCAGCAGCACCTTGTCGAGGTTGTAGGCGATGTAGACGACCAGGATGTTGAAGGTGATGGTCCCGCCGAAGCCGACGGTCGACCGGATGCCCGCGATCCGTTGCGGCCTGCCGGGAATCCAGCCCGAGGCCAGCCACAGGCAAACGGTGCTGCAGGCCGGAGCGACCAGGGTGGCGGCGACAAGGGCCCAGTAGCCGAAGCCGGCGATCGCCATGCCGGTTCCGACCACGATGCTTGCAAACAGGGCGATCGTCTCCGCCGCCGCGAGCGCGACGTAGCGCAGTTGGCGCTGGAGGATCGCGAAGTGCTGGACGCCGGCCGTGGTGAACAGACAGCTCAGCCCGAGGATTGCCGTCACCCAGTACAAGCGGGGTTCATGGTAGAATGCGACGAGCAAGGGTGCGGCCGCCACGCAAACCAGGCACAGGATCGCCCCGAACGACAGGTAGATCCAGAACAGGGTCGAGAGCTGACCGTCGTCGATCGCGTCTTGTTGTACGGAGCCCGCGGAAAGCCAGGCGTTCGTCAGGATGCTGCTCAGACCGGTGACGACGGTCACCATGCCGATCAATCCGAAGTCCTCAGGTGAGAGGAACCGGGCCAGCACCGCGATGAAGGCAAGGCGAAGGAGGAAGTTCGCGGCCTGCCCGATCAGCTTGGCAAAGCCGCCGCGCACGGTGCGTTCCTTGAGATCGTCCATCCGCATTCTCCGAACGGCGCCGGCCTGATCCGGAATTGCGCCCAAGTCCTCGTCGCAGCGGGCGCCGGCGAGATCGTCGAGCCCGCATGCGCTCTCAACATTCCGCTCTTGCCCAGGGCCACCCGGCAAACGCTGCCGCACCCGCCACCGAACCAACAGACGCGTCCCAGGCAAAGGGAAGTTGACGAGCGTCAAGTCGGGTGGGGTTCTCCGGTGTAGGGGTTGCCGGCGACGTAAATTCAACGCGTTGCTCGGCGTATCGAGCAGCGCATCGAGTGTCCCGAACGGACGGCGAAGGCCCTGCACCTTTCAGAACGGGGAGAACCGTGCTCGTAAACTCGACCCTACGCTCTTCCAAGGCAGCGAGGCCCAGCGCTGCCGATGGGCGCGACCGAAACCCGAGCCGGCTTCGGGGATGTATTCGCGCCTCGATGGCTGGCTTGTCGCTTCTCCTTGCGCTCGCGGGTCCGGCTCCGACCCAACGATCCGCCATCGCACAAACTCGCCCCACCGCCCTTCGCCCCGTCGATCCGCGGCTCGCGAAAGGCGTTAACCTCTCCCACTGGTTCGCAAACAGCTTCAATGGATACGGAGACGGGCACCTCAGCTCATTCGTCACCGATGCCGATGCCCAGATCATACGGCGCGCCGGCTTCACGCACGTGCGTCTGCCGGTGTCGATGGAACTGGCGCTCACGCCGGGACCGGTTGGAAAGGCATTCGTATCCAAGCTGGTCGAGAAGGTCTCGATGCTCAACGGCACCGGCCTTGCCGTGATCGTGGCCATCTACGCGACCGAGGAAGAGAAGCGCAACCTGCTCGATCCGGCCAAGCAGTCGGCGTTCATCGAGGGTTGGCGATCCCTGGCGCAGTCGCTCGCGCCCCTGAAGCAGGACCTCGTGCTGCTCGAATTGCTGAACGAGCCGTATCCGCTGGTCGGTGCGCAATGGTGGCCCCTGCAAAATCGCGTCGCGGAGGCCGTGCGCAAGATCGCATCCCGCAACACGTTCATTGCCTCTCCCGGCAACTGGAGCAGCGTCACGGACTACACGGCTGAATTCTCGCCGGTACCGGACTCCAACGTCGTCTATACCGCGCATGTGTACCACCCGGTCCTGTTCACGCACCAAGGCGCGAATTGGAGTTGGGAGGTGGCGGCGCAGGTCGCAGGCGTCGAATGGCCGCTAAGCGCCGCCGTCGCGCCAGTCGTGGCGGCTCACAGCGGCAACACCGAAGAAGCGGTGAAGCAACTTCACTACCAGATCGGCGAGCACCAGTTCGAGGCCGGCTGGCTCGCCAATTCCTTCGGCAAGCTGACCGAGTGGCAGAAGAAGGCCGGCAGCGTGCCGATGTACGTCGGCGAGTTCGGCGTCTATCGACCCGTAGCACCCACCTCCTCCCGTTTGCGTTGGCACAAGGAAGCCCGCGAGGCTTTCGAGGCGAGAGGATGGGGCTGGGCCGTATGGGATTACGCAGGCGGCTTCGCCATCGCGCAATCGATCCCCCCGTACAGGACGTTGGACCAGGCCATGCTCGAAGCGCTCGGCCTCTGGGAACCGATCGGGAGGCGCCGTTGAGCGCTGCGCGAAGAGCGACCGGCGCTTCCATGTCCGCGCGGGCGGCGCGTGGCGGCCACACGTTGAACTGAGGCGCGTATGCAGCAACTCCTGGAAACGGACCGGGTCTCGATCAAGGCGAGGCTTCTCGGCGCTGCAAGCAGGGTCTCGTCGTCCCTGTTCGGGCACTCCCGTGCAAGCCGCAGCCGAAGCCGGCCCTTCACCGAGTTCGGGAGACTTCGGCCTCTCCGAGGTCGTCGACCTGCTGATCGACAATCGGCTCGTAATCGCCGTCTCGGTCGCCATCACCATGACGATCGCTGTCGTATATCTCTTGACCGCGACGCCTCTGTTCACAGCCACGACGCTCCTGCTGATCGACTCCCGGAACAGCAGTCTCAACTCCACGCAGATGCGGGTGACCGACGCCAACAGCGACTCGGCCTACGTCGAGACGCAAGTCGGCGTGTTGAATTCCGAGCACATCGTGCGCACGGTCATCTTCGAGCAGAAGCTCTATGAGCTTCCCGAGTTCAAATCGAAGAACGACCCTTCTCCGGCACCGTCTGCGGACGCCGCCGCAGCCGACAAAGAGCGGACCTTCGATATCGTCCCGGCTTCCGCCGTCAAAGAATTCAGGAAGCGCCTCGAGATCAAGAGAAGTCCGTCGACCTACATAATCGACATCATCTTCACGTATAAGGACCCGGAGAAAGCCGCCGCGATCGCGAACGCGGTTGCGCAGGCCTACATCGCCGACCAGATGAAGTCTCGCGAGCAGGCGATCCTCAGCACCAATCAGTGGCTTCGCCTGAGGACTGCCGATCTGCGGAGGGAGACGCAGGCCGCGGAGACCGCACTCGACGAGTTCCGCAGCAACAATGCGGTCCGCGGCAACAGCAGCCGCAGCATCCTGCGGGATCTGGAGTCGACGGCGCAGTCCTATCGGCTGATCAGCGACAGCTTCCAGAAGCGGTTTCTGGAGACCTCGCAGCAGCTCTATCTGCTGACGCCGGACGCCCGGATCGTCTCGAAGGCCTGGCCGCCTTCCGACAAGAGCCATCCCAGAAGCACGCTCATCCTGGCGGTCGCGGCCGCCCTCGGATTGGCGAGCGGTTTCCTGATCGCAATCGTTCGCAGCGTGACGGGTGGCCCTCAGTCGCGCAGCGAGGACTGATTCGAGGCCGCCGGCTCGGCGTCATGGGCGCGACTGTCCGCCCGCGTCGCGCGCCTACTCGTTGTGCCCGGGAAGCTCGATGGTGAGCATCAGGGAGCTCAAGCTCTTGCCGTGCATGTCCTGGCGCAGCGAGCGCGTCACACCGCCGCCCAGCGCATTCTCGATGACGAAATTGAGCGCGCGCAGGTTGGGAAGATCGTAGCGGCGCACCGGTCCCTTGGCCATATGACCGTAGGCGGCCATCACGCGTTCCGGCGTGAGCTGCTCATGGAGCACGCGCCAGGCGGCCTCGTTGTAAGCCACGACCGAGACGTTCGACGTGTTGCCCTTGTCGCCAGCCCGGCAGTGCGCGAGATCGTAGACGCGTACCATCAGACCGCCCCCTCCAAGCCGACTTCAGGCGAAACCAGCGCGCGCGGCAGCAGCACCGATTGCACGGCGAGAATCTCGCGCACCATGGGGTCCGAGCCGCCGCCGGCGCCCGCGGGTCCATGCATGTGCAGGGCGCGCGTCTCGAATCCCACCGCCTCGGCCGCGCGGCGATCGTCGGTGCGCGCGGCGATGCGCAGGCGCACCTCGTACGGCTCGGGCCGCGACGGCTGCTCGCCGTGCACGCTCGAATAGCCGATCAGATCGACCTGCAGCTCGGGATAGTGGAAGCCGCGTTCCTTCAGCCGCGCCTGCACGATCTCGGCGGCGAGCTTGGCGCGGGCGACCGCATTGGGGCCTCCGAACGACACCTGCCCTTCGCCGATGTAGCCGTCGAAGTATCCGACCGTGACCTTGTATGTCGGCGTGCGTGGGCGGCCCTTCGGTCCCCTCACCGCCACACGATCCTGCGCGACCTGCTCGAGCCGCACGTCCGTGATGTCGACCACGCAGTCCGGCGTGATGTAGCTTGCGGGGTCGTGGATTTCATAGAGCAGCTGCTCGGTGCAGGTCGCGACGTCCACCCGCCCACCATTGATGTCGAGCTTGCCGATGGTGAAACTGCCGTCGGCGGCAATATCGCCGAAGGGATATCCGAGCGTGGCCAGGTCCTGCACCTCCTTCTTGCCCGGATCGGCGAAGCAGCCGCCGTTGACCTGCGCGGAGCACTCCAGGAGATGGCCGGCAACCAGGCCCGCCGCCAGCCTCGGCCAATCGTCGTAGCTCCAGCCGAACTCGTGCATCGCAGGAGCGAGGAATAGCGACGGATCGGAAACACGACCGGTGATGACGATCCGGGCGCCGGTCGCCAGCGCCTTGGCCACGACATCGGCGCCGAGATAGGCGTTGGCGGATGCCATGCGGGGCAGGATCGATTCCAGCGGCGCACCAGTCTCGAGCAGCTTCAGCTCCGGCATGGCGCGAACGAGATCGCTGACATCGTCGCCCGTCACCACGGCGCACGAGACGTCCCCGGCACCCATGTCTTGCGCGAGCCGGCGGATGGCGCGGGCACCCCCGCGTGGATTGGCGGCGCCCATGTTGGTGACGATGCGAACGTCGTTCTTCAGGCATGCCGGCAGCACGGCCTCGATGCGTTCGAGCATGCGCGGGGTGTATCCGCGCTCGGGCTGCTTGCTGCGCGTCAGGTTCTCGCGCGCCACAGTGCGCTCTGCCAGGCATTCGAAAACGAGATAGTCGAGCTCGCCATGCTCGGCGAGCTGGGTTGCCGGGTAGATCCGATCGTCGGCGGTCCCGGCACCGACGCCGATGCGGATGGACTGAGGTGAAGGCATATTGCGACTCCGCGTTGGAGGTCCTTCGCCTCCTATACCGTCAATTCATAGCCCATCGCCGCCTCGATCTCGCCAGCTTTGCGCACTGCGGGGCCTCAGGGGCGAGGCGCCAACGAGGCAAGCTTCCTGAGCCTTTGCTCCCGATAGAAAGTGTACATGCCAGCTGAAACGAGGATCAGGATGCCGGAAAGCGAGAGAACATCCGCAGCTGGTTCCAGATCATGAAGCCCAGCAAGATCGACCAGACGATGCCGGCGTAGCGGAAGGGAGCGACGGCCGCGACCTCTCCGGACCGAAGCGAGAAGATCACGCACAGGTGCCCGGCCAGCGAGAACACGGAGGCGAAGACGAGACAGAAGAGCTCGGCGAGGCTCGGCACCGCCCAGGTCTCGAACGTCCAGCAGGCAAGTCCCGAGGACGCCACGACCACCTGCGAAAGCATCATGATCAGCAGCGGCGAGAGCGCCACGTCCAGACGCCGCGTGGAGATATCGCGCAGGCTTCCGCACAGCACCGACAGCACGCCCAAAAGCGCCCAGGCGTTGAACGCGCTCGATCCCGGCTTGATGACCAGCAGCGCGCCGGTAAAGCCGATCGCCACCGCCGTCCAGCGACGCCAGCCGACGTGCTCGCCGAGAAACAAGGCGGAGGCGGCCGTCAGGCTGAGCGGCGTCATCTGCAGGATGCCCATCAGGTCGGCGAAGGGCATGCGCGCGAGCGCGGCCTGGAAGAAGAGAGCGCCGCCGACGTCGCCGGCGCTGCGCCAGCCCATGGCACGCACGAATGCATCCCTGAGCCGGTAGATCGCACCGGTCCAGAACGCGGCGACCGTGACGATCGTGACCGTGCAGACGCCGCGGACGAAAACCGTCTCGCCGGTAGGCAGCGACCCCGAGACGAGCTTCATGGCAGCGTCGCCGCAGGTGAACAGCGCGGTCGCCGCCACCATCGCGGCGATGCCCCTGAGGTTGCCGGGAGCGATCTGGCCCGCCGCGCGATGCGCGAGCGAGCCGCGGCCTCCGCTGCCCCCTGTCCTGCACGCCTTCCCCCTTGCCGCCGCGGCCGGGGCTCCCCCCGTGTTCGGGGCAGCCTTCCACCATCCGCACGCCCGGAGCAAGTGTGCAAAAAGGGGCAGCCTCGCAGGTTGGGCCGCGAGAAACTTTGACTTTGCGCAGGCCGCGAACAGCATGGTTGGGCCGGCCGCCTCGCTCGACCCAACCCGCGCCGCTATGTCAGCCGCGGCCCTCGAACGGCATCTTGGTCGCCTTGATGTGTCATGAACAGCACGTTGGCGTCGAGCGGCAGGCTCGCCATGTAGCGGATGGCCGAGCCGCAATGCTCGACATCCATCACGGCCTCGGGCGCGATCTCGCCGTTGGCCTGCGGCACGCCGGCCTTCATGCGTCCGCCCATGGCGGTGTCGGCGTTGCCGATGTCGAGCTGTCCGCAGGCGATGTCGTACTTGCGCCCATCGAGCGCGATGCACTTGGTGAGGCCGGTGATGGCGTGCTTGGTCGCCGTGTAGGCCACCGAGTTCGGCCGCGGCGTGTGCGCCGAGATCGAGCCGTTGTTGACGATGCGTCCGCCCTTCGGCGTCTGCTCCTTCATGATCCTGATGGCTTCCTGCGCGCACAGGAACGAGCCCGTCAGGTTGACGTCGACCACCGACTTCCACGTCTCGAACGGCAGGTCCTCCATCGGCACCGGCGGCGCGCCGAAGCCGGCGTTGTTGAACAGGAAGTCGAGGCGGCCGAACGCCTTCTTGGTCTCGGCGAACAGGCGCTTGACGTCCTCGGGCTTGCCGACGTCGGCGGTCATGCCCAGCATCTTGCCGCCGCCGGCCTTGGCCATGCTCGACCGTCTTGTCGAGTTCCTCCTTGCGACGGCCCGTGACCACCACATTCCAGCCGTCGCCCTGCAAGCGCCAGCGCCGCCGACGCGACCGATGCCCGTGCCGCCGCCCGTCACCAGCGCAACCTTGCCTTGAGACCCAACCATTCCTGTCTCCCGTTGCCGCAGCTAGCCGCGCCATATCCCGGAGCCTGCCGAAGCCTGACTCTCGCGCCGGCCTGCCGTGACGACCGCGGCGCATTGCCGCGGAGCAGATACCACTGGTGCGGTGCCGCTGTCGCCGCATAACCTGCATCGCCCGCCGCCCGTCCTGCCGTCGAATGTCGCCACGCGGCTCGCACCGGAGCGGCTTCAATTCACGTTCGATGCGCCTCATCGCTTGACATCACCGTCCGAGCAATACTTAACCACATGGTTGACTTTCAGAACATGCAGCTCGATCGCGCCTTCGCGGCGCTCGCGGACCCGACGCGGCGCGCCATCCTCGATCGGCTGGCGCAGCGAGACGGAGGTGGCGGTGACGGAGATGGCGGCGCCATTTGCGGTTTCGCTGCCGGCCGTGATGAAGCATCTCGACGTGCTGGCGCGCGCCGACCTGATCGAGCGCGCCAGAAGACGCGGGCGCACCGTGCACTGCAGCCTCAAGGCGGCGCCGATGGAGACTGCCATGCAGTGGCTGTCGCGCTACGAGCGGTTCTGGACGCGGGCGCTCGACCGTCTTGCCGCCTTCGTCGAGGAGGACACAATGCTCACCAAGCCAAGCCTCACCCTCAAGCGCCGCCTCAAAGCGTCGCCGGCGCAAGTCTTCAGCGCGTGGACGGACCCGGAAAAAATAGTCCACTGGTTCGGACCCAACGAGACCGTGGTTGGCTCCGTGCAGGCCAACATGGATGTGCGCATCGGCGGCCACTATCGCGTCAGCTTCAAGACGGACGACGGCGAATACCACGAGGTCGGCGGCACCTACCGCGAGGTCGTGCCGGACCGGCGGCTCGTCTTCACCTGGGCCTGGCATTCCACGCCCGAGCGCGAGTCGCTGGTGACGGTCACATCGCCGGGATGGCGAGGGCACCTTGCTGACGCTGCAGCACGAACAGTTCTTCGACCAGAAGGCCGCCGAGGGCCACACCCGCGGCTGGACCGGCACGCTCGAAAAGCTCGATCGCTACTTCTCGTAACTCGCAGGAGACAGTCATGGCACAAGACAGCAACGGCCAGACGCACTGCGAAAAGCCGGCGACGCCAAGCCGCAGCCCGCTGGGTCGCACGGCAGCTTCCATTGGAACGAGCTGTGCGCGCGCGACATGAAGCGCGCCAAGCGCTTCTACAAGTCCACCATCGGCTGGAGCTTCGAGGCCATGCCGATGCCCGACGGCGGCACCTACTGGATCGCCATGATGAACGGCAAGGGCGTCGCCGGCATCTTTCCCGCTCGGTCGCCCGAATACGACGGCGTGCCCGAAGGCTGGATGTCCTATCTCGCGGTCGACGATGTCGACAAGCGCGTCGCCAAGGCCCTGAAGGCGGGCGCCAAGCTCATGAAACCGATCTTCGATGTGCCCGACGTCGGGCGCATCGCCGTCCTGCGGGAGCCGGGCGGCGCGGGCGTCGGCTGGATGACGCCGGTGAAGTGAGTGCAGAAGCGGCCTGACCCCCATCGCGACCGACCCCCGCGACCATCGCAAGGAGCGATCCCATGCAGAAAGTAACCCCGTTCCTGTGGTTCGACGGCAAGGCCGAGGAAGCGGCGAACTTCTACGTATCGATCTTCAAGAACGCCAAGATCGGCAGCTCCGCCGCTATGGCGAAGGATCGCCCGCGCCGGAGGGAGCGGTGATGTCCGCGACGTTCCAGATCGACGGGCAGGAGTTCATCGCCTTCAACGGCGGCCCGCACTTCACATTCACGCCGGCGATCTCGCTGTTCGTGAATTGCGAGACGCAGGAAGAGGTCGACGAGCTGTGGGAGAAGCTCTCCGAAGGCGGAGAAAAACGCGCTGCGGCTGGCTGAAGGACAAGTACGGCCTGTCGTGGCAGATCATCCCGCCGGCCCTCGGCGAACGGCTGCAAGGCAAGGATCCCGAGAACGCCAAGCGCGTCATGCAGGCGATGCTGCAGATGGACAAGATCGACATCGAGGGCCTCAAGAAAGCCTACGACGGGCGCGCCTGATGCCGCGCGTTGTTCTCGTGGGTTCGATCCGGGAGCACGCGGGCCGGGCTCGGGGAGATCGAGGTCGAAGGCACGACGGTCGCCGAGGTCGTAAAGGCGCTGGAGGCTGCCTTCCCCGGCGCTGCGCGGATGGGTGGTCGACGAGCAGGGCGCGCTGCGCCGCCACGTGAAGCTGTTCAAGGGTACAGGTCCCGTGGCGCTCGATGCGCCGGTCGGACCGGATGAAAAGCTGCATATCGTCGCCGCAATTTCGGGAGGTTGAGACATGACCGAGCTGTTGGTGGGCACCAAGAAGGGCCTCGTCGTTCTGCGGAAAAGTCGCGGTGGCCCACTCGAGATCGCCGCGCGCGCGTTTCCAGGCGAGGTGGTCGAGTTCGCGACACGCGACCCCCGAAGCGGGCGCTATTTCGCCGCCGTGACGCATGGCCAGTTCGGGCCGCATCTCTGACGCCGACTGATCCGACCGGGAAGTGGGAGAGGGCCGAGGGGCCCGCCTTTCCGGCTTCCGCCAGCGCGGCGGTCGAGCGCATCTGGGTGGTCAAGCGGGCGTGGACGACGGCGTGCTCTGGTGCGGCGTCGCCCCAGCCGCACTGTTCCGCAGCGGCGACGGCGGCAAGAGCTGGGCGCTGGTGGAGGGTCTGGAACGTGCCGGAGCGCCCGCACTGGGAGCCTGGCGCCGGCGGGCTTTTCGCCTGCACTCGATCTGCCCCTGGCCGGGCGAATGCCAACCGGTTGGCGATCGGCATCTCCTCGGCCGGGTATGGCTCAGCGACGACGCCGGCAGAGCTGGCGGCGCAGCGTCGGCGGGCTCGTGCCGCGCTACATCCCGGAGGAGGCCCGCAAGGACACGCACGCCTTCTGCGTCCACAACATGCGCCGCGCGCCGCGCCAGCCGGCGACGCTCTACATGCAGTTCCACGGCGGCGTCTATCGCTCGGACGACGCTGGCGAAAGCTGGACCGACATCGGCACCGATCGCGGACTTCCCTCCGATTTCGGCTTCCCGCTCGCCATCGATCCGAACCACCCCGACCGCGCGTTCGTCGGCGCCCTGCCGGTGCCGCTGGTGGCCTAGATGACCGCGCTAACGCCCGGACGGAAAGGTGCGCGTGCACCAAGTCCGGGACCGGGGCAGAAGCTGGCGTGCTCGAGAACGGCCTGCCGCATCGGTGCGCCTACCTGACCGCTGCGCCAGGCTTTCTGCAGCGACGGGACAAGCCCGCTCGGCCTCTATTTCGGGGCGACATCGGGCGAGGTGTTCGGCTCCGCAGACGGCGGCCGCACGTGGTCCACCGTTGCAACCCACCTTCCACCGGTCGCTTCCGTGAGCTCGAGCGCGCGAGCGGCGCGACCTCCCGTGGACACTGGTCGAGAAGAGTACGTGTTCGACGGCCCCCGGCCGGGACCTGACCCTCCCCGAGCTCTTCGACGGCCGGTGCCGGCTCTCGTCTATCACTTCATGTTCGACCCGAACTGGCGAAGCAGGCGGGTGCACTGCTCGTTCTGGGCGGACAACTTCGACCCGCATCATCGTGCACCTGAACGCGCGCGACGTGACGCTGCTCGCCGTCTCGCGCGGGCCGTACGACAAAGCTCACGAAGAGTTCCAGAAGCGCCTCGGGTGGACGTTCACCTGGGTGTCGTCGAACGCGAAGACTTCAACTTCGACTTCCGCGTGGCCTTCACGCCCGAGCACCCGCGACGAAGAGCCTACAACTTCCCGGCCCCAGTCCCTTCGGTCACGGCCGAGCTCCCGGGCGTCAGCGTCTTCACGACGCACGGAGCGGCGCCTCTTCCACACGTACTCGACGTACGGGCGCGGGCATCGACCTGATGAACACCGCGTACAACTACCTCAATCTCGTGCCGAAGGGGCGCGACGAGGCGGGGTCTGCCCTGGCCCATGGCCTGGGTCCGCCGCCACGACCGGTACGACACCTGATCGTTTTCAGCAGCAGTTCTGAACCTGGCAGCAGACGGAGAGAGCGTCATGAAGCTCTACGGCTTCCCGCCCTCGCCCAATACCTGGAAGGCGCGCGCGACCGCGCATCAGCTCGGACGTGGCCGCTGGAGCTCGAGATCGTCGACCTGACCAAGCGCGCCCAGCGCGAGCCCGAAGTACCTGGCGCTCAACCCGACGGGCCGCACGCCGACGCTCGTCGACGGCGATTTCGTGCTGTGGGAGTTGGCCGCGATCATGCAGTACCTCGGCTCCAAGCGGAAATCGCCGCTGTGGCCCGACGATGCCAAGGCGCGCGCCGACATCATGCGCTGGCAGAGCTGGCACCTGCAGCACTGGAGCCGGGGCGTAACGCCGTACCTGTTCGAGAACCTGGTCAAGCCGATCATGAAGATCGGCGAGCCCGATCAGAAGGCGCTGGCGGCGGCCGGGCGAAATGTTCCACGCGGACGCCGTCGATGCTCGACAAGCATCTCGAGCGGCCACGCCTATCTCGTGGACGACGCCTTGACGCTCGCGGACTTCACGGTGGCAGCGCCGCTGTTCCTTGCCGAGCGCGGCGAAGATACCGCTCGAGAAGTACGGCAACATCATGGCGCAATCATGGTCCGGCGCGGATGCGGGAGCGATTGAGCGCGAGGTAATGAAGCAGCGATTTATTTGCGCGCGATTTACTTCAGAGGTAATTGAACGCGGGCGCGGCCATCCCGTAGAGTCGTCGGATGAGCCAAGCGATGACGTCCGTGGGTGAGTTGGTCCGCTCGTGGCGCGCGCAGCGCCACCTGAGCCAGCTCGATCTCGCCAGCGAAGCCGAGATCTCGCAGAAGCACCTGAGCTTCATCGAGAGCGGTCGTGCCGCGCCGTCGCGGGAGATGGTGTTGCGGCTCGCAGAGCATCTCGAAGTGCCCCTGCGTGAGCGCAACGCGCTTCTGCTGGCGGCAGGCTATGCACCGGTCTTCCGCGATCGACCGCTGACCGATCCCGCCCTAGAGCGGGCGCGCGGGGCAATCGACCGCGTTCTCAAAGCGCATGAGCCCTATCCGGCACTGACGGTCGATCGTCACTGGACCATGGTCGCAGCCAACGCGTCCGTCGCACCCTTGTTGGCGGGGGTCGATCCCGATCTGTTGAAACCTCCCGTCAATGTCATGCGGGTGAGCCTGCACCCGCGCGGGCTGGCACCGCTGATCGTCAATCTGGCGCAGTGGCGGGACCACCTGATCGATCGTCTGCGCCGACAGCTGAGGATCACTCGCGATCCTGCCATCGATGCTCTGTTGAGGGAGCTGAGCGGCTACCATGTCGGCGCAATGCGACAGGTCGATCGCCAAACCCAAGGCCAACAGGACGAGGTGGCTGTTCCGCTTCGGCTGCGCACCCACGCCGGCACGCTGTCGTTCCTCAGCACCCTAACCGTTTTTGGCACGCCAGTTGACATCACGCTCTCGGAGCTGTCGCTCGAGGCGTTCTA
>CAVZEC010000016.1:0-639769 GCA_963774165.1 uncultured Alphaproteobacteria bacterium | reverse complement strand
GACCTCGAGGCGCGCCTCGGCCATATTTCAAAAATCGCGCACTGCTGAAGAAAGCGCTCACGCACGCCAGCGTGCGACAGGCCGCCCCGCCAAGCGCCGCGACAACGAGCGGCTCGAGTTCCTGGGCGACCGCGTGCTGGGGCTGGCCGTCGCCGAACTGCTGAGCGAGACCTATCCGGCGGCGACCGAAGGGCAGCTTGCCCGCCTCTTCAACCGCCTGGTGCGCGGCGGGACGTGCGCGGAGGTGGCGCGCGCGCTGGATCTCGGCGCGTCGCTGCATTTGAGCGAATCGGAGGCGGGCACCGGCGGTCACGACAAGGAGACGATCCTGGCCGACGCCTGCGAAGCGCTGCTGGGTGCGGTATTTCTCGAGGCAGGCTACATGAAGGCGCGCGACGTCGTGCGCGCGCACTGGGGCGCCAAGCTCGAAGGCGCGCCCGCCGAGGCGGCCGATGCCATGTCGCTGCAGGAGTGGGCGCAAGGCAAGGGCCTCGACCTACCGCAATACGTCGAGGTGGCGCGGGAAGGGCCCGATCATGCACCCCGCTTCACCGCAGAGGTGCGCATTAAGGGCGCCAAGCCCACCGCGCGCGGCGAGGGTGCCAGCAAGCGCGCCGCCGAGCAGGCCGCCGCCACGGCGCTGCTCGCCCGAGAAGGCGTGCGGAGAGACAACGATGAGTGACCGCGATGAGTGAGGCGACGCCAGCTCTGGAAACCCGCTTCGGCTTCATTGCCGTCATCGGCGCGCCCAACGCCGGCAAGTCGACGCTGGTCAATACCCTTGTTGGCGCCAAGGTCAGTATCGTCAGCCGCAAGGTGCAGACGACGCGCATGCCGGTGCGCGGCATAGCCATCGAGGGCACGAGCCAGCTGGTGTTCATCGATACGCCCGGCATCTTCGCTCCGCGCCGCCGCCTCGATCGGGCCATGGTCGACGCGGCCTGGGGCGGTGTCGGCGATGCCGACGTCGTCGCCCTGCTGGTCGATGCGGCCAGGGGACTGGATGACGAGGTCGAGCGCATCCTGGCCAAGCTCAAAGACACGCACACACCGCTGGTGCTGGTGCTCAACAAGATCGACCGCGTCCAGAAGGAGCGCCTGCTCGACCTGGCTCGCCAATGCAACGAGCGTGTTCCATTCAAGGACACGTTCATGGTCTCCGCGCTCAGCGGCGACGGGGTGGCCGACTTCAAGGCCCATCTCGCCCGTTCCGTCCAGCCGGGCCCGTGGCATTACCCGGAAGACGAGATCACCGACGCGCCCCTGCGGCTGCTGGCTTCCGAGATCACGCGCGAGAAAATCTTCGACCGGCTGCACGACGAGTTGCCCTACGAGATCACGGTCGACCACCTCCTGGCTGGAGCAGCAAAAAGGGCATCCGCGTCGAGCAGACGATCTTCGTGAACGCAGCAGCCAGAAGGCGATCGTGCTGGGCAGCGGCGGCCTTACGATCCGGCAGCTGTCCGTCGATGGCGAAGGAGCTGGCCGAGATCGTGGAGAAGCCCGTGCATCTCTTCCTGTTCGTGAAGGTGCGCGAGAACTGGGCCGACGATCCCGAACGCTACCGCGAGCTCGACCTGGACTTTCCCAAGGACTGAGCAGCTCCCGTCACCGACCGATGCGTTCGCGTACGCCTCGCCCGCCCGTCTCACCAACACGTGAAGAGCGCGTGTTGAACCAGCCGCTCATGCGCCCCGTAACCGTCTCAACTCCGAGATGGGAGCCAACAGCGTCATGGGAGATAAGCCGATGTCCTTCACGAAGCCCACCAATACAGTTCTCGCAGTCATGGCGGCAGCCTTGGCCGCCTCCGCCGCCAGCGCCGCTACGCAGGCCGCCACGCTGGCTGCCCTCCAGGATGGAAAAGCCATCGTCTGGATCGACACGGACCAGAAGAAAGTCACCGGGTCGGTCAAGCTCGACGGCGGCGCGAGCCTGATCGGCTTCGATGTGCGCCCGTCCGACGGCAAGCTCTACGGCGTCACGCCCGACGGCGCCATCGTCACCATCGACGTCAAGACCGGCAAATGGGACAAGAAGAGCCAGCTCACCGAGGCCCTGCCGGGGGCGACCTTCTCCGTCGACTTCAATCCGGTCGCTGACCGCATGCGCGTGCTGTCCAGCACCGGCATGAGCCTGCGCATCAACGTCGAGGACGGCAAGGCGACGGTCGACGGCTCGCTGAAGTACGCCGAGGCCGATGCCAACAAGGGTATGCAGCCGAGGGTGACGGCCGGTGCCTACTCGAACAGCTTCGCCGGCACCAAGGAAACGGCGCTCTACGACATCGATGCCGCCAACGGCGCCTACGTCCGCCAAGCTCCGCCCAACGACGGCATCCTCAACACGCTCGGCAAGATCGGCACCAAGGTCGACGACTTCGTCGCGTTCGACATCTGGTCGGACGGCAAAGGCGGCAACACCGGCTGGCTGCTAGCAGGCGGCACCCTGCACACGGTTGACATCGCGACCGGTGCGACCAAGTCCGTCGGCAAGATCGCCGGCCTGAAAGGCAGGATCAGCGACATCGCCGTTCTGCCGGCCGGCAACATGCCAGCCATGTAACTGCAGTCCGGATGGCGGGACCGCGCGAGCAAGATCGTTTCTGATCGAAGCTACTTCAGCTTCGATCAGAAACGTGACTTCTTGCGCTCAACTCTATGATGTAGAGCAGGATTCACGCTTCGGCCGCCACGTTTTAGATGGGGCAAAGCGGTTGCATCCGAAGCGATCCTGCTCTAGTCTCGCCATCCCCCGCCGCCGATCGCATCGCGCGTCGCGTCGTCCCCGACACCGGTCCGGCGCACCACGGAAGGGATCTCTTCCATGCCAATCGCTTCTCGCGCCCGCGAGCGCCGCCTGCTGCAGGCGACCGTAGTTGTTTCGGCGCTCATCCCCATTCTGGCCGGAGCGGCCGGCGTCATGCGGGGACTTGCCGCGTTCGCCCCGGGGCTCGCGCCGTCGCTCGATGGCGACAGCCACGTCCGCTACCTCTCCGGCCTTCTCCTGGCGATCGGCCTGGGTTTCTTGAGCACGGTGCCGAGCATCGAGGTGCAAGGCGATCGCTTTCGGCTCCTGACAGGATTGGTCCTTTTCGGCGGCCTGGGCCGGCTTTACAGCCTCGCACACAACGGCGTGCCAAGCCTCGGCATGGAGGCGGCCCTGATCATGGAGCTTCTCGTGACACCCGGCCTCGCGCTTTGGCGCGAGCGCATCGGCGTGCGCGAGTTGGGACTGACACCACCAAGCATCGTCGCGAGCTGGGCTGGGATTGCGCCCTCACGCCGGCGAAGAGCGCAGGGAGGGAATCGAGTGTAGCATCTACGCATGGATTGGAGCGACGAAGGCGTGATCCTGAGCGTGCGACCGCATGGGGAGACGGGCGCGGTGCTCGAGCTGCTCACGCGTGCGCACGGCCGGCACCTTGGCCTCGTGCATGGCGGTCGTTCGCGCAAGCTGCGGCCCATCCTGCAGACCGGCAATCACGTGGATGCCACCTGGAAGGCACGGCTGGCCGACAACCTCGGGCATTTCACGCTGGAGATGCGCAAGGCCTTCGCGGCGCAGATCATGGACGATGCCGCGGGGCTGGCCGCGCTCACCTCCATCGCCGCGCTCACCCGCCTCCTGCCCGAGCGCGATCCCCATCCCAACCTCTACGAAGTGACGCTGTTCGTGCTCGGCTTCCTCGACGAGCGCGAGGTGTGGCCGGCCCTGGTCGTGCGCTGGGAACTGGCGCTGCTGGAGGAGCTGGGGTTCGGGCTCGATCTCGCCTCCTGCGCGGCGACAGGCAAGACCGCGGACCTGGTCTACGTCTCGCCGAAGTCGGGCCGCGCGGTGTCGGCCGAGGCCGGCGAGCCCTACAAGGATCGCCTGCTGGCGCTTCCGGCGTTCCTGCGGGCCGGAGCCACGGGGGCCGTCACCGAGGAAGACCTCCGCGCCGGCTTCGCGCTAACCGGGCACTTTCTCGACGCGCGCGTGCTGCGCCCCCGCGACATGGGCCTGCCTGAAACGCGGGCCCGGCTGCTGTCCTATCTTGGGCGGAATCCTGCGCTCTGATCGGCACCGATCATCCCACCTATGGAGCGCGCCTCATGCCGGCAATGTCCTTCGACAGCATCGCGCGCAACCGGCCGGCCGAGATGTTGGCGGTGCTCGGACTGGTCTCGGGCTCCTTGTCGGCGGCCTGGGGACAGACCTACGATCTCGAGGTCCTGCAACCGCTGGCAATCGTCTTCCTGCTGGCGCCGGGCGCGCTGCCGATCGGTTTCTTCTATGGGGTCGCGCTCGGCATCGGCATGGCAGCGTGGACGCGCAAACCGTGGGCCGGGCTCATCGTCCTCGTCACGACCCTCTATGCCTGGAGCGCGGCGGTTCATACGGCCGTCAGGCTGCAGCGCAACTCCGGCGACGACGCCTTCCTGATCGCCGCGAGCTTGTGCGCCGGTGCGGTGGGAGCCGGGCTGTCGCACCTGGGATGCGCGCTGTTCGCAGCCGAGTTGCGCCGGCCATGGCGCATCGGCTTGACCTGCGTCGTCGGAGCTGCGGGCGGGATGCTGTTCTACATGGGCGAGCGCAAGATCATAGATGAGCGGCTCCTGTACCTCGCGTGGCAGCCGGCCGTGGCCTTCTGCATCGGCCTCGGACTGCCCCGACAAGGCCAGGACGCGTGAGCCTGCGCGGCGTACTCGGGGCCACGGGCGGAACCACGGCACCGGCGGGCCGTTGTCTCACCGGGGCTGGAGATCGAAAATGGCACAATCCTTGGACCTCGGCCGCGCCGAGGCGCAAATCCTCGAGGCGCGTAAGCGCCTGGCGGAGCAGAAGGCAAAGCTCGAAAGCCTGATCGTGAAGGGCGCCCCGACCCAGGCCGCCGAGGACGTCTTATGCAAGATGCACGAGACCCTCGAACGGCTGATGCGTGGCTCCAAGTCGTTTGGCTAGCTTGGGCTTGACGGGTCCTGCGCCGGCACCCAGCAAAAAAGCTTGTGGATCACCGGTTTATTGGTGGTGCGACATCGTGCGTGGGCGCACTAGCGTAGCCAGCATCACGGTGCGACCGCTACGGTGGCCCACCGAGATCGGCATCGCGGGGACGTCGGGCTCATGGCCTTCGAGATCGAACGCAAGTTTCTTGTGTGCGGCGCAGACTGGCAGCGCCTGGTGACAGGGCGCACCCGCATCCGCCAGGCATACCTTCCCGCCGATGCAGGCCTGTCGATGCGCGTGCGCGTGAAGAACGACGAATACGCGACGCTCACGCTCAAGTCTCGCGAGACCCAGCTCCGGCGGCTCGAGTTCGAATATCCGATCCCGACGGCCGACGCCGAAGCGCTCATGGGACTCCGCCGCGGCGCGGTGATCGAGAAAATACGACACACCATTCCCTGGCAAGGGCTGATGTGGGAGGTTGATGTATTCGCCGGCGACAACGCGGGCCTTGTGATCGCCGAGATCGAGTTGCGCCACGAGCACCAGCATTTCGCCTCCCCCCGCTGGCTCGGCGAGGAAGTGACGGGGCAGTCGCGCTACTACAATCGCGCCCTGTCGCAGCAGCCGTTCTCCAGTTGGGAGAAGACGCGTCCCGCGCAGACGGCAGATCTTTGACGGCACATCGCGCCACGCGGCCGCTGGGGGACGTCAATGGCTATAGGCGCTCGCTGCGACGCCGCGGTTCAACTGCAGCAGCGCCAGGAACTCGCGCAGCCGCGTCTCCTGGTGGCCCCGCAAATGCCAGGGCTCGGCAAGCATTCCCTCAATCATGCACTCGGCCTCCTCCCAGTCGCCGTACACGCAGGCGCGCACGAAATCCGCGCGCGCACGCGTGCCGGGACAGTGCGCCGAGATAATCGTCGCAATCATAGGCGCGAGCTCGTAGACGACTTGCACGATCCAACCTCTCGGACATGTTGCGCGGTGCCCCTACAAAGCCATGAGGCCGCGGTTTGGTTCCAGGCGCGACCGGTCGGATTCGGTCGCACGAGCGGCCATGCGGCGCAGGGGGGCGAAATTAGACGTATACTTCTCATCTCGGGGCTGCGTATAATTTCCGCCGATGATTCCATTCTCGCGAGAGGAAGGTGATATTGCAGGACGCTCCCCGCATTTTGCTCCTCGAGGCGGATGCCGCCATTGCATCCCACCTGGTGATTCACCTCGAGAAGGCCGGCGCAGACGTCATCACCGCCGACCACGCGCTGCAGGCGATGCAGCGGCTGGCACAATTCACGTTCTCCGCCGCGATACTCGACTATTCGGACGGGGCCGACGACCGCAGCAAGATCGCGGAGCGCCTTCTCCAGCTGTGCGTGCCAGTCGTAGTGCACGCCCACGTTGCGCCGCCGCCGTCCTGGTGCGCACCGCATCTTGCCGATCCCGACGCCATTGTCGCCGCCATAATGCGGGTGGTCCAGGCTCCACGGACGCCCTGACGCTCTCCCCCCGGTTCGTGATGGAGCCATCGCCGAACAGTCCGTTTTGAACGGGTCGGCGCAGGAAGACGTTTACCCTTTTCCCCCGTTCCACATCCCCAATCGCAACTTTTGGCCGTTCAATGCGTTGGGGGGCTGGGCGTCCTGTAGGAATTGGCCATGTGGAAGATCGCAACGTTATCGACCTTTGCGCTGCTCGTCGTGCTCGCAAACCCGACCGGCGGAGCAACCGCGCAAACCCCACCGCCAGCTGCCCAACCGCCCGCGGCGGCACCGGCAGCGGCAATGCCCGAGAAAACCGCGACACCGCGCAGGCGGGCGGTCAGACACGCCGTTCGCCACAAGTGGCGGCGCCACGCGTCGTACAAGTGCTTCGGGTCCGAGTGGCGGGCCTTTCCCACGCGCGATCCCAACGGATATTTCTACGCGCCGGGCCGCGGCGGCATCTGCTAGCTAACTGGCCCTCACCCGGGACACCCTACTTGCGCTCGATGCCCACCGAGATGGTGCCGCCCGAGCCCGGGCGCACCACGAATTCGGTCCCCGTTGCGCGGGGTGAAGCGCCCTCCCGCGGCGTGGACCTTCTCGAATGTGAGCTGGTCGGGATCGCAACTGGTATGCGTGACAATCGCGCGGGCAGGCAGCGTTTCCGTCTCCTCACCCAGGTTGTAGCGGACCTCGGCGCCGGACTGGTTCTCTATCCGGAACTCCACCTTCAGCGATTCCGGGCGGCCGAACAGCTGCACGGATATGAATTTCGGATCCTTGTCGGGAGCACGCGCGATCGCAACCCCGATCTCGGTCGCCCCACGCTGCAGCATGTTGGCGCGGTGGCCGGGCGAGTTCTTCCATCCCTCGACGGCCGCGCTCGCGAGGGCACGCGTCTCGAAACCGCGGCTGTCGAGGTTCATCGCCAGGTTCTCTGCCACCAGGCAATAGCGGTAGCCCGCGGCCTCGGCCCGCTGAGCCGGCTGGCGACCGTCGGCCTCGTGCGCAAACTTGCCGGTCTTCGCCAGATACGCGGCGAACGCCCGCGCCGCCGCGCTCAGCGCCGCGTTCGGCTTGACCTCGCCGAGCCTGCTCTCCTTACGGAAGGCGTTCGTCAGCTCGACGATCGCGATCTCGGTCTGCGGCAGGTCGGGAAGCGTCGCCATGGAATCGGATCGTAGCCTGAACTTCGGAGACGCCCGATCGAGCACTGAATGGCCGGCCTCGTCTACTGCCTTCTCGGGGGGCGCTTCGCCCGTCGGGCCCCCCACATATAGAGCCCCGTGCCGAGCAGACAGATGAGAGCGACGGCTGCCACCACATTGAGACCGGCCGACAGAAATCCGCGCCAATTGCCCTCGTGCAGCAGCCGGGGCCAGTTGCGCTGGGCAGCCGAGAGCCCGGACTGGGACACGTTGTAGACCCTGTACTCGCCGTTCTCGACCAGACGGGCCAGCATGCCCCTTCCCCTGGATCGCAGCCAGATGAGGTTCGACAGATCATGCTCGCGACCGACGGCGCGCACTGCGTCGATGAGCGTGATCTCGGGACCGTCGCCACCGCGAGGCGCAGAAGGGGCGAAGGTCACGCCGTAGGCCATGGCGAGCCCCGTCAATGGGCTGAGGACGACGAGCGGCAGCAGCCCCCACGCCGTTGCCTTGTGCCAGCCGGCGGCGGTGTTGCGAATTTGCGGCAGCCCCATGAAAATTCCGAGTGCGATCAGGCAGAGCATGGCGATGGTCGAGGCCGTGACCAGCCAGCGCGCGTCGATCAGGAGGGTCTCGTGAAGCCGCCGCGACGTCACCAGCCAGTCGGCAAGCGCGCTTGGACTACGCGCCACGTCCTCGGTCGACAAGTCGATGACAGGGCCGCTCTGCCGACCTACGCCGAGCGTGAGCGTGTTGGCATAACTGCGCAGCGACAGTCCGCGCGCACGTCCCTCCGGGTCATGCTTGGCAAGCAGCCGCTCGATTTTTCCCGCATCGAGGGAGCCCGGTTTGGACGCGCCGATGACGAGCATCGGCTCGAACGAGAGAATCAACCCGGTCGCCAGCACGACCGCGAGCGGCAGCGCAAACAGGAGCGCGACCCAGCGATGCAGCCGCAGCAGCCAAGCCTTCAATGTTGATTTCTCCCGTCAAGATTTCCCCAGTGCCACTACGCTCGAACGAGCCCGCAGGCAAGAGGCTGCATCGATGGCAGGAGTTGTCGCAGGTGGCGTTCCGACGGCCCAATATGGTGGTAGAAAGGTGCGCGCCGCCGTTGAGCAGGCCGGGCGCCTGATATAAGCAACCCCATGGCCAAGACGACGATTCTCGCTCCGCCCCCGCCGCCCTACGAGCCCATCAAGCTCAAGGATGCGCTGGAGGAGCGCTACCTCGCCTACGCGCTCTCCACCATCATGGGGCGCGCGCTCCCCGACGTGCGCGACGGCCTCAAGCCCGTGCACCGGCGCATCCTGCACGCCATGCGCGAGCTGAAGCTCGATCCGGACGGCGCCTACAAGAAATGCGCCCGCGTGGTGGGCGACGTCATCGGCAAGTTCCATCCGCACGGCGACCAGGCCGTCTACGACGCCCTCGTGCGCCTCGCCCAGGATTTCGCCCAGCGCTATCCGCTGGTCGACGGCCAGGGCAACTTCGGCAACATCGACGGCGACAATGCCGCTGCCTACCGCTACACCGAGGCGCGGCTGTCGCTCACGGCCACCGCCTTGCTCGAGGGCATCGACGAGGAGACCGTCGATTTCCGCGCCTCCTTCAACGGCGAGGACACAGAGCCGGTCGTCCTGCCCGCCAATTTCCCGAACCTGCTGGCGAACGGCTCTGCCGGCATCGCCGTGGGCATGGCGACCAGCATTCCCCCGCACAACGCGGAGGAGCTCTGCAACGCCGTGCTGCACCTCATCAAGCATCCCAACGCCACCATCGACAAGCTGGTCGAGTTCGTGCCCGGGCCGGACTTTCCGACCGGCGGCATCATCGTCGAGCCGCGCGAGTCGATCCTGGAGGCCTACAAGACCGGCCGCGGCGGCTTCCGCCTGCGGGCGCGCTGGGAGAAGGAGGACACCGGGCGCGGCGCCTACCAGATCGTCGTCACCGAAGTGCCCTACCAGGTACAGAAGGCCAAGCTGGTCGAGCGCATCGCCGAGCTGTTGAGCGAGAAGAAGCTGCCCCTGCTGGGCGACGTGCGCGACGAGTTCGGCCGAGACCGTGCGGCTGGTGCTCGAGCCCAAGACCCGCGCAGTCGACCCCGTCGTGCTGATGGAGAGCCTGTTCAAACTGACCGAGCTGGAGATCCGCTTCTCCCTCAACATGAACGTGCTCTCGGGCGGGCAGATCCCCGGCGTGCTGTCGCTGCGCGATGTCCTCAAGAAGTGGCTCGAGCATCGCCAGGTCGTGCTGGTGCGGCGCTCCGAGTTTCGCCTCAAGAAGATCGAGCATCGCATCGAGGTGCTCGACGGCTACCTCATCGCCTACCTCAACCTCGACGAGGTCATTCGCATCGTCCGCTTCGAGGACGATCCCAAGGCCAAGCTGATCAAGCGCTTCAAGCTCACCGAGGTGCAGGCCGAGGCCATCCTGAACCTGCGCCTGAAGTCTCTGTCGCGGCTCGAAGAGATCGAGATCAAGGCCGAGCACGACAAGCTCAGCAAGGAGCGGCGCGATCTCAAGTCGCTGCTGAAATCGGACGAGCAGCAGTGGGACCGCATCGCCGAGGAGGTGAAGGCGACGCGGGAAGCCTATTCCAAGAAGACCGCGCTCGGCCGCCGCCGCTCGACGTTCGCCGAGGCGCCCGCCATCGAGATCGACCTCGAGCAGGCCATGATCGAGAAGGAGCCGATCACCGTCATCCTCTCGGACAAGGGCTGGATCCGTGCCCTCAAGGGCCACATGGACGACGTGTCCAAGCTCGAGTTCAAGCAGGGCGATGGGCTCAAGCGCGCCGTGAAGGCGCAGACGACCGACAAGCTGCTGCTGCTCGCCTCCAACGGCAAGGTGTTCACGCTGCCGGCCGACCAGCTTCCGGGCGGCCGCGGCCACGGCGAGCCCGTTCGCCTGATGGTCGACCTCGAGGAAAACCACGCGTTCGTCGAGATCTTCGTGCACGAGCCGGGACGCAAACTGCTGGTCGCGGCCTCGTCCGGACACGGCTTCATCGTGCCCGAGGACGAAGTGGTCGCCATGACGCGCAAGGGCAAGCAGGTGATGAACGTGGACGAGCCGGCCGAGGCCTGCGTCTGCATGCCCGCCGAGGGCGACATGGTCGCCACCATCGGCGAGAACCGCAAGATGCTGATCTTCCGGGCCGACGAGGTGCCGGAGATGAGCCGCGGCAAGGGCGTGCGGCTGCAGCGCTTCAAGGACGGCGGCCTGTCCGACGTCCGCCCGTTCAAGAAGGCCGACGGACTGGCCTGGCTCGATCCGGCCGGCCGCACCTTCACGCTGCCGTTCGCGGAGCTGAAGGACTGGGTCGGCGAGCGCGCCCAGGCCGGGCGCCTTGCGCCGCGAGGCTTCCCGAAGTCCAACAAGTTCGGTCCGGCATTCTAAACACGCCTTCCGCACGGCGCGGGTAGCCTCACGCAGACGGTGGGTGCTCGCGGACGGATATCATCGCTTTCGACGGCCGTGCTTGCCGCCTCGGCGGCTGCAGTGCACAGTCGCCGCATAGGATCAACGAGGAACGCGCATGCCCAAGATGTCAGAACTCCCGCCGCAAGCGGATCCAAGCCAAGCAGCGCAAGTTGCGCGCTACGGTCAACCGCGAGAGGAAGGCAACGAAGCGGGCCCAAAGAAGTGGGACGGCCTGAGCGGCGACTTTGACCGCCTTGCGTCGGCCTGCCCCGCAGACCTCTCGACCGCAGCCTCCCGCTCTCGCCGCATTTTCGTCTGCACAACAGGGGCGTAGCGCGCCCCCTCTTGCGCCGCGCGTGCATCCGCGCAATGGGTAGCCCGACTTGGGGACGCGGGGGAGCCACGGGAAGATGCGGACCGGCTTCTTGGTGCTAGCGGCGCTGCTGGTGGCCTTGCCCGGGGCTCGCGCCGCATTGGCCCAGGCGCCATGCAGCAAGGCCGACTTCGAAGCGGTGGTCGACGACGCCGCAGGGGCGCTGCGCACGCTGGCGCAGCAGAACACACCGCCGTTCCAGGCCAAGCTGCGCCAGCTCAAGGCCAAGCGCGGCTGGAGCGACGAGCAGCTCGTCAAGGAAGCCGAGCCGCTCGTGCGCGACGAGAAGATCGCCGACTTCGACGAGAAATCAGGCGATCTGCTCTCACGCATCACGGGCGCCGGCCAGACGGGCGCTTCCGGGGACGCTCCGGACTGCAGACTGCTCGTCGACCTGCGCGCCAGCATGGCAACGCTGGTCGAGACGCAGAAGGCGAAATGGACCTACATGTTCGCCAAGATCGACGGCGAGCTGCGCAAGTAACCTTGATGTCCGGGTCCGAAGCCGGGATCACCGTCCATTAATTGTCAGCGGATACGGTGCAGTATCCCGGGTCAATGACGGATACGCGCCGTGCTCGTTTCGCGAAAAATCATGCTGCCACGGAACATTGCCTCACTGAAGCTACCGGTGTGGCAGACGGTTGGCGCGTGCTACGCGTTCGTCGGAAGCCATGCGAAGCAACTTCTCCGCATCAGCTGGCTTCCCTTGCTGATCCTCCTGCTGGTTTCTGCTCTTACGAATTGGCTCGTCTCACCCTGGCTGCTCCCAGCTGGCGAACGCCCGGTCGGGTTTGCCGCTCAGTTGCTGAGGTTTTTGTCGGGCGCGATCCAGTTGCCTTTTCTCGCTTCGATTGCGGTGGCGTGGCATCGACTGGTGCTCCGTCAAGAAGCAATCGAAACCTGGTTTTACGTGCGGTTCGACAGCGTCGTATGGCAGTATACGTCGATATGTTTCCTTCTCAACCTCGCGTCGCTCGCTCCAGTGGGCAATCCCAAGACCGCGGCGCTCGCCACGCTTACCAGTTTCGTGATCCTGTTCTTCATCCTGCCGCGCGTTTCTCTCATGCTGCCGGCCATCGCGCTGGAGAGGGATCTCCCGCTGACGGAAGCCTGGCGCGCAACGCGGGCCAATACGTGGCGGCTGGGTTTGGCAATGATGCTGTGCGTGTTTCCGCCGCTGTTACTCGTCGGCGCTGCGATCGTACTCGCGGAGCGGACCTTGAATATCCCGAAGCTGTTCGTAGCGTCGGCGGCTTGTGCGCTCGTGGCGCTCGGCATGACCGTTTCGGTGACGCTGTTGTCCTTCGCATTTGATTTATTCATCCGTCAGCGCGATCCCGGGAAATTCATGCCAATGAATTTCATGCCGGCTTGATCGCGGCGCGCAAGCCGGGCATCCTGCACGCAACGGCGTCAGCGTGAGGAAACATCCATGGATCTCGGCATCAAGGGCAAGAAAGCGATCGTCTGCGCGGCCTCCAAGGGCCTGGGCAAGGGCTGCGCGCAGGCGCTGGCGCGCGAAGGCGTGGACGTGACGATCTGCGCGCGCGGCGCCGAGGCGCTCAATGCGACGGCCAAGGAGCTGGGCTCGTTCGGCGTGAAGGTGACGCCCGTGGTGTGCGACGTGACGACCGAGGAGGGCCGCAAGGCGCTGCTCGCCGCCTGTCCCAATCCCGACATCCTCATCAACAACGCTGGTGGCCCTCCGCCGGGCGACTTCAAGGGCTTCTCGCTCGATGACTGGCGCAAGGCGGTGGAGGGCAACATGATCACGCCCATCGCCCTCATCCACGCCACCGTTTACGGCATGATGGACCGCGGCTTTGGCCGGATCATCAACATCACCTCCGCTTCGATCAAGCACCCGATCGCGGCTCTCGAGCTGTCCAACGGCGCCCGCCTCGGCCTCACCGGCGCCGTCGCCGTGCTGGCGCGGAAGGCCACCGGCAAGAACGTGACGATCAACGGCATCCTGCCCGGACCGTTCGACACCGACCGTCTGCGCGGCACCACCCAGAAGATGGCGGAGGCACGCAAAGTGGCTGTGTCGGTGGTCGACGCCGAGCGCAAGGCCGCGGTGCCCGCCGGGCGCTTCGGCTCGGCCGAGGAGTTCGGCGCAGTCGTCGCGTTCCTGTGCTCGTCGCACGCCGGCTTCATCACCGGCCAGAACGTGCTGATCGACGGCGGCGGCTACCCCGGCTCGCTCTGAGCCGGGAGGCGCCAGCCTGCCGGGCCGCACTCAGTGCAGGCCGGCCCTCGCGCACGCGGCGCGCCCAAGTCAGCGGACGAGTTCCGCCGGCGTTGGAGCGCCGTTTTGTTAACTACCGTCCGAGCTTGCGACAATAATTCGTGTGGCCTATGCGACACGAAGCGGTGTGGCCCATTGCTGCGGCGCATTGAAATGTCATACGGAATCTGAATCTGCTGCGGCAAACACATGAATCCGGTTCATAATTTGGGGTTGCTTCGCCCGGCATTGCTTGCTGTCTTGCGCCCGCCGGGGACAGGCTGCTGTTGAAGAAATCAGCAGTGTTTTAGCGGGGTTCCGGCTTTCGGCTCTGGGGTGAGCTGCAGGCGGAAATGAAAGCTGCCGCCGCAGTTCATCCAAAATCAACCAATCGGGAACGCCTCGCGCGCTCCTGCATTGACGGGCTGGCAAGGGGCCGGCCCCGGGGTCGGAAGGTCATGCGCAGAGGAGAAGAAGACATGAGGTATTTGTTTGCTTCCTTACTACTCGCGCTCGTGGTGAGCGTGAGCGCTTCGCTGCCCGCAGCTGCCGAAGCCGTTCGCGAGCGTTCGTCCGAGCGCTGGTCGGAAGGAGTCCGCTTCAGGAACGCTGACCAGCAGGCCCGTCCGCATCGCCGCGTTGCGCGCGCAGGCAATCGCTCCTACCGCAAACACGAGCGCGCCTCCCGGTCGCACTACGCCAAGCGCAAGCACACCCGCGTCGCCAAGCACACGCGGCGTCAGCGCACGGCGCGCAAGCCCGGCATCCAGCGGAGCAAGACCGTCCAACAGCGCCAGAAGCCGGCCGAACGCACGGCGTCGGCACCGGTCGTCACGAAGCCCGAGGTGAACAAGGGCGCCGCGGGCGAGGCCAAGAAGCGCGGTACGTCGGGCACATTGGGCATGGCCTCGTTCTACTGGCAGCCACAGGCCCTCGCGTCGGGCGGCCGCTTCAACCCGAACGCCATGACGGCCGCGCACAAGACGCTGCCGTTCGGCACACGCGTCCGCGTCACCCATCTGGGCAACGGGCGCTCGGTCGAGGTGAAAATCAACGATCGCGGGCCCTACATCGCCGGTCGCATCATCGACCTGTCCAAGGCGGCCGCTGGCGTCATCGGCATGACGGCGCAAGGCGTTGCGCGCGTCGCGGTGGAGATCCTGGGCAAGTAAACCAGCGCTCTCGGCTGCATTACACGACGGCGGATGCGCAAGCATCCGCCGTTTTCTTTTTGGCTCAGGCGATCAGGCCGTCGAGCGGCGTGGCCACCGTGCTTTCGGGGAAGACGCTCGCCCCCAGCGCGCCGTCGGGCACGCCCAGGTGGTCGCGCAGGACGCCCTTGAGCACGGCGCGCAGATCGCGCGTCGGCGCGAGGTCGCGGCCCTCGTAGAGGGCGGCTTCACGCAACCCGGGCCAGTCCGCGAGAATACGGCCGCCCTTGACGGCGCCGCCCACCAGCAGCGCGACCGTCGCCATGCCGTGGTCGGTGCCCTGGGTGCCGTTGACCCGCGCCGTGCGGCCGAACTCCGTGACGACGGCCACGATCGTGTCCTTCCACGCCGGGCCCATGCCGCTTTCGAGCGCGCGGATGGCGGCGTCGAGCCCGCCGAGCCGCAGCGCCAGCTGGCCCTTGATGGGACCCTCGTTGGCGTGCGTGTCCCAGCCGTTGTAGCTGAGCACGCCGATGCGCGGGCCTTCCGGCGTCGACATGAATTTGGCGGCCGCGTCGGCGGCCTCGGTGAACTCGCGATTGAGGCGGGCTGCAGGAGGCTGGACCGCGGGGGGCGGCGCCGATGCCTGCGGTTGCGACGGGGCCAGCCCGGCTGTGGGCATCCCGGCATCGGCGACGCGGCTGATCTCCATGCCCTCGGCGAAGGCCTTGGCCAGGACAGGATCGGTCTCGGCGTAGAGGTCCATGAGGCGCGCGATGGTCGAATCCCGAAGCGGCAAGCCGTTGACCTTCGGGATCCACGACAGCGTCGGCGCCTTGCCGCGCATCAGCAGCGGCACCACAGGGCCGATCGCGAGCCCGCGCGGGTTGGCCTGGCCCGCTGCCGGCAGCTGCAGCAGCGCGCGATTGAGCCAGCCGTCCTCGACGCGCGCAACGCCGGCAAGCCCGCTCTCGAGCACGTCCTGGCCGTCGAAATGCGAGCGACCGCGATAGGGCGAATGCACGGCGTGCACGATCAGGGCCTCGCGCTTCTGGTAGAGCGCGTGCAGCGCCGGCATCGCCGCGTTGAGGGCAAAGAACCCGTCGAGCGGCAGACCGGCGCCCTCCCCGCTCACAGGCGACGCGATGGCAGCCCGCAGGCGGGCGTAGTCCGGGTCTCCCACCGGCGCCACCGCGGCGAGACCGTCGAGGCCGCCGCGCAGCACCACGACCAGCAGCCGCGGATCGCGCGTTCCCGCAATCGCACTCCTCGGCATCAGGCTCCAGAGCGCCAGACTGGCGGCACCTCCTCGAAAGAACGAGCGCCGGCTGACGGCGTAGGCTTCGCGGCACGACATGGGACTATCTCCGCTGGAAATCGGGCGACATGATCAGCAGCTCCAGGCCCTGCTCGCGGACCTCCGCACGCGCCACGGCCTGGCGGGTGGGACCGCCCAGGCCGTCACCGAACAGGTCGTCGGCCACCTGGCGCGGATCGACCAGACGATCGGCCTGGCGGGCCGCCACCTCGGCGATGCGCAGCCGCTCGCGCAGCGCGGACGGCGCCGCCCACGTCGTATCGGCCTCGGCCCAGCCCGCCGGCGAGGGCGGGCGCCAGAGCGGCTGGCCGAGCTGAGCGGAGAGCCGCAGCAGCTCCCCAGGCCTAGGCGCCAGCGCGAAACCCCGCATCACCGCGACCAGGAAATCGTAGGGCGGCACCACCTTCACGGGCTGGGCGCCCCAGGCCTCGTCCGACTGCGCCAGCGCCCTGGCAAGTGCCGCGAGGTCGCCGCCGGTGTCGCGGAAGGTCGTCTCCAGGCGCGCGACGAGAGCGGGCGGCGGCTCCTCGGCCACGAAATGGATGGCCAGCTTGCGCGCGATGTGCCGCGCCGTCGCCGGGTGGACGGCAAGCGCGCGCAACACCTCCTCGCCCGTCTGCAGGCCGCGATCGGGATAGCGCTTGCCGAGCACGCTCCATTCGCCCGGCTCGTGCCGCGCGGCCGCGAAGAAGAACTTGCCGGGCTCGCTCACCGCGTTTGCCAGATTGCCGACGGTCCAGCCGGTGAGGATGCGGGCGAGGTTGGTGACGTCGCCCTGCGTGTAGCCGCCGCCGACGCCCAGCGTGTGCAGCTCGAGGATTTCGCGCGCGAGGTTCTCGTTGAGGCCGAGGCCGCGGTTCGTCCCCGCCCTGCTGTTGGGTCCGACGGAAACCTGGTTGTCCAGATAGATCAGCATCGCCGGGTGCTTCTCGACCGCGAGCAGCATGTCGGCGAAGCGGCCGAGCACGTGGGGGCGGATCGCCTCGCGCTCGTAGGCACCGGCGATGCCGCGCACGGCGCCCTTGTTGGCCGAGACGCAGAAATGATTGGACCAGAACATCACCAGCCGCTCGAGGAAGGCCGCGTCGGTGGCGGACGCATGGCGGAAGCGGGCGGCGGCCTCCTCGACGAACGCCTCGCGGCGGATTTCTCCCGCCTTCGGCTGCGCCGGCGCGGCATTGGCAGGCGGAGCACCGGCTGGCGGGGATTGCGTGGACGGGGAAGGCGCCGGCGACGGAGCTGCGGCGCCATCCTTCATCACGGCGCCGTCCTCCGTGGCGGCGGCGCGCGCCAGCCGCTGGCGGCGCTGCGCTGCCATGGCGGTCGCGAAGGTGACATGGCTCGGCTCCAATCCGGGATCGTCGATGCGCCCGCGAGCCGGATCGGCCAACGATTGCAGGATGAACCCGCGGGGATCGCCGGCTATGCGTTGGATCTCGGAGGGGCGGGCACCCAACCCGAAGCGCCTCAGCGCTGTCACTGCATCGCGCGCAGACATTGTGCTGTCCTCGGACGTGTTGCCTCAAGAACGGGAAGCGCTTGCGATTCCGTTGCAGGTAAGATCAAAAGGTCGGCCGTTTGTGGGCGCCAAGGTAAAGGAACCGCCAATGCACCGCCGGCGTGAGCAACTCCTGTGACCTGGGCGGTGATCCTCGTACTGGGGCTCGTGTCCGGCACGCTCAGCGGCATCGTCGGCTTCGGCGCCTCCATCATGCTGATGCCGATACTCATGCTGGCATTCGGCCCGATCGAGGCGGTGCCGATCATGGCGATCGCGGCGATGCTGGCGAACTTCTCGCGCGTGGTGGTGTGGTGGCGCGAGGTCGACTGGCGCGCCAACGCCTACTACTGCGCGACCGCGATCCCCGCGGCGGCGCTGGGCGCGCGCACGCTGCTGATCCTCGATCCGCGCATCGTGGAAGGTACGCTGGGGGCGATGTTCCTGGCGATGATCCCGGCTCGGCGCTGGCTGATGGCGCGCGGCCTGCGCATTCATGCCTGGCAGCTGGCGCTGGTGGGTGCCGGCATCGGCTTCCTCTCCGGCATGGTGGCCTCCACGGGTCCGATCAACACGCCGTTCTTCCTGGCCTACGGACTCGTCAAGGGCGCCTATCTCGCCACCGAGGCATTGGGCTCGATGGCGATCGGCATCACCAAGGCGGTCGTGTTCCAGCGTTTCGACGCGCTGCCCCTGGAAACGGTGGCACGCGGCCTCGTCATCGGCACGACGCTGATGATCGGATCGCGCCTCGCCAAGGGCTTCGTGCTGCGCCTCGACGTGCACCAGTTCCGCCTGCTCATGGATTGCCTGCTCGCCGGCGCCGGCCTCGCCCTGCTGGCGGGCGCATTCATGCTGCCGCATTGAAGGGCAGGTCGGCGTCCCGCACCCCCTCCCGGCGTTGGCCGATTTCCGCTACGCTCGGGCCGGGGCATACGAGGAAGCAGCGGTTCATGCGCAACGACGGCAGGCATTCGGCTGCGCTCTCGCTCATCAAGACGGCGATGATCGAGAAGAAGATGACGCAGGCGGAGCTGGCGGACGCCGCCGACATTCACGAGAAGACCATCCAGAACCTGCTCTCGGGACGCTCGGTGCGCGACCAGACCCTGTTCGACGTGTGCATGGTGCTGGGCCTCGACTTCGACAAGGTGCGCGCCGCCTGGGCCAAGGAGGGAGGCACCACGCAGCCGCCGCGCGACGCCCCCGAGCCCAACGGCGCGGACGGCCGCGCGGCACCCGTCTACATGGGCGCCTACACGCGCGCCGGCGTCGACCACTACATCGGCAGCTTTCTCACCATCCGCCCGTCCTTCACGATCGAAGGCGGCATCATGGCCTATCGCACCGACATCTCCTGGGAGGACGACTGGCCGAGCCTGCGTGTTCCAGGAGCGCGACCGCCCCGACAAGCCGTTCCTGCACCGCGGCCGGCTCTATATCCCGGCGTCGTCCATGTACATCCACCTGGTGTCGCTCACCAAGGGCGCCATGCGCATGGTGATGGTGTCCCAGCTCGACCCCGCCGGCCTGATGCGCGGCCTCGTCACCACGCTCTCCAAGCGGCGCGCGCAGCTGGTGCCGGTGAGCGCGCCGATCGTCTACATCAAGCGCGACGACTTTGCCGGCGCCGTGATCGGCGAGATCGCCACCGGCGACCCAAGCCACCGCGACTACAGCCAGCTGCTCGAGGAGACCATCGAGCAGGGCTACGCCCGCCTCGTGCCCATGCGCTGAGCGACGCGGAACGGCCATGGCGAAGATCATGACCACCAGCGGCTCCCGTTACACCTTGGTGCTCACCTTCGGGCAAGGGCGTCCGCTGGCCGACGAAGCACGTCTGCTGCTCCCGGTCATCGTCGCAGCTGTCGCTGTGTTCGTCGCTTACGGGTATTTCAGCGGGCAGGGACTTTCGTTCTCTCTAGAGGGATGGAGCGTGGGCAGTGCTGCGATCTGGCTGGCCGTACTCGGCTTCCTCGGCTGGACCGTGCTCAAGTCCAATCACGCGACCGTGGAAGTCGATGATCGCCACCGCCGCGTGACCTTGGAGCGGCGCTACGTGCTCAAGACCATGAAAGAGCGTTTCAAGTTCGAGGAGATCGAACGTTTCGAAGCCGAGCGCTTGGACCTGGACGGAACGCCGGCAGTGCAGCCACGCCTGGTTCTCAAGAATGGCACGTCGATCGATCTGGGCTCGCCAGAGGTCGGCCGCGTCGGCGAAGCCGAGGCAGCGATCGCGAAGGCGCAGGGCATGCTGCTCTCCCAGAGCACGGGAGTCCTGCTCTCAGCCCTGTCATGTAGAGCGGGTTGCACGCTCCGGCCCCGCGCCGGCTCAGCTCTTCAGGCGGTAGCCGGTGCGGAAGATCCACCACACGAGCGCGAGGCAGATGGCCAGGAACACCATGGTCATCCCCAGGCTGATGCCCACGCTCACGTCGGAGATGCCGTAGAAGCTCCAGCGGAAGCCGCTGATCAGATACACGATCGGGTTGAACAGGCTGATCGTCTGCCACGGCTCGGCGGCAGCACCTTGATGGAATAGAAGCTGCCGCCGAGAAACGTCAGCGGCGTGATGACCAGCAGCGGGATGACCTGCAGCTTCTCGAAGCCGTCCGCCCAGATGCCGATGATGAAGCCGAACAGGCTGAAGGTGACGGCGGTCAGCACGAGGAAGGCGATCATCCACGCGGCGTGGGCGATCTGCAGCGGCACGAACAGCCCGGCAGTGGCCAGGATGATGAGCCCCAGGATGATCGACTTGGTGGCCGCCGCGCCGACATAGCCGAGCACGATCTCGATGAACGAGATCGGCGCCGACAGCAGCTCGTAGATCGTGCCGACGAACTTCGGGAAGTAGATGCCGAACGAGGCGTTGGCGATGCTCTGCGTCAGCAGCATCATCATGACCAGGCCCGGCACGATGAAGGCGCCATAGGGGACGCCGTCGATCTCGGTGATGCGCGAGCCGATGGCGGCGCCGAACACGACGAAATACAGCGACGTCGAGATCACCGGCGAGACGATGCTCTGCAGCAGCGTGCGTCCCGTGCGCGCCATCTCGAAGGAGTAGATGGCCCAGACCGCGCGGTAGTTCATTGGCCGCGCCTCACCAGGTCGACGAAGATGTCCTCGAGCGAGGTCTGCGTCGTGTGCAGGTCGCGGAAGCGGATGCCGGCCTCGCTGAGGTCCTTCAACAGCGCCGTGATGCCGGTGCGCTCGGCCTGGGTGTCGTAGGTGTAGACGAGCTGGCGTGCCATCGCCCGAGAGCGTCAGGCGATGGCCGGCGAGGCTGCCCGGAACGGCATCGATCCTGCTCAGCAGATCGAGCGTCAATTGCTTCTTGCCGAGCTTGCGCATCAGCTCGGCCTTCTCCTCGACCACGATCAGCTCGCCCTTGGCGATGATGCCGATGCGGTCGGCCATCATCTCGGCCTCCTCGATGTAGTGGGTGGTGAGGATGATGGTGACGCCGGAGTCGCGCAACGCCCGCACCACGTCCCACATGTCCTTGCGCAGCTCCACGTCGACGCCGGCCGTGGGCTCGTCGAGGAAGAGCACCTGCGGCTCGTGCGCCAGCGCCTTGGCGATCATCACGCGGCGCTTCATGCCGCCCGAGAGCGTCATGATCTTGTTGTCCTTCTTGTCCCAGAGGGACAGCTCCTTCAGCACCTTGGCGATGTGCTCGGGCGCGGCCGGCTTGCCCCAGAGGCCGCGGCTGAAGCTGACGGTCGCCCACACCGTCTCGAACGCGTCGGTGGTCAGCTCCTGCGGCACCAGCCCGATCAACGAGCGGGCGGCGCGGTAGTGCCTGACGATGTCATGGCCGTCGACCGTGACGCTGCCCTGGCTGGCGTTGACGATGCCGCACACGATGCTGATCAGCGTCGTCTTGCCGGCGCCGTTCGGTCCCAGCAGCGCGAAAATCTCGCCCCTGCGGATGTCGAGGTCGATCTGCTTGAGGGCCTGGAACCCGGACGCGTAGGTCTTGGACAGGCGCGATATCGAGATGACCGGCTGCATGAGCTGATAGGGTTCCGGGCAGGCTGCGGGTGCGCGCGTCGTCGCGGGCGCGCAGCTCTATATAGGATCGCACGCCGTGGCAATCGACCTGGCCGAAGCGGCGGGGCGCGTCACACCTCGATCATGCCCTCGGCGACGCGCACGGCGTGGCCGCCGATGCGCACCGCCTCGAGCTTGCCGCCGCCGACGTGGAGCGACAGCTCGATCAGGCTCGGCCGGCCCATCTCGAAGCCCTGCTCGATGGTGCGCTTGTGCAGGCCGTCGGGCAGCGCGTCGAAGCGGTGGACGAGACCGGCAAAGCCCACGGCGGCCGAGCCGGTCGCGGGATCCTCAGGCACGCCGTGCTCCGGGGCGAACATGCGCGCGTGGAACGCGGACGTGTTGTGCACCGTCTGCCGGCAGTAGAGGAACGCCCCGATGCCGCCCTGGAATGCCGCCCCCCAATGCGAGGAGGCCACGTGCGCCTTGGCCATCGCCTCCAGCGACGCCACCGGCACGAAGGCGAACGTGTTGCCGGCGGTGAACCGGGCTGGGCGATGGTTCTCGAAGCCGATCTCGGCGGGGATCAGGCCGAGCGCCGCGGCCAGCCGGTCCGCCGGCGGCAGCGTGCCGTTCTCGTGCGGCAGCTTGGGCGCGTCGAACTCGGCGAACGGCGCCGTGCCCGGCCGCAGCCGCACCCCGACCCGCACCGGGCCGATGCCTTCCTCGAGCACGATCAGCGCGTCGCCGTCGCCCTCGGGCTGCGCGGACTTGAGCTGGGCGAGCAGCGCCGCCGTGCCGACGGTCGGGTGCCCGGCAAACGGCATCTCGATGGCCGGCGTGAAGATGCGCACGCGCGCCGAGTGCGCCGGGTTCATGGGCTTCAGCACGAACACGGTCTCGGACAGATTGAACTCGCGCGCGATCGTCTGCATGCGCTGGGTGTCGAGCCCCTCGGCGTCGAGCACGACCGCCAGCGGATTGCCGCCGAAGCGCTGATTGGTGAAGACGTCGAGGACATGATAGGGGAGGCGCATCGGCGGCACTCTTTCATTTGCGGTTTGGCGCGCACCTTGCCGGATTCTGGGCGGCCTTCCAAGCTCCCAGCCGCACCCCTCCCCACGCGGCCCTCCGACCCCTGCTCAACTATTTATCTATATGTTTCAATCTCTTCACTTTATCGCCTGCCCCGCGAATACCCCATGATCGCCACCTGAGCGTCACAGGCACGCCCCCATTGGCCGCGTTCATGGCGCCCTTGCCGGCGCACGCCGGAACAACCGGGCGCAACCTTCGCGAACAGGCCGACGGTCCGCCCCTGTTGAGATCGAACGCTCGAGCCTCGAGCCCTCGCAACCCTGAGCTCCGCGTGGGCTACCCGGGTGCTGGCGTTCAGTGAACCGGGAATGCGTGGCAAACGCGCAGTCCGGTAGGGGCGGCTGGGACACCCCGCGTCTCGGCCGCCCCTTCTTGCGTCGGTCATGCCGGAGCACGCCTCGAGCGGCTCCGGCCTTTGGGGTTTTGGCCCTTCGGATTTGGCAAGTCGCGAGGTAGCAATGAGAACGAGGCACTCGGCTTTCTTGGCACTGGTTGTCGGCGTCGCGTTCACACAAGCCGCCGCGGCGGCCGATCTGGGCGGCGCTCCGCGCCGTCCCGTCCACGACGACGTGGTTTCGTACGGCCCGCGTTCTCCTGGACCGGCCTCTATATCGGCGCCCACGTGGGCTACGGCTGGTCGGACGCGGACTGGCAGTTCGCCGCCACGCCGGGCGTCTCGACCAACCACAGCGGCGGCGGGGCGCTGGTCGGCGGCCAGATCGGCTACAACATCCAGATGAGGCAGTACGTGTTCGGCGTCGAGGCCGACCTCTCGAGCGCGGGCATCGACGGCAGCACCGCCTGCCCCGGCGCCGGTTTCAACTGCGGTCACAGCTTCAACTGGATGGCCTCCGTGCGCGGCCGCGCCGGCATCGCCGTCAATAACAACCGCACGCTGCTCTACGGCACCGCGGGCGTCGCCTGGGCCGACGTCGACTACGCCGCCAAGGATGTCGTCACCGGCGCCACCTTCGGCACCGGCTTCTCCAACACCCATGTCGGATGGGTCGCGGGCGCCGGCATCGAGCACATGCTCACGCAGAACCTCACCGCGCGGGTCGAGTATCTCTACTACGGCTTCGACTTCGGTAACGGCGCCTGCAGGCGCGCTCGGCGGCGGCCCCGCCGCCCTCGATCTCAACAGCCAGACGGTGCGCTTCGGCCTGAACTTCAAGTTCTGATCCAGCCATGGTTCGACAGGCTCACCATGGTGTTGGAGGACTTGGCGACAATAGGTTGCAGAGGCGAGCGACAAACTCCCGCTCGTCCTATCTGCGAGCTGTGCTAACAGCTGCGTGTCCTCAGCCGATGCTGGTCGCTCTAGGCCACCGGTGTCTTCTAGACTTCCGCCGCCGCTCTGGCGTCTGCCGGCTGCCCGTGTGGTGGTGAACCCGGCGCAGTGCGCCACTTCGCCAGCCATCTCACGCGCCAAGACCGATCTCAGCGATGCCGCCGTGATCGCTCGCTTCGCGCAAGCCACCAAGCTCTAGTGCGGGCCTTGCCGACGAGCTCCCGCCTGCTCGCCGACCTGGTCGCCCGCCGCCGCCAGATCGTCGACAGGATGGCCGCCGAGCGCCAGCGCCGGGACGCGCCACGCGGCGCCGCCTGCATGCGCTCTATCGACCGGCTGCTCACGCCTGCAGGAATTGAGCGAGATCGATGCCTAAATCGATGCCAGCGTCAGCGGCTCGCCGGTGTGGCGCTGAGCGAGGCCCTGCTCGCCTAGGTTCCAGACGTCGCCCGCCACAAACTCTCGCTCGTCCTGAGCCTGTCGAAGGACGGCCACGCATATCTTCGGCCTTCAGCGCGCAGACTATGAACGCGCGTTGAATGCAGCCTTCATGCGCCCGCTATCCTGCGAGCAACGCTACGCCCCAATGCTCGGGCCATATGCTGCGGACGCCTCACCCGAGGCCAACGCACGCAAAAAGGAACGAGCAATGAAGACCCTCATCACCGTTTCGGCCCTGGCTCTGAGCCTGGCCGTCCCCGCTCTTGCCCAGGATGCCAAGCCGACCGTGACGCCGCCCGTCGCGCCCGCCGCAAAGCCGGCCGAGGCGCCCAAGGCGACCCCGGCCGCATCGACCAGCGCCACCCAGCCGGCAGCGGCCAAGGCGACCGACACCAAGCCGGGCGACAAGACCGCTACGGACAAGGATGCCAAGAAGGTCGACCCGAAGGCGGCCACTCCTGCCGCCCCGGCCGTCGCGCCCAAGGCCGACGCTGGCAAGGGCGCCGCGGTCACCGGCCCCGCCAAGACCACCGAGAAGCCCTCCGACACCAAGAAGCAGTAACGGGCTGCGTTCCCTCGCGCGCCCCGTTTCGGAGGACAGGCCCCGGCGGATCCCCCGCCGCCGGGGCCTTATCGTTTCCCGCATCCGCGGAGCGACACCCAACCGGCTTGACATTCGCGGCCGCTCACGCCCTTTCATGGCGACGCCGACTCAGTTCGATGTCGCCCGCGCCGAGGATCGCCGACGATGGCTGCACGCATCTACAAGCCCGCCCAGACCGCCATGCAGTCTGGCCCCGCCCGCACGAAGGAATGGGTGCTCGAATACGAGCCGGAAGTCCCCCGCGAGATCGACCCGCTGATGGGCTGGACCAGCTCGCGCGACATGAAATCGCAGATCGCACTCTCCTTCGACACCCAGGAGGAGGCGATCGCCTACGCCGAGCGCAACGGCATCCCCTATCGCCTGACCGAACCCAGCCCTCGCCGCCCCGTGCGCAAGGCCTACGCCGACAACTTCCGATTCGGCCGCAAGGGCGCCTGGACGCATTGAGCGTCGCGCTCCGCGCACCGGCCGGGATGCCGGCTCACGCGCGGGTCGCGAGCTCGACGGCGAGGCGGCAAGCCGATTCGAACTCGGCGAGATTGATCCACTCGTCGACGGTGTGGGCCTCGTTCTGGCCGGCGCCGAACGTCACGGTGGGGATGCCGTGCCGGGTCAGCCAGTTGGCGTCGAGGCCGCCGTTGGTGACGCGCACGTTGGGTGCGTGGCCCTGCGCCGCGACTGCCGCCTTCGCCCGCGTCACCACGGGCGCAGTCTCCTTCAGCCGGAAGGGGTAGTAGTCGGTGCGGGTGGTGAACTTCACGCGGCCGGCCTTGCCCTCGCTGTTGGTCACCGCCGCGGCGGCCTCGCTGAACGCAGTCCTGTAGGCCGTCGTGATCTCGCGGAAGAACTTGGCGTCGTGGCTGCGGCTTTCGCCGCGCACCAGCACGTAGTCGGTGACGACGTTGGTGGCATCGCCCGCGGGGCCGTCATTGACGCCGCCGACCGGGCCGACGTTGCTGGTTCCCTTGCGCCCGCCCTTCTCGACCTTGCCGAACCAGCCGCCCGCGCGCACTTCCGCCAGCGCCTCGGCCAGGATCATCGTCGCGCTGATGCCGCGCTCGGGCGCGCCGCCGGCGTGCGAGGCCCGGCCGAAGATCTCCGCCTCCCAGCGATCCGCGCCGACCGCACCGATCACGACGTCGGCCGCCGAGCGGCCATCGTAGTTGAACCCCATCGTGACGCCGCCGAGGTCCGCCGGCTTCAGATGGCGGGCACCGAACAGGCCGCTCTCCTCGCGCACCGTGAACAGCAGGGTCAGCGGGGGATGATCGGGCTTGTGCTGCAGCAGCTCCGCCGCCAGAGTCACGAGCACGGCGCAGCCGGTGCGATTGTCGCCGCCGAGCGCCGCCTTGACCGTGTTGACGATCTTCTTGCCCTGCCGCTTCGGCTTCGCCCCGGCGCACAAGGGCACGGTGTCCATGTGCGTCATGAACAGCAGCCGGTCGGCCGACGCGAGCGCGCCCCGGCCCGGCAGGTCGACGATCAGGTTGCCGGTCTCGGTCGGCAGGGGAATGCGGGTGTGGGCATCGTCGAAGCGGATGGAGCGGGCGGGAACGCCTACCTCCTTCAGCACGGCGACCAGCTCCTTGCCGATCCTGGCTTCGCGGCCGGTCACTCCTTCGACGGCCAAGAGGCGCATGAGACGCTCGGTGGCGATATCCGTGTCGACAGGAAACATGCGCTACCTCCTTTATCGGCCGCCGAGAAACCGGGCGACGATGATGACGATGGCGGCGCCGATCGTCGAGATCAGGATCTGCGTGCCGTAGGGCACCGCGTTCGTGACGTTGGTCACGGCCGCCGGTAGCTGCAGCAGATCGTAGCGAACGAGCGCCCCGCCGACGAACGCGCCGATGATACCGACGACCATGTTGCGGATGAGCCCGCCGCCTCCGAACAGCAGGCCTGCCAGCCAGCCGGCGATCAGGCCGTTCACGGCCATGACGATGACCGGCCAATAGGGTTGGATCTGCTCCATCGTAGGCATTGCCCGTCTCCCGTGCTCGCGACCCGCCGCCACAGCTTACGCTATCCGGCACGCGCGCGCATGACATCCCACCCCGGACTTCTTCGGCGGTCCCGGCTGCCCGGCATGGTAGCGGTGGAAGTGATCGCCAACCTGGGCGATGATGGCCAACGCGCGCCAAACGCATCTCGAGACGCGCAGCACGGGAGGCCCTCGATGGCGCAGGCAAGCATCTCGCGGCGAAAAGCGCTGCAGGGAGCGGGCGCGACGGCGGCGGCCATGGCGCTGGCACCGCGAGTCCTGGCGCAGGCACCGCCGGCGGAGGCGATCACGCCAACTCTTGTCGAGGCCGCGGCCAAGGAAGGCAAAGTCAATCTCTACACCGCCATGGAGATCGCCATGGCCGAGCAGTACTCCAAGATCTTCGAGGCGAAGTTTCCGGGCATCTCGGTCAAGGTCGAGCGCTCGGGGGCGGAGCGCATCTTCTCGCGCATCTCGCAGGAATATGCCTCGCGCATCTTCAATGTCGACGTCGTCAACACGACGGATGCCGCGCACGTGCTGGCCTGGAAGCGCGAAGGCTGGCTCGCTCCCTACCTGCCGGCGGACGCGGCCCAGCACTATGCTCCGGGACATCTCGACCCCGACGGCACTTTCGCCACGCATCGGGTGCTGTTCAGCGTCATCGCCTACAACACCCAGCTGGTGAAGCCGCAGGACGCGCCGACCAGCTTCGCCGACCTGCTCGATCCCAAATGGACGGGCAAGCTCGTGAAGGCGCATCCGGGCTACTCCGGCCTGATCCTCACCGCCACGCACGCCATGGCGCGCGATCTCGGCTGGACCTACTTCGAGAAGCTCGGCCGGCAGAAAGTGATGCAGGTCCAATCCGGCGTCGATCCGCCCAAGAAGGTGGCGCTCGGCGAGCGGGCGGCGATGGTCGATGGCGCCGACTACATCGCCTTCCAGCAGAAGGACAAGGGCGCGCCCATCGAGGTGGTCTATCCGGCGGAGGGCGCGCCCCTGATCAACAGCCCCAATGCCGTCTTCAAGGCAGCGCCCAATCCCAACGCGGCGCGGCTGTTCCAGAACTGGATGTGCTCGGGCGAGGGCCAGCAGGCACTCGTGGACCTCAGCTCGCAATATGTGCCGAATACGCGCGCCAAGCCCCCGCCAGGACGCCGCGCGCTCGCCGACATCAAGTTCATGAAGGACGATCCTGCGACCGTCCTCACCCAGGCCGACGAGATCAAGGCCAAGTACACGGCGATCTTCAAGGTGTGACCCGGCTCTCGCGCGTCACAAGACGCGCACGTGCTGGTGCACCCGCGCGTGTCCGTCTCCATGCGCGTGCCGCGCATTGTCGATCTCGGCCGGAATGACCACGACGCGCCCGTGCCGCACGCCGCGCTCGGCGATGATGCGCTGGGCGAAGCTGTCGACCTGGGCAATCGACCCTCGCAGCAGGGAGACCTCCATGCAGCTGTCGTGGTCGAGCGCGACGCGCATGGTGGCGATCGAGAGGTCGTGGTGGTCGCGGAAGGCGTTGGTGAGCCGTTTGGGCAGGTCGCGCGTTCCCTGGTCGTAGACGTAGGTGAGCGCGGCAACGCAGTTGGAGACGCCGCGGCCATCACTTTCCGATCGAGTCTGCACGATGCCCGCGCGGACAAGATCACGCACGGCCTCCGATCGATTCTGATAGCCGCGCGATTGCGCGCGCTTGTCTATTTCCTGGGCAAGGTCGTCGTCGATCGTGATGGTGATCCGTTGCATGAATGCCTCACGGGCTGGGGGTTCGCCGGGTATGATCTTTAGCGGTGGACATCATACCAGAGCGCTGCCTAGCTGTCCTCGTCGTAGAGTTGTCTCCCGCGTATCCGCAGGCTCTCCCATGCGTACCGTACCGGCTGCCCTCCTCGTCGTCGGAGTGTCGGCGGCTGGCCCCACCTTCGCGCAGCAGCCGCAGCAATTGCCCGGCATTACCGTCACCACGCCGCCGAAGGCGGCGACTGCGCCAAAGCCGGTGGTCGCGGCCCCGTCTCCGCAAGCACCCACCCCGGCGACCGCGCCCGACGTGTCGGCCGTGCAGTCGATCGATCCCAGCGCCAATGATGTGGGCAAGGCGCAATCGGGCAGCCAGGGCACGGTCTCGCGGGAGCAGATCGAGGCGCGCCCGATCTATCGCACGGGCGAGGTGCTCGAGGCGGTGCCGGGCCTGGTCGTCACCCAGCACAGCGGGGAGGGGAAGGCGAACCAGTATTTCCTGCGCGGGTTCAATCTGGATCACGGCACGGATCTGGCCATCTTCGTGGACGGCATGCCCGTCAATATGCGCACGCACGCCCACGGGCAGGGCTACGCCGATACCAACTTCCTGATCCCCGAGCTGGCGCGCGGCCTCTCCTACCGCAAGGGTCCCTACTACGCCTCCGAAGGCGACTTCGCCTCGGCCGGCGCGATCTACCTCGACGTGGTCGACCGGCTGGACAAGAACTTCGCCCAGGTCGAGCTCGGCAGCTTCGGCCATCAGCGCTTCGTCACGGGCGTGTCGGTGCCGGTCGGCCCCGCCGGCACCCTGCTCGCCGCCGGCGAGGTCGTGCGCTTCGATGGACCCTGGGACCGCCCCGACGAGTTGCGCAAGCTCAACGGCGTGCTGCGCTATTCGCAGGGCAGCTACTTTAACGGCTTCGCCGTGACGGGCATGGCCTACTCCGGGTCCTGGTACGCCACCGACCAGATCCCGCAGCGGGCGGTCGACCAGGGTCTCATCGGACGCTTCGGCAATCTCGATCCCACCGACGGCGGTTTCGCGCACCGCTATTCGCTGTCCGCCCGCTGGAACGAGACCACCGCGGAAAGCGCCACGCGCGTCAACGCCTACGTGGTGAAGAGCGACCTCGCCCTCTTCAACAACTTCACCTACTTCCTCAACAACCCGATCGATGGCGACCAGTTCAAGCAGGCCGACAACCGCCTCATTGCCGGCGGCAGTGCCAGCCAGACGTTCTTTGCCACCGGCGCCGGCGGCGTGAAGAGCGAGACGACCATCGGCGTGCAGACGCGCTACGATTCCATCCACGCCGGGCTCTTCAACACCAAGGAGCGGACGATCCTGTCCACGGTGCGCGACGACCAGGTGAGCGAGTTCAGTGTCGGCGTCTACGGCGAGCAGACCCTGCGCTGGACGCCGTGGCTGCGCACCACCACCGGCATTCGCGCCGACTTCTTCAGCGCCGACGTGGCAAGCAACCTGGCGGCGAACTCGGGAAGCGATCTCGGTGTCATGACCAGCCCGAAGCTGGGCCTGGTGCTGGGTCCGTGGGCGAAGACGGAGCTGTATCTCAACGCCGGCACCGGGTTTCACAGCAACGACGCGCGCGGCACCGTCACGACGGTCGATCCGGCCACCCTGGCACCGGTCTCTCCGTCGCCGTTCCTGGTGCGCTCGAAGGGCGCCGAGGTGGGCGTGCGCACGCAGCCCGTCAAGGACACGACGAGCACCTTTGCCGTGTTCCTGCTCGACTTCAATTCCGAGATCCTGTTCGTCGGCGATGCCGGTACCACCGAGGCCAGCCGTCCGAGCCGCCGCATCGGCGCGGAATACACGCTGCGCAGCAAGCTGACGCCCTGGCTCTGGCTCGACCTCGATGCCGCCTACACGCGCGCCCGCTTCCTGGAAGACGACCCCGCAGCCCCCGGCCGCTATATCCCCGGGGCCACGGAGGGCGTCGTCAGCGCCGCGCTGAATTTCGACAACGTGTGGGGCGGCTGGTTCGGGGGCGTGCGCTGGCGCTACTTCGGCCCCCGGCCACTGATCGAGGACAACTCCGTGCGCTCCAAGCAGAGCGCGCCTGTGTCGGCGCGGCTCGGCTACAAGTTCGCCGACGGCCTGATCGTGCGCGTGGACGGCTTCAACCTGCTCAACGAACAGTCGCACCAGATCGACTACTACTACGCCTCACGGCTAGCGGCCGAGCCGGGCGAGGTCGACGACATCCACTTCCATCCGCTCGAGCCGCGCTCCTTCCGCCTGTCGGTGCGCAAGGAGTTTTGACGGCGTCGACGTCCCGTCGCACTTCAACGTCATCCCGCGCAGGCGGGGACCAACGCAAGTACCCGTGTCGCGTTGACGGTGCCATAAGCGCTTGGCGTGAGGGCCCGCCTGCGCGGGCATGACGCGGTGTCAGAAATCCGTGCGCATCAGCCGGACGGCCGCGCCCTGCATGGTCTCGATCACGTGCTGGGTGGCGCGGGTGGAGAGGTCGGCGAACTCCTTGGCCTGGTCGCTCGTTGCCGCCAGCATCGAGCGCAGGAAAGCGGCCTGCAGCGCCGCGATCTCCGCCAGCGAGCCCGCCTTGGCGCAGGCCTCGGCCGCATTGAACGCGGCCTCGGTGTTGGAGGCCACGTTGCGAGCGGCCTTGTCGTTGAGCAGCCTTGCGCTGCCCCAGGCCGTCTCGGCCACCTCCGCGAGGAGCCTCGCCCCGCCCTGCGCCGCGCCGACGCTCTTGCGATAAAGCTCCCACGTCCGCAGGACGCTCTCCTGCGCAATCGCCTGGACGCTCTGCGGGGCAAACGCATCCGTGAGCGGGGGCGTCCAATCCGCTCGAGCGAACCCTTGCCTGGCAACCAGATCCTGCATGGTCATCATCGATCGTGTGTGCGTGCCCGACGCCCGGTCGCGACTATCGCCGCGGCCCTGCGCCGTACACCAGCTGCCGTTGCCTCAGCCCCGGCCCATGCCTTGGGCGGCGCCTTGGGCAGCCTCGGTCATGAGCCGGCCCAGCTCCTGCGCCTGCAGGGCATAGGCCTGCATCTGGGTCTGCGCGTAGCGGCTCTGGATGGAGAGCACGTCCTGCACATCCTTTGCGTTGGCAATCTCGCTCGCCAGCGCGAAGCAGGCCTCGGCGTTCTGCTTGGCGAAGCGGACCGCGCGGTCCTGCACCACCTTGAACCCCGACGTCATCTCGTTGGCGGGCATCGCGCCCATCCACATGCCCGTGGCCTGCACCATGGCGTCCATGAACTGGCCGTACGCACTGCGCGCCTGCTCCACGTTCCGCTCGGCCAGCTCGCGCAGCTGCTGGGGGATCTCGAATGGGGGTGTCTGGGCCATGGTGTCCTCCGGGGCTCTGTCATGGTGTCGCAGTTTCCGCCGCACGGTACAAGCCTCTTTGCATTCTTCAGCCCCAGGACAGCCCGTCTGCTCAAGCAGAGCAGGCCCTTCGCGAGCCCGCATGCCCGAGACCGAGCTTGCGCCCGGCCGCCAGCCTCGCCCGCGTCTCGACGTGTTCGCGTGGTCTCGCCTGCAGGGGCCGCCAAGATGGTGGTGAACGAGTTCGTCGAAGCCCTAACGATCCTGGACTCGCAGCGCCGATTCTACACGGCGGATCGGGGCCGGACAGATCGTGGTCATCCTCCCTCGACGCCTCGCCCTGTTCCAGCAAGGCTCGGTACGGGGTCGCGGGACCGCGCAGGAGGACGCGCCAACGCCACAAATTCTCCTTCGTTGGGCCGTCATCTGGGAGCGCGGGGGGTCGTGCGGGCGACCGGCTCGAGGGGCAAGATGCGCAACACCATCACCGTCATGAACGCCAAGGGCGGCGTGGGCAAGTCGACGCTTGTCCTGGCGCTCGCCGAGACGCTGGCCAACGACCACGGCAAGAAGATCCTCGTGATCGACTCCGATGCCCAGGCCAGCATCAGCCACATGCTGCTGCCCCAGGACCGGCTGGAGGCCGTCCAGAGCGGGGGACATACGCTCGTCGATTATCTCATCGAGGCAGTCCTCAAGCAGTCGCCGGCCAAATGGCAGGAGTTCCTGATCAGCGGCGTATCCGACGTCGACGATGCGCGCTCGATCGACCTGCTGCCGAGCGACACGCACCTCACCCTGTTCGAGCGGGAGGTGTCCAAGCTGGAGCACGAGCGGCAGCTGCGCGCCACGGTGGGTGCCCTGCTCGCCGACGCGCGACGGCTCTACGATCTGGTCCTGATCGACAGCGCGCCGGGCCTTTCGGTGCTCACCGAGTCCTGGCTGCGCGAGGGCGACTTCTACCTCTCCCCGACGCGGCCCGACTACATCTCCACGCGCGGGCTCAAGTTCCTGCGCCAGTTCCGCGAGCGCGACCCGCACATGGGCTTTGCCGAGCCGCTGGGCGTCATCATCAACATGAAGGACGCCCATTCGGCCGAGGATGCCCACTACGAGGAATGGCTGAGGGGAGACGCCGAGCACCGCTGCTTCCGCCAGCCGATCCTGCGCGTCTCGCCGCTGCAGTCGGCGACGCGCTTTGCCGAGCGCCCGCGCTCCTACTTCGCCAAGTATCCGGGCCAGACCGGCGCCAGCCTGCGCGACCTCGCCGGTGAACTGCTGTGGCGGGTCGCAGCTTCCCAGCCGGGTGCGACTTTCGACGCCGCGCCCGGCCGCGACGCGCGAGGCCGCGCGTAGCTGGGGCCGGGCAGCGCGTAGGTTGCGTCAAGCGCCAGCGAAGACGCAACGCAAGTCCCGCCCGGCGACAGGATCAGTGTTGGGTCTGCGCTTCGCTTGACCCAACCTACATTCTGGCGCTCGACCAACCCACGGTTGGCTACGCGACCGCTCAGTATCCCTCTTTCAGCAGAGGGAAGGCGCTGTCCCAGCCCTCGCGAGGCAGCGGCGCGACGGGCGCGACGTAGCTGCCATTCAGCTCCGCGCACGAGGTGACGCCGAGCAGGCCGAGGCAGCGCCGCATCTCGTCCTCCAGCAGCTCCAGCGCCCGCACCAGCGCGCCCACGCCGCCGGCGCCCAGCGCCAGGCCCTGCAGCCGGCCGATGCCCACCGCGTTGGCCCCCAGCGCCATGGCCTTGACGATGTCGGCGCCGCGCAGGAAGCCGCCGTCGACGATGATCTCGGCGCGGCCCGCCACGGCCTCCACCACTTCCGGCAGCACGGCCATGCCGCCCTTGCCGTGGTCGAGCTGGCGCCCGCCGTGGTTCGACACGTAGACCCCTTCGATGCCGCGCTCGACGGCCATCCTGGCATCCTCCGCGGTGGCGATGCCCTTGAGGATGAAGGGGATCTTGAACTTGGTCTTGAGCCGATCCACGTCGGCCCACGAGAAGCGCGCCTGGAAATGGTCCGCCGGGGCTCCCCGCCGGGCGGTCGCCTTGTAGCGCTTGGCGAGATCGCGCTCGCGGCGGCCGTAGTAGTCGAGATCGACGGTAAGGCAGAGCGCCTTGTAGCCGCTGGCAACCGCGCGCTGCACATGGTCGTCGACCCAGGCCGCATCGCCGCGCACGTAGAGCTGGAAGATCTTGGGGTGATCGTTGGCGGCCGCGACGGCCTCCAGGCCCGGCGAGCAGGCCGAGCTCAGCATATGCATGGCGCCGAAGCGCGCCGCGGCCTCGGTCGGCGCCAGCCCGCCCTCGGCGACGATGTCCTGCAGCGAGCCGATCGGCGCCAGGATGACGGGGATGCGCAGCTTGTGGCCGAGCAGCTTGCCGCCGGTGTCGACTTTCTCGACGTTGCGCAGCACGCGCGGACGAAAGGCCAGCGAATCGAGCGCCACGCGGTTGCGAATGTAGGTGGTCTCGGTCTCGGCGCCGCCCATCAGGTAGTCCCAGGTCTGGCGCGAGAGGTTGCGCCTCGCCGGCGCCACGAACTCGTGCAGGACCGCGTATTGCAGCTCCTCTTGCATTCCTCATCCCCTGTTTGTCGGCGTGCGTGCCGGCCAGGCCGCCGGCTGGATTGCATCCCGCAGGCAACCTAGAGCGAGATCGCGCCCGCTGGAAGCGCACCGCTTGCCGCAAGGCGCCCTATGCGCCGCGGTCGGGGCTGGCGATCCTGGCCTTGCGCAGCTTCAACTCGCGCCAGGCGATGTAGAAGGAGCTACCGAACACGATGGCACCGCCGACCCAGGTGAGGAGGTCAGGCACCTCGGCAAAGAAGATGATGCCGAGGAACGCCGCCCACACCAGCTTGAGGAAATCGAACGGCATCAGCACCGTCATGTCGGCCAGCTTCACGGCTTCCGTGACCACGATCTGGCCGAGCGTCCCGATCACGCCGATGAAGATGAGCCAGCCCCACATGTCGGGGCCCGGGGTCTCCCAGACCATCAAGGCGGGAGCAAGCGTCATCGGGATCAGCAGCACGGTGACGTAGACCGTGATCGTCAGGGTGGATTCCGTGCGGCCGAGCACCTTGATGTCGATCAGCGCCATGCTCCACAGCACCGAGGAGACGAGCACCAGCAGAGCACCGGAATCGAGCACCTGCAGGCCGGGTCGCAGGATCACCAGCGCGCCGAAGAAGCCCGCGAAGATGGCCGTCCAGCGCCGCCAGCGGAACACCTCGCCGAGGAACAGCGCGCTGAAAAGCGCCGTGAACAGCGGAGCCGTGAACGTGAGGGCGGTTGCCCGCGCCAGCGGCGTCATCGACAAGCCCACGAAGAACGCCAGCATCGAGAACACGTTCAGCACCGCGCGCAGCACGTGCAGGCTGAGCTTGTCGGTGCGGAACAGCGACGTCCCGTAGCGAGCCAGCAGCGGGACAATCACCACCAAGCCGAACAGGTTGCGGAAGAACGCCACCTCGACCGGGGGCAGATGCTGGGTCGAATGCCGGATCGCCGTGTGCATGCCGGCGAACATGAACGTCGCCAGCACCATCAGCGCGCAGCCCCGGGCCGCGGGATGCAGGCCTCGGTAGGCGCCAAGCAGGGGGAGAGTGCGCGCAAGCGCGAAATTGGATCGCATGACCGCAGCCGTAGCTGCTTTGCTGCACCGCAACAAGGCGGCCCTGTGGATAGCTGCATCCCACCTATGGACGACGTGCGGCGAGCCGCTCTCCCGCAGCGTGAGCGTGGCCGCTTCATCGCCGTGCAGGACGGGGGGTTGGATGCCGGGCCTCGCCGGCCAATACGCCCGCGCGAGCCTATGCCCGACAGCAGATATCGATCAGCACTGCGCCCTGAAACGATTGCCCGATTCATGCATGTTTCAGCACGAGCATTGCTGCAACGCGTTTCCGTTGCGACGCTAGGCATTCGATGCGCGATCTTAAGTCGCGCTTAATGCGGCAAGGCAAGGGTCGCAACCGCGCCCGAGAGAAGTCTCTGGGGCGATCCAGTAAATCATGACCGGGAGTTTTGTCATGAAGGTTGTCTCCTCCATAGTCATCACCCTTGCCCTTCTCGCCGCAGCCTCCTCTTCCGCCAGCGCGGCGCTGGATGCGAAGGCGTTCTTTGACGCGCAGTCGCGCCAGTCCGGTGGATCGAGCGGCAGCGGCGCCTGACGCTCGCCTCGAGATAGCGAAGTGTCCGCGGGCCCTGCTTCGCGGACACTTCTCCCGAACCGGTCATCGGATCGTTTGATCTGCGCTTCAAAGAGGAGGCGACAATGATCGAGAAAATATTGTCCTGGCACGCGCTCAGACTTTTCGGCGACGCGCCTCATGTTTCTTCCAGCAAGATCGAAGGAACGATCGCAGCCTCGCAGCTGCGGGCAATCTCCGCCCAGGCCGGCCTCGTCGCCTCGGTCGACGGCTCGCTCGGGGCCCTCGTCAACCTCTGGGCCCACGACGAGCGCCTGCATCCTTCATTCGCGCAACACACCCGCTGGCACCGCTCGAACTGAGCTTGCAGCGAGTTCGAGCGCCGCGAGCCGCTAGAGCAAGATCGTTTCTGGTCGAAGCATTTCAGCTTCGATCATGAAACGTGATCTTGCTCTCGATCAGGATGGAGCAGGATTCACGCTTCGGCCGCCACATTGGAGATGCGGCACGGCGATTCCATCCGAAGCGATCCTGCTCTAGAACTGATATTTGCGCAGCCCGCCATCGACCGGGATGACCGTGCCGGTGATGTAGCCCGCCAGCGGCGAGACCAGGAAGCTCACCAGTCCGGCCACGTCCTCGGGCTCGCCGTAGCGGCCGACGGGGATCTCGTTGTCGGCCTGCCACTTGCGGTACTCGGGCGTGTAGTTGCGTCGGATCTGCTCGGAGTGGATGCGACCCGGCGGGATCGAGTTGACGGTGATGCCGTGCTTGCCGACCTCGCGCGACAGGCCCTTTGCCCAGGCGTGCACGGCGGCCTTGGCCGAGAAGGCGCCGTTGAGGCCCTCGGGCTCCGACTTGCCGGTGATGTTGACGATCCGGCCCCACTTCCTCGCCATCATCTGGTCGAGCAGCGCATGGGTCAGCTGACGCTGGCGCGTGAAGTTGAGGGTCATGGCCTCGTGCCACTGCTCCTCCGTGGCATCCAGCTTGAAGGCGCGGCTGCCACCCGCGTTGTTGATGAGGATGTCGACGGAGCCCAGCCCCTCGAGCGCGGCCTTGGCGATGCGGGCCGGCGAGCCCTCGGTCATCAGGTTCTCGACGATCAGCACCGGCTTGGTTCCGCCCGCCGCAACGATCTCGCCCGCCAGTTCCTCCAGCAGATTGCCGCGCCGCGCCACCAGCGCCAGCCGGACGCCTTCGCGCGCCAGGCCCAGCGCAATGCCGCGGCCGATGCCGATGCTGGCTCCCGTCACCAGCGCCGTCTTGCCCTTGAGCCCGAGTTCCATGCCTTGCCTCGCTTGCGTTTGCCGCAACCAATTGTGGCCATGCGCCCGCGAAGATCAAGCCTCGGCACCGCCTGTCATCCCGGCTCTTTGCGCATGCGCGTCCCGGCCGGGATGACAGGTATGGGCTACCGATTGCCGCCCGCTACTTCATGAGGCCGCGGTCGGTCATCCATTTCTGGATCAGCTCCGCCACCTGGTCGGAATTGGTGTCCATCATCATCATGTGGCCGTTGCCCTTGATGCCCTTCTCGGGCAGCGACACGAAATCGACCTTTCCGCCCATGCCCGCGAGGGCCTTGTGGTACTTGGTCGAGGCTTGGATCAGCTTGGTCCACAGCTCGCTCTGCGGGACGAAGTCGCCCCACACGATGAGCTGAGGAACGTCCTTGACCGACGCCAAGTTCGCCGTCTCGGGCGAGGGCGCTCCCGAGGGTTCCACCGCGATCAATGCTTTGACCTTGTCCGGTGCCGCAAGCAGGGCGTTGAATCCAAAGTTGCCGCCCTGGCTGTGCACGACGACCACGCACGGACAGACCTTGGCCACCAGGGCATTGTAGGCCGCCAGCGTCTTGGCGTCGTTGGACACCCAGCGCGGCACGCTCTGCATCATGAAATTGTCGAACGCGGCGAGCGGAAAATTATTGCCGGGAAGCGCTACACGCTTGGCGGGATCGGTCGCGTACGAGCCGTCGGGCCCGATGCGGAACGTCTCCCACGCTTCCTTCTTGGTGCGGAACACGGGCTCGCTCGTATAGACCTCCGGGAAGCGCGACCATGATGCGCGCCCGCGCTCCACGGCGTCCGACACGTAGACATCGTGGCCGGCGTTGATGAAGTACATTTGCCAGCCCGGCTTGCCGTCGGGCTTCGTCTCCCAGGTGACGCCGGTCAGTCCGCCGCCGTGCCACAGCAATAGGGGATAGCGCGCCTTCGGTGCCGCGAGCTTGACGTACCCGACGTACATCTGCCCGGTGTGGAAGTCGCCGTTGGGATCCATCTTCGTCGGCGGACCGCCCGCCGTGTAGACGAGCTCCTTGACCGGCAGGCCCTGCAGCGTCAGCTGCTCTCCACCAACGTGGAAGCTGCCGATCTCCTTCACGTCGGCCGCAAGCGCGGCGCCCGCACTGACCGCCAGGCCAATTGCGCCCAGCACCGCCGGAGCGGTTTTCATTGTTCTTCCCATGGCGTCCTCCAAGTTTTTCTTTGGTCGTTGTAGCAATCGTTGGATGCCCAGCGTATCGCATCGCTCGGCGCCGGTGTAGCGGAGCTGAGGCCAGGCGTGCTGCTCAGGCTGCGCACCACATCAGCGCAGCCAGCATGACGGCTCCGGCGGCGAGCACGATGAGCCCCCGGCGGCCGTTGACGAAGCTGTCGGGCAAAGGTTGCAGCAGCAGTGGAGCAAACAGCAACGCCGAGCCGCCACCGATCACGATCGCGTACCAGGGGAGCGTCCTCCAGGCGAGGACCAGCCCCACGGCTACCGCCAGCCCAGCGGCTGCCATCGTCGCCCACAGCACGAGGGCACCCAACCCCCGATGCAGCTTCTCGGCGCGGAATTCCGCCGGGAAATGCCCGCTTGCGGCGAGCCCGTACATCGCCACCAGCAGCACGCAGCCCATGAGCAGCCCCAAGGCGACCCAGTTCATATCCGGCACGAATCGCCTCGCGCGAGCTTGACCAGCCGACGCCCCGGTCTCTAGCATACGCCAGATATATCAGATAGCGCCCAGGCACCGGCCCCATGCACCGGCCGGTCGCGGCGAGGGAAGGACGGTCATGGCTCAGGAACCCGGCAACACGGTGGAGCGGGCACTGACGAATGCGACACGCTTCATGCAGGAGGCGGGCAGCGACGCGGTCAAGCCGCAGGGCGGCAAGAGCCAGGCACACATCCTGAAGGCGCTGGTGGACGCAGGCATTCCGACCGCGTCCCACATCGGGCTGACGCCGCACACGATCGCCATGTTCGGCGGCTTCAAGATCCAGGGGCGCACGGCAGACGCCGCCATGAAGATCCTGGAGGACGCGCTCGCCATCGAGGATGCCGGCTGCCGGCAGGTGTGACATTGGGTATTCAGGCTGCCATGCCGAGCGCTGCCGTCAGGAGAGCCAAGCCGCAGCGCGCCGAGAGGGCGGGCAAGCCCGCGGCGCGTCCCGAGACGTTGACGGAGCAGGCCTACCGACAGCTCGAGGAGGAGATCGTCACGCTGCGGCTGAAGCCCGGCGAGTTCCTCTCCGAATACGCCCTGGCGTCCAGCCTGGGGATAGGCCGCACGCCCATCCGCGAGGCCTTGCAGCGGCTCGCCCGCGAGGGCTTGGTGACGATCCTGCCGCGCAAGGGCATCCTCGTGTCCGAGACGGATCCGAGAAAGCAGCTGCTCGTCCTCGAGGTACGCAGGGAGCTGGAGCGGCTGCTCAGCCGCTCGGGGGCGCAGCGCGCCAGCGAGGAGCAGCGCCGGCGGCTGCGCGAGATCGCCGACGGCATGGACCGCGCCGCCAAGACCAACGACGACATGGTCTTCATGCGCCTCGATCGCGAGCTGAACCTGCTGATCTCCGCCGCCGCCCACAACGACTACGCGACGCGGGCGATGCGCTCCCTGCACGGCCATTCGCGGCGCTTCTGGTACCAGCACTACAAACAGGCCGCCGACTTGCCGTTGTGCGCGCGGCTGCACGCGAGCCAGGCCCGCGCCATCGCCGACGGCAAGCCCGAGCGTGCCGCCGAGGCTTCGGATCGGCTCATCGACTATACGGAAACTTTCACCAGGGCGACGGTCGGGCCATGAAGACCTACGAAGGCAAGCGCAGCATCGACGGACTGCTGGTGACGGTCGACGGCCGGCCGTTGCCGGAGCACTACGAGGTCAAGCAGTTCACCAAGTGGGGCTTCGAGTGGACCTACGAGGGGGCCAGCCCACAGCAGCTGGCGCTTGCCATCCTCTTCGACCACCTGGGCGACGGCGCGCGCGCCATCCGCCTCTCCGAGCCGTTCATGCGCAAGGTCGTCGCCGACATGGACAACGACTGGACGCTGACGGACGCGGAAGTCGGTGCAGCGATCAGGGCGATCGAGGATTAGCTGTCGTCATTCCGGCCGAAGCGCGTCAGCGCGCAGAGCCGTGACCCAGGCCCGCGAAACGCCCGCGCCGCCTCTGGTCCCGGATATTCGCGCGAATTCCGGGATGACAGTGACAGCTGACATGCCCGTGATATATCATGTGCCCAACGCCGCATCAGACGGCGCAACCCAGCCCAGACCAGGAAACGTCCCATGAAGCTCTCCCGCCGCAACGTTCTCAAATCGATGGCTGCCACCGGCGCCGCCGCCACGGCCCCGTCCGTGTTCGCGCCCGCCATCGCGCAGGCCAAGCCCTGCAAGATCGGCATCCTGGTGCCGCGCACCGGGATCGCCGCCAGCCCCGGCATCAGCGGCCTGAAGGCCACCGAGTGGGCGGTCGAGAAGTTCAACGCGGGCGGCGGCATCGCCGGGCGCAAGATCGAGCTGGTGATCGAGGAGGAGACCTCTCCGAAGGACACCATCGAGCGCTTCCAGAAATTGGTGCAGCAGGACAAGGTCGACTGCGTGCAGGGCATCATCTCGACCGGCGTCGCGCTGGCGCTGGGCCCTGTCGTGGAGGAGTCGCGCGCGCTCACGATCTTCTGGGACGGCACCACGCAGGACGGCGTGGACGAGAAGCTGCCGAACGCACGCTACCTCTTCAAGAGCACCGACAACGAGTGCGAGGCGGTGATGTCGTCGCTCCTCGCCATCAAGCACTGGAAGGGCCAGTTCAAGCGCATCGCCGGCATCAACCCGGACTACTCCTACGGCCGCAACAACATGGCGGCCTTCGTCGCCCTGCTGAAGCGGTTCAACATCGAGCACGAGGTCGTCACCGAGCAGTGGCCGAAGGTCGGCACGATGGAGCTCACCAGCAACGTCGCCGCGCTCAAGGCCGCCAAGCCCGACCTGATCTTCTCGTCCCTGCTGTTTGCCGACCTGCCGGTGTTCATGAAGCAGGCGGCCGCTGCCGAGCTCACCAAGGGCACCAAGCTGGTATTCCCCGCGGCCGGTTTCCAGCACACCCTGATGAAGAAGGACTTCACGCCCGAGGGCATGCTGTTCGGGCACAACACGCTCTACTTCGACAATCCCGCGGGATCGCCGATGGCGAAGGAGTTCGTGGCCTGGTACGCCGACAAGCAGAAGGACTACCCGAACTGGGAGGCCGACCGCGCCTACTTCGCCATCGCCTCCTACAAGGCCGCGGTGGAAGCCGCCGCCAAGGCGAAGGGCACGGCCTGGCCGTCGAACGACGACGTCATCGACGCCATGGTGGGGCTCTCGGTGGAGAGCCTCGGCGGCAAGGGATCCTGGCGCAAGGACCACATCGCCGACCAGACCTTCGTGCAGGGCTTCTCGACGCACAACAACAAGTACGACTTCGTCACCCTCGATCCCGCCAAGATCGAGACCATGTACTCGGCCGACCTGCAGAAGCCGGCCGGGGCCAACTTCTGGGAATGGCTGAAGACGGCGCAGTTCAAGATCTAGTCTCGTGACCCCAGCGAAACCCATCCCGCTGTCATGCCGGGGCTTGTCCCCGGCATCCAGCCATCCGCGAGCGACAGAGCGTGCGGCGAGGTGGATCCCGGTGACAAGCACCGGGATGACCGCCGAATTCGCTCACCAGTGAAGTAACTCCCGAGATCCGAGCAAGCTTGCATGTCGGCGTCGGCGTTCGGCAATGTCCTGCTCGGCGGCATCTTCCATGCCGCCGTGCTTTTCCTGGTGGCGGCCGGGCTGCAGCTGGTGTTCGGCGTGCAGAAGATCGTCAACCTCGCGTGCGGCTCGTTCTACGCGCTGGGCGCCTACTTCGGCATCACCTTCGTGACGCTCGCGCTCAAGGCGGGCATGCCGACATGGACGCTGCTTCCGCTGCTGCTGATCGCCGGCGCCCTGATGGCCGCCGTCGGCCCTCCGATCGAGCGTGTCCTGCGCACCGTCTACGACCGCGACGAGAGCTTCCAGCTGCTGCTGACCTTCGCCATGGTCCTGATGTTCCAGGACGTGTTCCGCTTCATCTGGGGCGCCAATCCGCAATCGCTCGACAACGTCCAGCTCGTCTACGGCAAGATCGCCGCGGGCGACTTCATCGTGCCGGTCTACAACCTGCTGGTGATCGCGGCGGCCGTCGGCGCCGCCGTCGCTGATCGGCCTGTTCCTGCAGCGCACCAACTACGGCCGACTGCTGCGCGCCACGGCCGAGAACCGCACCATGGCCGAAGCGCTGGGCGTCAACGTGCGCGGCATCTACGCCGCGGTCTTCACGCTGGGCACGCTGCTCGGCACGATCGGCGGCGCGCTCGTGGTGCCGACGGCGGCGGCCTCGCTCGACATGGCGGTGGAGGTGGTGATCGAGGCCTTCGCCGTGGTGGTGATCGGCGGCCTCGGCTCGATGGCGGGCGCATTGGCCGGTGCGCTGCTGGTCGGGCTCATTCGCGCAGGCTCGCTCGTCTTCTATCCGGAGTTCGAGATCCTCGCGATCTACCTGATCGTCATCGGCGTGCTGCTGTTCAAGCCGTCCGGGCTGTTCGGAAAGCCCGCGACATGATGCGAGGCTCCGCGCTCGTCCTCCTCGTCGCCGCCATCGCCGCCCTCGGCATGGTGCCGATCCTCGCCCCGCCCTTCTACGCCAACCTGCTGATACCCTTCTACGGCTACGCCATCGCGCTGCTGGGTTTCAACCTGCTGTTCGGCTACTCGGGCCTTCTCTCCTTCGGCCACGCCATGTTCCTCGGGCTCGGCGCCTACGCCGCGGCCGTGATCGCCGGCGTGCTGGGCATCAAGGAGTTCGAGATCGTGCTGATCGGCGCGGCGCTCGCCGGATTCGTGGTGGCACTTCCGCTCGGATGGCTCGCGGTGCGCTACACCGGCATCTTCTTCGGCATGCTCACGCTCGCCTTCGGCATGCTCACGCACTCGGTGCTGTTCAAGTTCTATCACCTGACCGGCGGCGACAGCGGCATGCGCGTCCCCCGCATGCGCCTGCTCGGGCTCGAGTTCGCCGCCTACAACAAGATCGAGCTGATGGCCGGCCCGTTCTACTACTACTGCCTGGCGCTGACGGTGCTCGCCGCGCTCCTCATGTGGCGCATCGTGCACTCCCCGTTCGGGTTGCATCTGCGCTCGCTGCGCGACAACGCGCAGAAGGCCGAGTACCTCGGCGTGCGCGTGCGCCAGTTCCGGCTGGCCGCGTTCGCCATCTCCGCCGTCTACGGGGCCATCGGCGGCGCCATCCTGGGCTTCCGCACCGGCCTTGCCGATCCCGAGCTCGTCTACTGGACGCACTCGGGCCATCTCGTGTTCATGACCGTGCTCGGAGGCTTCACGAGCTTCCTCGGGCCCATCGTCGGCGCGCTGGCTCTGACCCTGCTGCAGGACCAGCTGCAGTCCTACACGCAATACTGGCGCTTCGTGCTCGGCGCCATCCTCGCCCTCGTCGTCATCTTCCTCCCCCGCGGCCTCGCCGGCTTGGCCGCGGACGTCGGGAACTACTTGGCGCGCCGCAAGGGGAGGCCACGTGACGCTCGCGAACAGTCGGTCGCCGCAGCACCATGCGAGCAAGGATCGTGGTCTCGACGCAATCCGCACGGGCCTCGCCCTCCCCCTTGTGCGGGAGGGGTCGGGGGTGGGGGGATCGGTTAGGGCGACGGCATGTCGGCTGCATCTCGGGCCTTCCCGCCGCCGCTCTTCACCCCGCAGCGCCCTGACGCCCCTCCCCATCGTAGTGGGAGGCGGACATTCGCGCATGCGTGCGCCGTCGGCGATGGACGCCGCATGACGGCGCTGATCGAAACCCGCGGGGTGTCCAAGCACTACGGCGCTTTCCGCGCGCTCGACGATATCTCGCTGTCCGTGCGCGAGGGCGAGTTCGTCTCGATCGTGGGGCCCAACGGCGCCGGCAAGACGACGCTGGTCAACCTGCTGACCGGCCTGCTGGTGCCGACGGCGGGCGAGGTCTACTTCAAGGGTCGCAACATCGCCGGCGTCGGTCCGGTGGCGCTGGCGACGCGCGGCATGGCCCGCACCTTCCAGCTCGTGCAGATTTTTCCGCAGCTGACCGTGGCCGAGACGATCGCCGCCGCCGTCGTCACCCGCCAGGGCAAGCAGTGGCGGCTGCTCTCACCGATGCTGGGGGATGCCGAGATCGCTGCGCGCGTCGCGGAGATCGCCGGCATCTTCGGCCTCCGGGGACGCCTGGAGACGCTGTCGCGCCTGCTGTCGCAGGGCGAGAAGAAGCTGCTCGACGTCGCCTCCGCCTTCGCGCTCGACCCGCAGGTGATCCTGCTCGACGAGCCGACCTCGGGCGTGTCCACGGCCGAGAAGCACACCGTGATGAAGACGCTGGTCGACGCCGCGCGGATGGCCGGGCGTCAAGGCCATCATCCTGGTCGAGCACGACATGGACCTCGTCGCCTCCTACTCGCACCGCATCGTCGCGCTGTCGGAAGGACGGGTGCTGGCCGACCTTCCACCCGATGCCTTCTTCGCCGATCCGATGATCATCGAGACCGTCGTCGGCAAGCGCAGGGGCCACTAGATGCTCAGCGTCGTCGACCTCGTGGTGGATATCGACGGCAGCGCGATCCTGCGCGGGGTATCGCTCGAGGTGGGTGCCGGCGAGCTCGTCTGCCTCGTCGGGCGCAACGGCGCCGGCAAGTCCACGACGTTCCGCACCATCATGGGCGCGCGCAAGCCGGTGTCCGGCGCGATCGCCCTGGAGGGCCGCAGCCTCGCGGGCCTGGCGCCGTTCGAGATCGCGCGCGCTGGCATCGGCTTCTCGCCCGAGGAAAGCGAGGTGTTCGGCGATCTCACCGTGGCCGAGAACATCCTGCTGCCGACCTGGACGCGGGTCACCTCGCGCTCCGCCGGCGAGCGCGAGGCGCTGGCCTACCGCGTATTCCCCCGGCTCGAGCGCTACCGCGCGCGCGGCGGCCAGCAGCTCTCGGGGGGAGAGCGCAAGATGGTCTCGATCGCCCGCGCGCTGGCACTCGACCCCAAGCTGCTGCTGCTCGACGAGCCCACCGAAGGCCTCTCCCCGGCCGTGGTGCCCTCCATCGTCGAGGGGCTCGCCTCGATCCGCCAGCTGGGTCACGCCGTGCTGATCGCCGAGTCGAACCTGCACCACGTGCCCGACTTCGCCGACCGTCTCTACGTCATAGAGCGCGGGGAGATCATCTTCGCCGGCCCGCCCGCCGACATACGCAAGGACCCGGCGGTGGCCAAGGTTGTCGATGGCGTATGAGCTTCCCCTCTCCCCAAGAAGCCGAGCTTGCCCGTTTGCCACACGACTGCCCGTCGCCATTGTCATACCGCAGCGGGTCCGACCCTGTGGTAGGTGACGCGGGAGGAATCGCCACTCAAAGAGGCGCAATGCCTACCGATACGGCACAAGCCATCGACACCGGCGCGCGCTCCGCGAGCGAGACGCAGACGCTCGCCGCCGTATCGTCGGCGCACCTGGTCAGCCATTTCTACATCATGGTGCTGCCGGTGCTGCTGCTGCCGCTCAAGGACCGCCTCGGCGTCAGCTTTCTCGACATCGGGCTGGCGCTCACCACCTTCAATGTCGTGACCGGCCTGACGCAGGCGCCCATGGGCTTCCTGGTGGACCGGCTCGGACCGCGCCCGGTGCTGATCGCGGGCCTGCTGCTGGGCGGGCTGTCCTTCCTGTCGCTGGGGCTCGTCGGCATCCTATCCGTGGCTGCTCGCGGTTGCGGTAATGGCAGGGCTCGCCAACTGCGTCTATCACCCCGCCGACTACGCCATGCTGGCCGACGGCATCTCGGACCACCGCATCGGCCGGGCCTTCTCGGTGCACACCTTCGCGGGCTTCCTGGGTGGCGCCATCGCGCCGCCGATCCTGCTCGAGCTTACCGAATACGGGGGCCTGAAGACGGCTCTCGTGCTTCGCGGGACTGGTCGGCGCTGGTGACGGCGGCCGTCCTGTTCCTGACGCCGAGCCCGGCCGGCACCAGCCACCGCTCCCGGTCGGCTCGCGCGGCTTCCGCCGACGGCGCGGCAGGGCATCGGCACTATTCTCACGCCGACCGTGCTGGGGCTGACCGCGTTCTTCACCCTGCTCGCGCTCGCCAACGTCGCCATCAACAGCTTCTCCGTGGTGGCCCTCATCGCCACCCAGGGCATCAGCTTCGCGGCTGCCAACATGGCGCTGACGGCCTACCTGGCCGGCTCCGCGGTGGGCGTGCTGGCGGGCGGGGCGCTGGCCGACAAGACCCACCACCATGGCGACATGGCCGCCCTCGGCTTCGGCCTGGCGGCGCTCATCATGCTCCTCGGTCGCCACCCTCACGCTGTCGGTGCCGACGCTGGTGCTGGCCATGGGGCTCTCGGGCGTGATCTTCGGCATGATCCAGCCCGCCCGCGACATGCTGGTGCGCCGGGCCGCGCCGCCGGGCGCCATCGGCCGCGTATTCGGCATCGTCTCGACCGGGTTCAACATCGGCGGCATCATCGGCCCGCTTCTGTTCGGCTGGATGATGGACCACGGCTCGCCCCGCTCCGTATTGCTGGGCGCCGTCGTCTTCATGGCGCTGACCGCCCTCTACGGGCTGTTCGAGGAGCGTCGCGGCGCCCGGCGCCCCCCCTCTCCCCATGTGCGCGAAGCGGCCTGAACCTCCGTTCTCTGACGCAGGCTTGATCGTCCGTGAGCGCGTTCCGGCTCGCGCCCGCGCGAAGCGTGACTTATACCGAGGCGGCAAGAACCGCAGGGTTCGCGGGGCCGCGGACCGGGACGTCATCGAGAGGCACGTTTTCCGATGTTCAGCCGTCGCTTTTTTGCGCTCGACAGGCATCTCCACGGCCGCGCTCGCCGCGATGGCACGCCTGGCCTTCTCCGGACAGACGGAGAAGGCGGCCGCCCCCACCTTCGAGGTCACCAAGACCGACGAGGAATGGAAGAAGCTGCTGACGCCCGAGCAGTACTACGTGCTGCGCAAGCACGGCACCGAGCGCGCCGGCACCAGTCCGCTCGACAAGCAATACGGCCCCGGCACCTACGCCTGCGCCGGCTGCGAGCTGCCGCTGTTCGCCTCCACCACCAAGTTCAACAGCGGCACCGGCTGGCCGAGCTTCTACGCGCCGCTGGACAACGCCGTCGGCACCACCACCGACCGCAGCCTGTTCATGATGCGCACCGAGGTGCATTGCCGTCGCTGCGGCGGCCACCTGGGCCACGTGTTCGACGACGGACCCAAGCCGACCGGCCTGCGCTACTGCATGAACGGCGTGGCGCTGAAGTTCATCGCGGAGAAGAAGTCGTCGTCTTGAGGACGACGGCAGCAATCGCGAAGGGCACCAGCACCATGCTCAATCTCGCCAGGCGGCGCCCGCTGGCTGGCGCCGCTCGCCCTCGATCGCCGGCATCACCGCGGCCGCCGCGCAGACGACGCCGGCGCCCAAGACCGAGGGCGCCGTTGCCGTCGCCACCTTTGCGGGCGGCTGCTTCTGGTGCGTCGAGGAGGCCTTCGAGAAGGTGCCGGGCGTGATCCGCGCGGTCTCCGGCTACATCGGCGGCACCGTCGACAAGCCGACCTACGAGCAGGTCTCCAGCAAGTCCACCGGCCACTACGAGGCGGTGCAGGTGACCTACGATCCGAGCAAGGTCAGCTACCCGCAGCTCGTCGACTGGTTCTGGCGCAACATCGATCCCGTCGACGCCAAGGGCCAGTTCTGCGACCAGGGCAGCCCCTACTACACGGCCATCTTCACCCACAACGAGGAGCAGAAGAAGGTCGCCGAGGAGAGCAAGCAGGCGCTGGAGGCGTCGGGCCGCTTCAAGGAGAAGATCGCCACCAAGATTCTGCCCGCCGGCCCCTTCTGGGTGGCCGAGGACTACCACCAGGACTACTACAAGAAGAATCCGCACCGCTATCAGTACTACAAGACCGCCTGCGGCCGCGCCGCGCGCCTGGAGCAGATCTGGGGCGCACCCGACCGCCGAGCCGCACGCAGTAGCCGTGGTCGGTCAGTGAAGCGCTGACCCATCGCAGGTCGTCGAGACCCTGCTGACGTTGGGTCATCGACTGACCGTCTCACCGACACCATCTCAGCCCGGAAACCGCGCGGCGTAGGGCTCGAGCGGCAGCCGCAGCGCGTTGGTGAGATACGACACCGTGCGGTAGAAGCCGGCCAGCAGCAGCAGCTCCAGGATCGCCTCCTCGCTGAATTGGGCGCGCGAGCTCCGCCCATAGGGCATCGTCGACATCGCAGCTGGCGTGCAGGGCGTCGCAGAAGCGGATCAGCAGCGCATCCTTGCGCCGTCCAGCAGGCATCGCTCGGCCCCCCGCGCACCAGCGAGCGCAGCTGGGCCTCGTCGAAGCCGACGCGCTTGGCGAAGAAGGCGACGTGCACGCCCCACTCGTACTCGGAGCCGCAGCGGGCCGTGACGCGGTCGATGACGATCTCGCGCTGCCGCAGCGTCAGATGGCCCTTGTCGAGCAGGCCGCCGCCCATGAAGCGCTGGAACAGGCGCAGGTCGCGGGCGAGCGTGCGGAACAGCACGAGCGGCGCGACGCCGGGCGGCATCAGGGCGTCGAAGCGGGCCTGGATCTCGGGCGGATAGGGCGCAGTTCGCGGGCGCAATGCGGGGAGCGGCAGACATGGGTCGATCCTCCTGTGCTACTGTTTCCATAGCATGCGAAACTTGCGCTGACGCTACGGAAATAATAGCATGACACCGCCAGCACCCGGCCGGCGCGTGCGCGGCTCGTCCACCGGCCGCCCGATCATGGCCCTGCTCGACCTGCTCGGCCGGCGCATGACCCTGCGCATCCTGTGGGAGCTGCGCGGAGAGCCGCTCACCTTCCGCGCCCTGCAGGAGGCGGCCGCGACCAACCCCAGCGTCCTCAACCTGCGGCTCAAGGAGCTGCGCGAGGCCCGGCTCGTCGAGCACGGCTCGGAAGGCTATGGCCTCGACCAGCCAGGGCAAGTCCCTGCTCGAGAGGTTCCTGCCGCTCAATGCCTGGGCGACCGAATGGGCGAAGACATTGGCGACCACGCACAAACCGGCGCGGCAGCGACCGTAGATTGGGTCGAGCGTCCGCGATCACCCAACACCATCGCGCGCGAAGGACTTATCGTGCTGGGTCGGCGCTTCGCTTGACCCGACCTACGCCTTAAGCCACGCTGCGCTGCAACACTCGCGGAGGCGCGTCCATGCAGTACACCACGCTCGGCAAGACGGGCCTCAAAGTCAGCGTCGCGGGTCTCGGCTGCGGCGGCAACAGCCGCATCGGTCTCGGCACCGGCCTCAGCGAGGCGCAGTCCGTCGCCCTGGTGCGCGAGGCGCTCGACCTCGGCGTCAACTTCCTCGACACCGCCAACGCCTACGAGACCGAGGGCGTCGTCGGCAAGGCCATCAAGGGCCGGCCGCGCGACAGCGTCGTCATCTCCACCAAGAGCCACGCCACCTCGGCCTCCGCGGTGCTCGCCAACCTCGACAACTCGCTGCGCCAGCTCGACACCGACTACGTCGACATCTTCCACCTGCATGGGCTCGGGCCGGCCGCCTACGACGGCGCCATGAAGGATATCGTGCCCGCCCTGCTGCGCGAGAAGGCCAAGGGCAAGCTGCGCCACCTCGCCGTATCCGAGACGGGCCCGCGCGACCCCGAGCACACCATGCTGGCCCGCGCGGCGGAGGAGGGCGTGTGGGAGGTATTCATGCTGGGCTTCAGCATGATGCATCAGAATGCGAGCAAGCGCCTGCTGCCGCGCACGCGCGAGAAGGGCATCGGCACGCTCTGCATGTTCGCCGTGCGCAACATCTTCTCCAAGCCCGACGTGCTGAAGAAGACGTTCGGCGAGCTGGCGGCCGAGGGCAAGGTGCCCGCCGCGCTGGCGGCCGCCGACAACCCGCTGGGCTTCCTGGTGCACTCAGGCGGCGCGGAGAGCGTGGTCGATGCCGCCTACCGCTTCGCGCGGCACTCGCCCGGCATCGACGTCGTGCTGTTCGGCACCGGCAACGTCGCGCACCTGCGCTCCAACATCGCCTCCATCCTGCGCCCGCCGCTGCCGGCCGCCGACGTGGCCAAGATCCACGAGCTGTTCGGCGGCCTGGTCGGCGTCGGGCTGGATCTGCCGGACCGCATTCAGGCGGCGCAGAAGAAGTAGTCAGCCAAGCCTGTTGCGGCACGCCAAACCTTACAAGATGCTGACGCCCGACAGCGAGTGAGGCGATCTGTTGCACGCGTGACAATTGGACGGCGACGCCTACGCGTCTCACACACAAGCAGTCAACGCAGTGGGAGGTCTGCGGGGATCGATTGCAACCTCGCGAGGGATACCCATGAAGGCAATTCCTGTCTCGATCGTGATGCTGGCGCTTGCCGCGGGATTGGCGGCGCCCGTATCCGCTCAGACCGCCACGGCGAATGGACCTGACGCCCCAAAGAGAAGGTGCCTCTGGGCACGCTGAAGGTTCAGAATCCTCAAACCGCTCACAAGCGCAATACGGCCGCCAACCAAGTGGGCAAGCAGGCGACCCCGGGCAAGCACCTGACGGTCGGATACCAGGAGAACGACATCACCGCAGCGCCGTTCGGCTCGAAACACTGGTGGGCCGTTCATGGCTGGCAGGCCGGCGGGAGCAGCCCGCCCTGACAGGACGCCGCGTACCACCGCCGCGACGCATCGCCGATGGTCGCTTACGCGAATCCCGGGATGCCCCGGGATGGAACAGCCGCTACTCCGCTGCGGCCTTGTGGGCCGACAGCACGTTGTCCGCCAGCCGCCCCGTCAGCTCCGCCAGATGGTGGAACTTGGAGGAGAAGGTGCCGACGCCGGCGGTGGCGGAGCGCAGCTCGACGATCAGGTCGGCCATCTCCGATTCCGGCAGCTGCGCGCGCACGATATCCCAGCCAGGCCAGCCCTCGCGTGCGTCGAAGCCCAGGATCTGGCCGCGCCGCTGCGGGATCATGCCGTTGATGCGCGCGGTCGCGTCGGAGGGGATGGCGATCTCCACCTCCATGACGGGCTCGAGCAGGACCGGACTGCACTTCGGCATGCCCTCGACCATGGCGATGCGCCCGGCCTGGCGGAAAGCCATGTCGGAGGAGTCCACCGAATGGTAGGACCCGTCGGTCAGCGTCACCGACACGTCCACCACCGGGAATCCGCCGAGCGTGCCGCGCTGCAGGAAGTCCGACACGCCGATCTCGACCGAGGGGATGAACGAGCGCGGCACCACGCCGCCCGTGATCTTCTCGGCGAACTGGAAGCCCGCAGCCGCGCGGCAGCGGCTTGATGTCGAGCACCACGTCGCCGAACTGTCCGTGGCCACCCGATTGCTTCTTGTGCCGGCCGCGGACCTCGATGCCCTTCTTGATGGTCTCCTTGTAGGGCACCTGGCGCGGCTTGCTCACGGCCTCCACGCCGTACTTGCGCTTGAGCCGCTCGAGCGCGACGCGCAGGTGCATCTCGCCCTGCCCCCACAGCACCATCTGGTGCGTGTCCTTGGCGTGCTCGAGGCGCAGCGAGGGGTCCTCCTCCATCAGCCTGGCGAGCGCACCCGTCAGCTTCACCTCGTCCTTGCGGTCCTTCACGCCGATGGCGACGCCGTAGACAGGCTCGGGCGGCTCGGGTGCCTTGATCTGCGTGCCGCCGGCCTTCTCCGCCGACAGCGTCTCGCCCGAGTGCACCTTCTCGAGCCGGCCAAGCGCCACCGTCTCGCCGGCCTTCGCGGGCCCGCGCTTCCGAGCATCCTGGCCCAGCAGCGAGAAGGCGGCCGCGGCGCGCTCCTCGGACCTGGCGCCCTGCACGATGGTGCCTTCGCCGAACTCGCCGGAGAGCACGCGCACGACCGAGAGCTTGCCGCCGTGCGGGCTGTAGAGCGTCTTGAGCACGTGGCCCGCGGACTTGGCGTTCTCCAGCTTGAGGCGTCGCGCCGTGCGATCCACGAACGGCGCCTCGTGACGCAGCGCCTTCATCAGCCGGATGATGCCGTTGCCGTTCTCGGCCGACCCCAGCAGAACCGGCACGATGAGACCGTCCTGCAGCTCCTTGGCGAGGTCGGCGAAGATCTTGTCGCGCGGCGGCTGCACGTCGGACAGCAGCTGCTCCATCAGCTCGTCGTCGTAGTCGGCCAGCTGCTCGAGCATCTTGAAGCGCGCTTCGGTCTCGCGCTCCTTGACGGTCGAGGGCATCTCGATGAGCTCGGACTGGGCCTGCGGGCGATAGACGAAGGCGCGCTCGAGCGCCAGATCGACGAAGCCGGAGGCGACGCCGTTCTCCCAGATCGGGATCTGCCTGAGCACCAGCGGCTTGGAGCTGGCCGGCTGCAGGATCGGCAGGATGTCGCGCACACCCGTGTCGAAGCTGTCGATCTTGTTGAGGAACAGGAAGCGGGGAATGCCGCGATCCTCGAGCTGCTTGAGGATCAGCTGCAGCGCCGGCACGCGCTTGGGGTCGGGCTCGCACACCACCACGGCCGCGTCGCAGCCGGTGAGTGCAAGCGCGCCCTCATGCTGGAATTCGATCGAGCCGGGACAGTCGATGAATGTGAAGTTGTCGCCGAGGAAGCTGACGTCCGCGACATTGACCTCGACGCTCATGCCGTGGTCGCGGGCTTCGGGAGTGGCATCGCCGACCGTGTTCTTGTCGGCGATCGTGCCCTGGCGCGTCACGGCGCCGGTGCGGGCGAGGATGGATTCTAAGAGAGTGGTCTTGCCGGAGAGATAAGGCCCAACCAGTGCGATGCAGCGGGAGCTGCGACCGGCTGAGCCGGCTGATTGCCCCATGGGGTCCTCCTCGAGGTTCCGCTCAGGCAAGGGTTCGCACAGCTCGCGCGCCCTCGCGCCTGAGCTTCCGGGGCGCGTGACAGTATCGTGACGCGACGCCTGCACGAGCGCAAGCGCTAACGAGCACGCCGCGCCGCGCATTGAGCTCAGTCGTTGGCAGGGTCTGGTCAGGAAGCTCCCGTAGCGCAGGTTCATTACCGATCGCGCAAACCAGTCCGCCGTCGTCGTTTGCACTGCATCAATGGCGGACGGTGCGATTACGCGGTTGCGATCACGCATTGTTGCCAAATTTTACTTGACGTCATGCGTGCCCGCACGGCTTACTCATCGTCAAGGCGTGATGCTCGCATGACGAAGACGGCGAATGCCGCGGGTGTGCGGGATAGGTTGCGGAACCCGGGAGCCAGTCCTGGAACGCCTGCCCGGGTTCAAGAGTTCTTGTACCATGAGTATCGAAAACCTGAATACCGCCGTGCGGGCCGCCGGGTTCGCGATGGCAACTTCCGATGAAGCGGCGGACGAGAGCACGTCCGGCAATCAGCTTCAGGTCGAGGCTTGGCGTCCTGGCGAGGCCATTCTCCTGAGCCAGGATGATGCCACGGTGAAGGCCGCGCCGAGCATCGGCGATCGGCTCAAAGGTGTGCTTGGCCTCCTGGGGCGAAGCGCACCCGCGTAACTGAAGAACACGTTGTATCGTCGCGAGGCGTCACCGCAAGGATGGCGCCTTTGCGTTGTGTTTGATCCTCGACTGCGTCTCGCCGGCGACCCAGTCGAGCACCTCCTCGTAGCTCCTCGCCACCCAGAGATGACCTTCCGCCGGCAGCTCCGTGAGGGTGCAGCCGGGGATCGAGTGCGCCAGCAGCCGCGCCGCGATCAACGGAACGGCGGTATCGGCGGTGCCGATCCATACTCGCGCCGACGCGCGTACCGCCTCGAGGTCCACATTCCAATCGCGCGAGAACAGCTGGAGATCCAAGACCGGGCCTGCCGTTCCGCGTTTCAAGCCTTCCCGGAAACTCCCGAGCAGCCAACGGGCGACCTCGGGTTGCGCGATCACGGCCTTGTCACGCGGTCCGGCGCGCAGCGTCGCCAGTCGCGCCGCGAGACGCGGCGACCGGTCGAGGCTCGCGCGGAAAAGCGCAAACACCGCAGCGATCGCTCGGGGGGAGAGCGGCAGCGCGCCGAAGCAGAAGCGCTGGAAATGAGAGAGCGACTTCCGGCATCGGGGATCGGCCACCGGACCCATTGGGCTGACCAGCGCTACCGCCCTCACGCGCGACGGCAGGCAGGCGGCAACACCGGCTGCATAGGGCCCCCCGCCCGATATCCCGCCAACGGCGAACTTGATGTGGCCCAGGTGATCCATCAGCGCCGCCATATCGGCGGCGAACGCCGGTATCGTCGGCGCGTCCGGCGCATCGCTCAGGCCGTATCCCCACCGGTCCGGTGCCACGATGGCGAGGCCCAGCCTGCGGCCGGCGTCGTGGCCGACGGCGAATTTCAGCCGAGAGCCCGGCGTGCCGTGCAGGAACAGCAAGGGCACGCCGCCGGGATCGCCGTAGATCTTGAATCCGAGCGCACGCCCGTCGCCCAGGCGCAGGAGCTGGTCGGCAACTGCCGAGGCGGTCATGTTCCCTCTTCGAGCGCGCGCTCGAACAGCAGCACGGGCGGCTCGATTGTAGCAACCCCGGTCTGGCGAAAGCCGAGCGCTCCATAGAGCGCCTGTGCGGCCGTCATGCTGGGCAGCGTATCGAGGCAGATGCGTCTGTAGCCAAGCCGGCGTGCCTCCGCCATGGCGGAAAGTGCCAGCTTGCGGCCGAGGCCGGTGCCCCGTCCGGCCGGGCGGACGAAGAGGCGCTTCATCTCGCACAAGTCCGGCGAGCCCGGCACCGGCCGCACTGCAACACAACCGAGCAGCTCCCGCCCTTCCGCCTCGCGCGCGAGCAGCATCAGGCCTTTCGGCGGCGCATAGTCGCCGGGCAGAGCGGCCAGCTCCTCCTCGAAGCTCTGGAAGCAGAGCGAAATGCCGATGCCGGCCTCATACTCGCGCAGGAGCGCCACGATCCGCTCCCGGTCGCGTTCCTCGAAGCCGCACAAGATGAAGGGCTCGGCCATGGCGGCAGCTTACAACAGCACCAAGGAGCAGGCGGCGGCGACCAGCAGAGCGATGGCGATGAGCCGGTAGCGCCTGCATTGTGGGCAAGCCCACGCCGTTTGCAATGTCCCCAAGTCCACCATAGCTCCAGCTTGAGCACGAAAGCGTCGTCTGGCAAGATTGGTCCGCGGCGATGTCGGGGGTAGAGCCATGAATGTCATCCCATTTCCACGTGTCAGGACTAGGCCCTCGTTCGCCCGGCCCGTGGAGCCGCCGACGGCGCTGGGTGGGGAGATTGCGTCCGCGAGCCGCGCCACCAGCGAGGACGATTTCGAAGACCGCCGGCGCATGCAGCAGAACCTGGCGGCTTTCCTGCTGGTGGTCGCGCTGCTCGTGGCGGGCGCCTGGATGATCGAGCGCCTGAAGGCCTATTCGCGCACGCTGGCCTGCCTCGAAGCCGGCCACCGCTACTGCACCGTCCTGGACCCCCGGCACCTGCCCTTGCGCTAACCGGTCCACGCCAACCCGCCGCCGGCTGCTGGCTTCACCGGATCACGATTGCCGATTCATCCGTCCCGTGACGAGCGTCACGCTCATGCCAGGCGAGCGCCGCGCAACGCTCGACATCCAGTCTTGCCCATCGCAGGGTGACGGCAAAAGCCTGACCCGAGGAGCGCTACCCATGCCCGCCGCCAACTATCTTCCCGACGTGCTCGAGACCACCGAGGCCGAGCGCCTCGCCACCGGCTTCATCTTCACGGAAGGACCGCTGTGGCATCCGCAGGGCTACTGGTATTTCGTCGACATCCGCCGCAACCAGCTGCTGCGCATGACGCCCGGCAAGGCGCCCGAGGTGGTGCGGAGCGATACGCTTGGCGGCAACGGCACCACCTTCGACCTGCAGGGCCGCCTGATCCTGTGCGAGGGTGACGGCCGCCTGGTCACGCGCATGGGCGCGGACGGCAAGGTCGAGACGTTGGTCGACAAATTCAAAGGCGGCCGCTTCGCCCGCCCCAACGACGTCATCTGCCACTCCAACGGCTGCCTCTATTTCACCGACCCGGACAAGCGCCGCCCCTACCACGAGCGAGAGATCCCGGGTCCCGCGGGCGAGGACAATCTGTGGGACGGCGCGGGCGTCTATCGCCTGACGCCCGAAGGCAGTCTGAGCGTGCTGGCGTTGTGCGAATACCCCAACGGGCTGGCGCTGTCGCTGGACGAGCGCACCATGTACGTGGCCAACACGCGCTCGTCGAAATACATCCACGCCATCAAACTCGACGCGGCCGGCAACATGGTCGGGCGCAGCATCTTCGCCGACATGAACGAGGGCAATGAGCCCGGCATCCCCGATGGCCTGAAGGTCGACAGCATCGGCCGCGTGTATTGCACCGGGCCCGGCGGCATCTGGGTGTTCGCGCCCGACGGCAAGCGCGTGGGCATCATCAAGTGGCCGGAGCAGGCGGTGAACTTCGCCTTCGGCGGGCCGGACATGCGCACGCTGCTGTGCTGCGCGCATACCTCCGTCTACACACTGCGTGTCAAGGTGCCGGGCAACCCGCACCCCTGGTACAAGCTGCAGGGGCGGTAAGAAGTACGGCCCGCGGTCGGCGGATGGAGCGCCGGCACGGTCGCAAACGGCACGAGTTGGAGCCGATCAGGGGATCTCCGCGAGCGGCACTCATCTCGTCCACCAGGTGCCGGCTATTTGTCGCTTGGCTGTTCTTTCCGCTCAGAGTTGGAGAGGGATGCGCGGCGACGTGAACCGGTTGGGTTGAGCGTCTCGGCGCCAAGCAGGAAATCTGCGCGAGCCGACGCGAGATGGACAGACCTACTGCCTCGCTACCGCTGCTCCAGCTGGCTGTAGACGGCGGTGGCTAAGCTCGTCAGCTCCTCGCGGCCGAGGCGGCCGGCGATCGCGTAGGCGAGCGGGCGGTCGACCCAGTAGAACGCGCCGAAGCCGTCGCTCTCGGCAAACTGGAATGCCGTGTTGTTGAGGCTGGTCTCCTTGCGCAAGTAGAGCGTGAGGCGCCGGCCAGTGGCGTCCTCGTACATGAACTGGGCCGCGGGCAGACCCCGGTCGGGCAGCAGGCGTCCGCCCACCAGCTTCCAGCCAAGCGGCGCCAGCGCGGGCGCGCGCACATTGGCGCCGATGCGCTTGGTCAGCCACTGCACGAGATGGGCCTCCTCCGCGGCGCCCACCTCCACGGGATGGCGCACCTCCGGCACGTACACGCTGTGCGCCCCGATGGCGGTGGTGACGAACGTGGACTCGGGCCTGCGCGTCTCGGTCGTGAGGCCGCGCGCAAAATAGCCGCCCGCTCCGGCCAGAGCTGCAACCAGAATCCCCGCCGCCAGCGGCATCAGGCGGCGCGCCAAGCCCCTGCGCGCGGTGCCACGCTCCGGGATCCGGGCCAGCAGCTGCTGGATGCTGTGCGGCACGGGCTCGTCGAGCCGACCGGCATAGCGCTGCACGATCGCCTCGTTCAGGTCGCGGAACTCGCGCACGAGGCCCGCCTCGGCTGGCGACGCCGCAAGCAGAGCTTCCATCTCCGCGCGGTCCTCGGGCGTCAGCTCGCCGTCGAGATAAGCGTGCAGCTCGGATTCGCCGATGCGGCGTTCGGGCGTCATTTCACCCTCCGCAGCGCCGGTTGTCCGCCCTTGTCGCCACCCTCGTAATCCATCAGCGAGCGCAGCCGGCCACGCCCCCGCGCCAGCCGCGACATCACCGTGCCCACGGGGATCGCGAGCACCTCGGCGGTCTCGGCGTAGCTCAGACCCTCGAGGCCGACCAGCAGCACGACCTGCCGCTGATCGCCGGAGAGCAGCTGCAGCGCCCGGTCGAGATCGCGACCGCTGGCCCCGTCAGCCGCCGGAGCCGACTGGTCGACACCCAGGCTGTCGAGGCCCACGTGCGGCGGCCGTCGCGACTTGCGGCGCAGCCCGTCGATATGCAGGTTGTGCAGGATCGAGAACAGCCACTTGCGCGGGTTTTCGCCCTCGCGCCACTGGTCGAGCCGGGTCAGCGCCCGCTCCAGCGTGTCCTGAATCAGATCGTCGGCCTCGCCGTCATCGCCGGTGAGCGCCCGCGCGTAACGACGCAGTCTCGGCATCTCGGCGGCCACGGCGTCGCGGCGAGTTGGCACTCGCATTCCTCTCCCGGCAGACACGAAGCAAGCGATGGACAGACGACAGAGATAGCCACTTTATTCCCGCTGCGCCCGGAAAATCACACCGGCCACGACCAATCAAAATAAAGTGCGCACGGTGACGTTTACAGGGCACCGTCGACCGGTATTGTGACTGCGCGCGGGGCATACCCCGCGAGGGAACGGGTGGGCACGGGCCGGACACTCCTTGCACGGCGGTACGTCTTCGCCCAGCAGTTGCTTGACGAGGAGAAAACACATGCTTCGTGTCGTGGGCGCCGTCGCGGCTCTGGCCATTGGTGCAACAGTCGTTCTTGCCCAGAATGCCGCCGTCATCGATCAACGCAAGCAGGCCATGAAGGCATTCGGCGGCGCGGCCAAGGGGCCGGGCGCCATGAACAAGGGCGATGCCCCCTTCGAGCTGCCGAAGGTACAGGCCTCGCTCAAGACCATCCAGGAATCGGCCATCAAGGCCAAGGACCTGTTCCCGGACGATTCCAAGACCGGCGAGACCGATACGCTGCCAGCCGCCTTCGAGAAGAAGGCCGATCTGCTCGCCAAGTTCGACAAGATCGCCGCCGACGCCAAGACGGCCGAGGGCGCCATCAAGGACGAGGCCTCCTTCAAGGCGGAGTGGCCCAAGGTCGTCTCCAACTGCGGCGGCTGCCACAAGGAATACCGCAAGCCACCGGCGGCGAAGTGAGCCGATAGCGGCCGCAGCAGCATGAACGACGGGCGCGGATCGGGAATCCCAAACGAAAAAGTGCGCGCGTGGGACGCTCCCACGCGCCTTTTCCATTGGCTGCTGGCGGCACTGGTCTTTCTCGCCTGGGCAAGCTGGCGCTACAGCGAGACAATCGGCGACAACACGCTCGCGCTGCACCGCTGGAACGGCCACGCCATCCTGGTGCTGATCGTGTTCCGGCTGCTGTGGGGATTCGCGGGATCGTCGACCTCGCGCTTCTCGGCCTGGCTGTGGTGGCCGTGGACCGCGATCGGCTACGGCTTTGCGCCTGCTGCGGGGGCAGACCCCGCTCTACCTCACCCACAACCCGCTCGGGTCCTACATGATCCTGGCGCTGCTGGGCGCCGTGGCGCTCCAGGCTGTGCTCGGCCTCTTCGCCGTCGAGCACAACGACATCACCTGGGGGCCCCTGTACCGGCTGATCTCGGAGGAGCGCCAGAAGGTCATCACCAGCTGGCACACGTGGTGGTTCTACTGGGTGATCCTGACGCTGGTGGCGATCCACATCATCGCCAACGTCTGGTACGGCCTCGCCAAGAAGGAGCCGCTGATCACCGCCATGATCACCGGCAAGAAGCCCGCCGAGGCCTACGAGGACGCACCCGAGGTCGTGCTCGTGGCGCACCCGCTGCTGCGTGCTCTCGTGTGCCTCATCGTCGCCACCGCGCTGGTGTTCGGCACGATCTTCGCGCTCGGCGGCAAGATGCTGCTGTAACGGTCTGGCGCCAACACCTGCGTTCGGCTGTCATCCCGGGACTTGTTCCCGGGATCCATCTCACCGAGGCTCCGGCACGTGCAGTCGGTTGGATACCGGGGACAAGCCCCGGTATGACAACCGTGCCGATTGATCATAGCCGCCCAATAGCGCGATGCGCCGCTGCCTGCGTCATGACGATGCTCAGCGCCCACTGGCAAAGCCGCTGGTTGCCAAAACCTCCGCGTGGCTTACGCTGCGGTCATGCCCTCCATCCAGCCTCACATTCTCCCCTACGCCGGCATCGAGCCGAGCTTCGCCACCCCGCCCGTGCATGCGGGAGCCGGCTCGGTCGTCCTGGGGCGCGCCGCGCTCGGGCGCAATGCGTGGCTGGGCGCGCTCAGCGTCATCCGTGCGGACGGGCACTTCGTCAGGATCGGGCACGATTTCCACCTGGGCGCTCGCTCGACCGTGCACATCAACCACGAGATCCACCCCTGCATCGTCGGCGACCGGGTGACGGTCGGCCGCAACGCCTGCGTGCACGCCTGCACGGTCGGCAGCGATGTCGTCATCGGCGACCACGTCGTGATCCTCGATGGCGCCGTGGTGGAGGACAACGTCGTGCTGGAGCCCGGCTCCACCGTGTTCCCCAACAAGCGCATCGCCGGCGGCTCCGTCTATGCCGGCAGCCCCGCGAGACCGGTGCGTGCACTCGGCGCCGGCGAGGTGGCCGAGCGGCGCGGGACGATGATCGACGCGCCCGAGAGCAGCGCAATCTCCGTCGAACCGCCGGCCGCAAAGCCGGCCGCCGGCTCCGAGGTCCACGCGTCCGTGTTCATCGCCAGCACGGCCAGCGTGGCCGGCCGCCTGATCGCGGCTCAGTCCGCCAGCATCTGGTACAGCAACGACTTCGATGCGGGGAATGCCGCCATCACGATCGGGGCGCGCACCAACATCCAGGACAACACCACGATCCGCTGCGCGACGGCGCAAGGGGTCAGCATCGGCAGCGCGTCGACCGTGGGACACAACGTGACGCTTCACGACTGCATCGATCGGCAGCCAAGTCGCTGATCGGCATCGGCAGCACGGTGGCACCGGGCACGATCATCGCCGACCGCGTGCTGCTGGCGGCGGCAGCGCGCACCACGCCAGGTCAAATTCTCGAGAGCGGCTGGATGTACGCCGGCAGTCCCGCGCGCAGGTTCGCCCCGCTCGATGAGATCAAGGACGCGCTCACCGCACTTATCGTGCTGCAATATTGCCAATACGCCCAGGATTTCTCGGCGCTGGAACGTGCCGCCACTGAAGCGCGTTAGTGCACTGCAACCAGAATTAACCGTCCGCGCGAAGACATCGGCCTGTCATGTGACCGGTGTAACTGCCGCTTGAGTGTGATCAGGTTATCGTGACGATACCTGGACAGCACGCATGCAAATCAGCGAAACAAGAGTCATGGACACGATCTATCAGGAAACCTGGGCCATCCTCGAGTTGCACTTCCTCACGCGGCCGCATCTCGTGCCGCGCGCGAAGGAAGAGCTGGCGGAATGCTTCGATGGTCTGCTCGCGCAAGGACGCGACGAGCCGAGCGTGCTCAAGGACCTGGCGTGCCGGACGATCCAGATGAAGTACGGCCCGGCACCCGCCCATTACGAGTAGTCTAGCCGGGGGCTAGCCCCGCCGCGACAGCAGCCCCGCCACCACCTCGCCGATCGCCAGCGACGCCGTCAGCCCCGGGCTCTCGATGCCGAAGAGGGCGACGAGCCCATCCTGCCCATGCTGCGCATGCCCGTGGATGGCGAAGTCCGGCACCGGCTCGCCTTCGCGGTACAGCTTGGGGCGGATGCCCGTGTAGTCGGGGTGCAGGCGCTCCACCTCGAGGCCCGGATAATAGCTGCGGATGAAATCCAGGAACTGGCCGAGCTTCTCGGGCTCGAAGCCATAGTCGATGCCGGGGATCCAGGCGATGTCCGGCCCAAACTTGCAGCGCCCACCGACGTCGACGGTTGCGTGCAGGCCGAGCCACGCGCCGTCGGGCATGGGATAGATGTGGCGCTTGAAAGGGGAGCGCCCCGAGAGCGCGTAGTACTGGCCCTTGGCGTAATAGGTCTCGGGCGGCCGATAGCCGGCCCCGTAGGCGAGCGTGCCGGCGAGCTTGGAGGCGTGCAGCCCTGCGGAGATCACGAGGTGCTTGCAGGTGATGGTGCCGGGGTTCTCGCCTCCGGTGGCGAGGAGGTACAGGCCGGCACCGTCGCGCTCCACGCGCTCAACCGGACAGCGCAGCACCACCGAGCCTCCGCTGGCCTCGATATGCCCCTCCAGCGCCAGCATGTAGCCGTGGCTGTCGATGATACCGGTCGAGGGCGACAGCAGGGCTGCAACGCAGGCGACCTCCGGCTCGAGTGCGCGGGCCGCATTGGCCCCGAGCGGCTCGAGGTCGGTGACGCCGTTCCTGGCTGCCGTCTCCCTGATGGCGGCGAGCTTGGGGAGCTGACTCTCCGCTGTCGCCACCAGCAGCTTGCCGCAGCGCTCGTGCGATACGCTGTTCTCGGCGCAAAAGGCGTAGAGAAGCTCCTTGCCTCGCACGCACAGCGTCGCCCGCAGGCTGCCCGGCGGATAGTAGATGCCGGCGTGGATCACCTCGCTGTTGCGCGAGCTCGTCTCCGAGCCGATCAGCTCATGTTGCTCCAGCACCATCGTCTCATGGCCGGCCAACGCCAGGGCCCGTGCCACGGCCAGCCCGACGACACCGGCCCCGACGACGATGGTCTCCACGTCCGCTGACATGCGCTTCGCTCCCTGCCCGCCGGGGGGCCTTCTACACCTCGGGCGCCACCCGGCAAGACCCGAGCGTGCTTGTCGGTGAAGCCGCGTGGAAACCCGGGAAGATTGGGCTTGCGGTTGGAACATTAACGGAACATACTGGGTACATATGTTCCAGCGGACTCACTTCGGCCTGGCGACTCACCTTAGAAGGCCGACTGAGGTTTGCACCGGCCGCGAGCGCCGCCGAGCCGTTCCGAGGAGGCCCATCGATGGCACTTTTTTCGTCCGCCAACCGCCAGCTGAAGCCGCATTCGCACGCCGCCGACGAGGTCTGCCCCTGGTGCGACCAGCCGATCCCGCATGGCAAGTTCGAGCAGATCGCCCAGCGCATCGAGGCCAAGGAGCGCGAGCAGCACGCCGAGGTGCAGCGCCGCCTGATGGCGGAGTTCGCGCAGAAGACTGCAGCCTTGGAGTCCAAGGCCAAGACGGCGCTCGAGCAGGCGCGAGCCGAAGCGGCAGCGGTCGCCGACCAGAAGGTGCTCGCCGCCAAGGCCGAGGCCGTCCGGACCGCCGAGGCGGCCATGCTGGCCAGGCTCGCCGAAATCCAGTCGCGGCTGGCGCAGGCCGAGCAGGCCAAGTCGGCCGCCCACGAGCAGATGGAGGCGCTGAAGGCCGCGCAGGAAGCGGCGGCGGAGAAGCGGGTGCAGGAGCGCGAGGCGGCTCTGCGGCAGGAGAAGGACACCGCCCTGCTGGCCGAGAGAACCAAGGCCTTCGAGGAGACCCAGGCTCTGCGGCAGAAGCTCGAGGATCTCTCGCGCAAGCTCGAAGGCAAGTCCGCGCACGAGCTCGGCGAGGGCTCCGAGGTCGACCTGTTCGAGCAGCTGCGCGATGCCTTCCTCGGCGACCGCATCCAGCGCGTACCCAAAGGCGTCAACGGGGCCGACGTGATCCACGAGGTGGTTCACAACGGCAAGGTATGCGGCAAGATCATCTACGACGCCAAGAACCGCGATGCCTGGCAGAACGGCTACTGCACCAAGCTCAAGGCCGACAAGCTGGCGCAGGCGGCGGACCATGCCATCCTCTCCAGCAACAAGTTCCCCAAGGACCGAAGCCAGATCCACACCCAGGACGGCGTGATCGTCGCCAACCCCGCGCGCGTCCTGGCAATCGTGGAGATCCTGCGCGACCAGATCGTGCGCATGCACGAGCTGCGCGTCAGCAAGGAGGCGCGCGAGGAGAAGACCGTCGCGCTCTACGCCTTCGTCACGTCCGACCACTTCAAGCAGCTGGTCGAGCAGGTCGAGGCGCAGGCCGTCAAGATGCTGGACCTCGAGACCAAGGAGCAGGAGGCGCACCGGCGCACCTGGGACCAGCGCGGCAAGCTCATCCGTTCCGTGCAGAAAGCCCGCAGCGACCTCACCTTCGAGGTCGACCGCATCATCGGCACCGCCGGCAACGGGCCGGAGGACGCGGCGGCGTAGCTTGTCATCCCGGGCTTGCTCGCCCTTGGACTTGTTCCGAGGGTCCCCGGGATCCAGCGATCCAAAGGCGCCCAAAAGAACTCTTCGAGCGGACGGCCCTGCGCGGAGTGCGTTGAGAGATAGATCCCCGGCATAAAGCCCGGGATGACAACGTCAGGCGACTTTGTTCGGCCGCCGCGCGGATGGCCGCGATGTTCTCGGCGTATTTGCCGCCCTTGAAGGCGGCGGATCCGGCCACCAGCACGTCGGCGCCGGCCGCCGCGCACTTGCCGGCGTTGTCGGGCGTCACGCCGCCGTCGACCTCCAGGTGGATCGGCCGCGATCCGATCATGGCGCGCACGCGCGCGATCTTCTCCAGCATGGCCGGGATGAAGGCCTGGCCACCGAAGCCGGGGTTGACGCTCATCACCAGGATCAGGTCGAGGCGATCCAGCACGTAGGCGATGGCGCTCTCGGGCGTCTGCGGGGTGAGCGACACGCCGGCCTTCTTGCCGAGGGCGCGGATGAGTTGCAGCGACCGGTCGAGGTGGGGCCCCGCTTCCGCATGCACGGTGATGATGTCGGAGCCGGCCTTGGCGAACGCCTCGATGTAGGGGTCGACCGGCGCGATCATCAGGTGCACATCGAGCGGTTTTTTCGTGTGCGGCTTGATGGCCTGCACCACCAGGGGGCCGAACGAGATGTTGGGCACGAAGTGGCCATCCATCACGTCGACGTGCACCCAGTCGCAGCCTGCCTTGTCGATGGCCCGCACCTCCTCGCCCAGCCTGGCGAAATCCGCCGACAGGATCGATGGAGCGATCAGGATGTTGCGTGTCATTGGCGTTCCCGAGGTGCGGTGACGACGACGCAAAAGCACATGTTTGTCATACCGGGGCTTGTCCCCGGTATCCAGCCATCAACGACCGCCCAGAGGAGGAGGAGGCATGGATCCCGGGCATAAAGCCCGGGATGACACCTTATCCCTTGCCGCGCGTCTTGGTCGCTCCGCGCTGGGCGTGGCGCTCCAGGAACTCGATCATCGCGCCGGCAACATCGGAGCCGCTCGCCTGCTCCATCCCCTCGATGCCCGGGGAAGAGTTCACCTCCACCACGACGGGACCGCGATTGGAGCGCAGCAGGTCGACACCCGCCACGTTGAGGCCCAGCACCTCGGCCGAGCGCACCGCCGTGCGGCGCTCGTCCTCGGTCACCACCACTGCCTCGGCCTTGCCGCCGCGATGCAGGTTGGCGCGGAACTCGCCCATCTTGCCCGAGCGCATCATGCTGGCGACGACCTTGCCGCCGATCACCAGCACGCGGATGTCGTTGCCGCCGGCTTCCTTGATGTACTCCTGCACGAGGATGTTCATGTTGGCGGCGCTGAACGCCTCGATGATGGACTTGGCCGAAGCGGCAGTCTCCGCCAGGATCACGCCGCGACCCTGCGTCCCCTCGAGCAGCTTGATGACGCACGGCGTGCCGCCCACCTCCTTGATCACATCCTCGGCGCGGCGCGGGTCCTGCGCGAAGGCCGTCACCGGCAGGCCGATGCCCTCGCGCGCCAGCAGTTGCAAGGCGCGCAGCTTGTCGCGCGAGCGTCCGATGGCCACGCTCTCGTTGAGCGGGAACACGCCCTGCACCTCGAACTGCCGCAGCACCGCCAGTCCGTAGTGGGTGATCGAGGCGCCGATGCGCGGGATTACCGCATCGTACTGAGGCAGCATGCGCCCGCCGTGCCAGAGCGTCGGCCGGCTGGAGGTGACGTTCATGTGCACGTGCAGGGTATTGATGACGTCGATCTCGTGACCGCGCGCCCGCGCCGACTCGACGATCCGGCGATGAGAATAGAGGCCCGGATTGCGCGCGAGCATCACGAGCTTCATGTCGGGGCCTCCTCGCGCCGCAGCGAGCGTGCCGCCCCGACACCGTGCCGGGGCGTGGCCGTCTGATAGACCAAGTCATGGGTCGCGGCCAAGGCCGCCTCGATGCGTGGCGAATCCGCAGAGCGCCCAAAATCCGGGCATTCCAGGGATCATCTTGATTCGGCTGGGAGATATGCGGCCGCTTAGCGCGCCGTCCGGCTCATCTCGGCTGACGTGGCGGGACCGGCAGCGGCTTCGTCGGGGTCGATGCTGGCATAGAAGAGCCATGCGCCCACCACGACCATTGCAGCCATCATCGCCAGCCACAGAGCCGTGCGGCGCAGGGCCCAGCCCACGGACACCACTTGCGGCGCCGGCACGCGGGATTGAAGCGCTGCATCCGATACGTCAGGGTGAGAAGACAAAACGACACCTCCCTCGCGCCCGCAGGCCGTTTTCTTCCGAGCAAATCACCCCCGCCCGATATCCGATGTTTGATGCCGTCAGTTGGGCGCCGTCAAGGCGGCGCGTGGACGACGGTGACCCGGCTGAACGCTTCTCAAACTCGGCTGTGGCGCGTATGCGACAAGCAGGTCACAAGCGCGTTACCGCACGCGTCGTCCGAACAGCGCGATGGCACTGAGCGGCAATACCAAGGACACGACGTACGCCGTGACCACGAGTGCCGGCAGATTGCCGTAACTGCCGCGATCGACGTGGAAAATCAGGTTGAGATACTTGGTCCCGAGCGCGCCCGCCGTCAGCGCCAGGTTCATCAGCGACGCCATCAGCGCGAACCAGGTGGCGCGATGGCTGGCCGGGGCATAGATGGCGATCAGGGTCAGCAGCGGAATCATGCCGAGCTGGTCGAGGGGCGAGACGGCCGCGGCATCGAACAGCGCAATCCCGCGCGCCCCGATGCCGAACAGCCGCTCCGTCACCTCGTTCAGCTGGAACACCAGGACCAGGGTCGGGAGCGCCAGCACGGTGCCGACGAGCGTGAGCCACAGCAGCACCTGGGGCACCGGCCGGCGGGTGATCATGTCGGACAGAAGCCAGGCGCCGACGATGGCGATCACGGCACCCAGCTGCTGCAGCGTGCCGTAGAACGCCTCGTCGAATCCCAGCACGTCGATGGTGAACCAGCGGTAGCCCTCGCCCACGGACGGCGTTGCGCGGAAGGCGAAGATGATGATGGCCGCGTAGACGACGCGCATGCGCGTTGCGTGATCGACCTCGTGCGTCACGCGGTCGAGCATCCAGATCACCACGGCCATCGAGACGGCAAAGATGATCTCCTGGCTGTAGCCGATGCTGCTCAGCGCCATGAACACGACGAACGCGCCGAACACGATGCCGCCGCCGAGGATGCGCCAATCGGTCGGGTGCTGCTCCTTGGTCTCCAGCCGCACCAGCAGGGCACCCGATACCGAGATCACGGGGACGATCAGGCCGCACAGAAACACGGTGGAGTAGGAGACCCATGATGCCAGCCAGCCCGAGACCCCGGCCACGGCGAAGACGCCGAACGCGAGCGCCAGCCGGCCCAGCACCTGCACCATGCCGAGGTCGTGGTCGATCTCGGCCTTCGCGCGCGCGCTGCCGTCGGGATTGACGCGCGGCACGACCTCCGTGCTCATGGCGTCGGCGACGACGTCCTGGATCACGGACCCCGTCACGGCCATGAGCGAGGCGACCACGTAGAGCCGGTCTGCCGGCAGCACCCCGATCCAGCCGCCCGCAGCCCCTGCCAGGAGGACGAAACTGACGGCGATCAGGCCGGCACCGACGAACACGTAGGCGCGCCGCTGCGACCCGAACAGCGGCACGGTGTCGACGAGCTCGCCGAACACCATCTTCACCGTCCAGGGAAGGCTGAACCAGACCGCCAGGGCGGAAAGCTCGGCCGGCGTCCACGTAAGCCCTTTCTTGATCCAGAACGCCTCCGCGACGGCAGTCAGCCCCATCGCGCCATAGGCGAAATAGACCATCAGCAGCGGCAGATACACGAGCCGCATGGCCCGCACCGGCGCCAGAAGCGCGTTCTCGAGCTGCTGCTTCCAGTAGGCGACGTGCGTGGGGCTCGCGGCTTCCATTTCCGATCCGGGCTGTCTTCGCAAGGCCAACGAACATGGCGGCGCGGCGCGGTCGCGGCAAGGCCTATCCCCGGGGTCCCCGCGGCGGCGTCCCGCGAATCGCCGACGCACGATCGACGCGATGCATCGGGGTGGTCTGGCGGAACTCTCGAGCCCCACCGTCGGCACTCCACTTGTGCACAGCTATTGGCCTTCGCAGCGCATTTGCGCCACCTCGCATCGCTCGTCGCACTGCGGCCCTCGACCGCGATGGGTGAGCAACCTGTTGGCAACATGAGGAGAAGTCGAGGGGTCGGTGGGCGTTGCTGGAGCTTGGACCCCGTCTGCCGCATGAGTGCAGCCGTGGGCTGGCGGCAACAAGCGGAGTGGGTCTCGCATGAGGGGGTTGCGGCGTCGCGGCAGGGCTTGGCGCGCGCTCGTCGTTGCGCTGACGGCGTGCGCCGCCATCCATCAAGCTCGCCTACCAGCGGCCCGTGGCCGTGCCGCCGCCCTGCGACGACTGGACCCGCGATGTCGGACGCAACGAGGAGCGCATTCCCTATCCCAACTGGGGATGCGCCACGCAGCGCAACCTCGCCCTGACCGTCGACAACGCGCGCGACCTCGGCCAGCCGCAGCCGGAGGAACCCCGATCGGGCGAAAAGCGCAGCGCCGGCTGGTCGGCCTACGTCGGCAGCAACGGCCCATCGCCCGGCGACGTCGCCGCCGATAGCGCAAGGGGGGCTTCCTCCGCCCGGAGATAAATCCGGTTCCCGCGGGAATGGTCCAACCCGGCACGTCGCGCAAGGCAGCCACGGCGCCCGCGGTGCAACGTCTCGGCTTGTCTTGCGTTTCCCGAGACAGTACCTTGCGGCACATCCCGCGCATTGGCCACAGAACAAGCGCAACGGAGAACCCCCGTGACCTTCAAGCTCCCCGAACTCCCATACGCCTACGACGCTCTCGCCCCGCACATGTCGGCCGAGACGCTGCAGTTCCACCACGACAAGCACCATCAGGCCTACGTCGACAACGGCAACAAGGTCGCCGGCGACGGCACCAAGTACGCCGGCAAGTCGATCGAGGACATCTGCAAGGAAGCCTTTGCCGCCAAGGACGCGCCCGTCATCAACAACATCGGCCAGCACTACAATCACATCCACTTCTGGCAATGGATGAAGAAGGGCGGCGGCGGCAAGAAGCTTCCGGCCAAGCTGCAGGCCATGGTCGACAAGGACCTGGGCGGCTTCGACAAGATGCGCACGGACTTCGTGCAGGCCGGCGTGACGCAGTTCGGCTCCGGCTGGGCCTGGCTCGCGGTCAAGGACGGCAAGCTGCAGATCGCCAAGACCGCCAATGGCGAGAACCCGCTGATGCAGGGCGCCACGCCGATCCTGGGCGTCGACGTGTGGGAGCACAGCTACTACATCGACTACCGCAACGCGCGGCCGAAGTACCTCGAGGCCTGGTTCGACAACCTCGTGAACTGGGAATACGTCGAGGCGATGCTGGGCAAGGCGAAATAAGAGACGAGGGTCAGTCCCCTCTTGACGTTGCTACGGGGTCAGCCCCCTTGCCCGATCCTAGCGGCGAAGCCCGCGAAGTCCGAGCAAGGGAGCCGGCCCCGTCTCGTTATCGCCGCAGCGCTTCGCGCTCCACGTTCAGCGTATTGCGGAAGCAAGCCCGCCGCTGCTGGCTGGTGTCGAGGCACTGCTGCAGCCGGTCGAGAAAACGCAGCTGCGCCCGATAGCTGGTTGTGAGGCACGAGCGGTCCAGGCTGCAGCGACCGCGCTCCTCGCCCCACAGGGCATGCCAATGCCGCAAGCCGAGGTACTGGCCGTAGGAGAGCCGGCGCGAAAGCCCGCCGATCCGGCGCGCCACCTGGTCCTCCGTGCGGGAGAGCGTCGCGTCCTGGCAGATAGCTGTCTCCGTCTCGCCGAGCCAACGGGTCGCGCAGTCGAGGGCAGCCGCCGGCTCGGCCCCCTGCACGCACGCGAGCGCGAGGCCGAGGCACACCGCAAATCCCGTCTGCACCCGTTTCCTCATCGCGACTTGGTCGTCCGGCCGCCCGCACCGTCTGTGGTGCCGCGCAGCATAGTCGCGTCTGGCATCGCACAGCAATCGCAGAAGCCGGGCCCCATGTGTTGCCTCTGCCACGAGGATGGGTTGCGGCCAGCAAGAACGCGCTCCGGTTGCAGGCTCATGGCGCAGCCACTATGGTCCGCGCCACCTTTGCCCCGGCCGCTATGGGCGCAACGGTGCCGTTGGGGCGTAGCCAAGCGGTAAGGCAGCGGATTTTGATTCCGCCATGCGAAGGTTCGATTCCTTCCGCCCCAGCCAACTCCCTCGCATGCCGCTCCGTCGCGATCCCGGAAGCAGCCAACGGAGAGGGATCGCATGGGCTCCGCCAGCGGCCCCCGTTCAACCGGCAACGAGGTACTCGCAATGAGGAACGCGGCGTTCACTCTGGTGATGATGCCTCCGCATACGCCGGTCAGGCGGGAGTGGGCAGCGCGCGTGGCGGCCGATGAGACCGGCGTGCGCGTGCTGCAGCCCGAGACCCTCGAGGAGGCCATTCGCGACATCGCCGAAGCCGAGGCCGCGTTCGGCACCATCCCGCCCGAGGTGCTATCCGCCGCTCGCCGCCTGCGCTGGCTGCAGGCGCCTCAGATCGCTCCGCCGGCAGGGTTCTACTATCCCGAGATCGTCGCCCACCCGGTGGTGGTGACCAACTTCCGCGAGATCTTCAACGATCACATCGGCGCCCACATCATGGCGTTCGTGCTGGCCTTCGCGCGGGGGCTTCACTACTACCTGCCCCAGCAGATGCGCCGGGAATATCTGCCGCGACCCAAGGATACCGGCGTCGTGCACCTGCCCGAATCCACCGCCCTGATCCTCGGCGTGGGCGGCATCGGCAGCGAGGCCGCGCGGCTGTGCCATGCTTTCGGCATGCGCGTGATCGGCGTCGACGGCCGACGCAGCGAGCCGCCCGAGGGCGTCGCCGAGCTGCATCGCCCCGAGCATCTCGACGACCTGCTGCCCCGCGCCGACTTCGTCATCATGACGATACCGCACACGCCGGCGACCGAAGGCCTGATGAACCGCCAGCGGCTGCGCCGCATGAAACCGAGCGCCTTCCTGATCAACATCGGACGCGGCATGACCGTGCGCCTCGACGACCTGGTGGCCGCGCTGCACGCCAACGAGATCGCCGGTGCCGCGCTCGACGTGTTCGAGATCGAACCCCTGCCCGCCGACCATCCGCTCTGGACCGCGCCCAACGTGCTGATCACCCCGCACACCGCGGGCTTCGGCCCCTACCTCGACGACCGCCGCCTCGACATACTGCTCGACAACTGCCGGCGGTTTGCCGCCGGCGAGCCGCTGCGCAACGTGGTCGACAAGGCTACCTGGTTTTGAGGTAGTCGCTCCGCGCAATGGTCATCGCCGGCTCTATCGACTAGGCTTTTCTCCTCGCGGATGCAGCACTACTGCGCCCGTGGACCTGTGCTCCCGTGCAGGTCGCAATCATCTGCACTAAGCCGACATCGAGGAAGCGTCCCCCATGACAACCAAACCCACTCCCCCGTCCGCCAACCGCGACAAGGTGCGCGCCGTCGTCCCCAAGCTCATCGACCTGACCGAGAAGGTTCTGTTCGGCGACGTCTGGGAGCGACCCGGACTGTCCAAGCGCGACCGCAGCCTGATCACCTGCGCAGCCCTCGTTGCCATGAACCGGACCGAGCAGCTCAAGGGCCATCTCGAACGCGCGCTCAACAACGGCGTGACGCCCGACGAGATCGGCGAGTTGATCACGCACCTTGCCTTCTACGGCGGCTGGCCCGTGGCCATGTCCGGCGCGCTGGTCGCCAAGGACGTTCTCGAGCAGCGCAAGAAGTGAGCGGAGGAGAACGGCAAATGGCACTCTACGAGATGCGAACCTACACGCTCTACGTCGGCAAGATGGCCGAGGCGACCAAGCTCTACCAGGAGCTCGGCTTCCCCGCACTTCAGAAAGGCGGGCATGACAAGAAGCTCATCGGCTACTTCCAGGGCGATACCGGCACGATCAATCAGCTCGTCCATCTCTGGAAATTCGACGATGACGCGGATCGTCGCAAGCACTGGGCTGGAGTCTTCGCCAACAAGGACTTTGTGGAAGGCTTCGCGTCGAGGTTCAGACCGCTCGTCATGTCGCAGGAGGTCAAGCTGCTTACGGCTGCGCCCTGGGGTCCGCATCCCTGAGGTCCCCCAGCATGACCACCAAGAAAATGCATATCGGGATGTCCATCCGCGGCCTGGGCTATCACCCGGCCGCCTGGCGGCATCCCGACGTGCCTGCAGACGGCACGCTCAGGTTCGAGCATTACGCCCGGAGCGCACAAGCCGCGGAACGCGGCAAGTGCGACCTGATCTTCTTCGCCGACGGCATCGGCATCAGGGAGCGCGACATTCCCCGCGGCTCCCTGGCCCGATCGGGCTACGAGATCGTCGAGATGGAGCCGATGACACTGCTTCCGGCGCTCGCGGTCGTGACCAAGCATATCGGCCTGGTGACCACGGCCTCGACCACCTACAACGAGCCCTACAACATCGCCCGCAAATTCGCGACGCTCGATCTGATAAGCAACGGCCGCGCCGGCTGGAATGTCGTGACGTCCTGGTCCGAGGCCGAGGCCAAGAACTTCAATCGCGAGCAGCACGTCGACTACGACACGCGTTACGCGCGCGCTGCCGAGTTCGTGGACGTGGTGACGGGCTTGTGGGACAGCTGGGAGGCGGACGCATTCCCATTCGACAAGCAGTCCGGCCAGTTCTTCGACGAAACCAAGATGCATGTGCTGGACCACAAGGGCCGGTTCTTCTCGGTGCGCGGGCCGTTGAATGTCGGGCCCCTGCCCCAGGGCCATCCCATCGTGGTGCAAGCCGGCGCCTCCGAGCAGGGCCGCGAGCTGGCGGCGGCGACGGCCGACATCGTCTATGCCGTTCACCCGACGAAGGCAGTGGCCCAGGCGTACTACGCCGACGTCAAGAGGCGATTGGCGAAGTATGGGCGCGGCACCGATGACTTGAAGATCCTGCCGGCACTTCGCCCCGTGGTGGGCCGGACGGCGCAGGAAGCACGCGCCAAGTTCGACCAGCTGCAGGAGCTTCTCGATCCCTTGGTCGGACTGGCGCGCCTCAATCAAACCTTCGGAGATCTCTCCGGCTATCCCCTCGACGGACCGGTTCCCCTCGACAAGCTTGGACCGGCGGAGCTGCGCAGCATCAGCGCGCAGGTCCTCGACCGCGTGCAACAGAAGAACCCGACCATTCGCGAACTCTACCGGGAGGTCGCGGGGATGGGCGGCTTCTGCCTGATCGGAACGGCCTCGGAAATCGTCGACGTGATGCAGGACTGGTTCGAGAACGACGCCTGTGACGGCTTCAACATCACCCCGACGCACCTGCCGGACGGGTGCGAGGACTTCGTCGAGATGATCACGCCCGAGTTGCAGCGGCGCGGCTTGTTCCGCAAGGAGTACGAAGGCAGGACGCTGCGCGAGAACCTCGGTCTCAAGCCGGCCGTCAGCCGGTATGCGAGCAAGATGAAGGCTCAGGCCTCGAGATAGTCGTACACGACCTTGCCCAAGCCGAGAGTGAGATCGGCGAGAAGGTGAACCGCGGAGATGACCTCCCGTACCGGCAGATCGGCAACCGGCGCCAGCGCGTGGGGCCGCAGATCGAGGGCCGCGGGCCCGCTCCAGGCCCCCTTCAGGTTGATATCCTCGAGCCGGTAGTCGACGAGCTCGCAGATGCGCGGCTTGCCATCGACATGCGGGATGATCTTCAGCAGATAGTTCGGCCGCGTCAGCGACGCGAGCACCGGCTTGGGGTCGAGCGCCACGTGCTTGAAGCCCATCGTGCCGGTGGCGATCCGCACGGGCCCGTAGTCGAGCGTCCCGACCAGCGTGTCCTTGTCGGCGGCGAGCGTGGGCTGGGCGTACTTCTTCGGGAAGCCCCAAAGCTCGCGCCCGCCGTAGATCGGTGGCCCGTCGTTCAGGAACATGGCATGGGTGTAGCCGCCCTCTTTACCCTTGTATTTGACGGGAATGACCTGGCCGGACTCGGAGTAGTTGCCGAACCCGGTCGAGTCCGGCATGCGGATGAACTCGAACTTCACGATCGGCTCATCGAACGTCAGGGGCTCCGGAACGACGGCTTCCAGAGCGCTTCGGTCGGTCCTGTAGGTGATGATCAGGAACTCGCGATCGACGAACCGATATGGCCCTGGGGGAAAAGCCGGGCTCGTCAGCGGCATGGCGAAGGCGCGCTTCTTTACCTCGTTGATCTTCATCTCGGGGCTCCGGCCGGCACGGGAGGCGGGGTCAGGCTGGCAGCACCATCCCATATCGCAATCGCGCTGTCGCGACGCAGGACCGGCAGTTCATCGGCGTCGTAAACATTCTTCTAAGTTGACGCCGCCTGCGACCCGCCTCCACTCTGTCTCCGGAACCCCGAGCGATCGTCGCGCGGGGCGATAGGGACCAGCGGGCATGGCCGAGGCCTACACCATCGATTGCTGCCAGTACTGCAACTGGTCGCCGAAGATCTTCCAGCAGATGCGGGAGGGCGGCGTCGACGCCGTCCATGTCACGATCTGCTACCACGAGGACTTCCGCGAGACCGTCGAGGAGATCGTCGACTGGAACCGCCGCTTCGAACGCCACGGCGCGCTGATCGCCATGGGGCGGACGGCATCCGACATCGATCGGGCGCGCGCGGCGGGACGCACCGCCGTCTTCTTCGGCCTGCAGAACGCCTCGGCGATCGAGGACGACATCGGGCTCGTCGAGATCCTGCATACGCTCGGCGTGCGCTTCATGCAGCTCACCTACAACAACCAGTCGCTGCTCGGCTCCGGCTGCTACGAGGCCGAGGACAACGGCATCACGCGCATGGGGCGCGAGGTGATCGCGGAGATGAACCGAGTCGGCATGGCCATCGACATGTCGCATTCCGGCGAGCGCTCGACGCGCGAGGCGATCGATCTGTCCGCCCGGCCGATCGCCGTCACGCACGCCAACCCTTCGTCCTGGCACAAGGTGCCGCGCAACAAGTCCGACGAGCTGCTGAAGGCGCTGGCGGCTCGCGGCGGGGTGATCGGCCTGTCGCTCTACCCGCACCACCTGCGGGGCGGCTCGAGCTGCACGATCGAGGCATACACGACGATGGTGGCGCGGCTTGCGGACCTGATCGGCGTCGACCACATCGGCATCGGCTCCGACCTGTGCCAGGACCAGCCGGACAGCATCGTCGCCTGGATGCGCAACGGCCGCTGGACCAAGAGCGAGCCGAGCATCGGCCTCGGCGCCGCGGTCTTCCCGCCGCAGCCGTCGTGGTTCCGCGACAACCGCGACTTCGCCAACATCCGCGACGGCCTGCTGGCCCAGGGCTTCTCGGCCGGCGATACCGCCAAGATCATGGGCGGGAACTGGTATCGGTTCTACGCCGACAGCTTCACGCCGCGCGCAACCGGCTGAGCCGCGCGCCTGCCGCGGCGGGCCCAGGAGACGACATGAGCAATCGCAGCGAGACCGCCGGCTTCATGGCCATGAAGGGCGCGGGCTACTACTCCAAGGCGACGACCGGCGCGCGCGACGTGATCGACGCGGCGGCCCCGCTCATCATGGCGGCCGTCGACCGCGTGCCGCGCAACGACTCGGGCCGTGCCTTTCGCTGCGCGGACCTCGGCTGCGCCGACGGCGGCACCTCCGTCAACATGTGGCGGCGCGTGCTCGCCCACCAGCGCGCCCGCGAGCCGGCACGCGCGATCGAGATCGTCTACGCCGACCTGCCGCGCAACGATTTCAGCCAGCTCTTCCGCATGATCCACGGCCAGACCGACACCAAGAGCTACTACGGCGAGATCCCCGACGTTTATCCCTTCGCGTCGGGTACATCCTTCCACCAAGGGATCTTCCCGCGTGAAAGCCTCGACCTGGCATTCTCGGCCACGGCCTCGCACTACATCTCGAAGGTGCCGTGCAACATCGCCGGCCACGTGCACATGGTCGGTGCCTCCAGCGAGGAGCGGCGCGCCTACGAGGAGACCGGTCGCATCGAATGGGAGCGGCTCCTCGAGTTGCGCACCCGCGAGCTGGTCAAGGGCGGCAGGCTGGTGTTTCTCAATTTCGGCATCGACGAGAAGGGCCGCTATCTCGGCAACACCGGCGGCGTCAGCATGTTCGACACCTTCAGCGCGCTGTGGCGCGAATTGGCGAGCGAGGGCACGATCACCGGCGCGGAGTACGCCAACACCAACTTCCCGCAGGTCTACCGCACCGTCGAGCAGTTCACGGCACCGCTGCGCGATGAGGGATCACCGGTCTATCGCGGTGGACTAAGGCTCGAGCACGTGGAATCGCGCCATCTGGTATGCCCCTACGCCAAGGCGTTCGAGCAGCACAAGGACCCCGAGCGCTTCGCCCGCGAGTACATCCCGACGCTGAGGTCCTGGAGCGAGCCGACGTTTGCGAGCGGACTTTCCTCCGATCGCGCGCCGCAAGAGCGCACGCGCATCCTGGACGAGTTCTTCGGCCGCTACGAGCGCCTGGTGGCGAAGAGCCCGGCGGGACATGGCATGGACTACATCCACATCCACATGGTGTGCGCCAAAGAGTGAGCCGCATGTCCGATGCCGAGCGCGGGCCGCACGGACCCGGACACGCGGAGCTGCGCCCGCCTGACGTCGTCATGCGGCTGGCGCGCATGGGGGCCGCCCACCAGACGCGCCTGAGCTTCCTGCGCAGCATGCTCCGCCGCGCGGCAGGGGACGGCTGGCGGTTCACGCGCCCGCGGTTCGACATCGATGCGCGGGGGGTCGGCGTCGCCATCTATTGCGTAGGCATCGGGGCGCGGACCTACAGCCTCGTCGCCTTCGGCCACGACCTGCCGGCGGAGCAGCGCACCGACCGCGTCATCGCCGAGGCATGGGATGCGACGTTCGCGCTCTACGACGGCGTGCCCGATGATGCCGAGATCGAGCGACTGCGGCGGAACGTGCCGCACCAGGAAGCCGGCCGCTATCTCCCGAGCGAGCTGATCCTGGCTCGCGCCAACCGCAGCGTGCGGCTGTTCGAGCGCGTCGTCGACGCCCTGAGCCAGGGCCGGCAGCCCGAGGCCCGCGACATCGAGGCCACCGGCTACCTCATGCGCACGACGGCGGTCTACGGCAACGGCAAGTTCGGCATCGCCGATCGCGCGGTGTTTGGCGACCGTGGGGAGTTTACCGCGCCCTTTCGCGCGGAGATGCTCACGGTGTATCTGATCCGCGCGTTCACGGTGGATCTGGCCGAGCACATGGCGGCCCTGAGGGGCGGTGCGCGCGCTGTCACGCTGGCACCGGCGCTGCGGCGCAGGCTCGGCATCGGCAATGCGACGGGACTGGGGATGGCGCCGTTCCTCGTGCGCCACCCGGCCCTCATCGACCGGTGGATCGGCGCGCGCGAGACCGCGCTCGCCCGCGTGCGCGCGCTATCGGCGGCGACGGCCGGCCAGCGCCAGACCTTCGCCCGCGCCCTGCAAGGCGCGCGCAACCAGGTGGCGGCCTGGGTGACGAGCGATCCGGTGCAGGCCCCGCGCATTCCCGTGCTTGCCGCCGATCTGGAGCGTCTGGACGCCCACGTCGGCGCCGGCGCGCTCGACCAGCCCGCGCCCTGGGACCAGCTGTACCGCTGGGCGGAGGCGACGCTTTCCATCGAAGGGCAGGAGATGATGGTCTCGCTGCTGATCGAGCCGCACGGCGCCCTCGTCGACGACCTCGCCGAGAGCATGGCCATCGACGAAGGCTCGGTGTTCAGCATCGATGGCCGCATGCCTGTCGCGGATTTCGCCGCCAGCCTCGATCGCGTCCATGCCTGGACCCGCGCGTTCGATTTCGGCCGCCCCGACGCCAATGCGCGCTTCTGGTACGTGTCCGAGGAGAAGCTCGAGCCGCGGCTCGGCGAGCGGATGCATGAGCCGGGTGCGGACCTCGAGCTGCCCCTGGCGGTCGCACGCGACATTGCCCGGCTTCGCTCCGCGCTGGCGCAGGCCGAGCCCGGCGAGACGCTCGCGGCCTTCCTGCTGCGCTCGCCCGAGCATCGCCATGCCGTGCGGCGCGTGCAGATCGCGGAGCGCCATCCCTACGGCGAGGTGCGCGACAACCTGATTTCCGCCGACATGCGCGCCATCGATCTGTTGCGCTGCAAGCTGGCGTTCTTCGGCGTAACCCGCTTCGACCCGCAGTCCGACAAGTGGTTGCGCATCACACTGTTCCAGGGGGCGCCGTTCCCCGGCGAGCTCGCACGCGGCGATTGGGATGGTTGGATCTGGGGCGCGGCGGGGGAACAGCCGGCATGATCGTGTCGCGCAACGAGATCGAGAGCCTCGCACTCAAGGCGGCGCGGGGAGCCGGCATGAGCTGGGGGCTTGCCGAGGAAGCCTCCATCGCGGCGGGCTGGCTGGCGGAGCACGCACTGCCTTGGGCGGACACTCTCCTCGGCGTTCTCGCCCAGGCCGACGCCACGAGCCCACCGCGGATCGTGGGACAAGCGCTCTTGCCCTCCCGCCCCGGCACCCGCCTGTGCCCGATCATGACCGGCGGATTTCTCTCGGATCTCGGACAGCCGGCTTCAGCGATGGAGATCCGCGATCTGCTGGCACCGCTGTGGCTCGCCCCGTTCGCGGCATCGTGGGCCGGACCCGATCAGGTCGTGCGACTCGGCTGGGGAGACGCGTCTCTCCTGGTGGCCCGGAGCGCCGTGGCAGGCGCGGACGCGGTCCCTGCTGCGATCCTCGCCGCGCCCTTCGCAAAGTCGCGTCGCTATCGCATTGGAGCCGATGAGTGGCTCACCAACATACCGTCGACGGATTGCGCCATCCGGCTATGCCGTGTGCGAGGAAATATGGCGCGCTTTACAAGAGTTCGAGCGCAAGACCTACGTGCCCGCCAGCGCCCAATCCCGGATCGCCGGCGCGGGTGCCGGACTGCTCGACAACGACTAAGTGGCTACCGGGCGACCCTCTTGCCTGCCGCAGCCGTTGACCACGCTCCACAGTCAGACCTGCTATGTGCTGGCTCTGTCCGCCTCATGATGTATGCTCCGCCAGGAAGGGTAAGCGGTCACGAACGGGCAGAAAAAATAGCCCGGCGCGAAAGTGCTAACGCGGAGGAAGCGCATGACCATCAGGAACACCAAGGCGGCAATGACCCGGCGCGGTCTGTTGCAGGCCAGCGCCGGCATGGCCGGTATTCTCGCTACCGGCCGGGCGCCGGCTTTCGCGCAGACGACTCCGAAAAAGGTGGTGTTTGCCCACATCCTTGGCGCACCGGACGCCGCCGGCGCGGAATTCGAATGGATGGCCAAGGAGCTCAATGCGCGAGGCAAGGGCTCGCTCGACGTGCAGTTCTTCGGGGGTACGCTGATCCCGAAGGAGCTGGAGGTCATGAACGCCGTCAAGTCCGGCAACATCGCCATCGGCAGTCCGGCCGGCGCGGCGGCAACCGTGTTCCCCGAGATGGGCGCGTTCCTCGTTCCCTACCTGGTGAAGGACTACAAGCAGGCCTACGCCATGTTCAACGGCAAGGTCGGCGACCGCCTCGATAAGGAATTCCAGGACAAGTACAAGCTCAAGCTTCTGTTCTTCTACGACTTCGGCTTCCGCCATTTCTGGACCAACAAGAGCGCCATCGTCGAGCCGAAGGACCTGCGCGGCAAGAAGATCCGCGTCCAGCAAGCCAAGGTCTTCTCCGACACGATCAACGGCCTGGGAGGCAACGCCGTGCCGATGGCGTGGGGCGAGGTCGTCTCCGCCGCCAAGCAGGGCGTGATCGACGGCGGCGACCTGCCGATCGCCAACATCGACCTGCTCAAGATCTACGAGGTCTCCAAGTTCTGCTCGCTGACGTATCACAACTACGGTCCGTCCTGCGTGACGATGAACCTCGACTTCTGGGGCGCTCTCTCCGACGAGCACAAGAAGCTCATGCTCGACGTCGGTCGCGAGACCCAGGCGAGGGTCCGCAACAACATCGAGCCGGTCGACAGCTTCGAGAAGGCCAAGGCACTGCTCGAACCACGCGGCATGACGGTCGTGCAGGGCAACGTCGAGGCATTCCGCAAGATCGCGCAGGAAAAGATCTGGCCCGCCTACAAGGCGCAATACGGCGCGCTGTGGGACGAGATCGAAGGCTTCAAGTCCTGAATGCCATCGGGGCCGAAGCAGACCTTTCGGCCCCCAGCCCCCTTCCGCTCCTCCTCTTCCACACCACTGCCCAGGTTCAACGCACCATGATGCGGGCCCTCGCCGCTGTCCCCAAGCTTGCCGTAACGGCATTGATCGTCCTCGCCATCATCAACCTCCTGATCGGCGTGATCCTGCGCTATTTCGTGGGCGCCATTACCGATTACTTCGACATGGACCCGGTGCCGTTCACGTGGGTCGAGGAGGTCGGCGAGATGTCGCTGGCGTGGATGACCATGATCGGCGCGGCTATCGGCGTGCGCCAGCGCGCGCATTTCACGCTGCAGGTCGTGGTCCACCGCCTGTCGGCTGCGACCCAGCTCTGGATCAGCCGGTTCAATCACCTGCTGATCGTCGGCGTGGGCTGTCTCTCCGCCTGGTACGGCTACCAGCTGTGCCTGCTCAACCGCTTGCTGACGACGCCCGGCCTGGAGATCAACCTGGCCTGGCTCTATGCATCCTCCGTCGTGGGCGGCGTCCTGATCGCCGTCTATGGGATTTCCATGATCTTCGCGCCGCCGCCCGAAGACGAGTTCACGCACTGAGCAGCGAAGGCGCGCCCCATGCTTCTCATCACCGTTGCCGTCATCTTCGTCCTGCTCATCCTGCTGTCGATGCCGATCGTCTTCTCGCTGGCGGTCGCGGGCATCGCCGGCTTGTGGATCGGCGGATATCCGCTGCAGCAGCTCCCCTCCTCCCTGGTCTCCAGCTCGCAAAGCTGGGTGCTGCTGGCGATCCCGGCCTTCGTGTTCGCGGGCAACCTGATGGAGCGCTGCGGCATGAGCCATGCGCTGGTCGAGCTGGCTCGCGCCATGGTGGGCTGGGTGCGCGGCGGCCTCGGCATGTCGGTGATCGTGGTCGCCTACTTCTTCTCGGACATCTGCGGGTCGAAGATGGCCGAGGTCTCCGCGCTCGGCTCCTCGCTGATGCCGCCGCTCACCAAGGCCGGCTACGACCGGCGCGACTCGGCCTCCCTCATAGCCGCCGGCACCGCCATGGGCATGCTGGTGCCGCCGGCCATCTTCATGATCGTGATTGCGCAGGTCACCAACACGTCGGCCGTCGCGCTGTTCGTCGCCGGCTTCGTCCCGGCCCTGGTGATGATGGTGTGCCTGATGGCGGTGGTCTACATGCGGGCCCGCATCCTGAACTGGCCCGTGGACTCCAAGCCGAGCCTGAAGCGCCTGGGCGAGGCTTCGATGCACGCGGCCGTGCCGATGGTCGTTCCGTTCGTCATCCTCGGCGGTTTCATCTTCGGCATCATCACGGCGACCGAGGCCGGTGCCGTGGTGGCGGCGTACGCGTTCCTGGCCGCGAAGCTCTACTACCGCAACGTGACGTGGCGCGAGATGGGCAAGATTGCCTACGACAGCGCGATCCTCACGGCCGCGGTCGTGTTCCTGCTGGCCGTCGCCTCGATCTATCAGTACCTGATGGGCGTCAGCGGCGTGCCACGCATGCTGGGGGAAGTGCTGGGTCCGCTCAAGACGCATCCGTGGCTGTTTCTCATGGGCACCGCGTTCATCACCGTGCTGTTCGGCATGGTGCTCGAGGGCTTGCCGGCGGCGGTTGTCCTGATCCCGGTGGTGTTCCCGATCGCCGAGGCCATGGGCATCGACCCCATCCACTTCAACATCGTGCAGACGGCCGCGGTCGGCATCGGCCTGTTCCTGCCGCCGATGGGCGTCGGCCTGCTGATGGCGCTGCGGTTCGCCAATTTGAGCGTCGGCGAGCACTTCCGCACGTACTTGCCATATCTTGGGGCACTCGGCGTGGGCCTGATCCTGATCATTTGCATCCCCGAGATCAGCCTCTCGCTGCCACGCTTTGCCGGCCTCATCCGATGACGGGAAAGCCCTGCAGGTGACGCCGCCTGAGACCCCCGAGAGCGCAGATCGCGCCTCTCGCGACGCGGCTCTCACTCTCGCTTTCGCCCTCCCGGGCGACACGGTGCTCTATCTCCTGCTGCCGCTGCACGCCGCCGAGTTCGGCGTCACGCTCCTCGAAGCGGGCCTGCTGCTGGCGGCGAACCGGCTCGTTCGCATCGCCGGCTATGGCTGGGTCGCCTCGTTCTATGCCACGCGGGGACCTCGTGCCGCCTGCATCCTTGCCGCTTTCGGCGCGCTGCTCTCGACCCTGGCCTACGCGGCCTGCCAAGGGTTCTGGCTGCTGCTCGTCGCCCGGCTGGTCTGGGGCCTGTCGTTCGCGGCCATGAACATAGCCAATCAGGCGTTGCCGACCTCGATCCTCGTGGGGGCCTCGGAACGCAGCGGACGCGCCCGATCGATCGTCGCGGTCGGACCCATGCTCGGCCTGTTGGGAGGGGCGCTGCTGGATTCCGTGGCCGGCCCTCACGCGGTCTTCCTCGTGCTCGGCATCGTCGCTCTGGCCGCACCTTTCTTTGCCGCCCGCGTGCCGGCGGCCCCCGATCACTTCAAGCCGGGCGGTCCGCGCTTCGCCTGGCCGAGCGCGCTCAGCATCTGGTCGTTCTGCATGGGCTTCACGCTGGACGGGCTCTTCATCTTCGGCCTCTCGCTGCTGGCCGCCGCGAGCCTTCCGGAAGGTGCCGTCATCGCCGCCGGTGCCGCCATGACCTTGCGCTACGTGTCGGAGATCGCCCTGTCGCGGCCGGGGGGCACGCTCGCCCGACACGTCGGAGCGCGGCGCTTGCTGATCGTATTGTCTCTCGCGCTCGCTGGAGCCTTGGCCCTGCTCGCTTCGACGGGCGTGCTGCTATGGGTCGCCGTGCTGGCGGCGGTGGTGCTGCGTGCCCTGCTGCAGCCGCTGCCGGCGCCCGTCATCGCGGAGGCCTTTCCCGGCGCCGAGCGGGTACCCGCCCTGGCCCGGCAGGCGACCTGGCGCGACATCGGCGCGGGCACCGGCCCACTGGCCGCCGGCGTTCTCTTCCCGGTGGCGTCCACGCTCTCGATCTATGCCGGCGCGGGACTGCTGCTCGCGTCTGCCACCCTCCTCCTGGTCAAGGGCAACAGGTGAGCGCCGCCCCCGCCGAGGGATAACCCTCGCATGCGTTTGGCGCCGCACAATTGCCCATTCAGGCAGCATTCGCGACGTTTCCCCGCAGCGGCCATTGTGCTGGCCGAACCTGACGTTGCAAGGCTTGCCCCAACCGGCGGGTTCCGTGTTAGGCATGGACGCAACGACACCGGCAACCTGCGGCCCGGACATATAAGCTAGCAGGCCCCGAGGGAGGACCGTCTTGCCTGCCGACGCCGCTATCGCGACCGATCTAGCCGACGCTCCGGCCGCAGCAGCACGCACACGCGGAGGGCGATCCGGCCTGGCTTGGCTATGGTCGGGCGCCCTGCTCCTGATCCTCACCTTCCTCGTCATCTATCCCGTCGCCATGCTGCTGCTGGGCGCGCTCACCAATACCAATCCGGTGGTGGACGGGTTCGGCGTCCTCGACATCTCGCTCGCGAACTTCGCCACCGTCCTGGCCAATCCGAATGTCCACCTGGCGCTGGCCAATTCGCTGATCGCCTGCTGCGGCGGCACGGCTCTGGCGGTGGTCATCGGCCTCACCTTCTCCTGGGTGGTGGTGCGCACCGAACACGCCCTGCAAGGGGTTCATCTCCGCCGCCAGCATGCTGCCGCTGTTCGTGCCGCCGCTGGTCGCCGCCGTCGCCTGGTCGATCCTCGCCTCGCCGCGCACCGGCCTGCTCAACACCTTCCTCGCCAGCATGGGCGTGGAGTGGCGCTTCAACGCCTATTCGATGGGCGGGCTGATCTGCATCTTCGGCATCTACTACGCGCCCTACGTCTACATGTTCACGGCCTCCGCGCTGCGCAACATGGACCCCTCGCTGGAGGAGGCCGCCGAGGTCAGCGGCGCGAGCGCGCTGCGCACCATGTTCACGATCACGTTCCCGCTGATCGCGCCCGCGATCATCTCGGGCATGCTGCTGTCGTTCATCGTCATGCTCGGCATCTACGGCATTCCCGCGGTGCTCGGCACGCCCGGCGACATCCCCGTGCTCACCACCTACATCTTCAAGCTCACCAACTGGTCGCCGCCGCTCTACAGCACGGCCGCCTCGGTCGCCATCATCCTGATGGTGGTCACCGGCTTCCTCGTCTGGCTGCAGCAGCGCGTGATCTCGCGGCGCAGCTACACCACCGTCGCCGGCAAGTCGTTCCGCCCCGCGCTCCTCAACCTCGGCCCCTGGCGCTATTTCACGCTCGCGCTGGCGGTCGTCTACCTGTTCGTCGTGGTGGTGCTGCCGACGCTTGCCCTGATCGTCGCGGCGTTCCGCAAGTTCCTGTTCGTCCGCAGCATCGCCAGCCTGTTCGACGAGCGCCAATACAGTCTCATTCACTTCGAGCGCCTGTTCGACAATCCGCTGGCGCTGCGCTCCATCTGGCAACACCATGGAGGTCGGCCTGATCACCGCGCTGGTCGGCGGCCTGCTGGCATTCGCGATCGGCTACACCATCAACCGCACCGCCGTGCCCGGCCGCAAGAGCATCGACGTCATCTCCACGCTGCCGGTGGCGATCCCGGGCCTGGTGGTCGGCGTCGCCTATCTGTGGGCCTGGATCGGCCTGCCGGGCGGCCTCTACGGCACGATCTGGATCCTGGCGCTCGCCTTCATCGCCCGCTTCATGCCGGACACGGTCAAGGCGCTGTCGACCTCGCTCCTGCAGATCCACCGCGAGCTGGAGGAGGCCGCCTGGGTGTGCGGCAAGGGCCTGCTCGGCACCATCCGCACCATCGTCCTGCCGCTTGCCCGGCCCGGCGTCATCGCCGCCATGACGCTGCTGTTCATCCTGGCGATCCGCGAGCTCGGCTCCTCGCTGTTCCTCTACACCAGCAACACCATGGTGATGGCCGTCCTCCTGCTCGACTACTACGAGGGCGGCAACGTCGGCATCACCGCCGCGTTCAGCCTCGTGCAGACCATCCTGCTCGGCGTCCTGATCGGCATCGCGCACCTGCTGTCGCGCGGCGGCACGCGCAGCGGCGACATCGGCCGCGCCGGCTGAGATCAATCACGACACGACCCCTCGATAGGAGTGAACCGCTCATGTCAACGACTCGCATTACCCGCCGCCAGTTCATGGCCGCCTCGGCCTCCGGCCTGGCCGCGACGACGCTCGATATCGGCCCGGCGTCGGCACAGAACTTCGGCTCGGCCGAGCTGATCGAGGCGGCGAAGAAGGAAGGCAAGCTCGTCTACTACACGGCCGACTTCACCGAGGTCGAGCAGGAGATCATCAAGGCCTTCAACAAGCGCTTCCCGTTCGTGAAGATCGAGATGGTGCGCGCGCCGGGCGGGCAGCTCATCACCCGCATCAAGACCGAGGCCGCCGCCGGCAAGCTCTCGGCCGACGTCGTCAACCATTCCGACCGCGGCCTGATGCAGGACCTCGCAGGACCTGTTCCAGGACTACACGCCGCCGAACGCCGCCGACTATCGCGAGGACGTTCTCGTCTCGCCCAAGCTCTGGCCGAGGTCCACGCTCGGCTGGTCGATCGCCTACAACACCGAGCTGGTGAAGAACCCGCCGAAGACCTGGATGGACCTCACCAAGCCCGAATACGGCAACAAGCAGATCGGCCAGGTCGATCGGTCCGTCCGGCGGCACCACCTGGACGCGCATCATGTTCGAGCGCCAGGTGCTGGGCGAGGACTACTGGCAGAAGCAGGCCGCCACGCAGCCGGTGCTCTACCCATCCGGCGCGCCGCTCTCGGACGCCATGGTGCGCGGCGAGGTGTCGATCGCCGTCCTGCTCTACAACATCGCCTACATCAAGAAGCGCGACGGCGCGCCGGTGGAGATCGTCTTCCCGCCGGACGGCGTACCGCTCAATTTCTATGCCGCCGGCGTCACCAAGACCGCAGCGAACCCGAATGCCGCGCAAGCTGTTCCTCAACTGGTGCATGTCGGAGGAAGGGCAGGCCTTCCAGATCAAGGAGCTGGGCTATCTGACGCGCGCTGAAGAACGCCGCCGCTGAACCCGCCGGGCTTCGACCCCAAGGTGATCAAGACCTGGGCGCCGAAGTTCGAGGAATACCAGAAGCTGCGCAGCACCTGGCTCGAGGAGTGGAACAAGACCTACGGCTATCGCCAGTAGACCGCGCCAACCGACGAAGGGATGGCCTCCGTGTTGAAATCGATCCTAGGTGCGCTCGCGCTGTCGGCGCTGCTCACCGTCTCGTCCGCCGTCCAAGCCCAGTTCGGTCCGCCCGAGCTTGATCGAAGCCGCCAAGAAAGAGGGCGCCCTGGTCCTCTACACGGCGAACGTCGCCGAGGTGGAGCAGCTCGTGATCGAGGCGTTCAACAAGCGCTTCCCGTTCATCAAGGTGGAGTTGCTGCGCGCACCCGGCGGGCAGCTCATCACGCGCGTGAAGACGGAAGCCGCGGCCGGCAAGCTGCGCGCCGACGTCATCGACCATTCCGACCGCGCGCTGATGGCGGACATGGCCGACCTGTTCCAGGACTACGCTCCTCCCAATGCGGCCGACTATCTGCCGGCGGCCCAGGCGTCGCCCAAGCTGTGGCCGCGCATCACGCTGGTCTGGTCGATCGCCTACAACAGCGAGCTGGTGAAGAACCCGCCCAAGTCCTGGATGGACCTGACCAAGCCGGAGTACGGCAACAAGCAGATCGGCCAGGTCATCGCGCCGTCGGGCGGCACCACCTGGACGCGGTCGATGTTCGAGCGCCAGGTGCTGGGCGAGGACTACTGGAAGAAGCAGGCGGCAACCCAACCCGTGCTGTTTCCCTCCAATGCGCCGGCTTCCGATGCGCTGGTGCGCGGCGAAGTCGTGATCGCGCCGCTGCTCTACAACACCATCTACCCCAAGAAGAAGGACGGCGCCCCGATCGAGATCTTCTTCGCGCCCGAGGGTGCGCCGGTGACGCCGTTCGCGGCCGGCGTGACCAAGACGGCGGCCCATCCCAACGCCGCCCGACTGTTTCTCAACTGGTGCCTCTCGGAGGAGGGCCAGATCTTCATGATCAAGGACCTCGGCAACCTCACCTCGCTGAAGAAGGCGCCGATCTATCCGGAAGGCTTCGATCCCAACGTGGTCAAGGTGTGGGTGCCCGAACTACGAGCAGTTCGTGAAGCTGCAGAAGGATTGGATCGAGGAGTGGAACAAGACCTACAGCTATCGGCAGTGACGCCGATAGCTCCTCCCCGCCTTCACGGGGAGAGGGAACACAGCGAACGGAGAACTGAATGTCCGCGGAATTGAAGATCGAGCATCTGCGCAAGGTGTTTGCCACCGGCGTGGCGGCCGTGGACGACGTCAATTTCCGCATCGAGGCAGGCGAGATCGTCGTGCTGCTCGGGCCTTCCGGCTGCGGCAAGACCACCACGCTGCGCTGCGTCGCCGGCCTGGAGCACCCGACCTCCGGCACCATCGCGATCGGCGGCACGGTTGTCTCGGCGCCCGAGCAGGGCGTCCTGATGCCCCCGCGACTGCGCAACATCGGCATGGTCTTCCAGTCCTACGCCGTGTGGCCGCACATGACGGTGCAGCAGAACGTGGCCTACCCGCTGCGCCATCGCCGCACGCCGCGCGCGGAGCGCAAGAGCAAGATCGACGCGCGTGCTCGAGCTGGTGGGCCTCGGCGCCTATGCCGACCGTCCCGTGGTGCAGCTGTCGGGCGGGCAGATGCAGCGGGTGGCGCTGGCGCGCAGCCTGGTCTACGAGCCCCAGCTGCTGCTGCTCGACGAGCCGCTCTCCAACCTCGATGCCAAGCTGCGCCTGCGCCTGCGCGACGATTTGCGCCGCATCATCAAGCGCACCGGCGTGACCGCGCTCTACGTCACGCACGACCAGGCCGAAGCCGTGGTGCTCGGCGACCGCATCGGCGTCATGCGCGAGGGCAAGCTGCTGCAGATGGCGCCCGCCGCCACACTCTACAATCGCCCCGCCGACCTGTTCGTCGCCAGTTTCACAGGTGCCTCGAACCTGCTCAACGGCCGCGTCCTGCAACGCGAGGAGGAGTTCGGCGTCGTCGAGGCGGCCTCGGGACAGAAGCTCTCCGCCTGGCTGCCGGCGAGCGTCAAGGCGGGCGAGCCGGTCAAGATCGCCGTCCGCCCGGAGAACGTGCGGCTCGGCGGCAACGGGGCGGCGGAGCCCAACACGTTCACCGCACGCGTCCTGGACACGCGCTATCAGGGCACGCAGACGGTGTACGAGCTCGACGTGCTGGGCGGGCGCATCGATGCCTTGGAGCTCGGGACGCAGGTGCGCTATCCCATCGGCAGCGATGTGAAGGTAGTCTTCCCGCCGGACCTGTGCTGGGCCTATCCCGCGGGCGAGACCACCGACTCCGAATAGCTCGTCGAGTTGCAGCGCATCCCGGGCGAGCGGGGTGTACGCTGGCTCCGACCCGCAATGATGCCTCACGTAGAGACAGCATCCACCTCGCCCTGAGCCTAGTCGAAGGGCAGGCCGCGGGCTGCAAGCGTGCTTCGACAGGCTCAGCACGGGGTCGGAGAGCGGGGCCTCAGGACAGGCGCCAGAACGCGACCAGCATGACCGCGTAGAGCGCACCGACGAGCACCGCTCCCGTGGCATCGGTCCGTGCCGGGTTCGGGCCTGCCGGCCGCAGCCACCAGGAGAAGCGGGTGCTCGTCCACGGCACGAGCTAGCTCAGCAGGAGCACGCTCACGACGTTGCCGACGAAGAGCGCGATCGCGAACGGCAGGCCCAAGCTGCGCATAAGCAGCGGCGTCTGCACGGTGAGGCCGAACAGGAAGACCACCGGATAGAGCATCAGCAGAACGAGCATGTTCTGCTTCCAGGCGGCGGGTGGCGGCGCCCCGCCGGCGGCTCCAGGAAACCACTGATCGAAGCCCGTGCGGGCGATGCGGGCGTGGAACTCCTCGGTGAAGCCTGCGGCCTCCTGCAGAAGCTTGTGGCGCTCGGGCGAGTCGAGCCAGGCCTGCAGGTTCGCCTCCGTGTCGAAGCGCACGATGGCCAGCCAATCCTCCTGCACGCCGGGCACCGGCGGCTCGAAGCGATAGCCCTGGAAGCCCGGGGCTTTCGACTGCGCGGCGGCGATGCGCTGCTCCCACGCCCGATAGGCGGTCTCCTGGCCGGGCTTGATGCGCGTCGAGATCACCGCCGAGACCGGGGCGGGCAGCACGCCTGCGCCGCCGTCGTTGACGACGTGCACGTCGTCCTGGCCGAGCAGCATGGGAGCGGCACCTTGCAACCGTTGCAGCCGTTGCTCGGAATTCAGCCAGGCGACCGCAGCCTCGGTGCCGGCGAAGCGCTGCAGGATGACCCAGTCGGCCTGCGCCGGCGGGCTCGGCGGCATCACCGTCTGCTGGATGAAGCCGGGAAACGTCGCAACCACCGTGCTGGTCGCGTCCTGCCAGCGGGCGAAGGCGTCGACGCCCTCGGGCCGCACGCGGGTCTGCGTGACCACCGTGACGGTGCCCGCCGGGCTCGATCCCCTGCCGGCCGTGCGGTCGATGGCATTCATGGCCGCGGCGCCAGCTTGGAGAAGATGCGGTCGGGCGTGAACGGCAGATGCGGGAAGCGCACGCCGGTGGCATCGGCCAGCGCATTGGCGATCGCCGGAGCGACCGGGTTGATCGCGCATTCGCCCTGCGACTTGGCGCCGAGCGGGCCGATCTTGTCGTAGGTGTCGGCGAAGAGCACCTCGCTCGGCGGCACGTCGGCGAAGGCGGGGATGCGGTAGTTGCGCAGTGCCGGGTTCACCATCGCGCCGCTGCCGTCATAGACCATGTTCTCGGTCAGCGCCCAGCCGAAGCCCATGGCGATGGCGCCGTCGATCTGGCCCGCGGCATTGCATCGGGTTGATCAGCCGGCCGATGTCGGCGGCGTGCACGCTGTGCAGGATGCGGATCTCGCCGGTCATGCGGTGCACGGCGAGGCGGACGCCGTGGACGTTGAAGGCGACGGTGCGCGGCGACAGGTAGGCCTTGCGCTTGGCCTCGAAGCGATGCCCGGCCGCGACGCCGGCGGCGTGCAGCTCTGCCAGGGCAATCCGGCGCTCGCCGCAGAGCACGCTCGCGTCATCGAGGCGGCAGTCTGCGCGATCCGCACCGGTGTGGCGGCTGGCGAAGTCGAGGATGTTGTCGCGCAGGGCAGCGGCCGTCAGCGCCACCGCCTGGCCGGCGACGACCGTGCCGGTGCTGGCGAAGGTGCCGGTGTCGTAGGGCGTCAGATCGGTATCGGCGTTGATGATGTCGATGCTGCCGGCGCGCGCGCCCAGCACGGAGGCCGCGATCTGGCGGTGCGACGTCACGGAGCCGTTGCCCATCTCGGTCGAGCCGACGGCGAGGTGATAGGTGCCGTCGGGCAGCAGCGACATCTGCGCGCCCGAGCGATGCTCCGTCGGCGGGCCGCAATCCAGCATCGCCAGCGCGATGCCGGTACCTTCGACCCAGTCGTCGCCTTCGGGCTTCGGGCTGCCGCCGCCTTTGGACAGGGCGCCCTCGACGAGATCGAGGCACTGGTCGAGACCGTAGCTGCCGAAGTCGACGTCGGAGGGGTCCTTCCAGACCGACTCGATCCAGTCGTCGGGCCGGATCATGTTCTTGCGGCGCATCGCGAACGGATCGAGCCCGAGCAGCCGCGCCAGCTCGTCGATCGCGCACTCGATGGCGAAGGTCGTCTGCGATGCGCCGTAGCCGCGAAAGCCGCCGGCCGGCACCATGTTGGTGTAGACCGCGTAGCCGTCGGCCTTCTTGTTGGGGCAGCGATAGGCCGACATGGGGCTGCCGAGGGACGCGGCGAGCGTCTCGCCGGCATGGCCGCCATAGGCGCCGGTGTTGGAGACGACCTGGACCTCGATCGCGGTCAGCGTGCCGTCGCGCCTGGCGCCGAGCTTCACGCGCGTCGTCATCTGATGGCGCGTGGTGGCGCCGATGAACTGCTCCTCGCGCGTGAACTCCCACTTGACCGGCCGGCCGGTCTTCAGCGTCGCGAGCACGCACAGATCCTCGGTGAGCATCTCCTGCTTGCCGCCGAACCCGCCGCCGACGCGCTCGGTGAACACGTGCACGTCGCGCGGGCGCAGACCGAACAGGTGGCAGAGCTTCTGCTTGGCGATGAACGGCGCCTGCGAGCTGGTGCGGACGTGGACGCGTCCGTCGTCGCCCTTCCAGGCGATCGAGCCGTGCGTCTCCAGATGCACGTGCTGCACGCGGGACGTGGAATAGGTCATCTCGTGCACGGCGTCGGCCGCGGCAAAGCCGTCCGCGACGCTGCCGACCTCGCCGTGGATGTCGACGTAGACGTTGCCCTGCTCCGCGCCGCCCTTGTCGTGCAGCACGGGTGCGCCGGGCGCCATCGCCGCGATCGGATCGAACACGGCGGGCAGGATCTCGTAGCTGACCTCGAGCAGCCGGCAGGCCTGCTTCGGCGGCGGCCTCGGTCTCGGCAACGACGGCGGCGACGCGCTGGCCGACGAAGCGCACCACGTTGTCGAGGATGTAGGTGTCGTCCGGATCGACCAGGTGATCCTCGTGCGTCGCCGTGCTGTAGAGCCGGCGCGGCACGTCCTCCCAGGTGAAGACCGCGACCACGCCGGGCACGGCGAGCGCCTTGTCGCGGCCGATCGCGAGGATGCGGGCATGCGCGTGCGGCGAGCGCAGCACCTTGAGGTGCAGCAGCCCCTCCATGGCGACGTCCATCGTGTAGCGGGCGTTGCCGGTGACGATGCCGAGGGCGAACGGGTTGGGCAGGCTGGCCCCGCAGGCCTGGCCGGCGACGTCCTCCTCGACCGCGGCCATGCCGTGCAGCGCATCGGCGATGGCGCGATAGCCGGTGCAGCGGCACAGATTGCCCTTGAGCGCGTGCGGCAGATCGGCGCGCTGCTCCTCGGTCGAGCGCGGCGGCGGTCATGATCATGCCGGCGGTGCAGAAGCCGCACTGGAACGCCTGCGCGTCGAGGAAGGCCTGCTGCACCGGATGCAGCTCGCCGTCCTGCGCCAGCCCCTCGATGGTGGTGACCTCGCGTCCGGCGGCGCGGAACGCCGGCATCAGGCAGGAATGCACCGGCGTGCCGTCGAGCCAGACCGTGCAGGCGCCGCAATCGCCGGCGTCGCAGCCCTTCTTGACGCCGAACACGCCGCGGTCGCGCAGGAAGGTGCGCAGGCACTGGCCGGGCCGCGGCTCGGCGGAGAACATGCGGCCGTTGACGGTGAAGTGCGCCTGCCGGCCACAGGCCACGTCGAGCCGTTGCGGCGCGATCTGCGGGTTGTAGTTCATGCGTCCGCTCCGGACTGCGCCAGCTCGGCGCGGATCTGCTCGGCGAAGTAGTAGGTCAGGTGGCGCTTGTAGGCGGCCGAGCCGTGCACGTCGTCGAAGTAGCCGTCGGCCGGGATGCGTGCGTCGATCGCCCGCCGCAGCTCCACCGGCGGACGGCACGCGCTCGAAGCGAAGCTGCACCGGGCGCGGCGTTGCCGCCGTGATGGTGAGCAGAAGATCGTCGCTTCGCCTGCGTGCCGATCAGCAGCGCCGCCGACCGGCCGAGCTTGGTGAGCGAGGCGTGGCGGAACGCGAAGCGCTTCGCCAGCGCCGCGGCCGGCAGGTGGATGCTGCGCAGCAACTCGCCCGGCTGCAGGACGTTGGCGTGGTTGCCGGTGACGAAGTCGATCGCGGCCACTTCGCGCGGCGACGCGTTGCGCGGCCACAGCGTGCAGACGCCCTCGAGCGCGGCCGTGAGCGAGATCATCGGGCCGGCCGGCAGCGACATGCAGATGTTGCCGCCGACGGTCGCCGCGTTCCAGATCTTGAACGATGCCAGGAACGCGTTGCAGCACTCGCGGAACAGCGGCGCGGCGCGCCACTCGCCCGGTCCGGCGAACCGGTAGAGCTCGGCGATCCGGCAGGTCGCGGCGATGTCGAGCCCGTCGGGCGACGCCTGCAGGGCGCGGCCAGCCGCAGCTGATCGAGATCGATCAGCGTGTCGGTCGCCGGCTGCGGCTCGGAGAAGAGCCAGGTCCCGCCGGCCAGCCAGGCGTAGCCGTCGCGCCACTGCGGTCACCTGATCCGGCCGATGCCGGGCGCTTCACCTCGGTGACCGTGTTGAGATTCATGATGCTCCACTCCGAGGCTGCAGACGCCAGGCTTCGGCGACCACTCGATCAGGGCAGCTCGGAGATGGCGGTGGGGCCCGGCCCCGGGCGTGATCAGCGTCGGCCATTGATTCGAGCCGAACGGCACCGCCGGCGGCAGGAACGGCTTCATGCCGCGCTTGGCGCTCTCGGCGATGATGGCGGCGCGCGCGTCGCCGCCCATCAGCTCGTAGTCCATCAGATGGTAGTTGCCGAAGAACAGCGACCCGACCGAGCGATCGGCGATGATGCGGGTCAGCGACTCCAGCATGTCGTCCGGCGTGGTGGTGAAGGAGATCGTCTCGATCAGCATCAGCCGGCTGTTGATGGCGTCGGGACCGAAGAACTGCGCCAGCACGCTGAACAGCACGTTGTTCTGGCGCGCGACATAGATCGTGTTGCTGGCCGCGTAGGTCTTGTCCCAGTCGCTGCCGAGCATGCTTCTTCCAATCCGCGATCACGCCCATCCAATGAGCGACCTGGGTCTGCGCCGCCCAGGCGACGATCCTTCTTCAGGAAGGGCCCTGCTTCTTGGCGAACGCCTCCAGGGCCGCGAAGGTGATCGTGCCCTTCGCCAGGCAGTCGTCCATGAAGGCGATGTTGTTCTGCAGGATGGTGCGGACTGTGTCGCGCCAATCGGCCTGCATCGGCGTTGCGTCGAGGCCGTCGAGGGCGGACTGCATGCGGCTGCGATAGGCCAGCATCGAGCCGCGCCAGGACTGATTGGCGGGATTGTCGAGATAGGGCCCCACCACCTCGGTCAGCGCCATCGTGCTGTGGCCGACGGATTTCAGCAGCTGGTAGACGATCGGCACCGGCGGCGCATCGAGCGGCGCCATGCCGGGCCGATAGAGGATGAAGCGCCCGCCCGCGCCCGAGAACAGGCCGAGGATGACCGGGTGCTTGGCCAGGATGTTCTTCTTGAAGACGCGGGCGGCGTCGCCATAGAGCTCGAACATGCCGGTGTTGAGCGCCAGCACGTTCTTGGTCGCGGTCTCGCCGGGGCTGGACGGCGTGAGACCCGCGATCGGCTGCATGAACGCGGGCAGGTTCTCCGCCTTGGCCGTCCCCGTCATTCCCGAGAGCGCTATCAACGTCGCCGCAAGAAAGGCACGGCGTCTCAGGATCGGGTTGGCTCGCATGATTTCCTCCAAGTGCGTCGATGCAGCAGCGCGCTCTCTCTTGGGAATAACACGCGCAAACTCGCGCCCGAGGTTTGCTCCGCGCAGGTGGTTGCCAGTCGCTTTACGGGAGTAGCTTAGTCGGACACCGCGTCGCTCAGACGACGCGCGTCGCGCTGCTCGCGTGTATGATGACCGCTGTATGATGGCCGCAGATCGAGCCTCATCAGGGAGACGCCAGCCGATGTCCGCCAACGCCGTAGCTCACCACTATGCCGACCTGGGTGACGTGCTCATCCACTACGTCACTGCCGGCGAGGGGCCGCCCGTGGTGCTGCTACACGGGTGGCCGCAAACATGGTGGGAATGGCGCCACGTCATTCCAGCACTCGCCCGCAAATACACGGTCATCGCTCCCGACCTGCGCGGCCTGGGCGACAGCTCGCGTCCGCTGGAGGGCTACGACAAGAAGACGGTCGCCAACGACGTGTGGCGCGTCGTCGGCGAGAAGCTCGGGCACAAGTCGTTCTTCCTGGTCGGTCACGACTGGGGCGGGCCGACGGCCTACGCGCTGGCGGCCGCGCATCCCGAAGCCGTGCGCCGCCTCGCCATCCTCGACGTGGTGATCCCGGGCTCGGGCGGCGACTTCTCCGAGGGCGGCCGGCGCTGGCACCACCAGTTCCACATGACGCCCGATCTGCCGGAGGCCCTGGTGCAGGGCCGCGAGGACGTCTATCTCGCCTGGTTCTACCGCACCTTCGCCTACCGGCCCGACGCCATCGGCCCGGACGATCTCGCCGAATATCTGCGCACCTATCGTCAGCCCGGCGCCATGCGGGCGGGCTTCGCCTTCTACCGGGCCATGCCGCAGGACGTCGCCGACAACCAGGCCGCCATCGCCCGCCTCAAACTGCCGATGCCGGTGCTGGCGATGGGCGGGGCCGTCAGCTACCCGCATGGACGCGGCCGCGGCAGCGAGCCCGAGCAATCGCTGCGCCGCGTCGCCGTCGATGTGCGCGGCGAGGTCGTGCCCGACTGCGGCCACTTCATTCCCGAGGAGGCGCCCGATTTCCTCAACGCGCGCCTGCTCGCATTCTTCGATTAGCTGTAGTTCGAAGAAGACAATTGCCGGACCTAGGCCGAAAGTCGATACTGCAGCGGCTAAGAACAGAAAATTGGGGAGAAAACGCTATGCGCCTACCGCGTGCCGCCTTGGCGGCCGGTCTTGCCGTACTCGCTCTCGTGCTGCCGCCTGCCGCCGAGGTCCAGGCCCAAACCCAGAAGCTGCGCTTCCAGGCGAGCTTCCCCTCCTCCAGCCTGATCTTCGAGAACCTCAAGTTCTGGGCCGAGCGCGTGAAGGCCATGTCGGGCGGCCGTCTCGAGATCGAGGTGCTGCCGGCGGGCACGCTGGTGCCGGCCTTCGAGGTGCTCGACGCCGTCCACAAGAAGGTGATCGACGGCGGACACACGGCGGCCGCCTACTGGGTCGGCAAGCACCGCGCCGCCACCCTGTTCGGCCCGGCTCCCGGCGGCCCCTTCGGCATGGACATGATGGACTACATGGGCTGGATCTATGACGCCGGCGGCCTGGAGCTCTATCGCGAGCTCTATCAGGACCAGCTCAAGCGCGATGTGATCCCGATCCCCCTCACCTCGGTCGCCAACCAGGTGCTCGGATGGTTCAAGCGCCCGGTGGCGAACTGGAACGACCTCAAGGGCCGCAAGTGCCGCGAGACCGGCATCACGGCCGAGGTGTTCAGCAAGTCCGGCATGTCGCCCGTCAACATGCCCGGCGGCGAGATCGTGCCGGCCGGCGAGCGCGGCGTGATCGAGTGCGGCGAGTGGGTGGGACCCGCCGAGGACATGAAGATCGGCTTCCAGACCGTGTGGAAGCACTACTACATGCCCTCCACGCACGAGCCCGCGACCGTGCTCGAGTTGCTGATCAACGCCGACGTGTGGAAGGGCCTCAAGCCCGACCTGCAGGAGATCATCAAGTCCGCGACCTGGGAGGCCACATTCCGCTCGCAGACCATCATGAACAAGATGAACGCGGAGGCGCTGAAGGACCTGCGCGAGAAGCACGGCGTGAAGATCGAGCGCACGCCCGACGACATCCTGAAGAAGACGCTGGAAGCCTGGGACCAGATCGCCAAGGAAGAGTCGGAGAAGAACCCGTTCTTCAAGAAGGTCTACGACGCCCAGCGCGCCTACGCCTCGCAAGTCGTGCCCGCGCGGCGCTTCGTGATCCCACCCTACGCGGCCGGCGCCGACTACTACTGGCCCGAGACCAAGTGAGCTGAACCGCATCGGAGGGTCGCGCGATCCGCGGCCCTCCTTCGGCTAGGCACGAGCACGGGGGAAACGACCGCCATGCCAAGCGAGATCGCGCGCGAGCCGGCGCGGCGGCCCTCACGCGGATATCTGGCAACCATCGGCATCATCGACGGCATCACCGTCTACACCGGCTATGTCTTCACCCTGCTGGTCATCCCGCTGGTGGTCGCCAACGTCGTCGAGGTGTTCATGCGCTACGTCATGAACGCGCCGACGTCGTGGGCGCTCGACGTGACGACCATGTCGTTTGGCGCGCTGTTCATGCTGGGCGCCGCCTACGCCCTGCTCAAGGGTGCGCACGTGCGCACCGACATGCTGTGGGAGAAGTTCTCCGACCGCAAGAAGGGCATCATCGACGCCGTCGCCTACGTGCTGTTCTTCCTGCCGTCGATGGCGATCCTGTTCGCCATCTCGATCGACGATTTCTTCTATTCGCTGTCGATCAACGAGAAGTCCACCTCGGGCATCTGGCAGCCGGTGATCTGGCCGTTGCGGGCCGTGATCCCGCTGACGGCGGCGCTGCTGTTCATGCAGGGCATCTCCGAGCTGATGAAGAGCCTGTGGGCGGCCCGCACCGGCGTGGCGCTGGTCCACCACGAAAAGATCGAGGTCTGAGCCGCCGATGAGCGTCAACGAGATCCTCGGCTCGATCATGCTGCTCGGCATGATCGGCGTCATCTTCATCGGTTTCCCGATCTCCTTCACGCTGCTGTTCCTGGCGTTCGTGTTCGGCTCCATCGGCATCGGCCCCGACCAGACCTTCAACCTCGCCTACCTGCAGATCTGGGGCACGATGAAGGACGACATCCTGCCCGCCGTGCCGCTGTTCGTATTCATGGGCTACATGACGGAGCAGGCCGGCCTGATGGAGCGCCTGTTCGTGGCGCTGCGCCATCTGCTGGCGCCCGTGCGCGGCGCGCTCTATCTCGCAGTCATCCTGACGGCGACGATCTTCGCCATGGCGACCGGCATCGTCGGCGCGGCCGTCACCGTGCTCGGCATCATGGCCGGACCGATCATGATCAAGGCCGGCTACGACGACAGGCTGTCGGCCGGCGCAATCGCGGCGGGCGGCACGCTGGGCATCCTGATCCCGCCCAGCGTAATGCTCGTCGTGATGGGCCCGACCATGGGCGTCCCGGTGAACATGCTCTATTCGGCCGCCTTGGGACCCGGGTTCCTGCTGGCGGGGTCCTATATCGCCTACTGCATGGTGCGCAGCTTCATCAACCCGTCGCTCGGGCCCCCGGTCCCGAAAGAGGAGCGGGTGGGCAATGCCTGGCTGATCATCAAGGAGGTACTGCTGGGCGTCGTGCCGCTGGCGGCGCTGATCGGCTTCACGCTGGGCACCATCCTGGGGGGCCTCGCCACGCCGACCGAAGCGGCCTCATGCGGGGCATTCGGCGCGACGCTACTGGCGCTGCTCTACCGGCGCCTCACCTGGACGGCGCTCAAGAATGCGAGCGTCGCCACCATGGTGACCTCGAGCATGGTGCTGCTGCTGGCCGTGTCATCGAACGTGTTCGGCGCGATTTTCACCAAGCTCGGCACGGCGAGCGTCATCACCAACACGCTCGTCGCCCTGCCGCTGCCCGACATCTGGAAGCTGGCGCTGATCATGCTCCTGATCTTCCTGCTGGGCTGGCCGTTCGAGTGGCCGGCGATCGTGCTGGTGTTCCTGCCGATCTTCCTGCCCGTGGTGGAGAAGCTCAACTTCGGCTTGAGCAAGCTCGACATGCTCATCTGGTTCGGCGCGCTGGTGGCGGTCAACCTGCAGACCGCGTTTCTCAGTCCGCCCGTTGCCATGTCCGCCTACTACCTCAAGAACGTCGTGCCGCAGTGGAGCCTCTCCACGATCTACAGGGGCATGGCCGACTACATGGTGATCCAGGTCGTCGTCCTGCTGTCCCTGCTGTTCTGGCCGCAGATCGCGCTCTGGCTGCCTCAGGCGCTCAGATAACGCCTACCTGGATGGCGCCGGCCGCAGCCGAAAGCGCGGCGACATCGGTTGCCCACGTGCCCTGCCGGTGCTTGAGTAGAGGTCGCAAGAACGGCGCGCATTTCCGCCGGCCGCAGGGAGGGCACACACGATGGATCTAGGTCTCGAGGGCAAGCAGGTCCTGATCACGGGCGGCTCCAAGGGCATCGGGCTCGCCGTGGCCCACGCCTTCGCGGCGGAAGGCGCCAACATCATCATCACCTCGCGCGACAAGGCGATGCTCGAGAACGCGGCCGGCGAGGTCCGGCGCAAGCACAACGCCAAGGCCGTCGCCCACGCGGCCGATCTATCCGACGCCGCCCAGCGCCTGCGCCTGCACCAGGCCTTCCCGGACGTCGATATCCTCGTCAACAACGCCGGCGCCATCCCCGGCGGCGGTATCGCCGATGTGAGCCTGGAGCGCTGGCAGGAAGCCTGGTCGCTCAAGGTGTTCGGCTACATCCACATGTGCCAGCTGTATGTCGCCAAGATGAAGGCCCGCAAGGCCGGCACCATCGTCAACATCATCGGCATGGGCGGGCGCGCCGTGCGGCCCGACTACATCTGCGGCGCTGCGGGCAACGCGGCCCTGATCGGCTTCACCAATGCGCTGGGCGCCGAGACGCCCAACTACAACGTGCGCGTGTTCGGCATCAATCCGGCCGCCACCATGACGGAGCGCATCGTCAACCTCTCCAAACAGCGCGCCAAGACCCGCTTCGGCGACGAGAACCGCTGGGAGGAGGCGCTCGGCGCCGACAAGCTCCCCTTCGGCCGTATCAAGACGGCCGAGGAAGTCGCCGCCCTGGCGACCATGCTGTCGGCGCCGCAGGTGCATTACCTCTCGGGCATCGTCATCGACATGGACGGCGGCGGCCAGTGGCGCAACGCATGAGCCTGCGCGCCCGCACCTGACGGCCTGCGTGAAGGACCGGCATAGAGGCATCCATGGCATTCGAGTTCGGTCTTTTTCACGAGTTCCAGCGCCGCGCCGGACAGTCGGATGCGGAGGCCTTCGCGGAATCGTTCGCCCAGGTCGATGCGGCCGAGCGCTGGGGCCTCGACGTGCTCTGGCTCGCCGAGCTGCACTTCGTGCCGCAGCGATCGGTCGCCTCGGCGCCATTGGTTCTCGCAAGCGCTCTGGCCTCGCGTACGCGCCGCATGAAGATCGGCATTGCCGTCCAGGTGCTGCCGCTGTGCCATCCCCTGCGGCTGGCGGAGGAGGTCGCCACCCTCGACCACATCAGCCAGGGACGCCTCATCTTCGGGGTGGGGCGCAGCGGCTTCCCGCGCACCTACGAGGCCTACGGGGTGCCCTACGCCGAAAGCAAGGAGCGCTTCGCCGAGGTGCTCGAGATCCTGATGCGCGCCTGGACTTCCGAGCGCTTCTCGTTCGAGGGAAGCTTCTACAATTTCCGCAACATCACGATGGTGCCGCGGCCGTTGCAGACGCCCCATCCGGCGCTGCGCATCGCGGCGACCAGCGCGGACACCTATCCTGCCATCGGCGCGATGGGCCTGCCGATCTTCGTCGCCGTGCGTCTGGGCACCATCGAGGAGCTGGGTCCCAACATCGCGGCCTACCGCGAGGCCTACCGCGCCGCCGGCCACCCGGGACAGGGCGAGGTGTATCTGCGGGTGCCGATCTACGTCGGCGATACCGAGGCGTCCGCGCGGGCCGACCCCGAGCACTCGATCATGCAGTTCTACCGCACGCTCGGCGCCCAGCTCGAGGAGTCCGCCACCCGGTCGGGTGCGCGCGCCAGCGAGCAGCGCGCCGAGCGCGGCCAGGCGCTGCAGACCATCGACTACGACGCGGCGCTGCGCGAGAAGGTGATCGTGGGCACTCCGAATTCGGTTGCAGCGCGTCTCGAGGACCTCACCCGCAAGCTCGGCCTCAACGGCGTCCTGGCCGAGCTCAACTGCGGCGGCCTGATCCCCAACGACAAGGTCATGCGCTCGCTGCAGCTGATGTGCGAGGAGGTCGCGCCGCGGTTCCGGTAGCCTCGCTTCGGCTCCCCCTGTGTCGACGGCGCTGCCTTCTTCGTAGGGGGAGGCGAGCCGGCGGCGCCTGGGAGATGTCGGCCTCTACCTGACCGCGCCGAGTTTTGCCGCCCAGGCGTCGAGTTGCGGCAAGACCTTGTCCGCCGTCTCCGAGTTGATGCTGAGCACGATGCGTTCCATGCCGGCGTCGCGGTAGCGGCCCCACAGGGACGGATCGTGCTCCACGCCCCAGGCGGTGACCGGGAGCGTGCGGCCGGCGGCCTTCTCCATCTCGCGGAACTCGGAAAGCCGGTCGAGCAGGTGGTAGGTCGGCCGCTTGACGTGCGGCATCCATCCGTCGCCGAAGGCAAGCGCGCGGCGGGCGCCGTGGGGCAGACCTCCGCCAACCAGCACCGGCGGATGCGGCTTCTGCACCGGCTTGGGCCAGGTCATCATCGGCCCGAACTTGACGTATTCGCCCGAGTACTCGGGCTTGCTCTTGGTCCAGATCGCGCGCATGGCCTCGATGCGCTCGCGCATCACCTTGTTGCGGTTCTTGAAGTCGGTGCCGTGGTTGGCCATCTCGTCGGCGTTCCAGCCCGCGCCCACCCCGAAGATGAACCTGCCCTTCGAGATCTGGTCGACGGATGCGACCGACTTGGCGGTCTGGATCGGATCGCGCTGCGGCACCAGGCAGATGCCGGTCGCGATCTTCAGGCGCGTCGTCACGGCCGCGACGGCTCCCAGCACGACGAAGGGGTCCATGACGTCGTAGTACTTCTTCGGCAGGTCGCCGCCCTGCGGAAAGGGCGTGGCTCGGCTCAATGGGATGTGACTGTGCTCGGGCAGCCAGAGGGATTCGAAGCCGCGATCTTCCAGCGCCCGCGCCAGCTCGGTCGGGGCAATCGCGTAATCGGTGCAGAACATCGCAACGCCGACGTGCATGGATGCCTCCTGTTACAAATCGGACGGCCCGGTCGAGCCGTGCGAAAGCTTGCGGCCTCAGTAGAGTTCCATCAGGCGGGCGTTGTCCTTGAGATCGCCGGGCGCCGCATCGAGGATGATCGCTCCCGCCTTCATGACAACCACCCGGTCGGAGACCTTCAGGGCCTCGCGTACATTCTGCTCGATCAGCAGGATGCTCAAGCCGTTCTGCTGCTGGAGGGCGCGGATCGGCTGCAGCAGGTCCTGGAACAGCTTGGGCGCCAGGCCGATCGAGGGCTCGTCCATCAGCAGGCAGCGCGGACGCGCCAGCAGCGCCCGGCCGATCGACACCATCTGCTGCTGCCCGCCAGACAGCAGGCCGCTGCGCTTCTCGTAGAAACTCCGCACCGGGGGCAGCACGCTCATCACCCATTCGACGCGCTCGGCGCGCTCGGCAGCCGGCACGCCCGCCGACCACATGCCGAGCGCGAAGATCTCCTGCACCGTGAGGCCGGGGAAGATGCCGCGCCCCTCCGGAACCATGGCGACGCCGTGCGCCGCAAGCACCCGGGGAACGTGCCGCGGCAGCACATTGCCGTCGACGAGCACGTGTCCCGATTGCTGCTTGACGAGGCCGAACAGCGTACGCATCAGCGTGCTCTTGCCGGCCCCGTTGTGGCCTATGACGCAGAGCACCTCGTTCGGCCTCAGCTCGATGCTGACGTCGAGCAGCACCGGTTTGCCGCCGTAGCCGACGCGCAGGCCCTCCGCCTTGAGCACGGGTGCAGCGCTCATGCCGCGCGCTCGCCGAAGTAGATCGCCGCGAGCGCGGGATCGGACAGGATGGACTTGGGATCGCCCTCGGCCAGCAGCCGGCCCTGATCGAGGAAGGCGATGCGGTCGGAGATGCCCTGCACGATATCGAGGTTGTGCTCGATGATGCAGATGGTGACGCCCTCGCGCACCCCATTGCGCAACAGCGTCAGGAAGCGCTCGTAGGAGCCGCGGTCGAGCCCGGACGCCGGCTCGTCGAGCAGCCACAGCCGGGCACCCGACGCCATGATGCGGGCGAGGCTCAGGAACTTGCGCTCGGCATAGGCCAGATCGGCGGCGCGCGCGTCGCGCTTGTCGTCGAGGCCGGTGGCGGCCAAAGTTGCATCGACCCTGGCGCGCCGCTCGCTCCTGGCGGACGCTCCGCCCGGTTGCCACAGCCAGGCTCCCCGCTCCGTGACGGTCTCGATGTTCTCCTCCACCGTCATGTTGGCGAACAGCTTCAGGTCCTGGAACGAGCGGCTGATCCCGAGCCGCGCGATCTTCCAGTGCGGCAGCCCGAGGATCGATTTGCCGAGCCAGGTCACCTCGCCGCGATCCGGGACCAGATGTCCCGTCATCAGGTTGAACAGCGTGGTCTTGCCGGCGCCGTTGGGCCCCACCAGCGTGGTGATGATGCCGGCGCGCAGGGAGAACGACACGTTGTCCACCGCCTTCAGGCCGCCGAAGGTCTTGGCGACGCCCGTGGCCTCGAGCAGGATCTCGCCGCCCTCGCTCATGACGCGCCGCTCTCCCGGGCCTTGGGTTTCTCCTGGAAGCCCCACAGGCCGCCCGGGCGATAGATCATCAGCAGCACCATTGCCAGACCGTAGGCGATCTGCTGGATCGAGCCGATCTCGGTCGCCGGCAGGTAGGGCAGATAGCTCAGGCCGGCCGGCAACAGCAGGATGAGAATTGCGCCGATGATCGGCCCAAACAGCGTCGCCGTGCCGCCGATGATGACCATCGCCATCAGCTGAATGGACGTCTCCAGCACGAAACTCTCGACGTTGATGAAGCTGAGATAGAAGGCGTAGAGGGAGCCGGCCACCGCCGCCAGCGCCGAGGATACCACGACCGCCGTGGTCTTGATGATGGCGACGTTCTTGCCGTATGCCCAGGCGGCCGTCTCATCGTCGCGGATCGCCTTCAGGCTGCGGCCGAAGCTCGAGCGCACCAATGCGCGGATGACCAGCACGATCAGGATCAGGCAGGTCATCGACAGCACCAGGAAATGCTCGGGCTGGACGATCTCGAAGCCGAGGATGCGCGCGGGGGGAATGTTGGTGAGCCCGCCGATGCCGCCGGTCACCGATTTCCATTCGGTGAACACCGTGATCGCCAGCATCTGCAGTCCCAGCGACGCGGCAACGAAGTATTCGCCCCGCACACGCAAGGCCGGCAACGCCAGGGCGAGCGAGATCAGCGCGGCCAGCGCCATGCCGGCCGCCGTGGCCGACAGGAAGCCGGCGCCGAGCTTCATGGCCACGAACGTCGCGGTATAGGCGCCGACGCCGAAGAACAGCGCGTGCGCGATCGAGAAGATACCGGCGTAGCCGAGGATGAAGTTGAGCGTCACCGCCAGGATGGCATTGATCGAGATCAGCACCGCGAGATTGACGACGTAAGCCCACATCCCAGCCGCCTCACTTGGCGCCGATCGGGCGGCCGAAGAAGCCGGCCGGCCGGAAGACGATGAACAGGAACAGCACGACGAACGTCACCGCCTCGCTCCACTGCGGATCGAGGCGCCACAGAGCGAGGTTCTCCGCCAGGCCCAGCAGCAAGCCGCCGCAGGCCGCGCCGCGCAGCGAGCCGATGCCGCCGACGATGGTGGCGGCCAAACTGATCAGCATCACGTGGTTGCCGACGGCCGGGTTCAGGCCCTCCGTCATGGCGGTGAGGATGGCGCCGGGGACGACGATGGCCGAGCCGATCGCGAACGCATATTGCGCCACGCGTCCCGGATCGAGGCCGAACACGCGGATCAGATCGGGGTTCTCCGACAGCGCCCGCATGGCCATGCCGGTGTGGGTGCGCGAAAGGTAGAACGTAAGGGCTGTGAAGAAGATCACCGCCATCGCGATCGCGATCATCGCCACCGGCGCGATGAACAGTCCGGGCAGGACCTCGACGCTCCGGCTGAGACTGGTCGTCACGGAAGCAAAGCCGCGCCCGAAGATGGTGCCGATCAGGTTCTGGACGATGATCTGCACCCCGAACGCGGCGATGAAGACCGTGAAGAACGATCCCTCGTGCCGCTGTATCGGGCGATAGATGAACCGCTCCATGAACAGACCGAACACCACCGCGGCGATGGTCGCGTTCAGCGCCGCGACCGGCCAGGGCAAGTGCAGCGCGGTAACGCTCCACCAGTAGAGGTAAGCAGCGATGGTGAACGCGGCGCCGTGCGCGACGTGGAAGATCTTCGTGGCGCCGAAGATCAACGAGAAGCCGACCGCAGCCAGCGCGTAGATCGCCCCGAGTTGCAGACCATTGATGACGAGTTGGAGCAGCAGCACGGGTTGGCGCTACTTCGCCATGGTGCCGGCCTTGATCAGCTTGCCGCCGCCACCGCCGTCGATCTCGTTGATCTGGATCGGCATCGATACCGAGCCGTTGGGCAGGAACTCCATCTTGCCGCCGACCAGATCGAATATGCCATTCGCCTTGCGCTGCTTGAGCAGGTTCTCGCCGGTGATCGGCTGTCCGCTCTTCTCCAGCGCCTGCGCCAGGCGCACGAACACCATCACGGCATTGTAGTAGTTGGCGACGTAGGCGTTCGGTTCCTTGCCGGTCTTGGCCTTCCAGTCCTTGGCGAGCCGCTCGCTCATGCCTGGCGCCGTCCAGTCCACGGATTGGCTGGGGAACAGCGCGCCCTTGGCCTCGGGCAGCTGCGTGACGGTCGGTGAGGAGAACGCCGAATAGCTGGCAAGCTGCTGCGGCACGCCGTTGTCGCGCAGCTGCTTGACGATCTGTGCCTGCTGCGCGCCGAACGACGAGATGAAGACGAGGTCGGGAGCGGACTCGCGCACCTTGGCCGCCACGCTCGTGAACTGCTGCGCCGCACGGGGGACCTGCAGCTCGAGGACCATCTGGCCGCCGGCCTTGGGCACGTTCTCCTTCAACTCCTTCTGCACGGCTTCGCCGGCGGGATCGTCGACATAGATGTGCGCGATCTTCTTGAAGCCGCGCTCTTGCACGAGGTAGGGCGCCATCACCCGGATTTCGAGGTTCACCAGGGGAATGACATTCCAGAAGTAGTCGCCGAGCTCGGCCAGGTCCGGCCCGATGCCGCCGCCGTTGACGCTGACGACCTTGGCCTTGTCGCCGACCGGCGCGATCGCCTTGGACACGCCGGTGAAGGCCGAAAGCACGAACGGCACCTTCTCGACGCTGACGAGCTTGGTCATGGCGACGACGCCCTGCTGGGGCGTGGCCTGGCTATCCTCGAACTGGATCACGAGCTTCTTCGACAGCGCCTTGTCGGCATTGGCGTGCTCGGCCGCGAGGCTGGCGGCGGCGCCAAACAGCTCGCCGTATTCGGCATTCGGCCCGCTCATGGGCAGGTCGGCGCCGATCTTGATGACGTCCTGGGCCGCCACGGCCGATGCACCCAGATGCGTCGCGGCGACAAGCGCGAGAACGCGGACCATTTGCATATGCGTTTCCCCCTGATGTTGTCTCGTGCAGGTTTATGGGATCTGGACAACGATCGCTGCGATCAAAGCATACCGGCCCACAACAGGCAACGATGCGCCGGGCGTCGGCACCGGTCGGGGTTAGCCGCGGCCAGGCCGGCACGCCGCCGGGCTCGGGGCTCGGAAGCGTCCGCCCTCAGGCTCACGGGGAGACGATCCGACAAGCAATCGCACGCGAGGGATGCGCCTTGTGCATTCGCAACTCGATTAACCTTCCGGACACGGATCGCCCCGTTTAGGGTTATACCCGATTTCTCTGCGTCATAGGCCCGGGCCATGTGTAGGAGAACCCGGTGGCGGAGTGCCCTCGGGAGCCTTGGGAGCCTATCTTGACCAGGATCGGTTTGCTTGCAGGCGCCGGGCTGATGGCGGCCGCCCTTGGATTGGATGGCACGGCCACCCTCGCCGCCGCCGAGATGACGACGCTGGAGACGATCAGGCAGCGCGGCTCGCTGAGCTGCGGCGTCAACGGCGGCCTCGCGGGCTTCAGCGTGTCGGACGACAACGGCGAGTGGACCGGCTTCGACGTCGACTACTGCAGAGCCTTGGCGGCAGCGGTCTTCGGCGATGCCAGCAAGGTCACTTTTGTTCCGACCTCGGCCGTGAAGCGGTTCATCACGCTGCGGTCGGGGAAGATCGACGTCCTCATGCGCAATACCACGTGGACCAGCGCCCGCGACAGCGCGCTTGGCCTGTCGTTCGCGGGCGTGAACTACTACGACGGCCAGGGCCTGATGGTGAAGGGCGCGGCAGGCGTGAAGTCGGCCAAGCAGCTCGATGGCGCCAAGGTGTGCGTGGCGGCCGGTACGACGACGGAGCTGAACCTCGCCACCTATTTCAAGGTCGGCGGCATGTCCTACACCCCGCTGACGTTCGACAGGCTGGACCAGGCCGTGCAGGCCTATCTCGCGGGCCGTTGCCAAGCCATTTCGACGGACACGTCGGCGCTCTATTCGGTCCGCGCACAGCAGGCCAGGCCGAGCGACCACGTCATCCTGCCGGAAACCATCTCCAAGGAGCCGCTGGGACCATCCGTACGGCAGGGCGACGCGCAGTGGTTCACCATCGTCAAATGGGTACACTTTGCGCTGCTCGTTGCCGAGGAGCTGGGCGTGACGCAGGACAACGTCGACCAGATGCACGACTCGCCCAACCCGGATATCAGGCTGCTGTTGGGCACCGAGGGGGATTTCGGCAAGGGCCTTGGCCTCGACAAGGACTTCGCGGCGAGGGTCATCAAGGCCGTAGGCAACTACGGCGAGATTTTCGAGCGCAATGCCGGCTCGGATTCACGCCTCAAGATTGCGCGCGGGCTGAACAACCTCTGGAACAGAGGCGGCCTGCAGTACGCGCCGCCTGTCCGATAGCTCCTCCTCGACCCGCCCCTGCGCAGAAGGCGGGCAGCGCCTCATCGGAACTTCGACACCCGCTCGGCAAGCTCGAGAATGAGCCTGGCGTTGTCGGCGGCAGGAGTGCCGATGGGCTCGCCCTTGTAGAGAACCCGCGGGTTGGACCAGTAGGGTACGCGCGGGCAGCCGCCGCAGCCTTCCTTGTAGCTCATGATGTCACGCCATTTGCCGCCGTTGACGTAACCGTGGCCGTAAGGCAGCGGCGTGTCGCTCTCGTCGATGAAGCGGTCATGGCGGGCCCCCAGGATGTGCCCGATCTCATGCGCGATCGACATGGTGATCGTGGCGCAGGCGTGATGCACGACGAAGAACGCCTGATCGGAGTCCGGGCCGATGCGCGTGGACAGCCCGCAGCCGTTCGGATTGTCGATGATCAGGCCGACGATGTCGGCGCGCTTCTGGTCGCGCAGCTTCTTGACGTCCTTGAAGGGCCCGAGCCCGTCCACCATCGTGTAGAGGTGGGTGAACTGATCGTCGACGGTTCCGTCGTACTCGATCGGCTCGGTATGCACCAGCCGCAGCTTGATGTTGCCGAGGCCGCTGTTCCTGAACGTCTCGTTGGTTTCCTCGACCGCGAGCGCCAGCAAGTCGGCGGGATCGCGGATGTACCGCTTGGCCACGTTGTTGGTGTAGATCACCATCAGATCGATCGTGATGCTCTTGGCTTCGAGCGCCTGGCGGTCAGGATCGAGGAATGGCGGAACTTTGGGCTCGGCAGGCGCGGCGCGCGGCGCCGCCGGCTCGCTGGTGCCCGGCGTCATGCTGATATCGCGCACCGCGGCGGGAGGGTGGTCACCCGGCAGCTTGTGGCGTTCCATTTCCGCGAACGCGTGGACCCCGCCGCCCAGATTCTCGACGGTGTAGATCGTTCCCCTATAGGCGAAATAGCCCGTCAGCAGCGAGCTGTTCCACAGCATGAGCACGGCGCGCTCGCCGGTCTCCTGCACCTCGCCGCGCCATAGAACGCTGCCGTCCTTCTGGGCCAGCGATGCCTTGCGGACAAGGGTGATGGACTGGCCCTCGCGGAATGGGAGCCGGACCTCCGCGCCGATGGGGTCAGTCGGCGCGCCGGCGAACTGGACGTTCTGGCCGTGGGACGACTTTCCGGCCCGCTCGATGATTGCCTGCTGGTCCGGGGTCAGACCGACGGACTCGGCCTCGGCGAGCGCCGGCGCGGAGGCTGCGAGAAGGGCCAGCAGCGCCACGACTGCCGAGGTCAGCCGGTGCCCCCATGCCCAGCGCCTGGCCTGGACACCCTTGCGTGCTTGCATTCTCACGACCCGCTCCGTTCACCCTTCCCTCGACCGCCACAGGATCGCTGGTTTGGAGACAATCCGATATCGGCATAAACCCGGAATCGTTAACGGCGCTCGGAAAAGCAAAGCAACAATCATCAGACCACCAGCTGATCGGGTGTTCCCCTCCCTCCTACGCGGGTTTGTGCTGATTTCGCCCCTTCAGCCCCCTGCTACCCTGAAGCTCCGGATGAACGGACTGGTCATCCGGTCGAAGGTCAAACCTCAGCGGAACCAGGAGTATTCTCGATGTCACTGTCTAAACGCACTTTGTTGGCCATTGGGGCCGCCACCGCGCTCAGCGTCGCAGCCGGCGCCGCGACGTTGGCGATCGCCCAATTCTCGCCTTGGCAGGACTCGCCCTTGATGCGGGGCAACAGCAATGACTGGACCTCGAGCAACAACGACGTGCTCGGGCAGCTCGGCGCCAACGAAGGCATCTATGTCGACATGAAGGGCTTCAAGATCTCCAAGGGCGCCGCAAAGGGCGATGCGACCCAGCATGTCGCGAAGCTGAATGCCCGCGAGGTTACCGACGGCGCCATCATCTTCCGCGCCGGCGACAAGCTCTTCATCGTGGACGGCAGGCCGGCCGCGAAGACCCAGTAACCTTCCTTCAGCCGATCGCTGCCTGGAGCCCGTCGTGGGCTCCGGGCAGCGCTCTATGCCGGCCTTCACTTTGCGAGAAAGCTCATGACGTCACTCGGAAGGTCGACAGCTTGGTTGTCCGCCGCAGCCTTCATCGCGGTGTCCATGATCCCGCAAGCGCCGGCAAACGCGGCTCCTGAAGCTCGCGCAAACCGGATGCTGGTCGAATATGTGCCGCCGACCAATCCCGCGCATCAGAAGATCTACGAGATGCTGAAGGAGCGGCGTGCGCTCGAGAAGCTTCAGGCCATCTTCAGTCCGTTCCGTCTGCCGATCGATCTGACACTGCGGACGGTACCCTGCGATGGCGTGTCCAACGCCTGGTGGCACCGTCCCGACGTAAGCGTCTGCTACGAGTACCTGGCGGAAATCCTACGCTCGATGCCGAAGGAAACGACGGCTGAAGGTGTCACGCCGGCAGACGCCGTGATTGGGCAGTTCTTCTACGTGTTCGCCCACGAGATGGGCCACGCCATGTTCGAGATGCTGGAAGTTCCGGTATTCGGCAATGCAGAGGACGCCGCGGACCACTTCGCCGTGTTTCTCATGCTGAAGTTCGAGAAGAATGAAGCGCGAGGACTGATCGTGGGATCTGCCTACTCCTACAGGAGATACGTGCAGAATTCCGAGGTCTCTGCGCCGCTGGTGGCTTTCTCCGACGCGCACAGCGCTCCCGCGCAGCGCTACTTCAATCTCCTCTGTCTCGCCTATGGCTCCGACACCGCCATGTACGGTGACTTCGTGGAGAAGAACTATCTTCCCAAGGGCCGCGCCAATAGCTGCAAGCGCGAACACGACCAGGTTGCTTTCGCCTTCCAGAAAAGCATCCGCCCGCATCTCGACCAGGACCTGGCCAAGCAGGTGTCCCAGAGGGAGTGGTTTCCCGATATTGATAGTGGCGTTGCCAACAAGTAGCCCTCTATCATCGGGCGCCCTGCCGCGCCGGACGAGCCTTGCGGCCGGCCTCTCCTCCAGGAATGGCCGTCCTCGGCTGGCTCCACGACCGATCGTTCTCCCTTGTTGACGATCCTTGCACTTTCGTGGCCCGGAACGCGGCCCCGCAATTGTCCCCACCGCCGCTACCGACCCGAACCGCCTGCAACTAAGTATTAGGTAAGCCCACCGATCAGGGTTTCAGGAAGGAGGACTTCGGGGTTATTCCTGATGGGTCACCGCCTATTCTGCTAGCTAAGGTTGTACTCCTCAGCCGTCTTAGATGCGAAAGCCCTCGACATGAGACCGATCGCAGCAGAGCGGCCCGCCCGCGTTGGCAGTAGGCGCGAAGAGGCGCCGCAGGGAGGCTCCCTGTTGCGGCTGATCCTCGAGGCCTCGCCCGACATCGTCTATATCTACGATCGCATCGATCGCCGCTATTCCTTCATCAGTGGTCGAAGCAAAGCGGTTCTCGGCTATACGCCCGCGCAGATCGAGCAGCTGGACCCGGAAGGCATAGAGCGGTTGATCCACCCGGAGGATCTGGCGCGCGCCAAAGCCCACCATGACGGACAGGAGACCCTTCGCGACGAAGACGTCTCGATGACCACCTGCCGCATGGCGCACGCCAAAGGCGGCTATCGCCTGCTGCGCTGTCGCCAGAAGGTGCTCTCGCGCACCGCCGGCGGCTCGGTGAAGTGCATTCTCGGCGTCGCCACGGACATCACGGAATACGTCAATGCAGAGGAGCAGCTGCTCGGATTGAAGGAGCAGATCCTGCATATCCGCGATGACGAGCGACACAGATTGGCTCTGCGAATGCATGACACGGCCGTGCAGCACCTCGTGGGTGCGGCGCTGCTCTTGAGCCGCCTCGAGAAGGATGTGGCGCCCAGCGCGAGCAGCGCGCTCGAGGAGGTTCACGCCTCTCTCTCGAGGGCCTTGCGCGAAATCGTGCAGCCCCTCATCGCGTATGAGGGAGCCGGCAGCGCATTCGGCACCGGCAGCGGTCAGGACCGCGAACTGGCAGGTCTCCCCGAAACGGGGGATGACCGGGCACACGCAATTTCCTAAGACCTCCGTCACAGCAGTCGGCCGTTACTCACCCCGCAACGAGGGCGGCTGGTTGCTCGCCGCGCCCAGGGGCATAGCTCGGGGGGAGTACTTGGGCGCGGCTCTGCATTCCCTGGCGCCCGGCGGCAATTCCATCTCCGTTGTCGGAGCATTCCTACTGCCCCAAGAGTGCCGATGACCACAATTCAACTTCAGCTGGCGGACGTGACCAAGAGAATTGCAGATGCCGCCGCGCGAACGTCCCGGCAACAGGCCCATGTTCGCGCCGTGACCGAGAAGGGCTTGGATGCGGCAGACGCTCGCGCCCTGCTTTCGATGATGGCGTCTGCGTTGAAGCAGATGGAGGACGTCGAACAGTTGCTCGAGGCTCATCGGCAGTGGCCACGGCCTTAGCAGCACTCGCATGTGGGATTCGATACTGATTGCCTTTTTGTGGGCTGTTATCGCGGTCCTGGTCGTCATTCTGATAGCGAGGCTCGCCGAAATGATCGATCCTGGCGACGACCCGAAGGATTAGCGGCTACGGTCCCAAGAGGGCGGACACGGTGCATCCGCAATTACCCTGATTGGCCTCGGCCCGAGCGGCATCTAAGAGGAATGCTCATGGGTTGCTGATGGTCGCTGAGGCTTGGCCGTCGTGGACAGCAGTCTTCGAACGAAGCTCGACGCCTTCGCGGGGGAAGCCGACACCCTGCAAGAGCCGATCGATGTCCTTGCGGCGATGCGGCTCGAAAAGCTCGTCGATCTCGACCCCGCGCGGATTGGAAAGCGTGCCCGCCTCACCGCACGGGAGCTTGCGGTGCTGCGATGGGCTTCCTTCGGTAGGCAGGTCCGCGAAATCGGCCACGAGCTCGGATTGAGCGCAGAGACGGTGCGGAGCCACCTCAAGAAGGCGCAGGCCAAGTTGGGCGCCCACAACCGGACGCATGCGGTATCCGAGGCTTTGCGCCAGCAGCTCTTTCCCTGATTGGCGGATCGCGGGGCCGGCGCGCCGAAAAAAGAGCCGCGGATCTTTCCGCGGCTCGAGGATGTCAGGGCAGACGGCCAGACGGAGGAGGGCCGTCGGGAAACGCCCTACGGGGGAAGGGCGGCCCTGCAACGGTAACCATCCTTCGCGGCGGCCGGCATAACCATCGGCATTTGACCTGATTTGTTTCGGGACAGCCCAGACAGACGGACCTCTGTTTGGTGGCAGGCAATCGTCCGATAGCGGACATCGGTCTGGAACCAGCGATGGCTAATATGTGAATTCAGCGCCAAATGCATCAAATTGCCGATCGGGACTTAACCGGATGGCATCTAGGGGTTTGCTCTAATGGCACGCGGGGGCGGCAGCGATAAAGTCATGACTTATTTCGCGCCCCTAGCCCAGGCGCAACGGAGCGGCCCCCGCTATGATCAGGATCATGATCGCCGATGACCACGACGTGGTGCGGTCAGGCCTTCGCCAAATTCTGGAAGACCAACCGAACTGGGAGGTCGTGGCCGAGGCCAGCGACGGCAAGGATGCGATCCTGAAGGCGATCCAAGCCAAGCCGGATGTCGCGGTGCTCGACTACTCGCTGCCCCTCGTGAACGGGCTCGAGGTCACCCGGCAAATTCGGGCGCGGTTGCCGAGAACCGAGGTTCTCATCTTCACGATGCATGACAACGAGACGCTGATCCAGGAACTGTTGAAGGCGGGCGCGCGCGGCTACCTCCTCAAATCGGACGCGAGACGCCACCTGATCGGGGCCATCGAGTCGCTCGCGTTGCATCGGCCGTTCTTCACGGCAAAAGTGTCCGAGGCCTTGCTGGACTCCTACCTTACCAAGCCCAGCCGGGAGGGATCGTCCCTGACGAACCGCGAGCGCAGCGTCGTACAGCTGATCGCGGAGGGACATACCAACAAGCAGATCGCCCACATCCTCGAGATCAGCCTGAAGACCGTGGAGACGCACCGGGCGTCCGTCATGCGCAAGCTGAACCTGTCGTCGTCGGCCGGGCTGGTGCGCTACGCCATCCGCAACAAGATCGTGGAAGCGTAGAGGCTCGGCGTTGCTCGGTCCGGCGCGCGGCCGTCCGTGAGCTCGCATAGAGTACCCCACCCGCGAATTCAGCAACCGCCACGTGCGCTTCTCGGCAATTCTACCGATTGGCGACATTAAGGTTATCGGCAAGGGTGCAGTAGCAGGGCCACGCACGGGCTTTCCCTCGCCCGTTTCCCCTCCCCCGTCGAACGCGCTCCCGCGCGGCGTGGCCCTGTTCCCTTCCGAACTACGGCTCACTGGGCGAAGACAATGAGGAGCCGGTGCAGGCTAGAGCAGGCCCAGCGTCGCCACCCGCTCGCCGGTCGAGACGGTCGATAGCGTCGTCGACCGCACGAACACTCCATCCTGCGGAGCGGAGAACATCTCGACCTCCTGCCCGTATATGTCGACGGTGCGCGCCAGGGGTTGACCCTTCTCGACGGGCTGGCCGAGCTTTGCCAGCGTGAAGAGAAGACCGCCGCGCTTGGCGCGAATACCGAGAAAATCACGCATCACGTAGCTCACGGCCGGAGGCGTGTGCGTTCCGCCGATCATTCCAAGACCGATCAGGCCGTTGCGCACGCAGCGCACACCCTCGGCGATGACATCCGGCTCCAGGCGGCCGCCCTCGCCGATCTCGAAAGTGAACGAGGGCACGCCGGCCGCCGTCGCCTCCACGCATAGGATGCCGCGGCTCACATACATGCCCTGCTCGCCCAGCACGATGTAGCCCGAGCCGCACTGCTCGGCCAGCCAACGCGACTTCCTGCCGTTCTCGCCATGGGCGGGGCCCGGCAGAATGCAGATCGGGACGTACCGGCCGCCGCGCGTGGGCGTGTGAATGTCGAATGCGAAGCTGCACGTGCGGATCAGGTCGAACAGTCTCGCGGACAGCTGTTGCGACAGGTTTCCGTTCGCATCGCCCGGAAAGCAGGTCCACGCGTCGATCGGCGCCTGATCCAGCGGCGACTTGATGAACTGCGACACGGGAATGCGATGGTCGGCATGGAATGCGAGAGGATGCTGCACCGGCACGGCAACGATGCAGCCGTTGAGGTTGCGCGGATCGATATCGGCCAGCACGTCCGAGATGATCGCGACGCCCGTCACTTCGTCCCCGTGAATGGCAGCGCCCATATAAAGGCGCGGGCCGGGCTTGGCCCCGTTGACGACGACGACGGGCAACCGGATCGCGGTCCCGTCCGCCAGCTCGGTCAGCGGCAAGTCGAGGATCGCCTTTTCACCGGGCGCGACGCGACTGCCGCCGATCGTGATCGGCCCCGGCGCGATGGAGGGGATGATGCTTGGAATGCTCATTCGGCAGCCTCCGATGCAGCCGGTGACCGCCCGTACTCCCCGAGCACCCGGTCCACCAGGCCCTTGCCGCTCGACCAGTCGTAGGTGCGGTAGGCGTGGCCCGCCACGAAATGCCGAGCCCCGCTGTAGAACATCTCGTACTGGGTGTGGCGCGAGGCAAACTCGGAGCCCACGGCGTCCCATGCGAGCTTGAACAGCTTCACGCGCCCCTCCGGATCGGTCGCCGGCGACAGCATCGTCTTGTCGATGACCTCGCGGGCTTCCGGATTGGCGAAATCGTCGGCGCAGGACGGCAGCATGATCATGCCGCCGCCGGCCAGCTCACGCAGCGTCTGGATGACCTTGGGATAGAGCCGCTGGGCCTGCACCTGAGCGGAATACAGCGTCGCCCGGTCCGGCATGAAGTAGGGACCGTAGTGCGAGCCCTTGGCCTCCATGGCATGCACATAGGCGTCGATCATTCCGGCCTCGGAAGCGAGCGTGCCGAGGGTCTCGCGCACCTGCGGAAAATCGACGGTGCCGATCGTCTCGGCGATGCGGTGGGCCAGGCCGACCAGGAACCGCAACTTCACGGCGAGGCGGATCTGCGCCTGGTAGTTCTGGTAGGAGTGGGCCGGCGTCTCGTGGAACTGCGCCAGCGACATGCGGGCGTTGCGATGCACGAAGACCCGGTCCCAGGGCACCTTCACATCGTCGAAATAGACGATCGCGTCGTTCTCGTCCCAGGCGGATGAAAGCGGATAGTCGAAGCGCGAAACGGCTGCCTGCTCGTAAGACCGGCGCGACAGCAGCTTCACCCCCTTGGTGCCGATGGGAACGGCAGCCGTGAAAGCGTACTTGGCGTCGCCCTCGCGCACCGGACGCAGCGAGGCGACCAGCACCTCATTGGCCATCACGGCACCGGTGCCGAGCATCTTGGCGCCGCGGATGGTGATGCCGCCGCTGTCCTCGTCGCAAATCGCGGCTGTCTGATACTCGTCCTTCTGCTCGCCGGTCGCCTTCGAGCGGTCGGCCTGGGGATCGATGATCACGTAAGCCAGGTAGAGGTCGTGGTCGCGTGCGTACTCGTAGTAGGACCACAGGGCATCGCCGCGGCCCTTGCCTTCGCGCTCGAACAGCTCGCGTCCCATCGCCATGCCGGAGACGCACGACGCGACGTGGTCGGGCGAGCGGCCCATGAAGCCGCAATGCACCTCGGACCAGGCGGTCAGCGCTTTGCGGCGCTCGACCAGCTCGGCATAGGACTTCGGCAGCTGCCACGCCCGATTGACCCGCGGACCGCCCTTGCGCGTCTCGAACGTCATCAGCTGCGACGTCTCGGGAGCGGCCTGGAGGTCATAGAGACGTCCGACGGTGGCCACCGCGTTGCGGAAGGCCGGGTGATCGGCCACGTCTCCTACGCTGCCGCCATCGATGAGTATCCGCCTGCCGTCGCGGATGCTCGCCAAGTGCTTGCGGCCATCCTTGATCATGAGCGCCCCCGAAGCCAAGAGAGGCGAGGCTATTACGCGCAATGCCCGGCAGCAACACACAACTTAAGTGACTAAACTATTCGCATCCTGCCATCGAAATCGCCACCCATCAGGTGGACGCCGGCGCGGCATGGCCGAGCACCGCGATGGCCGTATCCGAGCAATCGAGCAATGCGGCGTTGGTTTGGGCGAGCGCCCGCATCTTCTCGCGCGTCAGCGGCGCAAACAGGCGATCGTTCACTCTGCAGATCATCGGGGCGGCTTCGTCGATCTTGCGCCGACCCTCGTCCGTGAGACAGAGCAGCACGCTGCGTGCGTCCTTCGGATTGCGGCGCCGCCCGATCAGACCTTGCGCCGACAGCTTGTTGGATTCGGTGACGACGAAAGCCACGGTGACCCCAAGCGAGGCTGCCAGCTTGCTGGTGGTGAGCTCGCCGGCCTCACACCGCGCCAAATGCATGAGCATCGAATATTGCGGCGGCGTGACGCCCATGTGCCGGGCGAGCCCCTCGCGGATCGTCTGCAAGACACCGGCAAACCGCACCATGTTGTCGACCAGGTTGCGAAAGTCGTCGTCCTTTCCGCCGTTGAGAAGCTGTGGACGGGAAATTGTCGGGGGAGGCCAGGGCTTGTCTTTCCTGGTGGGCGGATTTCGCATTCCGAGACAACTCCGTGAGCGCTTTGCGCGGGGCGGCGAGGCGGGTAGCATCACTCTGGGCTGGGTTGGGAGGCGGACTTCTCGATCTGATCCATGCTTCGCTAGTGTCCTTCAGTCGCGAAATTCGTTCCGATCCCGACGCACAATGAGACGAATTTCGCGATCAGGACACTAGCACCGATGCGCAATCTCAGCCTTGAAGCCGCCGTGACCGATGCGGAGGCTCGCTACGTCACCGCCAATCCAAAAAGCAAGGCCCGTTTCGAGGCCGCGGCACGCGACATGCCCGGCGGCAACACGCGCACGGTCCTGCACTACGACCCATTCCCCGTGGCACTCGTCAGGGGCGAGGGCGCACGCCTGACCGATCTCGACGGGCACACCTACATCGACTTCCTCGGCGAGTTCACCGCCGGCCTCTACGGGCATTCCGAGCCCAGGATCGTGAGCGCCATCCAGGAGGCGTTGGCCGGCGGCCTCGTGCTGGGCGGGCCGAACCGCTACGAGGCGCGGCTGGCGGAGCTCATGTGCCAGCGGTTCCCGGCCGTCGAGCTCGTTCGCTTCTGCAATTCGGGCTCCGAGGCAACCCTGATGTGCCTGAGCCTGGCGCGCGCCGTGACCGGCCGCGCCTCGATCATGGCGTTCAACGGCGCCTACCACGGCGGGTTCCTGTCCTTCGCGGGCGGCGGCTCTCCCATCAACGCCCCGTTCCCGTACGTGATGGCGGACTACAACGACGCCGAGGGCGCGCGGCAGCTCATGGCCCAGCACGCGGAGAGCCTCGCCGCCGTCATCCTCGAGCCGCTGATGGGCAGCGGCGGCTGCATCCCGGCCGACCCCGAGTTCCTGCGCACGCTGCGCGAGGAAGCGAGCCGGCACGGCATCGTGCTCGTCTTCGACGAGGTCATGACGTCGAGGCTGGCGCCGGGCGGCCTGCACGGCAAGCTCGGCGTGCGACCAGACCTCGTGGCCTTCGGCAAATACCTGGGCGGCGGCGTGAGCTTCGGGGCGTTCGGCGGCAAGCGCGCGCTCATGCAGCGGCTGGACCCCACGCGGCCCGACGGGCTGACGCACTCGGGAACCTACAACAACAACGTGCTGACGATGGCGGCCGGCATCGCCGGTCTCGAGCAGGTCTATACGCCGGAGGCCGCGGAGCGGCTCAACGCCGGCGGCGACCGGCTGCGCGCCAGGCTCAATGCGGTGGCCGCCAAGCACGATGCCCCGATCCAGGTCATGGGCCAGGGCTCCATGCTCTGCTTCCATCCGCAGCGCGGACCGATCCGAAAGCCGGCCGATCTCGCCAAGGCACCGCTAGCCTTGCGCAAGCTCCTCCATCTCGAGATGAACCTGCGCGGCCTCTACCTCGCGCGCCGCGGCTTCATGAGCCTCTCGCTCCCCATGACCGAAGCCGACCACGACGCCCTCGTGGCCGCATTCGAAGCCTACCTGGAGGACTACGCCGGCGTGCACCGGCACCTGGCCTGACGCACCGCGCAGCGCCGGTGAGGTTGTGCAGCGGATTGGGGCGAGCCTCCTATTGTCCTGCCCTCAGTGTTTGCAGCGTCTTCCCTTCCGCGTTTTCCCCAATAACATCTTCTGTCCGATGGCTCGATCCTGCCCGGTCTTGGCGTGACACTGCGTTCCCGAACAGCCGTGAGATGCAAAGCGCATGTCGGACGCGAAAGCGCGTTCCTCGAGATGACGCACCGCTGATCGACTCGCAATGCCGCCTCCGGTTCGCTCGAGAGGTGTCCCATGGACCTGACAGCATTGGCGTTCCAGCTGGTCGGCGGAGCACTGGCAGGCTACGCGACGGGATACTTCTCGAAGACAACGGACCTGGGACCCGTCGGCAACGCCACGGTCGGCGCGTTGGGCGGCGGAATTGGCGGCCAGCTGCTTTTTGGCCTGCTCGGATTGGGCGGTAGCGTGCAGGTCATATCGGCCCTGTTGACCGGAGGAATTGGCGGCGGGCTCGTCACGCTTCTCGTAGGGCTGCTCAAATCCAAGGTTTCCCCATAAGGCCCGGCCAGTGCACCTGCACCGCGTTGCATCCATCTGGCCAGCGCCGACCATCGCATTCCCAGCAACGGAACCTCTCGCAGATGAAGGAGATCGTCAGGGTCGCGGCGATCGCAATTGCCATCTCGGGCGTGACGACGCTGGGGGAAGCGATTGCCGCCCCGACCCTGGTGGCCGACGGTGCATACGCGGACGGCCGCCGCGCATGCTATCGGAAATGCCGGTATCACAACTGGTCGGCGGGCCGCTGTCTGAGGCACTGCCGAGAGCGCACCGGACCGAAGATGCTATCCCTGCCCGAGCGCACCCGGTCCTCGGTCTAAACTCCGCAGTAGAAGCGCGCAGGGAATGTCGCCCGCCGGTCGCGCGCGACCCCGCTCCTTTGGCCCTCCAGCCATCCATGTTCCACGGGCGGCCCCCACTCTTCCATGGCGTGAGCGGGTTCGAAATCGGACCTCCGGCCCCTCCCCCTCGAATGTTCGGACGACCTAACGCAAACCGGAGAGCGTGAGAATGAGATCCTCTGCAAGTGGCTCGAAGAGCGCGTTGGCCGATCGTCTCCCGACGGCGGAGAAGGTGCGAGCGAAATTGCCGCGCGATGGCCGCGCGCGGCGCCCGGCCAATACCGGACGGGGAACGAGCGCGGTGTCTCAGAAACGCGGCCCCATGTCTTCCAACCGATCCACGGTGCTTGTCGATCTTGCCCTGCAAGGCGGCGGCTCGCATGGGGCCTTCACATGGGGCGTGCTCGACCGGCTGCTCGAAGAGCCGTGGCTGCAGATCGAGGCCATCTCCGGCACCTCGGCGGGCGCGATGAACGCGGCGGTGCTCGCCGACGGCTGGACCAAGGATGGAGCACGCGGCGCAAGGGCCGCGCTGGACGCGTACTGGGAGCGCGTCGCCGCCGCCGCGACCTTCAGCCCCCTGCAGCGCACGCCGCTCGACAGGATGCTCGGGCGCTGGACGCTCGACAACTCGCCGATGTTCGTTGCGCTCGACCTGATGTCGCGCGTCTTTTCTCCCTACGATCTCAATCCGCGCGGCTTCAATCCGCTGGCTTCCATCCTCGACGAGAGCATCGACTTCAAGCGGCTGCCGCAATCGCCGATCAAGATCTTCGTCACGGCCACCAACGTCCATACCGGGCGCGGCCGCATTTTCCGCAATGCCGAGCTGACCGCCGACGTCCTGCTAGCGTCGGCCTGCCTGCCGACGATGTTCCAGGCAATCGAGATCGATGGAGAGCCCTACTGGGACGGCGGCTTCGCGGGCAACCCCACCATTACTCCGCTCATCCGCGAGAGCTCGGCCAAGGACACCATTCTCGTGCAAATCAATCCGCGCGAGCGCACGGGCACGCCGAAAACCGCGACCGAGATCCTCAATCGCCTGAACGAAGTGTCCTTCAACGCCGCGCTGATGAAGGAGCTGCGCATGATCGCTCTCATGCGGCAGGTGGTCGATCCGGGCACCGGCGAGGGCGCCCGCTGGGCCAGCATGCGCACCCACCGCATCATGACGGATATGCTGAGCGACTTCGGCTATTCCTCCAAGCTCAACGGGGAGCGCGCCTTTCTGACGATGCTCCGCGACGAAGGACGCCGCACCGCGAGCGCGTTTCTCGGCGAGCACGCGGACGACCTGGGACACCGTTCTACCGCCGACCTGGACGCGTTGGCGGCGGAGTGCTGAGCGGTGAGCCTCCTCGGGATCGTGGCGGCTCTCGCTCTGCTGGTCTGGCTGGCCTACCGCGGATGGAGCGTGCTGCTGCTCGCCCCTCTCGCCGCACTCGTTGCCGCGGGATTCGCGAGGGAGCCCCTGCTGGCGCACTGGACCCAGACCTTCATGGGCAGCGCGGCAAAGTTCCTGGCCGAGTTCTTTCCGCTGTTCCTGCTCGGCGCGCTGCTGGGAAAGCTCATGGATGACAGCGGCTCGGTGCAAGCCATCGCCGACGCCATGACCGAGCATCTGGGATCGAAGCGCGCCATCCTGGCCGTCGTCCTGGCAGGGGCCGTCGTGACCTACGGAGGAGTGAGCCTGTTTGTCGCCTTCTTCGTGCTCGCCCCGATGGCGCGCTCGCTTTTTCGAGCCGCAGATATCCCGCGCCGGCTGATGCCGGCGGCGATCGTCCTGGGAACCTCGACGTTCACGATGTCGGCGCTGCCGGGAACGCCTGCCATTCAGAATGCGATCCCCATGCCCTTCTTCGGGACCACACCGTTCGCCGCGCCCGGCCTCGGGATCGCCGCCTCCATCATCATGATGGCGTTTGGCATGTGGTGGCTTCTGCGTGCCGAGGCGCTGGCCCGTGGTGCCGGCGAGGGCTTCGGCGCCGACGACGAAGCCAGCGTCGCGGACAAAGCCGCCGACAACGAATTCGTCCGCGAGCGGGCGGTCGCGGCACGTGAGTTCGACCCGGCAGAAATCCATCGCGGCCATCACGCCGACGCCAGTCCACCGATCTTGACGGCGATCCTTCCACTCGCCGTCGTCATCATCGTGAACCTCCTCATGTCGCTGGTGATCCTGCCTCGGCTGGACCTGTCGTTCCTGGCCGAGGAGCGGTGGGGCGCCACATCGCTTGCGGCAGTCGGAGGTGTCTGGTCGGTAGCGGTGGCCCTCGCGGCTGCCGTCGCCACGGTCGTGATCGCCAACCGGTCGCGGCTGCCGGCGTTGCGCGAGAGCATGGACGCCGGCGCCAACGCGTCGGTGCTGCCGGCCTTCGGGGTCGCGAGCCTGGTCGGCTTCGGCGCTGTCGTCGCGGCATTGCCGGGATTTGCCGTGGTGCGCGACTGGGTGCTCGGAATCGGCGGCGGCCCGCTGGTGTCGCTCGCGGTCGCGACCAACATATTGTCATCCCTGACCGGATCGGCCTCCGGTGGCATGACGATCGCCCTGGACGCGCTGGGCGAGACTTATCTGAAGCTCGCCGCCGAGGCAGGCATCGATCCCGCGCTTCTGCACCGCGTCGCAACCATTTCCGCAGGCACGCTCGATAGTCTGCCGCACAACGGCGCCGTGGTCAGCCTGCTCGCGGTCTGCGGGCTGACGCATCGCGAGAGCTATCGCGACATGGCGATGGTCGGCATCGTCGGCGCCATGTTGGCGCTGGTGGCGGTTGTCGCATTGGGCTCCGCGTTGGGATCGTTTTGAACCGCGAGGAGCCCTTTGCGCAGCCTGGTCACGATTGCGCGACCGTGCCTTGCCGCCCGAACAACCCCGACACCAGCCACCAGAGCCCGTGCACGAGCAAGTCGATCCCGACCACCAGGCCGAACACCCACAAGCCCGCGAGCGGCCACTTCGCCAGGATCACGAGGCCCGCCAGGACGGCCACGATGCCCGACATGAGAAGCAGCCCGCTGAAGCGATCCCGTTCGGTGATCGCCACATAGATGCGCGCGATGCCGGACGCGATCAAGGCGGCCGCAAACACCAAGGTGAGCAGTACCGAGGCAGCCAGGGGATCGGCAACCAGGATCCCGCCCCCGACGGCGTACAGCGCTCCCAGCAGCAGCCGCCAGAAGCGATGCGACCAATACGGCGCCCAGAACGATTGAACGATCTCGAACAGCCCCGTCACCAGCAGGGTGACGCCGAACACGATGGCGCTGACGACCGTGGCGGCGACCGCGTTGCGCAATACGAACACGCCCGCCAGCATGAGAACGAGGCCAAGCAGTATGCTCTGCCAACGGCTGGTGTGCCAGGTTTGCGCCAGATCGCGCGACAATTCCGAATGCGCCATGGGTCTCTCCACAGACTGAATATCCGCTTTGCCGAACAACCTGTCAGGCGTGACGACAACCGGGCATCGGGGTGAACCCCGATGCTGGGGGCGCAAAATGCCCATTGCCGGCTCGATCCGCCTCGGGGATTGCGAGGTCTTGGCGTCCTGCCGAATGCAGGGAGACGGCAACCTACCTCCCGGGGCTCCCTCTCGGACTGCTTCAGGGTTTTGCCTGATAGGAAGGGAGCGGGCGCTTTGCAGAATGGAGGCAAGCGCTGCGGGCTTTTTTTGTCGGGCCTGTTTTCGGGCTTCCGTCGGCAGAGCGTAGTCGCGCCCGCCCGGGCCGCCGAGGAGCCCGCACGATCGAGGGAAGCACGTGCGATGAGCCCAGACGGATCGGCGCGCGAACGGCCACACGTCCGCCTCCTTCGGCTCTCTCTTCCGATGCTTGCCGCGGCCCTCATTGCTGCCTGCAACTCGAATGTGGAAGTGACCAAGCCGGAGGCCCGGCCTGTTCGAACCGTCACCGTGGACAAGCGGGCGCCCGGAACGCCCGTGATCCTTACCGGCCGCATCGAGGCCGAGGACGAAGTGAGCCTCGGGTTCCGCATCGCGGGACGGCTGCTCGATAGCGGCCTGAAGCTCGGCGAACGCGTCGAGGCCGGGCAGGTGGTGGCACGCCTCGAGTCGCAGAATGAGCTCAACGCCCTGCGTGCTGCACAAGCCAATCTCGCCGCCGCTCAGGGCCAGCTGACGCAGGCGCGCAACCACTTCGATCGCCAGGACACACTTCTGAAGCAGGGCTGGACGACGCGTGCAACCCACGACCAGGCGACGCAAGCGCGACAGACCGCCCAGTCCCAAGTCGACGCCGCCGAAGCCCAACTGAAGGCCGCCCATGACCTCGTCGGCTTCACCCAGCTCAAGGCAGACGCCCCAGGCGTCGTCACGGCAACCGGCCCGCGCGCCGGCGAGGTCGTTCAGGCCGGACAGACGATCCTCAAGCTTGCCCGCAAGGACGGGCGCGATGCCGTCTTCGACGTGCCGTCTCAACTCATTCGGTCCGCGCCGAGCGATCCCGAGATCACCGTCAGCCTTGCCGACGATCCCTCAGTGGTTGCGCGTGGCCGGATCCGGGAGGTTGCGCCGCAGGCCAATCCGGTCACACGCACCTTCGAGGTGAAGGTCGGCCTGACGGATCCTCCGCCGGCCATGCGGCTCGGCGCCACGGTGGCAGGTCGCATGGAGCGGGAATTCCCAGGCGACCATCGAGATTCCGGCGACGGCGCTGACAAGATTCAATCAGCAGCCCGCGGTCTGGGTCGTCGACCCTGCAAGCCGGGCCGTATCGATCCGCAACGTCGACGTGCTGCAATTCGACCAGGCGACAGTTGCCGTTTCCGGCGGATTGGACACCGGCGAGATCGTCGTCACCGCGGGTGTGCAGGCGCTGCATCCGGGTCAGGTGGTGCGCCTGCTCGGGTGGGAAAAATGAGAGGCCCCAATCTCTCCGAGTGGGCACTCAACCACCGCTCGATAGTTGCCTACCTGATGATCGTGGCAGTCGCGGCGGGGCTGGTGTCCTACTACCGGCTCGGCCGCAGCGAGGACCCTTCCTTCATCATCAAGACGATGGTGGTCCAGGCGGCATGGCCGGGAGCGACGGTCGAGGACACCCTCAAGCAGGTCACGGAGCGGCTCGAGCGGAAGCTGCAGGAGACGCCGAGGCTGGATTTCCTGCGCAGCTTCACGATTGCCGGCAGGACCACCATCTTCGTCAACCTGCAGGGCAGCGCGACGGCTCGGGAAGTCCCCGACATCTGGTATCACGTGCGCAAGAGCATCGGTGACATCAGGCACACCCTGCCCGCCGGTGTCATCGGCCCGGGCTTCAATGACGACTTCGGCGATACGTTCGGTATCATCTACGGCTTCGTGGCGGACGGCTTCACCCATCGCGAGCTGCGCGACTATGTGGAGAATGTCCGCTCCAAGCTGCTGGGCGTCGCTGACGTCTCGAAGATCGAGGTTCTCGGGGCCCAGGACGAAAGGATCTTCGTCGAGTTCTCGATGAAGGAGCTGGCGACCCTGGGTGTCGATCGCTCCGCCTTGATCGCCGCCCTGCAAGCGCAGAACGTCGTCCAGCCCGCAGGCATTATTCAAACGGGCTACGAGACGCTCTCCCTGCGGGTCTCGGGCGCCTTCCGAACCGAGCAGGACGTGGCGGATATCAACCTGGTTGCCGGCGGGCGGATGCTGCGCCTCAGCGATATCGCGCAAGTCCGGCGCACCCTCGCGGACCCGCCCCAACCCCTGTTTCGCGTCAACGGCGAGCCGGCCATCGGGCTTGCTGTCGCCATGCGTGAGGGTGGCGACATCCTCTCCCTCGGCCAGAACGTAAAGCGGGCGATGGACGAGATCACGACCGATCTTCCGCTCGGCATAACGCCGACGCTGGTCGCCGATCAGGCAGTCACGGTACGCAGTGCCATCGCCGAATTCATGACGTCGCTGTGGCAGGCCGTCGCGATCATTCTCGTCGTCAGCTTCATCAGCCTCGGCGTGCGCCCGGGTCTGGTCATTGCCTTGGCAATTCCGCTCACGCTCGCCATCGTATTCGCGATCATGCAGCTGACGGGAATCGACATGCAGCGCATATCGCTGGGAGCGCTCATCATTGCCCTCGCGCTGCTCGTCGACGACGCCATGACGACGACCGACGCCATGCTTTCCCGACTGGCCCAAGGGGACGACAAGGTCCAGGCGGCTACGTTCGCCTTCAGAACCTATGCCTGGGCGATGCTCGCGGGCACGCTCGTCACCATTGCCGGGTTCGTGCCGGTCGGCTTTGCCGCCAGCTCCGCGGGGGAATACACGTTCTCGCTGTTTGCGGTGGTGGGCATCGCGCTCATCGTGTCGTGGCTGGTGGCCGTCATCTTTGCGCCCCTCCTGGGCGTCGCGATCCTGGCCAGACCGCAAACGAGCCAAGCCGCCGCGCCCGGCAGGGTCTTCCGCACCTATCAAAGCCTTCTCACCGCGGCCATGCGCGCGAAAGGGCTGACGATCCTCGCCACCTTGGCACTGTTCGTTGCGTCCTTTCTTGCGCTTCCGCTGGTGCCGCGGCAGTTCTTTCCATCCTCGGATCGCCCCGAGCTGCTCGTCGACCTCAGCCTGCCCCAGAACGCATCGATCTATGCCAGCGAGAGGCTGGCCCAGCGCTTCGATGCCGCGCTCAAAGGAGATCCCGACGCAGTACGCTGGAGCACCTACGTGGGCCGCGGCGCCATTCGCTTCTATCTGCCCCTCAACGTGCAGTTGCCCAACGATTTCTTTGCCCAGGCGGTGATCGTCGCCAAGGATGTCCCGGCACGCGAGCGCCTGCGGATCAAGCTCGAGAAGGATCTGGCCGACGAGTTCCCGAGCGTGGTCGGACGTGTCTATCCGCTGGAGCTCGGACCGCCCGTGGGATGGCCCGTCCAGTATCGCGTCAGCGGTCCCGATGTGAGCAAGGTGCGCGAGATCGCGCTCGATCTGGCCCGCATCGTCGCCAACAATCCGCAAGCCGTCCACACCAACTTCGATTGGATCGAGCCGGCGCGGCAACTCAGCGTCCGCATCGACCAGGACGAGGCGCGGCTGCTCGGCCTGAGCTCGCAGGCGCTGGCGAGCGTGCTCAATACGGTGATCTCCGGCAGCCCCGTCACGCAGCTCCGCGACGACATCTACCTCGTCGACGTCGTGGCACGCGCGACGGACGAGCAGCGCGTGTCGCTCACAACCCTGCGGACCCTGCAGGTGCCGCTGCCGGGTGGCCGCACCGTGCCGTTGAGCCAGTTCGCCACCTTCGGCTACCACCAGGAGTACCCCCTGGTCTGGCGGCGCGATCGGGTGGCGACGCTGACGGTGCAGGCCGACGTCGTCCAGGGGGCTCTGCCGGAGACCGTGGTTTCGGCCCTTGCACCCGCCGTGGAGGCTCTGGCCAAGAGCCTCCCGCGACCCTACCGCATCGTCGTTGGCGGCACGGTCGAGGAAAGCAGCAAGTCGCAGGCCTCCGTCATTGCCGTCGTTCCGGTCATGCTGCTGATCATGTTCACGGTCCTCATCTTCCAGCTCCAGAGCTTCCAGCGATTGCTCATCGTTCTGAGCGTCGCGCCGCTCGGGCTGATCGGAGTCGTCGGCGCGCTGCTTCTGTCCGGCAAGCCGTTGGGCTTCGTCGCCATCCTGGGCATCCTCGCCCTGATCGGCATCATCACCAAGAACGCGGTGATCCTGATCGGCCAGATCGAATCCGAGAGGGCGCAGGGCAAGGACATCAGGCAGGCCGCCATCGACGCCAGCAGCGCCCGCTTTCGTCCCATCATGCTGACGGCGGTATCGACGGTGCTCGGCATGATCCCGATTGCCCCGACCGTGTTCTGGGGTCCCATGGCATTCGCCATCATGGGCGGGTTGCTGGTTGCAACCGTGCTCACGCTGGTGTTCCTGCCGACACTGTATGTGGCGTGGTTCAGCTGGAAGGAGCCTTCTGCCGTCATGCCTGTCGCGACCTGCGCCGGACCGAAGCCGCGCCAAGCATGATGCGCGTGCAGGGGCCCCGCGGACCGCATACCAAACAATCCGCACCAGCTCTCGGGTATCTCCCTGAGGGATTGGCGGTTTTCCCTGGATGTCCGCGAGCGTTGGTGCGGCCTAGCGTCCGTCTTTCGGCACATCGCAAAAATGGGAGCTTGCGCGAGATGAGTGACCTGGTCGTTCTTGATTTCGACGGCGTCGGGACAGCAGACGAAGTCCTGACCAAGCTGCGCGGCATGCAAAAGGAGTATCTCATCGATCTGGAGGATGCCTGCGTCGTGGTTCACACCGACGCTGGAAAGGTGCAGGTCAAGCAGGCGGTGAACCTGACGTCTCTCGGGGCCGCGAGTGGCGCCAGCACCGGGATGCTGATCGGTGCGCTGGCAGGATTGCTGGTGCTCAATCCCCTCGCCGGCATGGCTGTAGGCGGGCTGGCCGGCGCGGGCTTTGGCGCCTTGTCGGGCTCCATGGCCGACTTCGGCATCAACGACGAGTTCATCAAGAACCTCGGCAAGACCATCCCCAAAGGCTCCTCTGCCCTGTTCCTGCTGATAAAGCGCTCGACGCCGGACAAGGTCCTGCCGGAGATCGAGCCGTTCAAGCCCCGCGTAATCAAGACATCGCTGTCCAAAGAGCAGGAGGACAAGCTTCGAGCGGCGCTGACCCCAACGGCAAAGGCCGCCTGAGGGACGCTCTTTGAAGAAGCTGGGCGCGAGAACCGCCGCCGAGCCGACCGGCTCGGCGAGCGGCAGCATGGCGGGCGACGCTTGGTTTCGCGCCATGGTGGGTCTGATCGCCACCATCGCGGTCTTCAGCGCCCTCTATTTCGCCCGCTCCGTCTTTGCCCCCGCCGCCGGCGCGCTGTTCGTCATCGCCATCGTATGGCCAATTCAAAGCCGGCTGCAGGCGCATATGCCGAAGCTTCTCGCTTTGGCGGTGGTCGTCCTCGCGATCGTCGTCGCGTTCACCGGCTTTGCCACGCTCGTTGCCTGGAGCTTCGGTCGCGTCGGGCGCTGGCTGGTTGCCGATGCCGAGCGCTTTCAGCAGCTCTACGCACAGGCGACGGCGTGGTTGGATTCGCACGGCATAGGCGTGGCGGCGCTGTGGGCCGAGCATTTCAACGTGCGCTGGCTGGTGCGCGCGGCGCAGGAGATCGCGGGGCGCATCAACACCACCATCGGCTTCTGGCTGGTCGTCCTGGTCTACATTATTCTCGGGCTGCTCGAGGTCGATGACGCCAAGCACCGCATCCAGACCCTTGAGAACCGCGAGGCTGCACGTGTCGTGCTCGAGGGGAGCGCCAGGACTGCCGCCCAATTCCGCCAATATCTGCTGATCCGGTCGCTGATGAGCGTGGCGACCGGCGTGCTCGTGTGGGCGTTGGCCTACCTCGCCGGCTTGCAGCTGGCGACCGAATGGGGCGTCATCGCCTTCGCCTTGAACTACATCCCCTTCATCGGGCCGTTCGTCGCCACCGTCTTCCCGACCCTGTTTGCATTGGCGCAGTTCGCATCATGGCAGTCGGCGCTGGCGGTCTTCGCCTGCCTGAATATCATCCAGTTCGTCATCGGCAGCTACGTCGAGCCGCGCGTCTCGGGCAGCGCGCTCGCCATCTCTCCGTTCATCGTGCTGTTCTCCGTGTTCTTCTGGACGTATCTGTGGGGCCTGTTCGGCGCCTTCATCGGGGTGCCCATCACCATTGCGCTGCTGACATTCTGCGCGCAGCATCCCTCGAGCCGCTGGCTGGCCGATGTCCTCGGCCGCAGAACCGCGGTGCCGGCCATCAAGGGACCGCACTGACGGCCATGGCCGGGATTCCCGCGATCTCGATGCGCTCGGGCGCCAACAGTCTGAGGCGTCCTTCGGGGCCTGCGGCCAGGCGATGGACCAGGAAGCTGGTCGAAGCGTCGTCCGTCGCCTCCATGACCGGTGAGGGCGCGGAGATGATGCGCAAGCTACCGCAGGTGCCGATCCAGTCGATGTGGCGGTGGCCGTGCATCACCACCACTCTTCGACCCAGCGGCTGAAGCTGGCGCGAGAACCAGCTGCCGTTGATCAGCGCGGTGCCGATGCGCTCCGACAGCGCGCTCCCGAGCTTGGGATACTCCACGAGGTGGTGGTGCAGCGCCACGATCCAGTGGGCCTTGGGGTACCGGGCGGCAATCGCGAGCAGGGCCCGCGCCTGTGCGCTCGAGACGAGCCCGAGGGCATTGGTGAAGGAGAAATGCGTCTCGGCCGTGGAGTTGAGCAGCATTATGCCGAGCCCGCCCTCGGCAGCCGGCGGCAGCACCATCGGAAAGGCGTTCGACCAGACCTGCGCCAATGCCGCCGAAAGGCGCAACGACCCGGCATCGGCGAATTCGACCATCGCGGATCGGTGATGGGCCAGAGCGTCGTCGAGCGTGCCGCCGAGCTGCCGCGTATCCGGATCCACGACGCGCACCTTGCCGCCCTGCACCGCGGCCATTGCCGACAGGGCGCGCAGCTGGCGCAGCCGCCTTCCGGGGCTCGTCGGCAGATCCAGTCGAGCCGGGTTGGCACGGTCGACGACATTGACGTCGTGGTTGCCCGGCAGGATGAGCATCCGCCTCGAGAGTTGCGGAAACCTAGGCAAGACCCCGAGAAATTCCGCCCACTCCGCCGAGCGGCCCGCGTCGGTCACGTCGCCGGTGACGAGGACGATGTCGAAGGGTCGACGCTTGTGCTCCTGCTCCAGGCGCTCCAACACCTGGATCAGCCTGTCGTTGCCGCGCGGACCGGATCGCCCGCTCTCGATGCGAAACCCGTAGCGCTCGCCGACGATGTGCAGGTCCGAAAGATGCACGACGCGCCAGATCTTGCCGTCCGCCGGCGCCCGATCGAACTCGAGGAGATCGCGGGGCTGGGGCATCGCCGCGTCGGCGATACCCCATGCCAGCGCGGCCGCCGCCAGGTAGCCGCCGAGCAACACGGCCGCGTTGGCCAACGCAGGCACGAGCAGCCGTTGCGGCGAGGCCAGATCCTCGATCGTTCCGACCCAGCGTGAGGCCGGCCAGGCGAGCACGACGACACCGAGGCCCACGCCGCACAGGATGAGCCCGGCACCAGCTGCCGTTGCAGCCCGCAAGCGGGTCGGGTTGGCGGCACCATTCCGCAGCACCAGCCGCTCCATGAGATGGCGCAGGCACTCCCGGCATAGCGCATAGCCGGGTTGGACCACCACGGAGTTGAGCGACCAGAACCCCTGCTCTGCCGCTCGCAGCAATGGGCGCCCGCCGATCCAGCCCAAGCCGACGACGACAAGAAGCAATGAAACCGCCCAGTATCCGCTGAACAGCGCCGCGACCTTCCTGGAGAGCGTGGCAAGCCAACCCGATACGATCAGTGGCGTGAGGCCGAGCAGAACCGCGGGAAGCAATATCAGCAGCACCCAGCTCAGGATCAGCTTTGGGAGGCTGATCTCTGCCAGGAGGCTGCCTGCGATGGCAAACAGGGAACGCCGCTTCGTGCTCGACGCGTCATCCTCTACGTCGCCAAGGCGCGGATCGATGAGCGGCGTCATCGCCAGACTTCTGTTGCGGCCCTGACAGGTTGCTGGCGCCCGTGCGCAGGGTAAATCGGGAGTTGTCCGTACCGCGGACCTGGAAAACCCGAGAAGCCGGGTCCGCGCGCGGCGGTCTCGCGGGCACGTCAGTGTTACCCCTGATGGAGGACGCCCGGCAATTCGGCATAGTCGCCCGAAGAGATTGCCCTCCAATCCGCGCAGGGAGCACATGCGTCCGTATTCTGATTGCGTACCGCCACGGGGGGCTTGGATGTCGCTTCTCGCGATATTCGCTCTGTTCGCCCAGCCAACGCCCGCTGCTGCCGACGAGGCGAAACCCAACCGGATCCAGATCGAGTATGTGGCCCCCAGGAATCCGGACCACCAGGAGCTATATGAGTTCCTCAGGCAGCGGCGCGCTCTCGAAAAGCTTCAGGAGATCTTCAGTCCGGTTCGATTGCCGGGCGACCTCACGTTGCGGATGCTCGGTTGCGACGGCGTGTCGAACGCCTGGTACCAGCAATCCGTAGTCAGCGTCTGCTACGAGTACATTCGAGAGATCTACCAGTTCGCACCGCGAGAGACGACAGCCTCCGGGATTACGCCTGGCGACGCGGTGCTCGGGCAGTTCTTCTATGTCTTTGCCCATGAGATGGGGCACGCGGTGTACGACGTGCTGAAGATCCCCGTGCTCGGCACGGAGGAGGATGCCGCCGATCACTTCGCAGTCTATATCATGCTCCAGTTCGGCCGGGATCAGGCGCGAAGGCTGATTGTCGGGGCCGCCTACGCCTATGACCGCTACCTGAGGAACCCAACGGTAGTCGTGCCCCTGGTGGCATTCTCCGGATCCCATAGTCCGCCGGCGCAGCGCTTCTTCAACATCGTCTGCCTGGCATACGGATCCGACGGCACCACCGTGTTCGCCGACCTCGTGGAGCTCGGATATCTACCGCCCAGTCGTGCCCCGCGCTGCAGGCGCGAGTTCAATCGATTGTCGTTTGCGTTTCGCCAACTCGTCCAGCCTCATCTCGACCACGAGCTGGCGAGGAAGGTTCTGGATGCCGCATGGCTGCCCGACGCCACAACGCCCGAGTCGGGGAAAGATTGACCCGCCACGGCATGGCCGTTGCGTGAGCGGTCCTCAGGGCTTTCGCCCGGCGGCATCTCGGGTTTTCATGCATTTGCTTCGAGGCGCATCAGACATAACCTCCATGTCATAGCCAAGAGGTCATCTCATGAACGGATACGTGTTTGATCCAGCCGGGCCTTCTCATTCTGCAGCCCGCGTTTCGCCGTTGCGCGTGGCCGCACCACATGTTTCGCGCAGTCGGCAGCACCCAGCCGGCCCATGTTCGCACGTGCTGCAGGCGGCCATCATGAGCCTCAGCAGAGACAACCCTCTGCGCCGCACCTACGCGATCAGGCGGTGGCAAGGGCAGGCCGGGGGCGAAGCAAGCCAATCGGCCGCTCGCGGATGATCCAGCGCCCTGTGCGCAGCGATCGCGAGCAGGAGCCGGACGGAGCTGGTCCTCGGGGCCAGAAAGCCCGCCCGCGATGGACAGGGCGTGCCATTACGCTCCTGCTGCTCCTGGCCGTCGCAGTGACCGGCACGATGGCGTATTCTGCCCGCCAGCAATGGTGGGAGACGATTTTGAGTCAAGCCAAGCGTTGATCCACCGAACCATCCGACAGCCCTGCGCCAATTGACCCGACGCGCGAGGATGGCCCTGCGTGTGCCTGTCTCCTATGCTGGCGGCCAAAAGCGCGAGCGCGTCCCGACGCCGCGCCAACGGGGCAGGAGCCATGACGCCGTTACCCGACGACGCAAGCCACCGCGCGCACAAGACGCGCAACCAGCTGCATTCCGCCCTGCTGGTGGGCGGGCTCGGCCTCGTCACGGCCTTCTCGGCGTGGCTGCTCTGGTCATGGACGGGCGTGCTCGTCACGCTGCTGTGCATCGCCGCGCTCTATGTCTTCGCCCCGCGCCTGCCGCCCGAGATGATCATGAGCATGTACCGCGCTCGGCCGCTCGACGCGAGCCAGTCGGGGCAAATCCTCTACATCGTGCAGGAGCTGAGCCGGCGGGCCAAGCTGCCGGCGGTGCCGGAGGTCTATGTCATCCCCAGCATGACGCTCAACGCATTCGCCACGGGCACGCCCGACAAGGCCGTCATCGGCATCACCGAGGGCCTGCTGCGGCGCCTGTCGCTGCGCGAGCTCACGGGCGTAATGGCGCACGAGCTGAGCCACGTTCGCAGCGGCGACCTCGCCGTCATGAGCCTGGCCGACGTCATGACGCGCTTCACCCAGGCCCTGTCCTATCTCGCGGTCATCCTGGCGATCTTCAACCTGCCGGCGTGGCTGCTGGGGGATTCCGACATGCCCTTCTCGGCACTCCTGCTGCTTTATCTGGCGCCCACCATCGGCAGCCTGCTGCAGCTCGGGCTGTCGCGCACGCGCGAGTTCGACGCCGACCTGGAGGGCACGCTGCTCACCGGCGATCCGCGCGGGCTCGCCTCGGCCTTGGAGAAGCTCGAGCGCTATCAGGGCAGCATCTGGGAGGACCTGCTTCCCGTTCCATCGCGCCGCATCCCGCAACCCTCGCTGCTGCGCTCCCATCCTCCCACCGACCAGCGCGTCGCACGCCTGCTGGCGCTGGAGAACCGCGAGATGGCCCCGCCCATCGAGGTGGTGGAGGAGCCGATGGTGTCGATGGTCGGCATGGGCCCCGGCTCGATGCAGCCGCGCTACCGCTTCCCCGGCGTGTGGTTCTGACCTGGTCGCCGGCTGCGACCCTTGCGCGCCATTTTCGGCAGTGCTCGCTGCCGCCCGTCGATTGCAACCGAAGCATTCCGTCGTCATGCCCGCACTTGTTGCGGGCATCCATTCCCACACTCCACGACTCGCGCGCGGGCCGTGGGATTGGATGGCCGTGACGAGCACGGCCATGACGAACGGATGGGCATTCGACACCTATCGGAACGTAGTCGCGGTCCACGGCGTCGGCTCAGCCGCGCCGCGCCGCCTTGATCGCGGCGACGTCGATCTTCTTCATGGTCATCATCGCCTCGAAGGCGCGCCTTGCTTCATCGCCGCCGGCTGCCATCGCCTCCATAAGCACGCGGGGGGTGATTTGCCAGGAGATGCCCCACTTGTCCTTGCACCAGCCGCACGCGCTCTCCTGGCCGCCATTGCCGACGATGGCGTTCCAGTAGCGGTCGGTCTCTTGCTGGTCGTCGGTGGCGATCTGGAACGAGAAGGCCTCGTTGTGCTTGAAAGTGGGACCGCCGTTGAGGCCGATGCAAGAGACGCCAGCGACTGTGAATTCAACCATCAGCACATCGCCCTTCTTGCCGGAGGGATAGTCACTGGGTGCACGGTAGACGGCACCCACCGAGCTACCGGGAAAGGTCTCGGCGTAGAAGCGGGCAGCAGCCTCGGCATCCTTGTCGTACCAAACGCAAATCGTGTTCTTGGCCATTGCCATCGCTTGTCCTTTCACGCCTTGTTTCGCATCCCGTTCCTCGTGAGATAGGCAGCCCAACCGCTCTTCTCCACCCCAGAGAGGCACGTCCGCTTCGATGTATATGAGCGGCTGCCAGGGCAAGAGTGAGACCGCCCCCTACAGCGCCGTCCACAGCGCGCGGACGAACTGCACGCGCATGCCGGCGCGCTCCATGTTGCGGTGGCTCTGGGACAGGAACTCGGCGCCGCTGCAGACGAAGTCGACGCCGGCGGCGCGGGCATCGGCGATGCGGCGGGCCAGCAGCGCCGTCTGCAGGCCGCGGCCGCGGAAGGCCGGATCGGTGGTGGCGTCGGCGCAGTAGCCGACCTTGTCGTGCACGAACAGGATGGCGGCGGCGGCCGGACGCCCATCGCAGCGCCCCAGATAGAGCTGCCAGCCGGGCTCGCCGAGCCAGGTACGCACGTTGGCCTTGAACTGGGCTCCCTGCGGGATGCCCCGTCCCGCGATGTAGGCGTCGAGGAAATCCTCCAGCGTCGCGGCGGACTCGACGCGCTCGACGACGACGCCGGCGGCGGGGGGTGCCGGGGGCGTAAGGTCCGGCTCGCACACCAGCGAGGCGTGGAAGCCCGACTGGTAGTAGCCGAGCCGCGCCAGCTCGCGCCCGAGCGCGGGGTCGTAGTACCCGGGCACCGTCTCGAGCTGCGGCTTGACGCCGGCTGCGCGGTACCAGGCGATCAGCGGCTCGATCTGCCCCTCGTGCCCGGCGCGCAACCCGACCACGTTGTTGAAGCTGGGGACCGGCAGATGCCGCGCCATCAGCGCGACCGCGCCGCCCTCGAGTTCGCGGATCTCGACGCCGACCGGATTGCCGGCCAGGCGCTCCAGCACGCGCAGGCGAGAGACGGTGTAGGCGATCTCGCACTCGAGCGTGCGCCGTATCATCCGCAGCGATGGGATCAGCTTGGGCACGGCGGGCCTCGTCACCTCGTAGGTCGGGTCAACCCTCGCGAAGATGGGGCAGACCCAATACCCCTTGTCGCCCGCGGTCTTGTGTTGGGGCATCGCTGACGCTCGACCCAACCTACGCCGCCTTCTTGGCGGCCGCAGCAACGTCGGCGAGCTGGCGCACCAGCGCGCGCACGCCCCGCAGGCGGTCTTCGGGCTGGGGCCAGTCGGCGCGGAACACGAGCTTGTGGTCGGGCTGCATCCGGACGCCGCCGCGCGACTTCTGCATGAAGGCCACCAGGCCTTCAGGATTGGCGAACTGGTTCTTGCGGAACACGATCACGGCGCCCTTGGGGCCGGCATCGACCTGTTGCAGGCCGGCCTGGCGCGCGAGCCCCTTGATCTCCACCACGTCGAGCAGGTGCTTGACCTCCTGCGGCAGCTCGCCGAAGCGGTCCACCAGCTCGGCGGCGAAGCCGTCGATGTCGGTGCGCTTCTCGAGCGTGGACAGGCGACGGTAGAGCCCGAGCCGCAGCTGCAGGTCGGCGACATAGCTTTCCGGGATCAGCACGCTGGTGCCGAGCGAGATCTGCGGGCTCCACTGCTCCTGGGTCTCGCCGAGGTCGCCGCCCTTGAGCGCGGCCACCGCCTCCTCCAGCATCGACTGGTAGAGCTCGAAGCCGACCTCGTTGATGTGGCCCGACTGCTCCTCGCCCAGCAGGTTGCCGGCGCCGCGGATGTCCATGTCGTGGCTGGCGAGCGAGAACCCCGCGCCCAGCGTGTCGAGCGACTGCAGCACCTTGAGCCTCTTCTCCGCGCCCTCGGTCAGCCTCTGGTTGGCCGGCGTGGTGAAGTAGGCGTAGGCGCGCGCCTTGGAACGGCCGACGCGGCCGCGCAGCTGGTAGAGCTGGGCCAGGCCGAACATGTCGGCGCGGTGCACGATCAGCGTGTTGGCGTTGGGGATGTCGAGGCCGGACTCCACGATCGCCGTGGACAGCAGCACGTCGTACTTGCCGTCGTAGAAGGCGGTCATGACGTCTTCCAGCGTGCTCGGCGGCAGCTGGCCGTGGGCGCGCGCGACCCTCAGCTCCGGAGCGGCCTCGGCGAGGAACTCAGCCACGTCCTCCAGGTCGGCGATGCGCGGCACCACGTAGAAGGTCTGGCCGCCGCGGTAGCGCTCGCGCCTCAGCGCCTCGCGGATGATGACGGGATCGAACGGCGAGATGTAGGTGCGCACGGCGAGACGGTCGACCGGCGGCGTGGTGATCAGGGACAGCTCGCGCACACCGGACAACGCCAGCTGCAGCGTGCGCGGGATCGGCGTCGCCGTCAGGGTCAGCACATGCACATCCTCGCGCAGCTGCTTCAGGCGCTCCTTGTGGGCGACGCCGAAGTGCTGCTCCTCGTCGACGATCAGCAGCCCCAGCCGCTTGAAGCCGATGGCCTTGCCGAGCAGCGCGTGCGTGCCGACGACGATGTCGATCGTGCCTTCCTTGATGCCGGCCTTGACGGCGTTGAGCTCCTTGCCGGCGATCAGGCGCGAGGCCTGGGCGATACGCACGGGCAGCCCCTTGAACCGCTGCGTGAAGGTGGCGAAGTGCTGGCGCGCGAGCAGCGTCGTCGGCACCACCACGGCCACCTGGAAGCCGTCCATGGCGGCGACGAAGGCGGCCCTGAGCGCCACCTCGGTCTTGCCGAAGCCGACATCGCCGCACACGAGCCGGTCCATCGGCTTGCCGGAGCCGAGGTCGTCCAGCACGGCGCCGATGCTGGAGGTCTGGTCCTCGGTCTCGCCGTACGGGAAGCGGGCCACGAACTCGTCGAACGCGCCCTCCGGCGGCGCCATGGCGGGGGCCTGCCGCAGCTGCCTGAGCGCCGCCACCTTGATGAGATCGGAGGCGATCTCGCGGATGCGCTGCTTGAGGCGGGCCTTGCGCGTCTGCCAGGCGACGCCGCCGAGACGGTCGAGTTGCACCGCCCCATCCGCCGAGCCGTAGCGGGAAAGCAGCTCGATGTTCTCGACGGGCAGGTAAAGCTTGGCGCCTTCCGCGTAGGCGATCTCCAGGCAGTCGTGCGGCGCACCCAGCGCGGTGATGGTGGTGAGACCGTCGAAGCGGCCGATGCCGTGGTCGGAGTGCACCACGAAGTCGCCGACACCCAGGCTGGTCGCCTCGGTGATGACGTCGGAAGCGCGCCGCGCCTTGCGCCGGGGCCGCACCAGGCGGTCGCCGAGGATGTCCTGCTCGCCGATGACAGCCAGGTTGGGCGTCTCGAAGCCCTGCTCGATGCCGAGGACGGCGAATGCCGATGCGTCGGCGGGCAGCGCCTCGACCTCCGCGAAGCTCTCGACCTTGCGGGCGTTGGCGAGCTGATGCTCGACGAGCAGCGCCAGCAGGCGCTCGCGCGCGCCTTGCGAGAACGACGCGACGATCACGCGCTTGCTCTGGGCCTGCAGGTTGCGCACGTGCTGGACCGCGGCGGTGAACACGTTGCCGCCTTCGCCGGACCGCTCGAGCGCGAAATTGCGCCCGACCCGGCCGCCGAAGGAGTAGACCCTGCCGTCCTGGCCGTCGCTCCCCTTGCCGCCGACCGCGGCTCGGACCGGGAAACCGGCTTCGGACACGCCCTCACTCTTGGCGGCGGGCGCTGCGCCGTCGCTGGAGGGGAACGACGACGCCTCCTCGAACGGCGTCATGTGACGCACGATGCGGCCGGCCTGTCGCTCGGCCCACTCCTTGCTGGTCAGGAACATCGCGTCCGCCGGCACGGGCTTGTAGGGCGGCGCACCGAAGGCGAGCGCCTCCAGCCCCTGCACGCGCGCATCGTAGTGGTCCGCGATCAGGGCAAGGCGCTCCTCGACCGCCTGCTCGGCCAGGTGGTCGAAGCTGACGGGCGCGTCGGGCACGTAGTCGAACAGCGTCTCCAGCTGGTCGTGGAACAGCGGCAGCCAGTGCTCCATCCCCGGATAGCGCTGGCCGGCGCTGACGGCCTCGTAAAGCGCGTCCTCCTGGGTCGCGGGGCCGAACGTCTCCAGATACTTGCTCCGGAAGCGCTTCTCGGCCTCGCCGCCGAAAGCCACCTCGCTGATCGGCATCAGGGTGAGCCGCTGCACGATCTTGCCGGTGCGCTGCGTCTCGGGGTCGAACGCCTTGATGTGCTCGAGCGTGTCGCCGAAGAAGTCGAGGCGCACGGGCGACAGACGCCCCGGCGGGAACAGGTCGAGGATACCGCCGCGTATGGCGAATTCGCCTGCTTCCATGACGGTGCCGGTGCGCTGGAAGCCCGCGAGGGCGAGGCGCTGGACCAGCTGGTTCATGTCGATGCGCTGGCCGGGCGCGATCGTCTTGAGCGAGCGGCGGATGAACTCGCGCGGGGGCAGGCGCTGCAGGATGGAATTGACGGTGGTGAGGACGACGGTCGGCCCCTTGCGCGCGGCCACGGCCAATCGGGCCATGGATGCCACGCGCGTCGCGACGATCTCGTGATTGGGCCCGATGCGGTCGTAGGGCACGGTGTCCCAGGCCGGCATCTGGATGACACGCACCTTGGGAGCGAAGAAGGCGAGGCCCTCGGCCAGCGCCTCCAGCCGGCGGTCGTCGCGGGCCACATGCAGCAGCAGCGGCGGCGAGCCGGCGCCCTCCTCCTCGCTGAGCCGCGCCAGCACCAGCGGCGCCAGCCCATCCGGCACTCCCGCCAGCGTCTCCCTCATGGCGCCACCCTCGCGCCGTGCGCTACCTCAGTCCTGAGCCTGTCGAAGGACGGGCCGCGTACGTCTTGCCGTGGTTCGACAAGCTCACCACTGGCTCGGAGGAGCGCGCCAGTCATGGCTTGGGGTCCTCCAGCCCGTTGAAGGCGCGCACGGCGGCGATGAGGTCGGCGAACTCGCCGGCCGGGGCGAGGCCGGGGTGGAGGATCATGTCCTGCAGGTCGGGATCGGGCAGTGCCAGCAGGCGCTCGAAGCGGTCCAGTCTCTCCACGGACATATCGCCGAGCGCCGCCTGCGCGAAGCGGCCAAGCATCCAGTCCATTTCCTTGGTACCGCGGTGGCACGCACGATAGACGGCGCGCCGGCGGCGTGTTTCGACGTCGTCGGTCATGAGGTTCGGCTTTGATAACCGGGCGCGGGTGCTTGACGGCAGGGGTTGCTGCCGCCACCCTCGCGCCGGCTCGAGCGCCACATATAGGCCCAGGAGCACGGAGAGAAAAGCGGCACCTGAGGGGTCAGACCCCTCGCCTCAGCATGGCGCCGCCGCCGAACCGAGGATGCGAGGGGTCTGACCCCCTCAACAAACGTCGAGGCGAGGGGGCCAACCCCCGTTCCACCCATGCGGCCCGAGCAGCTCACACCCCTCTTTGCCAACGCGAAGAACCTCGCCGGCATCGGCCCGCGCATGGAGATCCTGCTGAAGAAGGCGCTGCGGCTGCCGCCGGGCGTCAGCGAGCCCAGGGTGATCGACCTGCTCTGGCACACCCCCACGGGGGTGATCGACCGCCGCGCCACGCCGACCGTCACGGCGGCCGTGCCCGGCACCATCGCCACGCTGGAGGTGCGCGTCCTCAAGCACAAGCCGGCCCCGCGCGGCAATGCGCGGGCGCCCTACAAGGTCACCTGCGAGGACGACAGCGGCCGCATCGACCTGGTGTTCTTCCACGTCGACCACCGGTTCGTGGAGCGGCAGCTGCCCGTGGGCAGCATCCGCACCATCAGCGGCCGCATCGAAAGCTACAACGACAAGAAGCAGATGACGCACCCCGACTACATCGTCTCGCCGGAGGCGCGTGCCGATCTGCCCCTGCTCGAGCCGGTCTATCCGCTCACCGCCGGGCTCTCCGGCAAGGTGCTGCTGAAGGCGGCACGCCAGGCGCTGGAGCGCGTACCCGACCTGCCCGAGTGGCAGGACGCCGCCTGGCTCACGCAGCGCGGCTGGCCCGATGCCAAGACGGCGCTTCTGCGCGTGCACCGGCCGGAGGAGGCGCAGGACGTCTCTCCCGCCTCGCCGCCCTGGCAGCGCCTCGCCTACGACGAGCTGCTGGCGGGCCAGCTGGCACTCGCCCTGGTGCGGCAGAGCCTCAAGTCCCAGGCGGGCCGCCAGGTGGAGGGTGACGGTGTCATCCGCGCCCGCATCGCCGACGCGCTGCCCTTCGCCCTCACCAACTCGCAGCGCCAGGCCCTGAAGGAGATCGCCGAGGACATGGGCGCGCCGCATCGCATGCTGCGCCTGCTGCAGGGCGATGTCGGCTCCGGCAAGACGGTGGTGGCGCTGATGTCGATGGCGGTCGCGGTCGAGGCGGGCGCACAGGCCGCCCTGATGGCGCCGACCGAGGTGCTGGCGCGGCAGCATGCCGACACCATCGCGCCCTATGCCGCGTCGGCGGGCCTGCGCCTGGCGCTCCTGACCGGCCGGGAGAAGGGCCGCGTGCGCGCCGATCTGCTCGAGCGGCTTGCGGCCGGCGAGGTCGATATCCTCGTCGGCACGCACGCGCTGTTCCAGGCCGACGTGCAGTTCAAGGACCTGGCCTTCGCCGTCATCGACGAGCAGCACCGCTTCGGCGTGCACCAGCGCCTCGCCCTGCAGTCCAAGGGCGGCGGCGGCAAGGGCGGCGCGGGCGTGCTCGTCATGACGGCGACGCCGATCCCGCGCACGCTGCTGATGACGCACTACGGCGACCTCGACGTGTCGAAGCTCACCGAGAAGCCGGCGGGCCGCAAGCCGATCGTCACCAAGTCCATTCCAGTCGAGTTGATCGAGCGGCTGATCGAGCGCCTGCGCGTGCAGCTGACCGAGGGGGCTCAGGTCTACTGGGTGTGCCCGCTGATCGAGAGCTCGGAGAAATCCGAGCTCGCCGCCGCCGAGGAGCGGCACGCGCATCTCTCCCAGATCTTCGGCGCCAATGCCGTGGGCCTGCTGCACGGCGCCATGCCGGACAAGGCCAAGGACGCGACCATGGCGGCGTTCTCCGCCGGCATCCTCAAGGTGCTGGTGGCCACCACCGTGATCGAGGTCGGTGTCGACGTGCCCAACGCCAACATCATGGTGATCGAGCACGCCGAGCGCTTCGGCCTCGCCCAGTTGCATCAGCTGCGCGGCCGGGTGGGACGCGGCTCGCGCGAGAGCTTCTGCATGCTGCTGCACAAGGCGCCGCTCGGGGAAACCGCCCGCCAGCGCCTCGAGATGATGGAGGCCACCGAGGACGGCTTCAAGATCGCCGAGAAGGACCTCGAGCTCAGGGGCGGCGGCGAGGTGCTGGGCGCGCGCCAGAGCGGGCTGCCGGAGTTCCGCGTCGCCGCCGTGCCCAACTTCGAGGAGCTGCTGGCCGCGGCCCGCGACGACGCCAGGCTGGTGCTGAGCCAGGACCCGCACCTGACCTCGCCACGGGGGGAAGCGCTCAGGTTGCTGCTTTACCTCTTCGAATGCGACGAGGCCGTCCGCCTCTTCCGGGCAGCCTAGCCTCACCCCGCACAACGTCATGCCCGCGTAGGCGGGCACCCAAGCAAGTCTCAGTTTGCCTCTGGAAGCTGGCGTGGATCTCCGCCTTCGCGGAGATGACGCGGAGTGCGACGAAGCCGTCCGCCTGTTCCGTGCGGCTTGACGGGCTGCCCGCGCCGGCGGCAATCGAACGCATGGTCCGCCAGTGCGCGCACCCCCGTCTGTTCGTCATGGCCGTGCTCGTCACGGCCATCCAATCCCACGATCTGCGTGCGAGGAGCGGAGAGTGGGATTGGATGCCCGCAACAAGTGCGGGCATGACGAAGGATAGGTCCGATTGCGTTATGAAGATTGCAGCGAGCGACGGCGCACAGGAAGCCCTCGTCGCTCCTGAAAGCGTGGATCTCCGCCTTCGCGGAGATGACGTCGAATGCGACGAAGCCGTCCGCCTGTTCCGCGCGGCGTGATGCACCCATCCCGACAAGTGCAAGCGGTCCGGCTGGCTCTATGACCGCCGTGCGTCTCCCTCCCCCTCGTGGGGAGGGGAAGCCACGGAGGGGGGGCCCAGGCTGTGTAGACACCTAGGCACTCGGCCATCTCTGGTATTAGTCGATGCAGTTGAGGAAGTGATGGATCGCCTGGGCATCGCCTTCAAGGGCGGCTTCGGCGAACTCAGCGCAATCCGCCTCAGCGACAATGACGAGATCCACAATGGAGGGTCGATCGCTGGTGATGGATGGCGCTTCGGCGGCCGCAGGCGGCTCTTCACGGGCCGCGGCGGAGTGCGCCATGAGCATCGATACGACAGCAAGCGTAAGTGTAAGTGTGCGCATGGTTTTTCTCTTGTTGGCCCGCACGCAGGGCACGCGAATTGATACGACGCACGTATAGCATAATTACGGCAACCAGGCCCTCCCTCGGTCCGATCGAGCCCAAGGCGACTTTATGTGAGACATGTGAGGGGAAGCCGAGCCTTTCCTACGTTTGTCAGGGCCGTGAGAGCTTCTTAGACGCGCAGAGATCTAGATCAGAGTTCCGGGAGCGGGCCGGTGGTCGCTTGTTCCCGGTTGCTTCTGAGATCCGTGGATATCCGCCTGCGTGGAGATGACGTTGCAGTGTAACAGGGCAGTCTGCCCGCTTCGCACGGCGTAGCGCTCACTTGTCTTCGGAGTTATCCCCGCGATCTTGGCGGCGCATATGATGCTGCCGCCCCGCTCACCGAGGGTCGCTCCATGGCGGCGGTCCGCGAAGTGAGAGCGGGGAGCAGCCGGGCCGCGGTTCACGCAAACCGCGGCAACGGGGCTCGGCGTCGTAGCCCTGATGCGCGCGATGAGCTTCGGCTCTCGCAACTCAGGCACTCCAGAGTGAGCCAAGCGCGACGCCTAAGCCAAAAACTCTGCAGCGGGGGCGGCGGTGCCGCCTCACGTTGATGCATCGGATCGCGGTCGCTGCTGCCCCCGCTCCCTCGGCTATCCCAATCCTCGCGCGTCCCGGCGCTCGGGGCGTCAAGCATTGCGCGCACGCCGGACCGCCCATCGCGGATCTCGACGGCTCCCCGAGGGCTCCCCTCCCCCTCGCGGGGAGGGGATGGGGGTGGGGGCCAGGCTCGCATCCTCGGCAGAGCCTGCACGCCTGAAAGGTGGAAAGAAAAATTGTCCGTCTCCGCCGCGGCTCACCCCACCCCTACCCCCCGTCAAGGGGAGGGGAACCCACGGAAGCGCCTTTGGCGAGTGTCTCAGGCTCCGGCAAGCTGCGAAAAGTGTTTACGAAGAGGCAGTTGCATTGGCGCGTCCCGGTCCGGTTGGTGTAATCTTTGCTTACAGATTTTGATGCTAGTCCCTGGGTCGGGACGGCATAATGCCAGCAACAGCCAACAGGGTCATTGCAGCTGCAAGCGAGGGCCGTAGTGGCCGGCCCGGGCGCGCGTTGTAGACCTCGAGGAGGAACACCATGTCGCGCCGGTATTTCGGCACCGACGGCATTCGCGGCCTGGCCAACAGCCCGCCGATGACATCGGAGACCGCGCTCAAGGTCGGAATGGCCGCGGGCAAGCTGTTCTCCAACGGCCAGCGCCGGCACCGCGTCGTGATCGGCAAGGACACGCGGCTGTCGGGCTACATGATCGAGTCCGCGCTCATGTCGGGGTTCACGGCCGTCGGCATGGACGTGTTCCTGCTGGGACCGATGCCGACACCGGCGGTCGCCATGCTCACGCGCTCCCTGCGCGCGGATCTCGGCGTGATGATCTCCGCCTCCCACAACCCCTACGAGGACAACGGCATCAAGCTGTTCGACCCGGACGGCTACAAGCTCTCCGACGAGGCCGAGGGGCAGATCGAGGCCCTCATGGGTGCGCCTACCGCCCAGATGCTGGCGCCCGCCGACCGGATCGGCCGCGCCAAGCGCATCGAGAGCGCCCAGGAGCGGTATATCGAGTACGCCAAGCGCACGCTGCCGCGCAACATCCGCCTCAACGACCTGCGCGTGGTCATCGACTGCGCCAACGGCGCTGGCTACCAGGTGGCGCCCGACGCGCTGTGGGAGCTGGGCGCCGAGGTCATCAAGATCGGCGTCGAGCCCAACGGCCACAACATCAACCTCAAGTGCGGCTCCACCTCGCCCGAGGCGCTGTGCGACAAGGTGCGCGAGATGCGCGCCGACATCGGCGTGGCCCTCGACGGCGATGCCGACCGCGTGGTGATCGTCGACGAGAAGGGGCGCATCGTCGACGGCGACCAGATCATGGCCGTGATCGCGGAAAGCTGGCACGGCAGCGGCAAGCTGACGGCCGGCGGGGTCGTGGCGACCGTCATGTCCAACCTGGGGCTCGAGCGCTACCTCGGGGGAATCGGGCTGGAGATGGTGCGCACGCCGGTCGGCGACCGCTATGTCAGCGAGCACATGCGCAAGCACGGCTACAACGTCGGCGGCGAGCAGTCCGGCCACATCGTGCTGTCCGATTTCACCACCACGGGCGACGGCCTCGTCACCGCGTTGCAGGTGCTCTCGGTCGTGGTCGGCACCGGCAAGCCGGTGAGCGAGGTGTGCAAGCGCTTCGACCGGCTGCCGCAGATCCTGCAGAACGTGCCCTACGTCAACGGCGCGCCCCTGGAGCAGGAGCTCGTCAAGAAAGCCATCGATCAGGGCAAGGCCCGGCTGGGCGTGAGCGGCCGGCTCGTCATCCGCCCGTCCGGCACCGAGTTCGTCATCCGCGTGATGGCCGAGGGCGACGACGAGCGGCTGGTGCACCAGGTTGTAGGTGACATCGCCGAAGCCGTGCGCAAGGCCGCCCTGGCCGCGTAGACGCCACACGCGAACCCGTCGTCCGGCTGCTGTCTCACGCGCGGGACTCCCACGCCATCCGAGCGTCCGCGACGATCCGAGAATGGTTCCGAGCCGACCACCTTGTGATCGGGACGACGACACGACCGTAGGGCACGTCGCGCCGAAGAATCATGTGACTGCCAGTCTGGCGACGGAAGACGAAACCGGCACGCTCCAGCGCTGCACGCACCCGCCGACCTGATAAATCCGATGGAAGCTTGGCCACCTAAGCGGCCTCGACCTAAACGAATTCCTGATCGGCTTCCGTCGGGACTGGATCGCCCGCGTCGCGGCAATCCTCGATGTAGAGCTCGATAGCCTCACGGATATTCGCCAGAACCTGGGCACGCGTATCGCCTTGGCTGACGCATCCCGGCAGTGCGGGCACGCTCACGACGTAGCCGCCGTCCTCTTCCTTCTGCAGCAGCACCGTATATCGCATCGAACCTGTCCTGCGAGTTCCTTCCCTCCGAAACATATAGGCCGGTGTAGCTCGGCCGTGAAGTCTACCCCCCGGAGGTGGGGCCTCGAAACGGCCCGGCACAAGCGACCGCCCCGCCGGGGAGAAGGCCAATACGTGCTGCTTCGCCGCAACGGCGCCGCCCGATCGTCCCGAAGCGAGGCACCGTTTAACCCTTCATCAATCGTTCTTGGCGATGCTGATCCCGTGTTCAGAAGTGCGCCCGCATCTGCAGGGGCAGTGGCGCCCCAGGGTGATGTCGTGTGCAGTAGGAGGAATAAAGTCATGGTCGCATCCCACCGGTCCATCATCGCAGGGGCGGTACTTTTCGTTGCCGGCGCAACGGGCGCCAGCGCCGACTACTACGGCGGAATGAAGGACGCACCCGTCACCGTCATGCCCGCGAGCTGGTACGTGCGCGGCGACGCCAGCTATGCCTGGATGGATGCCGGTGAGCTGAGCGGCGCCATCACCCCCTTCGGCTCCCTCTCCATCGACAACACCTGGTCGGTCGGCGGCGGCGTCGGCCGCTACTTCGGCCGCGGCTTCCGCGGCGACGTGACCTACGAATATCGCGGCAAGACCGACGTGCACGGCGACGGCGCCTGCGGCGTCGGTTCCACCATCACCGGCGATTTCAGCACGCGCAGCTCGCTGCTGCTCGCCAACGCCTACTACGACTTCCGCCCCTATGAGCGCCTCACGCCCTACGTCGGCATCGGCGTCGGCGCGGCCTATCACAAGACCAGCAGCGGCGCATACACCACCACGGGCTGCGGTGCTGCGACCATCAACTACAGCGGCGACAGCGAATGGACGGCGGCAGGCGCCCTGATGGCCGGCTTCAGCTTCCGCATCGATCGCGGTGGTCACACCCCCGTCAGCATCAAGGACGGCCCCGCGTACGTCGAGCCCGGCCGCCTCTACATCGATGTCGGCTACCGCTTCCTCTACCTGGGCGACACGCACACGGGCAGCATCACCAATCCGCTGCCGGTGGCCGTAACGCCCGGCCCGCGCCTCGAGGACGTCACGGCACAGGAAATTCGCGTCGGCCTGCGGTGGGACATCCGCTGACGACGCGCTACGCCCGGACTGCCCGCCTGGCAGTCCGGCAGAACCGAGTAGGGCCCGGCGCCAACGGCTGCCCGGTGCCCATGGGATAGTGAAGGACCGGCCAGGGCCACGCGCCCGAGCCGGTCCTTCCGATTGTCAGTCCTAGTGCGTATCGGCGAGTCCCCAGTCGAGGGACCGCCGGGGATGCCGCACCGGTGGACCTCGTTCCTCGCTCCCCCCGGCCGGCTCCTCCGGTAGCAAATCGCGTTCAACGCACTGAAGCCCGCAACCAAGCGGCCTTCACGGACTGGCAGGGGATGGACGTTATGAAACTCAGACACGCTCTCGTTGCGCTTGCCGCGCTCATCGTCGCGGGCGGCTCGGCCCAGGCCGGTGGCGACGTGATCTATGCCGGCGGCGCCAAGGACGCAATCGCGGTGCCCGCGCCGATCCCGGTTCCCGCACCGATCCCGGTGCAGGAGGGCTTCACCTACTACTTCCGCGCCGATCTCGGCTACACCTGGACGAGCTCAAGAAGCTTTTCGGAGAGCGGCCTGCTCTACGGTGAGGATTCGACCTTGGGACCGTTCACATCGGCGGCGATACCCTTCACGAGCCGGCAGGGCAATCTCTACGGCGGAACGGTCGGGATCGGCGCTTATCTTTCGCCGCGGTTCAGAGGCGACTTGACGTTCGACTGGCGCCATGACCAGCCCAACAAGTTCAATGGCGCATATGCCTTTCCGTATGCTCCGGTCGCGGGCGACACTGTCAATGGGACAGTGGTGCGACTCACTCAAGCTCAGCAGCGCAGTTGGCCTCGTGAACGGCTACTTCGACGTGCTGCCGCGAGGAATGTTCACCCCCTACGTCGGCGCTGGCATCGGCTTCGTCTACAATCAGGTTTCGCGCTCCTACTCGAATACCGAGCTTCTGTTCGACGCCACGCCTGCGCAGGTCGCGGCACCGCGCACGCGCGTGGGCTCCGGCAAAGACGACAACGTGGGCCTGGCCGCGGCCCTAATGGCTGGCGTTTCCTTTTCTTTTGATCATCGTTGGGCGCTCGATGTCGGCTACCGCGCACTTTACCTAGAGGGAACCAGTTCGACGATCACGACACCCTCATTTGTCTCCGTTCTGAATCCGACCCAACGGAGTGTCGCAACACTGGGAGATACCTGGGAGCACCAGGTTCGCGTCGGCGTGCGCTTCAACATCTGGTGACGTTGTCATCCCGGGCCTTGCCTGCACTAGGGCTCGTCCCGAGTGTGCCTGGGATACAGCCAACCGCGCGCGCCGCGACCCGTTGCTCGATGGGTTCCGGTGGCACGCACCGGGATGACAGCGTCGGCGGCTACCGCAGCGCGCCGTCCCACACGGCCAGGGCCTGGCGCGTCGCGGCGACGTCGTGGACGCGCAGGAGCTGGACGCCCTGCGCTGCCCCAAGCAGGGCAGCGGCGAGGGAGCCGGGCAGGCGATCCGGCCGCGCCCGCGCCGGTGAGGTGGCCGATGAAGCTCTTGCGCGAGGCGCCGAGCATCAGCCCGCAGCCCAGGCCGTGAAAGATGGCAAGCGAGCCCAGCAGCTCCATGTTGTGGGCGAGCGTCTTGCCGAAACCGATGCCGGGGTCGACGACCAGCCGCGCGCGCGGGATGCCCGCCCGCTCGCAAGCGGCGATGCGCTCGTCCAGGAAATCGTACACGTCGAGCACCACGTCGTCGTAGGTCGGATTGTCCTGCATGGTGCGCGGGTCGCCCTGCGCATGCATCAGTGCCACGGGAAGGGCCAGCGCCGCCACCACTTCCAGGCTCCGGGGATCGTGCGTCAGCGCGGAGACGTCGTTGATCATGTGCGCGCCCTCGAGTGCCGCGCGCCGCATGACCTCGGGCTTGCGCGTGTCGACCGAAATGCGGGCGCGGCTCTTCTTCGCGAGCGCGGCGATGACGGGGAGGACCCGCCGGCACTCCGCCTCGAGGTCCACGGGATCGGACCCGGGTCGGGTCAACTCGCCGCCGATATCGAGGATGTCGGCTCCCTCCGCCTCCAGCTGCAGCGCGTGCTCCACCGCGGCATCCGTGGTCGCGTGGCGGCCGCCGTCGGAGAAGCTGTCGGGTGTGACGTTGACGACGCCCATCAGGCGCGGCCGGTCGAGGGCGACGCCCGCCAGCGGCGCGCGCGGCCGGCGCAGCCGCTGCAGCAGCGCCCGTTCCTCCGCGCCCGCCGCGGCCATGAGTTCGGAGGCGCCGACCACGCGGCGGCTGACGCGGGCGCCCTCGCCGTTCGACCAACTCCGCGGCGGCAAACAGCAGATCGTCACGGCCCGCCACGGCGATTGCCGGCAATGAGGGACCGCCTGCTGCGGAGGCGACGCGCGCCATCGGCCGAATGTAGAGGCTTGGTCTCGTCACCCTTCATCCCGACATGGCGCACGCATCACAGATCCTATGGCTCGGCAGTGCGGATGCCCGCCGGGCCGCCCTTGGTCTTGATTGTACCGGCTTTCGTCAAGGCCTTGCCGGAGAAGCGCACCACCGTGATCTCCTCCTCGACCATGCATTGCACGAGCAGTGTCTTGCCGTTGGCCGACCAGACGACGCCCTGGCACCACTTGCCGATCGGCAGCTCGGCGGCCTTGGTCAGCTGCGCACCGGTGCGAGTCCACACCTGCAGCAGTCCGTTGTCGTTGTAGAACGCCGAGCCGGGGGCAGCGTTGGTGCCGTTCATGACGGTGACTGCGACGAACTTGCCGTCGGGGGAGATCTTCACGCCCTCGGGTGTCACGCCGACGGAGACGCTGTTGACCACCCGCGGCGGATCGGCCTTGAGGTCGATGACGCTTATGGTAGTGGCGTCTCCGCTGCCGGAAATGCCGACGTTGGCCACCACCGCGACGTCGCCCGTGGCGGCCACGTCGATCGCATTGGGGCGCAGGCCCGACGCGATCTCGCGCTTGGTCGCTTCGACCTTGCTGCCGTCGACCGAGAGCACCGCCACGCGATTGTCGTTGTCGCGCGTGACGAGCGCGCGCTTGCCGTCGGGCGTGAACACGACGTGCCGCGGACCTGAATCCGGCTTGCCGACCTCGACCTTGCCGGCGGACGTCACGGTCGTGCCGCTGATCGTGAATACGGAAACCGTTCCCTCGGCGTTGTTGGCGACCAGCGCGAGCGTACCGGCCTTGTTGATCGAAACTCCGGAGGCTCCCTTGCCCGCCTGCAGCGTGGCGATGACCTTGGGAGCCGTCGGGCCGGCCTTGGCGCCGACCACCGACTTGAGGCGGCCGACGAGGGTCGGCTTCAGCGGCGACAGATCGATCACCGTCAACCTGTCGTCCGGGATCTGCTTGGTAGGATCGGCCGGATCGATCATCATCGCGCTGGCTACCAGCGCGATGTCCTCTTTTGGCGATATGGCGACGTTGGTCGGCGGCCCGACCAGACTGTTGGGAACGTCGATCTCCGCCAGCACCTTGGGCGGCGATGCCTTCAGATCGATGAACGTGAGGTTGTCGGGCGGCGGGCTCTTCTGCACCTCCTGCTTGCCGTTGACGAGCTTCACCTTGGTGTCGTTGGACGAGATGGCCATCTCGGCGTAGGCCGCGACGGCAGTCCCCATCACCAGAAGTGCCGCCAGCGCGGCAACTCCCTTGCAAGCCCTCATGGCCACCTCCCCGATCGATGTTTTGTAGCGCTGGCAATGCGCTCGCCTCTTTCCCCTCGCGTGAGGGCGGGCGGCACAAAACTATCATCGCTGGACGGCCAAAACCAGCGCAGGCCGGACCACTACAGGACCGCCACATTTGGCGGCGAGGCTGATCTGGTGGCGCGGATCTGACATTCGCTACGCGGGCTCACGGGGCGAATGTCGAAGCCAAAGCTCCACTAGACTCCGATATCTGCTAGCGGTCTTCCGATTCAAACATTCGCAGGAGAGGCCGCCGCGAAGGGATGCGAATGTTAGAACCGGACCACTAGCTCGGCGGTGACCGTGGCCGTGATCCGTGTTAAGAGGGCGTCCGGACTGGGGCTGCGCGTGGCGGAGTAGTGCATCGATGTTCACGAAGAAACCCGAAAGAGAGGGCATGTCTGCGGATGCCGGCAGGCCCGGGCCAGCGCCTCCCAGGCTGGGACCCGCACCGCAAGTCGCCAACGGAAGGCCCGCGCCCGCGCAGGCGGCGGCACGCGGCAGCGCGAACGGCTCGGCCTCCGTGATCGGCGCCGACCTCAGCATCACCGGCAACCTCGAGTCCAAGGGCGAGGTGCAGATCGAGGGCGAGGTGCAGGGCGACATCCACGCCCAGCGCATCGTCATCGGCGAGCGGGCGCGCATCACGGGAGCGCTGATCGCGGAAGAGATCGTGGTGCGCGGCAGCGTGCAGGGATCGATCCGCGGCAACGCCGTGACGTTCCAATCGTCGAGCCGCGTCGAGGGCGACGTATTCCACAAGTCGCTGGCGATCGAGCAGGGAGCCTTCTTCGAGGGCAAGTCGCGCCGCTCGGACGACCCCATGTCGGTGCAGCGCAGCGCCAACGGCGTGCCCCCGCCGGCCGTCTAGGTTCAGGCAAGCACCATCAGCGCACGCCCGCGCCGAGATGGGCGATGGCCTCGATCTCGACCTTGATGTCGGGCGAGGCCAGGGCCGCGACCTGCACCAGCGTGCTCACCGGAAAATCGCCCGTGAAGACCTCGCGGCGCGCCTTCCAGACCTTCTCGCGGTTCTTGATGTCCGTGACGAAGATCACGACCTTCACGACGTCGGACATGGCGCCGCCGGCCGCCTCGATCAGGCCGCGCATCTTCACGAAGATGGCTTTCGCCTGCTCGTACTCGTCGCCCTGGACGGCCTTGCCGTCCTCGCCGCGCGCAACCAGGCCGGCGACGTAGGCGACGCCGTTCACCACGAGGCAGTTCGACCACGTGCCGGGCGCAGGCTCGGGCGCGGCCGGGCTGGTGATGCGCGAGATGCGAGACTTGCTCTGTGCGGTCATGCGTCTATTCTCCCGTCGCGACCTGATGTCGGTGGCCGCATCCTGCCGGAAAATGGCGCGCCGCGCGAGCAGATGTCGTCGGGTCGACCCTGGCGCGGGCGGGAAGATCATCCAACCTGGGTCGCAAGCCCAGCCGGTGTGCGCATCCGAGTTGGCAGGTAGTATTGCGGGAAGTCGGACGCCGGACAATACCGACCATCAGCTTGCAACCGCGTAGCCCCGCCGGCTTGCGAATTTGGCTTTGTACATGGCTTCGTCGGCGTGCTGCGAAAGCGTCTCGGCGGTGGTTCCCGAATCCGGATAGGCGGCGACGCCGATGCTCGCCGATAGCGTCAACGTGAGTGAGCCAATTGCGTATGGAGCAGAAAGACCGCCGATCAGCTTCTGCGCCACCTTCTGAGCGGCAGCCAATCCCGTTTGCTGCAGTATGAGTGCAAACTCGTCGCCACCCAGTCGTGCCGCCATGTCGGATTCCCGGATCGCGCCCTTTAGGCGCTCCGCCACCATGCAAAGTACATCGTCGCCGGTTGCGTGCCCGTGGATATCGTTGACGGGCTTGAACCCGTCGAGATCGATATAGATGATGGCGAGGTTGCTTTGGGTCCTCCTGCAGATCGCCAGCTGGTGATTGAGGATTTCATCGAACAGCGCCCGGTTGGCGAGGCCGGTCAGCACGTCGTGACTGGCCTGATGCTGTGCCGATCTCAGCATGGCGGATGCTTTCGTCAGCGCTTTGCCGACTTCGTCCGCTTCCCTCAAGTCCAGGGGAGGAACGGTCACCGCCGCGCCGGCACCGAGAGCCAGTGCAGGCGCCGCCAATTCGTGGATCGGCCGCGCGATCTTGCTCCCGATAGCCCAGGCCAGAGCAAGGCTGCTCACCAGCAGAATTGCCATGCCGGCGACGAGCCACGACAGCGTTTGCCACAGCTCGTCGGTGATGCCCGCCAGGGGGATACCGATCGCCACCGTCCAATTCGAGAGCGCCGATCGGCTGAACACGATCAGAACGGGAATACCTTCGACGGATCTTGTTTCCAGCGAGTCTTCGGCCACCTGCGCCATCCGCGCAACCATCGCCGGAGCACCCTTCGTTCCCACAAACCGCTCCATTTGGCTGGTGCGGGCAACAATGGTGCCGGTGCTGTCCAGAATGGCGCTGACCCAGTCCGGTGAAAGACGCTGCTGGGTCAGGATCTCGGTCAGCCGCTCGGGTAGGATGCTTGCTCCCAGAACATAGGCGACCGTATCGCCCCGGAAGACGGGGACGCCGACGGCGATCAGGAGCTTCTTGGATATCGGAGCCATGAAGATATCGGTCGTGACGGGGCGGCCCGTTTTGAACACCTGGCGCAACCCCGTATCGACGGTGGGCGGCGGCTTGCTGCCAAAGGGTAGGAGGGTGTTCACGCGTTGCTGGAACGTCGGATCGAGCAGGAAGATGCTGCTGGCCCCCTGTGTCTTGAGCACTAGCTTGGCCCGCTCGTAAAATGAGGCGAAATCATCGTATTCGAGAGCTTGGGACGTGGAGAGCGCGAGCAATGAAGCGCGTGTGCCGGCCAATTCCCGATCAACCGTCGACACCATCGCGCGCGCCGTCGCCAGCGATGCCTGGATGAGAGCTGCTCGGCCTTGATGGTAGTTGTGCGAAATCAGCCCCACGACCATCAGCGCCCCCGGAATGACGCAGGCCATGACGAGCAAGACGAGTCTGGAATGGATCGTTGGAAGGCGCTTCACCTTCATCCGCCACGTACGCTCCAACGCAGGATCGGTCACGCCCACATGGGGCAGAGGTAATCCTTTCAAACGGCCAGTCGCCACACGGGCATTCCGTCGACTTGGTTAGTGTGAGATGAACTCGGCCGGTTGTGATCCAGCATGCGTAACTCGCCAACGATCATGACGCCTTCTGCTCAAATGCAACGGATTTCGTGAACGCTGCGATAGCCGCCGCGCGTCACACTGCCCTTCGCACAGTTCAGCGCTCCGGGCCGGCCATGACATCCCTCATCTTCCTGTTGATCGCCTGCGCAATGGGGCTTGCCTGGCATGGCAACCGGCGGGCCGGCGGCTTCGCGTTCGCCCTGGCCGCACTGCTCTCCGTGGCATGGCTCAACCACCACATGACCGATCCGTTGCAGCTGGCGTTTTGAGCATGCATCGCAAGGTCGATATCGCCGAGTTGCTCAATGCGGCGGGGCTTGCGGGGCTGATCGCGGTTCTCGTCGTCGCCTACGTCGATCAATTCGCCGCGCACGAATTGCCCTGCCCGCTCTGCCTGCTGCAGCGTGTTGCGCTCGTGGGCGTGGCCTACGGCCTGCTCTTGAACCTGCGCTTCGGCCCGCAACGGTCGGCTTACGCGGTCATGCTGCTCGCCGCCCTGTTCGGCATGGCAGCGGCCGGACGGCAGGTGCTGCTGCACATCACGCCGGGCAGCGGGTCCTACGGCGCACCGCTCCTCGGGCTGCACCTCTACACCTGGTCGTTCATGCTCTTCGTGCTGGTTATCCTGGGCACCGCCGTGCTGCTGCTCGTGCCCAAGCCTGTGTCGCCCGTGTGGGCGTTGCCGCTGCCCGTGAAGCAGACGCTCGCCTGGGCCGTCATCGGCCTGACCGCGCTCAATGCGGTCACGACCTTCCTGCAATGCGGTCCCATCGAGTGTCCCGACGATCCCGTCCGCTATTGGGCATTTGCGGGTTGAGCGCGTACCGCGGCTGGCTCCAACCCCGTGGTGAGCCAGTGGAACCACGCTTGGCGGACCGAGACGCCCTTCGACAAGCTCAGGACTGCGGGGGAACTCGGGACTGAGCGGGAACCGAGGACGGCGCGATGCAATCAAATCTTCTGGTTGTACTCGCCGACCTCGGGGAACTTGCCGAGGCGGCCGTCGATGTCGGCGAAGATGGCGCGCATGTTGGCTTCCGCGGTCGGGCTCTCCACCACGATCACCAGCTCGGGCTTGTTGGAGGAGGCGCGCACGAGTCCCCAGGTCCCGTCCTCCAGCATCACGCGCACGCCGTTGACGGTGACGAGGTCGCGGATCTTCTGTCCAGCCACCGGCTTGCCCGTCGCGGCGGCGTCCTTGTACTGGGCGGTGATCTTGTCGACGATGCCGTACTTCACCTCGTCGGCGCAGTGCGGCGACATGGTGGGCGAGCCCCAGGTCATGGGTAGCGCGTTCTTGAGGTCGGCCAGCGACTTGCCCGGGCTGCGCTCCAGCATGTCGCACACCGCGATGGCCGCCACGAAGCCGTCGTCGTAGCCCTTGCCGAGCGGCGGCTGGAAGAAGAAGTGGCCGGATTTCTCGAAGCCCACCAGCGCCTTCTGCTCGAAGGTGTAGCGCTTCATGTAGGAGTGCCCGGTCTTCCAGTAGAGCGTGCGCGCGCCGTTGGCCTTCAGCACGGGGTCGGTGACGAACAGGCCGGTGGATTTCACGTCGGCGACGAACACGGCGCCGGCGTGTTGCGCCGAGAGGTCGCGCGCCAGCATCACGCCGACCTTGTCGGCGAAGATCTCATGGCCCTCGTTGTCGACCACCCCGCAGCGGTCGCCGTCGCCGTCGAAGCCGAAGCCGACATCCGCCTTGTTGGCGAGCACGACCTCGCTCATGGCGTGCAGCATCTTCATGTCTTCGGGGTTCGGATTGTAGCGCGGGAAGGTGTAGTCGAGCTCGCAGTCGAGCGGCACCACCTCGCAGCCGATCGCCTCCAGCACGCGCGATGCCCAGGCGCCCGCCGTGCCATTGCCGCACGCCGCCACCACCTTGAGCTTGCGCCCGAGCTTGGGCCGCCGGGTGAGAGCCTTGACGTAGCGCTCGGCCATGTCGGGCACGAACACGTAGGCGCCACCCGGCGCCGTCTCGCATTGCCCCCCGAGCACCAGCTCCTTGAGGGCGGTCATCTCCTCGGGGCCGAACGTAAGCGGACGGTTGAAGCCCATCTTGATGCCGGTCCAGCCGTTGTCGTTGTGGCTGGCCGTGACCATGGCCACGCCCTCCACCGCGAGCTCGAACTGGGCGAAGTAGGCCATGGGCGACGTGGCGAGACCGATGTCGTGCACCTGCGCGCCGCCCGCCAGCAGGCCCATCATCAGCGCCTGCTTCACCTGCCCCGAGTAGGAACGATAGTCGTGGCCGACGACAAACCGCTTGGGAACGCCGCGCCTGCCCGCAAGCGTGGCGAGGCCCAGGCCGATGGCATTGAGCCCCATCAGGTTGATGTCCTGGGGGAACAGCCAGCGCGCGTCGTACTCGCGAAAGCCGGTCGGCTTGACGAGCGGCACGCGCTCGAAATCGGCCGTGTTCGGCAAAAGATCGGCGCGCGGCTTGGGAAACATGCGGTCAACCCCCTGCGAAACCTACCGATCGGGAATACGGCACTAAATAACGTCTAACGTCCGTCCCCGGTCATGCGACACGTGGACCCGATTGCATCCGAAGCGATCTGGCGGCCCAGCCCCGTCGAAAGCCTCACTCCTGCAACACCAGAATGCCCGAGCGCATGTCGACGCGCTGCAATCGGCCGAGGAACGACATGCCGAGCAGCGACATCGTCATGTTGCCCGGCTCGCTCACGGCGGCGGGCACGTTGCGCACGGTGATGTTGCCGATGCTGACGCTGTCGAGCGTAACCGGTGCCACGCGCGCCACTCCGTTGGCGGTCCGGACGCGCTGGGTGTAGTCGCTGTCGCGAACATATACGCCGGCGCGCCGGGCGTCATCGTAGGTGAGGGCGACGATCGAGGCCCCCGAATCGACGAGCACGTCGACGGGACGGCCGTTGATCTCGGCACCCGCAACGTAGTGCCCATGGGCGCCGGCCCTGATCTGGACCGTTCGACCCAGGCCCGTCTTGCCGGCGGGCTCCGCCGAGCGATTGGCGCCCGGCTCGGGCGCATGAATGCCGAGCACGACGCGGGCGATGGCCTTGATTTCGGTGAAATACACCAGGCTGACGGCAGCCGCGCAGGCCAGCATGACCCAGCCCGTGGCCATGCCAACCGCTTGCCGTGTACCCGCAGATAACGCCATGCCACACAACCCCCTCACCGCCTGCCGACTGCGCTGCCGGCATCTCCCAGTGGAGACTTGGGGGCGATGCGGGTCTCAGCTGCGCAACGTCAGCATATCGGTGGTGAATTCATATGAGCGCAGGCGGCTTAAGAAACTCATACCGAGCAGGTTTTCCTTGAGCGTCCCAGGCTTGGCCACCAGCGCCTCGACATCGCTGAGGCTGATCGGGCCGAGTGCCAGGTTACGCAGGCGCACGTGCGCCGCATAGGTAGTGCCATTGGCGGTCTGCACGGGGACCGTGTACTTCAAGCGATCGACATCGATGCCCAATCGCTGGGCATCGGCCGGCTTGAGAACGACCGTGGACGCGCCCGTGTCGATCAGCATGCTCAGGGACACGCCGTTGACCTGGGTCTTGGCGACGAAATGCCCGTCGGGCCGCCGGCGAATCCGCACCGAGCGCTCGCCGTCGACCTGCGCCTCGCTGGTGCGCAGCACGCTGCCGGGCGGCAGCAACTCGCCCACCACCCTGTGGCCGAGACTGAAGATCTCCTCACGGTAGCTGTAGCCGGCGACCAGCAGCAGCGCCACCATCGCCCAGGTCAGCAGGTCGCGCACGGCGTGGCCCGCCCTGCCGCGATAGCTGCCGGCAATCGAGGAGGCCAAAAAGATCAGGAGCGCGACGCACGCCACCGCGATGGCGAAATCCGAGGGATCGAAGCCGGCGATCGTGCCCGCATCCGCGCGCAGGAGCAGCGCCAGACCGGCGATCACGAGGAGCAGCAGGGCAATCCAGGCTCCCACTTCACGTCTCCGCCGGTTTGCGCGCCTGGGCCTGCCTCGCAGGCAGCTCGCCCATGATACGCTGGCGCTCCGCGTCCGTCATTCCTGCCCAGCGCGCGATCTCATCGAGCGTCCGGCCGCATCCCGCGCACAGCGTCGTGCTCGCGTCGAGCACGCACACCTTGATGCAGGGGGACAGGATTGACCTTGTCATCTCCGCCGAGTTGCGGAGAACAGCCCCCGCGTCATCGAGGCGAATGTAGGAAGCGGCCGGGTGCATGGCAATGCGCCTCAGCGGCGGACTGTGGATTCTACGCCACTCCCGCCCACCACCTCCAGGGCAACTGATCTGGGTTGCGTAGGCCTCGGCGGCGGTGCAACCGGCCGGCGGTGGCGCTCCTGACCGAGCGGCTGCAGCGGCGGCATGGTGCGCAGGACACGGCTTTTCGGCAGGCAAACAACGGCTTCCGTGCCCTTGCGCAGCTCCGAGCGCAGCTCGAACGTGCCGCCGTGCAGGTTCACGAGATTTTGCACGATCGGCAATCCCAGCCCGGTGCCGCCCTCCGCCGTCTGGTGTGCCAGCGAGCCCTGTCCGAACGCCTGCATGACGCGGGGGATCTCATCCTTGGGGATGCCGGGGCCCGTGTCCTTGACGCTGAGCGTCTGTCCGCCGTCGGGAGTGGCCGAGACAGCAAGCGTGATGCGGCCGCCGCGAGGCGTGAACTTCAGGGCATTCGACATCAAGTTGAGGCAGATCTGGCGAATGGCCCGCTCGTCCGCCCAAATCGGCTCCAGCCCCTTGGCGAACTCCAGCGCCACCACGAGGCCCTTACTCTCGGCGCGCAGGGCGAGGAGGCGATGGCAGTCCTCCACGATGTCGCTGAGCCGGATCGGCTCCTCATGCAGCTCGTAGCGTCCGGCCTCGATGCGGGAGAGGTCGAGGATCTCGTTGATGAGCTGCAGGAGGTGGCGGCCGCTCTCGTGGATGTTGCCGGCATACTCGAGATAGCTCTTGTTCTGCATCGGGCCCAGCAGCTCGCACTTCATCACCTCGGAGAAGCCGAGGATGGCGTTGAGCGGCGTGCGCAGCTCGTGGCTCATGGTGGCGAGGAAGCGCGACTTTGCCACGTTGGCCGCTTCCGCGCGCCGGCGCGCCTCGTCGGAGATCGACTTCTCCTCCTCGACCTCGGCGATCAGCGCGTCCTTCTCGGCGCGAAACTCGAGCATCGCCAGCGCCGTGGAGTTGAGGCCCTTGGCGAGAAATATGAAGTAGACGTGCAGGCCGACCGCCATGGCCGCCATCGCCATGTAGAACGGGTGACCCTGCATGATGAGCCGGGCGCACACCGCCACCGTCATCGGAATGGTGCCGGCGTAGAGGATCGTCATGACCGAGGAGGCGAAGGTCATGCGGATCGCCAGCAGCACGATGAGCGAGGTCAGGATGAAGACGTGGCTGATGGCGTCCGTCGTCCCGAGCCCCACGACCGCGATGCCGCCCCAGGCGATGCCGCTGGCAAGCTCGAGCCACACGAACAGATCGCGCCAGGTCTCGACGCGCACCTCGCCGCGCGGCGCCGCCAGAAACCTGCGGCAGGCCGCGATCATCGCGAACTTCATGGTGATGACCGCCGCCAGCCACACCGAGGCCTGGACGACGGGCGCCCAGAACATGGAGGCGAGCGAGAAGATGACGGCGAGCAGCGGGATGGTGACGCGGGCCGACATCTCGTTCTTCACGAACATCGCCAGCAGCTCGTACTCGAACTCCGGCTTCAGAACGGTGCCCTGCGAGAGGCGTGCGCGCAGCTCGCGGATATGCGCATCCAGCGCCGCGCGCGGGTCCTTCGCGCGCGGGCGGTACGCAGAGCTGGTGGTGACGTCCTCGCCTTGCATCGTCTCCCTCGCCAGGCACCCGGCCGATGCAGATGGAACGTGGGCTGTGCTTGTGCGCGATCGGGCCGCCGGACCAATCTTGCGGGAAATACCTAAATTCTAGTTTATCAACGGTTTACGGCTGGGAGTTGGCGTCGAGTTGCAGCGTCCGGCCTGCCAGATCGGGCGGTCGCGAACGGCATCGGCCGCGCCTTGCACGGCCAACAAGGCTCCTTTACCACTGTTCAAAACAGGTGGAGCAGGGAGCGACCTCGATGAAGATCGTGCAGACCAAGACGGCGCCTAATCCGCGCCGCGTGCGCATATTCCTGGCCGAGAAGGGCATCGAGGTACCCTACGAGGAGGTCGACATCATCAAGGGCCTCAAGACCCCCGAGTTCACGCGGCTCAATCCTTTCCAGCGCGTGCCGGTGCTGGTGCTCGACGACGGCACGTCGATCTCCGAGACCATGGCGATCTGCCGCTACTTCGAGGAGACGAAGCCGGAGCCGGCGCTGTTCGGCAAAGGCGCCAAGCAGCGCGCCATCGTCGAGATGTGGAACCGGCGCATGGAGCTGAACCTCCTGGCCTGCGTTGCAGCAGCCTTCCGCCACCTGCACCCGGCCGCGGCCCAGCTCGAGGTGCCGCAGGTTCCGGCCTGGGGCGAGGCCAACAAGCCGAGGGCCCAGGAAGTGCTGCAGATCATGGACCAGGAGCTGGGCAAGCGCCGCTTCATCGCCGGGGACGACTATTCGGTGGCCGACATCACCGCGCTGGTGGCTGTCGACTTCGCCAAGCCAGCCCGGGTGGAGCGGCCGGCCGGCCTCGATAACCTTACGCGCTGGCATCAGGAGGTTTCCGGCCGGCCCAGTGCGAAAGCTTGAGCGAAAGCTTGAGCGTGGCGGCAGGCCTCTTTCCGGCGTAGCCTGTTCCCTGGGTAACAGACAGGCCGGGGCCGCCATGCCCACGCCTGTAGGACGACGGCCTCGCATTCGAGAAGACGTGCCATGAAGCTGACGGTTGTGGGTTGCGGCGACGCGTTCGGCTCGGGCGGCCGCCTGCAGACCTGCTACCACGTGGAGGCGGCGGCCACGCGCTTCCTCATCGACTGCGGCGCCACCACGCTGATCGGCTTCAGCAAGCTCGGCATCGATCCCAACAGCATCGAGACGATCTTCATCTCGCACCTGCACGGCGATCATTTCGCCGGCCTGGTTTGGTGGATGGTGCACGCCCAGCACGTCGCCAAGCGCACCACACCCCTTACCGTCATCGGCCCCGAAGGCGTGAAGGCGCGCTTCGAGACCGCGGCGGAGGTACTGTTTCCGGGCTCGACGGCGATCCAGCGCCGCTACGAGCTGCGCTTTCTGGAGCTGACGCTCGAGACGCCGCTCGACGTGGGCACAGTGCGCGTGACGCCGTTCGAGGTGAAGCATCCCTCGGGCGCGCCGCCCTATGCGCTGCGTTTCGAGGTCGACGGCAAGGTGCTCAGCTTCACCGGCGACACGGAATGGGTCGAGGCGGTGGTTCCCGCCGGCCGCGGCGCCGATCTCTACATCATGGAGTGCTACCAGTTCGAGGGCGAGCCGCGCTACCACATGAGCTGGCGCAAGATCTCCGGCGAGCTCGACCGCATCGGCGCCAAGCGCGTCATGCTCACGCACATGGCCGTGCCGATGCTGGCGCGGCGCGGCGAAGTGAAGGATCCCCGCGTCGTGTTCGCCGAGGACGGCCTGGTGCTCGAGGTGTGATGTCATCCCGGGCCATGTGCCGGGGATCCAGCTATCCGAGAGCGCCCGACATCAATGGCCAGCAGACGCCCGCGCACAGCCAGACAATCGGCGGAGGGTATTCGGGGCACCCCGGATCACGGTGACGAGCGCCGGGCGGACAATCGCGCTCTGGCGCGGCTGGTGGCTGAGATCCGCCGCTGCCGCATCTGCCGAGACGCCCCCCTCGGCAATCCGCTGCCGCACGAGCCGCGCCCCGTGCTGCGGCCGAGCACGACCGCCCGCATCTGCATTGTCAGCCAGGCACCCGGCGTGCGCGTGCACGCCTCCGGCACGCCCTTCACCGATCCCTCCGGAGACAGGCTGAGGGCATGGCTGCAGCTGACTTCGGAAGAGTTCTACGACCAGCGCCGCATGGCCATCGTGGGCGTGGGCTTCTGCTTTCCCGGTCACGATGCGGCCGGCGGCGATCTCCCGCCCAGGCGCGAATGCGCGCCAGCCTGGCACGATCGCCTGTTCGCGGCCATGCCGCAGCTGGAGCTGATCCTCGCCGTCGGAAGCTACGCGCAGCGCTGGCACATGGATGTCTCGTCCGGGAGCAGCATGTCCGCGATCGTCGCGCGCTGGCGCGAGTTGCTCGATGCCGACACCCGACCGCGACGGGTGGCGCTGCCGCACCCCTCCTGGCGCAACAACGCCTGGCTCACCGCCAACCCCTGGTTCGAAGCCGAGATGCTGCCTCGGCTGCGGCAGGAGGTGCGGGGGCTGCTGTAGGTGTCGCCCCCGGGTCGACATCATGACCCGGAGGGTCAGTTGACCCCTCCGCACGCGTCGAGAGCCGGCGGTATGGCGCCCGAGTGGCCGGGATCGCGCAGGCTTTCGAGCTCGTCGCGGACGGCGTCGAGGTTGAAGCCGGCGGCTTGCAGCCTCGCGAGCACGGCATCGGCTGGCTGAACGCGGGACGCGGCGGCACCCCACGCGACGGCCGAGCGCAGCCCCGAGGCGCAGTGCGCCAGCACCGGGCCCGGCAGCTCGCGCAGCGCCGCGCCGACGCCGTCGACCACGCGGTCCGTGAAGAGATCGGCCTTGGTGGTCGGCACGTGGCGAAAGGCCAGCCCTGCGCGCGCGGCAAGCTCGGCCTCCTGCCGGCTGCCGAGATGGGCCGCCTGCTCCCCGTCCGGCAGGTTCGACAGCACCGACTTGAATCCGGCCGCCGCGATCTGGGCGAAGTCTGCCTCCTGCAGCGCGCCCGTCACGGCGAAGTGCTGCGTGATGCGCGTGAGCTTGTTCATGGGGACGGCGGGCCACTCTCAGGACGGACACGGATGAGGAAGGATATGGCAACCCATGAGAAAATAGCAATCGCCACGGCCGGCTTGACGCAATAAACCTCCTGCTATAGGCAGCCATCTTCACCGACACGCGGAAAAATGTTCCAACCCACCGAAGCCCCGAACCAGCGCCGACCCGAGGCGGCTCCAGCCATGCTCGACGAGATGGACGTCAAGATCCTGCGCATCCTGCAGCGCGACTGCACGCGATCCGTGGCCGACATCGGCAAGGAGGTCGGGCTTTCGACCACGCCATGCTGGCGTCGCATCCAGAAGCTGGAGGAGGCGGGCGTGATCCAGCGCCGCGTCGCCATCCTCGACGCGCCCCAGGTGAACGCCGGCGTCACCGTGTTCGTCTCGATCAAGACCGACCAGCACTCGCTGGCGTGGCTCGAGAAGTTCCATGCCGCGGTCGTCGATTTCCCCGAGGTGGTGGAGTTCTACCGCATGAGCGGCGAGGTCGACTATCTGCTGCGCGTGGTCGTGCCCGACATCGGCGCCTACGACGGCTTCTACAAGAAGCTGATCGCCCGCATCGAGATCTCCAAGGTGTCCTCCGCGTTCGCCATGGAGCAGATCAAGTACACGACCGCGCTGCCGCTCGACTTCGCCGTACAGCGTCCCGAGCGCAAGCTGGAGAAGGCGAACGCTTAGCGGCCGACGTACGCACGGCACAGCAAGCACCCCGAAGGAGCAGGACAGCGACGATGACCCAGGCCGGCTCCAACATCGGCGTGCCCCCGCTCAACATCATGAAGGAGATCAGCGGGCTCGAGTTTCTCACCCGCATCATCGACGGACGTCTGCCGCGCCCGCCGATCACCGAGACGCTCGGCTTCGCCCTCACGCAGGTGGCGCCGGGCTTTGCGCTCTTCACGATGACCCCGCAGTTCCGCCATTACAATCCGATCGGCACCGTGCACGGCGGCGTGGCGGCGACGCTGCTGGATTCGTGCATGAGCTGCGCCGTGCAGACGACGATGCAGGCCGGGACCGGCTACACCACGCTCGAGATCAAGGTGAACATGGTGCGGCCGATCACCGAGACGACCGGGCTGATCCGCGCCGAGGGCCGCTCGCTGCACACCGGTCGCCGCTCCGCCACCGCGGAGGGCAAGATCCTCGACGCCAACGGCACGCTGCTGGCGCACGGCACCACCACCTGCATCGTGTTCCCGCTGTAGGCCTATCGCCCCGTCAATGGAACAGGCGGCCGGAGTCGATGACGATGGTCTGGCCGGTCATGGTCTCGGTGCGGCACATGGTGACGACCATGTCGGCGCAGTCGTCCTTGTCGGCTGCCTTCTTCAGCAGCGACGTGGCCGCGGCGCCGCTGATCTGCTCGGGCCGCAGATTGGATGTCGCGCGCGTCCCCTCCAGCAGCCCAGGCGCCACGCAGTTGACGAGCGTGTGCGGCGCCATCGCCACCGCCATGCAGCGCGTGAGGTGGATGAGGCCCGCCTTCGACACCGCATAGGCGATCGAGGAGCCCGTCGGCGCGAGTCCCGCCACGGACGCGATGTTGACGATGCGCCCGCGCCCCTGGCCCTTCATGACGGGCGCCACCGCCTTGGTGAGGCGCATCGGCCCCGTCAGGTTCACGGCCATGATCTTGTCCCACACCTCCAGCGTCAGGTTGTCGAGGTCGGGGAACGGCACCGACTTGTTGTAGGCGGCGTCGTTGACGAGGATGTCGAGGCGGCCGAAGCGCTTGGTGACGTCGCCGATCAGGCGATCCACGGCCGCGGCGTCGGTGATGTCGCAGGCGAACGCCGCCGCGTTGATCTGGTAGCTCGATGCCAGCTCGCGGGCCACGCCCTCCGCCTGGTCGCGGCTCTGGGCATACATGACGGCGATGTGCACGCCCTCCTTGGCCAGCGCGTGGCAGATGCGCTGCCCGAGCCCGCCGTTGCCGCCGGTCACCAATGCCACCGTGCCCCTGAGGTCCATGGGTTGTCCTCCCGTATGCGGTCGCGGGCGCCTCGCGCCGGCTCCGCCCTTGTCTGCGGTCAGTTTGCTGCCGAGCGGCCGGCGTGCGCAAGCGCGCTTTGCCGGGCCGTCAGGCCAGCACCTTCGCCAGCGCGGCGGGAAATTCGCGGTAGTGGTCGATGACGGCGCCGGGACCGAACTCGGCAACCGGACGCGGCGTGTAGCCGAAGGTGACGCCGATCGAGGGCACCCTGGCCGCCGCCGCGGTGGCGATATCGACCTCGCTGTCGCCGACCATCACGGCCCGGTCGGCGCGTCCACCCACCATCGCGATGGTGCCGAGCAGATGGCCCGCAGCCGGCTTGAACATCGCGAACGTGTCGCGGCCGGCGATGGCGCCGAACTTCACATCGAGCTCCAGCTGGCGCAGCAGCAGCTTGGACAGCGCCTCGACCTTGTTCGTGCACACCGCCAGACGCGCGCCCGAGGCGAGCAGCGTGTCGAGGAGATCGGGCACGCCTTCGAACGGCCGGCTGCCGACAGCCACGTTGTCGGCGTAGAAGACGAGGAACTGGTCGTGCAGCCGCGTCAGCTCGTCTCCCGACACCTCCATGTCGTGGAGCCTCAAGCCGGCGTCGATCATCGCCTTCGAGCCGTGACCGATGAAGGGGTGCAGCTGGTCGATCGTGATGGGCGCCAGGCCGACAAGCCCGAGCGCGTGGTTGGTGGCCGCCGCCAGATCGGGCGCGGTGTCGACGAGCGTGCCGTCGAGATCGAAGACGATGGTGGTATCGCTGAGGTCGAGGGCCATGGGTGTAGCTGCCGGCTGTCAGTTGAGGGCGATCGAGTGCCCGAGCTCGGGAGGCTGCTTCAGCCATTTGTAGCCGCTGCGCGCAAGCTCCATGCCGGTCTTGAACAGCTCCTGCATGTAGGCCCTGTCGAACGGCTCCTTCTGCGCCATCTGAAAGTCGGAAGGGATGGCCGCCAGATTGAAGTCCGCCCCGGCCCGCTTGGCGGTCGTGTAGATGCGCAGCAGATCGCCCTGGCTCTGGTTCATGATGAGCGTCGTCAGCGTCTTCGCGGTGATGGCAAGCGCGTTCGCCTGGGCCGGCTCGTAGTCCGGAGACAGCTTCGCGTTCCTGATGATGTAGATGTGCCGCACGGGCGGCTTGTCGTAGAAGACGTCGAAGTCACGCAGCGACAGTTGTGCCGGCGTCAGGAAGACCTGCCGGGTCGGGCCGCCGTCGACGTGCATCTCCTCGAAGTGCTGGCCGTCGGCTGCGACGTCGATCGTCACGGGGGGAAACAGGCCGGGGATGGACGCCGAGGCCAGGATGACCTTGCGGAACAGGTTGATCGCGTCGGGATGGCCGCTGGCGGCGATCTCGCCCATGTTCCAGATCACCGGCCGCTGCGCATCGAGATTGGTGGTGCCGATCAGCAGCATGCGGCCCCCACGATACTCTCGCGCGACCTCCTCCAGCATGGTCTGGTCGACGTACTTGGCGATCAGGCCAGCGAGCGGCGCGCTGTCGGCGAGCGCCGAGCCGCCGAAGATCCCGGACAGCAGCTGCGTCTCGAGCAGCTGACTGGTGGCATACTGCGTGAAGACCTCGCGCAGGCTGTCGTCGTAGCGGGGCCCGAGGAAGGCGAACGTGGCGATGATCGCGCCGGTGCTCACGCCGGTGACGACCTGGAAGCGCGGCCGCGTCCCGGCCTCCGACCAGCCCACCAGCACCCCCGCGCCGAAGGCGCCGTCCGCCCCGCCGCCCGACAGTGCCAGATAGTTGACGACGGGACGCCCCTTGTCGCGCTTGTCCGCGATGGCGACCGCTTTCATGTTCGGCAATCGGGCGCTCACGTCGGCAAGCTTGCCGCTGCCGACCTCATCGCCCCAGAAGCGTGTGGCCTTCAGTCCTCGCACCTCCGCCTGCTCGATCAGCGCCAGCGGCACGGCATTGCGGGCGGTCGCGGTGGCGCACCCGCCCACGGCGGTCAATGTCGCGAGCAGCGTCAGCGCAAGCGCAAGATGCGCGATAGCCCATGCCAACGGATGGCTTGCGCCTGCGGACAGGCGATGGAACCGAGCGTGCGCAATCGCAGGCAATGCAGCCGTCCCCCGTGAAGGCCTGTCCCGTCCGCCGGCGCCAGCAACCAAGGCTCCGTCCACGGCCGGTGCCCCGACACCGAACCCGTGACACGACCACCCCCCCGAAAGGGAGGGCAGCTGCAGCTTTGGCACGGCTTCGCGCTCCGGTCGAGAGGCAACTGGCTCGATCTAGTTGCTTGTCCGGGACTATCGCCGGTCGTAGGTTGCTGTGAACAAGGCATGGCCGGGCCGGACAACAGGCCGACCTTGCGCATCGAACGGCGCCGAAGCTGTGTTGGGTCCTCACTGAAGCGCGACCCGCCCGCAATCGCCGCCCCAGCCCCGTGGAGGCGTTCATGGACAAGCCCACCATCAGCCTGGTCAAGAGCCAGTGCTACGTCGACGGCCAGTGGACCGGCGAGCCGAAGCTGCCCGTCACCAACAAGGCGACCGGAGACGTCATCACCAAGGTGCCGAGCTTCGGCGAGGCGGAGACGCGGGCCGCCATCGAGGCAGCCAACCGCGCGCAACCCGGCTGGGCGAAGCTGCTGGCCAAGGACCGCTCCAAGATCGTGCGCCGCTGGTTCGACCTGATCGTCGAGCATGCCGACGAGCTGGCGCTGCTGCTCACCAACGAGCAGGGCAAGCCGCTGGCCGAGGCCAAGGGCGAGATCCTCTATGCCGCCGGCTTCATCGAGTTCTTCGCCGAGGAGGCCAAGCGCATCTACGGCGAGACCATCCCGACCTTCAAGGCGGATGCGCGCATCGTCGCCATCAAGCAGCCGGTGGGCGTCGTGGCCGCGATCACGCCGTGGAACTTCCCCGCGGCCATGATCACGCGCAAGGCGGGGCCGGCGCTGGCGGTCGGCTGCACGATGGTGCTGAAGCCGGCCTCCGAGACGCCGCTGACCGCACTGGCGCTGGCGGTGCTTGCCGAGCGGGCCGGCGTCCCCAAGGGCGTATTCAACGTCATCACCGGCAAGGCCAGCGTGATCGGCAAGGAGCTGACCGGCAAGCGCGCTCGTGCGCATGCTCACCTTCACGGGCTCGACCGAGATCGGCAGCGCGCTGATGGCGCAGTGCGCGCCCACCGTCAAGAAGCTCGGGCTGGAGCTCGGCGGCAACGCGCCCTTCATCGTCTTCGACGACGCCGACCTCGACAAGGCGGTGGCCGGGGCGATGGCCTCCAAGTACCGCAATGCCGGACAGACCTGCGTTTGCGCCAACCGCATCTACGTGCAGGAGGGCGTCTACGACAAGTTCGCCGAGAAGCTCGCCGCCGAGGTGAAGAAGATGAAGGTCGGCCCGGGCACCGAAGACGGCGTCACCACCGGCCCGCTCATCAACAAGGCCGCCGTCGAGAAGGTCGAGGAGCACGTGGCCGATGCGCTCAAGCACGGCGCCAGGATCGTGCTCGGCGGCAAGCGCCATGGCCGCGGCGGCAACTTCTACGAGCCCACCATCCTCGCCAACGTCACCCAGGAGATGATGGTGGCGCGCGAGGAGACGTTCGGCCCGGTCGCGCCGCTGTTCAAGTTCAAGACCGAGGCCGACGCGATCGCCATGGCCAACGACACGCCCTTCGGCCTCGCCGCCTACTTCTATTCGCGCGACGTCGGCCGCGTGTGGCGCGTCGCCGAGGCGCTGGAGTGCGGCATCATCGGCATCAACGAGGGCATCATCTCCAACGAGGTGGCGCCCTTCGGCGGCTACAAGCAGTCGGGCCTCGGCCGCGAGGGCTCGCACCATGGAGTCGAGGAATACCTCGAGATCAAGTACATGCTGATGGGCGGCCTGTGAGCGCTCCTCTTTCTCCCCACGCCTCGCCGGCGGCTCCCGGACGGAGGGTCGCATGAGGTTCCCCGCGCTGGTCGACGAATGGAAGCAGCAGGCGGCGGAGCGCGCGCTCGCCTACGTAGAGGACGGCATGCTGGTCGGGCTCGGCACCGGCTCGACCGCTGCCAGGTTCGTCGATCTCGTGGGCCAGCGCGTGAAGCAGGGACTTTCGATCACGTGCGTGCCGACGTCGGAGGCCACGCGCGTGCAGGCCGAGCGCCTGGGCATCGCGCTCACCACGCTCGACGACGTGCCGTTCCTGGATCTGACGGTGGACGGCGCGGACGAGCTGGACAACGACCTGCGGCTCATCAAGGGGGGCGGCGGCGCGCTGCTGCGCGAGAAGATCGTGGCGATGGCGTCCGAGCGCATGGTGGTCATCGCCGATGCCTCCAAGCGCGTCGGCGTGCTCGGCAAGTTTCCCCTTCCCATCGAGGCCGTGCGCTTCGGGCTCACCGCCACCCGCACCCTGATCGGCGCGGTGGCCAGCGACGCCGGCTGCACGGGCGAGATCAAGCTGCGTCTCACCAAGGACGGCAAGCCGTTCGCGACCGACAGCGGCAACGTGCTGTTCGACTGCTCGTTCTCCCGCATCGACAATCCCGAGGCGCTCGACCAGGCCCTGAAGCGGGTGCCGGGCGTGGTCGAGAACGGCCTCTTCCTCGGCATCGCCGACGCCGCCATCATCGCCGGCCCCGAAGGCGTCGCCGTCATCGAGCGCGATGCCGCCAGCAAAGAAAGCTGAGCATCGCCGCTCGGCGCTCATCTGAGAGGACCAATCCATGACCTATCGCGCGGCTGCCATCGCGGCGGCCCTCCTTGCGCTCGTCGCCCTGCCGATGCAGGCCCCCGCGCAGGCGCCCGATGCCGAGCGGCTTGCGGCCGCCAAGGAATTGATGCAAGTCGCCGGCGTCGCCAAGCAGTTCGACGAGGTGATGCCGTACCTCACGGCCCAGCTGGCGCAGAGCTTCGTGGCGATCGCGCCCGACAAGGCCGGGGAGATCCGCGACGTGTTCGCGCAGCTCGCCGTAAAGTTCGTCGACCGCAAGAGCGAGCTGATCGACCAGATCTCGGCCCTCTATGCGGAGAAGCTCGGCCTGGAGGACCTGAAGGCCATCGTTGCGTTCTACAAATCCCCCGCCGGCGTCAATTTCATCACGGCCCAGCCCGACATCATGCGCCAGTCCATGACGCTCGGGCAGCGCTGGGGCGCCCAACTCGGCCGCGAGATCGAGCAGGAGGCGCGCGAGGAGCTGAAGAAGCGCGGCGTGCCGCTGTAGATCAATTGGCGGCGCGGCGGCCTACGACACCGCCGCAAGCTGGGCGCGCGCGGCCACACTCTCGCGCTGGCGCAGGAGATAGGCAGCCGCACTGCGGACGACCGGCGGGGCATAGAGGATCTTGCGATGCCCCAGGCCTTCGCAGAGCTGCAGCCGCACGGCGCGGGATGACGCAGCGATCTCTTCGGCATCGGCAAACGCGACATCGATGTCGTCGCGCGCATGCACGACGAGAGCGGGCCGGCCGGTCGCCGCCAGCAGGCTCACTGCCGTGAAGTCCGCAATCGCGCGATGAGCAATGCCTTCCAGGCGACGCTCGTAGGCGCGCTGCGCGGCAGGCGAGAGCCCCAGCTCCGCACCGAATTTCCTGGTCACCTCGGCAAAGCGGTTCGGCACGGCCACGAGCGCATAGTCCAGGAACGGGTAGGCGCGCGGCATCGGCGCTCCGCCTCCACCCGCGAGCAGCGCGGCCAGGCCGCCCAGCGAATGGCCGACGACGTACTGGATCGGTCCCAGCGCCTCGGCAATCTGACGCACCACATGCGCGCAGGCGATCAGACTGGTGCGCTCGCCGGCGCTCTTGCCGTGAGCCGGCAGATCGAACAGCACGGCGCGAAGTCCGCGCTTGCGAAAGTGTTCGGCGAACGCCGTCATGAACGAGGCCTCGGCGGTCCACCCGTGCACGAGGAGCACGGATGCCCCGGTCGCCGCGCTCGGCTCGGGCTCGAAGACGTAGGCCTGGATTTCGCCTTCGCTGGTCGCCACCCGCGCCGATGCGGCGTTGCGCAGATGAAACCGCGCGCGCTCGGCTAGCAGCTCGTGGTCCGGGCTGCGATAGCTCGAGAGGCGTGGCGTGCAGAAGTGCTGGAAAGCGACCTCGCCCCGCTGCTCGGGATCATACGACGACGACAGTCGAACTGCTTGGATTGCACTCATGCCCAGATATCGCGACGGAGGTACTCGTGCTCCCTCCGGCGCCCCGCGAAGACCTAGCCTCGCTCTCAGCATATCTCCGAAAAACGGACATGCAGCAACAGCCTGATCGCATGGTTGCCGAGCAGCTACCGCAGAGTTGCATGCGCCTGCTTTGCTGCAGGTATCGCCACAGCCTTGCGCAACTTATGGCCATGGTGGGCCTCCGCTTGGAGGATTGCCAGCCGAACCCCCTTCGTCCACCTTGTCGGCTAGGTTGACAAGACAACGCGCGAGCACCGGTCCATGAGCGAATTCGACTACGACCTCTTCGTCATCGGTGGCGGGTCGGGTGGGGTGCGGGCCGCACGCATCTCGGCCGGCCATGGCGCCAAGGTGGCGATCGCGGAGGAGTATCGCCTCGGCGGCACCTGCGTCATTCGCGGCTGCGTGCCCAAGAAGCTGCTGGTCTATGCCAGCCGCTTCCGCGACGACTTCGAGGACGCCGCGGGCTTCGGTTGGAGCGTCTCGCCGCCGAGCTTCGACTGGCCGACGCTGATCGCGAACAAGGATGCGGAGATCACGCGCCTCGAAGGCCTCTACCGGCAGGGTCTCGAGCGCTCGGGCGTGACCATACTGCAGGCGCGCGCCGAGCTGGCCGACGCGCACACGGTCATCGTGCAGCCCGGCAACCGCAGGATCACCGCCAAGACCATCCTGGTGGCGACGGGAGGGCGCCCCGTGGTGCCGCAGGTGCCGGGCGCGGGCCATGCCATCACCTCCAACGAGGCGTTCCACCTGGAGGAGTTGCCGAAGTCCATCGTGATCGTCGGCGGCGGCTACATCGCCGTGGAGTTCGCCGGCATCTTCAACGGGCTGGGCGTCGACACCACGCTGCTCTACCGCGGCCCCAAGATCCTGCGCGGCTTCGACGAGGAGTTGCGCGACCACCTCACCGAGGAGCTGTTCAAGCGCCGCATCGACGTGGTGTGCAATGCCGACATCGCCGCCATCGACAAGGGCTGGACGCACCTCAAGGCCACGCTGAAGGACGGCAGCACGGTCGAGACGGCCAAGGTCATGTACGCCACCGGCCGCGCCCCCAACACGAAAGGCATCGGCCTGGAGTCGGCGGGCGTGAAGCTCGGGGAGAAGGGCGAGATCATCGTCGACAAATACTCGCGCTCCTCCGTCGAGAACATCTACGCCGTGGGCGACGTGACCAATCGCGTGAACCTCACTCCGGCGGCGATCCGCGAGGGCCATGCCTTCGCCGACACCGTGTTCGGCAACAAGCCGAGGGAGGTGGACCACGAGCTGGTGCCGACCGCCGTATTCTCCACGCCGGAGGTCGGCACAGTCGGCCTGCCCGAGGCCGCGGCCCGCGAGCGCTTCCCCAAGCTCGACGTGTACAAGGCGCGGTTCAAGCCGCTCAAGCACACGCTGTCGGGGCGCGACGAGCGCATGTTCATGAAGCTGCTGGTGGACGGCGACAGCGGCAAGGTGGTCGGCTGCCATATCCTCGGCGACGACGCCGCCGAGATCGTGCAGATGGCGGCCATCGCGATGCGGCTCGGCGCCACCAAGGCCGACTTCGATGCCACCATGGCGCTGCATCCGAGCGCGGCGGAGGAGCTGGTGACGATGCGCGAGAAATGGGTGCCGCCCGCCGCTGCCGCTCCGGTCAAGCCCAAGGCGAAGACGAAGAAGGGCTCCGATGGGACGGCTTGAGGGCCGCATCGCCCTGGTGACGGGCGCGGGCTCCGGCATCGGCCGCGCCACCGCGATGCTGTTCGCCGCCGAGGGCGCGCACGTCTACGTCACCGACGTCAACGGCACTGCCGCCGAGGCCGTGGCAGGGGAAATCGCGACGGCAGGCGCGACGGCGCAGGCTGTCACCGCCGACGTCTCGCGCGGCCAGGACGTGAGCGCCATGTTCCGCGCCGTGGAGACGGCGCACGGCCGCCTCGACGTCCTCGTCAACAACGCCGGCCTCAACGTGCGCGGCGACTTCCGGCACCTGAGCGACGCCGACTGGGTGAAGATCCGCGAGGTCAATCTCGACGGCGTGGTGCGCGTGGCCCGCGACGGCTTTGCCCTGCTCAAGGCGTCCGGACGCGGCTCGCTGATCAACATCGCCTCGATCATGGGCCATCGCGGACTGCGCCAGCTGACCGCCTATTCCGCCACCAAGGGTGCCGTGCTGGCGCTCACGCGCGGGCTCGCCGTCGAGTACGCGCCCTTCGCCATTCGCGTCAACGCGCTGGCGCCGGGCTTCGTCGAGACGGCACTTACCGCGCGCGCGCTGAAGAACCCCGGCATCCAGAAGGCGCTGATCGACAGCACGCCGATGCGCCGCTTCGGCCTCGCCGAGGAGATCGCCAAGGCGGCGCTGTTCTTCGCCAGCGACGACGCCTCCTACGTCACCGGCGCGGAGCTGGCGGTCGACGGCGGGATGTCGGCCGGGTTGTAGGTAGGGCACTCAGCGGCACGGGCACAGCGAGCGCCTTTGGTTCCGGCACGTGCCGACGACTGATTGCAATCGCCCTCCGCTCGTGCGCGATCATGCGAAGAATGGATGGGGCGCTCCCTTTTCGCCCTTGCGCTCCATCACGTCGATGCATGTGCGGATCTCCTCATCGGTCATCCTCAGACCGAACTCATCGCGCAGCACCGACCTGAACTCCGCCTCGTCGCCCAGGTGGCGCCTTTCCGCCTCACCAGTCGCGTGCCGCACCGTCACGCGGCGATTGAAGATGGTGATGCGCGTTCGATTGGGTCCGGGAAGTGCGGCGATGATGTTGCCCTGATACGGCGCATCCGGGTGCGTCCCGGTGTACCAGTTCGTGATCTCGTACTCGCCGTCGTAGCGCGGATATGGGATTACGCGATAGATGTGCTCCCAGGTGTCGCGCAATCTCGCCTGCAGAGTCAGCTCTCCACCGACATCGATAAAGCGCATCGGCTCGTGCGGCGTTTCCTGCTCGATCCCTGGCTGCAGAAGGAGAGCACAGGTGGGAGCCAGGTTGCCGAAACCCACGTCCGCCAAGTATGGCCCTTCGGGCATGTCGACCTGCAGCAGCATATGGATGGCGGGACGGGGGGCGTCGATGGCCATGCCTCTGACGACCCTGCCTTGCAGGCTCGTTATCTTGTAGCCGAGCGAGCGAAGACCTTCCCTGAAAAGCATGTTCTGCTCCAGGCAATATCCACCCCGCCCGCCGGCGATCATCTTGTGCTGAAGCGAGGGGAGATCGAGCCGCGGCGTGCGGCCAAGCATGATATCCAGCGACTCGTAGGCGATGGCGTGCGCGTGGGCAAAAATCAGCTGGTGCAATGCGCTGAGTGTCGGCTCGAGCGAGCCGGCATAGCCAATTCGATTGAGCCAAGCTTGCTGATCGAAAGAAGAGGCCGTCATCGAGACCCTCTTGAAGTCGCAGGTAGAGGTCTCAGCCTACTCAGTTGGCGGAGCCTGGACAATGCGCTGCTTCATGGGGCCGTGCGCCTCGGCGCCGACGGCTCGACACTGCCAAACGCTTGACCCAACCCACGGCGCGTGGTCGGCTCGATCGACGGTCGGCACGTCCGCCACGCCAGCGAGGACAGCATGGAAATCCAGGACCTCGACGCGATGCTGCAGAGGGCTTTCGACGAGAGCACGAAGATCTATGAGGCCCGCGGCTTCAAGCGGCGGATCGGATTCGGCAAGAAGCCCGCGATCGTCAGCGTCGACCTTGCCAACGCCTGGACCCGCCCGGGAAACCCGTTCAGCTGCGACATGGCAAAAATGGACGGCGAGATCATTCCGGGCATGCAGCGGCTGCTGGCTGCGGCGCGCAAGAGCGGCCACGTCGTCGTCCACGTAACGACCGCCTATCAGAACACGGACCGCAACGACCCCCACAACGACATGGGGATGTGGCACCACAAGATCCCGGTCGAGGCCGTCAGCCTGGCCGACGAGCAGCTGTGGGCGATCGACAGCCGCATCGCCCCGATCAAGGGCGAGTGGGTCATGCTGAAGAAGCGGGCCAGCGCCTTCAGCGGCACCCCGCTTGCTGGCTATCTGCGGTCATGCGGCGTCGATACGATCCTCGTCACCGGCGTGACCGCCACGGCCTGCGTGCGCACGACTATCTGCGACGGTCTCGCCGACGGCTTCCGCACCATCGCGGTCAAGGAATGCATCGGCGACCGCGTGCCGGGCGCCGTGGCGTGGAACCTCTACGACATCGATGCCAAGTTCGCCGACGTGGAGCCGGTCGACACCTGCGTCAACTACCTCGACAACGTCGAAGGCTTCAACGACCGACGGGCATAACGAAAGCTCCAGGCTGCGCTCCAGCTCAGGCAGCAACCTACCGTCACATCACCGCATCGTGAGCGGTCACCGGCGCCTGCGCGAGCTGCCCCTTGGTGACTTGCGGGCGCCTGCGCAGTAGGCTGACGCCAACATCCGGTCGCGGCTCGACGTGACCGTGCCGAACGTCACGTCTCGAGAACACCCGGTGCCGCGGCCCTTGAACAAGCGCGTTCAGGAGGACCGACCATGGCGCAAACAGATGTCATTCTTCCAGTCGAACCGGCGGCTGACCTGCCGGTCATTCGATCGATAGGGCTGGCCGATCTCAGAGATGCGCTGGCGAAGGGCCTGGACGACTTCCGGGCCATGCCGACGCACGCAGTGTTCCTCTGCCTGATCTATCCGATCGTCGGCGTCGCCCTCGGCAGCGCGACTTTCGGTTACGATGCCGTCCCCCTGCTCTATCCACTCGCCTCGGGCTTTGCGCTCCTCGGTCCGTTCGCCGCGATCGGTCTCTACGAGCTGAGCCGGCGCCGCGAGCTCGGCCTCGACACCTCCTGGAAACATGCGTTCGACATCATTCACTCGCCGTCGCTCTGGGCCATCGCCGGGCTTGGGCTGATGCTGGTGGCAATCTTCGCCATCTGGCTCGCAATAGCGCATGCGATCTACGCTGCGTACTTCGGACAAGAGCCCATGGCGCTCGGCGCATTCGTTCGCCGCGTGCTCGACACGCCGGAGGGTCAAAACCTCATTGTGGTCGGCAACGCCGTCGGTTTCCTGTTCGCTGTGCTGGCGTTCTCCCTCAGTGTGGTCTCGTTCCCGCTAGTCCTCGACCGGCACGTCGGAGTTTCGGTTGCGATCATCACGTCGGTCAGGACGATCCTCAGGAACCCCTTGACCATGGCCTGTTGGGGCATTCTCGTGGCAGGCCTGCTGGCACTCGGCGCCCTGCCGTTCTTCATAGGCCTCGCCGTGGTGATGCCGGTCCTTGGCCATTCGACCTGGCATCTCTATCGCAAGGTCATCGAGCCGGATCCCGGTGGTGCACGCCCCGAGTACCACCCGCGCCCGAGGGGCAAGCGCTACGCTGCGGATTTCCCGGTCGCGCTTTTCATGCCCTCGTCTCGCGAGGAGCAAGAATAGCCGCTAGGTCAGAAGCTGCAGCGCGATCAGGATCAGTCCGATCACGGAGACGCCCCAGGCCGCGGTGCGCGCCCACGGAATGCCGGCAACGTAGAGCACCGCGTGCGCCACGCGACCCCAGAAGAACAGCTGGGCGCCGAGCAGGGTCATGCCGTTGCGCACACCGGCGGCCTGCGCCACCAGCACCAGGATGGCGAACAGGATCAGGTTCTCCAGCATGTTGCGATGGGCGCGCTGGGCCCTCCCGGCCCAGCCGGTCATCTCGGGGAGGTCCTCGCGATTGCCGGCGAGCTTCTCCAGCCCCACCTGCAGCTGGGCGCCGCTGGCGGCGATCAGGACCAGCACGAAGGTCAGCACGGCCGACCACACGAGATATTTGAGCTCAGGCGTCATGACGGCGCTCTCCGGCTAGGGCGTGCGCGAATCCGCGCAGCCCCGCCAGTATGCGAACGCTCCGTCGTCTGTCGAGAGCACCGGTGTGCGCTGCGGTGACCACGGCGGAGCCCCCCTGCCTCCGAGGGACATCGGCCTGACGCTCCCTCATCATGATGCGGCGCAGGATTCACGCTTCAGCCGCATGGTGCGACTGAGGCAAGGCGATGCAATCTGCAGCGATCAGTTCCAGAACGAGAAGAAGCCGCCACCGCCTTTGCCGCCGCCGAAGAAGTCATCGTCGCGGTAGCGGGGCTCGCGCTTCCGCACCTTGATCCCGCCCTGCGGCTCGCCGCTCATGAGGACGACGAAGTCCGTGTCCTTGCCGGTCTCGATGCTGGCACCCTCGTCCGAGATGATGAGGGAGGAGCCGGGCAGCACGACCTCCGAGATGCGCTCGAGCGCCTCCTGCGGAATGACGATGCGGTCGAGAGCGGCCTTGGCCGCCGTGACGTCGGCGGGAAGCGCATCCGAGGTGCGGCCGTCGCTCTTCTTGCGCGCCGGCTGGACGACGCGCTCGCCGTCGGCATACTGGTACATCGAGACGACGCTCCAGCGCACGTCGGCGCCGTTGTTGAGATAGCCCAGCGCCGTGAAGACGAACGAGCCGATCGGCTTGTCGGCATCGCGGATCGTGACCGGGCCCTCGAACACCGGCAGATAGCCCTGCCGGATATAGAGCCGCTGGGTCTTGCGGCTGATGAACACGGAGACGGGCGAGGTCCTCCGGTTGGCCTCTTCGGCGGCCTCGACGGCGGCGTCCCTGGCGGCCTCCGCAGTCTTGGCCTCGTCGCCCGAGCGCGCGGCTGCCTCCATCTTGGCCTGCGCCTGGGACTTGGCGGTCTCGAGTTGCGCCTGCGTCTCGGCGACCCGCGCGACGGCCTTCTCCTTTGCCAGCTCCGCCTGCTTGGCCAGCTCGACCTGCTTGGGGTTCTCCGGAGTTTCCGTGGGGGCTGGCGCTGCGCTCGGCGAGGGTGCGCTCAGCGGCCTTCAGTTGCTCCTCGGCCTTGGCGAGATTGGCCTGCGCGCCCTGCAACGTCCTGGAGGCAGGCGCTGCCTCGGCGGCCTTGCGCATCGCCGCCTGGCGCGCGTCGGCTGCCTTCTTCGTCGCCGCGGCCGCGTCCGCGGACTTGGCTTCGGCGATCGATTTCAGGATCTGCACGTGCCTGGCGGAGCCCGGAGAGGGAGGCACCTCCCTGGCAGTGGAGGCACCAAGCCGGATCGCCGGTCCCCGGTCGCTGCCGGACGAGCGGTCCGGTGCGGGCGTGGCCAGCGCCAGCTCCTGGCGGGCCGGGTTCGGCTTGAAGAGCTTGGGATGGTCGATGGCGGTGGGGAGAATATCGTCGCGCACGACGATCACGCGCAAGCCGATATCCGTCAGAGGGAAGAGCTGCTGGGCGAACGCGTGTGGCAGGCGTACGCACCCGTGCGACGCAGGCTGGCCCGGCAGCACGCCCGCGTGCAGGGCGATGCCGGTCCAGGTGATGCGCTGCATGAAGGGCATGTTGCCGTCTTCATAGACGTTGGAGGCGTGCACCTCCTTCTTCTGCACCACGCTGTAGATGCCGGCGGGGGTCTCGTAGCCGGTCGCGCCGCTCGACACCGGCGACTGCAGGATCTTGCCCTCGGAGTCGTAGATGGTGACGCGCTGATCGTTGAGCGACACGACCGCCAGCAAGGGTGCGCCTTGACCCCGGCTCTGGCTCGGCTCGTCGCGCCTCGCTCGGGTGCTGGCCGCGTCGGCGCCGTCCAACGCGCCGAGCAGGGTGAGGGCTGCGACGGCAGAAGTAGCGATGCACCGATGCAGGGCGCGGCTGGATTTCATGCGCGAGAACCTCGAGACGTGAAGGCCGGGTGCGATCATCTTTTTCCTACCCGGGTCGGGCACAAGCATGGCGCATTCTCCGCGCCGCTGGCTAACTGCTGGTTACAGGACGTCACATCGCTCTTGCAACCCTGAAGCCCGCATTTTCCGTGCGGATGCCGGGAACCGTGGCGTAGCGATAGGCCGAACGCAGCAACCGGGGGTAGTAGTTCCAGGCGCCCCCACGGAGGATGCGCAAGCTGCAATCGGCGGATTTGACTGCCGCGCCGTCCGCAGGCGCACCCTCGTAGCTGTCCTTGTAGCAGTCCTCCACCCACTCCCAGACGTTGCCGTGCATGTCGTGGAGACCGAAGGCGTTCCGGGGCAGCGACCCCACGTCGAGCGTCTTCTGCCGGTACACGCCCTGGGGACCCTTGTTGTAAGTGAAATTGGCGTCGTAGTTGGCCTGCCTGTAGTTGATGGTCGCACCCGTCGAGAACGGCAGGCTCGTGTCGGGTATCTTGGTCTGCGCCCGGGCCGCGTACTCCCATTCCGCTTCCGTCAGCAGCCGGTAGGGCTTTCCGGTCTTCTTGGCGAGCCAGGCCACGAATTGCTTGGCGTCATCCCATGACACGTTGATCACGGGACGCTTGGCTCGCCCCCAGGTCTCGTCACCGGGCTTGTGCGCGCAGCCGCCTTCGGACTGGCAGGCATCCCACTGCGCGAATGTCACCTCGAACTTGCCCACGGCGAAGGGCTGCGCGAACGCCACCTTGTGCTGCGGCCCCTCGTCCTTGCCGCGACCCTTCTCGCTGTCGGGCGACCCCATCAGGAACTCGCCGGCCGGCACCACCACCATCTCGGGGCAGATCGGGCAATCGCGAAATACCCGTCCGGCGCCGCTAGCTTCCTGGGGCTCGGACCGCCGCTGCGCCGCCTGAGCGTCGGAAACCAACGCAGAGGCCAGCAACGGCACCAGCAAAATCAATGCGATAACGGTCCGCACCAGCACGCTCCATAATGTGAATCCCCGGCTCACTATAGTCGGCGCCGGTCGGCAGGCAATGCACCTCACTCGATGCCCACTTGCATCCTGTCGCGCCACTCGTCGGCGCCTTTCTGGGCCTTGGCGCGGTCGGCCCTGGAGAGCTTGGCCACCACCTTGTCGAGGCTCTCGTCGGCCTGGCCGGCGGCCTTGGCGATAAGGTGCCACTTCGACGCCTCCACGAGGTTCGTCTCCACGCCCGCACCGTGCGCATAGCAGCGCGCCAGACGATTCTGGGCCACTGCCACTCCCTTGTCGGCCGCCGCACGGAAGAGTTGTGCGCCGCGCTTGGGGTCGGGCGGCACGCCATGGCCCTGGAAGAGGATCACGGCATAGTCGACCTGCGCTTCTGTGTGGCCGGCGGCCGCCGCCCTCCCGATCCACTTGGCGGCCTCGAAGGCGTTGGGATCGACGCCGGTGCCAGTGGCGTAGAGCGTCCCCAGATCGTATTGCGCCGCCGCCACCCCGGACTCGGCCGCGAACTGCATGTGCGCGAAGGCGCGATAGGGGTTCTCGGGCTTGCCGTCGCCCCTGAGGAAGAGCAGGGCCAGATTGTAGTTGGCGAGCGGATGCCTGTGGCTGGCCGACGCTTCGAACAGCTTCCCGGCGGCCTCGCGGTCCTTGGTCACGCCGTTGCCCTCGGCCAGCATGACGCCGTAGGCGAACATGCCCTCGGGATCGCCGAGCTCGCCGGCACGCGCGTACCACTTGGCGGCGAGCGCGAGGTTCTGCGGTGCGCCGTTGCCTTCCGCATAGATGCGCCCCACCAGCGTGTGCGCCTGGGGATCGCCCTTCTCGGCAGCCTTGGTGGCGAGGTCGAGGGCTGTGAGGTATTTGCCCTGGTCGTAGGCCTCGTAGGCGGCATCCTCGACCACGGACCGCGCCTTGCCATACTCGCTGGCACCTTCCGACGCAGCGGCCGACGGGCCTGCCGCCGACGGAGCGGTCGCCGGAGCCGGCTTCAGCTGCGTCTCGAACGTAGGCGGCGCGATGGCCGGCAGCTCTGGACGTGGGCTGGGCACCGTCTTGATGATCTTGACGGGAGGGCCGGCAGGCGCGGGCGCAGGCTTGGCCTGCGGAGCCTTCTTCGGCACCGGCTCGGCGGGGCCATCAACCTTGCCGGACCAGGAGCTGGTCTCGGCCACCGATATCGATGCGCCGAGCAGCGCCGTCGTCATCAGCGCGGCGATCCGGGTGAGCATGGGACTGGCGCGCACGGATCTGTCCTCAGCTGGCCGACGCGGGCGTGCGGACCGCCGCGGCGATCGCGGCGACAAGATCGCGCGTTGCCGCCGGCGTGGCTCCGGCGCGCAGCCGGATACCCACGAAATCGGCGCGCGCGCGGGCCAGGGCATCGGCTTCCTCTGGTGTCTCGACGTCGAGGGCAACGCACGGTGCCTGGAAGATCTCGGCCCACCAGGCGATCAGCTCGTCGCGCCGCTCGCGGGCCCTGTCGCGGTCCTTGAGGTGGGCAGGTGCGCCGAAGGCAATGTACTCGGCTCCCGCCTCCGCCAGCGTCATGGCGTCGTGGCGGGAGATGCCGGCGTCGACCCCGACGATACCGCCCCGGCCCAGGATGCTTCTCGCCTCCTCGTAGGCGGCGGCAGGGTCCCTGGTGGCGCTGAGATGAACGCCGTCGGCGCGCAGCGTGCGCGCGAGCCTGGCATCATCGGCGATGAGGGAGGCGATGCCCTGCCTTTGCGCCGCCACGACCAGGGGCTGCGCGAGGCCAGCGTCCAGCGTGACGCCGGGTGGGGCCGCGATCAGGACGGACGAGATCTCGGCAGCGGACAATGCCGCCATCAGCCGGTCGAGGGCAGCCTCGCCAGCCTCGACGACCGCGTACAGCTGGGTCGCTATCTCGTCTTCCGTCACGCCCATTCCTTCACGGCGGAGCCGCAGTGCTCATCGCAGGCTATCGGGCGCCTTTAGGGCGAAAAAGCGACAGATGGCTCCGTCGGGTTCCCTCTCCCCGTACTTCACGGGGAGAGGGTTAGGGTGAGAGGCAATCTGCCTATGCCGCCTTCTCTTGCTGCTCGGTCCATTTGCCGAGCGTGGCCGCGCCGTTCATCCTGGCGCGGTGAGTGAAGGCGCGCTGGCCCGCCGCCACGTTCTCCGATTTGCCGCCCCAGGCCTTTAGCGGGGCCGCCTGCAGGGCCCGGCCGTAGGAGAATGAAAGCTTCCAGGGCAACGGCCCCAGCTGGTTCATCAGCGACAGGTGGGCGGTGGCGTCCTCGTCCGACTGTCCCCCCGACAGGAAGGCGATGCCCGGCACCGCCGGCGGCACGCATGCCTTGAGGATCTTCACGGTGCGCTCGGCCACCTCCTGGCGGCTCGCCTGCTTCGCGCACTTCTTTCCGGCGATCACCATGTTCGGCTTGAGCACCGTCTTCTCGAGGGGAACCTTGGCGTAGTAAAGCTGGGAGTACGTCTCCTTCAGCACCCACTCGGTGATTTTCTCGCAGGTATCGATGTCGTGCTCGCCGTCCATGAGCACCTCCGGCTCCACGATCGGCACCAGACCGCCCTCGACGCACAGGGCGGCGTAGCGCGCCAGCGCCTGCGCATTGCCGTTGATGCAGTTGTAGGAGGGCATGTTGCGGCCGATGTCGATCACCGCGCGCCACTTGGCGAACTTGGCCCCCAGCGACACGTAGTCCTTGATCCGGTCGCGCAAGCCGTCGAGCCCCTCGGTGATGACCTCGCCCGGGCAGAAAGGCAGCGGCTTGGTGCCGCCGTCGACCTTGATGCCCGGCAGCGAGCCGGCGGCCTCGATGACCTTGGTCAAGGGCGTGCCGTCCTTCGCCTTCTGGCGGATGGTCTCGTCGTACAGGATGACGCCGGAGATGTGGTTCTTCATGGCGTCGCCGGAGCGGAACAGCATCTCGCGATAGTCGCGGCGGCTGTCGGCGGTGCTCTCGGCCTTGATCGATTCGAAGCGCTTCTTGATGGTGCCGGTGCTCTCGTCAGCCGCCAGAATGCCCTTGCCCGGCGCCACCATCGCCTGCGCGACCTGCTCCAGCGTCATCGTTTTCGTCATGGCTCTGTCTCCGCTGCAATATCTGCCGTTGCCCTGTTGTGCCTGGCATAGCGCGAATGCAACGGTCTCGAAAGGGGGCAGTTCCCTTCGGCCGCGCTCGCGCTTAACGGGCAATCGACCGGTTGTCCAACTCCGGCGATGCATATACGCCTGTGTCAGGCAACGGACGAGAGACGACATGAACGCACGCCGGAACCCGCTGAAGATTGCCATCGCCGGACTGGGCGCAATCGGCCTGCCGGTGGCGCGTCGTATCGATGCGGGCGACGTGCCCGGACTGGCGCTGGTCGCCGTATCGGTGCGGGACGAGGCGAAGGCGAAGAAGGCGATGGCGGATTTCCGCCAGCCGCCGCCGCTCATGGGTCTCGCAGCGCTGGCCGATGTAGCCGACGTGATCGTCGAGGGCCTGCCTTCCAAGCATTTCCTCGAGGTCGCCGAGCCGGCGATCGCGCGCGGGCGCATCTTCATGCCGCTGTCCGTCGGCGCCCTGATCGATCACATGCAGCTGGTGGAGCAGGCGCGCGCCACCGGCGCCCGCATCGTCGTCCCCACCGGCGCGCTGCTCGGGCTCGACGCCGTGCGCGCCACCGCCGAGGGCAAGATCCTCTCCGTCACGATCGTCACGCGCAAGCCGCCCGCGGGTCTCGCCGGCGCGCCGCTGCTGGCGGCAAGGGGGCTGTCGGTCGACAACCTGAAGGCGCCGCTGCGTGTGTTCGCCGGCAGCGCGCGCGAGGCCATCGCCGGCTTCCCCGCCAACGTCAACGTGTCCGTGGCGCTGTCGCTCGCCGGCATCGGGCCGGACCGCACGCAGGTGGAGGTGTGGGCCGACCCGGGCGTGACGCGCAACACCCACACCGTCCGGGTCACCTCGGATTCCTCCGACCTCACCATGACCATCGAGAACATCCCCGACCCCGACAATCCGCGCACCGGACGCATCACCGCGCTGAGCGCGCTCGCGGCTTTGCGCCGGCTGACCTCGCCGCTGGTGGTGGGGAGCTGAGGACGGCGTCGCTCGAAGCGAGCGTCAGGCTCCTGGCCTCCTCGACGAGCCAATCGACGAAGGCCTGCACGTGGGGGCGCGTACCCGTGTGCGCCGAGCGGATGATGTAGTAGGCGCGCAGGCCGGTGACGCTCCTGCTGAACGGCGCCACCAGCCGCCCCTCCTCCACCAGCCCGCTGACCAGCCGGCCGATGCCCATGCCCACGCCCTGTCCGCTGAGCGCGGCGCCGACCATCTGCTCGTAGCCGTCGAACCTCAGGGACGCCGCGGGCTTGAGATCGGCGCAACCCTGCGCCGCCAGCCACGTGCCCCAATCGAGGTATCCGAACGCCCCGTCCATGTGCAGCAGCACGTGATGCTCGAGGTCCTGCAGCGTGCGCAGGGCACGTGGATTGCCGTCGAGCAGCGCTGGGCTGCAGACCGGGAACAGCTCTTCCCCGAACAGCAGGGTGGCGCCGTCCGGCGCGTCCTCGGCGGCGCAGTAGCGCACCGCCACGTCGACCAGGTTGCGCTCCAGGTTGATCGCCTTGTAGCTGGCGGAGATGCGCACATCGACGTCGGGCTGCAGCGCCGTGAACCCGCGCAGGCGCGGGATGAGCCACAGGGAAGCGAACCCGCTGGTAGTCGTGACGGTGAGGTGGGGCGTGTTGCCGGTGGTGCGCAGGCGGTCCGTGACCTCCTGCAGCCGCTCCAGCAGCTCGGTGGCGGCGCGCTGCAGCAGGCGGCCCTGCTCGGTGAGGACCAGCGCGCGGTGCCGGCGCTCGAACAGCGTGACGCTCAGGTGCTCCTCCAGCGCCCGGATCTGCCGGCTGACGGCCGACTGGGTGATGAACAGCTCGTCCGCCGCCTTGGTGAAGGAGAGGTTGCGTGCCGCCGCCTCGAAGCCCTGGATCAGGTCCAGCGGGGGAAGATTGAAGCGTCGCTTTTGCATTACACCTGCTCATGCATGAAATGAGAAATGATCGTTTGTGCTGCGCACCATCCGCCCATATTTGTTAGCGCATACCCGAGTCTGACCACAGATCGGCAACTTTTTCAATGCGCACGGCGCATGCATAGGAGGCGACCATGCTGGCACCCGTCACCCTCGAGCCGATCGCGCTCGCAGCCAGGTCCGTGCACCGCATCGAGAACGCCAAGGGCGTCAGGGTCTCGTGCGTGCGGGGCGCAACCTGGATCACGCAGGAGCGCGACACGCGCGACATGATCCTGGCGTCGGGGCAATCCGTAGTGCTGGACCGTCCAGGTCTTGCGGTCGTGTATGCCTTCAAGGATGCCATGATCACGGTCGGCGCAGCCTTGCAGCTGCCGCCTCCCCACAGCCAGCCGGCATCGGGCGCGCGCGAGCATGCGCGGGCCTGAGCGGTCACGGGAGGGTCGTGCCATGACCTACCAGATCCATCGCTATCCCGCCGAGTTGATCGACGTCGTGCGCGTGGCCGGAGGCAAGCGCGTCGTGGTGCGGCCGGTATTGCCGCAGGACGAGGACCTCACCAAGGCCTTCTTCCGCGATCTCTCGGCCCCCGCGCGCTACGACCGGTTCATGACCAGCATGCGCGAGCTGCCTGAGGAACTCATGCAGCGCTTCACGCAGATCGACTACGCCGATCACCTGGCCCTGGTCGCCGAGGTGTTCGTCGACGGGCGTGAGACCGTTATTGCCGAGGCCCGCTACGTGCGCGGGGCCGACCCGACGGTGGCCGAATTCGCCGTCTCGGTGGCGGAAGCCTGGCAGGGCAACAAGCTCGCCAGCCTGCTGCTCGGCAAGCTCGCCTGCCGGGCGGCCGCGGCCGGCGTGCGGCGCATCGTCGGCGAGACGCTGGCGACCAACGCCCGCATGATCTCGCTCGCCCGCAAGGCCGGCTTCACGCTTCGGCCGAGCCCGGACGTGCGCGGCCTGATGCTGCTGGAGAAGGAGCTGGACGCTGCTTCGTTCGGCCACCCCTGCAACGACGTGGACGCTGCTCCGCTCGCCGCCTAACGCGCTCTCGCGAACTCCAAGAACGCCAACCTCGTCCTGAGCTTGTCGAAGGACGGCCCCGCGCACCAGCCGTGGTTCGACAAGCTCACCACGGGGGTGGCGCAAGCCTCTATGTCACCGCCGCTCCTTCCAGGCCCGCAAGGCGCGAGCGATGCCGATCATGACGGCGGAGACGGCGCCGAGACCTGCGGTGAGCAGCACCACGAACAGCAGTACCGGCGCGAGCACCCACACCGCCAGCGCGGCAAGCGCGATGCCCGTCGCGATGAGCCAGATGCGAAGCGCCGTCACGGACCGCGGCGCCCGAAGCGGCGTCCGAGATAGGCCCAGACCAGGCCGAACATGAATTGGGCCGTGAAAATGCCGGCCGCCGCGCGGCCGACGTCGTCGACACTGAGCATGCCGACCCGGGCGGCGAGATAGACGACACCCAAGCCCAACAGCGCCGCGGCAAACGCCGCCACAGGCAGCTTCTGCCACTGGTCGGCGCCGCGGCCCATCCAGAACGCGACGACGATGACCGCCGGATTGAGCAGCGCCGTCAGCAGCACGGCCTTCAGATCGACGGGCGTCATGGAACCTGTCATCCCCGGTGCTTGTCACCGGCTGAACTGCGCGGGCGCGTGAGCTGCCAGTCGGTCAGCGCGGCTGGCCCTCGATCTTGTGGCGCAGCTTCTCCTCCTCGTACTGGATGAACCAGCCGATCATCTGCCGCCACAGCGCCTCCACGAGATCGGGCGGCAGCCCCTTCTCGGCGGCGCGAGCCCGCACCTTGTCGAACACCTGCTGGTTGCGCCAGGGCACGTTGGCCTCCTGGCGCGCCTCGAGCTTGAGCTGCCAGGCGCGCTCCACATAGCCGAAGCGCTCGGCGATCAGGTCGACCAGCGCGTTGTCGACGCGGTCGATCTCGGCGCGAACCTCGGTCATGTCACGACAGTCCGCGGGGGGTCGGGAGGCCATGGGCGTCGATGTGCTCCTGGAGGACGAATACGTTCGCAGGGGCTTACAAACTGCCGCCCGACTTGGCAACTGCACCCCCCTTGCGGGCAGCCGTTGCCGGCGGCGGCGAGCAGGCGGGCGGTAGCTGCTGCACCTTGCCCTCCGCCTGCAGCGCCTTGAGCCTGGCGCACTCCTGCGGCCCGGGCTCGCCCGGCTCCCGGTCGGTGACCGTCATGAGCCGCGTCGTCATCTGCGTGAAGATGTGCGGGCGCTTGGCCTTGAAGCGGTCGAGCTCGGCCAATGGCCAATCGGTCACGTCGATATCCACCTCCACGGGCCGGCCGAACGAGGAGCGACCGACGCGCGAGGCGCCGACATGCAGGTAGCCGACGTTGACGACCTCGCCCGAGTGGAGCGTGAAGCTCGCATAGCTGGTGCGGTAGAGCTGCCCGCCGTCGCCGTCGGCCAGGGTCTTGATGCCCTGCTTGCTCTGGCAGCGGTACGCCAGCACGTGGTACTCGCCGGGGTCCAGTTCGACCTCGGCGACCGCCGGCTCGGTGAGGGAGCGCACGTTCATCACCGTGATGCCCTGGTGGCGGCGGTAGCCGTCGCCCTCGCGCACGCCCAGCAGTACGGCAACGTTGATGCACGAGGGGCTCGCCGCGCCCACCCGCATGACGGCGACGGCCTTCTTGCTCTGGCTCAGGGACGCCGTGGAGAGGTTGTCGTCGACGCGCGAGGTCTGCGTGCAACCGGCGAGCAGCAGGCCGGCCGCAATGGCCGAAGATGCGAACCGAGCTTTCCCCCACCCCATGACGCCACCACAACCCGTCCCAGGTGGTCGTGAAGATAGACCGGAGGGAGAACAGAACCAATACAATTGTCAGCTCGCAGACGCTCCGGGAGAATCCCCATGATCTGCGCGCCCGGCTGCCTTCCGGCATCTGCGACTTCAGATATGCCTCGGCGTTCTCTACACTGCGGCGCCAGCAAGCCTCAACGACAGGACCGGAGCGAGACACCCATGAAGATCAAGCTGCACCATGTGAACCTGTGCTCGACCAACGTGCCGGCGCTGGATGCGTTCTATCGCGACGTGCTCGACATGAAGACGGAGCCGGGCCTGAGCGACAACCGCACGCCGGGCGGCGGCTATCCGGGCAAGGTGTCGTTCGTCACCGACGGCACCACGCAGTTCCATCTGTCGGAGAAAGACCTCGGCATCAACTTCCGCACCGGCCAGGCCATCAACCCGGTCGAGCGCGGCCACATCGCCTTCCGCACCGACGACATCGAAGCCTTCAAGGCCCGGCTGAAGGAGAAGGGCATCCCCTACTCCGACTTCGGCACCTGGGCCATGAAGGGCTGGGAGCAGATCTTCTTCTACGACCCCGACGGCAACATCGTCGAGGTGCACCAGGTGCAGGAGTAGGGCGCGCGCCCGACATCGAACAACAGGGAGGGACGAGAGGATGGCACGTCTGGCCGGGAAGGTTGCGTTCATCACCGGTGGCGGCGGCGGGATCGGACGGGCCACGGCCGAGCGATTTGCCGAGGAGGGCGCCAAGGTCGTGGTGGCGGATATCGACGGGCCCGCCGGCGAGGCCGCGGCCGCCTCCGCGCGGGCGAGGGCCGCCAACTCCGGCGGCGACGCCCACTTCGTGCGCTGCGACGTGACGGAGCGGGCGGCCGTCGAGGCGGCGATTGCCCAAACCATCGCCCGCTACGGCAAGCTCGACATCCTCCACAACAATGCCGGCGGCTCCACCAACAAGGACGGCCCCGTCACCGAAGCTCCGGAGGAGGAGTTCTGGCGCGTCATCAAGCTCGATCTCTACGGCACGTTCCTGTGCAGCAAGCTCGCGATACCGCACATCATCAGGGCGGGCGGCGGATCGGTGATCAACATGAGCTCGAACGTGGCCCTGATGGCCCTGCCGGGGCGCGACTGCTACACGGCGGCCAAGGGCGGCGTGGCCTCCATGACCCGTTCGATGGCGGTGGAATATGCGCCCCACAAGATCAGGGTGAACGCCATCGCTCCCTCGGTCACCCTGACGGACCGCGTCAAGCGCCTCATGGAAGGCAACGCGAACGTGAGCAAGCTGGCCTCGACCCATCTGCTGGGGCTGGGGCAACCGATCCACATCGCCAACATGGCGGTCTACCTGGCGTCCGACGAGTCGGAGATCACGACGGGACAGGTGCTCTCGGTCGACAGCGGAGTGACCATATACTGAGCCGGCGCTATCGATGTGGTGCTTTCTCGACACCGTCCTGAGCTTGTCGAAGGACGGCTGGAAGGCACCTGCGGTGGCCGCGTGGTTCGACAAGCTCACCACGGCGGTTCGGCGTGCAAACGACTAGACCTCTCGAACTTGTTCAGCATCAATCGGCGTAGGTGGGGTCCGGGCGGTCGAGCCTGCGGCACAGCGCCCGCCATTCCAGCAGGCCGTGGCCCGACTGGCCCTCTGCGCGCCAGTCTTGCGTGCGCCGTAGCGGACAACCCTGGTAGCTTCACGCTGGGATAGCGGTTCGAAGGGGAGCGCCCCGATGCAATTGCCGGCAGGGTTCACCATCACGCCGATGCGGCAGAACGAGATCGCGGTTCTCGATGATTGGGCTGCCGCCGAGGGATGGAACCCCGGACGTTGCGATCTTCAGATCGCCTGGCAGACGGACCCGGAGTCATTTGTCGCTTTGCGCGAAGGGGACCGGCTCGCCGGTGGCGGATCGATCTACAGCTACGATGGCCGCTTCGGCTTCATGGGCCTCTTCATCATGCGTGCCGACCTGCGCAGGCAGGGGCTCGGCACCGTGCTGTGGCGTTGGCGCCGGGACACTCTCCTTGGCCGATTGCGACCGGGTGCAGCCATCGGCATGGATGGCGTGTTCGATATGGTGCCCTTCTACGAGAAGGGCGGGTTCAAGCCGGCCTATCGTGACCTGAGGTACCAGGGCATCGCGGTCGGTCGGCGCTCGGAGCGCGTCATCGCGTTGGGTCCGCCAGACTTCGCGGACATCGAGACCTACGATCGCGCCTTCTTTCCGGTTCCGCGAGCCGCATTCCTCGAGGGCTGGCTCAGCCAGAGCGGCGCCCATATCGCGGGCATTCGCGAGAACGGAAAGATGGCCGCCTACGGTGTCGCGCGACCCTGCCGGGCTGGCTTCAAGATCGGCCCCCTCTTCGCCGATTCCGCCGATCTCGCGGCCGAAGTCCTGGAAGAGCTTCTGGCACGCATCGCCGGCCATCAGGTGCAAATCGACGTCCCCGAGCCCAATGGGGCGGGACTGGCGATCATGAAACGCCTCGGTCTTTCGATGACCTTCGGCTGCGTCCGCCTGTATCACGGGCCCGATCCCGGACTACCGGTTGATCGCATTTTCGCCGTGACATCCCTGGAATTCGGCTGAGACCAACGGGAAGGTCATGCCATGACGGCGCTCGCCAATCTCCTGAGCTCGTTGCCGGATGCTTCGGCTGGCGAGATCACCGAGGCCCTCGTATCCGCGCGCGGCGTTCGGCTCGAGCGCATCGTGTCCCGCGGGCAGGTATCGCCACCCGGTTACTGGTACGACCAGGACGAGGCCGAATGGGTCTTGCTTCTGGAGGGCAGCGCGCGCCTTGCAATCGCCGGCGAGAGCGAGGACCGGTTGCTGCGCGAGGGCGATGCGGTCTTCCTGCCGGCGCATTGCCGCCATCGCGTGACGTGGACCGATCCCGATCGCGCAACGGTATGGCTGGCCCTGTTCATCGATGCGGCCCTTGCGCCCAAGGCGACCTAGGCGGTCGGGCCGGGCTCCGGCACCAGCGTGCGCTCCACCAGCCGGGCGAACATGGCCGCGCCGTAGGGGATGGCCTCGTCATTGAAGTCGTAGCGGTCGTTGTGCACGGCGGCGCTGGCCTCGCCGTTGCCGAGATTGATGTAGGCGCCCGGCACCTTCTCGAGCATGAAGGCGAAGTCCTCGGACGCCGAGGCCGGCGCCTTGTGGCGATCGATATTCGCCTCCCCGACCAGCTCCGCGGCCGCGTCGGCGATGGCGCGCGTCGGCTCGGGCGCGTTGACGAGGGGCGCGAAGATCAGGCGATAGTCGACCTCGGCCTTGGCCCCGAGTCCCTCGGCGACGCCGGACACGACGCGCTTCAGTCCGCTCTCGATGAGATCGAGCGTCTCGCGCTTCATGGCGCGCACCGTGCCGCCCATGCGCGCCACCTCCGGGATGACGTTGTAGGCGTCGCCGCCGTCGATCTTGGTCACGCTGAGGACACCCATGTCGGAGGGCGCCAAATTGCGCGCCACGACCGTCTGAAGCGCGGTACCGATATGGCAGGCGGCGATCACGGGATCGATCGCCGAATTGGGCCAGGCGCCATGCGCTCCGCGGCCCTTCACGACGATGTCGAAGAACGCGCCGCCCGCCATGGCCGTGCCGGGCGTGATGGAGAAATGTCCGACCGGCATGCCCGGACGGTTGTGCAGCCCGTACAGCTCGTCGGAGGGAAAGCGTTCCAGGAGGCCATCGGCCAACATGGCGAGCGCGCCGCCCATGCCCTCCTCGCCCGGCTGGAAAATGAAGTTGATCGTGCCGTTGAACTGGCGCGTCTCGGCGAGATAGCGCGCCGCGCCCAGCAGCATCGTGGTGTGCCCGTCGTGGCCGCAGGCGTGCATGGCGCCCGACGTCCGGCTCTTGTAGTCGGCGCCGGTCCGCTCGTGGATCGGGAGTGCGTCCATATCCGCGCGCAGCCCGACCGAGCGCGGACCGTTGCCGGAGCGAAGCACGCCCACTACCGCGGCGCCATCCACCAGCCGGTGCACCTCGATGCCCCACGACTTCAGTTGCTCAGCCACCAGATCGGCCGTGCGGCGGGTCTCGAGGCCAAGCTCCGGATGGGCGTGGATGTCGCGGCGGATCCCCGTCAGCTCGGCATGGTAGGCGCGCACGCGCTCGAGTGTCGTGTTGGCGGCGGCGGTCTCCGGCATGGCGGCTCCTTGCGCGATGAAGGCTGATGTGTTCGTCCCGACACCAGGATCGCCGGTCGGCACAGCGAGGGCAAGGGCGCCGGCGTGGCAGCAGGCCGCGCCCTCGAACCACCGACTAGGCCCACCACTTCTCCGGCGCGGCGAAGCGACCGGCGGCGTCCTCGATGACCTGTCCCGCCCGGAACAGGGTCGCCTCGTCGAAGGGGCGGCCGATCAGCTGCAGGCCCAGCGGCGTACCCTCGGAGGAGAGACCGGCCGGCACCGAGATGCCGGGGAGGCCGGCCATGTTCACGGTCACCGTGAAGATGTCGTTGAGGTACATCTGGATGGGATCGCCGCTGACCTCGCCGATGCCGAACGCGGGGCCCGGCGTAGTGGGGGTGAGCAGCACGTCCACCTTCTTGTAGGCCTCCTCAAAGTCGCGGGCGATGAGGGTGCGCACCTGCTGCGCCTTGATGTAGTAGGCGTCGTAATAGCCGGCCGACAGCACGTAGGTGCCGATCAAGACGCGCCGGCGCACCTCCGCGCCGAAGCCCGCCGCGCGCGTGGACTCGTAGGTGTCGATCAGGTCGTGACCGGGCTTGCGCAGGCCGTAGCGCACGCCGTCGTAGCGGGCGAGGTTGGAGGAGCATTCCGCGGGTGCCACGATGTAGTAGGCCGGCAGCGCATACTTGGTGTGGGGCAGGGAGACGTCGTGGATGGTGGCGCCGGCGGCCTTCATCCAGGCGATGCCCTGCTGCCAGAGGTCCTCGATCTCCTTGGGGCTCCCGTCGATGCGGTACTCCTTGGGCACGCCGACCCTGAGGCCCTTGACGCTCTGGCCGACGGCGGCCTCGTAGTCCGGCACCGGCGCATCGACGCTGGTGGAGTCCTTGGGGTCCACGCTCGCCATGTGCCGCAGCATGATGGCCGCGTCGCGCACGGTCTTGGCGATCGGACCCGCCTGGTCGAGCGAGGAGGCGAACGCCACGATGCCCCACCGCGAGCAGCGCCCGTAGGTCGGCTTGATGCCGACCGTGCCGGTGATGGCGGCGGGCTGGCGGATGGAGCCGCCGGTGTCGGTGGCGGTGGCGGCGAGGCAGAGGTCGGCGGCGACGGCGGCGGACGAGCCGCCCGAGGAGCCGCCCGGCACCAGCGCCACGTTCGAGCCCTTGCGCCGCCAAGGATTGGCGACCGGCCCGAAGCAGCTCGTCTCGTTCGACGAGCCCATGGCGAACTCGTCGCAGTTGAGCTTGCCCAGCATGACTGCGCCGGCATCCCACAGGTTCTGCGTGACGGTCGACTTGTAGGTCGGCGTGAAATCGCCGAGGATGTTGGAGGACGCCGTCGTGCGCACGCCCTTGGTGCAATAGAGGTCCTTGATGCCGAGCGGCAGTCCTTCGAGCGGACGCGCCTCGCCCCTGGCGAGCCGCGCGTCGCTCGCCTTGGCCTGCGCCAGCGCGTGCTCCGGCGTCGCCAGCACGTAGGCGTTGAGCGGCTTGTTGCCGGCCTCGATGGCGTCCAGGAACGCCTGCGCCAGCTCGGTCGCGGAGAACCGCTTGGCCCCCAGCCCCTCGCGCGCTAGCGCCAGGGTGAGTTTGGTGAGATCGCTCATGGCCGGGGCGCTCCCATCCGCGCACGATCGTAGGTTGGGTCAAGCGAAGCGCAGACCCAACACCGTTCCTCGCGAGTGATTTTGTGTTGGGTCATCGCTGACGCTCGACCCAATCTACGTGTCCGTCGAGCGCCTTGGCGTAGAACACGGAGTACTCGGAGTCGGGATAGTCGAGGACGCGGCCGCAGCGGGTGAAGCCGGCGCGCTCGTACACCCGCCAGGCCGCGGGATGGCGATGGCCGGTCTCGAGGACCAGGCGCGCGAAGCCTTCCTTGCGCGCGAGCGTCTCGATCTCGCCGAGAATGAGCCCGCCGATGCCGCGCCCCTGATGCGAGGGCAGCGTGTACATGCGCTTGACCTCGCCGACGCCGTCGGCGTGGCGCCGCAGCGCTCCGCACGCAACGGCTGCCCCGTCCTCTCGGGCAAGAAACACGGTGGTGTCGGGCTGCGCCATCTGCTCGGCGGTCATATGGAAACAGAACTCAGGGGGTGTGAGCGCCAGCAGCGTCTCGTTCAGCGCGTCGACCAGACGGCGCACGTCGTCCTGGAGCGGTGTCTCGGCGGCCACCGTCATAGTCATGGCCGCTCACTCCACGACCTTCGGCACGACGAAGAAATGGTCCTCGCGAGCCGGCGCATTGGCGACGACGTCGTCGGCGATATTGCCGTCGGTCACCACGTCGGCGCGCTGTTTCAATGTCATGGCCACCACGCGCGTCATCGGCTCGACATCCCTGGTGTCGACCTCGTCGAGTTGCTTGACCCAGTCGAGGATGCCGGACAGCTCACCCTCGAGCGCCTTGGCTTCTGCGTCGGTCACCTTGATGCGCGCCAGGCGCGCGATGCGGCGCACGGTCGCTTCGTCGACCTGCATGAGTGCGGCCCCTTGCGTTGCGTGTTGTCGGCCTCCAGGGAGGCCGGCGCGTTCTTAGCGCCGCCGCGAGGCGGGCGCAACGGCGCTACTCCTTGCTGTGCGGCCTCATCTTGCTCAGGAACGGCCCCAGGATGTCGGAATAATCGTCGGTCCACGGCTTCAGGCCGCCATCGTCGAGCTCGGCGACGCCTTCGAACGTGCGGAAGGGCGCGAGCGCCTCGCTGCTCTTGGCGAACAGGACGACCGTCGAGGTCGATTGGGCGTAGCTGCCGTCGGCCGTATCGTCGGAGACCAGAATGCCCTCCACGCCAGGCAGCACCTTGACGGTGGCACCCAGCACGGAGTCCAGGTCGAGATAGCGGTTGGATATGTGCAGCAGCACGACGCCATCGGGTGTCAGCTTGTCGAGGTAGAGCCGGATCGCCTCCGCCGTCATCAAATGCACCGGCACGGCGTCGGAGGAGAAGGCGTCGACGATGATCAGGTCGAAGGTGCCGTCCGCCTGCTTGGCCATCGTAAGGCGGGCGTCGCCGAGCACGATGTCGGGCTGGGGCAGGCAGTGCTTGAGGAAAGTGAAATAGCGCGGGTTGCTGGCGATGCCGATGATGACGGGGTCGATCTCGAAGATGCGCCACGCCTCCCCTTCCTTGGAATGACAGGCGAGCGAGCCGGACCCCAGGCCGATCACGCCGTAGGTACCCTTTTTCTCGCCCAGTCGCTCGCGCACCTTGTTGACGGTCTGCGCCATCGGACTGTTGGGGTAGTAGTAGGTGGCGGGCGTCGGGTCGTCGACCGGATTGCCCTCGTCGTCACGAATGCGCTGCGCGCCGTGCAGCGTGGTGCCATGGATCAGCGTGTGATAGGCGCCGTCGTCCGCCGTCTGCACGCGATAGACCCCGAAGTAGCTCCTCTGCGCCTCGCCGCGCTTGACGGCGGAAGGGAGCCACACGAGCGCGCAGAACACGAGCAGCGCCGCCATGAACTGGCGCGGCGGCCGCCGGAACTCGAACAGCAGCACCACGACCAGCAGGGCGACGACGACGGGTGTCGTCCCCCATTCGCCGACGTTGAGGCGCAGCCTCGTGATGGCCCAGGGCAGCCAATAGATCGCCAAGATGCCGGCGGCGGCGATCAGCCAGAGCACCAGCGCGTTCTGCTTGTCCTGCTCGGTCATCTCGCTGCCGCGCCACCGATCCGGCACCGGCATGACCCGGCCGGCGAGACCGGCGATCGTTCCCGCCACGCGGCCCAGAGCGGCGACGTCGAACACGCCCGGCCGGCAGGCCATCGACAGCGCCAGCAGCAGCGGATACTCGAACACCTCGCTGAAGATCTTGGGCGCGATCAGCGCCGCCGACAGCCCGCCGAGCGCTCCCCCGAACGACATCCACAGGTAGAACTCGGTGAGGTATCGCGCCGCGGGACGCGCCTCGAACAGCGTACGGTGAGCCACCATGGCGGACGTGAAGAAGACCGTGACGCCGGCCGCCGCCGTGAGGAACCAGGTCTCATGCTTGGTCTGCGACAGGGTCAGCAGGGCGAAGGCCACGGCGCCTAGATGGAGATACAGCAGCACCGTGCGGGGAATGAGCGGCTTGTCGCGGAACACCAGGACGAACGTGAGCAGGTAGAGCGCGAGCGGCAGCACCCACAGCAGCGGCGCCGAGGCCACATCGGTCGTGACATGGGTGGTGAAGGCCGTCAGCAGCGCCGAGGGCACAAGCGCCAGGCCGATCCAACCCAGGCGATCCGTCCACGTCGGCGGGGCGGCATCGGTCGCGGCAGTACCGTCGACCGCCTCTGCCGCGGCCTCGCCTCCAAGCTCGATCTGGCAGGTGCGCATGACGACGAAGACCGCGGCCAAGGCCACGATCAGCAGCAGGAACCCCAGCGCCCACAGACGGCTGAGCTCCCTGAGCCCGAACGCCGGCTCGAGCACGAAGGGGTAGCCCAGCAGCGCGATCAGGCTGCCGAGGTTGCTCGCCGCATACAGGAAATAGGGATCGTGGCCATGGGGATGGCCGGTACGGGCGAACCAGGCCTGCAACAGCGGCGCGTTGGCGGAAACCGCGACGAACGGCAGGCCGATCGCCACGGTGAACAGTCCGATCTGCCACAGATAGGGCTCTCCCGTCGGCGGATCGCCCCAGCCCGACGGCAGCCCGATCGGCAGCGCGAGAAACGCCAGCATGCACACGCCGAGGTGGATCAGGCCGGTCTGCGGCGTCGAGGCCCGCGCGATCAGGAAATGCGCGTAGCAGTAGCCGACCAGCAGCGCGGCCTGGAAGAAGAAGACGGCGACAGCCCATACCGAGGGCGAGCCGCCCAGCACCGGCAGCACCATCTTGGCGAACATCGGCTGCACGGAGAACAGCAACAGAGCAGACAGGAAGGTGGTCGCCGTGAAGGACCAGAGCACGAACCCCGGATGCGTCATGACCGCATATCCGGGCCGCCTGCGCACGAGAGGCGCTGCACCCCCGCCGGCCGGGGGCTGGGCGCCGCCCGGCGCTGCCGTATTCATGTCGGGCATCCCCCCGGAACTCCTGCAGACCTTCGGCTCACACCGTGACGGTCTGGCCCACTTTGGGCACCACTACGTTGTGATCCTTCATCTCGGCAACGAATTTGTCGGCGTCGGGATCGAGCATGCCGGGAAAGGTGCCGTAGTGACACGGCAGGATCATCTCGAAGTCGAAGAACTTCTTGCACGTGAACGCCGCCGCCCGCGCACCCATGGTGAAGCGGTCGCCGATGGGCACGATGCCGATGTCGGGCTTGTGGAACTCGGCGATCAGCGCCATGCCGCCGAACATGTCGGTGTCGCCCATGTGATAGAGCGTCTTGCCCTCCGTGGGGCGGACGATGATGCCATTGGGATTGCCGAGATACACGTCCTGCGAGGAGGAGTGCAGCGCGTTGACGAGGGTGAGCTCGAAATCGGCAGTCGCGACCGTGCCGCCGGTGTTCATCGGCTCGAGCTTCTCCGCGCCCTTCGATTTCATGTACATGGCGAGCTCGAAGTTGGCGAACAGCGGGGCGCTGCGCTTCTTGCAGATCTCCCCTGCATCGCCGACGTGGTCGGAATGCCCGTGCGTGAGCGCCACGTGCGTCACGTTGCCGACGACATCGTCCCAGGCGATGCCGGACTTCTCGAACGTCGGATTACCCTTCAGGAAGGGGTCGATGAGGATGACGCTGTTGCCGGTTTCCAGGCGGAAACAGGAATGCCCATACCAAGTGATCTTCATGCGGGAAACGCGCCGCTTGGCGCCCTCTTTCATCGATCGGCCGGCGATTGGCCTCGCAAGTGTCTTGCGTGGGGGAGTATAAGGCGCTGCTTCGCTACAACAAAGACGATGATTGGTCCATGAGCGGCGCGCCCGCCACCAGCGAGAGTCGCGGCAAGGTCCTCCCGCCGGAAGAGTTCGGCCGGACCCTGCCTGCGGGCGCGCGCCTGCTGGGGCTCGACGTCGGCACCAAGACGGTGGGTCTCGCCCTCTCCGACGTGACGCGCACCATCGCCTCGGGCCTCACGACCCTCGCTCGGGGCAAGTTCGCGGCCGATGCCCAGCGCCTCCTGGAAATCGTGCACGAGCACCGCATCGGTGGCCTCGTGATCGGTCTCCCCATCAGCCTGGACGGGTCCGAGGGGCCCCGTGCCCAGGCGACGCGCGCCTTCACGCGCAACCTGGCAAAGCTCACGCCGCTGCCGATGCTGCTCTGGGACGAGCGGCTGACGACGGCGGCCGCCGAGCGCTCGCTGCTGGAGGCCGACGTCTCCCGCCGCCGCCGGGCCGAAGTGATCGACAAGGTGGCGGCGACATTGATCCTGCAAAGCGCCCTCGACCGCCTCAAGCTGTTCGATCGGGGCTGAGGCAAGCCTCGACGACAAGATCATTGGCCGGATGGCCGCAATGGTCTCGTTCGGACGGTGGCGCGAAGCACATGCCTCGTGCAAGAACTCCGCTCGGGGAAGAAGCGGGAGGGGGACATGGCCGTCGACGCGTTCGCCACGCCGCTGGATTTGGTGGCTCTCGCCTATTTCGTGCTGGCGATCGGCATCTACCGCATTGTGTCGGGCACACGCGGGCTCGAGGCGCGAAGCTTGATCGGAGCCGTACAGGCGCAGCGTGTGCGCTGGATGCTCAACATGGCCCAGCGCGACAACCGCATGCTCGACGCCATCCTGCTCGGAAGCCTTGGCCAGGGCAATGCGTTCTTCGCCTCCACCAGCGCCATCGCCGTGGGCGGATTAGCCGCAACCATGGGCTCGGGGGAAAAGGTGCAGGCCATGCTCGGGCGGCTGCCCTACGTGGCCACGGCCACTCCCTTCATCTGGGAGGCCAAGCAGCTGCTGATCCTGGCCATCCTGGTCTACGCGTTCTTCAAGTTCGCGTGGGCCTTCCGCCTGTCGCACTATGGATCGATCATGATCGGAGCCATGCCCAGCGCCGACGCGTCGCACAGCGAGGAATGCGCTCGCCACGCCGAGCGCACGGCGCGGCTGATCGGGCTGGCGGGCGAGCATTCCAACAGCGGCATTCGCTCATTTTACCATGCCATCGCCGCACTGGCGTGGTTCTTCCACCCGCTGCTGTTCATGGCAACGACGACCTGGGTGATCCTCATCCTGGCGCGCCGCGACTTTTTCTCCCGGTCCCTGCGACTCATTGCCGGGACCGACCGCGCCTAGCCCACCTCGCGCGGATCGTGTCTTCGACGTTAGTCGATGGTAGGACAGCGGACAATTATCGCCGAGCTGACGAAAAAGTGACCAACGCAATGCCAGGGATGCGTGGGCGGACTAGCTGAAATGCATATCCCGTCCTAAGTAGGGTACAGAGACGGATCGTCCTCGCGGGGATCGTTACTCAACTCTTTCACCCTCACCAACGGCGGAGCACTCCATGAAGAACAACCATCGCTCAGGCGCCCTAGATGTCTCGGCCCTGCACCTGCTGCACCGGGCCGGTCAGTGTGCCGAGGTACTGTTCACGAACGAAACCGGCAAGGCAGACCTCACACCCCGTCAGTACGCGATCCTCGCAAGCGTCGCCCAGAACCCCGACATCAGCCAGACGGGTCTCGTGGAGCAGACCGGAGTGGACCGCTCGACGCTCGCCGACATCGTCCGCCGTCTGGTCAAGAAGGGCCTCCTGCAGAGGAAGCGCACGCGCCGCGACGCCCGCATGTACGCGGTACGCCTGACCTCCAAGGGGACAGCCGCCCTGTCCGCCATCAAGCCGGCGGCCGCGCGCGTCGATCAGCGCCTGCTGTCCGTGCTCGCGACCGGTCAGCGCGGCGACTTCATCGAAGCGCTGGGCGAGATCGTCAAGGCCATGAGCCGTCACGCCGCCGAGCATTGAGCGGCATCCGCTCGCGCTACGCCTCTAGCCTTGCGGCATCCTGGGCAGTTACAAGTGGGGTGCTCCGCGTCCTAGCCTGTGATTGACGCTGGGAGGCTGCATGAGGCGTCGCACCTTCATCACCTTGTTCGGCGGAGCGGCCATCGCAAGCTGGCCGCTCGGCGCCGTGGCGCAGCCGTCGGGCAAGGTCTATCGCCTCGGATCGCTTACCCCGGCCGGGCCGCTCAGCGCCAACACGCCGAATGCCGCCGCGCTGCTTAAGGCGCTGGCGGAACGCGGCTATGTGCTTGGGCGGAGCCTCGCGTACGACGCACGTGCGTCGGCAGGGGACAACGCCAAGCTTGCGGGGTTGCTGGAGGACTTCAAGGCCAGCGGCGTCGATGCGATCGTCGTCATCGGCTATCCCGCCGCGGTTGCCGCCAAGGCCTCGGGCATTCCCACGGTGATCGCTTACGGCGCCGGCGACCCGGTCGAGACCGGCCTGGTCGAGAGCATGGCGCGGCCGGGCGGCATGGTAACCGGGATCGCCGACCTGGCAACGACGCTCTCCACCAAGCGCCTGTCGCTGCTGAAGGAGCTGCTGCCCAACCTTCGCCGGGTGGCGATGCTGTGGAACCCCACCGATCTCGCCATGTCGCTGCGCTACGACGCGTCGTCCGCGGCCGCGCGCTCGATCGGCGTCACGGTCCAGCCGCTTGGAGTGCGCGAGCCCGACGATTTCGGCGGCGCGTTCGAGTCCATGGACCGCTCCCCGCCCGACGCGATCCTGATGGTTTCCGACAGTCTGACCAACCTCAATCGGCAACGCATATTCGACTATGCGGCGGCCAAGCGCCTGCCGGCCATATACGAGACCGACCTGCATGTTCGTGCCGGCGGATTGATGTCGTACGGCCCCGACCAGAAGGAATGCCTGCAACGCGTCGCCGCCATGCTCGATCGCATCTTCAAGGGCGCCAAGCCCTCCGACCTGCCGCTCGAGGAGCCGACGCGCTACCTGCTCGTGATCAATCTCAAGACGGCGAAGGCCATGGGGCTGGAGATTCCACCCAACCTGCTCGCGCTGGCCGACGAGGTGATCGAGTGAGGCGGGTCCGGCCGCCGCGCGCCTCAGTCAGGGAACGCCCGGTCGACGATGGCGCGGGTGTCGGCCCAGTCGAGGCCCTGGCCATAGGTCTGGCGCGAGGGGCCCGATAGCCGCGTGCCGATGAACGCATCGGCCACGGCGGCGGGGGAGTGCGCGCGCAGGATGGTGCCGGCCGCCAGCAGCGCCAGCGCCTCCGCCAGGTCCCTGGCGCGCCGGTCGAGCTTGCGCGGCTCGTGCAGCAGGGCCTGCACGCGCTCGAGGTGCGCCTTGAGGTGCACGTCCCCGCTGACGGCCTGCCCCAGGTCGTCCATGACGATCTCGACCGTCTCGGGCTCGCGCTGCAGGACGCGCAGCAGATCGAGCGCCATGACGTTGCCGGAGCCTTCCCAAATCGCGTTGAGAGGCAGCTCGCGATAGAGCCGCGCGGCCAGGCCCTCCTCGACGTAACCGTTGCCGCCCAGGCACTCCATCGCCTCGTAGGCGAGCGCGGGGCCGATCTTGCACACCCAGTATTTGGTGACGGGCGTCATCAGCCGACGCCAGGCCGCCGCATGGGGATCGGAGGCCCGGTCGAAGCTGCGCGACAGCCGGAACGACAGCGCCGTCGCCGCCTCCACGTCGAGCGCCAGATCGGCCAGCACCTGGTTCATCAGCGGCTGGTCCACGAGCTTTTTCTGGAACACCGTGCGGTGGCGGCAGTGGTGGATGGCGTTGGCGAGCGTCAGCCGCATCAGGCCCGCCGTGCCGACCGCGCAGTCGAGCCGGGTGCACGTCACCATCTCGATGATGGTCGGCACGCCGCGGCCCTCCTCGCCGATCATCCAGGCGTGCGCCTCCCGGAACTCCACCTCCGAGGACGCGTTGGAACGGTTGCCGAGCTTGTCCTTCAGGCGCTGGAAAGCCAGCGCGTTGACGCTGCCGTCAGGCAGGAAGCGCGGCATCAGGAAGCACGAGAGCCCGCCCGGCGCCTGGGCCAGCACAAGGAAGGCATCGCACATGGGCGCCGACATGAACCACTTGTGGCCGGTGATCAGGTACTCCGCTCCCGGCCCGCCATTGCCCGCGGGCGCCGCCGTGGTGGAGTTGGCGCGCACGTCCGTGCCGCCCTGCTTCTCCGTCATGCCCATGCCGATGGTGACGCCGCGCTTGGCGGACGCCGGCTTGAAGCTGCCGTCGTAGGCGCGCGACAGGATCTTCGGGATCCACCACTTCGCGAGCTCCGGCTCCAGCAGCAGCGCCGGGACCGCGGCGTTGGTCATGGTGATGGGACACTGGTGGCCGGCCTCCATCTGGATCGCCATGTAGGTGCCGGCCGAGCGCGCCACGTTGGCGCCCGGCAACGGCTGGGCACCTGGCTTCGACAGATGGTCCCATGCCGAGCAGTGCAGGCCCTCGCGCACGCTGGTATCCATGAGCTCGTGATAGGCGGGGTGGAACTCGACCGTGTCGAGCCGGCGCCCCTTGCTGTCGAAGGAACGCAGCCGCGGCGGATTCTCGTTGGCGAGCCGGCCGCGCTGGAACGCCTCAGCACTGCCGCAAATGGCGCCGAAAGCGGTAAGGCGCCCGTCGGCGTGGGCGGCACCCTCCCGGTGGACCGCCTCGGCCAGCGCGCGGTCGCTGGTGAAGAGGTTCACATCCTCCAGAGGCGGACTTTGGTTAAACACCTCGTGCGTGGCGAACGGGCTCGTCATGGGCGTTTTCCCGGCCTGATTCCAGGCCTGATTCCCTGGCACGGGCGATCCTATCAACAGCCAGGGCGGCGCGCGAGCCGCGTCGTCCGGAGACGGCCTTGCGGGCCGGTGTGAGTTGGCGTATAGGACCCCCTTTAATGACCATCCCCCACGCCAAGGCCTCCTTCCTCCGCCGCCACCTCCTGACCTGTGAGGGATTGTCGGCGGGCGAGATCGATGCGCTGCTCGACCTGGCCGACAAGGCCGCCGAGAACAACCGCCAGATCAACAAGAAGCGCGACGTCCTGCGCGGACGCACGCTCATCAACCTGTTCTTCGAGGCCTCCACCCGCACGCAGAGCTCCTTCGAGCTGGCGGGCAAGCGCCTCGGCGCCGACGTCATGAACATGAACGTGGCGACATCCTCGGTGTCGAAGGGCGAGACGCTGATCGACACGGCCATGACGCTCAACGCCATGCGCCCGGACATCCTGGTGGTGCGCCATCATGCCGCCGGCGCCGTCGAGCTGCTGGCGCAGAAGGTCGACTGCTCCGTCATCAACGCCGGGGACGGCGCGCACCAGCACCCGACCCAGGCCCTGCTCGACGTGCTCACCATCCGCCGCGCCAAGGGCCGCATCGCCGGGCTGACGGTGGCGATCTGCGGCGACATCCTGCATTCGCGCGTCGCCCGCTCCAACATCAACGTGCTCAACACGATGGGCGCGCGCGTGCGCATCATCGCGCCCTCCACGCTGCTGCCGACCGCGGCCGAGCGGCTGGGTGCGGAGGTGTTCACCGACATGAACGCGGGCCTCGAGGGCGTCGACATCGTCATGATGCTGCGGCTGCAGCGCGAGCGCATGCAGGGCTCCTACGTGCCCTCCACGCGCGAGTACTTCCACTTCTTCGGCCTCGACCACGAGAAGCTCGCGCGCGCCAAGCCGGATGCGCTCATCATGCATCCCGGCCCCATGAACCGCGGCGTGGAGATCGCCTCGACCATTGCCGACCACTCGCGCAGCGTCATCCGCGACCAGGTGGAGATGGGCGTCGCCGTGCGCATGGCGGTGCTCGAGGCCATGGCGCGGCAGCTGCCGAACCACTGACCCGTCGAACGTCAAGAGTAGAGCGGCATGCGCAAGAGCAGTTCACCGGAACAAGAGGCGACGGTCTTCCTCAACGCGCGCCTCCTCGACCCGGCCTCCGGCAAGGACGAGCCCGGCGGGCTGCTGGTGAAGGGCGGCGTGATCGCGGACCTCGGCCACCATCTGCGCCGCAATGCGCCGGAGCGCAGCAACGTCGTCGACTGCAAGGGCCACGTGCTGTGTCCGGGCCTGATCGACATGCAGGTGTTCACGGGCGAGCCCGGCCTCGAGCACCGCGAGACCTTGAAGACGGCGAGCCACGCGGCCGCGGCCGGCGGCGTCACCACCATCGTCGTGATGCCGGACACCGAGCCCGTCATCGACCAGGTGGCGCTGGTCGACTTCATCCAGCGCCGTGCCCGCGACAACGCCATCGTCAACGTGCACGTCATGGCGGCCATGACGCGCGGCCTCAAGGGCGTGGAGATGACGGAGATCGGCCTCCTGAAGCGGGCCGGCGCCGTCGCCTTCACCAACGGCAAGTCGAGCGTGGGCAACGCGCGCGTCATGCGCAACGTGCTGCTCTACGGCAAGGACCATTCGACCCTCATCGTGCATCATACGGAAGACCCCCACCTGACCGAGGGCGCCGTCATGAATGCCGGCGAGGTGGCGACGCGGCTCGGCCTGCCCGGCGTCAACAAGGCGGCAGAGACGATCGTGATCGAGCGCGACGTGCGCCTCGTGGAGCTGACCGGCGGCCGCTACCACGCGGCCACGCTTTCCTGCGCGGAGAGCCTGGCCGTGGTCCGCGCCGCCAAGGCGCGCGGACTGCCCGTGACGTGCGGGGTGTCGATCAACCACCTCACGCTGAACGAGAACGACATTGGCTCCTACCGCACCTTCCTGCGCCTGAAGCCGCCCCTGCGCGCCGAGGACGACCGCTCTGCCATGGTGCGCGGGCTCGCCGACGGCGACATCGACGTGATCGTCTCCAGCCACGATCCGCAGGACGCCGACGTGAAGCGCCATCCCTTCGCCGAGGCCGCCGACGGAGCCATCGGGCTCGAGACGCTGCTCGCGGCGGGCTTGCGTCTCTACCACAACGGCGAGATCGGGCTCCTGCCGCTACTGCGCGCACTGACCATCAACCCGGCGAAGCTGCTGGGCCTGCCGTCCGGACGCCTGGAGAAGGGTGCTCCGGCCGACCTGATCCTGGTCGATCTCGGCCAGCCCTGGGTGGTCGACCGTACGCTGCTCAAGGCGCGCTCCAAGAACTCACCCTTCGACGAAAGCCGGATGCAGGGCCGCGTGCTCACCACCATGGTTGCGGGCAACACCGTCTACCAATACGCTGCCGCCGAACGCACGTGAGCCTCGGAGCCCCGAGCATTCTGCAATGGCCATTCTGTACTCAGCCTATGCGCCGCTGGCGCTGCTTGCCGGCTACCTGCTGGGCTCGATCCCCTTCGGCCTGCTGCTGACCCAGGCCGCGGGCCTCGGCGACGTGCGCAACATCGGCTCCGGCAACATCGGCGCCACCAACGTGCTGCGCACCGGACGCAAGGGCCTCGCCGCCGCGACGCTGCTGCTCGACGGCCTCAAGGGCACGTTCGCCGTGCTGCTGGTCTACTGGGTGGCCAAGCGCTACGTGGCCTTCGACGCCTTCCAGCTCTCCTACGTCGCTGCTCTCGGCGCCTTCCTCGGCCACCTGTTCCCCGTGTGGCTGCGCTTCAACGGCGGCAAGGGGATGGCGACCTACATCGGCGCTCTGTTCGCGCTGTATTGGCCGGCCGCCGTCCTATGCTGTGCGGTGTGGGCGGCGACCGCCCTGATCTGGCGCTATTCCTCGCTCGCGACGCTGGTCGCCACGCTGGCTGTCGTGGTCTTCTACCTGCTGCTCGGCCAGGCGGGCCTGCTGTTCATCCTGATCATGTCCATTCTCATTTTCGGCAAGCACCACGCCAACATCCGGCGTCTCCTTGCTGGCGAGGAGAGCAAGATTGGCGCCCGCTCGTCCGCCCAGTCGGCAGCCCAGTAGGCCGGCAAGTCCCCTGACCCGCACGCGGCTGACGCCGGCGCCGCTGCCGCAGGCACCGCTCAACTTCGCCCAGCGGCTGGCCTGCCTCAGGCTGATCCGCAGCGACAACGTCGGTCCCGTCACCTTCCGCGAGCTCATCAACCACTTCGGCGGCGCCGAGCCGGCTCTGGCGGCATTGCCCGAACTGTCGCGGCGGGGCGGACGGCAGTCGATCCGCATCTGCCCGGAGGGACAAGCGCGGGCTGAGCTGGAGGCCGCCGACCGGATCGGCGCGCAGCCCCTGTTCACGATCGAGCCGGGCTACCCGCCCGCCCTTGCGGCCATCGAAGCGCCTCCGCCGCTGCTCTACGTCAAGGGCGACATCGCCCACCTGACACGCCCGATGGTGGCCATCGTCGGCGCCCGCAACGGCTCGGCGGCCGGCCAGAAGCTAGCGCGCATGTTCGCCTCGCGGCTCGGCCGCGCCGGCTACGTCATCGCCTCGGGGCTCGCCCGCGGCATCGACGCGGCGGCGCACGAGGCCGCGCTCGAGGGAGGCACCGTCGCGGTGCTCGCGGGGGGCGTCGACAATATCTATCCCCCCGAGCATGCCGGGTTGCAGCGCCAGATCGGGGAGCGTGGCTGCCTGGTCAGCGAGAACCCACCGGGCTTCGTGCCCCGCTCGCAGGACTTTCCCCGCCGCAACCGCATTATCTCGGGGATTTCCCTGGGTGTGCTGATCGTGGAGGCGGCCCGGCGGTCGGGGACGCTGATCACGGCCCGCGCGGCCGCCGACCAGGGGCGCGTGGTGTTCGCCGTGCCGGGCCACCCGCTCGATCCGCGCGCCGAAGGCACCAACCGGCTGCTGAAGGACGGAGCGACGATTGCCACCGAGCCCGAGGACGTCATCGAGGTCCTGGCGCCGATGCTGGCCCGGCCATCCTCCAGCGGCCTCGAGGACGCGCGGGAGCCTGTCGCGGCCGAGATGCCGTCTCCGCCGGCAGCGAACACCGCCCCCCAGATCGGCGCGCAGGACCGCGCCCGCGTGGTGGCGGCCCTCGGGCCGGCGCCCGTCGACATCGACGAGCTCGTGCGGGCGACAGGCCTGCCGGTCCGGGCGCTGCAGATCGCTCTCATCGAGCTGGCGCTGGCCGGCCGCATCGAGCGCCACGGCCACCAGCTGATCTCGCTTGCCGGCGGGCAGGGGTCAGGCCTCTTTCCTTGACGAGGGCACTCAAGCCTGGACCGCGCTGAAAGGGGTCCAACCCCTTCCGCCGAGCCATTCCCGCCCGTTACGTGCCGGCGCGAGTCTGGCGCACCGCCTCGCGGTAGGCGCTCTCGAGCAGGTCGGCGAGGACCTGGCAATTGGCCTGAACCGACATTATCTTCAGCTCCTGCACCATCTCGGCGATATACCCGAGCCGGTCCTGCGGCGACACCGTGGGCGCTGTGATCTCGACCCCGGTAGGGAGGCCGACGACCTCCGATCGCTCTCCGTTTTCCGCACCTCGCGGGTTAGGCATGCCCCGGACACCCCGAAAACACTCACTGGTCATGGACAATCTAAGCCCCCGAAATCTAATGAAGCGTGACTAAAATGCAATTTTGGCAAACTATGACTGCCAGCGGCGCAAGTTTGACATGCCCCCACACTTCCACCATGTTCCTGCCGCTTGAAGCGGTACTGCCAACAAATGAGGAGCGCCGCGGCTCGGAAATTTTCAACGGCTGGAGCTGCGGCCGAGAACCGTAACGCATGAACATCGTCATCGTCGAATCGGTCGCCAAGGCCAAGGCGATCAACAAATACCTGGGCTCCAAGTACCGGGTGCTGGCATCCTATGGGCACGTCAGCGACCTGCCCTCCAAGGACGGCTCGGTCGAGCCCGACAACGACTTCAACATGCACTGGGACGAGGACGGCCGCTCGGCCAAGGTGATGAAGGAGATCGCCGCGGCCGTCAAAGGCGCCGACAAGCTGATCCTGGCCACCGACCCCGATCGCGAGGGCGAGGCCATCTCCTGGCACATCCTGCGCATCTTGAGGGATCGCAAGGCCCTGAAGCAGGGCACGCCCGTCGAGCGGGTGACCTTCAACGCCGTCACCAAGCAATCCGTTCTCGATGCGTTCAAGGCGCCGCGCCAGATCGATGCGCCGCTGGTCGACGCCTACCTGGCCCGCCGTGCACTCGACTATCTCGTCGGGTTCACGCTCTCGCCCGTGCTGTGGCGCAAGCTGCCGGGCGCCCGCTCGGCGGGGCGCGTGCAGTCGGTCGCCTTGCGCCTCGTGTGCGACCGCGAGGCCGAGATCGAGGCCTTCAAGACGCGAGGAATACTGGTCCATCGAGGCGCTACTCGCCACCGCCAAGGGCGAGGAGTTCGGCGCCAGGCTTACGACCATCGCCGGCAAGCGGCTCGACCGGCTCGAGATCAAGGACGGCGCGTCCGCCAATGCCATCAAGGCCGCCATCGAGGGCGGCGCGTTCACAGTCGCGTCCGTCGAGAAGAAGGCGGTGCGGCGCAACCCGTATGCCCCCTTCACCACCTCGACCCTGCAGCAGGAGGCCTCGCGCAAGCTCGGCTTCTCCGCCAAGCAGACCATGCAGGTGGCCCAGCGCCTCTACGAGGGCGTGGAGATCGACGGCGAGGTGACCGGCCTCATCACCTACATGCGGACCGACGGCGTCACCATCATCCCGGAGGCCGTCGCCGCCATTCGCCAGATGGTGGAGCGCGACTTTTCCAAGCGCTACCTGCCGCCCTTCGTCCGCGAGTACAAGGCCAAGGCCAAGAACGCCCAGGAAGCGCACGAGGCGATCCGCCCCACCGACGTGCAGCGCAAGCCTGAGGACGTTGCCCGCTACGTCGAGCGCGACCAGGCCCGGCTCTACGAGCTGATCTGGAAGCGGGCCGTGGCGAGCCAGATGGCATCCGCCGAGCTCGAGCAGACCACCGCCGACATCTCGGTGCCGGGCCGCGACGGCAAGGCCTACGGCCTGCGCGCCACGGGCTCGGTCGTGCTGTTCGAAGGATTCCTGCGGCTCTACGAGGAGGGCCGCGACGACCGCGCCAAGAACGGCAAGGCGGAAGAGGCCGACGATGACGACAGCCGCCGCCTGCCGCCGCTCGCCCAGGGCGACGCGCTCAAGGACCGGGGCATCGAGGCCAAGCAGCACTTCACCGAGCCGCCGCCCCGCTTCACGGAGGCGACGCTGGTCAAGCGCATGGAGGAGCTGGGCATCGGCCGGCCCTCCACCTATGCCTCCACGCTCGCCGTGCTGCAGGAGCGCGACTACGTCCGCATCGACAAGAAGCGGCTGATCCCCGAGGACAAGGGCCGCCTCGTCACGGCGTTCCTGGAGAGCTTCTTCAAGCGCTACGTCGAGTACGACTTCACGGCGGACCTGGAGGAGAAGCTCGACCTCATCTCCGACGGCAAGCTCGAGTGGAAGGACGTGCTGCGCGACTTCTGGCGCGAGTTCATGGCCGCGGTCGGCGAGATCAAGGACCTGCGCGTCGGCGAGGTGCTGGAGGCGCTGAACGAGATCCTGGGTCCGCACGTCTTCCCGCCCAGGGCCGAAGGCGGCGATCCGCGCCTGTGCCCCAACTGCGGGGAAGGCCGCCTGAGCCTGAAGATCAGCGGCAAGTACGGCGCCTTCATCGGCTGCTCGCGCTATCCCGATTGCCGCTACACCCGCCAGCTGTCGCAGCCGGAGGGTCCGGCGGAGGCGTCCACGCCTGACGGCAAGCTGCTCGGCACCGATCCCGAGACGGGCCTGCCCGTCACGCTGCGCACGGGACGCTTCGGCCCCTATGTGCAGCTGGGCGACGGCACCAAGGAGGAGAAGCCCAAGCGGGCTTCCATCCCCAAGGGCGTCGACGCCAACACCGTCGAGCTGCCCTACGCGCTCAAGCTGCTGTCGCTGCCGCGCGAGATCGGCCTGCACCCGGAGACGAGCAAGCCGATCACGGCCGGTCTCGGACGCTACGGGCCGTTCATCCTGCACGACGGCACATACGCGAACCTGCCGACGGTGGAGGAAGTATTCGACGTCGGCATCAATCGCGCGGTGGCGCTGCTGGCCGAGAAGAAGGCCGGGGGCGGCAAGGGGCGCTTCCAGCGCGCCGCGCCGACGGTGCTGAAGGAACTCGGCGACGCACCCGAGCGAAGGCGGCAAGGTGCAGGTGCTATCGGGCCGCTATGGTCCCTACGTGAAGCACGGCGACGTCAACGCCACTCTGCCGCGGGGCAGGGAGCCGGCCGACCTGACCATGGAGCAGGCCGTGGAGCTGATCGCTGAGCGCGCGGCCAAAGGCCCCTCCAAGGGCAAGAGCCGGCGCGGCAAGCCCGCCAAGAAGGCCGACGACGCCCCACCCACCGCGAGCGGCAAGGCAAAATCCGCCAAGCCGAAAGCGAAGCCCAAGAGCAAGGGCAAGCCGGCAGGAACCCGTGAGGCGGCGGAGTAGCTTCAGGACCCCCCACGACGGTGCCACGCAAATCCAAAGATGCCCGCCACGAAGCGGGACTGCCGAGCAAGCAAGCCATCCTCGACTATGTGCGCTCCGCCGGAACGAAGGCGGGAAAGCGCGAGATCGCGCGCGCGTTCTCGCTCAAGGGCGGCGACCGCGTCGCCCTCAAGAGCCTGCTGGCCGAGATGGCCGAGGAAGGTCTCCTGCAGGGCAACCGCAAGGGCTTCAAGGAGCGCGGGCACCTGCCTCCGGTCGCCGTGCTCGAGATCGTCGCGCGCGATGCGGAGGGGGAGCTGATCGGCGAGCCCGTCGTGTGGGACGCAGCCGAGGGCGAACGCCCCCGGGCGCTGGTGCTGGCGCCGCGCGGGAAGGGCAGGTCCGGCGAGGCGGCGCTCGGCCAAGGCGATCGCATCCTGGCGCGCGTGACGCGCCTCGAGCAGCGCGACGTCGAAGGCTATCGCTACGAGGCCGAGCCGATCAAGCGCCTGCCGAAAGACCAGCGCCGGCTGCTCGGCATCTTCCGCAGCAAGGCCGCCGGCGGCGGGCTCATCGATCCCGTCGACCGCAAGGAGCTCAGGGAGTGGCCGGTCGCGCCGGACGACCAGGGCGGGGCGAAGGATGGCGATCTCGTCCGCTTCGAGCTGGCGCGCGCGCATCAGTACGGCGTGCCGCAGGTCCGCATCGTCGAGACGATCGGCAATCCCCGCGACCAGCGCAAGATCAGCCTCATCGCCGTGCACGCGCATGGCATCCCCGACGAGTTTCCGGCGGGCGTCCTCGCCGAGGTGCAGAAGCTCGAGCCGCCGCGGCTCGAGAACCGGGCGGACCTGCGCGATCTCCCCCTCCTGACCATCGATCCCGTCGATGCGCGCGACCACGACGACGCCGTCCACGCCGCGCCCGACAGCGACCCGCAGAACGATGGCGGCTTCATCGTGCACGTCGCCATCGCCGACGTCGCCCATTACGTGCGGCCCGGCGCGCGCCTCGACCGCGAAGCGCAGATGCGGGGCAACTCGGTGTATTTCCCCGACCGCGTCGTGCCGATGCTGCCGGAGCGGATCTCCAACGACCTGTGCTCGCTCAGGGAGCTGGAGGAGCGGCCCTGCCTCGCCGCGCGCATGGTGTTCGACAAGCACGGCAACAAGAAGAGCCACACCTTCCTGCGCGGCATGATGCGGTCGGCCGCCAAGCTGTCCTACCAGGAGGCGCAGGCGGCCATCGACGGACAGCCGAGCGCGCGGGCCGCCCCCCTGCTCGATGCGGCGCTGAAGCCGCTGTGGTCGGCCTATGCGCTGCTCGCGGCTGCCCGCGACCGGCGCGCACCTCTCGATCTCGACCTGCCCGAGCGCAAGATCGTGCTCGACGACCAGGGCCGGGTCGAGCGCGTGACCAGCCCCGAGCGGCTGGAGGCGCACCGCCTGATCGAAGAGTTCATGATCCAGGCCAACGTGGCGGCCGCGGAAACGCTCGAGGCCAGGCGCGCGGCCGTCGTCTACCGGGTGCACGATGCGCCCTCCAAGGAGAAGCTCACCGCGCTGCGAGAGTTCCTCGACAGCCTCGGCCTCAAGCTGCCGGGCGCGACCACGCTGCGCGCAGGCGACTTCAACAAGGTGCTGCAGCGGGCGAAATCGCTCCCCTCCACCGATCTCGTCAACGAGGTCGTCCTGCGCTCGCAGGCGCAGGCGGTCTATGCCGCGTCCAACCTCGGCCACTTCGGCCTGAACCTGCGCCGCTACGCGCATTTCACCTCGCCGATCCGCCGCTACGCCGACCTGCTGGTGCATCGCTCGCTGATCCGCGCGCTCGGACTGGGCGCGGGCGCGCTGGTCGACGAGGAGGCCGCGCGTCTCGCCGACATCGCGCAAGCGATCTCGGATGCCGAGCGCCGCGCGATGGCGGCCGAGCGCGAGACCAACGATCGGCTGATCGCGGCCTTCCTCGCCGAGCGCGTGGGCGCGGAGTTCGACGCGCGCATCTCGGGCGTCACGCGCTCCGGCCTGTTCGTGCGCCTGCGCGAGACAGGTGCCGACGGCTTCGTGCCGGCGGCGACGATCGGCAACGACTACTGGCGCCATCACGAGGACAGCCACGCGCTGATCGGCGACCGCACCGGCGAGGCCTACCGTCTGGGCGACACCGTGCGCGTGAAGCTGGTCGAGGCCATCCCGTCCGCCGGCGCGCTGCGCTTCGAGATGCTGTCGGAGGGCAAGCGCCAGGGCGGAGCCGCGGGCGGCCTGCCCAAGGGCCGCCGCTTCGGCGGCAGGGGCCCCAGGCGGCCACGGCGTTGATGGCGGCAACCGCAGTTGCGCGGGGGTGTGGGTAGCGTTGTCATCCCGGTGCTTGTCACCGGGATAAAGAGGACCGCAAACTCCGGTATCTGCGGACGGCTGGATACCGGGCACCCTCGGGACTAGCCCGAGGGCAGGCAAGCCCGGTATGACAGGCGCGCTCGGGGTTATCGGGGGACGGCACGGCAATGACGGCAGAGCAGGCACAAGAGCCCAAAGCGGCACCCAAGGCGCGCGCGTTGCGGCCGCGCGATGCCGCGACCTTGATCATCATCGACAGCTCGTCGGGCGAGCCGCGCGTGCTGCTGGGACGGCGGCGCCTCGACATGGTGTTCATGCCGGGACGCTACGTATTCCCGGGCGGACGCGTCGACCCCGCCGACAAGCAGGTCGACGTCGAGGAGGACTTGAGGCCGCGCGATCTCGAGAAGTTGATGGTCGCCATGAAGGGCACCCGGAGCCTCGCCAGGGCGCGCGCGCTGGCGCTGGCGGCCGTGCGCGAGACCTACGAGGAGGCGGGCCTGCTGATCGGCACGCCGCTGGGCCCGGCCGAGCCGCCGAAGGTGCCGACCTGGCAGGAATTCTTCGCCGCCGGCTACCGTCCGGCGCTCGGCCGCCTGACGTTCTTTGCGCGCGCCATCACGCCGCCCGGTCGCCCACGCCGCTTCGACAGCCGCTTCTTCTGCGTCGAGGCCGAAGCCATCGTGCACAGGACGAAGATCGAGAACGGGGAGCTGTCGGATCTCGAATGGCATTCGATCGCGCAGGCACGCTCCCTCGAGCTTCCGAACATAACGCGTGTCGTGCTGGAGGACTTGAACGAGCGCATCGCCGCGGGCGCATTGCACACGGGCGACTACCCGGTGCCGTTCTACCACCGCCGCAACGGCAGCTTCAGGCGCGACCTCATCGGCGCCGACGCGGACCTTGACTAACCGTTCTCAGCGACTAAAGTCCGCGCCAGAATTCGCCTCGCAACCAATCAAGGCCTCGATGCCATGGCTAAGCCTGTCACCCAGAAGATCAAGCTGCTGAGCACGGCCGGCACCGGCTTTTTCTACGTCACGAAGAAGAACCCCAGGACCGCGACGGACAAGCTTTCGTTCAAGAAGTACGATCCCGTTGCGCGCAAGCACGTCGCTTTCAAGGAAACCAAGATCAAGTAGGCGCGCCGGCCGCCCGGCCATTTTCCGCGCCCGTCGATCTCGATAGCTGCAGAATGTCGGAATCTCGCGCCGCTTCGCTCGCGGAGCCACGAGAATGTATTGGTCGCGCCAATGGAGCACGCACGGCAGATGAGCGGGCACACCTCACCGGCGCACCCACGCGCAACGAATTATTGGCAGTTCGGTGAGAAGGTGGCCGCGTCCGTGACTGACATCGGCAGCGGGGTAGAAGTCCGAGCAGTCACGGACGCAAGCCTGCCAAGTCATGGACCAAAGAGGGCGTTGGCCAGACCTGACGTTCGATCGTCCGTTGGCGGCACTTCTAGAGGAGGCCACTCCTAGCCACTTTTGGACGATCACACCTCACGAGGTCAGGAGATGCGGCGGACCTGACGTCCGTGAGGATCTCGCGAATTTTTTGGTGGACAAAGCAGCGCGCCATCTCGGCGTCGCCGGCATCTGATCCCGCTTGTCCCTCCTCCGCACATTCCCCTCCTCAAGGAAAGCAGATCGACAAGCCGTTTGCAATACATTCCTTTTTCACTTCAATTGTTTGCCTGGATATTCAGACGTCGGAAACCACGTGCAGTGAGCTGCACGATAACCATGAACCGATAGCTTTTCCAGGAGCTTAGGTTGTCACCTGCGGCACCGCTCAGGCTCAGGCGGCGTCCGAAACCACCCGATTGCGCCCACCGCGCTTGGCCACGTACAGCGCCCGGTCGGCCCGCTTGAAGAGGGCGTCGAGAGAGCCCTGCGGCTGATCGAGGGTGGCGACCCCGACGCTGGCGGTAACCGTGAGGGTCGTCTCGCCATCCGGCTGGAACGGCTCGATGGCGATGCACTCCCTCAAGCGCTCCGCCATCTGGCAGGCCGGTTCCAGGCCGCTGTCGGGCATGACGACGACGAACTCCTCGCCGCCGATGCGGCAGGCCAGATCGATGCTGCGGGTGTTGCGGCGGAAGCGGGCGGCGAACTGGCGCAGCACCCTGTCGCCGGCTTCGTGGCCGTAGGTGTCGTTGATCGATTTGAAGTTGTCGATGTCGACGAGCACCAGGGAGAGCGGCCGCCCCGTTGCTCCCGCCTGCTCGGCGAGGGCCGCGAGATGGGTCTCCATGTAGCGGCGATTGTGCAGGCCCGTGAGCGCGTCCGTCACGGCGAGCTCGACGCTCTCGTCCAGGCGGTCGCGCAGGTAGTCGGAATGGCGCTTGCGCTTGATCTGCGTGCGCACGCGGGCGAGCAGCTCGTTGCGATCGACCGGGCGGGACAGATAGTCGTTCACGCCCATGTCGAGCGCGCGCAGCAGGCGCGCTTCCTCGCCCGGCTGCACGATGACGATGATGGGCAGGTGGCGGGTGCGCTCCAGCGAGCGCACCTGGCTGCACAGGCGCAGGCCGTCGGCCGCTGCCAGGTTCAGGCTGACGATGAGGAGATCGCAGGGCCTGTCGCCGAGGCGCAGGAGCGCCGCCGGCAGGTCGTGCTCGACCTCCACCTCGTGCGATTTGCCGAGCACCGCGACCACGCGCTTGGCCACGCGCTCGTTGTCCTCCACCAGCAGAATGCGCCCGCCGCCATCCATTTTCGGCCACGCCAAGGCGCCGACGGGGAGTGCCCCGATCTGGGCGCCGGTCGCCATGCGCAGCATCATCTCGTCGTTCAGCGTCTTGAGGCGGGCCAGGTTCTTGACGCGGGTGATGAGCGCGATGTCGTCGACCGGCTTGGTGATGAAGTCGTCGGCACCGGCCTCGAGCCCCTGCACCTTGTCGGAGGTCTGGTCGAGCGCGGTCACCATGATGACCGGCACGTGCATCGTCCTGGGCGAGGCCTTGAGGCGGCGGCAGACCTCGAAGCCATCCATTCCCGGCATCATGACGTCGAGCAGGACCACGTCCACGCGCTCGGCCTGCAATATGGCGAGCGCCTCCTGGCCCGAGAACGCGGTGAGCACGTCGAAGTACTCGGCGGAAAGCCGTGCCTCCAGCAATTTGACGTTGGCAAGGATGTCGTCAACGACCAGTACGCGGCCAGTCATCGGGCACCTTCAAAACCCTGCGAACCTAGTGTCCTGATCGCGAAATTCGTCTCAGTGTGCTGCGGGCTTGGAACGAATTTCGCGATCTGAAGGACACTAGCAAGTCGATGATGCTGGCGTGATTCAGTTCGAGAAGGCCGCTTCCCCACCCAGCCCAGCGCGATGCTGCGGACTTCTCGATCATCACGCCAGCGGCTCTCATGCTTCCCCAAGGTACCGGCGCACCGTCTCGAGAAACGTGCCGATCGAGATCGGCTTGGATATATAGGCCTCGCAGCCGCCCTGCCGGATGCGCTGCTCGTCGCCCTTCATGGCGAAGGCGGTGACGGCGATAACGGGGATCTCGCGCAGCTCCTCGTCGTCCTTGAGCCACCTCGTGACCTCGAGGCCGGAGACCTCGGGCAGCTGGATATCCATCAGGATCAGGTTGGGCCGGTGCTCGCGGGCGATCTTCAGCGCCTCGAGGCCGCTGCGGGTCTGCAGCGTCTTGTAGCCGTGCGCATCAAGGAGGTCGTGGAAGAGCTTCATGTTGAGCTCGTTGTCCTCCACGATCAGCACGGTCTTGGCCACGAGCGGAACCTCGGGCCGGCGGCCCGCGATGGTCTTGCTGCTCTCCTGATAGGTCATGGCCGTGGCAAGCCCGATGCTCAACCCCGCACTCTTGCACCGATTCTAGGCGGGCCTAGCAGGCGAGTTTGCTTCAGAAGGTCTACCAACTGTTTAAGATGGGAAGCGCGGTTGCGGGCATACGATCGGAGCGGCGATGGCAAGACCGGGAAAGCGAGCTTCCTCCGTGGATCGGGAATCGGCCGAAGCCATTGCATTGCAAGGGCTTACGTTCCTTGCCGAGGATGCTCCGCGCATGCTGCGATTTCTTAAGCTTACCGGACTGGAGCCGGACGAAGTGCGCGCTCGAGCCGGCTCGGTCGAGCTTTCCCTGGCCGTGCTGGAGCACCTTGCAGGCGACGAATCCCTGCTGCTCGTATTTGCTGCAAGCCACGCGGTTGCTCCCGAGAGCGTCAGCCGCGCGATTGCCGCGCTCGAGGGGTCGGTCCAATGACCGCGGGCGGGCATGACGGGGGCCCCTTGCGCACGGGTATCGATCTCGGCGGCACCAAGATCGCAGGTGTCGTGCTGGGCGCGGGCGGCCGGCCGCTGGCCGAGCATCGCATGGCGTCGCCGCGCCAGGATTACGGCGCGACCATCCGCGCCATCGGCGAGATCGTGCGCGTGGTGGAGGAGCGAGCGGGAGGACGAGGCAGCGTCGGCATCGGCATACCCGGCTCGGTGGCGCCGCCGAGCGGGCTCGTGCAGAACGCCAACTCGACGTGGCTCAACGGCAAGCCGCTGCAGCGCGACCTCGAGGCCCACCTCGGGCGTCCGGTGCGGCTCGCCAACGACGCCAACTGCTTTGCCCTCTCGGAGGCCGTGGATGGTGCCGGCGCGGGCGCGACCACCGTCTTCGGCGTCATCCTGGGCACCGGCTGCGGTGGCGGGCTGGTACGCGACGGCGCCCTGATCGACGGTCCGCGCGGCATCGGCGGCGAGTGGGGCCACAACCCGCTGCCGTGGGCGAGCGCCGAGGAGCATCCCGGCCCGAAGTGCTGGTGCGGGCGCGCGGGCTGCATCGAGACCTGGGTGTCAGGCCCCGGCCTCGAGGCCGATCATGCGCGGGCGACGGGAGAGCGGATCGCCGCCGAGGAGATCGCCGCACGCGCCGTCGGCGGCAATGCGGCGGCCCGGGCGACTCTCGACCGGCATGCTGGCCGCCTCGCGCGTGGGCTCGCCCATGTGATCAACATCCTCGATCCCGACGTGATCGTGCTCGGCGGCGGACTCTCCAAGCTCGCCCATCTGTACGAGGTGCTGCCCGACCTCGCCGCTCCCCACGTCTTCGCCGAGCCCGCGCGCGTCGTGATCAAGCCACCCGCCTGGGGCGACGCCGGCGGCGTGCGCGGCGCCGCCTGGCTGTGGGGCCGGCCTCAGGCTGCGAGCCTATAAGCGGCTATCCGCCACGACCGGCAACGCCGCGGCCTATGCAGCGCGGTAGCGTTGAGCCGCGTGCTCCTGGCGGAAGTTCGGCACCATCGCCTGCCGCGCGGCGGAAAAGGCCTCCCACTGGCGGACATCCGGGAGGGATGGGATCGTCACCGCTTCGCGCTTGTCGAAGCCGACCAGCGCGGCGTCGACCAGCTCGTCGACCTCCATCACGCCGGGGATTGCGTTCACGTCGCGTCCCGCACGCTGCCAAATCTCGGTACGCGTCGCTGCCGGCAGCACGGCCTGCACGTAAACGCCGCGCGGGCCGATCTCGTTTTGCATCGACTGCGACAGCATCAGCACGAAGGCCTTGGTGGCGCCGTAGATGCCGAACGAGATTTCCGGCGCGAGGGCCAGTGCGGACGAGATGTTCACGATCGCGCCGGATCCTTGCGCAAGGAAGCGCGGCACGACCGCGCCGGCAAGCCGCGTGACCGCGGTGATGTTCAGCTGGATCAGCTTCTCCAGCACGTCGAGGTCCGGCTCGGCGAAGCCGCCGGGGGCGGCGGTCCCGGCGTTGTTGACCAGCAGGCCGATCGCCTTGTCGTCGCGCAGCCGGGCTTCGACGCGAGCAAGGTCGCGCGGGTCGGTCAGGTCGGCCTTGACCACATCGATCCCAACACCGGTCTCCTTCCGCAGCCTGCCGGCGAGCGTCTCCATGCGCGCCACGTCCCGCGCCGCAAGCACCAGATCGTAGCCGCGGCGCGCAAGCCGGTCCGCGTAGGTCGCCCCGATGCCCGACGAAGCACCCGTGACCAGGGCAGTTCCCAGTGAATTCGACATGACCTTCTCCGCTCTTAGATGACGATCGTCATTGCATTGATTAAATGACGATCGTCATTTATATTGTCAAGGAGGCCATGGAAGCGGGAGCGTCACATGCGCGTGAGCCGGGAAAAGGCGGCGGGAAACAGAGCGCGGATCGTCGAGGCGGCGGCCCGGCTGTTCCGCGAGCACGGCTTCGACGGCGTCGGCGTCGACGCGATCATGAAAGAGGCCGGCCTGACGCACGGCGGCTTCTACGGCCATTTCCGGTCCAAGGACGACCTCGCGGCCGAAGCGGTGACGCGCGCGCTGGCGAGCGGCACCGAGAACCTCAGCCGTTACGCGGACCTCGGCGATTTCGTGAACGCCTATCTTTCAGAGCGCCATTGCACGGATCGCGGCGGGGGCTGTGCGCTTGCCTCGCTCGGCGCCGACGTTGCGCGCGAGGGCAAGGGCGTGCGCCGGGCGCTGACCGACTACGTGACCACGCGCCTCGTCTGGCTCGCCAGGCTGTTCAAGGGAACGCAAGCGAGCCGGCGCGAGCGCGCCATCGCGACCCTGTCCGGGCTGGTCGGCGCGCTCACGCTCGCGCGCGCGGTGGACGATCCCGAGCTGTCGAAGGAGATCCTGTCGGCGGCGCGCGCCACTTTCGGGAGATGACGGATCGGACGAGCGGCGCCGGACCCCGTAGCGCTACTTCGGCTCGCACTTGCTGGGCGGGTAGAACACGATCTCCTTGATCTCGCCCTGGATGGCGAACTCGCCGTAGTCGATGAACAGCTTGCGGCTGACACCGTTCTCGAAGAACAGGAAGCTCAGCTCGTAGACCGGCGCCGCGTCCTTCTTGTCGGAGCCCGGCTCGAAGTAGGCGATGGAGACCGGCCAGGCTGCCAGCTGGTCGAGCTGCTCGGCGTTCTTCACTTGCGGCAGCTTCTGGTTGCTGCCGGGCGCCCGGCGCGTGCCGATGATGGAGACGGTGTCGTAGACCTTCTCGCCTTTCTCCGAGCCGTCGTAGAGGTCGGCGCGGAACGAGACCTTGCCGACCCTCGCCGCCGACAGCAGCGCGATCGAGTGCTGCACGGGAAAATAGACGCGCGAGGACAGCGACAGGTCCTTCTTGGCCGGCTTGGTCAGTTCCACCTTGACGTCGTCGGCCGTGTTGGCGCGCGCGGCATCGCCGGCGGTGATCTCGGTCGCCTTCTCGTCGCGGTACTGGCTCGAGTTGAAGCGGAAGCGCTTGCCGTTGCCCTCCTCCCAGCTGGTGGATCGCAGGTCGGTGACCATGGCGGTGCCGCCCTGATTGACCATCTGGGTGACGAACCGCATGTTCTGCGTGTAGCCCTCGCAGGCGGAGCCGGTCAGCTCGTAGACCATGCGGCCGGTGACCGCGGTCACCCCGGTGCCGCCGCGGGCCGTCGCCAGCGACATCTCGTAGACGGCGCGGTGGGGGGCCATGAGGATGTCTTCGCCGGCAGCCCTGGCAGAGTCCGGCTGCCATGCCGCCAGCAGCGTCAGGGCGCTCATGGAAGCGCCAAGGGAGTGCCTGAGCAGCCGGTGCGTCATGGTCGCCTTTCTTGGCCCGAATAAAGGCCCAGAGAAGGGCACTTCTAAGGCCTTATGTCTTGCAATACCGTAATCGCCAGCCATTCTCCAGCAAAGTGCGGGTCACTGCCGCGGCAAGCTGTGGCCAAGAGGGGGAACCGGGAGCGCAATGACTGCAGCTGCATCGTCCGCGACGCCCAAGCGCCGTGTGCGGCAAGGATCGGGCGTGCTCGACCGGGGCACGTTCCTGCGCCCGATTGCCCACCGCGGCCTGCATAGCCGGGCCAAGGGCCGCATCGAGAACACGGCTCCCGCCTTCGACGCGGCCATCGCCAAGGGCTACGGCATCGAGTGCGACCTGCAGGCGGCCAAGGACGGCACGCCCATGGTGTTCCACGACGACAAGCTGGAGCGGCTCACCGGCGAGCCGGGACGAATCAGCTTTCTCACCCCCGCAGCCCTGAAGCGCCTGCGCTACAAGGGCCAGGACGAGCGCATGCTCACCTTCGCCGACTTCCTCGACCTCGTTGGCGGACGGGTGCCGATGCTGGTGGAGGTGAAGACAAACTCCGCCACACCGCTCGACCCCTTTCTCGACAGGATCGCCCGTCAGGCGCGCGCCTACAAAGGCCCTATCGCGCTGATGTCGTTCGATCTCGACGTGGTGGCGGCGCTGGCCAAGTTGGCCCCGACCATTCCACGCGGGCCCGTGATGGGCAGCCACCAGCTCCCGGCGCGGCTGTGGGCGACGCCGGGGGCGGCCGGCCGCGCCACCATCGCGCGCCTGCTCGACCGGCTGCCGGCCGGCAGCGCGTTCCTCGCCATCGACGTGCGCTTGCTGCGGGCAACGCGAGCGTGGATGACGCGCCGCGCGCTCGACCTGCCGCTGTACAGCTGGACCATCCGCTCCCGCCGCGAGCGCGCCACGGCCGCCCGTTACGCCGACGCGCCGATCTTCGAGACCTACGAGCCGTGACCGCACCCGCCCGCCGGCATTCCCGTCGAGCGAAGAGCAGAATACTGCTCGGGCGAGGGGTCTGAACCCATATATAGTCACCCGCAACCTTGATCGTAGCCGCTGAGAGGCCCCCATGAAGCGCAAGTATCAGAACATCCTGGAGACCGTCGGCAACACCCCCGTGGTCCGCATCAACCGGCTGGCTCCTCCCGGCTCGAATTTGTTCGTCAAGATCGAGGCGTTCAATCCGCTCGGCTCGGTCAAGGACCGCCTGGCGCTCGGCGTCATCGAGGCGGCCGAGAAGGCCGGCGCCCTCAAGCCGGGCCAGACCGTGATCGAGGCGACCAGCGGCAACACCGGCATCGGGCTCGCCATGGTGTGCGCCCAGAAGGGCTATCCGCTGGTCGTGACGATGGCCGAGACGTTCAGCGTGGAACGGCGCAAGCTCATGCGTTTCCTCGGCGCCAAGGTGGTGCTGACGCCGGCGGCGCAGCGCGGCATGGGTATGGTGGCCAAGGCCGTCGAACTCGCCAACACGCACGGCTGGTTCCTCACGCGCCAGTTCGAGAACGAGGCCAACCCGGACATGCACTCGCGCACGACGGCGCAGGAGATCCTGCGCGATTTCGCCGGCGAGCCGCTCGACTACTGGGTGACGGGCTACGGCACCGGCGGGACGCTGAAAGGCGTGGCGCGTGTGCTTGCCAAGGAGCGGCCCGAGACCAAGATCGTCGTCTGCGAGCCGGCGGACGCGCAGCTGCTCGGCAGCGGCGCCCCGCAGCAGCGCAACCCGGACGGGTCGGCCGCGGTCGCCCACCCCTCGTTCAAGCCGCATCCGATGCAGGGCTGGACGCCCGATTTCATTCCCAAGCTCACCGCCGATGCCGTCGAGAGCGGCAGGATCCACCGCATCGTACCGGTCGCCGGCCCGGACGCGCTCCGCTGCAGCGAAGAGCTGGCCAAGAAGGAGGGCATTTTCGTGGGCATCACGGCCGGGGCGACGTTCGCCGGCGCCCTGCAGGTGGTGAAGGACGCCCCGAAGGGTGCGACCGTCCTGTGCATGCTGCCCGACACGGGCGAGCGCTACCTCAGCACCCCGTTGTTCGCCAGCATACCCGCCGACATGACGCCGGAGGAGGTCGAGATCTCCCGCTCCACCCCCGGCGCCCAGCTTCCTACCTGAGGGCGCCGCCGAAAGCCGCGCCGATCATCCTTTGCTCGATGATCTGAGCGCCTCGCGCGGAAAGCGGCGGGGCGCTCTTCGCTCGACGATGACGGGGGCATGCGTTCGGCTGCCCCGGACGATCTGCGGCCGGCTGCCTCTGGTCTTGAGGAGACGTTCCGCCTCCAGCCGCGCCTGCTCCTCCGGCACCTGCATGAGGGCCGCGGCGATATGGATCTGCTGGCGCTTGTCGTCCGTCAGCCCTTCAGCCGCGAACAGCGCGTCCTCCAGCGTCGGCAGCTCGACCCGTACGCGGCGCGCCCCGTACTTCGTCATCCATGTAACGCTCATTGCTCACCTATCTTCGTCTTCTTTGGCTTGGTGGTCTTGCCTTCGAGTCCCAAGCCTAGGGCGTATGCTGCAGCGCACCAAGTCAAATTGTGCATTGCGGCATTGCGCCTCACGGGGGAACGAAATCAACGGTCACTCGGCCGCCACGTCAAGCCGCTGTGTACGACCAGCTCCACGCGCTCGATTGCATAGCAAGGCGGCGCTGGACCCGTGTCTTCGGCGCGGAATTCACCAATTCCGGCCCAATCCCCGCAAACGGGGGCCGGGCTATGATCCTGCCGCCCCGCTCACCGAGGGTCGCTCCATGGAGGCGTCCACGTTGTGAGAGCGGTGGTGCAGCCGGACGCGTCTCGCAAACGCGGCCGGGGCTCAGCGCTGCGCCCTGGGTGCAACTCTCCAGGCGCTGAAGAAGAGCTGAAACGCGGCGATCAGGCCAAAAATCTGCAGCGGGGGTGGCGGCGGCCGCCTCACTTTGATGCATCGGATAGCGGTCGCTACTGCCCCCGCTCCCTCAACCAAGCCTCCTCTCGGGCGCCGCGCGCCGCGAGATCGACGGCATTGCCTTCCACACATGCAGGCTCGCTCGTCATGACCAGATCCTATCTCAGCCCCTTCGGCCAATGGGTCCAGCGAACGCGGATGAGAATCGAGCACGAGGAGATGCGCGCCAAGCTGGGCGAGGCGTGGGCGAATGCGCCCAAACAGGCCAAGACCGAACAGCCACGCATGGGTTGCAGCCCTCGGCGAAAAGTCGAGGAGAGTTGAGCCCAGGCCTTGAACGCTCATGAACACGAGCGCTTCGGCGAGGGGAATTGGCCTGCCTTCAACTGCGTCACCCGCAGGCCTGCGCCGGTGCCTTCGAGTTGGGATCAGGTGAACGTCAGCACGGCACCGTCGCTACCTCGCCGATCTGCGGGATGTACTTCTTGCAGGTGACCTTGGGCTTCAGCTCGGCGACCTCCTCGCCTTTCGCGGAAGGCGGTGCCGCGTGTGTCGTCGGCGCGGGCTTGGCGATCTTGACCGGGGCAGGCTTCGTGACGGCCGGCGGTGCCTTGGGCGCCGCCTCTGCCACCTGCGCCGGCGGAGCCGGAGCCTTTGCAACATTCGCCGGAGCCGGGGCTGCCGGCGTGGCGGCGGCATGATCGCAGTTGGTGTCTTTGGCGGGCGCAGCTTTCAACGGGAGCTGATCCCCGAACAGCTTCGAACCCGCCTCCGCCATCTTCGCCAGCATGCCCACATCGAACGTCTTGTCGGCGCTCTTGCCGCCGCCGAACAGCGAGGCCAGATCGAGCCCGTCCTTGCCATCGGATTTGCCATCCGACGAGGAGCAGGACTTCTTGCCCTCGCCTTCCTTCTCGACGCGCAAGCAGACCTTGCCGTCGCATTTGGTGAGCTCGACCGTCTTCCCGGTTTGGCCAAGAGGGAACCGCACCGCCGGCGACTCGGCATACGCCGTGCCGGACGCGACGAGGGCCGCGAGGCATACCAGATTGAAGGCTGCGTTGCGCATGAGGGGCTCCGTGCGTCCGTTGCCAGCGTGTCATCTGTTGCGACGCTAGGCCCTCACGATGCCGTGGGCAGTTACCTGGGATACATCGCGGATTGAGGCCCCTCCCGCAACGAGCTGATGCACCTCCGCCAGCAACGAGGGGCGACGCCCGGCGTCGCCGTTCGTCGCCTGAGCTCACATCTGGCTGGCAGTTAGTTGGCGGCGGGGGCGGGCGGCTTGCTGGCCTTGGCCTTCTCGTAGAGCGGCGTCACCTGCTTGAGGGCATCCTTGGTGCGCTGCTTGCGGTCCTCGCCGGAGGGATGCGTGGACAGCCAGGTCGGCGGCGCGCCTTTCGCCACCTGCGCCATCTTCTCCCACAGCGTGATGCCGGCTTGCGGGTCGTAACCCGCGCGTGCCGCGAGCTCGAGGCCGATCAGGTCGGCATCGCGCTCGTCGTCGCGGTTGAACTTCAAGGTCAGCAGCCCGCCACCCTGCCGGGCGAGTTCGCCGACGTTGCCGCCGATCACGAGGCCGATCGCCAGCGTGCCGACATTGGTCAGGGTGACCTTGGCCGTGCGCGCGCGGGCGTGCTCGCGCAACGCGTGCGCCATCTCGTGGCCGAGCACCACGGCCAGCTCGTCGTCGGTGAGCTTCAGGGCGTCCAGGATTCCCGTGAAGACGGCAATCTTGCCGCCCGGCATGCAGAGCGCGTTGACGGTGGGGGTCTTGATGACGGCGATCTCCCACTGCCAGTCGTTGGCGCGCGGGTTCCACTTCTTCGTGAACGGCATCAGCTCCTGCGAGATGCGCTGCACGCGCTTGGTCACGGGATCGTCGGCCGGCAGCAGAGAGTTGCGGCTGGTCGCCTGGGCGCGCAGCTGCCCGTACTGCTCGACGGCTGCCTGTTCCAGCCTGGCCGCGGGAACCAGGTTGCGCATCAGGGAGGGCCGACGGACCGTCACGCCGCCATCGTTGTCCTTGGAGGTCTGCGCCATCGCCGGCACGCTGGCTGCAATCGCCAACCCCGCCGCAGAGGCGATGATCCAACGGCGCATGCGTTCCTCCCCGATCAACATCCCCGACGGCCGCGACGCGACGCGCTGTTGCCGCCGTGGCTGATGACCTTTAGCCTTTGCCGGCAGCGCTTGTCGAGGCGACCGAAACCCCACGCGGGAGTAATGAGCAGCAAACCGCAGCATTGTGTCGAGGTCGTGCCTGGGATCGCCGACGTTCCGGCGGCGGACTGGGATGCTTGCGCCAATCCCGATCCGGCCGTGCTCAATCCGTTCGTCTCCCACGGCTTCCTCAAGGCGCTGGAGGATGCCGGGACCGTCGGTGGTCGCTCGGGATGGACGCCGCGCCACCTCGTGCTCAAGGATGCGGCAAAAGCGATCGTCGGCTGCGCGCCCTGTTACCTGAAGTCACACAGCCAGGGCGAATACGTCTTCGACCGATCCTGGGCCGATGCCTACGAGCGGGCCGGCGGGCGCTATTACCCCAAGTTGCAGATCGCCGTTCCGTTCACGCCGGTTCCCGGGCGCCGGCTGCTGGCGCGGCCCGGTCCCGATGCGGCGGCCAACGAGGCGCGTCTTGCCGAGGCCGCCGTAAAGCTCGTCGAGCGCAGCGACCTGTCGGGGCTGCACATCACGTTCGCAAGCGAGGGCGAATGGGATCGGCTGGGCGAGCGGGGCTTCCTCAAGCGCACCGACCAGCAGTTCCACTGGAGCAATGCCGGCTACGCCACCTTCGATGACTTCCTGGGCTCGCTCGCGTCGCGCAAGCGCAAGGCCGTGCGCAAGGAGCGCATCGAGGCCGTCGAGACGGGCCTCACCATCGAGTGGATACGCGGCCGCGACATCACGGAGGCGCACTGGGACGCCTTCTTCGCCTTCTACATGGATACCGGCTCGCGCAAGTGGGGGCGGCCCTATCTCAACCGCAAGTCGTTCTCGCTGATCGGAGCGGCGACGGGTGAGAGCTGCCTGCTGGTCATGGCCATGCGGGGCAGCAAAGCCATTGCCGGCTCGCTGCACATGATCGGCGGCGATTGCCTCTACGGCCGCTACTGGGGCGCGGTCGAGCACCACCCCTGCCTGCACTTCGAGCTGTGCTACTACCAGGGCATCGAGTTCGCGATCCAGCACAAGCTGGCGCGCGTGGAGGCGGGAGCCCAGGGCGAGCACAAGCTGGCGCGCGGCTATCTGCCGACCAAGACCTACTCGGCGCACTACATCGCCGATCCGTCCCTGCGCCGCGCGATCGCCGACTATCTCGTGCGCGAGCGCGCCTACGTGGATGCGGCGGGCGAGGAGCTCGCCGAATACGCACCCTTCCGCAAGGTCGCGCCCGATCAGGCCTGACGCTGCGCCGCGTGCGCGAGGAAGCCCCCGAGACTCAGCGACAATTCCCTCACGCTGACGAAATTCAGCGCCCAGCCCGCCAGCAGCGCCACCAGGAGCGCGCAGGCGACCAGCCTGTCGCGACGCTCCGTGCGGCGCGCCGCAAGCATTCCTCTCGATGCATTCCGCCTTGGCGCGAAGGCGGCTTGCGCGTGCAATGCCGTCGACACGACGTACCCTCCCTAAGATGCTTTTATGGAGCTTCGCATGCGCCTCTTGCTGCGGGCTTAAGACTGCCGGCGACTTGACGATGCGGTTACGGGCCAATTAACAACACGCAGTACACGCGAGGAGAGGCGGCGATGGGCTACGACAGCAACAACATCTTTGCCAAGATCCTGCGCGGCGAGTTGCCGGCGCAGAAGGTCTACGAGGATGCCGACACGCTGGCCTTCATGGACATCATGCCGCGCTGCGAGGGACACACGCTGGTGATCCCGAAGACGCCCGCGCGCAACGTGCTCGACGCCAGCCCCGCCCAGCTCGCGGCCTGCATGCGCACCGTGCAGAAGGTGGCGGCAGCCGCCATGAAGGCCTTCGGCGCCAACGGCATCACGCTGCAGCAGTTCAACGAGGCCGCCGGCGGACAGGTGGTGTTCCACCTGCACTTCCACATCCTGCCGCGCTCAGAAGGCGTGTCGCTCGGACCACCGGCGAGCAGGATGGAGAAGCCCGAGGTGCTCGCCGCCAATGCCGAGAAGATCAAGAAGGCGCTCGCGGCCTAGGTCGGCCAAGCCCTCCAACCCGGTCGCGAGCTTGTCGAACCACGTCAATGCGGGTGCGGCCGTCCTTCGACAAGCTCAGGACGAAGGTCGTGAGCGCGGATGGGTTTCTTCCAACCCAGTGGTGAGCTTGTCGAACCACGGCGTGGTGAGCCCATGAGCCGCTGGTCCGACGATCCCGAGCGCGCGGCCGACGAGCTGATCCGGCGCAGCCTCGATGCGATCGATTTGAGCGGACGCATCCTGCTTGCCAACCCTCCGGGCACCCTGCCCTCCCTGTTTGCCGCGCGCGAGCTGGCCGTCTCGGTTTGGAACCGCCGCCTCTCCGGCAGCGGCAAGGCCGAGCCATGGCCCTCCACCGGCCCCTTCGATTTCGCGCTCCTGCGCCTTCCCAAGGCCAGGGACGAGCAGGAGATGGCGGCACACGCCTGCCTGAGCGTGCTCGCGCCCACAGGGCGACTGGTGGTCTATGGCGGCAATGACGAGGGCATTCGCTCCGCCGCCGGCATGATCGAGCGGCTGTGCGGCGAAGTCGACACGCTGGCGGCGCGCGGCCATGGCCGCGTCGTGGCGGCCGGCCGGCCGGAGGACGTCTCCCGGCTGCGCTCTTCGATTGCGGCATGGCGGTCGACCACGCCGCTCGACATCGGTGGAGCGAGGCACGCGTGGGTGTGCTACCCCGGCATCTTTGCCGCCGACCGCATCGACGAAGGCACCGCGCTGCTGATCGGTGCCCTGCCGCCGCTGAGTGCCGGTGCCCGGGTGCTCGACTACGGGTGCGGATCCGGCGTGATCGGCGCCAGCGCCGCCGCACATGCGCCCGGCATCGCCCTCGAACTGCTGGACAGCGACAGCGTGGCGCTGGAGGCCGCACGCGAAAACGTAGCCGGCGCGCGCCTTCTGCTCGGCGCGTCCCTCGCCGATGCCGGCAACACGCGCTACGACGCCATCCTTTCCAACCCGCCGCTGCACAAGGGCGTGGCAGAGGATCACACTCTGCTCGAGCGTCTCATCGGCGACGCACCCGCGCACCTGAAGCCCAACGGTATCCTGCAGATTGTCGTCCAGCGCCGCCTGCCGCTCGACCGGGTGCTGGCAGCGCGCTTCGCCACCATCGCCGTCGCCGCCGAGACCGGCCGCTTCCGGGTGTGGCGAGCCACCGCCTAGGGGCGTCTTCCGATTCACATCGAACTGGACCCCGAAAGCACAACGGTCATCCCGATGCTTGTCACCGGGATCCAGCCGGCCGCGAAACGCTTGGAACGAGCTGACGGACGGAATCCCGACAACAAGTGCCGGGATGACACCGATGAGAGCGGGACGGCGGTGGTGATTTCATCGAGATCCGAGAGACTGTAGGGCCTTTGAAATCGAAAGGCCCTGGCTCTCGCAAGCCGGGGCCCTCCAAGCAATCAGTCTCGTTGCGGCAAGTCAGTCGTCCTTCCGCCGCGGCACGCTGGGTACGGTGCCGCTGGACTTGGGGCGATCCTTCTTGTCGCGGGGGCCGGGCAGCGCCTTGCGCGGGGTCGCCTCGACCAGCGCGGCTCCCTCCTCGTCCTCCTCCTCGTCGCTGTCGTCGTCCTCCTCGTTCTCGCCCTTGGCCTTCTTGGCCTTGGGCTCGGCCGAGATGTACTCGAAGGAAAGCTTGCGCTCCTCCCCCTCGCCCGCCACCAGCACGCGCACCGTGCCGCCGTGCAGCAGCTTGCCGAACAGCAACTCGTCCGCGAGCGGCTTCTTGATGTGCTCCTGGATGACGCGCGCGAGCGGACGGGCGCCGAACTTCTCGTCGTAGCCGGTTTCCGCCAGCCACTTGGCTGCATCCTCCGACAGCTCGATGGTGACTCCGCGGTCGGCCAGCTGCGCCTCGAGCTGGAACACGAACTTCTCCACCACCTTCATGATCACTTCGGGCGGCAGGCCGGCGAACGTGATCACCGCATCGAGCCGGTTGCGGAACTCCGGCGTGAACATGCGGTTGATGGCCTCCGTGTCGTCGCCCTCGCGCTTGGCGCGGCCGAAGCCCATCGGCGCCTTGGCGAGGTCGGACGCGCCCGCGTTCGTGGTCATGATCAGCACCACGTTGCGGAAGTCGACCGACTTGCCGTTGTGGTCGGTCAGCTTGCCGTGGTCCATCACCTGCAGGAGAATGTTGAACAGGTCCGGGTGCGCCTTCTCGATCTCGTCGAGCAGCAGCACCGAGTGGGGATGCTGGTCGATGCCGTCGGTCAGCAGGCCGCCCTGGTCGAAGCCGACATAGCCCGGAGGCGCACCGATCAGCCGGGAGACCGTGTGCTTCTCCATGTACTCCGACATGTCGAAGCGCAGCAGCTCCACGCCCATCAGGGCCGCAAGCTGCTTGGCCACCTCGGTCTTGCCCACGCCCGTGGGGCCCGAGAAAAGGTAGCAGCCGATGGGCTTCTCCGGCTCGCGCAGGCCGGCGCGCGACAGCTTGATCGAACTCGCCAAGGCATCGATCGCGTTGTCCTGGCCGAACACCAGCCGCTTCATGTCCTTGTTGATGTTGGACAGCACCTCGGCGTCCGACTTGGTGATGGTCTTGGGCGGAATTCGCGCCATGGTGGCGACCGTGGCCTCCACCTCCTTGACGCCGATCTTCTTCTTGCGTTTGCCCTCGGGCACCAGCATCTGCGAGGCGCCCGTCTCGTCGATCACGTCGATCGCCTTGTCGGGCAGCTTGCGGTCATTGATGTACTTGGCGGACAGCTCGACCGCGGCCTTCACGGCATCGTTGGTGTACTTGAGCTTGTGGTACTCCTCGAAGTAGGGCTTCAGGCCCTTGAGGATCTCGATGAAGTCCGCGACCGTGGGCTCCTTGATGTCGATCTTCTGGAACCGGCGCACGAGCGCGCGATCCTTCTCGAAGTGTTGCCGGTACTCCTTGTAGGTGGTGGAGCCGATGCAGCGCACCGTGCCCGACTGCAGCGCGGGCTTCAGCAGGTTGGAGGCGTCCATGGCTCCGCCGGAAGTGGCGCCGGCGCCGATCACGGTGTGGATCTCGTCGATGAAGAGGATCGCGCCCGGATAGTTCTCGATCTCCTTCATCACCGCCTTCAGGCGCTCCTCGAAGTCGCCGCGATAGCGCGTGCCGGCGAGCAGCGTGCCCATGTCGAGAGCGAAGATGGTGGAATCGCGCAGCACCTCGGGGACGTCGCCGAGGATGATCTTGCGCGCGAGCCCCTCCGCGATGGCGGTCTTGCCGACGCCGGGATCGCCGACGAACAGGGGATTGTTCTTCTGCCGGCGGCACAGAACCTGGATGGTGCGCAGCACCTCGGGCTCACGTCCGATCAGCGGATCGATCTTCCCGTTCTTGGCCTTCTTGTTGAGATTGACGCAATAGGTGTTGAGCGCGTCCTGCGGCTGCTTCTTCTCGTCGGGCTTGTCGGCGTCCTTGTCCTCGTCGACGCCGCGCACGTGCCGCGGCTCGGACATGCCCGGCCGCTTGGCGATGCCGTGGCTGATGTACTGGACCGCGTCGAAGCGCGTCATGTCCTGCTCCTGCAGGAAGAACGCGGCATGCGTCTCACGCTCGGCGAAGATCGCCACCAGCACGTTGGCGCCGGTGACCTCCTCGCGTCCCGAGGACTGCACGTGCACCACGGCGCGGTGGATCACCCGCTGGAAGCCGGTGGTGGGTTGCGCCTCCGTCGAGCCCTTGACGAACAGGGCCGAGAGCTCGTTGTCGAGGTATTCGGTGATGCGCGCCTTGAGCTCGTCGAGGTCGACCGAGCAGGCCTTCATCACGGCCGACGCGTCGCGATCGTCCAGCAGCGAGAGGAGCAGGTGCTCCAGGGTTGCATATTCGTGATGGCGCTCGTTGGCGTACTCGAGCGCGCGGTGGAGGGCAGTTTCGAGACTTTGTGAGAATGCGGGCACGGGCGTCTCTTACTCCTTTTCCATGGTGCATTGCAGAGGGTGCTGGTGCTGGCGCGCGAAGTCCATCACCTGTGCGACCTTGGTTTCAGCGATCTCGTAGGTGAATACCCCGCAGATACCGACTCCCTTCTGGTGGACATGCAGCATGATGCGGGTCGCGTCCTCTCGGCTCTTGTTGAAGAACCGTTCCAGCACGTGCACGACGAACTCCATTGGAGTGTAGTCGTCGTTCAGCAGCAAGACCTTGTACAGGCTGGGCTTCTTGGTTTTGGGTCTCGTCTTCGTGATGAGACCCGTCTTGCCCTCCTCGTCGCCCCGTGAGCCGTTCTTCCCGGCCATCCGCTTCAATCCCTGTGATCCTGGGTGAGTTCCGCAAGATTTGCGCCAAGCATATGGGCCCGGCAACCCGCATGTGCAAATCACTCCCCATTCTAGCGACCGCCGCGCGCAGCGCAAATGTGCGAGCGCGACTCGCAGGTCCGTCGAAGGCAGCACGGTATCAAGGCCGCAATTGCGACGAAAAAAGGCCCGGGCGCGTCTACCGCGCACGAGCCTTGTTCCAAACGCGTCCGTGAAGCCACGGTCGCGCCGCTGGACTGGTATGACCTGGTCGCCGGCGCCGGTTCAGCGCGCGCCCTGCAACGCCTTCTCGACGGGCTTATAGGCCTCCTTGGCGAGTTCGGCATACATGCCGCCGATCTTCGACATCTGGTGCATATAGCCGTCGTAGGCGCGCTTGGCGAAGCCGCTCTGGATCTCGATGGCCTGCTCGACCGACTTGGCCGAAAGCAGCTTCTCGAAGGTCGCCGTGCTCTCCTCGAACGACCGCTTGGTGTAGTCGGTCATCTCGGCGGCGATCGCCTGCCAGCCCTTGTTCCACTCGCCGAACACCTTCATGGCAGCGTCCATGTTGTGCTGGCCGAATTTCTGGAAGTCTTCGACATTGATGTTCTTCATCATTGGTGCGGTCCTATCTTTGCGGGTTCTCTTGCGGGAAGTCTGGGGCACTCTGGCACTCGATACGTCACAATGGGCGCTATCTGCGCGATTTGCCTGCCCAATATATGCACCGCACAAAAAATGTCAACATTCCATGTTGCAATGCAATATGCGACATTTTGTGGGCATACCGCCCAATTGGTAACCAGGGCGGTAACCAATCCGGTTAACCGAGCCGTCACTGCCCCCGGCGTAGCCTTCCGGCAAGGTGTGGAGCTGTCCACGGACAGCTCACTTGCCTCAAAGGCGCCCCACAACGATGGTGCTCATGCACTGTCCGAGATTCGCCGGGGCACGGGGGCGATGCAGGCGTTGGACGCAGAGGGAATGGCGGTTCTGGACCGACACGGCAGGATATGGCGGCGCGCCGGCGTCGCAGCCTTTCTGGCTGCGCTTGCGTTGGCCCTGGTCATGGCGGCGCCTGCGGTGCATGCAGCCAGCAAGAGCGCCGTGCTGGTGATCGACGCCAATACGGGACGCGTCCTGCACGAGAGCGCCGCCGACGAGCCCCGCCACCCGGCGTCGCTGGCCAAGATGATGACCATCTACATGGCCTTCGAGCTGATCGAGCAGGGCCGGCTCAGCTACCAGACCAAGATCAAGATTTCCGCGACCGCGGCGGCAGCAGCCCCCACCAAGCTCGATCTGGCCGAGGGCGAGGAGATCACCCTGATCGACGCCATCAAGGCGCTCATCACCAAGAGCGCCAACGACATGGCGGTGGCGATCGCAGAGCACATCGGGGGCAGCGAGGAGCGGTTCGCCAAGCTGATGACGCAGAAGGCGCGCCAGCTCGGCATGCCCGCCACGATCTTCCGCAACGCCTCCGGCCTCCCCGACGAGGAGCAGGTGACGACTGCGCGGGACATGGTGACACTGGGGCTGCATCTGCAGGACGATTTCCCCAAGCACTACCCGCTGTTCTCGACCCGCACCTTCACCTTCAACGACGAGACGCTGCAGAACCACAATTCGCTGCTCGCCAACTACGAGGGCACGGACGGCATCAAGACCGGCTATACGCGCGCCTCCGGCTTCAACCTGGTGGCATCCGTCCGGCGCGGCGGCAAGCACGTGGTGGGCGCGATCTTCGGCGGCGCCAGCGCCAAGTCGCGCGATGCCGCCATGCGCACGTTCCTCAACATGGGCCTGGTGAGGGCCTCCACCGAGAAGACGCGCAAGCCCGGTGCCCTGCTGGTCGCGCAAGCGCGCCCCGCACCCGAGCGCAAGGTCGGGCCGGTGCCGACGCCACGGCGCATCGAGCGTCCGGCCCAGCAGATCGTAACGGCTTCCGCCCCGGCACCCGCGGCCCCGACCGCGGAGCCGGCGACAGCACAGCCGGCGCCCGAGCCATCGCGCTCGCCCGCCATCGAGATCGCGCGCGTGCGCTCCGTTCTTGTGTCGCCGCGAGCGGGCACTCCTCCAGCCGCCCCCCTGCCGCTACGCGGCTCGACGACACCTGCCCCCGAGGAGGTGACGGCGCGCGCGGACGCACCCGCCCAGAGGCCGTCCAATGCGGCGGCCGACGAGCCCATTGCACCGAAGCCGCGCTGGCAGACTGCCGCGGCCGGGAACCCGCCCATGCATGTCACCGGCACATCCATGGAAAAGCCGATGCTGGTCTCCGGCGGCGCTCCGGCGCCCGGCGCGCCACCCTCGACGCTGGAAACGCAGGCAGCCAACCTCTCGCGTGGTGAGCCACCCGTCGCAGCCTCGCCGCCGCCGCAACAGCAAGCCTTCGCGCCACCTGCGGTCCCGGCCCGCAAACCCGTGCACACAGCCGCTGCACCGGCCGCCGCCGCATCCGGCTCCTTCCACATCCAGATCGGCGCCTATCAGAGCCAAGCCGAGGCCGAGAAGCGGCTGGCTTCGGCGCGCGAGCTGGCGCCCGGCGTGCTCGGCAACCGCGCTCCGGTCACGACGCAGTTCAAGCAGGGCGACAAGCTCTACTTCCGCGCCCGCTACGCGGGCTTCGATGCCAAGGCGGCGGCGAGCGCCTGCACCGAGCTGAAACGCCTCAAGATCGATTGCCTCGCCATGAAAGCCGAGTGAAGGTTTCAGGTCACAGGTTCCAGAGCCCGGCCCCTGAAACCCGCAACCTGACTCCTACTTCAGCAGCACGTCCTTGGCCTGGTTGATCTTGGCGGCGAGGAAGGTCGAGCCGCCGTGGTCGGGATGCAGCTTCATCATCAGCTCGCGGTGGGCGCGGCGGATGTCCGCCTCGGTGGCACCGGGCGCGAGCCCCAGGATCTCCAGCGCCTGCTCTCTCGTCATGCGGCCGTCGGAAGCGGCCCCCTGCTCTCCTTCCTGGCGCGCCATGTCCTCGCGCCAGCTCGGATGCAAGCGGTCGAGATAGGCTTCCACGATCTGCGCCGACTGCGGATCGGCGAAGCGGCAGTCCTGCCATAGATGCGCCAGCTCGACGGGCTTCAGGTCTTCCAGGCGCCGGCCGGCGAAGAAGCCCTTCAGTACACGGCCGCGGATGTCGCCGCTGTCGTGATCGAGCTCGACCTCCAGGTGCTCGGTCGTCACCCCGGAGGCCTTGCCCGGCGATTTCTGCGCGCCACCCGGAAATCCCGGCAGGCCGCCGCCCCACAGCAGCCAGGAGCCCAGCGTCGCCAGCGAAATGGCGTAGCCGACCAGGCCGCGAAACACGAGCAAGCCCGCTCCAGCCAGTGCCACCACCCCGGCGCCGACGCGCAGCTGCCGCGCCAACGCCTGCGGATTAGCCATGGTGTAGGCACGAGCGGCGAGCAGGAACAGAAGCAGTGCGGCGAGGCCCAGCAGCAGGTATTGCATGGGATCGCCCAGCCTTCCTATTCGAGTTGCTGCAGCAGGCGGTGCGCGCCGCGCCCAGCCAGCGCCTGCAACGCCTTGCGCCCGCCCGCGGCATACACGGCAACGGCAGCGAGAAGCTCGCGCAACTGGGCGGCGGAGCCCGCATCGAAGCGGCAGTAGGCACCCTTGGTGAGCCGGGCGATCTCACGGTACGCCTGCTCGGCCCGGGCGTCGCTCCCTTCCTGGAACAGGAACACAGGCACACCCAGCAATGCCAGCTCGCCCGCACGCCCGCAGAGGTCGTCGATCTGCTCCTCCATGCAGTCACCGACATAGACCAGCGCGCTCACGCGGCGCCTGGCGCCTTCCGTGCGCGCGTGGCTGAGCACCTTGCCGATTTGCGTGTAGCCGCCGGCGCAGTGCACCTGCGTCATCAGTGCCGCCAGCGCGTCGGGGTCCGACACCCACTTGGAGGCACGGCACTCGCCGGCGCCGCGGAAATAGACGAGCTGCACGTCGAGCCCGCCCACGGTTTTCACCGCCTTGAACATGTCGGCCTGCAGAGCCAGCGCCATGTCCCAGGTCGGCTGGCGGCTCATGGTGGCGTCCATGGCGAACACGAGCCGGCCGCGTCCCACAGCCGTCTGAGGGCCCAGCTCCTTCACCCGGCGCACGAAGTCGGCGACGTCCGCCTCGCGTAGCGGTCCCCGCGATCGGAGTCTGCCGCGCCTCGGAGGGAAGCTTGCCCGACGAAGTTGCAGAGACATCGGGCTTGTCCGGCGCCCGAGTGTCCGCCACCGTCTTGTCCTTGCCACCGCTCATTGCGATCCCATGGTGAGCCAGTCTCCGCACCGCGGCGCCCTCCCCCGTGGTGAGATCCGTCGAACCACGGCGTTGTATGCACGGCCCGTCCTTCGACAGGCTCAGGACTGCGGGCGTCATTCCCGATCCGCTGGTAACTGTGCAGCTAAACATGGCGCTTCCGGAGCCTCGCGGCAATGCGCGCCTATTCGCCGATTGCGCGGGGCATGCGCGTTTGCGAAAGCCGGCCCATGAACCTCCTCCTGCTGGCCTTCGTTCCCGCCTGTTTTGCCCTCAATCCCGTGACCGGACGTGCGCTGGCGGAGCAGTTCGGGCCCGCCAGCCTGTCGCTTCTGCGCTGGTCGCTGTCCGGCCTCATCATCGCCGCGCTCGCCCTGGTGCGCTGGCGCAGCGAGCGCTGGCGGGCGAGCCCCTCGCACCTGCTGCGCCTGCTCGGCCTGGGCGCACTGGCCATGGGCTTCTGCGCCTCCGCCGCCTACATGGCCGCCCGCACGAGCGAGGCGACCAACATCAGCCTCATCTACGGCTGCGCGTCGGCGTTGGTCGCCGCCTGGGAGATCGCCGCCGGCCGGCTGCGCTCGTCCGCGCTCCTGCTCGCAGGCATCGGCGTCTGCCTCGCCGGCGTCGTCGTCATCCTGACGCGGGGGCATCCCGATGTCCTGCTCGACTTGCGCTTCACGCCGGGCGATCTGTGGGCCACGGCGGGCATGCTGGTGTTCGTCGGCTATACGGTCGCCATGCGCCGCGTGCCGTCCACGCTGACGGTCATGCCGCAATTCGCCATCATGAGCCTCGGCGCGTCGTTGGTGTTGCTCCCGTTCGCCACGGCCGAGGTCATCGCCAGCGGTCTGCCTATCCTTCGCGAGCATGCATTGCCGTGGCTGGCCGCGGTCGTGCTCGCCACCGGCATCGGCGCCTTCCTCGGCTACAACGTCTCTCTCAAGTTGAACGGGCCGGTGCTGACGTCGGCTTCCCTCACCCTGACGCCCGCCTTCTCCGCGGCACAGGCCATGCTGCTGATCGGCGAGCAGTTGGCCTGGTACCACGCCGCCGCCATCGCCCTGGTCGTGACCGGCCTGCTGCTGATCAACCGCGACCAGGCACGACGGTGAGAGGGCGTGGGTGTCAGACCCTCCGGGTCTGACACCTCCTCGCGCTACGTCTCGCCCAGCTCCAGCAGGCCGACGTTGCCGCCGGTGGCCGTGATGTCGGTCGTGCGCACGCGCTCGGTGGCGAAGCGGGCGAGGTAATGGGGACCGCCGGCCTTGGGTCCGGTGCCGGAGAGACCTTCTCCCCCGAACGGCTGCACGCCGACCACGGCCCCGATCTGGTTGCGATTGACGTAGAGGTTGCCGACGCGCGCCCGTGCGGCGACCTGGTCGGCGACGCTGGCGATGCGGCTGTGCAGGCCCAGCGTCAACCCGTAGCCGCTGGCGTTGATGGCATCGATCACCCGGTCGAGGTGCCCGCCCTGGAATCGGACCACGTGCAGGATCGGTCCGAACACCTCCTCCGTGAGCCTGTCCGCGCTGTCGATCTCGTAGACGGCCGGGGTGACGTACGTGCCGGCGCGGCAGGCCTCCGGCAGCGGCAGGTCGACGAGCTCGGTCGCCTCCGCGCGCATGCGCTCCTTGTGCGCGTCGAGCTTCTCCATGGCGTCCCGATCGATGACGGGACCGATGTCGGTGGCGAAATCGAGGGGGTCGCCGATGTCGAGCGCCTGCACCGCGCCCGCCAGCATGTCGATCATCCCCTTCGCCACGTCGTCCTGCACGAAGAACAGGCGCGCGGCCGAGCAGCGCTGTCCCGCCGAGTTCGAAGGCCGAGCGCACGACGTCGCGGACCACCTGCTCGGGCAGCGCACTGCTATCCGCGATCATGGCGTTGAGGCCGCCGGTCTCGGCGATGAAGGGCACGATGGCGCCACGCCGGTCGGCGAGCGCGCGCTGGATGGACCAGGCGGCCTCGTTCGAGCCGGTGAAGGCGACGCCGGCGACGCGCGGGTCCTTGACCAGTGCCGCACCGACGGCGCCATTGCCGGGCAGGAGGTGCAGGACGCGCGGCGGCACGCCGGCCTCATGCAGCAGTTGCACGGCGAGGAAGGCGACGATGGGCGTCTGCTCGGCCGGCTTGGCGAGCACCGGATTGCCCGCCGCCAGGGCCGCCGCTACCTGGCCCGTGAAGATGGCGAGTGGAAAGTTCCAGGGCGAGATGCACGCGAACGGGCCCCGCGCCCGCAGCTCGAGCAGGTTGGTCTCCCCCGTCGGGCCTGTGAGCACGACCGGGCCAGCGAATTGCCGCCGCGCCTCGGCAGCATAGTAGCGCAGGAAGTCGACGGCCTCGCGCACGTCGCCCAGCGCGTTCTCGACCGTCTTTCCGGCCTCGCGCACCATGACGGCCATCAGCCTGGCGCGGTTGCGCTCGTAGAGGTCGGCGGCCCGGTCGAGGATGTGCGCGCGCCTGGGACCGCCCAGCCGGTCCCAGGCGGACGTGGCGCCGTACGCGCTCACGATGGCCGTGTCGATCGCCGCGGAATTGGCCGTGCGCACGGTGCCGACCCGGTGTTGCCGGTCGTGCGGGCTGAACGCCAGCTCCGCGGGCTCCGTGCCGCCGAGCACGCGGCCGTCGACGATCGGCGCGGCGGCGTGATAGCGCTCTAACTCGGCCGCGATCTCGCGGGCGACGCCCGCCCGCACGGACGGCTCGCTCAGAGCCAGTCCGGCGCTGTTGACGCGCTCGGGCGCATAAATCTCGGGCGGTCGCGGAAGCCGCCGCGCGGGCACCTCCTCGCCCAGTGCAATGCTCTCGACGGGATCGCGGATGATTTCGACGATCGGTGCCGCCTCGTCGGCGAGACGGTTGACGAACGACGTGTTGGCTCCGTTCTCGAGCAGCCGCCGCACGAGGTAGGCGACGAGGTCCTCGTGCGGCCCGACCGGCGCATAGATGCGGCAGGGCACGTTGAGGTTGCCGCTGCCGACCACGTCCTCGTAGAGCGCCTCGCCCATGCCGTGCAGCCGCTGGAACTCGAACACGCTCCGCCCTGCCGCGGCGTACACCGACGCAATCGTGTGCGCGTTGTGCGTGGCGAACTGCGGGAAGAACGCTGCGGGGTCGGCCAGCAATTGCCGCACGCAGGCGAGATAGGACACGTCCGTGTGCACTTTGCGCGTGAACACGGGGTAGTCGGCGAGACCGCGCTCCTGCGCCCACTTGATCTCGCTGTCCCAATAGGCGCCCTTGACGAGACGCACCGGGATCGGTTTGCGCGCGTGCCGCGACAGGCGCTGCAGCCAGCCGAGCAACGGCACGGCGCGCTTGCCGTAGGCCTGCACGGCGAGCCCCAGCCCCGGCCAGCCCTCGAGCGCGCGATCGCAGAAGGCGCCTGCGAACAGGCCGAGCGTGAGATCGAGGCGATCCTGCTCTTCCGCATCGACCGTAAGTCCGATCCCGTGGCGGCGTGCGGCTGCGGCCAGCTCGACGAGCCGCGGCAGCAGCTCGCGGTCGAGCCGCGCCTCCTTGCCCGGCTCGAAGCGCGGATGGATGGCGGAGAGCTTCACGGACACGCTCGGACGCGCCATCAGCGCGTGGAGGTCGCCGGGCCCCGGCCCCTTGTCCTCGCCGATCGCCTCGATGGCTGCCATGTAGCGGTCGAAATAGCGGTCGGCGTCGGCAGCCGTCTTGGCGCGCTCGCCCAGCATGTCGTAGGAGAAGCGATAGCCGCGCGCCTCGTAGGGCTCGGCTCGGGCCAGTGCGTCCTTGATGCTGCGGCCGAGCACGAAGTTGTCGCCCAGGATCTTCATGGCCTGGCGCAGCGACTGGCGGATGAACGGCTCGCCGGAGCGGGCGACGAGGCGCTTCAGGATACCGGCCGGCCCCGCGCTTTTGTCCCCGGCCAGCCTGACGAGGCGGCCCGTGAGCATCAGCCCGTAGGTGGAGGCATTGACGAACAGGCTGTCGGACGCGCCCAGGTGCCTCTCCCAGTGCCCCTCCGCGAGCTTCTCGGCGATCAGCGCGTCGGCGGTATCCTTGTCGGGGATGCGCAGCAGCGCCTCCGCCAGGCACATCAGAATGATGCCTTCCTCCGACGTCAGCCCGTACTCGTGCATGAAGGCGTCGACGCCGCCGTGTTGGTCTCGATTGGCCCGCGCCGACCGCACCAGCCGGGCCGCCAGCTCGGCGATCTCCGGACGCTCCGCGGCCGTGGCGGTGGCGCGATCGACCAGGCCCGCGACCACCTCGGCCTCGTCCGTCAGGAAGCTGGCGGCGATCTCGGCGCGGGACGGCACCGGACTTTCTGCGCTGCCGTCTTCGGCGATGCGCATTTGTCATCCTCCAACCGGCAAGGTTGTCATCCCGGGCCTTGCCTGCACTCGGGCTTGTCCCGAGTGTGCCCGGGATCCAGCCATCCGCAGTCGCCGCAGCAAGAGGGGCGATGGATCCCGGTGACAAGCACCGGGATGACAACCACGGGACTCGTATATCGGTGAGCGCACACTAGCAGATCGCCGCTTGCGACCCCATCTGTCGGGCGCGCTGCACCCATCTTTTTGGCGCCACCGCACCGGAGACAACAGGGCATGACGATTGAGGTTCCGGTCATCCGCACGCTCGACGCGCTGCGCGCGCAAGTCGGAGCCTGGCGCAGGGCCGGCGAGACGGTGGCACTGGTGCCGACCATGGGCGCGCTGCACGAGGGCCATCTCACCCTGGTGCAGCTGGCGAAAAAGAAGTGCCGCCGCGCGGTCGTCTCGATCTTCGTCAACCCGCGCAGTTCGCCCCGCACGAGGACTTCGAGCGCTATCCGCGCGACGAGGCGGGCGACCTCGCCAAGCTCGCGGGCGTCGGCTGCGATCTCGTGTGGTCGCCGGACCGGAGCCTGATGTACCCGGCAAGCTTTGCCACCCGCATCGTCCCGGCGGGCGCGGCGGAGGGCCTCGAAAGCGTCACGCGCCCGCACTTCTTCGGTGGCGTCGCCACGGTCTGCTGCAAGCTCTTCACGCAAGTGGGACCCGACGCCGCCGTGTTCGGCGAGAAGGACTACCAGCAGCTCTGCGTCATCCGCCAGATGGTGCGCGACCTCGACCTGCCCCTCGAGATCGTCGGCGCGCCGACCGTGCGCTCCCCCGACGGCCTCGCGCTGTCCTCGCGCAATGCCTACCTGACACCCCAGCAGCGCCGCATTGCCCCTCGCATGCACCAGGCGATCACTCGAGTTGCTACGGCCGTCAGCGAAGGGTGGCGATATGGCGAAGGCATCGGCGACCGCGGTTTCGGATCTGCGCCAGGCCGGTTTCGATCCCATCGACTACGTCGAGGTGCGCGATGGTGAGACGCTGTCGCCCGCCGGCCCGGGCACGCAACGCCCGCTGCGCGTGCTGGCCGCCGCCTGGCTCGGCAAGACGCGCCTCATCGACAACGTCGCGATCGATGGCGGCAATCCTGTTTGATTGCCAGCGGAGGGCCTGCGCTCAATTCGAGCGGACAACCGGGAATTGCAGGACCAGCAGATCGAGCCCGGTTTGGCCGGCGACGACCCGGAAGGCATCCTCATCGGGAGAGACGAACGCCACCGAGTTTCTCGGCAGCTCCTCGCCGTCGGCGACCATGGCCCCGCTCGTCACGAGCAGGTATTGCCCGCCCCCATCGGCCGGATCCGGCAAGGTACAGGCATGGCCGGGGCCAAGACGATAGAGCCAGCCCGCCAGTCCATCCGCTTCCCTCGAGAACACGGTTTCGACCAGCTGCTCCCGGCGCACCATCCGATCGTCGTCGTTGGCCGCGCCGAGGCCGCCCTTCACCCGTGCGCGCTGGTTGCCCTTGACGAGCTTTTCGCGCGAGGCCGGCAGGTACTTGGCGCCGGCGTCCCAGCGCTGGCGCAGCGTGAAATACTTGACCCCGGTCTCCGACGCCACGATCGGACCATAGGGCGTGTGACCGTTGGCGTACTGCACGGTCACCGGGCTGACCGGGTGCGCACCGATGCGGCCTTCTCCCTCGACGAACACCTGGAACTGGTTGGGATCGTGGAAATGCGCGGGCGTCACGGCGCCAGGGGGTTGGATCACCAGAAAACCTTGCGGCAGGCCGTTGTCGTTGACCTCGTTGCCGTCGACGTAGATGCCCTTGGTGGGGGCCGCGCCGACATATTCGGCGAGCGTGTAGTCGCGCCCGTTCACGTGCACCTGGCGACACCGTTGCATCGCTGCGGCAGCCGACGTCACGAGAGGCACGGCAAGTCTCCACGAGCTTAGTGCTGCGTTGATTTTCGAGAGCCCAGTCTAGCCACCAGCAACTCGCATGCAAGCACGCCGCCCGTCGCCGTTTGCATGGCACTCAAGACGCAGACGCCACGTCCGGCAGGTAGTGCCGCGCGGTGAGGGCGTGGAAGCGCCACACCAGCAGGCCCGCGTACACGGCGGTGCCGATCGACAGGCCGATCCACACGCCGATGGCCCCAAGCCCCATCGAGAACCCCAGCCACACGCAGCTGACGAACCCTACGCCCCAGAAGCTGAGCGCGGAGAACAGCAGCGGCACGCGCGTGTCGTTGAGGCCCCTGAGCGCCCCTCCCGCTGCCGTCTGCAGGCCATCCGAGATGAAGAAGCTCGAGCCCAGCACCAGCAGCACCGCCGCCAGCGCGATCGTGTCGGCCGATTGCGGCGCCTCGGTGCCGAGGAAGATCAGCGGAATCACATTGCGCGCCAGCCCGATGACGACGACCATGACCGCCATGAACCCCACGGCCAGGCCGATCGCGACGAAGCCGGCTCGACGCGTCGCGGGCGAATCGCGCCGGCCCGCGGCATGGCCGACGCGCACGGTGCCCGCCAGCGCGATGCCGAACGGCACCATGTAGAGCAGCGCCGCGGTCTGCAGCGCGATCTGATGCGCGGCCACCGCGCTGGTGGAGATGCGGCCCATCAGCAGCGCCGCCGCAGCGAACAGCCCGTATTCCAGCAGCAGCGCGCCGGAGATCGGCAACCCCACGATCACGAGCTTGGCGAACAGACGCCAATCCGGGCGCCAGAAGCGGCCCGAGCACGCGATACTTCTTGAAGGGACGGCACGTGTAGGCAATCCATACGGCGGCAATCGACATGCCCACATTCACGAACGCGGTTGCGAGACCGGCGCCCTTCAGATCGAGTGCCGGCAGCCCGAAGGCTCCGTGGATCAGCCCATAGGCCAGCACGGCATTGATCGGGATGGCGGCGAGCGTAATCCAAAGCGCGGGCTCGGGCCGGTTCACGGCACCCATGAAGCTGCGCAGAGCAATGTAGGTCCAGCCGGGGACGAGGCACCAGGCAATGCCCGAAAGATAGCGACCGGCCAAGGCAGCCGAGTGCGGTTGCTGGCCCAGCGCGAGGAGGATGTCCTCGCCCCAGAACTGCACCAGCGTCATGGGCACGCCGAGGATCACCGCGGCCCACAAGCCGACGCGCAAGGCGCGACGCACCATGCGCGGCTGCCGCGCGCCATACGCCTGCGAGGCCAAGGGCGCCACGGCCGACACCAGTCCCATGCCCACCGTGAAGGCGGCAAACAGCACCGTATGCGCCAGCGCCGCCGCGGCCAGCGCGGCGTCGCCCAGGCGCCCGATCAGCACCAGGTCGGTCGTCATCATGACGATCTGGCCGAGTTGGGTCAGCGCCATCGGCACCGCCAGACGGACGGTCTGGGCCAGCTCGGCGCGCCAAAGGCCGCCTTCCGCCGGCACGGTCGCGTCGGCGGCGCGCAGGGTCTCCAGGGAGGTCATGGCCGCAACATAGGGCAGGATCGCTTCACATTGAATCACTTCGCCTCAACTGCAACGTGGCGGCTGAAGCGTGAATCCTGCTCTATTTCATTCTTTTAGAGAGAGATTCACGTTCTTGGATGGAAGCCGAAGTGCTTCCACCAAGAACGATCTCGCTCTGGGGATCGCTGCCCAAAATGGAAGCAGCCACGTCCGCCAGGTGTTGCCGCCGCACCCTTGCCATCCGCGGCGACCCATGCGACGTGACCCCGACCGAGGTTTGGGGATTCGCCATGGCGGCGGCTCCCGGGTGCGTGGCGTTGGCTTGAACGGCTATAATCTCGCCAGCAACGGGCTAGACACCCATGCCAGCTTTTCGTGCCTTGCGCGACCTGTTCGGCAGATCCGACGAGTCCAAGCGCAGCAAGCCCGAGCAAGCACTGACCAAGCTGGAGGCGCTCCAGGAGGCGGCGCGGACCGTTCGCGAGGTACCGGCGGAACCCGCGGTCGTGAAGCCCGAGGCCGTGAAGGAAGAAGCCCCGCAAGAGCAAGAGCGGGAAGAGACGCAGGAGGCGAAAGAGAAAGTGGTTCGTGCCGTCCGCAAGCCCGTCGACAGCTCCGAGAGCTACACAGCCGCCGACATCGAGGTTCTGGAAGGCCTCGAGCCCGTCCGGCGCCGGCCCGGCATGTACATCGGCGGCACCGACGAGAAGGCCCTGCACCACCTGTTCGCCGAGGTGATCGACAATTGCATGGACGAGGCCGTGGCCGGCCACGCCACCTGGATCGAGGTACGCGTCGAGGAGGACGGCTTCCTCTGCGTCACGGACAACGGACGCGGCATTCCCGTCGACGCCCATCCCAAGTTCAAGAGCAAGTCCGCCCTCGAAGTGATCATGACGACGCTGCATTCCGGCGGCAAGTTCGACAGCAAGGTCTACAACACCTCGGGCGGCCTGCACGGCGTCGGCGTCTCCGTCGTCAACGCTCTCTCGGAGAAGCTGGAGGTGGAGGTCGCGCGCGGCCAGCAGCTCTACGCCATGGAGTTCTCCCGCGGCGCTCCGCAGGGCAAGCTCAAGAGCCTCGGCGCCACCAAGAACCGGCGCGGCACCAAGATTCGCTTCAAGCCCGACGAGAAGATCTTCGGCAAGGGCGCCACCTTCAAGCCGGCCCGCCTGCTGCGCATGGCGCGCTCGAAGGCCTACCTGTTCGGCGGCGTCGAGATCCGCTGGTTCTGCGAAAAGAGCCTCATCACCGACGACACGCCGACGGAAGCGACCTTCCATTTCCCCGGCGGCCTCAAGGACTATCTGGAAGCCAGCATCGACGGCCAGACGCGCGTCACCAAGGACATCTTCGCCGGGCGCGTCGAGAAGGAGGGCGGGCACGGCTCGGTCGAATGGGCGGTGTGCTGGGTCGCCGACGAGGACGGCTTCCTCAACTCCTACTGCAACACCATTCCCACCGCCGAGGGCGGCACGCACGAGAACGGCTTCCGCTCGGCGCTGGGCAAGGCGCTGCGCGATTTCGGCGAGCGCGTCGCCAACAAGCGCGCCGTGAACGTCACCGCCGACGACGTGCTGGGCACGGCCGCCGCCATGCTGTCGGTGTTCATCCGCGAGCCCGAGTTCCAGGGCCAGACCAAGGACAAGCTCGCCAGCCAGGAAGCGACCCGCATCGTCGAGGGCGCCGTGCGCGACGCCTTCGACCACTGGCTGGTGGACAGCCCCCAGCAGGCGACCAAGCTGCTCGACTGGGCCATCGACCAGGCCGAGGAGCGGCTCAAGAGGAAACGCGAGAAGGAGATCGGCCGGCAGACCGCCACGCGCAAGCTGCGGCTGCCGGGCAAGCTCGCCGACTGCAGCCTCAACTCCAAGATCGGCACCGAGATCTTCATCGTCGAGGGCGACTCGGCCGGCGGCTCGGCCAAGCAGGCGCGCGACCGCGAGCGCCAGGCCGTGCTGCCGCTGCGCGGCAAGATCCTCAACGTCGCCAATGCCTCCTCGCAGAAGCTATCCCAGAACCAGCTGCTGTCGGACCTGATCCAGGCGCTGGGCGCCGGCACCGGCACGCGCTACCGCGACGAGGATCTGCGCTACGAGCGCGTGATCATCATGACGGACGCCGACGTGGACGGCGCCCACATCGCCTCGCTGCTGATCACGTTCTTCTTCCAGGAGATGCCCGAGCTGATCGAGCAGGGCCATCTGTTCCTCGCCATGCCGCCGCTCTACAAGCTCGCGCACGGCGCCAAGTCATTCTACGCGCGCGACGACAAGCACAAGGACGAGCTGATCAAGCGCGAGTTCCCGGCCAACGCCAAGGTCGAGATCAGCCGCTTCAAGGGCCTGGGCGAGATGAACGCCTCCCAGCTCAAGGAAACCACCATGGAGGCCAGCAAGCGCACGCTGCTGCAGGTCTCGGCTATCGCCGACGAGAAGGCGGCCGTGACCGAGGCCGTCAACGCCCTGATGGGCTCCAAGCCCGAGGCCCGCTTCCGCTTCATCCAGGAGCACGCGGCGTTCGCCAAGGATCTGGATATCTGACGGCGGCTTAGGGGTCAGATCCGAACGTGGGCGCCTGCCGGTCGATCGGCCGCGACGGCGCCTCGGTGCCGGTGGCGCGGCCTACCGAAACCGGATCACTGCCCGGATATGTGTGGGCGAGCGCCGAGTCGAGATGCGCGTCGAGCGCCTCCGCGTCGCGCCGTCGCTTTCCTTGATTCCGCCCGCCGCGGGGGCCTTGCTCTCGGCGTTTGGCGGGTACGCGCGATGTTTCCGTGGTGGTCGCCATATTCGATACGCGGGGCGACCAGCGTCGTCTCACACCGCACACGCGATCGTGGTCTCCCCCGGTCCATCATCCCGCTCGCGATCGACGGCCACCCAGCGCGCACTTCTCAACCGTCGATGCGGGTGATTCGCCGATCGACCGCGCCGGCCGCGCGCGGCGCCGGCCCTCGCCGCGCCGCCAACTGCGACCGGATCGCTGGCGGGGAATGTGTGCGAGAGCGCCAGGTCGAGCTTGGCGTCGAGAGCCGCTGCGTCGAGCTGAGGCTCGGTGCGATCTGGCACATTGCCGGGCCTGCGCGTTCGCGCCTTCCGCGGAGCAAGAGAGTTCTGAGCAGTGATTGTCATCACTGGAAGGTCGGGACGAGTCGGTGCCGGCTCAACGCCGCACACGCAATCGTGCTCGAGTGCGACATGGGGCGATTTGGGGTCTGACCCCATGGCTCCGCCTACACAGGCTTCAGCAGCACGTGGCGCTTGCGGCCGAGCGAGAGCTTGACCACGCCGTCGCGCACATCCGCGGGCGTGAGCTTGGCTGCTTCGTTCGAGACCGCCTCGTCGTTGACGCGCAGGCCGCCGCCGGCGATCTGCCGCCGTGCCTCGCCGTTGGACTTGACGAGGCCCGCTTTCACGAACGCCGTGAGCACGCCTAGTCCCGCCGCCAGTTCCGCTGCGGAAACGTCGACCGTCGGCAGTCCCTGGGCAAGCGTGCCCTGCTCGAAGGTCTGCTGCGCCGTCCTCGCGGCAGCCTCGGCCTTGTCGCGGCCGTGCAGCATGGCGGTGACCTCGGTCGCCAGTGCCTTCTTGGCCTCGTTGATCTCGGCGCCCTGCAGAGCCGAAAGCCTGGCGATCTCCGCCATCGGCAGCGTGGTGAAGAGCCTCAGGAACCGGCCGACGTCCGCGTCCTCGGCGTTGCGCCAGTACTGCCAGAAAGCGTAGGCCCCCAGCATGTCCTCGTTGAGCCAGACGGCGCCGGCGACGCTCTTGCCCATCTTGGCGCCCGAAGAGGTGGTCAGCAGCGGCGTCGTCAGGGCATAGAGCTGGTGCGTACCCATGCGCCGGCCCAGGTCGATCCCGGTGACGATGTTGCCCCACTGGTCGGAGGCGCCCATCTGCAGGTTGCAGCCCTGGGTCCGCGCCAGCACGGTGAAGTCGTAGGCCTGCAGCACCTGGTAGTTGAACTCGATGAAGCTCATCTCCTGGTCGCGCTCGAGCCGGCTCTTGACCGAGTCCATGGCGAGCATGCGGTTGACCGAGAAGTGGCGACCGACGTCGCGCAGCATCTCGATGTAATTCAGCCTGGTCAGCCACTCCGCGTTGTCGAGCATGATGGCGTCGGTGCTGCCGGACCCGAACGTCATCAGCTTGGCGCACGCGCGCTGCATGCTGGCCTTGTTGGCCTCGATCTGCTCGATGGGAAGGATCTTGCGCGTCTCGTCCTTGCCGGAGGGATCGCCGACGCGCGTGGTGCCGCCGCCCATCAGCACGATCGGCTTGTTGCCGGTCGCCTGCAGCCAATGCAGCATCATCAGCACGATCATGTTGCCGACGTGGAACGACGGCGCGGTGCAATCGAAGCCGATATAGCCGATAGCTTTCCCCTGCGCGGCCAGCGCATCGAGGCCCGCGAAATCGGAGCACTGGTGGATGAACCCGCGCTCATCGAGAGTGTTGAGAAAGTCGGACTTGTGCTTTGCCATGGCGATCTGCGGTTTGTCGGGCGGCGCCCGGTGATTTAGTGTGCGCTACTCGCAATACCCTCGGGCGTGTCGAGCAGTTTCGTCTGTGGCCCGTCCTTCGACAGGCTCAGGACGAAGAGCGGAGTGCACGTCGAGCAGTCTCCAACCCCGTGGTGGGCCTGTCGAACCACGGCTGGCATGCGTGGTCGGTCCTACGACCAGGTCGGCGAAGCCGGAAAGAGCACAGGAAGGCGCCCATGGGCAAGACGATGCGCGCAATCGGCCTCATGAGCGGGACGTCGATGGACGGCATCGACGTGGCCCTGATCGACACGGACGGGGCGGATGCCGTGGTGCGGGGGCCGGCACAGACCTTTCCCTATGACCCAAGGTTCAAGGAGGCTCTGAGAGGGGCCATCGCGGCCGCACGCAGCCTTTCGGACCGCGACAGCAGGACGAGCACCCTGGCCGATGTGGAGCGCAATCTGACCGCTCACCATGCCTCGGCCGTGAACGTCTTCCGCGAGCAGCATGGCCTACAGGCGCGGGAGATCGACGTGGTCGGCTTTCACGGCCACACCGTTCTGCATGCGCCGGAGCGGGGACTCACGGTGCAGATCGGCGACGGCCCAGGGCTCGCCGCGGCCATCGGCATCGACGTGATGCACGACCTGCGAGCCGCCGACTGCGCCGCCGGCGGACAGGGAGCGCCGCTCGCTCCCGTCTATCACCGCGCGCTGGCTGCCCGGCTGCCGCAGCGGCCGATCGCGATCCTCAACATCGGTGGCGTCGCCAATGTCACCTGGATCGGACGCGGCGGCGAGCTGCTGGCCTTCGACACCGGACCCGGCAATGCCATGATCGACGACTGGATGCAGCGGCGCCTCGGGTTTGCCCGCGACGAGGATGGCACCCTCGCGGCCCGGGGACGCGTACACGACGACTACGTCACGCAGTACCTGCGGCATTCCTATTTCGGTGAGCCGCCGCCCAAGTCGCTCGACCGCAATGCCTTCTCGCCCTGGCTGGTGCACCCGCTCTCGCCTGAAGACGGGGCCGCCACCCTGACGGCTTTCACCGCGGCCAGCATCGCCCGCGCCCGAGAGCACTTCCCCGAGCAGCCGGTGCTGTGGGTCATCTCGGGCGGCGGCCGGCGCAACAAGACGCTGATGGCGATGATCGCCGGCCTCGTCGAGGCCGCTGTTGCACCCGCCGAAGCCGCCGGCATGGACGGCGACGCGGTCGAGGCGGAGGCCTGGGCCTACCTCGCGGTGCGCTCGCTCAAAGGCCTGCCCATCACCTTCCCCGGCACCACGGGCGTGACGCGGCCGCTCACGGGCGGCGTGCTGGCGAAGGCGTAGGTGACATCCCGGGCCTTGTGCCCGGGATCCTTGCGTCCGCGAGTATCGGAGCGCGCTAAGGCGCAGGTCGGGTCAAGCGATGATCCAACCTGCAGGAGAGACCTCAACCGCTTCCGCGTTCGGCGTCCATCTCGGCGGTGCGCTTGTCGAGGTAGCCGCCGACCACGTCGATCAGGTCTTCGATCTTGTCCTGGAAGAAGTGGTTGGCGTCCGGCACGATGGCGTGCTCGATCTTGACGCCCTTCTGCACCTTGGTCTTGACCGACAGCTCCGCCACCGACGCCGAGGGCACGACGCGGTCCTTGTCACCGTTCACCATCAACCCAGAGGACGGGCACGGCGCCAGGAACGAGAAGTCGTAGAGGTTGGCCGGCGGCGCCACGCATATGAAGCCGTCGATCTCCGGGCGCCGCATGAGCAGCTGCATGGCGATCCAGGTGCCGAACGACACGCCGGCGATCCAGCACGACCGGGCATCGGGGTTCTGCAGCTGCAGCCAATCGAGCGCCGAGGCCGCATCCGACAGCTCGCCCGGGCCGTTGTCGAAGTAGCCCTGACTGCGGCCTACGCCGCGGAAATTGAAGCGCAGCACTGAGAAGCCGCGCTCCACGAACATGTAGTAGAGCGCGTAGACGACCTGGTTGTTCATCGTCCCCCCGAACTGGGGGTGGGGATGCAGGATGAGCGCTATCGGGCTGTTGGTAGGGGATTCGTGGTGATATCGCGCCTCGAGACGCCCCGAGGGCCCGTTGATGATCAGCTCTGGCATGCTTTTTCGCGCTCTCGATTAGGGTTGCCGCGGACCGCCGGCGCACCTTGGAAGGAGCGCGCGTGTCGGTCGTTTACAAACGCGCGAGCGAGCACCAAATATACTTGACTCGCACGCTCGGAATTTCCATATATCCGTTGAATTAGAACAGTTCGAAAGAGCCGAGGCTGCCGTCCGCGTGTCGCGCATGTGCGCTCCGAGCTGTTCGCAAGGCCCGCGTCTCTTAGCACGGGCAGGGGTAGCAAATGCAAGTGCAACGGCATTTTGCCGGTAACGGCACGGGTTGGAGGCAGGCGACGTGGAACTGAACACGCGCGGCAGGTACGCGGTGACCGCCATGGCCGACCTTGCCAGGCATGGCGCCGAAGGTGCGCAGGCCTTGTCGGCCATCGCCGAGCGCCAGCACATCTCCCTAGCCTATCTGGAGCAGCTGTTCCTCAAGTTGCGTCGTGCCGGGCTCGTCGAGAGCGCGCGGGGACGATCGGGCGGCTATCGCCTGGGGCGGCCGGCCAGCGCCATCAGCGTGTCCGAGGTCATGGCCGCGGTCGAGGAGGACATCCGCATGACCCGCTGCGGCGGGGAGGCCGACAAGCCGTGCATGGCGGGCCAGCGTTGCCTGACGCACGGGCTCTGGGACGCGCTGGGCGAGCAGATCGCATCTTTCCTGGAAGGCGTAACGCTGCAGGAGGTGATCGACGGCATCCCGGCCTCGAAGCAGGCGGTGCGGCTCGGGCGGCCTGCCCCCTCGCCACTACCCGGATTGGCCGGCGAATGAGCGGCGCGCGCACATATCTGGACTGGAATGCGACGGCGCCCCTGCGCAGCGAGGCGCGGGCGGCAATGCTGGCCGCGCTGGATGTCGTCGGCAACCCGTCATCGCCCCATGCCGAGGGCCGCCACTCGCGAGCGATCATCGAGGATGCGCGCGAGCAGGTTGCCGCCCTGGTGGGTGCCAAGCCGGCCGAGGTGGTCTTCACCAGCGGCGGCACGGAAGGCAACAACACCGTCCTGGCTGCCGGCTGGGACGCGATCCTGGTAGCAGGCGTCGAGCACGGCTCGGTGCTGGCCCCAGCACAGACCTGGGCGCGCAATGCCCGCACGCGCCTGATCGACCTCGCCGTCGGCAGCGACGGCGTGATCCGCCGAGGTGCTCTCGCAGCCGCCATGGCGCACTTGTCCGGCAGCCGCGGGTTGCTGACGCTGCAGATGGCCAACAACGAGACCGGCGTGCTGCAGCCCGTCGCCGAGGTGGCTCGCGAAGCCAAGGCGCTCGGCATCGCCGTGCACACGGATGCGGTGCAGGCGGCGGGCCGGATTGGCGTGGACATCGCCGAACTCGGCGTCGACTACCTCACCCTTTCCGCGCACAAGCTGGGTGGCCCCAAGGGCGTGGGTGCGCTGGTGATGCGCGGCCACGCGATGCTGCCCGCGCTCGTTGCGGGCGGTGGCCAGGAGCGGCGCCGCCGCGCCGGCACCGAGAACGTGGCCGCCATTGCCGGGTTTGGCGCAGCGGCCGAGGCATCGCGGCGTGATCTTCCCCACATGCAGCGCGTGCAGGCGCTGCGCGACCGATTGGAGGCGCAGGTTCGCTCGATCACGCCGGAGGCAGTCGTCATCGCCGAGGGCGTGGCGCGCCTGCCCAATACGACCAGCCTGGCGCTCCCCGGCGCCAGCGCCGAGACGCTGGTGATCGCGGTCGACCTCGCCGGCATCGCCGTCAGCGCGGGCGCCGCATGCTCCTCGGGCAAGGTCGGAGCAAGCCACGTGCTGTCCGCGATGGGGCTCGAGCCGCGCCTCGCGCGCTCGGCCATCCGCATCAGCCTGGGTCACGGCTCCACGGAGAAGGACGTCGCGAGCTTCCTCGGCGCATGGAGCCACATTGCCGTCGGACGCCGCGAGCGCGCGGTCGCCTAGAAGAACAAGTACGCGAGAGAACAGGTCAGAGCACGATGCCAGCAGTCCAGCAGACGATCGACCAGGTTCGCAGGATCGACGTCGACCAGTACAAGTACGGCTTCGAGACCGACATCGAGAGCGTCAAGGCACCCAAGGGCCTGGACGAGAGCACCGTCGAGTTCATCTCCAAAAAGAAGAGCGAGCCGGCATGGATGCTGGAGTGGCGGCTCGAGGCCTTCCGCCGCTGGAAGACGATGACCGAGCCCGTCTGGGCCAACGTGCGCTATCCCAGGATCGACTTCCAGGACCTCTATTACTATTCCGCGCCGAAATCGACGGAAGGGCCCAAGAGCCTGGCCGACGTCGACCCCGAGCTGCTGCGCACCTACGAGAAGCTCGGCATTCCGCTCAGGGAGCGCGAGATCCTCGCCGGGGTGAAGGGTGCCGGCGCGCAGAACGGCTCGCGCGTCGCCGTCGATGCCGTGTTCGACAGCGTGTCCGTCGTCACCACCTTCAAGGAGGAGCTCGCCAAGGCTGGCGTGATCTTCTGCTCGATCTCGGAGGCGGTCCGCACGCATCCCGAGCTGGTGCGCAAGTACCTGGGCTCGGTGGTGCCGCAGTCCGACAACTTCTACGCCTCGCTCAACTCGGCGGTGTTCTCCGACGGCTCGTTCGTCTACATCCCCGAGGGCGTGCGCTGCCCGATGGAGCTCTCCACCTACTTCCGCATCAACGAGAAGCAGACCGGCCAGTTCGAGCGGACGCTGATCATCGCCGACAAGGGCGCCTACGTCTCCTACCTCGAGGGCTGCACGGCCCCGACCCGCGACGAGAACCAGCTGCACGCCGCCGTGGTCGAGCTGGTCGCGCTCGACGACGCCGAGATCAAGTACTCGACCGTGCAGAATTGGTACCCGGGCGACAAGAACGGCAAGGGCGGCATCTATAATTTCGTCACCAAGCGGGGCGACTGCCGCGGCAACAATTCCAAGATCTCATGGACGCAGGTAGAGACCGGCTCCGCCATCACCTGGAAGTATCCAAGCTGCATCCTGCGCGGCGACAACTCGCGCGGCGAGTTCTATTCGATCGCCGTCTCCAACGGCTACCAGCAGGTCGACAGCGGCACCAAGATGATCCATCTGGGCAAGAACACGTCGAGCCGGATCATCTCCAAGGGCATCGCCGCCGGGCACTCGCAGAACACTTATAGAGGACTGGTGTCCGCGCACCGCAAGGCCACGAACGCGCGCAATTTCACCAACTGCAATTCTCTCCTGATCGGAGATAAGTGCGGTGCCCACACGGTGCCATATATCGAGGCCAAGAACGCCAGCGCGCATTTCGAGCACGAGGCCACCACGTCGAAGATTTCCGACGACAAGCTGTTCTACTGCCAGCAGCGGGGCCTCTCGAGCGAAGAGGCGGTGGCTCTGATCGTCAACGGCTTCGTGCGCGACGTGCTGCAGCAGCTGCCGATGGAGTTCATGGCCGAGACGCAGAAGCTGATCGGCGTGTCGCTCGAAGGTTCGGTTGGATGACGCGCGCTCGGCACACGATGTCATCCCGGGCCTCGTACCCGGGATCCAGCTCTCCGCTAGCGCTGGTGCATGCGGGCGGATGGATCCCGGTGACAAGCACCGGGATGCCGACCTTGGCGCGAGAATTTCTGGCTGCGAGGTCAGACCAATGAATTCCAAACCCGACTATTGGTTCAAGCCGAAGCACCACGGCTATGGTGCGACCCCTGCCAATTGGAAGGGCTGGGCTGCCAGCCTGGCGTTCCTGGCAGTCATGGTAGCTGCCACCTATGCTCTCGTTGCATCGCAACAAAGCACGGGAAGTGCCCCAAGAGATTGGGTAATCGGCGTCTGGGCGCTGATGATTGCCGTCCTGGCGGGTGGATTCGTCGTGCTAGCGCGCGCCAAGACCGACGGAAAATGGGGCTGGCGCTGGGGAAAGTAGGTGTGCGATGACGTGACGCTTGCCAGGGGATCGGGGGGAAACTCGACCCTAGAAAATGGCCAAGAGGTGATGGAGCAGACCCAAGGAAAGGCCCGTCGGCAGCTACCGGACTGGCCTCGCATTCAAGGAGCGAAAGATGCGTGATGCGGCGGAAATGATGTCGGCGGTAACGACGGCCAGGCTGAACCGGGAGCTGGACGAGCGTGAGTGCAAGCGGCGCAACGCGCTGTCGCGAACGAGCCCCGGATACGTGCTGCGGGCGGGCGACGTCGGCACGGTGGTGGAGACCTTCGGACCGGGCGAGGCGTTCCTCGTCGAGTTCAGCAAGAACGGCAAGGCCGCCAAAGGCGAATGCGACTGGATGGGCGTTCTCTATCCAACCGAGATCGAGCTGGGCTCCGGCCCAGAGAACAGTTGAAGACGGGGCTCAGAGCAAGATCGCTTCGGCATGAGATGCTTCGCCTAGAGCGAACCCAGACAACCGAAGCGTAAATCCTGCTCGCCAGAGAGCCCCGAGCCGTGGAGATGACGTGAGCATGTTGGAGATCAAGAACCTTCGCGTGAAGCTGGCAGACGAGGACAAGCTGATCCTGAGCGGGTTCAGCCTCGAGGTCCCGAAAGGCCAGGTGCACGCGATCATGGGCCCCAACGGCTCCGGCAAGTCCACGCTCGCCTACGTGCTGGCGGGCCGCGCCGGCTACGAGGTCACCGAAGGCGAGGTGCTCTGGAACGGCGAGGACCTGCTCGCCATGGCACCCGACGAGCGGGCCGCCAAGGGCGTGTTTCTCGCCTTCCAGTATCCGATGGAGATTCCGGGCGTCGCCACCATGACGTTCCTGCGTACTGCTCTCAATGCCGTGCGCAGGAAGCGCGGACAGAAGGAGCTGACCACGCCCGAGTTCTTCAAGCGCGTGCGCGAGGAGGCCAAGGGCCTCGGCATCGCCGACGATATCCTGAAGCGGCCGCTCAACGTCGGCTTCTCCGGCGGCGAGAAGAAGCGCATGGAAATCCTGCAGATGGCAGTTCTCGAGCCGACGCTGTGCGTGCTCGACGAGACCGATTCCGGCCTCGATATCGACGCCATGCGCATCGTCTCGGAGGGCGTCAACAAGCTGCGCTCCAAGGACCGGGCGATGCTCGTCATCACCCACTACCAGCGGCTGCTTGAGTATATCGTGCCCGACAAGGTGCACGTGATGGCCGGCGGCAGGATCCGCAAGAGCGGCGGCAAGGAACTGGCGCTTGAGCTGGAGAAGACCGGCTACGCCGAGTTCAAGAGCAAAGCCCTCGAGAGCGCTTGAGGGCGGCTGGAAGACATGACCGTGACGTTGACAAGGACCAAGGTGGAGCAGGCGCTCTCCCACAGCTTCGAGGCTGTCGCCGCGAAGCTGCCGGGCGGACGCGCCGTGGCCGAGGCACGCAAGGCCGCCATCGGAGCGTTCGCAGCGCTCGGCCTGCCGCACCGGCGCATCGAGCAGTGGAAGTACACCGACCTGCGTAGCGCCCTCAAAGAGGCACTGTCCCCGGCCGTTGGCGGCGGCACGCCCAAGGCGTCCTCCGCCGAGATCGATGGAGCGCTGGAAGAACTGGCCGCGCTGGACGCCCACCGCATGGTGTTCGTCGATGGGTTGCATGCACCCGAGCTGTCGACGCCGGGCGCAACCCAGGGGCTGGAGATCTCGTCGCTGGCGGTGGCGCTCAAGTCGGGCGATCGTGCCGGCAATGGCCTCTTCCGCGAGAGCGCCACCGGCCAGGAGGCCGTGATCGCGCTCAACACCGCATTCATGACGGACGGTGCCGTCGTCCGGCTGGCCGCGGGTGCCAGGCTCGACAAGCCGCTGCTCCTGGTGTTCGCCCGCACGGCAACAGAAGGCCGCCTCGTCACCACGCGCAACGTGCTGGAGCTGGGGAACGGCGCGCGCGCCACGGTGATCGAGGCCCACGTCGCGCTCCGCGGTGCCGGCACCCGGTCAGGCCAACACGCTGAGCGACGTTTCGCTGGGCGATGGCGCCCACCTTGCCCACGTCAAATGCACGCTGGCCGGCGAGGCCGCGAGCCACCTGGCCACCTGGCTGGTGACGCTGGGAAAGGCGGCGACCTACCACGCGTTTCACCTGACCGCCGGAACGGGGCTCGCACGCAACAATGTCTTCGCCACCCTCAAAGGCGAAGGTGCCAAGCTCGACATCTCCGGCTCGTTCCTCGGGCGCGGCGCCGAGCACATCGACACCACGCTGGTGGTCGACCACGCGGTCCCCCACTGCGAGAGCCGCGAGCTGTTCAAGGGCGTGCTGGCCGACCGGGCGCACGGCGTGTTCCAGGGCAAGGTCATCGTCCGCCCCGACGCGCAGAAGAGCGACGGCAAGCAGATGGCCCAGGTGCTCATGCTGTCGGAGGACGCCGAGTTCGACTCCAAGCCCGAGCTCGAGATCCACGCCGATGACGTGGTCTGCGGCCACGGCTCCACCGCCGCCGAGATCGACGAGGACCTGCTGTTCTACATGCGTACGCGCGGCATTCCCGTAGCGGAGGCGCGTGCGCTGCTGATCGAGAGCTTCATCGTCGAGGCCATCGAGAAGGTCGAGGACGAGCGCGTGCGCGAGGCCCTGGCCGGCATGGCGACGCGCCGGCTGGCCAAGCTTTCGACCTCGCAAGCCCAGGTCGGGAACGCTTCGGATTGAAACACGGTGCCGCAGCGACTACGTGGAGACCGAGGCGTGAGGCCCGCTTTATCGAATAAGCTAAGAAGAAGATTCACGTTGCGCGATCCAGGCAAAGTGCTTCGATCAGAAACGAGCTCGCTCTAGGCGCTGCAGGACGCGGCGGCGGAGAACGCACATGACGGCAATGCCGAAAGAAACCGACATCACGAACGAAGCGGCCTACGACGTCGAGACCATCCGCACCGACTTCCCGATCCTCTTCCGCGAGGTGTACGGCAAGCCGCTGGTGTATCTCGACAACGGCGCCTCGGCGCAGAAGCCGCGCTCCGTGCTCGAAGCCATCGACTACGCCTACAAGATGGAATACGCCAACGTCCATCGCGGGCTGCACTTCCTCTCCAACGCCGCCACTGCCCGCTACGAGGACGCGCGCGAGACGGCGCGCCGCTTCCTCAATGCGCCAAGCGTCGAGGAGATCATCTTCACGCACAACGCCACCGAGGGCATCAACCTCGTCGCCAGCTCGTTCGGCATGGATTTCCGCAAGGGTGACGAGATCGTCATCTCGATCATGGAGCATCACTCCAACATCGTGCCCTGGCATTTCCACCGCGAGCGCAAGGGCTGCGTGCTGAAATGGGCGCCGATCGCCGACGACGGCACGTTCCTGATCGACGAGTTCGAGAAGCTGCTGACCAAGCGCACCCGCATGGTGGCGATCACGCAGATGTCGAACGTGCTGGGAACCGTCGTCCCGATCAAGGAGGTGGTGAAGCTCGCCCACGCGCGCGGCATCCCAGTGCTGGTCGACGGCAGCCAGGCCGCCGTGCACATGCCCATCGACGTGCAGGACCTGGACTGCGATTTCTACGTCTTCACCGGGCACAAGACCTACGGTCCCACGGGCATCGGCGTGCTCTACGCCAAGCGCAAGCACCTCGACGCCATGCCGCCCTTCATGGGCGGCGGCGAGATGATCGAGAGCGTTCACCAGGACGCCATCAGCTACGGCGTTCCCCCGCACAAGTTCGAGGCCGGCACGCCGCCGATCGTGCAGGCGATCGGCCTGGGCGCCGCGCTCAACTACATGCTGCAGGTCGGCCGGGAGCGCATCGCCGCCCATGAGGCCGCGCTCAAGGAGTACGCGCACACCCGACTGCGCGAGCTCAACTGGCTCAAAGTCTACGGCACCGCCAAGGACAAGGGCGCCATCGTCTCCTTCAGCATCGATGGCCTGCATCCGCACGACATATCGACCATCATCGACCGCTCGGGCGTCGCCGTGCGGGCCGGCCACCATTGCGCCCAGCCGCTGATGGACCGGCTCGGAGTGACGGCCACGTGCCGCGCCTCGTTTGCCATGTATAATACCAAGGGCGAGGTGGATGCCCTGGTCGAGGCGCTGATCAAGGCGCACGACTTCTTCGGGTGACAAGGTCATCGTAGGTTGGGTCGAGCGTCAGCGATGACCCAACACAAATAGCAATCGCTGCCGGTGTTGGGTCTCCGCTTCGCTTGACCCAACCCACGGGTGACGAGTTTGGAGCCAACTATGGACGCCAAGACCGCAGAGACGCCGGACGTGACGGTCGAGCCGGTCCCGGTCGCGGCGACGCCCGTGCCCGGCTCGTCGATCCCGCCGGAGGAGCTGGAGCAGCTGACCGCCGACATCGTCGCCGCGCTCAAGACGGTCTACGACCCGGAGATCCCCTCCGACATCTACGAGCTGGGGCTGATCTACAAGATCGACGTCGACGACGCCCGCAACGTGGCGATCGAGATGACACTCACCGCACCCGGCTGTCCGGTCGCCGGCGAGATGCCGACCTGGGTCGAGAACGCCGTCGCCTCGGTCGCCGGCGTCGGCCAGGTCTCCGTCAAGCTCACCTTCGACCCACCCTGGGACAAGGACCGCATGTCCGACGAGGCCAAGCTGGCGCTGGGAATGTTCTGACCCAGCGCTCACTTCATGGCGGCGGTGATCTGATTGAAAACGCCGCTGATGGCGAGACCGGTGTCGCGCGCCGCGGACACAAGCGGGACGGAAATCAGGGCCGCAAGCAGACCGTACTCGATGGCCGTGGTGCCGCTCTCGTCACGCAGGAATCTGGCGATCAGGTCTTTCATGGCACGTTGCTCCCTGGCAGCTGCCGACGATCGCGTTCTCCCTGGGCCCAAGTCTCGAGCCTAGCAGCGCGGGAGTATTCGGCTGCAAAGTCCGCGTCCGGCTGGTGAAGAAAGGGTGAAGCGCGGCACGCGCTCGTAGCCTCTACGAGGCTGAGGCGGCTGCGCGACGCGCGACCGGCCCCTCGTCGCAGATCAGGGGCCCAACCGCAATTGCGACTTCAGCGGACGCATCGGTCTGTCCGTTTGCCGGTTGACGTACGGCCGGCCGTATCGGCTCGCGGGGAATGGCGCGCTTGCGGCGCAGGACCGCCTTCCCGCGCCCGCTTCGCTCCACCCGATCGAGCTGACGCAGCAATCCGGCGAGCCGCACGGGCAAGGGCTGATCGATATCGGTCGCCGTGACGCGAAGGAAGTGGCCGATCGAGACCAGCACGGTATCTCCGACAGCTTCGTCTTCGCCATCGTTGGGAAGGCCGAATGGGCAAATCTGGCGGGGCCACAGCATTGCTGTACCTTTCACCCCGCTGGCTGGAAGCATGAGGTTCAATCGTCCGACCGGACGACAAACCAAGTCGAATACCCGCAACGCGAATCACGCAACCTTTACCGTCACTGTACGCTCCATTGTGTCAGCTCTGCGGCTGCCGGCCTGATCGCGCAAGCAGCAATACCTCAGATCGCCGGCCGCTTGCCGGCCCACGGCCGAGCCTGCTCGAACAGCGCCGCGATGCGCAGAAGGCGCGAGTCCTCGCCGCGCCTGCCCACCAGCTGGATCGCCATCGGCAATCCGTCGCTATGGAAGCCGCAGGGCAGCGTGATCGCCGGGTGTCCCGTCAGATTGAAGGGATGCGTGTAGGGATACCAGGCCTTGCGCACGGTATCGGTCTTGCGGCCCTCGATCTCGATCGGCTCGAACAGGCGCTCCTCGATGGGGATCGCCGTGCGCGTCAGCGTCGGCGTGACGATCACGTCGAAGCGGTCGAACCAGCCCTGCACCTTGCGGTAGAGCTGCGTGCGCGCGAGCAACGCGCGGCCGACGTCGCCGCCGGTGGTATCCTTGCCGAGCTCCATCTGCCGCAGCAGCGTCGGGCTCAGCCGGTTGCCCCATTGCGGCAGCAGATCGCGGAAGCGGGCATTCCACATGGCGCTGGAATAGGCGAACCAGATAGGCTCCACGGGCTCCATGTCGTCGTCCATCGGCTCGACCGACGCGCCGAGCGCGCCCAGCGACGTGGCCGCCGCCTCGCACGCCTCCAGCACCTGGCTGTCGATCGCCGTGTTGGCCAGCAGCGGCCGCCACGCGATGCGCATGCCCTTCAGGGACCCCTCGGGCCTGGCGGCGGCGACGAAGCCGGTCGACGGCGCGCCGTAGGAATAGGGATCGCTCGGGTGCTGGCCCGCCATCGCCTCCAGCATCAGGGCCGTATCCATGACGGTGCGCGCCATCGGATTGATGCTCGACACGTTGGCAAACACCTCGGGCGACATGTCGTGGGGGATCACGCCGGCCGACTGTTTCAGCCCGACGATGCCGTTGCAGGCGGCGGGGATGCGCGTCGAGCCGCCCGCGTCGGTGCCGACGCCGATCGGGCAGACGCCGGCCGCCAGCGCCACCGCCGCGCCGCCCGAGGAGCCGCCGCTGGTGCGGCCCGGATCCCACGCATTGCGCGTGCGCCCGAACAGCGGCGCCTCCGTGTAGGGCATGTGCCCGAACTCGGGTGTCGTCGTCTTGGCCATCAGGATGGCGCCGGCCTGCTTCAGCCGCGCGACGGACGCCGCATCCTCCTTCGGCACGTTGTGCTCGTGGATATAGGAAGCGAACGTGGTGCGCACGCCCTTGGTGTTGACCATGTCCTTGACGTGGAACGGGACGCCGTGCAGCGGCCCGGTCTCGCCGCCGCTCGGCGATCGCCTTGTCGGCGGCTGCCGCATCAGCCAGCGCCTGCTCGGCGCAGATCGTGATGAAACAGTTGCAGGCCGCCTGCACTTCCTGCGCCCGCTCCAGCGTGGCCCGCATGACCTCGGTAGCCGACATCTCTTTCGCGCGGATCATCCGCGCGAGCTCGGCGGCCGAGGTGTAGGCGAGGTCGGACGGCGTCATGGATGAATCCTTGTAGTGGTGCATGCCGCAGCTGGACAGGCTATAGCGTTTTCGGCCGCAGTAGAATGCCAGAGCGGTCCCCTCTCCACGCCCTTCGCGGGGACAGGGAGCAGAGGAGACACGACATGCAGATCGGCGTGATGGGGCTTGGGCGGATGGGTGCCAACATCGCCCGGCGGCTCATGCGGCATGGGCACGCCTGCGTCGTCTACGACCGCGATCCGGAGCCGGGGCGTGCGCTGGCGGCCGATGGAGCCGCGGCTGCGGCCAATCCGGCCGAGCTGGTGAAGACGCTGGCCGCTCCCCGCGTGGTGTGGGTGATGCTGCCGTCTGGCGCTGCGACGGAGGCCGCCATCGGCGAGCTCAGCCGCCTGCTCGCGCCGGGCGACACCGTCATCGACGGCGGCAACACCTTCTGGAAGGACGACATCCGCCGCGCCGGCGAGCTGAAGGCTAGGGGCCTCCACTATCTCGACGTCGGCACGTCTGGCGGAGTGTGGGGCCTGGAGCGCGGCTACTGCCTGATGATCGGCGGCGACAAGGCGGCCGTAGAGCGGCTCGATCCCATCTTCGCCGCCCTGGCGCCGGGCAGGGGCAGCATTCCCGCCACGGCGGGGCGCGCGGGGCGGGACGCGCGCGCCGAGCAGGGCTACCTGCATGCCGGCCCCAACGGTGCCGGCCACTTCGTCAAGATGATCCACAACGGCATCGAGTACGGCATGATGCAGGCCATGGCCGAGGGCTTCGACGTGCTGCGCAACGCCGGCTCGCCACGGATCCCCGAGGAGCTGCGGCTGGATATCGATGTCGCCGACGTCGCCGAGGTGTGGCGCCGCGGCAGCGTCATCACCTCCTGGCTGCTCGACCTGACGGCAGCCGCGCTCGCGGCAGACCCCGCGCTGTCGAGCTACTCCGGTCACGTGGAGGATTCGGGCGAGGGCCGCTGGACCGTACAGGCGGCCATCGAGGAGGCGGTGCCGGCCGAGGTGCTCACCGCCGCCCTCTACGCGCGCTTCCGCTCGCGCCAGGACCACACCTTCGCCGAGAAGATGCTCTCCGCCATGCGCAAGGGCTTCGGCGGCCACGTCGAGCCCGGGAAGGGGTAAGGTCGCGCAGTCTGGCCGTGTGCCGTCGCACAATCCAGTGAAGCGCGTGCACATCGTAGGTTGGGTCGAGCGTCAGCGATGACCCAACACAAGTCTCTGGCAGGCCGTTGTGTTGGGTCTGCGCTTCGCTTGACCCAACCTACGGCGCCAGCGTGCGGCGGAAGAAGTCGATCATCTCGGCGTTGAGGCGCACATGGAAGGCGGCGCGATCGACGCCGCGCGGATCCTTGCAGATGGCGGGGATGCGCAAGGCGAGCAGCATCGGACAGGGCGGCAGGAAGACGTAGTGTCCGGCGCCCTGGACCAGCTCGTATTCGGGCGGCCTGGGTAGCATCCGGGCGATGCGCTCGGCGTTCCAGGGATGGGCCAGCACCTCGTCAGCCGTTGGCCGATAGAGCCGGACCGGCACCTCGACCTTGGACAAGCCGGCCTTGTCGAACACGTAGCCCAGCGCCGGGGCCATCAGGAAGACTGCGCGCACGCGCGGGTCGGCCACCACCTTGAGATCGGGCTTGCGGCGCTGCTTGCCGGCCGCATCGGCCCGTCGCCGCAAGGGGTCATAGGGCACGGCCTTGCGGTATTCCCCCATCAAGGAAAAGTCGGGCACGGCGCCGGCGATCAGCAGCGTGGTGTATCCGCCGGCCGAGAAGCCGGCCATGCCGATGCGTGCGCGGTCGACCAGCGGCCCGACAGTCGCGTGCGCCAGCACCCCATCGATCAGGGCGACGATGTGGTGCGGCCGGCCGATCAGCTGCAGGTCGGTGGCAAAGCCGCTGCTGTCGTGGAAGTTGTCGCGCGGGTGCTCGACGGCTGCCGCCACGAAGCCGGCGCGGGCAAGCGCGGCGAGCGTGTCGTGATGACCCAGGTGCGAGCCGCCGGTGCCGTGCGAGTGCACGATCAGCGGATAGGCGCCGGGCGCGGGCGCGGCGTCCCGCGTCGCCTCGATGGTGAACGGGCCGACCTGCGTCGATCCACCGTCAGACTTGGTGGGATAGAAGACGATGGCCGGCATCTGCCCGCCCTCGACTGGATCCGTCAGCTGCAGATCGACGAAGCCCGCGCCATGTTCCTCGGCCCGGACGCGATCGGGCACCATGCCGGCGAGGAGGGCGGCCACAACCAGACAAGTCCAGATCAGGTGCCTCATAGTGCGCATCTCTATCCATGCAGCCTGCGACGTGGCGCTCTGATAGCATGCGGCCAAGGCGGCACGATGCCCAATCGGGCCGCGATCGTTTGCGGGGTGGGAGAAAGATCCATGGCCGTGAAGCCGCCGCTGGTGATCGTGCTGATGGGCGTCTCCGGCTGCGGCAAGAGCACCACGGGCGCGGCGCTGTCGCGCAGCCTGGGCTGGCCGTTCCGCGACGCCGACAGCTTCCATCCGCCGGCCAACGTCGAGAAGATGAGCCGCGGCATGCCGCTCACGGACGAGGACCGCTGGCCCTGGCTGGATGCAATCGCGCAGTGGATCGGCGAGCGTTGCGCCGCCGGCGAGCACGGCATCGTCTCCTGCTCGGCCCTGAAGCGAGCCTACCGGGACCGCATCCTGAGCCTGCGGAGCGACGTACGGCTGGTCTACCTGAAGGGCGAGAAGGGGCTGATCGGACAGCGCCTGCGCGGACGCAAGAACCACTTCATGCCGGCCTCCCTGCTGGACAGCCAGTTCGCCACGCTGGAAGAGCCGGGCGCCGAAGAGGGAGCCTTGATCGTCTCCGTCGCCATGTCGCCGCGCCGCGTCGCCGGTGCGATCATCGAACGGCTCGGGCTCGAGCCGGCGCCGACACGGGGCAAGACCTGACATGGCGCTGAGCGCGGACTTCCTCGACTTCCTGCAGGACCAGCTGCGCGGTCTCGGGCGCATCACCTCGCGGCGCATGTTCAGCGGCGCGGGGCTCTATTGCGAGGGAGTGATCTTCGCCCTCATCCTGCGCGACACGCTCTACTTCAAGGTCGACGACGGCAACCGCCGGGCCTACGAGGCGGAGGGGCTCGAGCCGTTCAGCTACGAGGCCTCGGGCCAGAAGCGGACGGTCGGCGCCTACTGGCAGATCCCCGAGCGGCTGTTCGACGATCCCGACGAGATGCTCGAGTGGGCGCGCGGTGCGCTGGCTGCGGGACGGCGCGCGGAGGCGCTGAAGAAGCGCAAGCCCAGGTCTCACCCCGGTTTGAAAGCTCTCCCTCGAACCAAGCGATAAGATCGGTCGCCATCTGTTACATCGGGAACAGCTGACGGGGCTGCCCATCGCTATGACGCCAGCCGCATTCTTCCTGCCCAATCGGCGTATATGGAGAAGACGATATGCGGAACGTCGGCGCGTTAGCGATTGCCGCAGTGGCGCTATGTGCATTGGCGGATGTGCGTCCGGTCAGCGCCGCAACTCCCGCCCCCGGCGACGTGCCACTGGTCTTGGCCTTGGCGGATATCCGGGTACCCTCCAACGATCAGGCCGTCCAACTGGCCGAACGCTCGATGCGCATATTCATGGCGTCGGTGCGTGAAAAGAGCATGCAAAAGCTCCGGACGCACAGCTCGGCTCGCTTTCGGGAAAAGTTCTCGGTCGCCGAGCTCGACAAGGTTTTCAAGGGCTTCTACGACCTGACGATAACCGGAGATCCGCTCGCCGGGAAAAGCCCCATCTTCACGGCCGGACCGGTGATCAATGGGGGCAACAATCTGGTCGTCGATGGCTACTACGCGACCTCACCCTGGCGCATCAGCTTCCATCTCACCTTCATCATGGAAGGCCGCAGCTGGAAGCTCGTCGGCATCAATGTCAGCGCCAAGCCTCCCCCGATCCGGATGTGAGCTCGCCGCCGCAGACTTCGGGCGAGCCGCCGTTCCAATCGTTGTAGCGCGCGCTCCCTATTCTTTGATGCGGGGCAGGAACCACGCTTCGGCGGTCACTGCGCCATCCAAGGCAGAGCGCTCCGGTCTGGAGCGATCCTGGTCCGGGTTAACGATTCTCAACCGCTTGCCGCGATAGACTGCGCCGATCGGGGCAGTGACGTCGCGTGTCGTGTCGAGTTATCGGTCGAAATCCGAATTGGAAACGCCCTTCCACGTCGTCCTGGATCGGCTGATGAACCAGGGCGACGCTCCCGGCGAAGCGTCCGCCCGCTGGCGCCCCATGCCGGGGTGCGATTGGGCCAGCCTGGCCGAGGCCGCCGCTCCCATCGCAATCGATGCGGTGGCCGGCGAGATGTATATCGACACGGATTGGCCTGACGCCACCCAGGCGGCGCCGCAAGAAGCGCCGCGCAGCGTCGAGGAAGCCGTTACCCTGGAGTTGCAGCTGTCGGACGATCTCGAGCCCTCGGAGCTCGAGCGCAGGCGACGGACCTTCGCCTATCGCAACCATCCCGACCGGTTCGGTCCCGCCCACCAGGCCTGGGCGCTGCGGCGCATGACGGTTGCCAACGTCCTCATCGACCAGGCCCTCAAGACGGCGCGGTCGCGCGCGCGATAGGACTGGGACCGGATTTCAAAGACGCAACCGCCGCGCGCGACTGGACCTGTAGTGCCGCCGAGCGGCGCAGACGCTCTGGATGTGTCCTATCTGACCACTGACAAGTCGAATGTGAAGTTATCAACAGACGAATTAGTGAAGAAACCGCCTTGCTCGGAGCGCGTTTTCAAGTTGGCCCACGCGGGGGGGCCGACATCGCGAGCGGTGCGGGCCGACTATCGCGATGGGCGGGCATCAGGGGGCCTCCCCAACACTCTCTGATGCCCGCTTGCGATCCGCGGCCGAAGATCGTGACGGCAACGCTTCCACGAGTTGCGAGGCTGGTCCGGAGCCGGCGCCGCCTACAGCGGCCAGACGGGCGCGTGCGTGCCGAGCGGCACCGGCGGCCGCGCCCACATCGCCGGGGTCTCCGACAGGATCGCCGCATGCTTGACGAATGTCAGTCGGCCCTGCGGCGTATCCATCACGTCCAGGAGATCGGCGACATCGGCGTGCCCAGGGTCGGGGCAGTCGAAGCCCTTCGGCAGGCGCCCCAGCTGCGACAGCCAATGCGCCGTCTGCGCCAGCGATACGCGCACGTGCCACGACCCGCCTTCACGCGCCTTGCGCGCCAGCGCCATCATCGCACCGAACGCCATGAAGTAGCCGGTGGCATGGTCGAGCGCCTGCGCGGGCAGCTCCTTGGGGCCGGTGGCGATGCCGGCCGCTTCCGCCTCGGCGTGGTTGATGCCGCACGCGTTCTGGACCAGCGAGTCGAAGCCGCGCCGCGGGGCCCATGGACCCACGTGCCCGTAGGCCGACAGCGTCACGGCGACGATGCCCGGCCGGATCTCCGCGCATGCCTCGGGCGAGAATCCGAACGACGCGATCCCGCCGGGGCGATAGCCCTGCACGAACACGTGCGCCTCGCGCAGCAAAGAGGACAGCCGCTCGCACTCCTCCTCGGCGCGCAAGTCGAGCGCAGCCGAGAGCTTGCCGCGGCCGGTGTCGGTGTCGAGCAGCGGAAAACCCGGCAGGTGCGGCGCCGTGATGCGCATGACATCGGCACCGTGCGCGGCGAGCGTGCGACCGCACACCGGGCCGGCAATGACGCGCGTGAGATCCAGCACGCGGATGCCCGACAGCGGCCGCTCGGCGCCGGGAGGCAGCGCGCGGGCGGGCGCCTCGCCTATTCTGCGGATCTCCAGCAGGGGGAGCTGCGCCACCGCGCTCCCTTGCGGATGCGCGGCCCATTCGGCGGGCGAGCGCATCATGGTGGCGACCAGCTTGGCGTCGGCGGCCGCCGTCTCGAACTTCTCGCCCTCCCACTTGGCGAGCGCGGCCTGCACCGCCTCGCGCTCGTAGGCGCATCCCAGCAGCTTCAACATGCCGTCGCGATGATGGGGGAAGTTGGTGTGCAGACGCACGTGGCGCCCATCCCCGGTACGATAGACGCCGGCGATCTTGTCCCAGTTGGGCCCCGGCGGCTTGTCGTCGAGCCGCACGTGACGCTCGGTGCGGAACTCGATCGCCGCCGCGCGCATGTCGACCGAGACGTCCTGCGCGCGCCCGGTCCGCAAGCGCCAGATCTCGGCCGCTGCCAGCCCCGCCGCCGCGATCGACGTCTGCGCGGCAACACCGACGCGGAACGAGGACGGCAGCGTCGGCTCGGCGCCGGTCAGCGTGACGCGCTCGAGCGCCGCCGGCTCTCCGGCGGCCACGGTCCACAGGTCGGCCAAAACTTGCGAAGGCGATGCGTTGTCGTTGGGATTTGCGCTCATGCGGGGAGAATAGCACGCGGCACCCGACGCGTGTCATCCCGGCGCTTGTCGTGCATGGGTTGGGTCAATCCCCGCGAAGGCGGGGGATGACCCAACACAAGTCGCGATCTCGAACGGTGTTGGGTCAGCGCTTCGCTTGACCCAACCTGCGCGCTCCGCGAGGCTCCGGGTGCCTCAGGTTGCCGTGCGGGTGGTCTTCTTCAGGAAGGCCGGAACGTGGTCGCCGAGGCCCACGGGCGACGGCCCCCGGTCTTCCCTGCCGCGGTCGGGCGAGCGGGGCGGACGGGGCTCCCAGGGCTGACGCGCCGGCTTTGCCTGCCGGGGCTGCTGCTGAGGCCTCGCCTCCGGGCGCTCCCGATCTGCTCGCGCGGGCCGCTCGCCCCTCTGGGGCCTGCTGCGGTCGCCGCGCGGCTGGCGGGGTTGCTCTTCCGCGCCTCGGGGCGTCCGCTGCGGCCTGTCGGGCGAGCCGTGCCTGGCCTCCCTGTGCCGCCGAGGCTCCTGCTCGCCGCGGTCATGCCGCGGGCGCTCGCGCGCCGGCTGCTCGATCGCGGCTGCCACGGGTTGCGGATGGTCGTGACCGTTTTGAGCCGAGACCACCGCGTCCTCGCGCTCGGGCCTGTGCGGCTCAGTTGCCGCCCCATTGCCGTTGCGCTCGGGCCGATGATGGCCGCCATTGCGGAACCGGCCACCGCTGCTGCTGCCGCGCGCCTCGGATCGACCGGAGGCCGGCCGGCCTCCGCGCCCGAAACGACCGCCGCGGCGCCTCTTGCTGCCGTCGGCGATGTCCTGCTCGCTCGGCGCTTCGCCGATCCAGGTGACTCCGGCGCCAAGCATCTTCTCGATGTCGCGCAGCGCCTTGAAATCGTCGGGCGTGACGAGCGTGAGCGAGCGGCCTTCCTTGCCCGCCCGGCCCGTGCGGCCGATGCGGTGCACGTAGTCGTCGGATTGCCAGGGCACGTCGAAGTTGAAGATGTGGCTGACGTCGGGGATATCGAGCCCGCGTGCCGCCACGTCGCTGGCGGCCAGCAGAGTGATGCGGCCCTCGCGAAAGGCGTCGAGCGTCGCCGTGCGGCTCATCTGGTCCATGTCGCCATGCAGCGCACCGGCATTGAAGCCGTGCTTCATGAGAGACTTGAGCAGGATCGCCACGTCGCGCTTGCGGTTGCAGAAGATGATGGCGTTCTTGACGTGCTCGGAACGGATCAGATCGCGCAGCACCTCGCGCTTCTCGTAGTCCTCGGCGGAGGGGCAGTAGCGGAAGAGCTGGGTGATGGTGGTCGCCGCCGTCGCCGGGCGGGAGACCTCGATGCGCACCGGATCCTTCAGGAAGGTGTCGACCAGCCGCTGGATCTCCGGCGGCATCGTGGCCGAGAAGAACAGCGTCTGCCTGCGCGGCGGCAGCAGCTTGCAGATGCGCTCGATGTCCGGGATGAAGCCCATGTCGAGCATGCGGTCGGCCTCGTCGATGACGAGGATCTCCACGCCCGTGAGCAGTATCTTGCCGCGTCCGAAGTGGTCGAGCAGGCGGCCCGGCGTCGCGATCAGCACATCGGCGCCGCGGTCGAGCTTGCGCAGCTGCTCGTCGGGCGAGACCCCGCCGATCAGCAGCGCCACGTTGAGCCTGTGGTTGATGCCGTATTTCTCGAAGCTCTGCTCCACCTGGGCGGCAAGCTCGCGAGTCGGCGCCAGGATCAGCGAGCGCGGCATTCGTGCCCGCGCGCGCCCCGATTTCCAGCCGCGCCAGCATCGGCAGGACGTAGCCGGCGGTCTTGCCGGTGCCGGTCTGGGCGATGCCGAGCACGTCACAACCGGTCACCGCGACCGGAATGGCCTGCATCTGGATGGGGGTAGGTTCAGTATAGCCGGCAGCCTGGACGGCGGCCTGCACTTTCGCGCTGAGCCCGAGCTCAGCGAAGGTTGCTGTTTGCAAAAGAGAGTTTCTCCGTGCGTCTTCTCATGAGCCAACGCATGCGCGACGCGTAACGGGCGCGACATCGGCAACGGAGAGCGCAGGGGTCAACAGCCGCAAAGGGCCTAACGGGAAAGCGGAAGCTTCGGGGAAATGATCTATGAAAGCGATCCCCTGCGCCCGTCAGTTGCGGGGTGAATGGCACAATTTGTCTTGCGACGCAAGCAGTTCCGGGGGCTCTTGTGGTATATGAGCCACTCCATTGCGGATGGCGTGCCATGGGGCCGCGAATTGCGGCCGCAAACGGGTAACCCGCGCCCTGCGTGGAGCCATGCGGGTTGGCCGGCGCAGGGCCGCTCAAGGAGCGAATTTGTACCCGAGTCGCGCGCCATAGTTGGTGAGGCCGGGATTGAGCTGGCAGAGCCCGCCGTTCGACATATGCTCGATCGTTCCCATCACGCGCCAGTTCTCGCCCAGCGCGACCCCGACGGACGCCGATTCATGGAAGTTGACACGGCAGCCGTAGGCCTCCGCGAAGTTCGGCCAGGTCGAGGTCAACGGCCCGTCGTGGACGGCGCCGCCAAACGTGCCCTCGATGAAGAAAATGTCGAATAAAGGCAGTGTCCAAGCAGCGCCCAGGTAGATTTGGCTGGTGTCGCCCTGCGTGCTCACGGTCGCGCCGAGCATTGGCCGCGGCCTGAGCAGGAAGTCGATGATCGGATTTTCAGGCTTGGGCCAAGGCGAGTTGAACAGCACCTCGGCATTGACGTCGAAGCCCCCCTCTTGCGCAAAAGTGAAGCCGACCCCCGACTTGCCGCGGCTGCTCTCCAGGTTGTGCTTCATGCCGCCGAGGCGGATCTCGTCGATACCGAAGACCCGCAACGCGCTGTACTCCCCCTCGGCGCGCGCGGGAGAGCAGAGCAGCATCAACGCTACGATGCATGCCGACAGATGGCGCAGCATGCACAGGGAATCCCGCACTCGTGATTCCTCCCTTGCCTGCCCTCACTCGTAGGGGATCGCCCGCCGTCGGACAACCGGCCGCACGGGCGGCGGCCCCTTGCAGGCCCGACGAGACGCGCACCGTGGCAATGAAGCCACGGCGCCGGCGAACGGGGTCAGGCGCTCGCTTTGTCGAGCATAGTGATCGCATCGCGGTCGAGCTTCAGGCGGGCGCCGGCCAGCAGGTCCTCCAGCTGCGCCAGGCTGGTGGCACTGGCGATCGGCGCCGTGATGCTGGGCCGGGCGATGAGCCACGCCAGCGCCACCTGCGCCGGCTTGGTGCCGAGTTGCGCCGAGATGTCGTCCAACGCCTTCAGGATGCCCAGGCCGCGCTCGTTGAGGTAGTTCTTCATGCTTGGCCCCCGCGGGCTCTTGGAGAAGTCAGCTTCCGAGCGGTACTTGCCGGTCAGGAAGCCGGCGCCCAGCGCGTAGTAGGGGATGACGCCGACTTTCTCCTTCAGGCACAGCGGCTCCAACTCCTTCTCGAATCCGGCGCGATCGGAGAGATTGTATCGCGGCTGCAGGCTCTCGTAGCGCGGCAGCTTCTTGTCGCCGCTGGCCTTCAGGGCCTCGGCGAGCCTGGGCGCCTCGTAGTTTGAGGCGCCGATGACGCGCACCTTGCCCTGCTCGACGAGCTTGCCGTAGGCGCCGAGCGTCTCCTCGATCGGTGTCGACTTGTCGTCCTGGTGCGACTGGTAGAGATCGACGTAGTCGGTCTGCAGGCGCTTCAGCGAGTCCTCGACCCGCGCCATGATGTAGTCCTTCTTGAGCCCCTGGCCGATGCCCGGCATCTCCATGCCGACCTTGGTGGCGATCACGAGCTTGTCGCGGCCGCCGCGCGCCTTCAGCCATTTGCCGATGATGGTCTCGGACTCGCCGCCCTTATGGCCCGTCACCCACTTGGAATAGACGTCGGCCGTATCGATGAAATTGAAACCGGCGCCGACGAAGCCGTCGAGCAGCTTGAACGACATCGCCTCATCCGCGGTCCAGCCGAACACGTTGCCGCCGAACATGAGCGGGGCGACCTCGATTGCCGACTTGCCGAGCTTGCGCTTTTCCATGGGGTCCTTCCCGAATGCCTTGCCGTGAAATGTGGGGGTGTGGGATCAGGATGCCCGATCGGGGGCCAAGTCGCAAAGCCAATCCCGCTGTCGGGGGCGGCACGACAGCATTGCGCTTGGAGCAGGATGGGCTCTGCCCGAGCCGCCGGACGCCTACTTCTTCTTCGACGATCCGGACCCGCTGGTCTCCGCCGACCAGCTGCCGCCGACCTCCGGCGCGACCGAAGGCGCGGACGAGCCGTTCCCCGACGCGCCCGCCGCGGGCGCGCTCGACGCACGTGACCCGTCCCCTTTCGGGCTCGGCCGGTCGCGAGGCACCACGCGCGGATCCTCCGTCGACCAGATCTCGCGGATGATGCCGGGCGTGAGCAGCGACAGTGGATTCACGATCACCTGCGGCTTGGCCATCGAGCCCTGGATGAAGAACTTGATGCCGAACATGCCTTCGCCGCGCGGACCGGTAAGCACCGGCCCGAGCAGCGGGATGAAGGACGGCGCCCGCATGAGACCCGAGACGGGCACATAGGTGCCTTCGATCTCGAGCGCCTGTGCCCTGAAGTCGACCGTGCCCTTCATGGACGCGCTCACCAGCTGGCCGTTTATCACCGCGTTGTTCATGACGAACTGGCCATGGCCGACCGAGAACGGGACGCGCATGATCTCGAACTCGAACTGCTCGCGCACGAGCGTGCGGCGCTGCCCGGTCGGGGTGCCGTCGGCGTTCTGCAGCACCTCGCTGATGATCGGATCGCCCAGCACGAGGAAATCGCGCACCCACAACGTGCCGGTGCGCTCCGCGGGCCCCTGGCCGTCGAGATTGACCTCGAGATTGACGGCGCCGCCGACCGCGTTGGGATAGAAGCCGACGAGCTTGAAGAGCTGCCCGGCGTCCGTCGCCTCGGCCCGCAGCCGGCGCGATTGGCCCGCCTCGTTGCGGACCTCGGCGGCGAACGGCTTGCCACCCTCCAGCACGCCGCGCGCATCGAGAGAGATGAGCTTGTTGGAGCGCTTCTGCAGCTGCATCTTCACGTTGCGCAGCGTCGTATCGGAGTAGCCCAGGACCGTGCCCACCTCGGCGCGCAGGTCCAGGCCCGGGCGCACCTTCGCGCTCTGGTCGCCGAGATGGCCGACGTCGAAGAAGGAGCGGAAGAGATCGCGGCCGTCGTAGGTGGGACCCTTCGCCGTGACGTCCCAGACGCCGTCCGTGCGCACCTTGCCGTATGTCTCGAGACTGGTGACGACGTTGAGCGAGAAGTTGGGGAAGCGGAACTCCTTCAGCTTGTTGTCGGCGCCGATCCCCATCCAGCCTTCGATGGCGACGTTGTCGCCGACGAGCCGCACGTTGTGCAGCTCGGTGGGATAGGAGACCCCGTTTTTCACGACGTCGAGCTCGAACACGCTGGCGCGGCCCTTGGGCTTGCGCCATGCGACGCTCTCCAGCACCACGTCGGCGTTGAACAGGTCGGCACGCAGGTGCACGCGGCGCTCCCCGCGCGGATCGCGCGAGACCGTCACATCGACGCCGACGTCGCCCTGCACCATGTCGTTGAGGTCGAGGCCGAGCTGGTTGCGGTAGCTGTTGTCCAGGATCGCGCTGATCCGCAGCGGCGGCTGCTTGTCCGCCGGGGCGGCGAACACATGCTGCCAGCTCGCCTTGGCGACCACGCCGCCGTTGATCAGCATGTCGGCCCTGGCCTCCGCGGCCGTCGTCGTCATGTCGATGAGAACGTTGGCGCCGTGCACCTCGTAAGGGGCGACCGCATGACCCAGCCGACCCTCGCTGATGCGCGTCTTGCCCTCGACCGTGACATCGCGCGGCTCCAGCGCCTGGCCGAGCGGCATCGATACCGTGAGCTGGCTGTCGACCTTGCCTTCGATGCCGGCGAGCGCGATGGCGTTCTTCTGCAGCATGTGGAACGGCTCGACGTCGAGCATCTCCAGCGCCAGCGACAGCGGGCCCTGTCCGCGGAAGGCGACCTTTCCGGTGCGCGGCAGCGGCTCCGTCATGTCGATCGTGAAGGCGCCCTTGAGGGCCAGCTTGCGGCCGTCGGGAACGCTGAAGGTGGCATCCGGGATGGTCATCTCGAAGGTGTGGTCGTCGAGACGCACCAGGGCGCGAGGCGCCTCGAGCACGGGCCAGTTGTCGATCAGCGCGAAGCCGAGGTTGGCTGCCTCGAGCGTCAGAGAGCCGTGCTCGGGGCCGGTGTTGGCGGCCCAGCCCGCCCCGCCGCCGGAGGCCGACGACAGCCGGAAGGTGCCGCCCTGGATCCAGCCGCGCACGAGGCGGCGCACGATCCAGTCGCGCGATTTCGGCGCCAGCGGCGCGGGCCACAGCATCTTGAACGTGCTCGCCGGCATCGGCCCGATCTTGCCATCGAGATGGGCCTGCATGACGCCAGCCATGTCCGTCACGTCGCCCTCGGCCGAGACCTCCGCGCCACCGACACGCAGCTTGAACTGGTTGAGCGCGACGCGGCCGCGGTCGGGCGAGAAGAAGCCGCGCGCCGACCAGTCGTCGAGGTCGAGGCGCGGCAGCAACGGCGGCTCGGCGCCGATCCAGCCCCCGGCCGAATTGAGGTCGAAGGACCAGCCCGGGCCTTCCGGCCCCATCGCGTGCACGATGTTGCCGGTGAACTGGACGCGGCTGTCACCCCACACGAGCACCGAAGGCGCGATATCGAAGCGGCGCGAGGCGCGATTGTAGGACAGCGCCAGATGGCCGCCGTCGATGCGCAGCGGCGTGGCCGCCAGCCACGGCAGCAGCACCTGCCCCGGCGCCGCATCGATGCCGATCGTGCCGCTCAGGATCTCGCCGGTGCTGGAGAGGTCGAGCTTCGCGTCGCCCCACACCGGCACGTCGAAGCTCTCCAGCGCCGCCAGCTGCGGCAGCGTGCGCGCCAGTCCGCGCGGAACCAGCCCCTGGACGGAGACGGCGAGCTGCAGGGTCTTGGAGTTCTCGATCTCATAGGTGCGGAAGTTGAGGGTCCAGGGTCCCGACAGCGAGTTGACCTTGGCCCGCCCGGCAATCGAGCTGCGGCTGCGGCGGTGGTCGAGATCGATGTCCAGCTCCGGCACCCGCCAGATGCTCTTGCGGCTGCCGTTGTCGATGACGACGGTGGCGGAGCGCAGTCCCACCTCGCGCAGATAGGCGCTGGCCTGCTCGCGACGCCGTGCGCGCGCGGACGAATCCGAGAGCACCTTGACGAGGTCGATGCGCCCCAGCGACCCGTCGTCATCGGCACCTGCGGTCCCGGCTGCCGGCGTCGGCATGCCGGAGGAGCCGCGCAGCGCCGGCGATTTCGCGCGCTCGCTCTCGGGCATCTCGGCGGGCTTGGCGAACTTGAGCGAGAGCGTGCCGTCCTCGCCGTAGAACAGCGAGAGCCGCGGCGCTACCAGATCGACGCTTTCGGGAGCGATGCGCCCCCGCAACAACGCCTTGCGGCTGAGCGAGACGATCGCTGAGGGAGCCAGCGCCAGCGTCACGTCGCCTGCATCGGCGACGCGCACGTTCTTCAGCTCGAACTCGATGTGGCTGCTGTCGCCGATGCGCAGTGCGACGCCGTCGATGTGCACGCGCAGGCCCGCGACTTCCTCGGCGATCGCCCTCTCGATGGGGTGGATGAGGAAGTCCAGCGACACCGGTCCATGCAGCAGACGCACGTAGAACAGGCCGGCCACCAGCGCGGCAACGAACGCCGGGATGCCGATCACCTTGGCGAGCAACGGCAGGGCCCTGCGCCACCACCCGCCGCCTGATGCCTTCCTTGCGGCTACCCTGGATCTCTGCGTGGTGGACTTCGAAGAACCGGTCTTTGGAAGACCAGTCTTGGGGGAGCCGGTTTTCGGCACGCCCGTTCTCGGGACACCGGTGCTGGGCGCGTCGAAATCCGGCACGCCTGCTGCCGGCGTGCTCCGTCTCGCCCCTCGCCCCCCGGTTATGGTCACACCGCTTCCTTCGCCCGAATGGTGATCCCAAGCCGCCGGCCTGCCCCCATGCGCAAGCCTGCAAACCACCGAGCTCGACCGCCCGTCTCAGCCCACCGGCCCGCCACTCCCACGCGAATCCGCCCCACATCGGATCGAGCATTGCTCCGAGCTTCACAGGCGAGAATCAGCGATGGGGCCAGTCAACGCGCAGCAGGGCTGGCAACGCAAGGAAAAGAGGCGGAAAAAGCGTCCAAAGGAAGGCGCCGGACGCTGCCGCGGCGTCCGGTCCACATCACCGTCCCCGGCGCGCTGCCGGGGACAAGTCTGGCTTCAGGTCTGCGGCTGAGGCTCGAGGCCGCCCGTGCCCGGCTCGGGCCGCGGCGGCCGCATCTTGCCGGCTGCCGGAACGGCCGGGCCGGCCGGGCCCTTGGTCTCCTCGTCGTCGACCGCGCGGACGATCTTCTCGCCGCGCAGCAGGCCGTGCACCTCTTCGCCGTTGACCGTCTCGTACTCCATCAGCGCCTGGGTGATGGCCTCGAGCTTGTCGCGGTTGGCGAACAGCACCTCGCGCGCCTTCTTCTCGCCCTCGGTGACGATGCGGCGGACCTCCTCGTCGATCAGCTTGGCCGTGTCCTCGGACATGTTCTGGCGCTGCGTGATGGCGTGGCCGAGGAAGACCTCCTGCTGGTTCTCGTTGTAGCGCAGCGGCCCGAGCTTCTCGCTCATACCCCACTCGCTCACCATGCGGCGGGCGAGCTCGGTCGCCTGCATGATGTCGCTGGAGGCGCCCGTGTTGAGGTGGTCCTCGCCGTAGATCAGCTGCTCGGCGACGCGGCCGCCGAACATGGTGGCGATGCGCGCCTCGCACCACTGCTTGGAGTAGCTGAGCTTGTCACGCTCCGGCAGGCTCATGGTGACGCCGAGCGCGCGACCGCGCGGGATGATGGTGACCTTGTGCAGGGGATCGTTGCCGGGCACCAGCATGTTGACCAGCGCGTGGCCTGCCTCGTGGTAGGCGGTGGCGAGCTTCTCCTCCTCGGTCATGATCATCGAGCGCCGCTCCGCGCCCATCATCACCTTGTCCTTGGAGTCCTCGAATTCCTGCTGCGTGACCAGGCGCTTGTTGCGACGCGCGGCCAGCAGGGCCGCCTCGTTCACGAGATTGGCGAGGTCGGCGCCGGAGAAGCCGGGGGTGCCGCGCGCGATCGTCTTGGCATCCACGTCGGGCGCCAGCGGCACCTTGCGCATGTGCACCTTGAGGATCTTCTCGCGGCCGGCCACATCCGGGTTCGGCACCACGATCTGCCGGTCGAAGCGGCCGGGGCGCAGCAGCGCGGGGTCCAGCACGTCGGGGCGGTTGGTGGCGGCGATCAGGATGATGCCTTCGTTGGCCTCGAAGCCGTCCATCTCGACCAGCAGCTGGTTCAGCGTCTGCTCGCGCTCGTCGTTGCCGCCGCCGAGGCCGGCACCGCGATGGCGGCCGACGGCGTCGATTTCGTCGATGAAGATGATGCAGGGCGCATTCTTCTTGGCCTGCTCGAACATGTCGCGCACGCGGCTTGCGCCGACGCCCACGAACATCTCGACGAAGTCCGACCCCGAGATGGTGAAGAACGGCACGTTGGCCTCGCCGGCGATGGCGCGCGCGAGCAGCGTCTTGCCCGTTCCGGGGGGGCCCACCAGCAGCGCGCCGCGCGGTATGCGGCCGCCGAGCCGCTGGAACTTCTGCGGATCACGCAGGAACTCGACGATCTCCTGCAGGTCGTACTTGGCCTCGTCGACGCCGGCCACGTCCTCGAAGGTGACCCGGCCGTGCCGCTCGGTCAGCAGCTTGGCCTTCGACTTGCCGAAGCCCATGGCCCGGCCGCCGCCGGACTGCATCTGGCGCATGAAGAAGATCCACACGCCGATCAGCAGCAGCATCGGGAACCAGTTGACCAGCACGCCCAGGATGGAGGGTACGTCCTCCTCGGGCGGCCGTGCCGTGATCTTGACGCCCTTCTTGCTCAGCCGCTCGACGAGGTTGGGATCCTCGGGCGCGATCGTGGTGAAGGTGCTGCCCTTGTCACGGTAGACGCCGGAAATGCGATGTTTCGCGATGGTTACTTCCGACACGTTGCCGGCCTCGACGCCGGCCAGGAACTCCGAATAGCTGATCTCGTTGCCGCGCCGGCCCTGACCCGGGTTCTGGAACAGGTTGAACAGCGCCATCAGCAGCAGGCCGATGACGACCCAGATCGCGAGGTTCCGGAAGTTGGAATTCATCGGGGTTCCTTCATGCCCTGGGGCATCTTTGGTGCCACCTGCCCCAGGCACCTGCCACGCCGCGCCGCCGCTCGGCGAGGTCTGATCGGGTTTAACATAGGTGTGTATAGAATATTTGCCAAGCACAGGTCCCGCCTGGAGATCGCCGGCACAGGCATGCGCATGAGGCCGGTCGGCCTTAATAACCTATTGATTTCCGATGCTTCAGGGCGCCTCGGGCGCGGCACCGTTCATTCCGCCGCCGAGGCGCGAGTTGTATCGCAGGCCCACAAATCGGGCCGTCATCAGCCGGTCGAGCCCTTCCCGCGCCCAGAAATCGACTGTCGGCACCGCCAGCAGCTCCCTTTCTCGCCAGAACGAGGGGGCCAGGAGAAGCGCCGACTTGGCCCCGGTCGCCCTTCCCGCACGCTTGAGCTGCGCGAAGCCCGCCTCGCCGACCGCGCGCACCTCCAGGCTGCCCTCCATGCCGTCGGCCATCTCGATGACGAAGCGGCCGTCCCACAGCGCCCTGGCGGGACCCGCGAGGATCATGACCGGAAGCGGCAGCCGCCCGGGCTCCCGCTCGATCAGGACGACATCCGCCGCTGCCGCGATTTGCGCTCGCGCGAGCGTCCAGCTGCCCGCACCGACGCCGTGCCAGATGCCGGCGACCAGGGGCTCCAGCTTGGCCAGGGACACCGGCGCGCCCAGCCCCCCGGCGGCGGCGATGCACCGGCCGATCACGCGCAGGGCAATCTCCTCCGGCGCCCGGCGCAGCCGCTCTCGATCGATACGGAAGACGCCGCATGGGATCGGTATGCACCAGGCCGGCCTTCTCGCCGCAGAGATCATCGGTCACGACATCGAGCGCCGTGCGCGCCCGCGACAGCCGACGCGCGCTCGAGGCCAGCATCTCGTCCGACAGTCCGAGCGCTTCGAGGTGGCCGCGCGCCGCGCGCCAGCGGGTGCGCTCGAAGGCAGGCGATTGGTTGCTCGGGTCCTCGATCCAGCCGACGCCGCGCTGCTCCAGGGTGGCGCGCAGCCGCGCCTTGGCGACCCCCAGCAACGGCCGGACGATCTGCAGCGCGCCGATCTCTCCACCCGGACGCGCCTCGACCCATGGCGCCATGGCGGCGAGCCCGTCGAGACCGCTGCCGCGGGCGAGCCGCATCAGCAGGGTCTCGGCCTGGTCATCGCGCGTGTGTGCGGTCAGCAGCGTGGCCATGCCGCGCGCGCCCATGTACGCGCACATCAGGCGATAGCGCGCCTCGCGGGCGGCGGCCTGGATGCCCGACTGCGGCTTGGGCCCGTCCCACGCCAGGATGGCGTGCTGGAACCCGAGCGCGCCGGCCTGCTCGGAGACGGCCCGTGACTCGGCGGCCGATCCGGCCCGCAACCCGTGGTCGACGGTGAGAACGACATGGGCGCCGGCATCCACGCCCCTCTGCCGCAACCAGTCCGCGAACAGCACCATGAGCGCAGTGCTGTCGCTGCCGCCCGACACTGCCAGGCCGCACGCCCGGCCGATCGCCGCCTCGTAAGGCGCAAACAGGCCCTCGAGCTCGTCCGGCCGGATCGGTTGGCTATCGCCTGACATCGCTTTGACGACCAAAGTGGGGGGCTGGAAGCCGCATCGGTCCTGCCCAACGCTACGCTGCCCCTCTCACCGCGTGAAGAAGCCCGCTCCGACCACTCTAGGCAAAAAAATCGATCTATGGCCTGCTCCCGATGGGGCCATGCCGTGGGTTGCGAGAATCCTCATGAAACTGTCGATGCGAAGGATCGTCCTCTTCACCAAGGACATGCCGCAGATGATCGCCTTCTATCGCGAAGTCCTGGGGCTTCGGCTCTTGAAGGACGAGCCGGGCTGGAAGGAGCTCGACGCCGACGGCTGCGTGATCGCCCTGCACAACGGCAGCTCCCAGGTGGGAAAGCGCCCGCCCAAGATCGGCTTCTGGGCCAGCGACGTGGCGGCCGCGAGAGACGCTCTGGTCGCCCGCGGGGCCAAGCTCGGCAAAGTCATGTCGGGCGGCGGTCTGATGCGCTGCGAGGGCAAGGACCCCGACGGCAATCCGTTCTCGATCTCGAACCGGCCTTGAGCCGTGGAGGGGCGCCTACGGGCAGCCGGCGCGCTGGCGTTCGGTCTGGGCCGTGCTCTTCACGTGCGTGGGTGCGCTCGGGAATTTGGTGGCCAGCTCGCCGAACGAGGAGCAGGCCGCGTCCTTCTGGCCGAGCCGCTGCAGCGACATGGCGAGCTTCAGGAGGCTCTCCGGCGCCTTCGCGCTCTTGGCATAGGACTGGTAGCCCTTGAGGAAGGCGCCCGCGGCCGCTCGGTACTGGCCCCGCACGTAGAGCGACTCACCGAGCCAATACTGCGCGTTGCCGGCCAGCGGATCGTTCGGGTGGCGGCGCAGGAACTCGTCGAACGCTGCTTCCGCCGCGCCGTAGTCGCGCTGCAGCAGATAGCCGTAGGCGGCCTCATAGAGCTGCTTGGGGTTCTGCTCCACCTCTCCGGGGCTCGCCGGCGCCGGCACGGCTGCCACTTGCGGGCCTGGCCCCGGGGCGGCGCCCGGCTGCGACGGCGGGTTCAAGATGCGGTCGATCTCGTCCTTCGGAGCGTCGGGCGAGACCGTCACCGAGCCGAAACCAGTACGTTCGGGCTGCGGCGGCGGGTTGTCGATCTGCGGCCGGCCGGGACGCGGCGCCGGCCCCGGATCGCTGGAGGCCTGGGCTCCCGCCGGGGGAAGAGCACCGCTGCGGCCGGGGAGCGCGCGCATCTGCTCCTGCATCTGCTCGAGCTGTGCGGCGAGCGCGCGGATCTGGGTCTCGATGCTGTCGAGACGGCCGGCATCGGCGGCGCCGATCGCGGCGGACGGGCCGGGCCCCGGCCGGCCTCCGCCTGCGGGCGCCGGAGCGGCGGCGCCGCGCGCCAGCGATTCCAGCGTGCCGATCACCACCTGCATGTCGACGATCTGCTCCTCGAGCTGCTCGATGCGCTGGCGCAAGGCGCCATCGCCCGCTGGCGCCGCCTCGCGGGCCGGGCCGGGAGCAGCCTTCGCCGCAGGCAGCGGAGCCGCTTGCGGGCGACCTGGAGGCTGCTGCTGGGCAAATGCATGAGGGGCCATGGCCGTCGCCAGCAGGACGGCGGCGCACAGATACGACCGGGCGAGGGTCGGGAGCAAATGGGAGAGCAAGCTCATGAGGGCGTTCTTGAGGCTTCCGGTTGAGGGCCTAGTGTGCTTCAGATCGCGAAGTCCGCTTCTCAACCCAGCACAGAGTGGCGGCACGGACTTCTCGATCATCACACTAGCGGCCCCAGAGGCGAGCGAGCCGCCGGGTTCATCATGTGTCTCTTCAACACGACATTGGAGCGCCGGCAAGGCGGCTCTCAATTGAGTCGGCGTGGCGACCGGCGGGTCGCGGGATCGCCTGGCGTGGGGAGCGCGCGCGTGCCGGTGGCTGCAGCAGTGTCGAGCGGCGGGCCGATGATCGTGACCGCGCGCCGATTCTGTGCGGCGCATGCAGCGTCGGCGCAGTCGGCGATCAGCCGCTCGCGGCCATAGGCGACGACACGGATGCGGTCGGGTGCCACGCCCATCTGGATCAGCCGGCGCCGCACGACCTCCGCGCGCCGCTGCGACACCTCCTGGTTCTGCGCCATGCCTCCGCCGTCGTCGGCATGGCCTTCGATGGTCACGGATAGGGCAGAGTTGCGCACCAGCCACGCCGCCTGCGCCTCGAGGGCAACACGGCCGCGCGTGCCGAGATCGGCGCTGGCATCGCTGAAGAACACGCGGTCGCCGACCTGGCTCTGGAACTCGGCCGCCTGACCCAGGGGAGCTCCGAGTTGCATGCGGTCATCGGCCCACGCGGGCCTCGGCATGCCGGCCACACTCATCAGGATCAGGGCCACGACCAGCCCAGCCAACAGATTCCGGCAGAACATGGAGCGCGCTCCCCCGCTCGCGAATGCCTTGTCGGAGGCGAGACTGCGCCGTCATTGGGGCCAAACTTTGGTTGTGCGCGCGGTGCGCCGGCCGCGAGGGAGCGGCACGCAATCCCGCCCCGAGGAGCCAGGAATCAACCGAATCAATTTGCTGAGGAGACGGCTCCCCGCCTACGAGCGGGCGTCGTGCCGGCTGTTGAGCACGGTCTGGGCGCGGCGATTCTGCGACCAGCAGGAGATGTCGTTGCAGACCGCGACGGGCCGTTCCTTGCCGTAGGAGACGGTGCGGATGCGCGAGGCATTGATGCCGTGCTGGGACAGATAGGTGCGCACCGCCTGAGCCCGCTTGGCGCCCAGCGCGATGTTGTACTCGCGGGTGCCGCGCTCGTCGGCGTGGCCCTCGATGGTGATGGTGTACTGTGAATACTGCTGGAGCCAGCGCGCCTGGTTGGCGAGCGTCTGCTGCGCCTCCGCCGAAAGCTCGACGTTGTCGGTCGTGAAGTAGACGATATCGCCCACGTTGACGGCGAAATCGCGAGCGGAGCCTGGGGTCGCGGGGCTATTGCGGCCGGCTTGCCCGATCTCGGTTTCCGGCTTCGGCGTATCGGAGCAGGCGGCGAACGCGAGCGCGATCAGGATTGCCCCCGAGAGGTTGACCCCGGCCTTGCGCCACCTCGACAGCTCCATCCTCGTCCCCTTCCAAACGGTCCTGCGAGCCAACCGCCACGGACAGCCAACTCGGCTCGTGTGTCGTAGCCGAAGCTTCGTTCAAAAATGTGACCGTTGCGCGCCGAGGCAGAAGCGGGGAAAGGCCCGGAAATGGCAACATCGTGGCAGTTGTTTTCCCCACAATGCACATGTCGGCCCAATCGCATGCCACAAAAAAATCAGGGCTGCACCCCTCGATGCAGCCCTAATTTCTGCAATCGCCTGCCGGTAGGCAGGGATCACTGTCGTTAGCGAGCAGCCTGGTCCACGCTCGCGCCGAGCTTCATCGGAGCGTGTGCCACATCCTTGCGGCATGCACCGAGGGCAACGGCAGCGATCACAGCTGCCAGAACGATAGCGGTCTTCATCGTCGTCTCCTTGGTCTCAAGCTGAGAGCCGAGTCAGAGCCGATTCTTTCAACGCGCTACCTTTCAGCAACCGGCAGATCAGCGGCCAGGTTACCGGGCCACCTTCTCAGCTACCGGCATATCAGCGCCAGCGCCGAGCTTCAGGGGGCGATACTCTTCACGGCGGCAAGCGCCGAGGGCAACAGCGGCGACCACCGCCGCAAGTACGATCATGCTCTTCACGTTCATGGTCTTCTCTCCTAGTTCGGCAATCGCACGTACTTGGCTACCGGGGTGTAACGCTCAGATCAAGAACGCAGCTGCTTTTCTAGAGGTTTTCCACCCACGTTGATGCGAAAATGCCACTTGAGTTGCTGCGCATCGGCCAGCCTGAAACGCTACGCGGAACAAGGCGTGGAAGCCCACCGATGCAATTGGGCCGCGCTGGTCAGTAGAACACACCAAGCGCGTTAAAGCCCCGTAAATGCTCGTTCAATTTCGCAACGGCGACCACGCGGGGTCGGAGCCGAAGGCCGGCGTCGGCACTTGCCGCTCGTTGTAGCCGGTGAGATCGATGGAGAAGAGCTTGGGTCCACCGCCGGCGCCGCGGCTCTCGCGGAAGAACATCAACACGCGCCCGTTCGGGGCCCAGGTCGGGCCCTCGTTGTGGAATCCTTCGGTGAGGATTCGCTCGCCCGAGCCGTCCGAACGCATCACCCCGATCAGGAAACTGCCTGAGCTCTGCTTGGTGAAGGCGATCAGATCGCCGCGCGGGGACCAGACGGGTGTGGAGTAGCGGCCCTCTCCGAAGCTGATGCGGCGCTGGCCGGAGCCGTCGGAGGCCATCACGTAGAGCTGCTGGGAGCCGTCCCGGTCCGACTCGAAGACGACGCGGCGCCCGTCGGGGCTGTAACAGGGACTGGTATCGATGGCGCTGGTCTGGGTCAGACGGCGCATCTGCTTGCTGCGCAGGTCCATCTCGACGATCGAGGTGGCACCGCCCTCACCGATGCTCATGATGACGCGCTGGCCGTCCGGCGAGAATCGCGGCGAAAAGGTCATTCCCGGGAAATTGCCGAGCAGCTCGCGCTGGCCCGTCTCCAGGTTCATGAGGAACACGCGCGGCTGGTCGCCGGTGTATTGCATGAAGGCGATGTCCTGGGAGCCCGGGCTGAAGCGCGGGGTCAGCACCAGCTCGCGGCCCTGGCTCAGCAGCCGAACGTTGGCGCCGTCCTGGTCCATCATCGCGAGTCGCTTGCTGCGCTTGTCCTTGGGGCCGGTCTCGTCGATGAAGACGACCTGGGTGTCGAAGTAGCCCTTCTCGCCGGTCAGCCGCTGATAGACCTGGTCGGCGATGAGATGGCCGAGCCGGCGCCAATCCGTCTGCCCGACCGCGAATCGTTGCGAGGCCAGCTGTCGGCCCGACAGCACGTCCCACAGGCGGAACTCGCCCACCACTCGGCCATCGGGCGAGCGCCCGGCCCGGCCCACCACCACCGCCTGGGCGTTGATCACCCGCCAGTCCTGGAAGCGCGGGGGCACGTTGAGGTCGCGCGGGCGGTCGATGAAGGAGGCCCGGTCGAGCGGCTCGAACAGGCCCGAGCGCTCGAGATCGGCCGCCACCACGTCCGACACCTCGAGGGCGAATTGCGCGTCCTCGCCGAAGAACTCCGGCACGGCGATGGGAATGGGCTTCAGGGTGCCCTGGGTGATGTCGACCTCGAGCGGACCGCTCGGGGCCGGACGTTGCGGCTGCGGCCGCGTGGCAGGCGGGGGACCGCCGTTGGGTCGGGGCGGGGGCTGCTGCGCCTGGCTGGCGAAGGAGGTCAGGAAAAGCAAAAGTGCGGCCAGCAAGGGCCAGGTGATCCGCACAAACGCTCCGAGACGCGATCCGGTCTCGGTTTCAGGCGCAGCTGTCGCGTTGATCATTATCGGATGGAGCGGTGAGAGATCTGGAAAGCCCGAGTTGTAGCGCGATAGTACCCCTTCGCGGCTAGAACATGTCGCGCAGATCCCAGGTTAGCACCATCTCCGTCCACAGGTCCTACCAGTTGGCACGCTGGAGGGCGGGTTCGCAGGCGTGCATGGCCCGGACGGCGCTGCTCGAACCGTCCCGGAAGCGGCGCGTGCCACCCGGGCGCGCGCAATTTCATACGTACTATCAACTAACATGTGCAAGCCATTGATATATATCAGAACATATCGCGTGGATCGAAGGTCATGATGATGTCCTTCCACGCATCGTATTTGGCCGGCGGCAGACTGTAGGGCTCGCAGGCCTGCACGGCGCGGAGCGCGCTGTCGGACACCGCCAGGAAAAACGGCGTGCTCTGGGGATTGGTGATTTGCGGCGGTGCGGCGAGCGTACCGTCGGGATTGAAACGCAGGCGCATCTTGATCTGAACGGCCTGGGCCAACTCGCCGCCGGCCAGGACGTTCCACTTTGCCTGCACGCATTGGCGGATGATCTGCACGAGCATCGCCTTCTCGCTGGCCGACAACACGGAATCGCGGCCCTCCGGGGCACCGAGCACCGGGCCCTTGTTGAGGGTCTTGGCCTGCTCGTCGAACGGAACCGACGGCCGCGGCGCACCCTTGTCCGGCACCTTGTTCAGCAGCGCCGCGATATTCTCGGCATCGAACTGCTTCTTCTTGGCCTCGGCCTCCTTGCGCTTCTTCTCCTCCTCGCGCTTCTTCTTGAGCTCGGCTTCCTTGCGCTTCTTCTCCTCCTCGTGCTTCTTCTTGAGCTCGGCCTGCTTGCGCTCCTCTTCCAGCCGCTTTTGATCTTCGATCTTCTTTAGCTCTTCCGCTTTCTTCTGCTCCTCGAGCTTCTTCTGCTCCTCCGCCTGGCGCTCCTGCTCCTTGAGCAGCTCGTCGAGCTTCTTCTGCTCCTCGGGCGCCGGCGCGGGCGGGACGGCTGCGGGCGGAGGCGGAGCCGGCGCAGGGGGCGGCAGGGACGCGACCTCCTTCTTGGGCTCCTCCTTCGGCTCCTCCTTGGGAGGCGGCGGTGGCTCGGGAGGTGGCGGGGGAGGCGGGGCCGCCGCAACCGGCGTCGGCTTGGGCGCCTCCTTCTTGCTGGGATCGGCTTTCGGCGCCTCCTTGGGCTGCGCCTCGAGCTGCTTGGCGTTGCGCGCGCCCTGGCGCAGGCGCGTCAGCTCGCTGGCATTCACCAGATCGACGGCGATCGGCTCGGGATCGGGCATGCGCAGCTCACGCTGCGCCTGGATGGTGAAAAGGGCCCATGCCAGAAGCGCTGCGTGCAGGATGACGGAGGTCGCCAATCCGCCGCGCACGGCTGCTCCTTCCCTCAAACGCCTACGTCCCCTCCGTCTCGGTGACGAGCGAGACCTTGGTGAAGCCGGCCGCCTTCACCCGTCCCATCACGCGCATCACCGTGCCGTAGTCGATCCCCTTGTCGCCGCGGATGAAGACCTGCTCCTCGACGCCGTTCTTGGCGATGGCCTTGAGCTTGGGCCCGAGCTCATCGAGCTTGATCTCGGTCTCCTGGATGAAGACCTTGCCGGACTTGTCGACGCTGATGGTCACCGGCTCCTTGTTGGTCTGCAGCTGCTGTCCCTTGCTGTCGGGCAGCTCTATCGGCACGCCCGAGGTCAGCATCGGCGCGGTCACCATGAAGATGATCAGCAGCACCAGCATCACGTCCACGAACGGCGTGACGTTGATCTCGTGCATGGGCATGTGCTTGCGGGCGCGGCCCCGCCGGCCGCCGCCGGGCCTGGCTGGGGGCTGAACGCTGGCGGCCATGGGCTCGATCCTTCCCGGTTCAGGCGCGTACGTCGATCTGGCGCGACACGATTGCCGAGAACTCGTCGGCGAAGGCTTCCAGCCGCTGGCTCAGGCGCGAGGAATTGGCAGCGAACTTATTGTAGAATATGACCGCCGGTATGGCCGCAAGCAGGCCGAGCGCGGTCGCGAACAGGGCTTCCGCGATGCCCGGCGCCACCACCGCCAGGCTGGTGTTCTTGGACGCGGCAATGGCCTGGAAGCTCGTCATGATGCCCCACACGGTGCCGAACAGGCCGATGAACGGCGCGGTCGAGCCGACCGTGGCGAGGAACAGCAGGCGCCGGTCGAGCTGCTCCATCTCGCGGCTGATGGTGACGTCCATGACCTTCTCGACGCGCAGCTGGATGCCGCCCATGGCGCGGATGTTGCCCTCCACCGACCGCTTCCACTCGCGCATGGCGGCGACGAACAGCGCCGCCATCGACAGCGTGCGCCCGCGCGAGAGCCCAGCGTAGAGCTCCTCCAGCGACTGCCCCGACCAGAACTGCTGCTCGAAGCTGTCGGCCTCGCGCCTGGCGCGGCGGAAGGCGAACAGCTTCTCGATGATGATGGCCCAGGCCCAGATGGAGGCGAGCAGCAGCCCGATCATGACGAACTTCACGACCGGGTGGGCCGTCATGAAGAGCTCGAAGAACGAGAAGCCGCCCGTGGTGGCCGGCTTGATCATGTCGATGGGGTTCATGGCTTCGGTCCAAATTCAAATACGCACGGCACGCGCACTGGAGCATTCGCCTCTGCTAGAGCAGTTCGAGCCCGGCAGGAAGCACCCGCGACATCGCGGTGCCGCCCGGCCGCCCGCGGCAGAAGAGCCCGAGAAAGCACGCTCATGGTGAACTTGCTCCGGGGCGCAGGCCAGACGCAAATGCGCACGCCGGCTCGCCTCGCGACCGCCCAGGCGCAGGCGCTGCGCACTTCCATTGCCTTCGAGCACCCGTTTGCGACCCCGGCCGGGCCATACTGGCCTGCAATGCGGCCGGATTTGGGCCTGGGTGCTGGCCGGTCCACCGCAGCAGGGGCTATCGGCGCTGCGCCGGCTGTGTCGCCGCATTGAACAGAGCCCGCGACTTCAGCGCTTGCCCGTAGGCCTGCTGCAAGGTGTGCGACCCGGTCTCCGCCGGCAATTGCAGGACGGCTGGAGGGGGCGGCTGCGACCGCGCCGCGGATGCCCGAGCCCTGATCTGGTCGAGCGACGGATTGGCTTGTGCGATCCAGCGAATGTCCTGCTCGAGCTTCGCTTGATCCAGCGGCGGCTGCGACACCACCGTGTCCCTGAAGTCGATGACCTCGCCGCCCGGCGCGGGCGCCGCCGCCACGTTGAAATTGACCACGCGAACCGTCCGCCAGCTGGGGCCGCCGGCGAGTACGCCGTAGTAGAGCGTGTTGGCTTCGATCAGGCCCACGCCGGCCGCCCGACACGCATTGTAGAACATGAGATGCACGGCGTCGGAAGGCTCTGTGCGCACGTCGCAGTAGTGGTCGTGCACTACCGACGCGCGGCGGTAATCGCCCGTGAACGGAGAGCCCACGATGGTCCAGAGAGCTCGCGGGATCGATGCACCGTCGACTTTCCAGCCGGCTGGCGTCGTCCAGCGCTTGGTCGCGGGATCCTCGTAGGTGAAATCGTTGAGGACCTCCATCAGGCGATCATCGCCGTCTTCCACTAGCCACTTGGTGATGACTTCCCCAATGAATTGTCCGAATTCGCCGGCCATCGCTGCTCTCCCAATGCCGTGAAAATATAGATCGGTCGCGTGCGGCGTCGGAATTGCCGTCTTCATCGCGGGCCGGTGCTCGTCGACAATTGCGAGACACGAGCCGCGCCGGCGAATTTGCCGTCCGACCTCGCCGCAATGCCGTCGGCAATTCGCAGCAGAGACACTAGCGCATGCGTCGGCACGAGAGAAGCCGCAGCCCGGGCACGGCACGCTACCCGCGCGCGGATCTAGACTGCGCCCAGCAATCGATCGGCCAAGTCTCGGCCCGACGTGACCGGCGGCAACGGCTTGCCATCCTGCTTGTACAGGTCGATCGCTTCCTCGACGATCTGGCAAAGCTCGGCGAACACCTGTCGCTCATCGTCCCCGTGACATCCGCCCAGGATCAACCCTGGGGCGTTGCCCACGTAGCACTTGTCTTCTTCCGACCACGCGACGATTTTGACGTACCGGGCGCTGTCCTTCATCGTTTTCGAGTTCCTGGACCGCGCGTGTCACGGCGCGATGAGTTCCCTGATCTTCGGAGGCATGGCCCGAGGATATCAAACCGCCTCTTTCTCGGCCTCGCGGACGCGGCTGCGGCGCTTGCGCTCGTTGGGATCGAGCCAGCGCTTGCGCAGGCGGATCGACTTGGGCGTCACCTCCACCAGCTCGTCGTCGGTGATGTAGGAGAGCGCGCGCTCCAGCGTGAGACGCATCGGCGGCGTCAGGATCATGTTCTCGTCCTTGCCGGAGGCGCGCACGTTGGTGAGCTTCTTGCCTTGCACCACGTTGACCACCAGATCGTTGTCGCGCGTGTGCTGGCCGATGATCATGCCCTCGTACACCCGCGTCTGCGGCTCGATGATCATGGCGCCGCGATCCTGCAGATAGAACAGCGAATAGGCGGTGGCCTCGCCGCTGCCGTTGGAGATCAGCACGCCCGTGCGGCGGCCGGCGATCTCGCCCTTGAACGGGGCATACGCATGGAACAGCCGGTTCATGACCGCGGTGCCGCGCGTGTCGGTCAGGAGCTCGCCCTGGTAGCCGATCAGGCCGCGTGTCGGCACGTGGAACACGAGGCGCTGGCGGCCGCCGCCCGAGGGTCGCATATCCTGCAGATCGCCGCGCCGCTCGGAGAGCTTCTGCACGACGACGCCCGAGTGCTCCTCGTCGACGTCGATGATGACCTCCTCGACCGGCTCGAGGCGCTGGCGCGTGACGGGGTCGACCTGCATCACGACGCGCGGGCGCGAAACGGTGACCTCGAAGCCCTCCCGACGCATGGTCTCGATCAGGATGCCGAGCTGCAATTCCCCGCGCCCCGCCACCTCATAGGCGTCCTTGTTGGTGGGATCCTCGGACACGCGGATGGCGACGTTGCGCTCGCCTTCCTTCAGCAGCCGGTCGCGGATGACGCGGCTCTGCACCTTGTCGCCCTCCTGGCCGGCGAACGGTCCGTCGTTGATGCGGAACATCATGGCGAGCGTGGGCGGATCGATCGGCTGGGCCAGGAACGGCGTGTCGACGGACGGATCGCACAGCGTGTCGGCGACGGTCGCCTCGGTGATGCCGGCGATGGCCACGATGTCGCCGGCCTCGGCGACGTCGACGGCCGTGCGCTCCAGGCCGCGGAAGGCCAGCACCTTGGTCACGCGCGCGGTCTCGATCAGCGCGCCGTCGCGGCTCATGGCCTTGATGGTCTGGTTGGGCCGCACGCTGCCCGAGGTGATGCGCCCCGTGAGGATGCGCCCGAGATAGGGATCGGCCTCCAGCGTGGTCGCGAGCAGGCGGAACGGCCCCTCCTCCACGGTCGGCGGCGGCACGTGGCGGAGGACCAGCTCGAACAGGGGCACGAGATCTTTCTTCGGCCCCTTCGGATCGACCGCCATCCAGCCGTCGCGGCCCGAGCCGTAGAGCACGGGGAAGTCGAGCTGCTCGTTGGTGGCGTCGAGCGCCGCGAACAGATCGAATATCTCGTTCAGCACCGCCTCGTGGCGCTCGTCCGGGCGATCGATCTTGTTGATGGCGACGATCGGCCTCAAGCCCTGCTTGAGCGCCTTGGAGACGACGAACTTGGTCTGCGGCAGCGGTCCCTCGGAGGCGTCCACCAGCACGATGGCACCGTCCACCATGTTGAGGATGCGCTCGACCTCGCCGCCGAAGTCGGCGTGGCCCGGCGTGTCCACGATGTTGATGCGGGTGCCTTGCCAGAGGATCGAGGTGCACTTGGCCAGGATGGTGATGCCGCGCTCGCGCTCGAGGTCGTTGCTGTCCATGGCCTGCTCGGCGACCCGCTGGTTCTCGCGGAAGGCGCCGGCTTGCTGCAGCAATGCATCGACCAGCGTGGTCTTGCCATGGTCAACGTGGGCGATGATCGCAATGTTGCGAATGCTCATTTACATTTCCTTAGAGGATGATGTGCCCTGTCTATCAGCAGGGGGAGCGCGGCACGTCTGCTGCAGCGCACCAAGGTTCGTGGCGCGGGCGGTAGCACATTCCGCGCTCACCTGCCAGGGCGCCCGTCCCCCGACCTTCGAACCCCGTTTTCCCGGGTCGCGGCGGGGTCAGGCGAGTTGCCTGGCCTCGAGGCAGCGTCAGCGTAGCGGGATCGCATGTTCGAACGTGACAAGGGCGACAGGCCAGGACCGGTAGAGGTCGAATTGGCCCTGGAGGACGGCCAGAGGTTGAACGGCAAGCTGGTTCTGCCTCCCGGGCGCACCCTGCCGGAGGTCCTCAATAGCGCCTCGGCGTTCGTCGAGTTCCACTCGGCGGAAGGAGGCCGCACCTTCATCGCCAAGTCGGCGCTGCACTGCGTCACTCCGACGAACGTACCGCCCGCGCCTGACCTGTGGGCAGGGCCGACGCAGGGATCGAGCTTCGATCCCTACGCCGTCCTGGGGGTCGCCTCGAACTCGAGCCGGGATGACGTGCGAGAGGCGTATCTCAAGCTGGCGAAGCTCTACCATCCCGACCGGTACGCGACAGCCGACCTTCCCAAAGAGGTGCGCGACTATCTGGCGGTCATGGTCCGACGCATCAATGCAGCCCACGATACCGTCCAGACGAGGCTGCAGAAGAAGGCAGACAAGCAGGAGCCGATCTTCACCAAGGCAGGTCACGGCGCGTGAGGGATGGCCTCGGCCTTTCGGCCGTCGCACTCATGTCCCGGCGCTGCGCGCGGTAGCGTCGATGTGGGCGGCGAGGGCGTCGTCGATGCCGAGGCGCTCGGCCAGCGCCGCCAGGAACTCATGCTCCTCCTCGGCGTCCGGATCGACCGTGATCCGGGCCGCCGTGTAGACCTGCACGGCCTCCTCCTGCGAGGAGACGGCTTCGGCCAGATCGTCGATCGTCGCCGGCTTCTCGATCTCGCGCGCCAGGAACTGCCGCGCGGCGCCGGCGAGGCCCGCCTGCTGCAAGCCGCCGAGGATCTTCTTCTGCTCCTGCGCATCGATGCGCCCGTCGGCGGCGGCAGCGGCGATCATGGCGCGGATGAGCACCGTCGCGTGGTCGTTGGTGACCGCGGCGGGCTCGAAGCCCGAGCCTTCCGGCGCCGCCAGCAACGCCTGCTGGGCGGGCTGCTGGCGTTGTGCTCCGGTCAGCGGCGGCTGGCCCTGCTGATAGTTCTGGTAGGCCTTGTAGGCGAGGCCGCCGATCAGCGCGAGGCCGCCGAGCTTGACGGCGCTGCCGGCCAGCGACCGGCCGGTGCCGGTGCCGAGGACCAGCGCGCCGAGACCGCCGAGAGCGGCACCTGCTCCGAGCTGGTTGTTGGCGATCAGTTCCTTGAGTTGCGCCAGCACGTCCTCGGGCGAGCGCCCGGTCGCCTGGCCGACGGCGTCGCGGGTGTAGCGCGACACGCCCGTGGCGTCGTCGATGCGGCCCGCACCCTCCTTCACGCCCGACGTCGCCTGTCCGAGCACCTGCTTGAGGATGTCGGCGATGCCGCCGCTGCCGCCGGCCTGCTGGCCGAGCTTGCCCAGGATCTCGCCGAGGCCTCCGCCCTGGCCTCCGAGGACATTGCGCAGGATGTCGTCCAGACCGCCGCCGCCTTGCGCTTCGCGGGCGGGGGCTGCTGCGCCATCGTCCCGAGGCATCGCCGGGCGCTGCCGGGGTGCGCGCTCCTCCGGGACCCGCTCGTCGTCGCTGTCGCGCTCTTGTCTTGGTGAGGCGGCCGCTCGCGGCTCGACCGGCCGGGCGCCCTGGTCGGCGCCGCTGAGCTGCTTCAAGAGGTCGGAGATGCCTCCGAGATCGGACTGTTGGCTCTGCTGCTGGCCGCCGCCGCGCACGAGGGCGTCGAGAATGCTCTTGGCGTCGAACATCGTGGGATTCCTCCGTTGCACGCAGGTCTCCCCCCGGGGCCACCTTAGGCGCGTGTATATGGGCACGCAACGCCGCCATCCAACCGCGATGTGGCCAGCATGCTTCTTGCTCCCGACAGCTCGGAGACGGGACGCATGTCCCAATCCGGTACGGGGGAGCGCCGCATGTTCGACCGCAACAGGACCGACTACCTGCCCGAGCCCGCCGGCATCGCAGTCGAGATCGCCCTGGCGGACGGGACGATTGCCAGCGGCAGGCTGCTGGTGGCGGTGGGCAAGACGCTCGCCGAGGTCCTGAACGGGGCCGGCAGCTTCATCGAGTTCGAGCCCCACGGCGGGGAGCGCACCTTCCTCGCCAAGGCGCAGCTGGCCTCCATCAAGCCCGTCGACGTTCCGAAGGCGCCGAACCTTGGCGCGCGCCTCGCCGACCCCGGCGGCTTCAACCCTCACGCCGTGCTGGGCCTCGCCGTGGGTGCCGGCCGCGAGGAGGTGCGGCAGGCGTATTTCCGGCTGGCCAAGGCCTATCACCCCGACCGCTATGCCACCGCCGAGTTTCCCGCGGAGGTGCGCGACTACCTCGCCGCCATGGCGCGCCGCATCAACGCCGCCCATGCCGCGCTCGAGGTGCCGCTGAAGAAGCAGGCCGTGCGGCAAGAGCCGATCTTCACGTCGCCGGGCCGCTGACCGCTCCATGTGAGAACGGTTGCGGCGGCGCTCGACACGCCGCCGCACGCAATTCGCGAGATCAAGAGAGGTGCCTCAGGCTCCCCATCCGGCGACTGCCTTGACCTCGAGATACTCCTCGAGGCCGAAGCGGCCCCATTCGCGGCCGTTGCCCGATTGCTTGTAGCCGCCGAACGGCGCGGCGCGCTCATTCGCCGCGCCGTTGATGTTGACGTTGCCGGCGCGGATGCGCCGTGCCACCCGGCGCGCCCGCTCCACGTCGCCCGAGGAGACGTAGCCGGCGAGGCCGTAAGGCGTGTCGTTGGCAATCTTCACGGCATCATCCTCGTCCTTGTAGCCGAGGATCGACAGCACCGGCCCGAAGATCTCCTCGCGCGCAATCGTCATGTCGTTGGTCACGTCGGCGAAGATGGTCGGACGCACGTAGTAGCCCTTGTTGAGCCCGTCCGGCCGGCCGAGCCCGCCGGTGACGAGCGTGGCGCCTTCGTCGATGCCCTTCTTGATGAGGCCCTGGATCTTCTCCCACTGCACGCGATTGACGACCGGACCCATGGTGGTGTCGGCTGCCTTGGGATCGCCCGGCTTGGCCTTGTCCGCCACCGACTTCGCGATCGCGGCCGCCTCCTTCATCTTGGCGAGCGGCACCAGCATGCGCGTCGGCGCGTTGCAGGACTGCCCCGTGTTGTTGAAGCAGTGCGCGGTTCCCGACGGCGATCAGCTTCGACAGGTCGGCATCCTCCAGGATGATGTTGGGCGACTTGCCGCCGAGCTCCTGGCGTGACGCGCTTGACGGTCGGCGCGGACTTCTGGACGACGTCGATGCCGGCCCGCGTCGAGCCCGTGAACGACATCATGTCGATGCCGGGATGCGTGCTCATGGCGGCGCCGACCTCGGTCCCCAGCCCGTTGATCAGATTGAAGACGCCCTTGGGCACGCCGGCCTCATCGAGGATCTCCGCGAAGATGAGCGCGGAGGTCGGCGTGTACTCGGAAGGCTTGAGGACCATCGTGCAGCCGGCCGCCAGCGCGGGCGCGACCTTGCAGGCGATCTGGTTCAGCGGCCAGTTCCAGGGCGTGATCATGCCGACGACGCCGATCGGCTCGCGCACGATCATGGCCGAGCCCAGCCGCTCCTCGAACGGATAGCTCTTGAGGACGTCCAGCGTCGTCATCAGGTGACCGAGGCCGGCGCCGGCCTGGAACTTCTCGGCGAAGCCGAGGGGCGCGCCCATCTCGTCGGAGATGGATGCGCCGACATCCTTCATCCGGCGCTTGTAGACCTCGATGATCTTGCCCAGCAGCTCGATACGCTGCTCGCGCGTCGTCAGCGAGAACGTCTCGAACGCGCGCCGGGCCGCCGCGACGGCCTTGTCGACGTCCGCCGCCGAGCCGAGGGCGACCTCGTACAGCACCTCCTCGGTGGCGGGATTGACGACGGGCAGCGTCTTCTTGGACGCGGGGGACCTGCCACGCTCCATCGATGTAGAACTTGAGACGGTCAACCATGGTCGCGCTCCTTCATGTCGGGTATCGGGTATCGGCTCTGCCGCAGTTTAGCCCTCTAGCGCCACCCCGCGCCACCAGCGATGTGGTCTCCGTGATGTGGTCGCGACCTGGCGCGCGACGGCTGTCGCCTTGATGGGCGTGCATTCCTGCGCTATCCGGCCGATGCCGATCCTCGTTCGTCCCCGGCGCCGGACCGAAAGCGAGAGACAATGACAACCGACACGCAGATGGCGAAGCGGCGGGCGCGCTGGTACAGCCCGCGTTCCGTTTGGCGCTCCATCGCCATCCGCCCGCGCGTCTACGGAGGCGTATTCGTCGGCATCGCCACGCTCTTGCTGATGCCGCATTCGGCATCGTGGGCGGTCCGGGGCGCGGCGGCCTGGTGCGCCGGCGGCAGCACCTATCTGATATTCTCCTACCGCATCATGACCAGCTGCAACTCGGAGCGGATCCGCTCGCGTGCCGCGCGTCAGGACGACAGCGCCGTCGTCATCCTGGCCCTGGTCCTGCTTGCCATATTCGCGAGCTTCGCCTCCATCTTCGGTCTCGTCACCGAGGCCAAGGAGGCATCCAAGGAAGCCAAGGTGGCCTATGTCGCCCTTGCGGCGGCGACGATCCTGATCGCCTGGTCCGTGATGCAGGTGGTGTTCACGCTGCACTACGCGCACGAGCACTACGCGCCCCACAACCTCGCGCGGGACGGCACGGGTAGCCTCGATTTCCCCAGCGACCCGACGCCCGACTATTGGGATTTCCTCTATTTCGCCACCTCGATCGGCGCGACGTCGCAGACGTCCGACGTCTCCATCCGCTCGAAGGGAATGCGGCGCCTCGTCACATTGCACGCCGTTGTATCCTTTTTCTTCAACACGATGGTGCTCGCAATGACTATAAATCTGGCAGCCAGCATGGCTTGAAGGGCACACGTGGGAGCGGCGCGGTTTAACCGTCGCGAAGATATCGCTTTCTTGGAACGACCCAATCGGTCATTGGTTGGTATGCATGGGCGATGTCCACAGAATTGTGGCGGGCGCTCGTATCGCGTAGGAGTTTGCGTAACTCATGACAGGTTCAGATGCTGAGATGCCGCGTGCTCGCCTCGCGCGGACGCTGGTCGCAGTGATCGTCGTGCTCGGCTCGGCGGCAGTAGGCTACGGGGCGAGCTTGATCTGGCCGCTCGCGAGTCTCTCACGGTCGAAAGCCCCTCACACCGCGCAAATGGCGGCCGCCCACATCGAGCCCGCGCCAACGGTCTCCGCATCCCCCGTGGCTTCCATCGACGTGACCGCGGCTCAGGTAGCGTCCGACGCCAAGTTGCGGACCTTCGAGCCGGTGGTGGTGCTCCCGTCTCTGGCAGCCGAGGCCAAAAACCTTCCCGACCCGGCCGTGCTGGTGAAGGCCAGCCTGACCGATCATGCACACGAGGCGACCGCTGCGACCGGCACCGCCGCTACCGCCAGCACCGCTGACCCCGCCGTCGTGACGAACTCGGCCAAGGTCGAGCACCCCGCGGAGAACGGCATACCAGCCGCGGAAGCGCGCACCAGCGATACCGACGCCGTCCCCACACGAGCGGCAAAAGCCAACAGGCGGACCGTTCGCATCGAGCGCAGAGTCAGGACCACAAGCGGGGCGCCCAAGATGGCGCAGAGCACCGTGCCTCCGGCCAGCAATTACGAGCGTGTGCCGGTCCTCAAGCAGTTCATGACGACCACCAACAAATACTGAGCATCTGAAGCCGCCTTCAGCCTGATTTGGGCGTCCGGCGCTTGGCTGCGCCGGCGCAACGGGTCTGACGGGGATTCCTCCCACCCTGGTGCCGCCGGGAAGACGCGGCAAGACCACGGGCTCGCCTCGTAGCGGCGACGTTTGCCTCGAGCTTGGGTGCAGGATAGCCAAGCGGCCGGCCTTGCTGCTAAATGGCCGACGCAAGCCGTAAGCGCGCCGCAAGAGCCGCAGCATCGATGGGGAGGGAAGACCATGCTCGACGATTGTTTCCTGCCATTCCCGCGTGCCGCCTAGCGTGCAGCCGATGGGGCGGGGATGAGCATGGGCATACCGTTGGACCTCCTGATGAACGCCATCGTCGCGGGCCTGCTGCTCGGCGGGTTCTACGCGGCCGTGACGGTCGGCATCTCGATCTCCTTCGGCATGCTCGACATCGTCAACATCGCCCACCCCGCCTTCATCATCCTGGGCTCCTACATCGCCTACATCGTCAACGCCACCACCGGCGCCGATCCGATCGTGGCGGCGATCGTCATGCTGCCGGCGTTCTACCTGCTCGGGACCGGCATCTATCAGGTCTACTACGTCGCCTTCGAGAAGCGCGGCCAGGAGGCCTTGCGCGGCCTCGCCTTCTTCTTCGGACTCCTCTTCATCACCGAGGTCGGGCTGATCCTGACGTTCGGCGTCGACTACCGCTACGTCGAGGCCTCCTACATCGGGCCGACCTGGCGCATCGGCTTCCTGGATTTGCCCCTGCGCATGCTGGTGCCGTGCGTGGTCTCGCTGCTGATGGTGCTGTGCCTGCAGCTGTTCCTGTCGCGCAGCTTCATCGGACGCGCCATCCAGGCGGTGGCGCAGGACCAGCTGGCCCTGCAGCTGCTGGCCGCCAACCCGATCCGCATCAAGCGCATGGCCTTCGGCGTCTCGATCGCCACGGCGGCGCTGGCCGGCGCCTTCCTGATCATCATCCAACCCGTCGAGCCGTCCGTGGGCCGCGAGTACATCGGACGCGTCTTCGCCATCTGCGTGCTGGGCGGGATGGGCAGCCTGCCCGGGACCGTGATCGCCGCCATGCTGCTCGGCGTGGTCGAGAGCTTCACGGCGACGTTCTACGGCCCGTCGTGGGCGCCGGCCGTGTCGTTCGGCTTCCTGCTCGCGACGCTGGCCGTCAGGCCGGCCGGCATATTGGGGCGCTAGCGGTATGCGGCCGGCGAAATTCTTCCTGCTTGCCCTGGCGGTCGGCGCCATCGTATTCGCGCTCTCCCTGGCATTGGGCAGCGACTACCTGTTCTTCGCCGGCTACGTGGTGCTGCAGTTCATCGTGCTCGCGACCGCCTGGAACATCCTCGGCGGCTATTGCGGATACGTGAACTTCGGCACCGCCGCCTTCTTCGCCATCGGCACCTACACGTCGGTGGCGATGCACAAGCTCGGCGCCAATCCGGGCCGCTACCTGCCCGACCTCCTGCAGCCGCTGTTCCCGCTCTCGATCCCGTCGCTGGTGGTCCTGAGCGGCCTGGTGGCCGGGGTCATCGGCCTCGGCATGGGCTACCTGACGCTGCGGCTGCGCGGGGTGTTCTTCGCCATCGCCACGCTGGCCATGGCCGTGGTGCTGCAGACGCTGGTCATCAACTGGGACTTCGTCGGCGGCGCGCGCGGCGCCTACGTCATCCGCACCGACGCCGTCTCCATCGCCGGCTTCAGGCTCGGCTATATCCAGTATCTGTTCGCCGTCATGCTGCTGCTCGCGGTCGTGGCGCTGTGCGTCGCGCGCCTGATCGAGCGCTCGCGGCTCGGCTACGGCTTCGCCACCATCCGCGACGACGAGATGGCGGCCGAGGCGGCCGGCGTGCCGACGCTGCGCCTGAAGCTGATCGCCACCACCATCTCGGGCGCCTTCATGGGCATGGCCGGGGCGCCCTATCCCTACTACATCGGCTACGTCGAGCCGTCCGGCACCTTCGGCCTGCAGTATGCCGTCAACTCCATCGCCATGCCGATGATCGGCGGCACCACCACCTGGGCGGGGCCCCTGATCGGCGCGGTCCTGCTGGGCTCGTTGCAGCAGATCGCCACCGTGACGATCTCCTCCGCCGTCAACCTGCTGCTGGTCGGCGTGCTGCTGGTGGCGTTCGTCATCGTCGCACCCAAAGGCATTGTCGGCCTCGTCCTCGACTGGCGCCGCGCGAGGGAGAAGGCATGACCGGCCCCCTGCTCGAGGTGAAGGGTGTGGGCAAGCGCTTCGGCGGCTTCGTCGCGCTGGAGAGCATCGACCTGGACGTGCAGCCGGGCGAGCGCCTCGGCCTGATCGGACCCAACGGTTCCGGCAAGAGCACGCTCGTCAACTGCGTGTGCGGCACCCTGCACAACGAGATCGGCTCGGTCCGGTTCGCCGGCCAGGCGCTCGACGGCCTGCCGGCGCACAAGCGCACGCATATCGGGCTGGCGCGCAGCTTCCAGCTGCCGCGCCCGTTCATGAGCCTCTCCGTGGCCGAGAACCTGCGCGTGCCCCTGCTCTACACGGTGCGCAGGCGGTCGCTGCTGATCAGCTCTCCGCAGGAGCTGGACGACCGCTGCATCGAGTTGCTGCGGCAGGTCGGGCTCGATGGCAAGGCCCGCCGCCCCCCGAGCGACCTGACGCAAGTGGAGATGCGCAAGCTCGAGCTGGCGCGCGCCATGGCGGCCGAGCCCAAGCTGCTGATCGCGGACGAAGCGATGGCGGGGCTGTCGCATTCCGAGATCGAGGACATCATCGCCCTGCTGCTGCGCCTCAACGCGCAGGGCATCACCATCATCATGATCGAGCACATCATGCGTGCCGTGATGAGCTTCTCGCAGCGCATCGCCGTGCTCGTCTCGGGCCGCAAGATCGCCGACGGCAAGCCCGAGGACGTCGTCAACAACCCGGAAGTGGTGAGGGCCTACCTTGGCCAGTAGCTTGCGGCTCGATGGCATCCATGCCGGCTACAACGCCGTGCGCGTGATCGAGGACGTCTCGGTCACGGTCGGCGCCGGCGAGACCGTCGTGCTGCTCGGCACCAACGGCAACGGCAAGAGCACCCTGATGAAGTGCATCATGGGGCTGGTACGGCCGAGCGCCGGGACCATCGTCGCCGACATCGACGGCACAGCCCACGACCTGACCAGGCTGACGACGGAGGAGATCGTCGACCTCGGCATCGCGCTGGTGCCCGAGGGGCGGCGCCTGTTCCCCAAGCTGACGGTGGAGGAGAACCTGCTGCTCGGCGCCTTCCGGCACGCCGCGCGCGTCGCGATGCACCGCAACCTCGCCAGCTGCTTCGAGATCTTCCCGCGCCTGGCCGAGCGGCGCACCCAGCTCGCCGGCAGCATGAGCGGCGGCGAGCAGCAGATGCTGGCGCTGGGCCGCGCCCTGATGCTGGCGCCCAAGATCCTGCTGGTCGACGAGCCCTCCGTGGGGCTGGCGCCGCTGCTGGTCAGCCGCACCATCGACGCCATCAAGCAGCTCAAGGATCAGTTCCAGCTGACCGTGCTGATGGCCGAGCAGAACTTCACCCAGGCCATCCGCATCGCCGACCGCGGCTACGTCATCGTGCACGGCAAGATCGCCGTCGAAGGCCGCTCGGCGGACGAGCTCAACAACAACGACCTCATCAAGAAATTCTATCTCGGGCTTTGATCGGTCCCGGCCCACTAAGATCGGCACACGGAGCGGCCGGCCTACGGCGCGCGCGGATGCAACGGCACGGCTCCACTGCGCCGATGCATCCACGAAATGCCGCATTTTGGGCGCAACCGGGCCTTGCATGACAATGGACTCGAGCACGCCCATCGGGGGCATCGGCTGCCGGCTCGGACTGAGACTCGGCCTGGGGCTCGGCGCGCTGGCCGCGCTGGCGACCGCCCCCGCCCGCGCGCAGGAATACTGCGTCAGCTGCAGCGAGCCTGCCGGCCTCTACCGTTGCGTGATCGAGGGTGCCCAGCCGCGCGGCGGCCAGTCGCTGCAGATGCTCTGCGTCACGGCCATGGCGAAGGAAGGCGGGCACGCCACCTGCAGCGTGAAGCGCGGCACCATTTTCGACTGCGATGCGACCGTGAAGCGCATCCCGTGGGCCGCGATCGAGTTGGCCCCGCCGGTCGACACCGCGCAGCCGCCTCCGGCCCCCGCCGCACGGCCTCCGGCCCAACCCGCGGCGGCACCGGTCGGCCCGGCGCCCGACGCCCCGCCCCAGACCATGGTCGACCTCGCCAAGCAGGCCAACGAGAAGACCGCCGAGCAGATGAAGAAGGCCGGCGACTCCGTGAAGCAGGCGGGCGAATCGGTGAAGCAGGCCACCAAGAAGACGTGGGACTGCGTGTTCTCGCTCTTCACCCGCTGCGGCGAGTGAGAACGCGGGCGAGGGCAGAACCCTCGCCGCGGCACGAGCACCGTCTCACGCACCCGCGCCGGCACCGCAGCATGCAGGCTCGACATCAACGGATGGTGTGCGAGAGCTTCACGGCCACGGCGAGGATGCCGGCGACGAACACCGCACCCATGAGCCAGGAGTACCAGCGGCTGCGGCCCTCGAAGAGACCCAGCAGCCCCAGGACGAGGTCGAAGTAGAAGGCCATGCTCAGACCGCCACGATCACATGCGTGGCGATGACAGCGGCCAAGCCGCCCAGCACCGCGCATAGAAGCCCGAGCGCCACCGCGCCGAACACCAGGTAGCCGAAGCCGCGTGCTGCGAAACCGATTGCTCTTGCCATCTTGTCCTCCTGCGGTGTTGCCGCAGTCGTAGCGGCTGGCAGGAGCCCGCGAAGTTCCGCGGGGAACAGAGCCGCAGGCGCAGAACGGGCCGCCTCGCGGGGTGAGGCGGCCCGTCTTCCGGCGCGACCCGTCACAAGTGTCAGGCCGCAATGCTATTGGCGCCGCCAAGCTGGGCGGAACTTTGTTGTGCTCGAGCCTGCGCTTAAGCAGGGCGCGACGGGCCCCGGGCGCAAAGCCCGGGATGCCGGCGGTTCTCCAGCCGCCTCAGTGCCGCGACATCCACTCGCGCGCCTGCCGCTGCGCATCGGCGATCTGCGCCTTCGACATCTCGTAGGCGATCTCCATCCGGTAGCGCTTGGCGTCGTGGTTGCCGCGCATGGCGGCCAGATTGAACCACTTGTGCGCGCTGACGAGATCGAGTTCCACCTCGCGTCCGGCGCAGTACATCAGCCCGAGCTCGAACAACGCGTCCGGCGTTCCGCCTGCCGTCGCGATTTCGCTTGCCTCGAGTGCGCCCATCTCAAATCGAGCCATGACACTGTCCTTTTTGACTTCCCTGCTGCTCCTGATGCCCCTTCGCGGCGAAGGCCGTCCTGACCGGCCATTGCCGCTGCCAAGCGAGCTAACACAGCCTGCGCGCTTGGCGAAAAACCTTCTCAAGTCGTGGATTAAATCTCGTAAATTTCGAAGCAAATGCACGGGCCGGGAGAGCGCGCCGGGTTTAATTGTCCGTGCTCTGCTCGGTCCAATGTGGAGCAATATTCCAGAACCGAGCCGCGCTTTAACCCGCGCGCAAGTCCTCATCCACCAACGGCTAACCGAGATCCCACATCGCAAGGCACATACGGCTGCGCACACGCTTGTCCGTTTTGCGCTTGCCGATTCTTGCCCACGACAGGCTCAGGATGAACGCCAGCGTCCCCTGGCCGGCCAGCTGTCACGCTCCAACCCTGTGGTGAGCGGCCCTTTTTGCCCTTGCCATGTGTCCTCACGCGGGTAAGGTTCAACCATGGCCGAGGGGCCGCGGCCGTTGCTGTTTTGGCGACAGAGAAGGGGCTGGCTGATGCTGTGGCGCGGAGGGGCCGTCATCCTTGCGGGTGCGCTCCTGGCCGGCTGCGCCAACAACACGCCGATCTCGACGGGATTCGCGCCGCCTGCCCAGGCAGCGCAGGTTACCGAGCCCGAGCGCGACCCGAGCAAGAAGACGCTGGCATCCAAGGTCCTCTCGGCCATCGCGCTCGAGCGCGTCACCGGCCGCAAGCCCGATCCCGCCAGGCTGACCGAGCTGAACTGAGGCACCCCTCGGCCGTCATTCCGCCGCGAGCGCGACAACGGGAACCACGGGCTGCGCGGCGGCCGATATCGCGCCGAGCCGCCTTCGGACGCGCTTCCGAGCGAAAAGCGCCACAAAAACTCGTTAGCAGCACTCTCGTGGGGAGGCGGCCCGCTCGATCCCGCCGGTTGTCCGCGGCCCGTTCGATGCTGGCGCTTGCCCGACTGCTGATCCGCGCGCTGGAGCTTCTGCTCGCGCTGCCGATTCGCCTGGTTCGCACGCTCGTCTTCGCCCTCACCACCAGGCCGAGCTTCGGTCCGCTGCGGCACGGGCTCGGCTTCGCCGCGGGCTACCTGGTGTTCGCGCTGGCGCTGGTCTACGTGGTGGCGCCGCTGCGTGGGATCGTCGGGCAATACTTCCTCGCCGACAAGCTGCGCTACGACGCCGAGCGATGGCTCGCGACCGCGGTGTATGATTCGGGCGGCGGCTTCGTCGGCACCTTCGACCCGCGCCTCGACAGCCAGCGCGACGTCAACTACACGGACGCGGCCATCGCGCTCGGCGGCTACGTCGCCAACCCCGACCACAAGTCGATCCCCGTGCGCGAGGTGCCCGAGCACTACTGGCAATGCCTCGTCTACCACGAGGACCGCCACATCGGCGGGGCGCTCAATCCCTACGGCATCGACCTCGTCGGCGTGCTCAAGATCCCCTACACGACGTTTGCGCGCTCGGTGGCGCTCAAGCGCCCGAGCCTGGGCATCGGCGGCTCGACGCTGCCGATGCAGTTCGCGCGCGTGATCTACAATACGCCGCCGAGCCCGGACGAAAGCGGCGCCACCAAGCTCAAGCGCAAGCTGAAGGAGTGGTGGCTCGCGCCCGTGATCTATCACGAGCTCACGCGCGGCGGCGATGCGACGCCGCTCAAGCAGTGGGCGGCCAACCACATCTGGCTCGCCCAGCGCACCGGCGGCGCGCCCCTGCATGGCGTCGAGATCACCAGCCGGGTCGTGTTCGGCAAGGAGGCCAAGGACCTCACCGTCGCCGAGCAGTTCGTGCTCGCATCCGCCGTCAACAAGCCGATCATCCTGCTGCCCGGCAGCGACAAGCTCAACGAGGTGCGGCTCGACCGCTGGCGCTACATCACCGAGGTGCGCGCGCGCATCTGCGCCGAGAAGCTGATCGCCAACGAGGCCGAGCAGAAGCGCGTGATCTTCGATCTCGTCAACCTCGCGGGCGGACCGCCCGACCCCCGCGTCAAGCCCAGGCTGCAGGAGGCGCTGGAGGCGCATGCCCCGGCGCTCGCCCAGCGCGCGCGCGCCAATCCGATGATCCGCGCCAACGCGCTGCTGCCGGCCGCGCGCTTCGGCCTGCGCGAGGAGATGAAGCAGGCCTATGGCTTCGGCTGGCGCGAGCACGTGCGCGGCGTCACCACCACGCTCGACGTGGTGGAAAACCTCTCCTTCCACGAGCGCATCAGGGCTCAGATCGCCAGGCTCGACACCCAGTACCAGGGCAAGATCAATGCCGGCTACACGCTCGACCCCGCCAAGTCGATCGTGCCCGGCGCCGACCGCAAGCTGCCCGACGTCATCGTCGTGGCGGCCAACGCCAAGGGCGAGATCGTGCGCTACTTCGAGGCCGGCGAGACGGCCTCCTACTTCGGCTCGCCGGCGGCGCGAAGCGCCACGTCCGGCCACTACGATGCCGCACGCGAGGGGCGCATGATCGCCTCCACCGGCAAGATCCTGGCCGCCATCGGCATCGCCAATGCGCACAGCGACCGGCCCGACTCGCTCTATCTCGACCGCGCCGCGCCCGCGCACGGGCTGGACGGCTGCGACAAGGGCGGCGCCGAGGCCAAGGGGCGGCGGGCGATCGTCGCTTTCGCCTGCTCGCTCAACACCCCGATCGAGTGGCGTGCCGCGCAACTCGGCCAGCCGCGCATGCGCCGGCTGATCGATCGCTTCGGCTTCAACCTGCCGCCGGCGCCATCGGCCGAGGAGGAAACTCCCCCCTCGACGGCCGCGGTGCGGGGGCTGATCGCCGGCTCGCCGCGGCGCGTGCATCAGATGGCCGGCGTGGTGCTGGCCTCGCTGACCGAGCAGGGACACCGCCCCGTGCGGCCGCCCACGCTCGTGAAGGCCTACGATTTCACCTCCCGCGAGGCGGCCGGCGGCGCAGGCGTGGCGACCTCCGACAGCCTCGTGCCGAACCGGCTGATCAGCGATCCCGGCCGGCCACTTCTGAAGACGCTGCTGCAGGCGCCGCTGTGCTACACGAGCGCGGGCGTCCAGCACGGCACCTTGAAGGCCTTGAGCGCCTGGTGCCCGGACCGGCGCACCGATCTGCGACTGCACTTCGCCAAGACCGGCACCTCCGTCGGCGCGGATATCAACGCCACCGTCGACACGTGGATTGCCGGCGGCCTCCAGTTCACCAACGGCGCGGCCTATTCGTATGTCGTGCTGATCGGCACCGGCTCGCCCTCCCAGTCCTGGGCGCGCTCGCTGCATGCCGCGCAGATTGGCGTGCCGCTGCTGGAGACCCTGCTGGCCGACCTCAAGGAGCACGCCCGGAAGCACGGCGCCCCCGCCGCTGCGCAGACCAAGCCGGTAGCCGCGGCGGCGCCTGCCGTCGGTAAAGTCGCACCGTCATGGCGCGAGCGCGTGTTTCAGACGAACTGAGCGCGGAGGGTATGGGTTGGATCGCGCGAACGCGACGATCCAACCCCACGATTCACGCCGCCTTGCGCTCTCCGCGCTTGGCCGGTGCCGCGCTCTCCTGCGGCTCGGGGAACGTGATGTAGTCGCGCGGCTGCGCGCTGCCATTGAGCTTCGGCATCGTCGCGCATGCGCTCCACGCCGCCGCCAGCCGCTTGGAGCTGTCCACGTAGTCGGCCGCCGCCGCCTGCCAGAACTTGCCCTGCTCGCTCAGCACCTCGACCGGCGTCTTGCAGTGGCTGAGCCGGCTCGAAACCTCGAGCCACGCCTGGGCGCGACGCGCCATCAGCCCGAACAGCTCCAGGTTCCAGCGGCTGACGCCCTTCAGCGCCGGCTCGTAGCCTTTGACCATCATGTCGAGGCCGCCGAAGTAGGTTTGCGACAAGTTGCCCAAGGGGCCAGCCTTGGAGTCGAGGCGCTCGCTTCCACTCATACGCGTTGACCCTCTTCTCGATGTGATCGCCACCCGAAAAAACGCCGCGTTGTTCCGGATGCGCGCTGCAACAATAGCCATCATGCGACTACGCAGCAACACTCGCGAGAGAACTGCGGGATGCCGCGCAATTGCTCCACAGAAACTTTCAATGCATTGATATGGCGTATTAATTTTCATGCCAGCGCAGCGGCCTGCATCTCAATATGCGCACGCAACAGCTTGCTGCTTCAGGCATTTGGCCCCTGCGAGTGGGCTGCTTCCCAGAAGGGGAAAAACCTCCAGCACAATCATCGGAGGAGACCGACCACGCCGAGTGCTACAATTTGTATGGCTCAAGACCTTCACGCGCGCCTTCTTCCATCAGAGCGAGCGCGGATCCGGCGCCGGCTCAGCAGAGCGCGACGCCTAACCTGATGACCGCACTTCGGTTCTTCCGTATCCACAGGAATTATTTGACTTGCTGGCAAGCCGCGCCCTCTATTTCTCGGGCTCAGCTTGTGCTGGACCGCCGTTATTCTAACGATTTGTTGGTCAGATGCGTCGCGTCCGGCGTTGTGGGGGAGGGCTGATCTGGCGTGCGCTCGCCGCGCTCGTGGCGGCAGCCGCGTCGTGGATCCCGCCTGACCCGGCCCAGGCCGATGACGGCCCCCTCTCGGGGGACACCTCCCGATACCGCTTCGAGCTCTGGTCCGGCGCGCAGGCCTACGACCACATCTGGTCCCTCTATTCGGGGGCCACGGTGGCGCCTCTCGGCGGCATCCAGGACGACGGGGTGCGGTTGCGCATAGTGGCCGGCTATGGCGCCGACCGATATTCCGGCCCGCGTGCGGTCGGCGGTGGTTCGCAAGTCGTCTCCTTCAAGGGCACGGGATCGTTCGCCGACCTCCTCCTCGGCTACCACCAGCAGCTGGGACCGCTCACCGTGAAGGCGTACGCCGGGCTCGCGGCCGCCGACCGGCAGGTCACACCCGACGACCCCGAAACCGTCATCCGCGGGAGCCGGCCTGGGCGGCAAGATTGCGCTGGAGACCTGGCTGAACCTCGGCGACCAGGCCTGGACCTCCGTCGACGTCTCCTGGGGCTCGCTCTACCAGAGCTACGCGGCGCGGACACGCGTTGGCTGGCGCCTCACGCCTGCCCTGTCGCTCGGGATCGAGGCGGGCGCCGCCGGCAACCTCGAGTGCGACGTCATCCGCGCAGGCGGCTTCGTGCGCTACGAGTGGGCCAGCGGCGAGCTGTCGGCCTCGGCGGGCGCGACCAACGACAAGCTGCTGGACGGCGGCGGCCCATCCGTCGCCCGGGCGAGCACGCCCTTCGTCACCCTCTCCTGGCTCACGCGCTTCTGATTGGCACCGCGCCAGTTGCCATTGCCTGTGCTATGGTGACGGACTAGTCGCGAAGAAACCGTCCGTCACAACAAGGAAGATGCCATGAAGAGCATTCTTCTCCCCATCGACCAGAGCGAGCAGATGCCGTCGGCTCTGGAGACCGCCCGGCTTCTGGCCAACCTGTTCGCGAGCACGGTGGAGGGCGTTGCCCTGCGGCCGGCGTTCGCGGAGATCGTGGCGCCCGACCCGATCGTCGCCGTCACCATCCCGCCGGCCGATTGGAACGAGACCGAGTTCTGCCGCGGCATGCGCCAGTCGTTCGATGCGTATGCCGCCGCCCATCCCGCGAACCAGACCGATACCGCGCGCTTCCGCTGGCGTGGCGGATCGGCGGTGGAGGACAGCGCGCTGGGCGGCCTGGCGCGCGTCTACGACGTGAGCGTGCTGAGCCGGCCCGGCAACCGCGGCGCCCGCATGAGCGCGCTGGAGGCGGCACTCTTCGACAGCGGACATCCCGTGATGGTGGCGCCGCCCACGCCGCCCAAGACGCTCGGCGAGAACATCGTCATCCACTGGAACGCCAGCACCGAGACGGCGCGGGTGATCCTGTTTGCCCTGCCCATCCTGCGCAAGGCCAAGCGCGTGACGCTGCTGAGCGTCGAGGGCCACGTGGTGCCCGGTCCCAGCGCCAAGGACGAGCTCGGCTACCTCGAGATCAACGGCGTCACGGCGAGCGAGAAGACGGTTGTTCCGCGCAGCGGCCGGCCGGGCGAAGCCATCCTCGCCGAAGCCAAGGCCCAGGGCGCGGACCTGCTGATCAAGGGCGCCTACACGCAGAGCCGTCTGCGGCAGATGATCTTCGGCGGCGCCACCAGCCACATCCTGGCGGCCGCCGAGCTGCCCGTGTTCTTCGCCCACTGACGAACCCGGAGGTGGTGCCCGCCATTCGCGTCATGCCCGCCAAGCGCAGCGCTGAGCGGGCATCCAAGGACGGCTGAACGGGTCCCGTAGGCTTCCCGCTTGCGCTGACCGCTCCGCGGGATTGACGCCATCTTGGCGGTTCGCTTCGCCACCCTCAGTGCACGCGCTCGATGGCGATCGCGGTGGCTTCGCCGCCGCCGATGCAGAGGGCGGCGACGCCCCGGTCCACGCCGCGATTGGCGAGAGCCCCCAGCAGCGTGACGATCAGGCGCGCGCCGGTCGCCCCGATGGGATGGCCGAGAGCGCACGCGCCGCCGTTGACGTTGAGCTTTTCGCGCGGGATGCGCGAGATCGCGCTGGGCCGCCATCGGCACGACTGCGAACGCCTCGTTGATCTCGAACAGGTCGACGTCGCCGACCGTCCAGCCGACCTTGCCGAGCAGCTTGCGGATCGCCGGGATCGGCGCGGTCGTGTACCAGGCGGGCTCCTGCGAGTGGGTGGCGTGCCCCTTGATCTCGGCCAGGATCGGCAAGCCCTCGCGCTCGGCCCGCGACCGGCGCATCAGGATCAGCGCCGCGGCGCCGTCGGCGTTGGCCGAGGCGCTGGCGGCCGTGATCGTGCCGTCGACGCGGAACGCCGGCTTGAGGGACGGGATCTTCTCGGGGGAGACCTTCATCGGGTGCTCGTCGTTCGCGACCACGCGGTCGCCTCCCTTCGCCGGCACCGAGATGGGCGCGATCTCGGCGGCGAACGCTCCGCTCTCGATCGCCTTGCGGGCGCGCGTCAACGTCTCCACGGCGTAGGCATCCTGGTCGGCGCGGGTGAACTGATAGGCCTGGGCCGCCGCCTCGCCGAAATCGCCCATGGAGCGTCCGGCCTCGTAGGCGTCCTCCAGTCCGTCGAGCATCATGTGGTCGAGGATGCGGTCGTGCCCGACGCGGTAGCCGCCGCGCGCCTTGGCCAGCAGATACGGCGCGTTCGACATCGATTCCATGCCGCCGGCCACCACGATATCGGCCGAGCCCGCCGCGATCAGGTCGTGGGCGATCATGGTCGCCTTCATGCCGGAGCCGCACACCTTGTTGACGGTGGTGGCGCCGGTGGCGTCCGGCAGCCCGGCCTTGCGCGCGGCCTGCCGCGCCGGCGCCTGGCCCTGGCCTGCAGGCAGCACGCAGCCCATCAGGACCTCGTCGACCTTGTCGGGCGCGAGCCTGGCCCTCTCGAGCGCGGCGCGGATTACGTGCGCGCCGAGCGCGGGCGCCGGCAGTCCGCCGAGCTCGCCCTGGAAGCGGCCGAGCGGCGTGCGCGCGGCTGACACGATGACGATTGGATCGCTGGACATGAGAGACACTCCTCGTTGGAGCCGCGTCACCGGGACGACGACACCGGATGCCGGCTCAGAAATTCTCCTTGAACGGCCTCAGATCCACCTCCTGGGTCCAGGCCGAGCGGTGCTGGCGGTGGATCTGCCAATAGGTCTCGGCGATGGCGTCGACGCCCAGCAGCCCGTCCTCGCCGCGTTCCTGGGCGAGCTGCGGCCGGCGGCTCAGCAGGCGCTGGCCGTTGATGCCGCCGTCGATCACCACGTGGGCGACGTGCAGGCCGAGCGGCCCGAACTCGCGCGCCATGCTCTGCGAGATCATGCGCAGGCCCGCCTTGGCGGCCGCGAACTGCGCAAATCCGCCCTTGCCGCGCAGGCTGCCCGAGGCGCCGGTGAAGATCACGGTGCCGCGGCCGAGCGGAGCGAGCCGGCGCGCCGCCTCGCGCCCGACGAGAAAGCCGGCAAAGCAGCCGACGCGCCAGAAGTCCTCGAACAGCTGCGCGGTGACGTCGCGGAAAGGGATATGCTGGTTGTTGCCGGCGTTGAACACGACGACGTCGGCCGGATCGCGCCCGGTGCCGGGGGCCATGGCCCGGTCGAACAAGGCAGCAACGTCGGCCTCGCGCGTGGCATCGGTCGGGACCGCCTCGGCACTTCCTCCGGCCGACGCGAGGGTGCCGACGACCTGCTCGATCTTTGCCGGCGTCCGGCCGGCGACGAGCACATGATAGCCTTCCCTTGCGAAGCGCCGGCAGACGGCCGCGCCGACCCCTTGCTCGGCGCCGACGCCCACCACGACGGCTGTCGGTCTGCTCATGCGACGACTCCCATTTCCACTCTGTCGCGTCGGATGCCGAATTGGATCACGCGCTCACCGCCTGCGAGCCCGCCGGTGCCAGCCGCTCAACCGGCCTCTCCCGGATCGGCCAATTGATCAGTGCGGCCAGCACGCCCAGCGCGATCGAGATCCACCACATCGCGTCGTAGGACTTCGTCATGTCGAAGATCCGCCCTCCGAGCCACACGCCCAGGAACGAGCCCACCTGGTGCGACAGGAACACGATGCCGAACAGCATCGACATCCACTGCGTGCCGAAGAAGGTGGCGACGAGACCGCTGGTCAGCGGAATGGTGGAGAGCCACAGCAGCCCCAGCAGCCCGCAGATCACGATCACCGACGCGGGCGTGACCGGCAGGAACAGGAACCCCAGGAACAGCACCGCGCGCCCGAAATAGATCAGGCTGAGGGCCCGGCGCTTCTCGATGAAGCGGCCCGACTGCCCCGCGATGAAGGTGCCGACGATGTTGGCGATGCCGACCACCGACAGCGCGGTCGGGCCGACCCAGGACGGCAGCCCCTGGTCGATCGTGAAGGACGGCAGATGCACCATGATGAAGGCGACATGGAAGCCGCACACGAAGAACCCGGCCGTCAGCAGCCAGAAGCTTGGAAACTTGAATGCCTCGCGCAGCGCCTCCATCAGCGTCTGGTCGCGTACCGGACCGTCCCGTCGCACCGGCTTGCCGCCGATCGGCCAGGCCAGCGGGATCAGCAGCGCCGTGATCGCCATCAGCCACAGAAGGCTCGCCTTCCAGCCGACCGCCTCGATCAGGAAGTGCATCACCGGCAGCGACACGAACCCGCCGATGCCGGCGGCCATGCCGATGGAGGCAATCGCGGAGAGCCGCTTCTCCGGCGGAGCCAGCCGGCCGATGGTCCCGACCAGCGAGGTGACGCCCGTGCCGCTGACGCCGATGCCCAGCAGCACGCCGCTGATCAGCAGGTCGTTGGCGGAGGTGGCCGCGTACATCAGGTAGAGCCCGCCCATGGCGGCGAGCACGCAGATGACGATGATCCGGCCGGCGCCGAACTTATCGATCAGGCCGCCGGAGAACGGCGCGCCCAGGCCCATCGTGAGCTGGGCGAGCGCCATCGCCAGGCCGAAGGGCTCGCGGCCCACATCGAGCGCCTTGGTGACGTGCGGCAGGTAGAGACCCATCGACTGGGTGCGGCCCATCGACAGTCCGACGATGGTGCCCACGATCAGGATCAGGAGCCAGAGCGGCAGCGCGGCCTTCGGGGCGGAGCTGCTCGGGATTGGTCGCTGCACGGGATGCTTCCTTCGTATCGTGTTGCGCCGGGCTATCGCTCGCGCCGGCCTGCCCCTCAGGATGGCGTGCCGGGCACCGCCATGATCAGGCATGTCTCCGAGCCGTGGGCGATGAGGGTGCCGGCCCCATCCCACACGCGCCCTTCCGCGGTGGCGACGCGACCGCCGGCGTGGATGATCTTGCCCTCGCAGCGGAGCTTGCCGGTCTTCTCGAACACCGGCCGCACGAAATTCACGGTCATGTCGATGGTCGTGTAGGCCTGCCCCGCCTTCAGCACCGAGTGCACGGCGCATCCCATCGCCGAGTTCGAGCAGGGTGGAGATCCATCCCCCGTGCACGGTGCCCAGCGGGTTGTAGAAGCGCTGCGACGGTGTCGCCTCGAACACCACCCGCCCGCTCTCGGCCTCCACCATCCAGATGTCGGTCTCGACCGCGAAGGGTGGCGCCGGCTGCGTGCGGTCGCGCAGGCCCTGGAGGAACGCGAGACCCGCAACCCCTGTAGCGATCTCCCTGGGAACGACGCCCACCTCGACGGCCGCATTCGCTGTGCTCATGGCTCTCTCATCCCTTGCTCGGTTCCGGTCCGCAGTTACCTGCATATGCAGCCTTGTGGCGTGTCCGATCCGTTCTAGTCGGCCAATCTCTCGAGAACTCGGTCGAGCGCGGCGTTCAGCTCCGCCGTCTCCGGCCCGCCGAGCGCCTCCTCGACCCGACGCTGGGCCCGCACCCAGGCAGGCGCGGCGCGCTCGAAGGCTGCACGCCCGCTCGCCGTCAAATGCAGGCAGCGCGAGCGCTTGTCGCGCCGGTCGGCCTTCATCGAGACGAACCCCTGCCGTTCCAGCGGCCGCAGGTTCCGCGTCAGCGTGGTCGGATCCATGATCAGCTTCTCGGCCAGCGCGCCGATGCCGATGCCGTCGTATCTCGCGAGTTGCCCGAGCAGCCCGTACTGGGTGACCGTCATCCCCGCCGCCTCGAGGCTGCGATCGTAGATCTGCGACACCCGCCGCGTCGCCTTCCGCAGGCGCATGCACGTGCAGCCAAGCCGCTTGCGCTTGGACTGGGTTCTCGTCTGCTCGACCTCGCTCTCCATGCCGCGCATATAGCTGCATATGCAGGCAATTGCAAGATGGCCGCGGGCTCAAGCCTGGCGCGGCGCTGTTCCCTCTCCCCGTGAAGAACGGGGAGAGGGGAAAGAGCGCAAATGCTTCAGGCGGCGGCGCCGTTCAACACGGCGTCGAAGATGTCGAAGTTGCGCAAGGGGCGGCCGGCGCGGGCCGACACCCAGTCGGGGCGCAGCTTGTGCGACACCATGAACGGCACCTTCTGCTCGCCGAGCCCGCCGTGCGAGCGCAGGCGGTGGCCGGCGAGCCCCGACAGATCGTGCTCGGCGCGCGCGGACCCGATCACCGTGTTGGCGTCCCCCAGCACCACGAAATCGCCCTCCAGGTCGAGCGGCAGCTCGAAGCGGCGCGCGGCCGCGGGCCCGTCCAGCACCTCCTCCACGCCCGGCAGCGCCCGGCTCGCGGCCATCAGCGCGGCGATATCCGTCGCCTTGCGCGCGTAGACGCGCACGAACGAGCCCAGCGCCCCGTGATGGCGCACGAACGGATCGGTGATCGGGCAGATGACGCGTACCGCGTCCGTCGCCGAAGCGCTTGTTCAGTTCCTCCTGCAGAAAGACGACGCTGGGCTCGCCACCCGGCTGCGACTTGTCGTTCATGCCGTGATCGGCGACGACGCCGACCACGGCGCCGGCCGCAACCAGGCGCGCGATCCTGTCATCGACGGCGCGGTTGAAGGCGTTGGCCTCGGGCGTTCCCGGAGCATGCGCGTGCTGGATGAAATCGGACAGCGACAGATAGAGCAGGCTCGCCGCCTTGCGCTCGAGCAGGCGCAGGCCGGCGTCGAGCACGTAGATCGAGAGGTCGCCGGAGTACTGGTCGGGCTTCGGGCGGCCCACCATCGCCTCCACGTCGCCGATGCCGTTCTTTTCGACGCTGGCGCGGTCGGCGTGCTCGGAGGAGAAGTTGATGCCCTTCAGGCCCCGCGACAGCATCAGCCGCAGCTTGTCCTTGGCGGTAACGGCCGCCGTCTTCACGCCCGCGTCGGCGAGCGCGGCCAGGATGGTGCCGCAGCGCATCAGCGAGGCGTCCGTGATCATGCGCTCCTCGCCGGTGGCGCGGTCGAGGTAGTAGTTGCCGGAGATGCCGTGCACCGCCGGCGGCGCGCCGGTCACGATCGAGGCGTTGTTGGGGTTGGTGAAGGTCGGCACGACGGCGTCGGCAATCGCGTAGAAGCCGTTCTTCCGGAACGAGGCGATCGTCGGCAGGATGCCGTCGGCGATGCCGCGCTCGATGTAGGCGGGATCGCACCCGTCGAAGCAGATCACCGCCGCCGGCCGCTCGGGCGCCCGATAGCGCCGCCCATTCACGCTCACCTCTGCCATCGGATCACTCCTCATGCGCGCCCCGTTGTCATACCGGGGCTTGTCCCCGGTATCCAGGCATCGGCACGCGCCAAAGCTATCGGAGATATTGACCCCGAGGACAAGTCGGCGTGAAGCGGTTGGAGCGATGGGGTCAGACCCTACGGAAATGTCCTCTCCGGGACCGCCGGCGCGGCAGGAGGGTCTGACCCCTTATCAGGCGTCAGCTCAGGTACTCGACCTTGCCCTCGTCGAGGTCGTAGCGCGCGGCGACGATCTTGAGCTTCCCGTCCTTGATCAGGTGCGACAGGATCGGACTAGCGGTCGTCAGCCGAGCAGCCGTGCGCCGGGCGCTCTCGCGCACGGTGTTGTCGACGAAATCGCCGGGCTTGCCCTTCATGGCGGTCGCAGCCGGCACGATCGGCTTGACCATCGGGCCGATCGAGCCCGGCAGCTTGGTGTTCTTGGTCGCGACCTCGCAGGCCGCCACCACCGCGCCGCAGCGCTCGTGGCCCAGCACGACGATCAGCGGAGAGCCCAGGTGCTCGGAGCCGTACTCGACGGTGCCCATCGTTGCGGTATCGACCATGTTGCCGGCGTTGCGGGCCACGAACAGCTCGCCGGGCCCCACGCCGCCGAACAGCAGCTCCGGCGCGACGCGGCTGTCGGCGCAGCCCACGATGGTCGCCCACGGCGCCTGGCTGTTCGCGACGTCGGCGCGGCGCTTGGCCAGATCCATCACGCAGGCCTGCGGGTTGGAGACGAACCGCGCGTTGCCTTCCTTCAGCGCCGCCAGCGCCTGGTCGGGTGTCAGCGCAGTCTTCTTCGCGTCCGCCGCAATTGCCGGCCGCATGCCGAGTCCGAGGCTCGCCGCCGCCATGCCGAAATCCTGCCAGCGCCAACAGGCTGCGCCGGTCGATCTCACGTTCCTCGCACCGCTTGCACATCATCGCCTCCGATAAATCTCCTGCCGGCATCCGCGCGCCGGGGAGCAATCTCGTCAGAGCACGGAGTCGTGTCACCCGCAATAGCGTTTGCCGTCCCGGCGCGCATTGCCCGGCACCTGCGGGGAAACTGCATCGCCGGATGGTAACTGAACCCTTACTCGGTCCTTCCCGAAACGCGACTGAGAATGCGGGACTCCAATCCAGGATTCGACCGACGTCGGAGTGTGCAGCCGAATTCCCGCTCTGCGCGTCGCTCGAATGACGGCGACGCGGCTCGCTCTCCCTCAACCCGCGGTTGCCGCGCCGGCCAGCATCCGGTGGCTCGCCGGGTCGATCACCAGTTGCCGGCGATGCAAAGCGACGACCTCCGGCCTGTGCGCCACGCTGATCACGGCCGCGGCGGGCAGTCGCTCCGCCAGCAGATTGTACATGCGCCGCTCGGTCGCCGCGTCGAGCGCGGAGCTCGCCTCGTCGAGGAAGAGCCAGTCGGGCCGATAGAGCAGCGCGCGCGCGAAGGCGACACGCTGCTGCTCGCCTCCCGACAACACGAGAGACCAGTTGGCGGTCTCATCGAGCCGGGGCGCCAAATGGCTCATGCCGCAGGCGTCCAGGACCTCACGGCACGCATCGTCGCCGTAGCGCTCGGGCATCTCGGGATAGCTCAGCACCTCCCTCAACGAGCCGATCGGCAGGTACGGCTTTTGCGGCAGGAACAGAATGCGCGCGTCCTTCGGCAGCGCCACACTCCCGCGCCCGAACGGCCACAACCCCGCGAGCACGCGGAAGAGTGTTGTCTTGCCGCTGCCCGAAGGACCCGAGAGCGCGACCAATTCGCCTTGCTCGACGGTCAGGTCGACGTGCTCCATCAGCACCTCCCCGTTGGGCAGGCGAACCTCGACGTCGGCCAGGGTCAGCTGGCGCGGCTGCGGCGTACTCACGACGATTTCGGTCTGCTCCGCCGCCTGCTTGGCCGTAACCATCGCCTCGCTGAAGCTCGTCAGCCGGTCAACCACCGCCTTCCACGCGGCGAGCTGCCCGTAGGTGTCGACGAACCAGGACAGTGCCGACTGCACCTGCGCGAAAGCATCGGCGGTCTGCGTCAGCGCGCCCAAGGTGATCCGCCCGGCGAAGTATTGCGGCGAGGCGACGACGAACGGAAACACCGCCGCCACCTGGCCGTAGAAGTTGGTGAGCCAGCTCAGGCGCTTGGTATATTGCATGTACGACCACCAGGTGCCGTAGATCCGCCCGAAAGCGCCGCGCAGGCCCCGCTCCTCGTCACGCTCGCCGTTGTAGAGCGCGATGCTCTCGGCGTTTTCGCGGATGCGGATCATGCGGTAGCGAAAGTCGGCGTTGTAGCGCTCGAGCAGGAAGTTCGTGCGCACCAGCGGCCGCCCGATGAAGTAAGTGGCGAGCGAGCCCACCAGCGCATAGAGAATGGCGGCCCACATCATGTAGCCGGGCACCACGACACCGAACACGGTGAGCGCGAAGCCGCTGGACAGGTTCCACAGCACAATCGTGAAGGTCACCAGCGTCATGACCTGCGACAGCAGCCCCAGGCTGATGGTGAGCGTCTGCGTCGCGAAGGTTGCGCAATCCTGCTCGATGCGCTGCTCGGGGTTGTCGGCACCCTGCCTGGTAAGCTCCATGTGGTAATATGTGCGATCGGCCAGCCAGTCGCGGAAGTAGACCTCGCTCAGCCAGCGCCGCCAGCGGATGGTGAGCAGCTGCGTCAGCCATTGGCGGTAGACGGCCGCGACGATGAAGAGGAAAGCCAGCACCACCCAGTATTGCAGCTCGGTCCAGAATGCCTCGGCATTCTTGTCTTGCAAGGCGTTGAAGAAGCGCGCGTTCCAGTCGTTGATCAGCTTGGAGAGGAAAACCGAGAATCACGCTCAGGGATATGATCAGAGCCAGCGTCCCTCTGGCGATCCAGGCCTCCCTGACAGTGAAATTCAGCCCCCAAAGGCCGATCGTCTGGCGGTCGGCATTGAACCAGTAGGGCCGCGCCAGCACCCACAGTTTGGCGAAGAAGCTGTGGGCGTTGGAGATCCGGGTCAGGAAGCGGTCGATCATGACTTGTGCCCTGAGAGTTGCATTGGATTGCAATTCAATCGCCTGGCTGTAGCGCCCAACGGTGGTACTCGTCGAGGTCCGCCGTCTGCCGCTCCGTTGGGCAGCAGGGCAGGGTACAAGTGCCGCAGCAATGGATGGTTACGGAGCTTGATGCCTCATGAGCCTTGGTTTACCAAGGCCGCGAAGCGAGCATCCGCGACGAGGACCGATCAATGGCCATCGACCCTGCTGGCGGCCATCCCGCCATGGATTACCCGGAGCATCTGCGCACTTACTCGGGCTTCATCAAGGGTACGGTCGTGATGATCGTGCTGGTGATCATGATCCTGCTGTTCCTGTTGTCGCTCGTACCCTAGGCCGGCCGGCCTCATCGATTCGCTGCGGCCCTATGCCCGCCGGCAGCCAGCCCGGGAAGCATCCATGGTGACGATTGCCGTTACGGCGGAACGGGATGGCGAGCCCCGGGTGGCCATTTCGCCCGAGACCGTGAAGAAGCTCACGGCCATGGGTCTCGTCGTGAAGGTGCAGAAGGGCGCGGGCGCGGCCTCCAGGTTCTCCGACGAGCTGCTCGCCTCCCAGGGCGCGCAAATCGCGGCCACGGCCGCCGAGGCGCTGGGCGACGCCGACGTCCTCCTCAAGGTGCGCCGGCCGTCCGCCGACGAGCTGAGGGCCCTCAAGAGCGGCGCCATAGTCGCCGCCATGCTCTCACCCTACGACGAGCGCGCGGACCTGGAGGGGCTGGCCGGGACCGGCGCTGTGCTGATGGCGATGGAATTCATGCCGCGCATCAGCCGCGCGCAATCGATGGACGTACTGTCGAGTCAGGCCAACCTCGCCGGCTACAAGGCCGTGATCGATGCCGCCGCCATGTTCGGACAGGCCCTGCCGATGATGATGACCGCGGCCGGCACCGTCCCCGCGGCGAGGGCCTTCATCATGGGCGTGGGCGTGGCCGGCCTGCAGGCGATCGCCACCGCGCGCCGGCTCGGCGCCGTCGTCTCCGCCACCGACGTGCGTCCCGCAACCAAGGAGCAGGTGGCCTCGCTGGGCGCCAAGTTCATCGCCGTCGAGGACGACGAGTTCAAGCAGGCCCAGACCGCCACCGGCTACGCCAAGCCCATGTCGGCCGAATACCAGAAGAAGCAGGCGGAGCTGGTGGCAAGCCACATCAGGGCGCAGGACATCGTCATCACCACCGCGCTGATTCCGGGCCGGCCGGCGCCGCGGCTGATATCCACGGCGATGGTGGAGAGCATGAAGCCCGGCTCGGTCATCGTCGATCTCGCCGCCGAGCGCGGCGGCAACTGCGAGCTGACGCAGCCCGACAAGGTGGTGGAGCATGGCGGCGTGTCGATCGCCGGGCCGCTCAACCTGGCGGGCGAGGTGCCCGTCAACGCCTCCAGCCTCTACGCCAAGAACCTGCTGGCCTTCCTCGAGACCATGATCGACAAGAAAGAGAAGACCCTGAAGGTGAACTGGGACGACGAGCTCATCAAGGGCACGCTGGTCGCCCGCGACGGCAAGATCGTCCACCCCAGCCTGCAGAAACAAGGGGCGTGAGATGATCCACGATACTCGAGGGCACTCCTTCCCAACACCCGCCAACAGATCCCCCTCCCCCTTGTGGGGAGGGGTTAGGGGTGGGGGTATCCCGCAGGGGTGGCGCTCGCGTGTTCACCCCACCCCCAGCCCCTCCCCATCAAGGGGAGGGGAGTTCGCTCGGCGTACGTGGCTAACGTCGGCGTTCATCGCCGCGGCGCTGATCGCCCTTCCCCACTCAGCCTTCGCCGCCGGCGGCGGGCACGTCGATCCGTTCGTCTACCAGTTCATGGTGTTCGTGATCGCGATCTTCGTCGGCTACTACGTCGTGTGGGCCGTGACGCCGGCACTGCACACCCCGCTCATGTCCGTGACCAACGCCATCTCATCGGTGATCGTGGTGGGGGCCTTGCTGGCGGTGGGCGTGGCGTTCATCTCCGCGGGCAGCGTCCTTGCCAAGATCTTCGGCTTCCTCGCGCTCGTCATGGCGTCGGTGAACATCTTCGGCGGCTTCCTCGTCACCCAGCGCATGCTCGGGATGTACAAGAAGAAAGAGCCCAAGAAGTGAGACCGCCGACGGCAACCACGACCGCCCCCAGATCCCCCTCCCCGTCATGTCGAAGACGTGCCTTCGGCATGAGGGGAAAGGGGCAGCCCAGCGCGCGCGGCTAACGAGGCGAACCCCATGTCCCCAAACGTCGTTGCGCTGCTCTATCTCGCCGCCGGCGTGCTGTTCATCCTCGCGCTGCGCGGGCTGTCGAGCCCGGCAAGCTCGCGGCAGGGCAACATGCTCGGCATGGCCGGCATGGCCATCGCCATCGCCACGACGCTGGGCCAGATCGGCGACCCCAACTCCGTCTTCACCTGGATCCTGATCGTCGCCGGCCTCGCCATCGGCGGCGGCATCGGCGCCTACATCGCCCGCAGCATACCCATGACGTCGATGCCGGAGCTGGTGGCGGCCTTCCACTCCCTCGTCGGCCTCGCCGCGGTGTTCGTGGCGGCGGGCGCGCTCTACGCGCCGGAGGCCTTCGGCATCGGCACGCCCGGCAACATCGCAGCCGGAAGCCTGGTCGAGATGTCGCTCGGCGTCGCCATCGGCGCCATCACCTTCACCGGCTCCGTGATCGCCTTCGCCAAGCTGTCGGGCCGCATGTCGGGCAAGCCGATCATCCTGCCCGCGCGCCACGCCATCAACCTCGCGCTGTTCGCGCTGACGGCCTACCTCATCTACGCGTTCTGCCTGTCGGGCGGCTCGGCCTGGCTGTTCTGGGCCATCACGCTGTGCGCGCTCGCTTTCGGCGCGCTGATCATCGTGCCGATCGGCGGCGCCGACATGCCGGTCGTCATCTCCATGCTCAACTCCTACTCGGGCTGGGCCGCCGCCGGCATCGGCTTCACGCTCGGCAACATCGCCCTGATCGTGACGGGTGCGCTGGTCGGCTCCTCCGGCGCGATCCTCTCCTACATCATGTGCAAGGGCATGAACCGCTCGTTCGTGTCGGTGATCCTGGGCGGCTTCGGCGGCGAGACCGCGGGGCCGGCCGGCGGGGCCGAGCAGAGGCCGGTCAAGCTCGGCTCGGCCGACGATGCCGCCTTCCTGATGAAGAACTCGAGCAAGGTCATCATCGTGCCGGGCTACGGCATGGCGGTGGCGCAGGCCCAGCACGCGCTGCGCGAGATGACCGACCAGCTGAAGAAGGCCGGCGTCGAGGTGAAGTACGCGATCCACCCGGTGGCGGGCCGCATGCCCGGCCACATGAACGTGCTGCTGGCGGAAGCCAACGTGCCCTACGACGAGGTGTTCGAGCTGGAGGACATCAACAACGAGTTCGCCCAGGCCGACGTCGCCTACGTGATCGGCGCCAACGACGTCACCAACCCCGCCGCCGAGGACGACAAGACCTCGCCCATCTACGGCATGCCGGTGCTGCAGGTGTGGAAGGCCGGCACCGTGATGTTCAACAAGCGCTCGCTGGCGTCGGGCTACGCCGGCATCGACAATCCGCTGTTCTACCGCGACAACACCATGATGCTGCTCGGCGACGCCAAGAAGATGACCGAGGAGATCGGCAAGGCCATGGCGCATTGATGCCAGGCGCCGTCATTCCCGCGTAGCGTCTGCGGTAGCGGGAACTCAACTGCACTCTCCCCGCCCCTGGTCTGGATTCCCGCTCAACGCTCCGCTTGGCGGCGAATGACCGGGGTGGGTGTGGCATAAGCCCTGCGCCCGGGCAGACCCTATCAGCGTTGCACCCATTCCCAACCATGGCCGGGGACCGCCGCCTTGACCGCGCCCTCTGCCCAAGCGAGAAGGCCGCGATGTCGCTGCTCCTGAAGATCTCCGTGTTCGCGCTCTGCGCCTATGCCGCCATCGTGCTGGCGGCCTACCTGGGCCAGCGCCGGCTCATGTACTTCCCCGATCCGCAGCGGGTGAAGCCGACCGAGGAGGAGCTGGCGGGCGTATCCGAGCAGGTGCTCAAGACGCCGGACGGGGCGAGGCTCGTCGCCTGGTACGGCAAGGCCAAGCCGGGCAAGCCCACCATCCTCTACTTCCACGGCAACGCCGGAGGACTGGCGGACCGCGCGCCGCGCATCCAGCGGTTCATGGACCAGGGCTGGGGCGTCTACATGCTGGCCTATCGCGGCTATGCCGGCAGCACCGGCAGCCCGAGCGAGGCCGCCAACGTCGCCGACGCGCGGCTCGCCTATGGAGCGCTGGTGCAGGAGGGCGTCGATCCCGCCTCGATCATCATCTACGGGGAATCGCTGGGGTCGGGGGTTGCCGTTCGCCTCGCCACGGAGCGGCCGGCCGCCGGCCTGATCCTCGATGCGCCCTATACGTCGATCGTCGAGGTCGCCGCGGGCGCCTATCCCTATCTGCCCGTGCGGTACCTGCTGAAGGACCGCTACGAGAGCAAGACCTACATCCCCCAGGTCCACATGCCCCTGCTGATCCTGCACGGGGAGCGCGACGGCGTGATCCCGGTGGCGATGGGGCGCGCGCTGTTCGGCTTCGCCAACGAGCCCAAGCGGCTCGCGATCTTCCCCAAGGCCGGCCACAGCGACATCTATGTCGACGGCAACCCCGGGCTGGAGGCGGTGCGGAAGTGGATCGGCGAGTTGAAGCTCGATAGCCGCCCCACCCAGTAGGCAATTCCCGGCAGGCAAAATGCGTCGGGCCCCGCTTCCCGTGGAAGCGAGGCCCGAAAATGCAAATTCCAGATCGGAAGGCCAGGATCGAAAGGCCGGAGTGCCTTACCTCGGCCCGCCGAAGCCGCCGCCACCACCTCCGAAGCCACCACCGCCGCCGAAGCCGCCGCTGCGGGGCGCGCCAGTGCCCGCGCCGGGACGCGGAGGCCCGCTGCCCGGACGACCGCCCGGCCTAGCGCCCGGCTTGACCACCGCCTTGCCCGGCAGCAGTCCCTCACGCTGGGCGCGCTTGCGCGCCAGCTTGCGAGCCCGCCGCACCGCTTCCGCCTGCTCGCGCACGCGCTTCTCGGACGGCTTCTCGTAGTAGTTGCGCAGCTTCATCTCGCGGAAGATGCCCTCGCGCTGCATCTTCTTCTTCAGCGCCTTGAGAGCCTGATCGACGTTGTTGTCGCGGACCTGAACCAGCAAGCGGAATACCTCGGGATCGGTTGAACCTGTTGCATATGCCCGTGGACGGCTGCGGCCCGGCAATACAATCACTCGCCCGGAGCCGCACCCCACGCGTTGGCGCAGCTTCTAGCAAACTGCGGTTAAGATGTCCATGCGCGCGCAACGCAGATGCGGGATGCGACCCGCAGGCTCGTAGGGTGCGTTCCGACGTGCCCCTCTCCCCACAGGGGAGAGGACGTGAGGCCATGACTTACGGGCGCGCCCACCTCCAGGACTGCCCGAGCAACCTCGATGGCGCGGCCGCAAGTCATCTGGCCGAACTGGTGAGGGGGGACTCCCTTGCGAACAGACGAAGGCCCCCTCATCCGGCCCCTCTCGCCGAAGGCGGGCCTCCGGCTCGACGGGCCACCTTCTCCCCATGGGGAGAAGGGTCCGCCGCGGCGATCCGAACCAACCGCCATCCTTTCCTCACGCCTGCCGCAGCCGCGCCCGGGGCAGGCCCCGCACGGCAGCGTTGTGCTCGCCGAGCTTGGGCGCGCGCGTGCGGATCCTCGGCCGCTCGCCGCCGAACGTCAGGGGCAGGGCCATCAGATCCAGATCGATGTCCGGCACCCGCTGCACCATCTCCAGCGCCGCTGTCTGGGCATGCGCCTTCATGTGCGTGAGGTCGTTGATCGGAGCGCACGGCACGCCCGCCCCCTGCAGGCGCGTGACCCATTCCTCCCTGGTCCTCTGGCGCATGATGTCGGTCACCGCTGCGACCAGAGCTTCTTTGTTGGCGTGCCGGTCGGCGTTGGTCTTGTAGCGGGGATCCTGCGCCCACTCGGGGCGGCCGACTTCGGCCGTGAACTTGGCCCACAGCCGGTCGTTGGCGGCGGCCACGATCACCTGCCCGTCGGCGCAATCGATGGCCTGGAACAGCACCACCGCGAGGCTGCCGCTCGGATGCCGCTCCGGCAGCTGGCCGCCGGCCTGGAAGCGCGCGAAGTGCACGGTGAGCAGGCCGAGCGCCGTCTCGTAGAGCGAGGCGTCGACCACGCAACCCTTGCCGGTCCGCTCCCGCTGCAGCACGCCCGTCACGCAGCCGAGTGCTGCCCACACCGCGCTGCCGAGATCCAGCACCGACGTGCCGATGCGCACGCCCGGCCGGTCGGGATAACCGTTGACCGAGAACAGCCCGGAGAACGCCTGCACCATCGGCTCGTAGCCGCCGCTCTTCTGCATGGGACCCTTGGGCCCGAACGCGGAGAGCGAGCAGTAGACCAGGCGCGGATTGCGATCATGCAGGGCCGCGGCCCCGAGCCCGAGGGCGTCCATCACGCCGGGCCGCAGGTTGTGGATCAGCACGTCGCAGCTCTCGATGTAGTCCTTCACCCAGGCGATGTCCTCGGCCGCCTTGAGGTCGAGCGTGATGCCCTTCTTGTTGACGTTGAGGCACTGGAACGTCGCCGAGGTGTCCTTCCAGAACGGGGGCCCCCAGGCGCGCGCGTCGTCGCCGCCCTCGGGCCGCTCGATCTTGAGCACGTCGGCCCCGAGCATCGCCAGGATGTAGCCCGCGTAGGGCCCCGCGATGTTGTTGGCGAATTCCACCACCTTCACGCCGGTCAGGGGCAGCATGGACGTTCCTCCGCGATGCGCTCTCGGCCCTTGTGTAGCGGATGCGCGTCGTCTCCGCCATTTCGCCGATTGCAACGCACCTACCCCCGCAGGCGCTTCGCCTCGAGGTGTCGGATCAAAGAGGAGGAGGGCGTCCGGAGCCCGGCGACCTGCTTTGCGTATGGGCTCGGAACGCCCAGCTCGCCGCATCCGGGCCCCGCCGGGGCGCTCCGCTGGTCTGGCGGCCAGCCGCGCGAGACGGTCGGACTGCGACCCCCGGCTCGCAGGCCGAGGCGAGCGCGCTGCAGACGCTCTCCCTCGTGAGCCGAGGCACCCCACAGCTACCACACCCGCTGCCAACGGGGATAAGTTCTCCGGCGCATCCCCGCGCTCGCCGCGCCGGCAATCCACCTCCGACATCCCTTCGCGTCGCCTCGAGCGGTCCCGAAATATGCCGCACGTGTGGCCGACACGTGCGGCGCGCTGCGCCAATCCCCGCGTTACCCGGCGGGCGCATGATGTCGCCACCATGCACGACGACGATCCCGAGCCGCAGCCGATCTCCCGCGCCGCGCTTTGCGTGTTCGGCATCCTCGACCGCGGCGGCGGATGCATGCGTCCCGGCCCGCTGCTGCGCGAGGCCAACCTCCCGCCCGACGATCTCGCCGCGGCCCTCAATGACCTCGCCGGTCGCTCTTGGGTGAAGGTTGCCTGGCGCAAGCCCGGCGCCTACCTCCGCACTCATCTTCCCGATCGCTTCCGAGAGGTCGAGCACATCGCCACCACCCCCTTCGGCCGCCATCGCTACCCATCGTCCATCTGGGCGATGCGCTAGACACCGCAAGGAACGTCGCGCGGCGGCGCTTCCAGTTCAAACCGGAGGCGGAATTGCCCGCAAGACGTCCCTGAAAATGCCGTACTGCAATTGAAAAGCTCGGGGGCTGTAGTCCTGGTAGTATCCCGCCGTCACCACGACAACGAGATCGAGCTCCGGGACGATGCGGATTGACTGCCCGCCTCGACCGAGCGCGCCGATCCAGTGGACCTCACGTCCATTGTGCAGGGCGCGGCCGAGCCACCAGAGATAGCCATAGGATTGACCTTCGGTGGCTTCGATCTTCCGGCTCGTCGAGGCCTCGATCCAGCCTTTGGAAACGATCTGACGGTTGTTCCAGCGCCCGCCCGCAAGGACCAGCTGGCCGATCTTCGCCATATCGCGTGGTCGCAAGCGCAATCCCCCTCCAGCATCAGTTTCCCCCCTCACTCGATTCCAGTCGACGCTGGTAATGCCCAAGGGCTCGAACAACTCAGCCTGGGCAAACTCATCGAGTGGGCGCCCAACGGCCTTGTGGATGACCGCCGACACGAGCCTCAGGGCGCCGGTGTTGTAGAAGAACCCCTGTCCTGCCGGAGCGGTCACCGGAAGACCCAGGACGTAACGATTGGGATCCCACGCCATGAACATGCGTGTCTCGTCGTTGTCGAAATCTCCCGTGGTGGGCGTGGCCTCCACCCACTTCAAGCCCATCGACATCGTGAGCGCATGCCATAGCTGGATGCGGTCGATGTCAGGGGACCGCATATCCGACAGCTCGGGGAAGAAGTCGAGGATCGGCGCGTTGATGTTCTTTATCAACCCGCGATCAACGGCAATCCCGAGCAGGAGGGACGCGACGCTCTTTGAAGCCGACATCATGTTATGCGGCGTATCGGCGTCAAAGACGAGGTTATCCACGCGCCGCCTGGAAATTCGGAGAATGCGGCCGGGAACCTCATCGGAGCCCGTGAAATATCTTTCGAACGCCAGCTTGCCGCCGCGTGCGACCAGAACCGCGTGCACGTTAGCAGTGCTCGAGAGTCGATCCGCCATCCGGCACAACGCGTCGCGGTCGATGAGTTTATCGTCATCGATGGAGGCAACGGACCAACCGTCGTCTCGCGCGACCGGAAGACCGCAGCCGTCGGGCGGGTCCGCGTAAACAGGCAACGCTGTGAGCGGCGCCAGCGCAGCTCCCCCGAAAAGCGCAATAAACTGGCGCCGCCTCATGCGATCCTCTCGTCCACGCCTTCGCGGGGCGCCCAAAAATATCTGATTATCCTGTCGAGGGCGATTGCCAAGGCGCAACCTATCGCACCGCCCCATCCCTCCGCGCCCCCTCAAATTCGGTCTTCCGCTTCTCCAGGAAGTGCGCCGTTCCGATCGTGGCTACAGGTGTCTGCAGCCAAGAGCAGGCCGTGACCGCCTGGGCGCAGACGATCTTCACGCCGAGGTGGTGCTTGGCTGCCGCTCGCTCGGCTGCCTCACGCTTGGCTGCCGCTCTATGACGATCGGGCCCTCGATCAGGCGCGGCTTCAGTGCCTTCTTCGGAACGATCAGCGGCCCATCCACGGCATTCTTGTCGCGCGGCTTCCAGCCGAAGCGCCCCGGCACCTCGTCGAGGGCGATCGGGTAGATCGTCAGCTTGTCCTTCTCGAATTTCATCCGGAGGAAGTTCTTGTAGTTCCTGATTCCGAGCGCACTGAAGGAATCGGGATGCATGCCGAACAGCAGCGACGTCACCACCCAGTAGATGCCGAACACGAAGGCGCCGAGTATGCCGCCGATGATAATCATCAGGGCGGTGTATAGGGCGATACCCGGCACCTTGACGAAGAAGTTGTGGCTCTCGGCAAAGAAGTTGTAGACGACGTCCAGCACGGAATTGGTCGCCAGCAGCACCGTCAAGTGAGCCGCCGTATGCACCGTGCCGAGCACCAGCTTGGCCGACCACTTGAGGAAGACCGAAGCGATGTCGGCTTCCGCATACTGCACCAGCCCGATCCAAAGACCCGCGACCAGGAAGAACAGCGCCGGGCTCGCGAGCATGCCGCTCAGCACCCGGTCCGGCGAAAACTGCACCGACAGGACGCCCCAGAGATAGTTCCACCAGCCCCCCTGCCTCTGGATATCCGCAAGCAGCTTGTCGAGCTTGCTGCCCACTTCCTCCTTGGCGGTCCCCGCCGAGCTCTTGCCCCTGCGGTCTTGCGGAGTGGCCCTCTCATCCGGGCCCGTCAACTCCGACAGCTTCTTGTCGAGGGTCGATATCTTCCTTTCGACGCACCCACGCGCCAACGCCTCGTTGTCGGGGTTGTCGGTGCGGCACTGCATCTCGATGCTGACGCTCTGCGCCTGCTTGATGGCGACGGTCGGGTCGGCGACGGCGATCTGGAAGACCCACGCGTAGACCATGTAGACCACGCCCAGGAACAGTGCGAAGCGCAGGTTGTGCAGGGGCAGGAAGATATTGTTCAGCGCGAGCATCCGGCTCAGGCGCTTGGTTGGATAGAACTGGTTGCCGCTCGCGCTGAAGCCGATCAGCTCGTCGGTGTCGCGTGACCGCGCGCGGAGCCGACCGGCGCCCCTGGAAGGGCGGTCCTTCTTGCCAGGTCCCGTCTTGTCCACGTCCTTGGATGCGTCGACTCCGGCCACGCTCTCCCGCACGCGAATCGTCGCCTTCTGATCGTGGGTCGGGTGGGCAAAGGCGCCGCCGCCGCCGGACGTGATGAGGTGCAGCTTGGGTTCGCGATGGTCGGACTCGTAGCGGCTGTAGTGGTGCAGATCCCCCGCCAGCAGCGCGCACACCTCACCCTTCTCCCGGGCCAGCTGGCAGATCATGGTGAGCGCCTTGTAGCGGCGCTTGAACCAATCGGGGGCGTGCAGGACGATGATGATCTTGTCCCCGGGCTGCACTTGCTTGGCGACGATGGCCTCGAAGTAGTGGCGCTGGGCGACGTCGAGGCTGTCGCCGAGCGCGACGTCCACGCCCCAGATCCACCAGTTGTAGGGCAGCTGGAGCGCGAAATAGCTGCGCTGCTGCCTGCAGCGCCAGCCGCCGATGGCGGACGTCTCGTAGCAGAACTGGTTGGAGAAGGCGGCCAGCCCATCGTACCAGTCGTGGTTGCCAGCGATGAAGAACAGGTCCCGTTTCGGTTCGTGCTTGTCTTCGCTTTCTGGGACGGGTGTGAAGGGAAACGCCCAGTCGTACGGCTCCAGACAGCGCGTCCGGTACTCTTCCTCGGTGGCATTGGGGTAGGCGAGATCGCCACCGAAAATGAGGATCTGGCCGGCCTGCAGCGTCCTGGGAGCCGCCTTCCTGCTGGCACCTGGGACGACGATCTGGGGCTGCGCGAGCAGATACGCCATGGCGTAGGTCGCCTCGAAGCCGTCGCCGAGATCGGCAATGAAATCGACCCAAAGGGCACCATCGTCGTCGAGCGGCAGCGTGCGGTTCCACCTCGACTTGAACAACCGCTGGTCGTCTGGTGTCGCCTCTTTGAACTCGTCGGAACCCTCCTTGATGAAATAGGGGTTGCAAGGCTCGGCGTCGGGGGGACGAATGACGTGTGGGGTCTTGGTTTCGTCGATCTTGCTGTAGTCATGCCGGCGCGTGAGCCGGGTCATGTCGCGCTGGCCGTCCGCGGCCTCCTGCATGGGGCGCTGGTCGGCATATTCTCCGATCGTACTGGAGATCAGGGTGCGGACCGCGACCTGTCCCAGCACCAGGGGGTCGAACCAATCGACCATCTGCGGCAGCTCGCCGGCCTCCAGCCATTCAATGATTTTTTCGCCCGATGGTCTGGGAGCTTCGGACATCGGAGGCCTCCAACGCGAACGAATAGGACGCTGGCTGATCAGCAAGCTACTGATCAGCTCGATGACAATACATGCATCAGACGGTCACGCAGCCCCGACTACGATTCCGGAGGATTTATTGTGCCGCCCATCGTTGCCATCAGGCCACGCCGGTGGGGGCGCAGTTTGCGGCGCACCCCTTTGGGCCGCTCCCCCTCAGCGCCCCGTGAAATTCGGCTTCCGCTTCTCCAGGAAGTGGGCCACGCCCTCGCGGAAGTCTTCCGTGTCGCGGCAGATCTGCTGCTCGCGGTTGGCGATCACGCTGGCCTCGGCCAGCGACTGGAACATGGCCTCGTACACCTGCTTCTTGATGATGCGGGTCGAGCGCGGCGAGCACAGGTTGGCGATGTCGGCGGCGCGGGCCTGCACAGCCGCAAGAAAATCCTGCGCCGGCAGCACGCGCACCAGCCCCATCTTCTCGGCCTCCTCGGCCTCGACGGAGCGCGCGGTGTAGAGCAGGTCGAGCGCGTTCATGGGCCCGATCAGCTTCGGCAGCAGCCAGGCGATCCCGTGCTCGGCGACCAGCCCGCGCCGCGCAAACGAGGTGGTGAGCCTCGTGCCGGCCGCCATGAAGCGCATGTCGCAGTAGAAGGTGACGACGAGGCCGACACCGGCGACGGGGCCGTTGATGGCGGCGAGGATCGGCTTCTTGACCGCCAGCATGTAGCTGAGCCGCTGGGTGAAGTTGGCCTCGAGGCCCTCGGTCGGCGTGGGCGGCGCTCCGAGCGCCGAATTGCCGGCCGCCGCGGCGGCGAGCCGCGACATGTCGGCGCCCGCGCAGAAGCCACGGCCGGCGCCGGTGATCACGATCGCCCGCACGCCGTCGTCGCCTTCCGCCTTGGCGAGCGCCTCGCGCAGCTCGCCCGCCATCACCACCGTCCAGGCGTTGAGCTTCTCGGGCCTGTTGAGCGTGATGGTCGCCACCCGGTCCTCGACGCCGTAGAGGATTTCCGTCCACCCCTGGCTCATGCGCGCGCTCCCTGACCAATTGCGCGGCGATTATAGGAGGCACCTCGCGCTGCGCCAGCACCACTTGGGGCGCCTTCTGCCTCACCACGGTAGCCCCGGCATATCGAGCACGCCGGAGCGGGGCGCGAGCGCGAGATCGAGCACCATGGGACCTGTCACGTTGAGGCGGTCGAGGCGGAAGCGCCCCTGCGGCTGCTCGACGAAAATCTCCCCCTCGAACGGGCTCCAGCCCAGGCGCTGATAGAACGGCACGTGGTGCGGCGCGCACGTCAAGAAGCCGAAGTCGACCCCCTCCACATCCCTCATCTCTTGCGCCGCCCTTTGCATCGCCGAGCCGGCGAGACCCCGGCGACGGCTGTCCGTGCGCGTAGCTACGCCGCCAATGCCCCCAATCCTGACCGCGCGATCATCCCATGTGGCGTCGCGCAGATAGAGTCCCACATGACAAAGGACCTCTCCCTGTTCCTCCGCAACGAGCACGCGCTTGTCGGCCTGGGCCCACACCACATCGCGCCACGGTTGCGCCGCCACCACCTCGGGCGACCACACGTCCCGCAGCATCGCCCCGGCGCGCTTCCATCCGCCATCGCCAGTCTCGACATCGATGCGTATGCTCGGCATCCGCGGCCCCTCTATTCCTGCCGATATCCCTTGTCGCAATGCGACGGCTCCTGCACACTTTGCCTCGAGGGAAGCATGCAGGGCGCCAGCCACTGCGACTTCGACTACACCTACGACAGAACCGGCGACAAGGATGCCAAGGCGTGACCACACAGATCTTCGCTCCCGGCGGCTACCGCTTCATCCCCGGCGTGTTCCAGTACTCGGGAGGCGCCGCGGCCGAGCCCGGCTTCCGCATCGAGCGCGTCACCTTCCGCAATCCGGTTCCGCTCGTGCAGGGCTTCAAGCGCATCGAGGAGATCATCAAGGCGCGCGGCCGGCCGCTCACGGCATTCTGCGCCTGCGAGCTGAGATCGCCGGCGCCCTTCACGGACGAAGGCTTCCGCGCCTTCAACGAGGTCTACGTCACCACGCTCGCCAGGTGGGGCATCTTCGACGACAAGACCCGCATCAATCCGGTGGCCCGCAGCAACGTCTGCCCCGAGCTCGACAAGCCGCCCGAGCCCTCGTTCCACGCCTTCAGCTTCACCGTCCCGTCGGATGACAAGATGGCGACCTTCGTCGTCGCCGGCAGCGGCGAGGCCAGGGAAGGCGGCGCCATCTACCGCGAGCGCACCATCCGCCACGGCGAGACCAGCCCCGACGCGATGCGGGAAAAGGCCATTTTCGTCCTGGCCGAGATGGAGCGGCGCCTGAAGCTGCTGGGCTTCTCCTGGGGCCATACCACGGCATCCCAGGTCTACACCGTGCACGACCTGCACCCCTTCCTCGCCGACGAGATCGTACGGCGCGGAGCCGCGCGGGCCGGCCTCACCTGGCACTACTGCCGCCCGCCCGTGGTCGGCCTCGAGTACGAGATGGACTGCCGCGGCGTCGCGGTGGAGCACTCCGCCGCCTGAAAGGCGCCCGCTCCCGGCACGCGGACCGGGCTGCCCCCACAGCATTGTTGACAGATGCCGTGTGCGCTTCCCACACTCGTGGAAAGCTGCGATAGCAAAATACCAAGGGAGGATTGCACATGAGACGCCCCACGCTGGCCGGCACCGCCAGCCCCGCCGGTCTGCTCCCGGCCGCCGCCTCCGAATGGCTGCCCCTGCCCGCCGCTCCCGGCTGCCCGCGCTGAACCTCACGCCACCGGGGCCCTTGCGGGCCCTTTTCCATCCCACCCATCCAAGGCGCCTTCCTCCGTGGTGATCCTCACGGTCTCCGGCCTGACCAAGAAGTTCGACGGCTTCACCGCCGTCTCCAACGTGTCGTTCGAGGTCAACGAGGGCGAGATCCTCGGCCTGATCGGCCCCAACGGCTCGGGCAAGAGCACGACCTTCAACTGCATCTCCGGCATGCTGTCGCCGACCGCAGGCTCGATCAAATTCGGCAGCGAGGAGATCGGCGGCCTGCCCGCCTACAACGTCTGCCACAAGGGCGTCGGCCGCACCTACCAGATCCCGCGCCCGTTCCGTAACCTCACGCTGCTCGAGAACGTGGCGCTGTCGGCCTGGTTCGGCCAGCACGGCAAGACCGACCGCGCCGCGTGCTGGCGCCAGGCGGAGGAGGCGCTGAGCCTCGTGGGCCTGCCGAGCGACGCGCACACCACCATCGACGGGCTCGGCGCCGCCTCGCTCAAGAAGCTCGAGCTGGCGCGCGCGCTCGCCACCCAGCCCAAGCTGCTGCTGGCGGATGAAAGCCTCAACGGCCTCGACCATTCGGAGATGGACCAGGCGGCCGACATGCTGCAGCTGATCCGCAAGGAGAAGGGCATCACCATCGTCTGGGTCGAGCACATCATGGGCGTGCTCATGCGCGTGGTCGACCGCGTGGTCGTGCTGGATCACGGCGAGAAGATCTTCGACGGCGCCCCCGAGGCGGCGCAGTCGGACCGCCGGGTGGTCGAGGTCTATCTCGGCGCGGACGCCGCCTGATGCTGAAGCTCGACGGCATCGATGCGGGCTACGGCGGCTTCCAGGCCCTGTTCGGCATCTCCATGAACGTCGATGCCGGCGAGGCGGTGGCCGTGATCGGCTCCAACGGCGCCGGCAAGACGACGCTGCTGCGCGTCATCTCGGGCCTGCTGGCACCCACCTCCGGCATCATGACCATGGAGGGCGTCGACCTCACCACCACCGCCCCGCACAGGATCATCGAGACCGGCATCGCCCATGTGCCCGAGGGGCGGCGCCTGTTTCCGCGCCTGTCGGTGGAGGACAACCTGCGCATGGGCGCCTTCATCCCGGCCGCCCGCAAGCGCTTCGCCGAGCGGCTCGACTACGTCTATTCGCTGTTCCCGCGGCTGAAGGAGCGGCGCGCCCAGCTCGCCGGCACCATGTCCGGCGGCGAGCAGCAGATGTGCGCGATTGCCCGCACCTTGATGAGCGGACCCAAGCTGGTCCTGCTCGACGAGCCGTCCATGGGGCTGGCGCCCGTCATCGTCTCGCAGGTGTTCGACCTGGTGAAGCGCATCCGCTCGGAGGGCTACACCGTGCTGATCGTCGAGCAGAACGTCAGCCAGGTGCTCAAGGTGGTCGATCGCGCCTATCTGCTCGAGGTCGGCCGCATCAAGGCCGCCGGCCCCGCCGCCGAGCTGGCCGCCAGCGACGACATCCGCAAAGCGTACATGGGACTGTGAGATGCAACCGCAGCAGCCAACGAATGTCATCCCGGCCGGAGCGCGAAGCGCGGAGAGCCGGAACCCAGCGCCTGCGTGGGATTCGGTTCTGGGTCCCGGATATTTCGCTACGCGAAATTCCGGGATGACACGGTTGGAGAGCTGACATGGACACGGTGCTCCGCCTGTTCACGCACATGGACTGCTCGCCCGACATCTTCCTCGTGGAGGCGCTGCTCAACGGCATCCTGCTCGCCGGCCTGCTGGCGCTGCTGGCGCTCGGGCTCAACCTGATCTTCGGCGTCATCGACGTGGTCTGGATCTGCTACGCCGAGCTGGTCATGGTCGGCATGTACGGCATCGACTACGCCTACAAGGGCGGCGCGCCGTTCCTGCTGGCGGCCGTGTTCGGCATCGTCCTGACCGCGATCGCGGGAGCGCTGCTGCACCAGCTCGTGATCAGGCCGGTGCTCGACAGCGCCCCGATCAACCAGCTGCTCGTCACCGGCGGCGTGCTGATCTTCCTGCAGGCCGCCGCCACCATGGCGTTCGGCATCGACTTCAAGAACATCGGCATACGCCTGGGCTCCGTCACCGCCGCCGACATGAGCTTCTCCTGGTCGCGCATCCTGGCCTTCGTGGTCGCGCTCGCCGGCATGCTGGTGCTGTGGCAGTTCCTCACGCGCACCTACCTGGGCACCGCCATCCGCGCCATCTCCCAGGACCGCCAGATCATGCCGCTGATGGGCGTCGACAGCCGCAAGCTCTATCTCATCACCTCGGCCATCGGCGGCGGGCTCGCCGGCCTCGCCGCCACGCTGATGGTGCTGCAGTACGACATCTACCCGCAGATCGGCCTGCAGTTCGGCCCGCTGATCTTCATGATCTGCGTGCTGGGCGGCCTCGGCAACATGATCGGCGGCTTCATCGCCGCCTTCATCATCAGCCAGTTCATCGCCGTGGGATCGAGCTGCTTCCACACCGAATGGGGCTACGCCGTCGCCTTCCTGTTCTTCATGGTGGCGATCTTCATCCGGCCGCAGGGCCTGTTCGGAGGCAAATCGTGAGCGTCATCCGCTTCCGGCCCGCTGTTATCGTCGGCCTGCTCGCGGTGGCGGCGCTGCCGCTGCTGGTGCGCGCCCTGTTCCCGGATGCCGAGAAGTACTACCTGCACCTGCTGATCCAGATCCTGCTGTGGTCCTTCATCTACACCGGCTGGTCGCTGATGGGGCGCTTCGGGCTGACCTCGCTCGGCCATGGCGCCTTCACCGGCATCGGCGCCTACGTCACCGTGATGCTCTGGAACTTCGCCGGCCTGACGCCGTGGCTCGGCATACCCATCTCGATCGTGCTGGCGGCCCTCGTCGGCGTCCTCATCGGCTATCCCTGCTTCCGCTGGCGCATCACCGGCCACTACTACGCCCTGCTGACCCTGGCGCTCACCGAGTTCGTGCGGCTGTGCATCGTCGGCGCGCGCGACTTCACCGGCGGCTCGCTCGGCACCCAGCCGGCGCGCGCCGGCAACGGCATCTCGCTCTACGCGCTGCAGTTCGAGCCGGACCGCATGCTCGCCTACTACATCTGCTTCGCGCTGTGGCTGCTCGGGCTCTACGTATGGCTGCGCGTCGATGCCAGCATGGACCGCTATGCGCTCGACGCCGCCAGCCAGGACGAGGACGCGGCCGCCAGCGTCGGCATCGACGTGACGCGCGAGAAGCTCAAGATCACCGCGCTCTCGGCTTCGCTGTGCGCGCTGGGCGGCGCCATCTTCGCGCAATACCAGATGTATATCGGCCCCGAGACCATCGCCGGCCTCGGCCTCTCGCTCAACATCGTGTTCGCCGTCATCGCCGGTGGCATGTGGACCCCGCTGGGACCGACGGTCGGCGCCGTCTTCACCCAGGTGCTGGCGGAGGGCCTGCGCGTCGCCATCCAGGGCTCGTCCTTCCTGCGCACCCTCCTCGGCAGCTCCGCGCTGGCGCTCGACCAGATGGTCTACGGCCTCCTGCTCATCCTTTTCATCATCTACATGCCCAAGGGCATCCTCGGCACCGGCACCGACTGGTGGCGCCGCTGGCGCGGGCGCAAGGCGTAGGCTGGGTCAAGCGAAGCGCCGACCAACGCAAATCGCGAACTCTGCCCGTGTTGGGTCATCGCTGACGCTCGACCCGACCTACCCTGCTCGTCTCGTTCAATCCTTCTTCAGCACCACCGGTCATACTGCTGCAACCTCTGCCGCATCCTGCAGAGGAACGTTGCCCGCGCGCATCGGACTACGATCAAGATGGCGCGGGCTGCTTGGCAGCGCCCTGGCACCTGTGCAAATCTGCCACTGGGTTGGGGTTTGCTTCGCTGAGCGCGTTACCTGCCACCATTTCGGGGGAATTGCGATGCCATGCCTGTCGGTCAGCCCCGCCTCGAGGCTGAGGGGTAGCGCGTGCGCGCTCGGCCTTGCCGCCGTGTCGATCGCCCAACTGCTGGCACTGACGACGCCGCCGGCCGAGGCACGGCCCCGCTACCAGCAACGCGAGCGCTCCGAGCCGGTATCGGCCACCACGCCGTCGCGTGCGCCCGAAGGGCCGCTGCAGGTCGTCATCTCGCTCGGCAGCCAGCGCCTGTGGGTCTACGACAAGAAGGGCCTGCTCGAAATCCTCCACCATCTCCTCGGGCGTCGGCGGCTTCCCGACCCCGCTCGGCGTGTTCGCCGTCGTCGACAAGGAGGTGACGCACTATTCCAACATCTACGGCGGCGCCTCGATGCCGTACATGCAGCGCCTCACCATGTCCGGCGTCGCCATGCATTCCGGCATGGTCACGGGACGCCCGGCCTCGCACGGCTGCGTGCGCCTGCCCCATCCCTTCGCCATCAAGCTCTACAAGCTGACCCGGCTCGGCGCGCGCGTGATGATCGCCCCCAACGAGCCCGTGCCCGAGGACATCGATCACGCGCGCCTGTTCGTGCGCAAGCCTGCCCCGCAGCCCGAAACGGTCGACGCCAGCAGCGCCAAGGGCATCGTCCTGGCGGCCGCCACCGACATGACGACGGCTGTCGGCAATGCCAAGGTCGGCAAGATCACGGCCGAGCGCGCTTCCGAGTTGCAGAAGCTGCCGATCTCCATCCTCGTCAGCAAGGCCGACGGCAAGGTGATCGTGCGCCACGGCTTCCGCCAAGTCTACGAGTGGCCGGCAACCTTCCGCGATTCGGATCGGCCGCTCGGCACCCACGTCTACACCGCCCTGGAATTCAAGGACGGCGGCGATGCCATGCGCTGGCAGGCCGTCTCCATACCGCCCTCCGGTCAGAGCGTCGCCAGCTCGCGCAAGATATCGCGTGCCTCCCGCAGCGAAGCCGAGCCGCCGTATCAGGTCGCGAGCGGCCCGCCGGCATCCGCCTCCGAGGCGCTCGACCGCTTCGAGCTGCCACGAGAGGCCGTCGAGCGCATCTCCGAGCTGCTGACGCCCGGCGCCTCGCTCATCGTGTCCGACCACGGCAACAACCGCGAGATGCGCGCCACCGGCACCGACTTCATCGTCCTGACCCGCTAGCGGTACGACGCCGACATTTGCGTCCTGGTGTCGTCCCGGCATTCATTGCCGGGATCCAGCTCTCGACAAGAACCCCCGATATTTGAAGGCCACAACCTCGGCGCCGATGCAGAGCCGACAGCTGCGCGCGACGGAAGCCGCATTTCTTCGGCCGAGGATGCGGCGCACTGGATACCGGGGACAAGCCCCGGTATGACAACGCTGGTGACCGGGTCAACCGTCCCGATTGTCTTGGCTTGGGGCCCACAACCGCATAAGTTCAGCCGCGGAATTTCGAGTTCCCTTGTGTGAGAGGATTATCCAGATGACCATCAAGGTCGGCGACAAGCTGCCTGAGACGACGTTCATGACCATGGGGCCGGACGGCGCTCCCAAGCCGATGAAGACGGGAGATGTGTTTGCCGGCAAGAAGGTCGCCCTGTTCGCGGTGCCTGGCGCGTTCACGCCCACCTGCCACAAGCAGCACATGGTCGGCTTCGTGCAGAACTACGACGAGCTGAAGAAGAAGGTCGACATGATCGCCTGCACGTCCGTCAACGACGTGTTCGTGCTGACGGCCTGGGCCAAGGACTCCAAGGCCGACGGCAAGATCGACATGCTGGCCGACGGCAGCGCCGAGTTCGCCAAGAAGGTGGGCCTCGAGATCGACCTGACCGCCCGCGGCCTCGGCGTGCGCTCCAAGCGCTACTCCATGGTCGTGGATGACGGGGTCGTGAAGTCCCTGAACATCGAGGAGCAGCCCGGCGCGGTCGACGTCTCCGGCGGCGCCGCCATGTGCAAGCTGGTCTGATCCGCGATCACGCTGCCTGGGACTGCAATGGCCTGCTCCCTTCTCCCCTCGGGGAGAAGGTGCCCGTCGAGCCGGAGGTCGCCTTCGGCGAGACGGGCGGATGAGGGGGCCTTCAACACGTTACGGACGAAGTCCCCCCTCACCTGTTCGGCCAGATGACTTACTGGCGCGCCTCCAAGCGCGCGCGTGCGGCTCCGTCTCGGTACGCAGCCTGTAAGTCATGGCCTCACATCCTCTCCCCGAGGGGAGAGGCGAAGACTCGAGGCCGGTCGGCCTCGAAGGGTGAAGCAGCAAGCCTGGACAGCGACACACTTTCGTCCAGCCTGCGCTGCATCGTTGGCTGCCATGCGGGCGTCGGGGGCCCACCCCTCGCGGGACGGTTAACGCCACCCCATATATCCGCGCATGGGGGATCCCCCCAGGGGTATCGCTAATTTGGAGGATTGCCACATGCAGCTGTGGCGCAGAGATCGCGACCGCGACCGCAATACGTCTTTCGTCGCCGACGTTTCCACCCTGACCAACGTTGCCAGTCGCAGCGGCAGCGCACAGGACGAGGAGCTGCTCGACGCCTATTCCAGCGCCGTCGTCGGCGTCGTCGAGGCCGTGTCCCCGTCCGTCGTGCACGTGCAGGTGCGCAGCTCGCGCCAGGGCCGCCCGGCGCAGGGCTCGGGCTCGGGCACCATCCTGTCTCCGGACGGCATCGTGCTCACCAACAACCACGTGGTCGAGGGCGCCTCGACGATCGAGCTGGCGCTGACCGATGCGCGGCGCTTTCCCGCGCGCGTGCTCGGCCGCGACCCCGACACCGACATCGCCGTGCTGCGCGCCGAGACCACCGACCGGCTGCCGGCCGCGCGGCTCGGCAACTCCAAGAAGCTCAAGCCGGGACAGATCGCCATCGCCATCGGCAATCCGCTGGGCTTCGAGTCGACGGTGACGGCCGGCATCATCAGCGCCGTCGGCCGCTCGCTGCGCGCCCAGAACGGCCGCCTGATCGGCGACGTCATCCAGACCGATGCCGCCCTCAATCCCGGCAACTCCGGCGGCCCGCTCGTCAACTCGCGCTCCGAGGTCGTCGGCGTCAACACCGCCGTGATCATGGGCGCGCAGGGCATCTGCTTCTCGGTCGCCGCCAACACGGCCCAGCACGTTCTGACCCAGGTGCTGCAGCACGGCCGCGTGCGCCGCGCGCGGCTCGGCATCGCCGGCGACCAGGTGGCGCTGCCGCAGCGGCTGCGCGTCCGGGCGGACCTGGCGCAGGAGTCGGCCGTGCGCGTGGTCGAGGTGGTGCCCGGCGGCCCGGCTCAGGCCGGCGACCTGAAGCCCGGCGACGTCATCGTCGCGCTCGACCAGGACGTCGTGACCGGCATCGACGACATCGCCCGCATCCTCGACGGCAGCCGCATCGACAAGCGCGTCGCCGTCCGCATCCTGCGCGACGGCAAGCTGGAGACCGTCGACATCGTCCCCACCGAGCGGGTGGGGTGAGGTGACCTCCGTGGCTATCGCGACCGTTGTCATACCGGGGCTTGTCCCCGGTATGCAGCGATCCGCGGACGCCGGAGCGAGCGGATAGATGGATCCGCGTGCCCCTCGAACAAGTCCGAGGGCGGGCCGGGATGACCCAGAGTACGACTGTTGGCGATCACCTCGTCGGCGCACGAGGCGGCCGCCTAGTCCTCGAACACGGCCACCGCGCGGATCGGGGAGCCGGTGCCGCCGCGCCATTTGAGCGGCAGGCAGATGAATTGGAACTGGCCCTGTCCGATCAGCGCCTCCAGATTGCAGAGGCTCTCGATGTGGGTGATGTCGAGCTCCAGGCATGCCTTGTGCACGAGCGCGTTGACGTCGCCGTCGGGGCCGGGCCGCATGGAGTCGATGCCGAAGTGCACGATGCCTTGCCTCGCCAGCCATTCGGTCGCCGGCACATTGATGCCCGGATTGTCCCTGGCGTAGGCAGGCTTCGGATAGGTGCGCGCATGGTGGCCCGTGCACAGCAGCACCGTGCCGCCCTTGGGAATGGGCACGCCCGCCTTCTTCACCGCCGCTTCCAGGTCGCCGGGGCCGATCTCCGCCCTCGGCGCGACGTGCCGCAGGTCGATGCAGATGCCCGGCACGATGCAGTTCTCGAGCGGATACTCGTCGATCGGTGTGCCTGCAGGCCCGAAGTGGCGCGGCGCGTCGATGTGGGTCCCGCCGTGATCGGGCATCGAGAAGTACATGACGCTGTTGCCGTGCACGTTGCCGGAATCGGCGAACGCCTCGGCGTGCGTCTTCCAGATGCCGTGGATGACCGGCGGCTGGCCGGGATAGCTCGGGGTGCGATGGTAGAGTTCCCGGCTCAGGTCGATGATGCGCATTCGTCCTCCATGTCAGTGTAGTGGCTCATTCGTTTCCTACCTGCTTGTCATGGTCGGGCTTGTCCCGACCATCCACCAACCCGCTAACTCCTGCGTTCGCGGATGGTTGGATCCTCGGGACAAGCCCGAGGATGACATCGGGGAATCGCCAAAACGCTACTCTGCCGCGAAGATGGCCTTCCGTGCCCGATCCGATGTCAGCATGGCGCTCTCGTCGTGACCGGCGTTCTTCACGATGTGGTGCTTCAACAGTGGCGCGAGGCCGCTCTTGGCCAACGCCTGCACGAAGAGCCGCCCGCGATCGATCCGATTGCGCCCCTGGACCTTCGCCGCGCATGACTGATCCAATGACCCCGTGGCCTTCCTGTCTTTCGCCCCCAGCAACAGCGTGACGTCCCGTGCCGCAAAGTCCTTCAGGCGCCGGTCCAGATTGTCCACATAGGGCGGCGGGGCGTCCAAGCCGTACTTCCACTTGTTGAAGTCCTCGCCCAGGCAGTCCTTCTCCGGCGCCAGCGGGCGGTCCGCCGTGAGATACAGATACGATCCGGGATTGGCGATCACGAAGCCGATCTGGGGGCCGGGCTGCGGCTTCATCACCACGGCATAGCGCACGAGCATCTGCGCGCCGCCGCCGTGACCGACGAAGACGATCCTCTTCAGCGCGGGGAACACTGACGCGTTCGATAGCTTTGCCGCGACGTCATCGAGCACGTCGTAGGAGCTGGCCGGGGACGGCGCCCGTGCGGCGTCGCCATCCTCCCAGCCTCTGTCCCAGCGCAGATAGCGATCGGCAAGCTTCCATCGCGCCGCATCGACCTGAAGCAAAAGTTGCGGCGCAACGACAATCGTGTCGCGTCCGGCTGCTCCGGCGTCTGCGACCAGGCCGAGCCCCGTCGCGAAGTAGTCCGAGGCGTTGCGCAACCTGCCGTGCACGATCACGATCGCCAGCCGCGCCGTCGCATTGCCCGCCTGAAGATCAGCCGAAGCGTACACGGGATAGACGCCGCCGCCGCGGCTGGGGTCGAGAGCTACGACGGTGGAGCCCACTTCCCTGACCGGGGGCGGCGCGGCCGCTGCCGATTGGGCCCACGCAGACGGGCCGCCGGCGGCACCGGCAATCAGCGCGGCCGCGAGCGCGCCAGCCAGCAGCCGTCCGGCGCTGCCTGCGATTGCGATGAACTCCTGCCGCTCCATTCGATCACCTCGCCAGCTCGGTCCGCATCACCTGCGCAAGCATCCCCGGGCCGACTTGCTTGTCCGTTAACGTCCCAATCGGATTGCTGTCGGATAGAGGATTGGATTGCGCGGTTTACCGGCGCAGAAGAATCGCATAGCCGGACTCGCGGTGGCAATCGGTTGAGTCCGCGCTCCTCGCATAGAAGCTCCGGCCGGAAAGCTGCCATGAACCTTCGCCGCACGCTGTTGTCGAGCACGTCGGTCCTCGCCCTGCTGGTCGCGGCGGACGCAGTCGCCGGGTCTGCCGCGCTGGCTGCCGACTTCGGGGGCGGCGACTCCAGGCCCGGCCTGCCGGCTGTATCCGGCCTGAATGCGAAGATCGGCGCCTTCGGTGCAACGCGCGAGGACGATGCGGCGGGCGGCGCCTTGCTCGGGCTGGCATTCCCGCTGCGGTGGGGCTTCGGCGCGCAGATCGACGGCGTGGTCGGCAACAGCAATGGCGGCGCCTTCAACGGCGTCGGCGGCCACATCTTCTGGCGCGATCCATCGCGCGGCCTGCTCGGCGCCTATGGCAGCTATCTGCATTGGAATGTCGCCGGCAACGGCGCATTGGATATCGGCGGCGAAATCGGCAAAGCCGGCCTCGAGGCCCAGCTCTATCTCGGCCGGCTGTCGCTGGAGGGGTTGTCGGCCTACCAGTACGGCTCGACCGAAGGCTTCGCCGGCAAGGGGACGGTGGCCTACTATCCGCACGACGATCTTCCGCATCCATCTGGGCGTGAGCCATCTGCAGGGTCCCGGCTTTGCCGGCTTCGCCGGTCTCGAGTGGGCACCGCTGACCAGAAGGGGCCTCTCGCTCTTCGCGGATATCGGCGTCGACGAGGATCGCGACCTGCGCTCGCTGTTCGGCCTCAAGTTCTATTTCTCGCGCTCGGACAAGACCCTGATCAGGCGCCACCGCGAGGACGACCCGGACGTCGACCTTCCCGGCGATCTCTACCAGGCCCTGCAGGCCCGCGGCGTCTGCCCGGCGGGCAAGACTCTGATCAACGGCTTCTGCGACGGCAACGTCTGAGGCGGGCGTACGTCCGGCCGCAGCCGCACCCTGCGATCACCCGACCAGCGACATGCAGTCCTCGTACTTGCCGCCACCGGAGCGCGCGATCGCGGAGACCGGCGCGAGCGCGACCGAGACCGTCGGATGCAGCTTGGACTTGAGATACGCCGTGAGCGCCAGAGGATCGTTCACCTGGTTCTCCTCGACCGGCACATAGCGGAACTCGATGTCCGTGTGCGTCAGCTGGACGACCTGAAACTGCCGGTTCGGCACGAAGGCCTGGAAGTCGCGCGACAGCAGGACCGGCCACGTGCTGGTCCCGTCCACGAAGCGAAAGATATTGCGCGAGCGCCCCAGCACGCTCTCCAGCACGGGCAGCGTGCGGCCGCATGCGCACGGCTCGGGCGACAGGATGCCGTAGTCGCCGAGCTCGTAGCGGATCAGCGGCATGGCGAAATTGTAGAACGGCGTCACGACGATGCGGCCGACCGATCCAGGCGCGGCGGCGTATCCGTCGGCATCGACGACCTCGAGCAGCACGAGCTCCGCCCCCACGTGATGCTGCAGCGAATGGGGACAGGTGGCGGAGATGTGGCCGACTTCGCTGGAGCCGTAGCGATCCAGCAGCGGCAGAGCGAAGTACTCCTCGACGGCGTCGCGCATGTCGTCCGACGTCATCTCGCCGAACGTCATGATCGCGTCGAAGTGCAGCGCAATGCCGGCGCGCGTTGCCTCGCGGGCAATCTCGCGCAGGTTGCTTGGGTAGGAGGCGAGGTACCGGGGCCGGACGCGCGCCAGCCACTCGATCTGGCGATCCACCGGCGTCGCGATCGACAGGTCGATGGCCTCGCTGGTCTCGTGTCCGGCCCGCCACCCGATCGTCCGCCGTCCCTTCGGATAGGCCGCTTCCGGATCGCGGACGGCACGGATGCGCACCGTCAGCGATCCGGGATCGATGCCGTGCCATCCGAAGAACCGCTCGCTGGCGCAGGCGGAGGCGAGGTCCTGGATAGCGGCCGTCAAATGCCGGAGGGGCCGGCCCGTCGAGCCGGACGAGGTATCCTCCGTCGCCGCCCCGGCAACCGGCGGCACTGACCGCGCGCACAGGGCGGCGAAATTGTCCTGCGCCTGCGATCGGGTGAGGATCGGCAGCTCCTGCCACCGGTCCCAGTCGATGGAGCCGTCGGCGCGCATCATCGGGTCGAGACGCCCGGCGTAGAAGGCGGTCTCCTGCCGCGCATGGTGCAGGAGCCTGGCCAGCAGCCGGCGCTGATACGCCCGCATGCGCTCCGGCGGCAGGTACTGCGTCTCCCCGAGCGCCTTCAGGAACTGCTCGATCTCAGGCTGCGCCGCCATGGCTCCCATCCCGGAATGCGCACGCCCGACACCTGGCTACGCCGCCTTCGGGTGCCACCACTTGCCGGCGACGACGACGCCCTCCGAGGCGATCTTGCGGTCGGCCTCCAGGTGCTCGCCCACCACGTCGACGTAGTCGAACCGCCCTTCCCTGACCTTCAGGATCGTCGCATCGCCGACGCTGCCGGGCTTGAGGCTGCCGAGCTCGGGGCGCTTCAGCGCCATCGCCGCGTTCACCGTCGAGGCGGCGATCACATCGTTGAGCGGCATGCCGATGCAGAGGAACTTCGACATGGTCGTGACCTGGTCGTAGGCCGGGCCGTTGATGCACAGCTGGTGCACGTCCGAGGAAATGGTGTCGGGCATGAAGCCGTTGGCCAGCATGGCGCGGGCCGTCTTGAAGGCGAACGAGCCCTTGCCGTGGCCGATGTCGAACTTGACGCCGCGCTTCCTCGCGTCGAGCACCTCCTTCTTGACCGTGCCCTGGTGCGTCGCCGGCGAATTGGGGAACGGCCGGAACGCGTGCGTGAGGATATCGCCGGGCCGCAGCATCTCGATCACCTCCTCGTAGCTCGGCGGGGGGTGATCGATGTGCGCCATCAGCGGCATGCCCACGGCCTCCGCCACCTCGAGCGCGATCCGCAGCGGCACGGCGCCCGACGTGCCCGACGCATGCAGCCCGACGCGCACCTTGATGCCGACGATCACGTCGCGGTTGGCGTTGGCCACCTCCACGGCGTCGATGGGGTTCATCAGGCGCAGGTCGCCGCTCTCGCCCACCATGACGCGGTCCGAGAAGCCGAAGATGCCGGCGTGCGACACGTGCAGATAGGCCAGGATGCGCACCTGGGACGGCTCGATCACGTGCTTGCGGAAGCCGGCGAAGTTGCCGGGCCCCGCGCTGCCGGTGTCGACCGAGGTCGTGACGCCGGAGGTGCGGCAGAATTCCTCCGCGTCGATGCCGAGCGAGGTGCCGCCCCAGTAGACGTGGGTGTGCAGGTCGATCAGGCCCGGCGTGACGATCGATCCCGCCACGTCGCGCACCACCGTCCCGGCGCCGCCCTCCAGCTTGGGGCCGACCTTGGCGACCTTGCCGCCAGAGAAGGCCACGTCGCTCACGGCATCCAGCTTCTGCGAGGGATCGATCACGCGTCCTCCCCGCAAGATGAGATCGTAGGTCATGGGTCTCCTCGCTGCTCCCTCGAAGCCTGTCCTCTTTCCTAGCAGATCGACGGACGCGTGTGGTGCCGCGACGTTCATCGCTGGCATGCGTACGCAATGGGCACGCGCCTGCGAAATCCGCGCACGGCCGTGCCTAACTCCGGCCCACCGGCATGTTATGGAGTCGTCCGTTGCTATCATCCCCGCCGGCGACCCGCCCACAGCGGCGCTCCCGGCCAGGCCCGAGGGAGGCTCGAGGACGCATGACCCGCAAACCCACCCCCGCATCCGCGCGGCTGCCGTTCGCCCTCGCTGTCCTGGGCGTTGTCGCGCTCGGCGCGCTCCCGATCCCACCGGCCAGCGCGCTCGAGGAAGGCGCGGGCGAAACCAAGGCCATCGATGCCTGCGACCAGCGCCTGTGCAACATCCTGCAGCGGCGAGAGCCGAAGGGCGAGGACCTCAAGTGTGCGCTGACCAAGACCTGGACGAAGTCGACGCTCAAGGAAGCCGATCAGCGTGACGTGAAATGGGACTTCGGCGACGCGCGCTGCACGGTGCAGATCAATATCAACCGGGCGGCGGTGGTGGCGGCGCTGGCCGCGGGCGAGTACAAATTCTGGGTTCCCGCCCACACTGCCAACTGCATCGTCGAGCACGAGGGCCAGGTCAAGACACTCACGGCGACGCTGGCGCCGAAGATCGTCTTCAGGGACGGCAAGGCCAACAAGATCTGGATCAATCTCATCAATTTGGAGGGCCCGGCCGGCATCAAGGCCACCTTGTCGACGGCGGCGCGCCTCAACGACAGCATCGGCCTGTTCCATCGCGCGATGCTGAAATCGGTCAACGGCTACATCTACAAGCACTGCCCGAAATACCACCCCCTGACGCAGGCCACGGCGGCACCCGCCAAGCCCGCCCCGGCCAAGCCGGCAGCGGCGCCGGCCGTGCCCAAGAAGGACGGCGGCTGAGGCCCTCGAGGCCCGCCCAGCGGGCACGAATTAGTGAATGACTCCGGCCCTTTGGCTCGGCTAGATTAACCATTGCCGTTAACGCCCGTTCGCACGCTCGAGCCGCCCGATATAGTGACGAAACCGTCAAGGGCCGCGAGCACAGGAATTCGTGCGGAGGATAGTCCGTTGCGTCGCAAAGAGATTACGGGTTGCATAGCGCTCGGCGGCGTCGTGTTGCTGGTCGCCCTGCTCGCGCTGCGTTTCGATCTGTCTTCGCTGTTGTTCTCCAGCGCTGCACCGACCGCGACGATCCAGCGGGCGACGGCACCGCAGCCACGCAGCGCGGCCAATGTCGCCGCCGCGGTCGAGCCCGAGCGCCGGCCCGCGGAAGACCGCCCAGTCAAGGCACCCGTCGACGATCGCCCCGCGAAGGCGACGGCCGCCGATCACCTCGCCAATGCGGCAGCCGACGATCGCCCCGGCAAGCCCGCGAGCTCCACCTTCGATGTCGTGCGCATCGATCCCGAGGGCTCCTCGGTGTTCGCCGGCCGCGCGCCCGCCAATTCCAGCGTGACCATATTGGCCAACGAGAAGCCGGTGGCCTCGGCCAAGGCCAACGGCGACGGCCAGTGGGCAACCGTGATCGATCGGCAGTTCACGCCCGGCGAGTACCAGCTGTCGCTGACCGCCAAGCCGAGCGGGGCCGCTCCGCCCCTGTCCGGACAGAGCGTCAACATCACGATCGCGGCCAACGCCCGTCCCGCGCCGCCGGAGCCGCCCAGGGTTGCCGCCCCGCTGCCGCCGGCGCCGATCCCGTTCCCCTATGACGAGGCGGACATCACCGCCACCGGGCGCAGGCAGGCCGCCGCGCTCAGCGACTTCCTGCGCCAGCGCAAGCTCGATGCGGCGACGCTCAGCGGCCACGCCGACGAGCGCGGCTCCGACGAGTACAACATGGAGCTGTCACGCAACCGGCTGGAGAACGTCGCCCGCTACCTGCGCGAGTCCGGCTACACCGGCAAGCTGGTGCTGGTGCCGAAGGGCAAGAGCGAGCCGTTCAGCGGCGCCGAGCGCGCCAGGCTCTCCAAGGAAGACGCCTTCCAGCTCGACCGGCGCGTCGAGCTGCGCCTGGGCCAATAGCTCCGCGCGGGCATCGCCGGCACCGCAGCCAGTCTCGGGACGCGCTATTTCGCGGGGACGTAGCCGGGGGGCGGGGTGGCTTCGATGGTCTCGCGGCGGCCGTCGGAGTAGGTGACGTTGACGTCGAACCACTTGCGGCGCACGTCGGCGTAATGCGCCTCCGCGTCGTAGACCAGCGCCGCCACGCCCAGGTCCTGCGCGTTGAGCCGGCCGATGGTCGACAGCACCGTGTAGGACGTCACCACCACGTTGCGCTGGTCGGTCACCAGGTTGACCTCGGCGTTGAGCAGTTCCTGCTCGGCGTTGAGCACGTCGAGCAGCGTGCGCTGGCCCACCCGCTCTTCCTCGCGCACGCCGGCCAGCGCGATGCGGTTGGCGTTCACCGCCGTCTGGTCCGACTCGACCGCCGCCTGCGCCGCCTGCAGCTGCGCCCACGCCGTCACCACCTGCGCCTGCGTCTCCGTGCGCGCCTGCTCGATCTCCTGCAGCCGCTGGATGTGGGTCTGCTTGGCCTGGCGCACGCGCGCCTGCACCTCGCCGCCGGTGTAGAACGGCACCGTCAGCCGACCCGTCACCGAGCCCGTCTCCGACCAGTCCAGCCCGACCGAGTTCGTCGAAGCGCTTGGAGTAGTTGGCCTCCAGCTGCGCCGTCGGCAGCAGCTCGCCGCGCACCAGGTCGATGTTGAAGCGCGCCGCCTGCTCGCGGTAGAGCGCGCCGACCACGTTGGGGCTCTCGCGCAGCGAGATCTCCACGTTCTCGCCCAGCGTCCGGGCAACGATGCTGCTGGCGCGGGCCTCCACCAGATGGCTCGGCGGATGGCCGATCACCCGCTCGTAGGTGGCGCGCGAGGTCTTCAGGTTGGCGCGCGCCAGATCGAGGGCCGCCACCGCGGCGGCACGGCGCGCCTGCGCCTGCGCCACGTCGGTGCGCGTGACCTCGCCCACGTTGAAGCGGTCCTGCGTGGCGCGCAAATCGCGCGTCAGCACCGTGACGTTGTTCTCGCGCAGGCGCACGATGGCGGTGTCGCGCACCACGTCGCTGAAGGCGGTGACGGCTTCCAGCAGCACGCTCTGCTCCGCCGTGCGCAGCGTCTCGCGGCCGGCCCGCACCGTGGCCTCCGCCGCATTGACCGCGTTGACCGTGCGGAAGCCGCGAAACAGCGGCTGCACCATGCCCACCTGGTAGCCGCGCGGGTTGCTGTCGCCGTTGACGACGGTGCCCGGGCTGGTGGTGATGTGGCGGACGCTGGTGTCGGCACTGCCGGTGATGCTGGGGCGATAGCCCGAGATCGCACGCGGCACCTCCTCGTCGGTCGCCCGCATGGTCGCGCGCGCCGCATCCAGCCGCGGATTGAACTTGTAGGCCGACGAAAGCGCCTCGCTCAGCGTCTCCGCTCCGGCCGGAGTGATCGCAACGAGCGCCCACGCAAGGACGGCAACGCTACCCAGGCTTGCGCCTGCTGAGGTGACACGGAACCGCCTGATCGGCTTTGTCCCCACCTGTTGCCCCTATTCGCCGCTGCTGACGACTGAACACGACGCAACAAGTCTATTCCAGGGACACCCCCGCTTACGGCGAGGCACCTGGGTACGGCAGACCTGGGTCCACCGACTCATATATCGAGGAATCGATATGTCACCCCGGATACTGGAGGTCAAGCTCACTCGGCCTTCCGCGCACATCTTGCGGCCTGTAATGCACATCGACTGCGTGTACGGGGATTCGCGAGTCGGAGGAATTGCTCGCGCGCATCAACCACGCAATAATTGGACGGCGGCGCACGAGTAGGTATCTGCAACCCGCCTCGTTCAGCCACCGTTCAGCTCCGCTCCCGCTTTCCGCCGCAAACCCCGACAAGATTGCCAACCCGACGGTCAGGGTCGCGCCCGTCGCGCCAGCCCCAGCCGCCAGCGGGACCGGCGCGCTATCTCGCCGACCAGGGATCACGTCAGGAGTAGACAATGTCCGGGAAGGCGGTTGCGCGCGGCGCGATTGTCTCGATCGCTGCTGCGCTGATGTTTGCTGTGCCGACCCAGGCCAACGACGCCGCACACAAGATCGCCGAGAAGTTCGCCGGCGAGGCCGATGGCGCCGGCACCACGGAGGGCGCCAAGAAGAAGGACGCAGAGCGCAAGGCGGCGGAGGCCAAGAAGCCTGCGACCGAACGCAAGGCCACCCCCGACGCCAAGAAGCCGGATGCCGAGCCGGCCGAAGCAGCCGCGCAGCGCGAAGCCGAGCGCAAGGCGGAGGCCGCGCGCAAGCTGGAGGCCCAGCGAAAGGCGGAAGCCGCGCGCAAGGCCGCCGAAGCCAAGCGCCGGGCGGCTGCCAAAGCGGCGGAGGAGGCGCGCCGCGCCGTGGAGCTGCGCCGCGCCGACGAATCCGAGATGCTCGCCCGGGCGCGTCGCGAGGCCGATGAGATGCGCGTCGCGGAAGAGGAGGAGCGGCTCACCGAGGAGGCGCGCCGCCTGATCGAGCAGGCCGAGATGGAGCGCGCGAAAGCCGAGGAGCTGCTCGCCAGCGAAGGTGCTCCTACAAGACCGGCGGCCGAGCCGTCGCAGACCGTCGCGGCGGAGCCCGAGCGCGCGAAACCGACCGACGACGAGCAGCTGGCTCGTCAGCGCGCGGAGGATGCCAGGCGGCTCGCCGAGAAGCTGAGCCGCGTGCGCCAGCTGCGCGAATCCCGCGCGGCCGGAAAAGCCGGCCGCGATACGGAGGAGAAGGCGGTCGCTGGTCCAGCGCCGGCTGCGCCTCCGCCCGAGGCTGCCCCGCCGTCCCCGCCAGCCGAGTCCGTGGCATCAGCGCCGCCCGCAACTCCGCCCGGCGCTCCGGTCGTGACGCCTGCGCCCGCCCCCGTCGAAGCTGCGGCCCCCGCGGTAGCGGTCGCGCCACCTCCGGCGGAAGCGCCCCCTGCAACGGCGACCGTGACGCCCGCACCGACACCCCCGCAAGCCGATCCTCCGTCGCACAAGCCGGAGGCGGTCGCTGCCGCACCATTGCCGGCGAACCCCGCGCCGCCAGCCATAGAGGTGCCGGCCAGCGCTCCCACCGCCCCGGCCGCCGAACCCAGGCTGCCGGAACCGCCGCCGCACGTGGCCGCCGCGCCCGTCGCCGTACCCACGCCGCCAGCTCCGTCCGCCCCCACGATCAAGTCCGCCATCGGCCGCGACGCCACGCGCGTGACGGTGCTGCTCGTGATGACGCCCGGCACCTACGGCATCCGCCGCAATGGTCCCAAGGTCGCCGACCCCATCCTGTGCACGCGCGATGGCTGCTACGTCAGCGCGGGCGCCGAGCGGTCTGCCGTGTTCCTGCCCGGGCGCAAGGCGCTGGGCTTCGGCAACACCTGGGGCGCGCGCGCGGGCGCCTGCCGCAATACGCTCGGATGCGTCTTCCGCGGCATCGAGCTCGGGACCCTGCCGGGCTTCCTGCAGCCGGTCGACCTGCACATCCTCAAGCACGACCGGCGGGCCGGCCACGCCGTCCTGGCGGACTCGGACTGCCGCACCGAAGCGGGGCGCCTCTACTGCCGGCACGGCATCGACGCTGACGACTACACCATGTGGATCATTCCCGAGGGCCTCGCCGAGACGGCCGGACCGACAGCCCTGCAGAGGGCCCTGACCGACGGCCTCAACGCGCCGCGCTCGGCGCAGCTTGCACCCGCGCGCTGACGCGCTCACCCCTGCCCGAAGGCGAGCACGTAGCCGTTGCAGTCGCGCACGAGCAGCTCGCGCATGTTGTAGATCCGGTCGACCGGGCCTTCGACGATATCGGCCTTCTTCGCGCGCAATTGCGCCGCGAGCCGGTCGACATTGGACACGTAGATGTAGGCGTCGAACGTATCGTCCATCACGCTGCGGTTGGGGCGGGCGACGGGCGGCCTTGCCGGCCGCACCTGGCGAAGCATGATGCGGACGTCGTCGCGCGCGACGATGGTGAAGCTCGGCGGCTCGCCGAAGAACTGGTCGAACGTGAAGCCCAGGGTGTCGCGATAGAACTCGGCCGTCGCGAACACATCGTCGACGAGGAAGTAGGGCACCACGCTCCTCATCCTGCAGCCACCGGATGTTTGCATCTCAGCCATGGACAACCTCCCGTGCTGATGTCGAGCGCGCCGGCGTGCTGTTCCTGGGCGAGGAAAGCGGCCTGGGCTACGACGTGCGCCTGCGCCGCGAGACCAAGCGCGGGCGGCGCAGGGGTTAGCGGGCGAGCGATCCCAACGCCGCGAACAGCGTCAGGATGTCGTGGCGTTCTGCGTCGACCGGGCCACACCTGCGCCTCCTTGCGTGTCGCGCGAAATGGGCCGCGCCGCGAACTCCAGCACGCCGTCGTCGATCGGTGCGAAGCGCAGGGCGATCAGGTCCTGGATGTAGTTCTGGTAGATGCGCCACGGCTTGCGCGATCCCTGCCTCGGCAGCTTGTCCATGGAGCGCTGGAAATAGCCCGATGAGAAATCGATCGGAGGCCGGCGCTCGATGGTGGGATCGCTGTTGCGCGGCGTGCACTGGGCGAGGCCCTGCCGCTCCATATAGTTGAGAAGGCGGCAGATGTAGCCGCTGATGAGATCGGCTTTCAAAGTCCACGAGGCGTTCGTGTAGCCGAACACCGACGCCAGGTTGGGAATGTCGCTGTACATCACGCCTTTGTAGCTGAGCGTGGTGGCGGGATCGGCGGGCTTGCCGTCGACGTCGATCTCGGCGCCGCCCAGGACCTGCAGGTTGAGGCCTGTCGCGGTCACCACCAGGTCGGCCTCCAGCTCCCGGCCGGAGCGCAGCTTGAGACCGGTCTTGGTGAAGGTCTCGATCTCGTCCGTCACGATCGTGGTCTTGCCGCTCCTGATCGCGTGGAAGAAATCGCCGTTCGGCGCAAGGCACAGCCGCTGGTCCCAGGGATCGTAGCGGGGCGTGAAATGCGTGGCGATGTCGTAGTCCGGTCCGAGCTCGGCGCGCAGGCCGTCGCGGATCATGGCCTTGGCCCGCTCGGGATCGCGCTTGCACATGCGATAGAAGTACATGCCGGCCAGCACGTTCTTCCAGCGCGCGATGCTGCAGGCCGCCCGCGCAGGCAGCCACCCGCGCAGAGCATTGGCGATGCGGTCCTCGTCCGGCCATGCCACGACATAGGTCGGCGAGCGTTGCAGCATGGTGACGTGGCTCGCCGCTTTTGCCAGCTCCGGTACGAGCGTGACGGCGGTTGCGCCGCTGCCGATCACGACCACGCGCTTGTTGGCGTAGACGACGTCCTCGGTCCAGCTCTGCGGGTGGACGACACGGCCCTCGAAACGGGCGATGCCCGGGAGAGCGGGGGTGTAGCCCTCGGCATAGCTGTAGTAGCCGCTGCACACGATCAGGAAGTTGCAGGTGAGACGGGCAAGCTCTTTGTCCGCTCCGCGCTCGACCTCCACCGTCCACCGCACCTCCTGCGACGACCACGATGCGCGCCTGACGCGGTGATGGAAGCGGATCGTGCGCTCGATGTCGTACTCGCGCGCGGTCGCGCGGACGTATTCCAGGATGGACTGTCCGCCGGTGATGGACTTGGCCCCCAGCCACGGCCGGAACGCGTAGCCGAGCGTGAACATGTCGGAATCCGAGCGCACTCCGGGATAGCGAAACAGGTCCCACGTCCCGCCGATGCAATCGCGGGCCTCGAGGATGGCAAACTCTCTCCCAGGACAACTCTTGCGCAGGTGGCATGCGGCGCCGATGCCGGACAGGCCTGCCCCGATCACCAGGATGTCGATGTGGTCCGACTGCACGGCGTCCTCCCGGCGAACGCTCCGACGGATGCAAAGCGACCGCTCCGGCGGCGCAGTATATCAAGTGCTCAATCAGCCGGTCGGTGGCTTGCCGGTGTTCACCGCCAATTGAGCGTCGAAAGCGCGCTTGTAGGCAGGCCGCGCTTCGCCGCGGGCGAGATAGGCGGCCAGGTTCGGATATTCGTTCAAGAGGCCCGATGATTTCAACCTGAGCAGCACTGACACCATCATCAGGTCGCCCGCGTTGAACGCACCATCGAGCCAGTCGGCATGACCCAGGCGAGCGGAAAGTTGCTTCAACCGGACACGGATGCGATCCTCGACCAGAGGCAGACGCTCCATACTCCAGGGCTTGTCGCCTTCCAGAATCTTGGCGGTTGCAAGTTCGAGGATCGGCGGCTCCACCGTGCTGAGCGCGGCAAACATCCATGTGATCGCGCGTGCCCGGGCATTGGCATCGCCCGGCAGCAGACCCGCATGGCGCTGGGCGATATGGAACACGATCGACCCCGTCTCGAACAGGGCGAGATCGCCTTCCTCATAGGTCGGAATCTGGCCGAAAGGGTGAAGCGCCAGATGCGCGGGTTCCTTCATCGCGCGAAACGAAACGAGGCGAACCTTGTAGGGTTGCCCCACTTCCTCGAGCGCCCAGCGAACGCGCGTATCACGCGCCAGCCCCCGGCCGCCGTCGGGCGACCGTTCAAAGGCGGTGATGGTGATCGTCATCGTGAGGCTCCTCCTTGGCCCAAATCATCGGCTGCGGGGCTGGCAACGCAAGGCTCACGCAGATTGAAGACGACCTATTGTGATGATCGAGAAGTCCGCGGGTGGATGATCGGCATCGCGGCACCGTTATCTCTTGGCTACGCCCTGACCAAGCCGCCGACCACGTCCAGCAGCAGCGCCAGGTCTTCCGGGCGCGACAGGCGGTGCTCGCCGTCGGGGACGGCCGACACGCGCGTCCAGTCGCCGGAGAGATGGGCGACGAGATCGAGCGTGTGCTCCCAGGGCACGTCGGGGTCCTGCAGCCCGTGCAGGATATGCACGGGACGGCCGGGATCGAACGGCCTGTCCCCGATACGGTGGCGCCGGCTCTCCTCGACGAACGCGCGCGTGATCGGGTAGGGCCCGTCGCCGTAGCGCGAGGGGCGCAGGTAGACGCCCTTCTCCATGATCTCCCGGCGCGCGCTCTCCGGCAGGTTGGTCCACATCAGGTCGGCCAAGTCCCAGGCCGGCGCGATCAGCGCCAGCGCCTTGATGCGCTGCGCCTCCGCGGGCGCCTCCGCCATCAGCGCGCGCACCAGCAGGAGCGCGATATGCCCGCCCATGCTGGAGCCCACCACCACCTGCGGGCCGCTCGTCAGCTGGGTGAACGCGGCGCGCGCCTCCTCGAGCCAGCGCCCGAGCGTGCTGTCCTCGAACCGGCCCTCCGACTGCCCGTGACCCGAATAGTCGAAGCGCAGGCAGCCCAGACCCTGCTCGCGCGCCCACTTGGCCAGCACGCTCGCCTTGGTGCTCGTCATCTCCGACTTGAGCCCGCACAGCCACACCAGGCCTGGCTTGCCCGCCTGCGCGGTCGGCTCGCTCAGGTAGGCGATGCGCCGCCGGTCGGCACCGCCGCCGACAACCATGAATTGCGGTTGCTGTTCGTCCATCCTATGAACCCTAGTGTGGTGTCTCGCAAATGCCATCACCGTTTGTGGCGGGCTCCGTCATGGCATTTGCGAGACTGAACCACACTAGAATCAATTCTTTCTGGTGTCCTTCAGTCTCCGAATTGCCTTGTCACCGGTGCGGCAAGCGTGAAGGCAATTCGGAGACAGGACACCAGCCGATGGCGAAAGAAGAGACGGTGGCGCGCGACAGGCCAACCATACTGCAGATCGTGCCGCAGCTCGACACCGGCGGTGCGGAGCTTTCCGCCGTCGAGATCGTGGAAGCCGTGGTGCGCGCGGGCGGACGCGCGCTGCTGCTGGCCGAGCCGGGCGGCCGGCTCGCACCCCGCGTGACCGCCGCCGGCGGCGAGCTGATCGCATTTCCGGCAGCCACCAAGAACCCTATCCGCCTGCTGGCCAACGCTCGCGCCATCGCCCGCATCGTGCAAGAAGAGGGCGTCGGTCTCGTCCATGCCCGCAGCCGGGCGCCCGCGTGGAGCGCGCTGCTGGCGGCACGGCGCGCGCAGGTGCCGTTCGTGACGACCTATCACGGCGCCTACGGCGAGAGGAACGCGGCCAAGCGCTTCTACAACGGCGTGATGGCGCGCGGCGACGTCACCATCGCCAATTCCGGCTACACGGCCGACCTGATCGCCCAGCGCTACGGCACCTCGCGCCAGCGCATGGTGGTGATCCATCGCGGCGTCGATACCTCCAAGTTCGATCCAGCCGGCGTCGCCCCCGACCGCGTCGCGTCCCTGCGGGCCCGCTGGGGGCTGGGAGATGGGGACCGCGTGATCCTGCACATGGCGCGGCTCACAAGCTGGAAGGGCCAGAGCGTTCTGATCGAGGCCGCCGCGCGCCTGAAAGCCGCCGGCAAGCTCGGAGGCGCGGCGATCGTGCTCGCCGGAGACGCCCAGGGCCGGATCGCCTACGTGCAAGAGTTGCATGCCCAAGTGGCGCGGGGAGACCTCGGCGCCCACGTCCGCTTCGTCGGCCACGTCGAGGATGTCGCGGCCGCATTCCTGGCCGCGCACGTCGCCGTGGTCGCCTCCACGGAGCCGGAAGCCTTCGGCCGGGCTGCCATCGAGGCGGCGGCCATGGGATGCCCGGTGATCGCGACTGCCATCGGCGCCCCGCCGGAGACGGTGCTCGCCGAGCCCGGCGTCGCCGAAGATACCGCCACCGGGTGGCTGGTGCCGGCGGGGGATGCCGGGGCCCTGGCGGAGCGGCTGGCCGGTGCCCTGGCGCTGGCCGGGCCGGCACGGACGGCCATGGGCAACCGCGCCCGGGCTCATGTTATGGCCCATTTTACGGTCCAGGCGATGCAGCGCCGCACCCTGGCGGTCTACGACCGCCTGCTCGGAACCAGCCTGGAACGGCGGTTTGCCGAGGCCTCCGGCCCGCTGATCCCCGTGGATGCCCCCCCGCGACAACCTTGACTTGCGCTACTATCTCTCCGATTCTGAGCCTGCGCTGATTTTGGGCGACATGTCCGTTTCCGCGGCTGTCTCGCCCGAGCGTCCACGCAACAACCGATGGAGACTGCAACATACGTCGTCCAATGAGAGCCGCGCCTGAGCGCGAGCCAGCCGGTCCGCGGATGAACGAAGACATCCGCGTCCGTGAAGTCCGCCTGATCGATGCGACCGGCACCAACGTAGGCGTCGTCTTGACCACCGATGCGCTGGCCAAGGCCGTCGAAGCTGGGCTGGATCTCGTCGAGATTTCCCCGGACGCCAATCCGCCGGTGGCCAAGATCCTCGACTACGGCAAGTACAAATACCAAGAGCAGAAGAAGGCCGCCGAGGCGCGCAAGAAGCAGAAGGTCGTCGAGATCAAAGAGATCAAGATGCGGCCGAGCATCGATGATCACGATTACGACGTGAAGATGCGCGCCATCAGGCGGTTTTTCGACGAGGGCGACAAGGTCAAGGTGACGCTGCGCTTCCGCGGTCGCGAGCTGGCCCACCAGGAGCTCGGCTGGCAGGTCCTGCAGCGGGTCAAGGCCGACACCGAGCCCATCTCCAAGGTGGAATCGGAGCCGCGCATGGAAGGCCGCCAGATGGTGATGGTGCTGGCGCCGCGCTGACGCGGAGCGCGTAGCGGGTAGGTTGGGTCAAGCGAAGCGATGACCCAACACAAGCAGCGGTCTCCGAGCGTGTTGGGTCAGCGCTAACGCTTGACCCAACCTACGTACTCGCACTATGAGAAGTCCCAAGTCGCCCGGCGGGGCATGCCGCGGCGACTTCAACTTGGCCATGCGCAAGATTGGCCAAATCAAGAACGGCCCAGTTCTCCGCACCGGGTTCCACAAGCGCGCCGTACGTCATTCGTGACGCCGGCGCCGCCCCAGCGGAGTGCCAGCACCAAAGGTGCGGTACGGGCCCGCGAGCAAGAAGGAGAACAAAATGCCCAAGCTGAAGACCAAGAGCGGCGCCAAAAAGCGCTTCAAGATGACCGGCAGCGGCAAAGTCAAGGTCGGTGCGCAGGGCAAGCGTCACGGCATGATCAAGCGCACGGCCAAGTTCGTGCGCAGCGCGCGCGGCACCATGGTGCTCAGCGACAGCGACGCCCGCATCGTCAAGAAGTACATGCCCTACGCCCGCTGACCGCTGACCAAGGGTCAGCCGCTCGGCTCAATCATCGCTTTTTGGATGGAGTGATCAATGGCACGCGTCAAGCGCGGCGTTACCGCCCACGCCAAGCACCGGAAGGTGCTGAAGAAGGCCAAGGGCTACTACGGCCGCCGCAAGAATACGATCCGCATCGCCAAGCAGGCGGTCGAGAAGGCCATGCAGTATGCCTATCGCGACCGCAAGCGCAGGAAGCGCACCTTCCGCGCGCTGTGGATCCAGCGCATCAATGCCGCCGTGCGCGAGCACGGCCTCACCTACGGCCGATTTATCAACGGCCTCGCGCTCGCCGGCATCACCGTCGACCGCAAGGTGCTCGCCGACCTCGCCGTCAAGGACGCGGCCGGCTTCAAGGCGCTCGTCGACCAGGCCGCCGCCCAGGTCAAGAAGGCGGCGTAGGTGTCATCCCGGGCTTCATGCCCGGGATCCAGCGCTCCACAGACGCCCTCGCTGCATGGTCGCACGCAACAGTGCCGCCGCAGTCCGCCGATACATGGATCCCGGGGACAAGCCCCGGGATGACAACGGATGACACAAACTACCGATCTCGCCGCCCTCGAGAGCGCGCTCGCCGCCGAGATTTCGGCTGCCGCCGATCTCGCGGGGCTGGAGCGCGTGCGCATCGCCGCGCTCGGCAAGAAGGGACGCGTCCCCGAGCTGATGGCGACGCTGGGCGCGCTCCCCGGCGACCAGCGCAAGGCCTTCGGGCAGGCCGTGAACGGACTCAAGGCGCGCGTCAGCGAGGCGCTCGAGGGACGCAAGACCGAGCTGGAGCGCGGCGCGCTCACGGCCCGCCTCGCCAGCGAGAAGGCCGATGTGACGCTGCCCGTCCGCGTCGGACCGCTGCAGGACGGACGCATCCATCCCGTCAGCCAGGTGTTCGACGAAGTCGTCGAGATCTTCGCCGACATGGGCTTCGCGGTCGCGGAAGGCCCTGATATCGAGACCGACGACTACAATTTCACCAAGCTCAACATCCCCCCTGAGCATCCCGCGCGCCAGGAGCACGATACCTTCTACATGCAGGGCAGCGCCGATGGCGGTCACAACAGCGCCGTCAAGGTGCTGCGCACGCACACGAGCCCGGTGCAGATCCGCACCATGCTCAGCCAGAAGCCGCCGATCCGCATCATCGTGCCGGGCCGCGTCTACCGCCTCGACAGCGACGCCACGCACACGCCCATGTTCCACCAGATCGAGGGGCTGGTGATCGACGAGACCACGCACCTGGGCCACCTCAAGTGGTGCCTGGAGGAGTTCTGCAAGGCCTTCTTCGAGGTCGATGCGGTGCGCATGCGCTTCCGCGCCTCGCACTTTCCCTTCACGGAACCCTCCATGGAGGTCGACATCGACGCTGCCGCCATCGGCAAGCCGGGGCAGTGGCTGGAGATCCTTGGGAGCGGCATGGTCCACCCCAACGTCATCCGCAACTGCGGCCTCGATCCCGAGAAGTATCAGGGCTTCGCCTTCGGCATGGGGCTGGACCGCATCACCATGCTGAAGTACGGCATCCCCGACCTGCGCGACATGTTCTCGGCCGACCTGCGCTGGCTGCGCCACTACGGCTTCACCGCCCTCGACGTACCCACGCTGGCGGGCGGCCTGTCGCCATAGCATGGGCCATGTCTCGATGCGCAAGAACCCAATTCGACGTCATGCCCGCGAAGGCGGGCACCCACGCAATTATCCGTATTCACAACGATAGTGGCGTGGATCCCCGCCTGCGCGGGGATGACGACAACGCAACGGTACCAACGTGAAATTCACACTCGTCCTGGCTGAAAGATCATCTCGACACCGAGGCGCCCGTCGCCGAGCTGGCGGAGAAGCTGGCGCTGATCGGGCTGGACGTGGAAGGCGTCGACGATCCCGCGGCCAAGCTCAAAGCCTTCACCATCGCCCGCGTGGTCGAGGCCAAGCGCCATCCCAACGCCGACAAGCTGCAGGTGTGCACGGTCGACACCGGCTCGGGCGTGGTCGAGGTCGTGTGCGGCGCCCCCAACGCCAAGACCGGCATGATCGGCGTGTTCGCGCCCACCGGCAGCTACATCCCCGGAACCGGCATCACGCTGGAGGCCAAGCCGGTGCGCGGCGTCGTCTCCCAGGGCATGCTGGTGTCGGAGCGCGAGCTGCAGCTGTCCGACGACCACGAGGGCATCATCGAGCTGGCGCCCGAGATGGCGGGCAAGGTCGGCCAGCGCTACGCCGATGTGCTGGGCCTCGCCGATCCCGTCATCGAGGTGAAGCTCACCCCCAACCGGCCCGACTGCACCGGCGTGCGCGGCATCGCCCGCGATCTCGCCGCCGCCGGCCTCGGCACGCTGAAGCCCGAGCGCAAGGTCGCGGGCGTCGAAGGCACCTTCGACTGCCCCGTCGACATCAGGCTCGATTTCCCCGACGACGCGCGCGACGCGTGCCCGTGCTTCGCCGGCCGCTACGTCAGGGGCGTCAACAACGGCGCCTCGCCCGCCTGGATGCAGCAGCGCCTCAAGGCGGTGGGCTTGCGGCCGATCAATGCACTGGTCGACGTCACCAACTACATCAGCCTCGATCGCGGCCGCCCGCTGCACGTCTACGACGCCGACAAGCTCTCCGGCGCCATCCGCGCGCGTCTCGGTCGCAAGGGCGAGTCGTTCCAGGGCCTCGACGACAAGCCGCACGAGGTGGACGAGACCATGTGCGTCATCGCCGACGACCGCGCGGTGCTGGGCTTCGGCGGCATCCTCGGTGGCGAGGACACCGGCACCACGCACGACACCCGGAACGTGCTGATCGAGTGCGCCTACTTCGACCCCCTGCGCACGGCGGCAACGGGGCGCAAGGCCGGCGTTCAAAGCGACGCGCGCTACCGTTTCGAGCGCGGCGTCGATCCCGCCTTCGTCCTCCCCGGCCTCGATCTCGCCACCGCCATGATGCTCGAGGTGGCTGGTGGCACGCCGTCCAGGCGGAAGGTTGCCGGCGCGCCGCCCGAGACCAAGACCGTGATCGCGTTCTCCACCGCGCAGGTCGAGAAGCTCGGCGGCATCAGGCTCGAGGAGAAACAGATCCGCGGCACGCTCGAGCGGTTGGGCTTCGCCATCGAGGGCAAGGGCGCGACCGTCAAGGTGACCGTCCCCAGCTGGCGGCCGGACGTCCATGGGCCCGCCGACCTCGTCGAGGAGGTCGTGCGCATCGCCGGCCTCGACAAGGTGCCGTCGGCGCCGATGCCGCGCCCCGCCGGCGTCGCCCGCCCCGTCCTCACCGAGGGCCAGCGCCGCGTGCGCCGCGCCCGGCGTGCGCTCGCCGCCCGCGGGCTGGTCGAGGCGATCACGTGGTCCTTCATCTCGCGCTCCACGGCACGCGTGTTCGGCGGCGGCCAGGATGCGCTCGAGCTGGCCAACCCCATCTCGACGGAGATGTCCTCGATGCGGCCGACCCTGCTCGCCGGCCTGCTGGCGGCGGTGCAGCGCAACCGCAACCGCGGCTTCGCCGACCTCGGCCTGTTCGAGGTCGGGCAGGCCTATCGCGGAGACGCGCCGGACGACCAGTTCATCGCCGCATCGGGCGTGCGCGCGGGGGCGGCGCCGCTCCTGGGTTCCGGACGCCATTGGTCGGGGAAGGCCGAGGAGGCCAGCCTCTTCGACGCCAAGGCCGACGTGGTGGGACTGCTGGCCGAGCTCGGCTTCGACGCCGCCAAGGCGCAGCTGACGCGCGACGCGCCGGCGTGGTTCCATCCGGGCCGCTCCGCGACGCTGAGGCTCGGCCCCAAGATCGTGCTCGCCCAGTTCGGCGAGATCCACCCCGAGACGCTGCGCGCGCTCGATGTCGCAAGCCCCGTTGCGGCCTTCGAGGTGTTCCTCGGCGCCCTGCCGCCGCAACGCCGGAAGGGTCTCGCCCGCGGTCCTCTCGAGGCCGCCGACCTGCTGCCCGTGCGGCGCGATTTCGCGTTCGTGCTCGACCGCGATGTGCCGGCCGGCGAAGTCGTCAAGGCCGCACTCGGCGCCGACAAGAAGCTGATCGCCGGCGCCAGCGTATTCGACCTGTTCGAAGGCGAGAGCCTGGGATCGGGCAAGAAATCGCTGGCGCTGGAGGTCACCCTGCAGCCGCGCGAGAAGACGCTGACGGACCAGGAGATCGAGGCCGTCGCCGCCCGCATCGTCGCCGCCGTCGGCAAGGCGACGGGCGGCACGATCCGCACGTAGAGCAAGATCGCTTCTGATCGAAGCATTTCAGCTTCGATCTGAAGCGTGAATCTTGCTCTCAACTCCATGATGCAGAGCAGGATTCACGCTTCGGCCACCACGTAGGAGGCGAAGCGAAATGATTCCACCCGAAGCGATCCTGCTCTCGGCGTCAGCGCGCGCGTCGGGGAGAGGGCTCGCTGACCTTGTCGGTGAAGGCCTGAATGAGCTCGGCGAGCCTCGCCTTGTGCTTGGCGTCGACATCCTTCAGGGCGGGATCGTTGAGGATCTCGGCCACCGTGTCGAACGGCTCCGACTGAAGGCTGCTGAAGAGCGCTCCCGTCTCGCGCAAGGCTGCCAGCGGGTCGCCTGACGCCTTGGACTTGCCGCCGTGCTCCTGGCGTATGGCCGCCGCCTCCGCCGCGAGACCCCAGGCGAGGGAGCTGACGGGATCCCCACCCTTGCCGTCCGCCACTCCGCCGTGCGTGCGCGCGATCTCCTCGAGCGAGGGCTCGGCGAAACCCGGCACGCCGCCCGCATGCAGGTGCCTGAGATCCGCAAAACCCAGCAGCTCGTTGGGTGAGACCCGCAAGGTCTCGCACATCTTGTGAATGAGCGTGAGGCTCGGCTCCACCTCGGCGCGCTCGTACCGCGTGTAGCGGTTCTCCTCGATCCCGAGCGACTTGGCGAAGTATCGCGCCCGATCGAACCCCCGTTGGGTCCGCAGGTTCTTCAGGCGTTGCGCGAACTGCGAACGCACCTCTGGTGCGAGCATCTGGGCCATTGCCCTCGCGGTTTCGCAGATTAAATGAGCGATGTAATCTCGCGAATTTTCAAAATGGTTGATGCAATTTTGCTTTTCTGTAGGTAAAACTACTTAAGGTTGTCAATTCGACAGTGTAGGTCGCCGGTCTACAAGATGTAGTGCGATTTTGTCGCTACTCTGCGATGCGGGTTCTCACGTTGTGCCGGACGGATATATGCGACTTTGCCGGCCTCGTCTGCGTCCTGCCCACTTCGTTGGTGGTTCTGTGAGAACAGCCCCTTCGCCGCCGAACCCGCCGGCCCGAAGCGTGCATCCTGCTCGATTTCCATGGCGTAGAGCGCGATTCACATCCCCGACAGGGGCCGAAGTGCTTCCATCGGAAGCGATCTGGCTCTAAGCACCGCCCATGACAGCAACCGACCTCATCCGCAACTTCGCGATCATCGCCCACATCGATCACGGCAAGTCGACGCTCTCCGACCGGCTCATCCAGCTGTGCGGCAACGTCTCGGACCGGGAGATGAAGGAGCAGATCCTCAACTCCATGGACATCGAGCGCGAGCGCGGCATCACCATCAAGGCGCAAACCGTGCGCCTCGACTACAAGGCCAAGGACGGCAAGATCTATCAGCTCAACCTGATGGACACGCCGGGCCACGTCGACTTCGCCTACGAGGTGTCGCGCTCGCTCGCGGCCTGCGAGGGCGCGGTGCTGGTGGTGGACGCGAGCCAGGGCGTGGAGGCGCAGACGCTCGCCAACGTCTACCAGGCCCTCGACAACAACCTCGAGATCCTGCCCGTCCTCAACAAGGTCGACCTCCCCGCCGCCGACGCCGACCGCGTCAAGCAGCAGATCGAGGAGGTGATCGGGCTCGACGCCTCCAACGCCATCCCGATCTCGGCCAAGACCGGCAAGAACGTCGAGGCGGTGCTGGAGGCGATCGTCGAGCGGCTGCCCGCGCCCAAGGGCGACGCCAAGGCACCTCTCAAGGCGCTCCTCATCGACAGCTGGTACGACGCCTACCTCGGCGTGGTCGTGCTGGTGCGCGTCATCGACGGCAAGCTGAAGAAGGGCCAGAAGATCGAGATGATGGCCACGGGCGGCTCCTACCAGGTGGAGCGCGTCGGCATCTTCCGCCCCAAGCAGGAGACGCTGGAGGAGCTGGGGCCGGGCGAGGTCGGCTTCTTCACCGCCGCCATCAAGCAGGTCGCCGACACCCGCGTCGGCGACACGGTGACGGACGATAAGAACCCCACGGCCTCACCGCTGCCGGGCTTCAAGCCGTCGCAACCGGTCGTCTTCTGCGGGCTCTTCCCGTTCGACGCGGCGCAGTTCGAGGACCTGCGCGAGGCGATGGCGCGGCTGCGCCTCAACGATGCGAGCTTCACCTACGAGGCCGAGTCCTCCGCCGCGCTCGGCTTCGGCTTCCGCTGCGGCTTCCTCGGGCTGCTGCACCTGGAGATCATCACCGAGCGGCTCGAGCGCGAGTTCAACCTCGAGCTCATCACCACCGCGCCCAGCGTCATCTATCACATCTACCTCAACAACGGCACGCGGCTGGAGATGCACAATCCCGCCGACATGCCCGACCCCACGCACATCGACCGCATCGAGGAGCCGTGGATCGAGGCCACCATCCTGGTGCCGGACGAGCACCTGGGCTCGGTGCTCAAGCTGTGCCAGGACCGGCGCGGCCGGCAGAAGAACCTCACCTACGCCGGCACGCGCGCACTCCTCGTCTACGAGCTGCCGCTCAACGAGGTGGTGTTCGACTTCTACGACCGCCTGAAATCGATCAGCCGGGGCTATGCCTCCTTCGACTACCACATCAAGGGCTACGAGCCGGGCGACCTCGTGAAGATGTCGATCCTGGTCAATGCCGAGCCGGTCGACGCGCTCTCGATGATCGTCAACCGCGCGCGCGCCGAGAGCCGAGGCCGGGCCATGTGCGAGAAGCTGAAGGAGCTGATCCCTCCGCACCTGTTCCAGATCCCGATCCAGGCGGCGATCGGCGGCCGCATCATCGCCCGCGAGACCATCCGCGCGCTGCGCAAGGACGTGATCGCCAAGTGCTACGGCGGCGACATCACGAGAAAGCGCAAGCTTCTCGAGAAGCAGAAGAAGGGCAAGAAGAAGATGCGCCAGTTCGGCCAGGTCGAGATCCCGCAGGAGGCCTTCATCGCCGCCCTGAAGATGGACGAGAACTGAGGGCCTTCGGGATCTGTGCGCGAGCAGCCTCCTGCCAACGGCTGCGTCCATCACTCCGCTTCAAGTGAACGTGAGACGCACTACCGGCTGGCCTCGGAGCGGCCATATGCGAGTGCGGGACGGGCCATCGCCGGCCCACGAAACATCTATCGCGAAACATCAGGAGACAGCCATGAAGACTTTCGTATCCGCCCTGGTGGCGGTGTCCGTCTACGCAGGCATCGCTGCAGCCCCCGCCGCCGCCCAGTCCTACGGCTGGAGCGCGCCGAGCTCGCAGCAGGTTCAGGGCTCTGGCCAGAACCAGTAAGCGCAGCCCTCGGTCGCAAAAGCCCGACGGCGCCTCCTGGGCGCCGTCTTGCATTTGGGGAGATCGGTCTCGGCAAGCAGCGTCGCGCACGTCGCCGACGTATCGCGCCGTCGGCCAGAAGTGGCGTGGGCAGCGGGCGCGTCGCTTGCGGGCGCCGCGCTGCACCTGCCACCGCTCACGCCGCCTCTTCAGCCGCGTCCATGCCATCGCTGTCGCGCCCGTTCGCGACCTGCGGCATGCCCTCGTCGATCATGCCCAACGCATGCATGTAGACGGCGAGGATCGCCTCCTCCTCCTGCCGGTCGGTCTGGCTCTTCTTGCGCAGCGATACGATCTTGCGCAGCACCTTGACGTCGAAGCCGACGCCCTTGGCCTCCAGGTACTTGTCGCGGATATCGCCGGCGAGCGCCTTCTTCTCCTCCTCGAGCCGCTCGATCTGCTCGACCAGCTGGCGCAGCTGCTTCTGGGCCGAAACCTGTAGCGATGTCATGGACCTACCCCCACTGAGAGACGACTGGAATTGGCGAGCGACGCGACGCGCAACAGCGGGCGGAGGCTACCCTCGTTGCCTCCACCCTGTGCCCGGACGCTAGCCGCCGCATGCAGGCCCATCAAGCGGCCGCATCAGGTCATCCAGAGGTATTTGGCAGAGGTATTTGGCACGAGGTATTTGGCCCGGGGTTTTCGGCATGGCTCTCAGCCGCCCATCGCGGCTGGTGAGGGGCCGCAAACTCTGCAATTGTTTGTCCACAAGTTTCGCTAACGCGCCAAGATCACCCCAGGGAGGGACCCATGAAAATCGAACGCGTCTGGTCGCAGATCGTGCGGCTGCCGGCCGATGAGCCGCTGGCCGACGGCAGAAGCGCGCCGGGCGCGACCCGCGATATCGTGGTCGTGAAGGTCGCCACCAAGGACGGCATCGAGGGGCTCGGCGTCACGTTCTTCGGCGGGGCCATGACGGGCGCGCTGAAGGTGGCGATCGAGGAACTGGGCGCGCTGGCGGTCGGCGAGAACCCGCACCACGTCGAGCGCATCGCCGACAAGCTGCGCAACGCGGCGGGCACCTCGGGGCCGGGCGGCGTCTTCACGCTGGCGCTGTCGGCCATCGACACCGCGCTATGGGACATCCGCGGCAAGGCGCTGGGCGTGCCGCTTGCCACTCTGCTCGGCGGATTTCGCGACCGCGCCCCCGCCTACGCCAGCGGCGCGCTGATGCGCACGCAGTCGCTCGATGAGGTCGTCACCGCGGCCGGCCGCCTGGTCGAGCGCGGTTGGACCGCCATGAAGACCCAGCTCGGCCTGCCCGGCGGCACGTTCCCCGAGCCGGAGGTCGACCGCATCCGCCGCATCCGCGAGGTGATCGGACCCGAGGTGCGCCTGATGTGCGACATCAACCAGCGCTGGACGGTGCCCGAGGCCTTCAGCATCGGCGAGCGGATCGAGCCCTACCACCTGCACTGGCTGGAGGACGTGACGACCTGCGACGACTACCAGGGCCTCGCCCGCATTACGGCTAAGTTGCACACACCCATCGCGGGCGGCGAGTACGTCTGGGGCATCGCCCCATTCCGGCAGATGCTGGAGGCGCGCTCGGTCGACTACGTCATGATCGACCTCGTGCGCGTCGGCGGCATCACCCAGTGGATGAAGGTGGCGGGCATGGCCGAGGCGTTCAACCTGCCGGTCGTGTCGCACCTGATCCCGGAGGTCCACATTCATCTGATCGCGGCGATCCCGAACGGCCACATCGTCGAGTACATGCCCTGGACCCGCCTGCTGTTCGACAACCCCCCGCTCCCCGACAAGAGCATGATGACCGTGCCGGCCAAGCCCGGCCTCGGTCTCGCCTTCACCAAGGCCATCAACGATGGGTTCGGCCGCGGGTAGGAGTGGGAGCGGGATAGCGCTCCCTCCCGGATAGCCGGCTTCGTCCACACTTGGGACGAAGCCGCCGGCGTTTGAGCCCTGGCCGCGGGCTGCGGAGGCCATTACCATTGGCCACCCAATCAGCCGTGGGAGGGATGCATGCCGCTCGACAGCAAGCCCGGACCAGCCAGGACGCAGTTCGACGTGGTGGGCACGCGGCCTGTACGCCCGGACGGGGTCGACAAGGTCACAGGTCGCGCCCGCTTCGGCGCCGATGTGTCGGCTCCCGGCATGCTGATGGGTGCAATCCTGCGCAGCCCGCATGCGCACGCCCGCATCCGTTCGATCGACGCCTCCCGGGCCCTCGCGCTCGACGGCGTGAAGGCGGTCGTCACCAGCGCCGACCTCCCCGACCTGACCGGCGGCGATGCCGACCTACAGGCGGTGCTCGCCAACGTCATGGCGCGCGGCAAGGCCTTCTACGACGGGCACGCCGTTGCCGCCGTCGCGGCCACGAGCGTCGGGCTGGCGCGAAAAGCCCTGTCGCTCATCGCGGTGGACTACGAGGTCCTGCCCCACGTCACCGATGTCGAGGCCGCCATGCGGCCCGATGCCCCCATCCTGCACGACACGCTGTTCACGGAAGGCGTCGCGCCGAAGCCCAGCAAACCCTCGAACGTCGCCAAGCAGCATCATTTCGGGCACGGCGATCCCGCCAAGGGCTTCGCCGAGGCCGATGTCGTGATCGAGCGCACCTTCCGCACCGAAGCCAGCCACCAGGGCTACATCGAGCCGCACGCCTGCCTTGCCAATCTGCGCTCCGATGGCTCCGGCGAGGTCTGGGTATGCACCCAGGGGCCCTACATGGTCCGCAACACCTGCGCGGCGCTGCTCGGCCTCGAGGCCTCGCGCCTGCGCGTGACGCCCTCGGAGATCGGCGGCGGCTTCGGCGGCAAGACCACCGTGTTCATCGAGCCGATCGCGCTCGCCCTGTCGCGCAAGGCCGGCCGTCCCGTGAAGCTGGTGATGAGCCGGGACGAGGTTTTCCGCGCCACCGGCCCGACGGCAAGCACGAGCATCCGTGTCAAGATCGGCGCCAGGCGCGACGGCAGGATCACCGCCGGCGAGGCCGAGCTGAAATTCCAGGGCGGCGCGTTCCCGGGCGCGCTGGTCGAGCTCGGTGCCATGGCGGCATTCGCCTGCTACGCGCTCGATCACGTCCGCGTCGTCGGCTACGACGTCGTCGCCAACCGGCCCAAGCTCGCTCCCTACCGGGCCCCGAGTGCGCCGATGGCGACGTTCGCGGTCGAGAGCGTCGTGCAGGAGCTGGCCGGCAGGATCGGCATCGACCCGCTGGAGATGCGGCTCAAGAATGCGGCGCATGAAGGCACGAAATCCTCGTTCGGGCCGACCTATAACCGCATCGGCCTGCGCGAGACGCTGGAGGCGGCGCGCAATCATCCCCACTACAGGGCCCCGCTCGGCAAGAACCAGGGGCGCGGCGTCGCCTGCGGCTTCTGGTTCAACTTCGGCGGCAACACCTCGGTGTCGCTCGCGGTCAACGCGGACGGCACGGTCTCGCTGACGCTCGGCACGCCCGACATCGGCGGCTCTCGCGCCTCCATGTGCCTGATGGCGGCGGAGGAGCTCGGCATCCCCTACGCCCAGGTCCAGGCGATCGTCACCGACACGTCGTCGCTCGGCTTCTGCGACATGACCGACGGCAGCCGCGTCACCTTCGCCACCGGACTCGCGACCATCAGCGCCGCGCGCGACGCCATCCAGAAGCTGTGCGGCCGTGCCGCCGCCATGTGGGGCATCCCCGTCGACGCGGTCGAGTGGGACAAGGGACACTGCAAGCCGGCCGGCGCCAACGCCGGCAAATTCCCGCCGCTGTCGCTCAAGCAGATCGCCGCCGAGGCCGCCAGCACCGGCGGGCCGATCGCCGGTCACTTCGAGATCAACGCCGATGGCGCCGGCGTCAGCTTCGGCACGCACATCGCCGACGTCGAGGTCGACGGCGAGACCGGCCAGGTCCGCGTCGTGCGCTATACGGTGTGCCAGGATGCCGGCAAGGCTGTGCATCCGAGCTACGTCGAGGGCCAGTTCCAGGGCGGCGCCGTGCAAGGCATCGGCTGGGCGCTCAACGAGGAGTACATCTACGGCGCCGACGGCCGGCTGCAGAATTCGGGGTTCCTCGACTATCGCGTCCCCGTCGCATCCGACGTGCCGATGATCGACACGGTCATCGTCGAGGTGCCCAATCCCGGCCATCCCTACGGCGTGCGCGGCGTCGGCGAGACGCCGATCGTGCCGCCGCTGGCAACCGTCGCCAACGCCATCGCGGCGGCGACCGGCGTGCGCATGACGCAGATCCCGATGTCGCCACCGCGCCTGCTGAAAGCCATAGGCGAGCTGAAAGGCTGACTGCCGATGGCAGGGCGGAGCGACCCATGCTGCGCGTGAAGCTCGGCGGTCCCCTGATGTCGCAGGCCGGCGGCGCCACGGAGTTTCTCGTCGAGGCGAGGACGATCCGCGAGATGCTGGCGCGGCTGGCAGAAGCTCATCCCGAGCTCAAGCCGGTGCTCGACCGCGGCGTTGCCGTCGCCGTCAACGGCACCATCTATCGCGGCGCCTTCCTGGCCGAGGTCCCCGACGACAGCGAGGTCTACATCCTGCCGCCGCTGGCGGGAGGTTGAAGCCTTTCTTGCTCGGATGGAACCGGACCCCACAAGCAAAACGGTCATCCCGGCGCTTGCCTGCCCTCGGACTTGTTCCGAGGGTCGCCCGGATCCATCCATCCGCGAACGCCGTAGCGAGCTGATAGATGGATCCCGGGCATGAAGCCCGGGATGACAACGGTGAGCTTGGCGAGACCGTCGAGACTCCATCGAGTTCGGGCAGACCCAAAGGCCCGACCGCGAGACTCAGCGCTTGCCGGCGATGACGTGGTTCTGCACGCCGCGGCCGCCCAGCAGCGGGCGCTTGGAGGAGATGCCGCCTGCGTTCACGCCGGCCCACCCGATCTCGCCGGAGAGGCGGCCGTACTCGATCTTCGGGCAGCGGTTCATGACGACCTGGAGACCGGCAGCCTCGGCCTCCACCGCCGCCTCGTCGTTGCGCACGCCGAGCTGCATCCACACGACCCTGATGCCGAGCTCGTCCTTCAGCCGGATCGCCTCGCGGGTCACCTCCAGCGCGGCTGCGGAAGAGCGGAAGATGTCGACGATGTCGACGGGACCAGGCACGTCGGCGAGCGCGGCGAAGACCGGCTGGCCCAGGATCTCCTGGCCGGCGAGGCCCGGATTGACGGGGATCACGCGGTAGCCCTTGCCGAGCAGATACTTCATGGCGAAGTAGCTGGGACGATTGCTGGTGCCGCTCGCCCCGACCATGGCGATGGTGCGCGCGCCGCCGAGAATGCCCGCGATGTATTCATCCGTGTAGCTGTCGTGCTTCATGCGGATGGCGCCGACTTCGGCACCTGCAGCCGGCCCTCGGCGTCGAGCGGGAAGCCCGGATTGTGCGCGACCTCCCAGAGGTGCCCGTCGGGATCGGCGAAGTAGCCGGAGTACCCTCCCCAGAAGGCGCGCTTGGCCGGCTTGACGATGCGCCCGCCGGCGGCAGCGGCCTCGGCCAGCACCTGCTCAACCTCCGCCTCGCTCCTCACGTTGTGGGCAAGTGCGATGCCCGAAAATCCGGGTGGGCTGTCGTCGACCGTCGCGTCGTGGGCGAGATCCGCGCGTCCGAACAGCGCCAGCACGACACCTCCCGCGGAGTAGAATGCCACGCTCTCGCCGCTTGGCCCGGACGCCACGAAACCCATCGCTTCGTAGAAGCGCCGCGCGCGGGCCACGTCCTTCACGCCCAACGTCACCAGGGTCAGGCGCGGCTCCATGGCACGCTCAGTCCTTGGGTCGGGGCCAGACGGGTGTCCGCTTCTCGATGAAGGCGCCGATACCTTCCGCGGACTCGGCGTGCATCATATTCCTGACCATGACGCCCGCGGCATAGTCGTAGGCCTCGCCCAGACCCATCTCGATCTGGCGGTAGAAGGCTTCCTTGCCGATCGCGAGCGTCACCGGCGGCTTCGTCGCGATCCGGTCGGCGAGCGCCAGCGCGGCGTCCATCAGCTGCCCGGCCGGCACCACCCGGTTGACGAGGCCGTACTCGGCCGCCTCCCGCGCCGGCAGCAGCTCGCCCAGCAGCAGCATCTCCATCGCCCGCTTGCGCGAGACGTTGCGCGACAGCGCCACCATCGGCGTGGAGCAGAACAGCCCGATGTTGACGCCCGGCGTGCAGAAGGTCGCCTCCTCGGCGGCGACCGCGAGATCGCAGGTGGCGACCAGCTGGCAGCCCGCCGCCTGCGCCGTCCCCTGCACGGCCGCGATCACAGGCTTCGGGCAGCGCACGATGGCGCGCATCAGCTTGGCGCACTCGCCCATCAGGTGCTCGAAATAGGCCTTGCCGCCGTCCGCGTCGCGGCGGTGGCCGGTCAGCTCCTTGAGGTCGTGCCCGGCGCAGAAGGCGGTGCCCTTCGCCGCGATGACGACGCAACGCACGTCCGCGTCTGCGGCAGCGCCGTCGATCGCCGCCTGCAGCGCAGCCAGCATCGACTCCGACAGGCTGTTGCGCCGCTCCGGGCGGGCGAGCGTGAGCACGAGCACGCCACCGCGGCGCTCGGTCTCCAGCTCGCTTGCCCGTGGACCCGGCTCCGTCCCGCGGCGCACCGCCTGTTTCGCCGCCGCCATCGCTCTCTCCCGCCGCTACGCCGCGATCACTGACGCGCGGCGTCGATCTTGTCGTAGTACTTCTTGACCAGATCGATGTTGCTGGCGAACTGAATGGTCGGCGCCGACTTCAGCTGGTCGTTCAGGTCTTCGAGGATCTGCTTCTTCTGGTTCTCGGGAGTCGTCTTGTCGTTCTTGAGATCCTCGATCTCCTTCTGGATCGCGACCTTCGGCTCCGTGAACTCCTTGCTCTGCGGATGGATGCAGTACATCAGCAGGTCGATGGTGGCGACGACGTCGTCATACTCCTCGAAGCTGGCGAATCCGTGCTTCTTGGCGATGCCCTCGAGCTCGGCCTGGATCTTGGGATCGGGCTTGTCGCCGTCGTTCTGCATTTTCTCTGATACCGCGAGCATGTCCTTTTGCGCGGCGATGAACCCATCGATCAGCTTGTCGGTGAGCTTGACCTGCTTGACCGCGCCCTGCGCCGACGCTTCCCCGCCGAACTGCACGAGGGCGACGGCCATTAGGGCCGCGAACATCAGTCGTAGCATCTGCTGCATGGGCGTCATCCTCGGGTTCGGTCTTGCGACACAGGGGAGAAAGATAGGAAGCTCTGGTAATCATGCCAGATGACAAAAGTTGGACGCGAGACCATGTCGACCGATGCTCCCGTGACGAATCGCCTCGACGCCGAGCGCATCGAGCGTCTGATCGATGCGCGCTTCCCGCAGATCCATTCCGGTGGCCGCACGCTCGTCATCGAGGAGACGGGGGAGCGTAGCGCACGCGTCCGCCTCCGACATCACGAACGTCACACGCGGCCGGGCGGCACAGTCGCAGGCACCGCCATGTTCACGCTAGCCGATTTCGCGGTGTACGTAGCCATCATCGCCGCGCTCGGCGAGGCGGGCGTCGACGCGGTCACGACCAACTTGAATATCAACTTCTTAGCCAAGCCCGAGCCGCGCGACCTGGTGGCCCATGTCAACCTCATCCGCCTCGGCCGGCGGCTCGCGGTCGGCGAGGCCAAGATCTATTCGGACGGCATGTCGGACATGGTTGCCCATGCCATCGCGACGTTCGCCTTGCCGGCCCGCGACCGATAGCTGGCTCGCATTCCGGCCTGGCGTAGCGGTAAAGTGATACCGCAATTCTATCCATATGATTTTGCTGCGATATTTATTGGCGTGCTCGATCTTAATCGATTGACACGGCAGCGGCGGCTGAACTAGAAAGCGTGCCGTCACAGAGCAGACCAGAGGGCGTCGTCGATGAAAACCTATGTCGCCAAGCCCGGCGAGATCGAGAAAAAATGGATCCTGATCGACGCCGAGGGTCTCGTCGTCGGGCGCCTGGCCACGCTCATCGCCATACGGCTGAGGGGCAAGCACAAGCCGGCCTACACGCCGCACGTCGACCTCGGCGATAACGTAATCGTGATCAATGCCAAAAAGGCCGTCTTCACCGGCCGCAAGACCGACGACAAGCTCTATCAGTGGCACACGGGCTACCCCGGCGGCATCAAGCAGCGCACGCCGCGCCAGATCCTCGAAGGCAAGTTCCCGGAGCGTATCGTCGAGAAGGCGGTGGAGCGCATGCTCAAGCGTGGTCCGCTGCAGCGCCAGCTGATGCGCAACCTGAAAGTCTATGGCGCCGACAAGCATCCGCACGAGGCACAGAAGCCCGAGCCGTTGGATGTCAAGGTGCTCAACCGCAAGAACGTGAGGGTATGACCTCGATGTCCGAGACAAAGACATTCGAAGACCTTGGCGCCCTCACCGGCGTTGCCGGAGCGACCAGCACGGTGCCCGCTCCCGTCTACACGCAGAAGCTCGATGCGCAGGGCCGCGCGTACGCTACCGGCAAGCGCAAGAACGCGGTGGCGCGCGTGTGGATCAAGCCGGGCGTCGGCAAGATCAGCGTCAACGCCAAGGATTTCGAGCAATACTTCGCTCGCCCCGTTCTGCAGATGCTCCTGAAGCAGCCGCTGCAGGCCGCCGAGCGCCTGAGCCAGTTCGACGTCATCGCCACCGTCTCGGGCGGCGGCCTGTCGGGCCAGGCCGGCGCCGTGCGCCACGGCATATCCAAGGCGCTCACCTACTTCGAGCCGGAGCTGCGGCCCGTGCTCAAGAAGGGCGGCTTCCTCACGCGCGACAGCCGCGTGGTCGAGCGCAAGAAGTACGGCAAGATGAAAGCCCGCCGCAGCTTCCAGTTCTCCAAGCGCTGACGCGAGCCCGCGAGTGCCCCACAGTCTCATCCCGGGCCCTACGCCCGGGATCCAGCGATCGTCAGACACCTTGCAGTCGAGGGACGGCGCGCTACATCCCTCGGCGACCGAGGTGCTATGCATCCCGGGACCGCGGCCTGCGCCGGTGCGGGCAAGCCCTGGGATGGCATCATGATCGACTGGCTCGAGCTGAATCTGATTGCCCTCATCAACGTCATCGTCATCGACGTGGTGCTGGCCGGCGACAACGCCATCATCGTCGGGCTCGCGGCCTCGCGGGTGGCGCCGGAGATCCGGGCGCGGGTGATCTTCTGGGGCATGGCCGGCGCCGTCATCCTGCGCATTCTCTTTTCCGCCATCACTGTCCAGCTGCTCGCCATCGTCGGCCTGACGCTCGCCGGCGGCATCCTGCTGCTGTGGGTGTGCTGGAAGATGTACCGCGAGCTGGTGCGCAAGCCCCACTCAGCCCACGGCGCCACCGGGGATGCAGCCGCCGCGCTACCGCCCATGAGCTTCCGCGCCGCCGTCACGCAGATCGTCATCGCCGACCTCTCGATGTCGCTCGACAACGTGCTGGCGGTGGCGGGCGCGGCCAAGGGCTCCACTGTGGTCCTCGCGATCGGCCTGCTGGTGGCCATCGTGCTGATGGCGGTCGCGGCGAACTTCATAGCCGGACTGCTTGGCCGCTATCCCTGGATCACGTGGATCGGCCTGCTGATCATCGTCTGGGTGGCGCTCGACATGATCTTCGACGGCTCCCGCGAGGTTGCCTGCGCCGCCTGGAAGGGCGTGTGGTGCGAGCCCGACCTGACGAGCCTGATCCGAGGGCTCACGCACTGATCCGGTGCGTTGCCGCGCGCTACCTTCGTCCTGAGCCTGTCGAAGGACGGCCGCGAACTCCGCATTGCTGTGGTTCGACAGGCTCACCACTGGGTTGGAGGACGAAGGGCGGCCGCGCGCCAGCCCTGGCTCGACAGCCCAGCACTGCGTTGAAGCGCTTGCCAGCCGCCACCTGCCCTGTACTCTCGACCAAGTTTTCGGCGAAGCGGCCATAGCGCCGCCGCTGCGGAGGAGACAGCAGGCATGTCCACACCCAAGCCGCAAAGCACGATCGCGACCCGCATGTCGGGCATCCGCGAGGACTGGCTGGCCAAGACCAGGGAAGAGATCCTCGAGCCGGATCTGGCAATCGTCGACCCGCACCACCACCTGTGGGACTTCCCGACCCACCGCTACCTGCTCCCGGAGCTGCTCGCCGATACCGGCAGCGGCCACAAGATCGAGAGCACGGTCTTCATCGAGTGCACCGCCTGCTATCGCCCCGACGGTCCGCCCGCCATGCGGTCGCTGGGCGAGACCGAGTTCGTCAACGGCATCTCCGCCATGTCGGCCAGCGGCGGCTATGGTCCGACGCGCGTTGCGGCCGGCATCGTCGGCCTGGTCGACCTGACGATCGGCGGCGCGGCGGAGGACGTGCTGCGCGCCCACATGGCCGCGGCCGGCCCCCGCTTCAAGGGCATCCGCTACGCCGCGGCGTGGGAGGACAAGGCCGACGAGATCCACAACAGCCACACCAACGCGCCGCCGCACCTCTATCGCGATCACGCCAAGTTCCGGGAGGGGTTTGCGGCACTCGGGAAGCTGGGTCTCACCTTCGACGCCTGGCTCTATCATCCGCAGATCCCCGACCTCACCGCACTCGCCCGCGCCTTCCCCGCGCAGCCGATCGTGCTCGACCACGTGGGCGGACCGCTTGGGCTCGGCTGGTATGCGGACAAGCGCCAGGAAATCTTCAAGGGCTGGAAGCGTGACATGGTCGAGCTGGCGACCTGCCCCAACGTCACCATCAAGCTCGGCGGCATCGGCATGCGCGTCAACGGCTTCCAATTCCACCACCGCGAGCTGCCGCCCACCTCCAAGGACCTGGCGGACGCGTGGCGGCCCTACGTGGAGACCTGCATCGAGGCGTTCGGCCCCAAGCGCTGCATGTTCGAGAGCAACTTCCCGGTCGACAAGATCTCGGGCTCCTACGCGATCTACTGGAACGCCTTCAAGAGGCTAGCCTCGGGCGCCTCAGCGGCGGACAAGGCCGCCCTCTTCCGCGACACCGCGAAGCGGTTCTATCGGCTGGACTGAGGCTTCGCCGAGGAAATCATCCGCGCGCGGGACACTGGCAGTGCCCCGCTGCCGAGCACGGACCGCGGCCGTCCAGGTTCCGGCGCTACGCCGCAGGCGATCATTCGACGGATCGCCAGCCTCTCCCTCCCGGCGTCTGCCCGAGATAACATTCGTCCGTGTTCCGAGCGGAACAGCGCGAAGGGTCAAATGGCGTCACGAATGCGTCATCGACCACGATAACACGCTCGGAGGTGAGCCATGAACAAGTCCATCCTGACCCTGACTGTCCTCGCAGGCTTCGCAGCCTTCGCCCCGTCGGCGCAGGCCGGCGGCTACTACGGCTACGGCAGTTCCTACAGCGGTTCGTCGCGCGTTTGGTGCGTGGACGAGGACGGCGATCCCGTCCGATGCCGGACCTACAAGAGCACCCTGCCGTCGATCCCGGGTGTCCCGGGTGGCGTGCAGCGCACCGTGGAAGGATTGCTCGGCGTGGCGCCGACCCGCCGGGGCGGCTGCTGGAAATGGTCGCGTTCCGAGGAAGAGTGGTACCGCGTCCCCTGCAACGACTAGCCGAGGCGGCTATTCTCTGCAGGCAGCACGACCAACTGCAAGAATGCCGGCACGTCGCCGGGAGCCTCGTAGCGGGCTCCCGGCGCAACGCTATTTGTTCTCCGATGCGACGCCGCCGGCTCGGACCGGACATCTACCAGCTGGCCGGGAGACAGTTGAGGCCGCGCAGGACGAAGGTGGGGCGCCAGTCGGGGTTCTCGGCGTCGTCCAAGGTCAGGCCTGGCAGGCGGCGCAGCAGGGTGGAGATGGCGACCTCGGCCTCGATGCGCGCGAGCTGGGCGCCGAGGCAGAAGTGGATGCCGCCGCCGAACGACAGCGGCCGGACGTTGGGGCGGGCGACATCGAGACGGTCGGGATCCGGATAGACGGCGGGGTCGCGGTTGGCGGCGCCCAGCAGGCACAGCACGCCCTCGCCCTTGGGCACCGCCGTCGAGCCCACCATGACGTCCTCCAGCGCGACGCGGCCGGTGACCTGCACCGACGAATCATAGCGCAGGAACTCCTCGATCGCGTTGGCGACCAGCGAGGGGTCTTCCTGCAGGCGGCGCAGCTGACCGGGGTTGCGATGCAGCGCCAGCAGGCCGTTTCCGATCAGGTTCACCGTCGTCTCGTGCCCGGCGCCGAACAGCAGGATGATGTTGGCGGTCAGCTCCTCGTTGGAAAGCCTGCTGCCCTCCTCCTCGGCCCGCACCAGCTGCGTCGTCAGATCGTCACCGGGTTGGCGCCGGCGCAGCTCGAACAGCGCGCGAAAGTACTCGGCGCTCGCGAGATTGCCGGCGTTGGCCTCGTCTAGCTCGGCGCGCGAGAGGGGCACGGGATCGAGCAGCCGGCCACTCGCGCGGGCGCCGACGTGGAACATCTCATGCTCCTCGCGCGGGATGCCCAGCATCTCGCAGATCACCGTCACCGGCAGGCGGTAGGCGAAGTCGGCGATCAGGTCCATGCGGCCCTGCGGCGCCACGCGGTCGATCGCCTGGTCGACGATCGCCTGGATGCGCGGCCGCATGTCCTCCACCCGCCGCGCGGTGAAGGCCTTCACCACCAGCCCCCGCAGACGGGTGTGATCGGGTGGGTCCTGCTGCAGCATCCAGTGGCGCATGCTGCGATACACGGGCTCGTCGAGGATCTCCTTGCCGAGACGCCGCGTCATGCGGCCAGCGAAGTCCTTGCCGAACCGCTTGTCGCGCAGGATGGAGCTGACGTGGTCGTGACGACTGGCCGCGAAGAAGCCAAGCGCCGAGCGGTGGACGGGATCGGTTGCGCGCAGGCGATGGTAGTGCGGGTAGGGGTCGCGGATGAACTCCGGCGACAGCGGGTTGAAGCCGGGCTCCGTCCGAGAGGCGTCCAGCGGCTGGCTCAAGGCGCTTCTCCCTGATGGCGGCAATGCCTCTCGTGAGCGGGACAGTACATCAGGACGGCCACCCGAGCCAACGCGCTAGCCGCGAGGGCTCCGGAGAGCCCGCACAACCGATTGAGCTGCGTCAATGCCGCGCCGGCGGCGGCCGTCCAGCCTCCATGGCATCGGCCCGAACGGGGCTCGAAACCCCACCGGGCATCACATGACACAGGAGGACCAAGTCATGCCCAAATCCGATATCGGCGCACCCGCCTCCAGGCCCATCTCGCGTCCGCGCGACGTCTTCAGCGCCATGCGCGATGAGATGGAGCGCATGCTCGAGCGCGCCGAGCACGGCTGGCCGCGTTGGCCGGCGCTGTTCAAGCGCGATGGCGAGCCCATGGTGCCCGAGCTCGACGTGCGCGAGAACGCCAATGCGATCACGGTCGAGGCCGAGCTGCCGGGCGTCGAGGAGAAGGACGTCACGGTCACGCTCGCCAACGGTGTGCTGACGATCAAGGGCGAAAAGAGGAGCGAGAAGGAGGAAAAGAGCGACAGCTACTATCTGGCCGAGCGCAGCTTCGGCAGCTTCGAGCGCTCCATCCGTCTCCCCGACACGGTCGACGAGACCAAGGTCGAGGCCAAGTTCGACAAGGGCGTGCTGAAGGTCACCGCGGCCAAGAAGCCCGAAGCCGTAAAGGCCGAGCGCAGAATCGAGATCAAGAGAAGCTGAGGCCGGAACGGCGGCGAAGCCGGCATGCCCGGATCGCCGCCCCCGCCTGCTCCGAGGAGCCACCATGTACAAGCATATCCTGATCGCGACCGACGGCTCGGAGCTGGCGAACAAGGCCGTGGCGCAAGGCCTCGACCTCGCCAAGGCGCTGGGCGCCAAAGCCACCGTCGTGACCGTGACAGAGCCGTGGACGGCCGGCGCATACGAGACGATCCCGACCCCGTCGCTCATCGACGCTTACGAGAGGGCCGTCACCGACAGTGCGGCGCTCATCCTCGCCGCCGTCGGCGACGCCGCGCGCAAGAGGGAGGTTGCGTGCAACACAATTCACGTGGCGGACCGCTATGCCGTGGAAGGCATCCTTGACGCCGCCAAGGACAAGGGCTGCGACCTGATCGTGATGGCCTCGCACGGCCGCCGCGGCCTGGCGCGACTGCTTCTCGGCAGCGAGACGATGAAGGTGCTGACGCTCGGCACCGTTCCGGTTCTCGTCATCCGCTAGTGGTGCGACGCTGACATTTGCATCCCGGCGCTTGCCTGCGGGGTGCGGTCTTCAATGGCGAAGGGCGCCCGCTGAGGACTGGATCCCGGCAATAAATGCCGGGATGACAGCGGTATCCACCGAATTGAGCCGCACCACTCGACTGGCTGGAGCGGGATCGCTTCAGTTTGACGGCATCGCTTCAGGTTTAGTCACTTTGTGGAAAGGCCGACATGGCGGGCGAAGCTTGAAGAAGCTGAGACTGCCGCACGCTCAGCCGTGGCCGGCCCGGTGGATTGACCCCGATCAATGAGGTGCCGGCGCGGCTCGGTGATGATCTCTGATCGCAGGCAAGACGCGAGGCTCGAAATCCATGGCGTACAAGACCATCCTGGTGCACCTCAACGACAAGCGCCGCATCGAGGCCGTGCTGGGCCCAGCCATGCACCTGGCCCGCAGGGACAACGCACATCTGATCGGCCTGCACGTCTACGCCAGCATGCCGGCGCCGCCGCTGGCGATGGCCTATGGGGCGCAGGTGCTGGGCCAGGTCGTGGCGGCGGAGCGCAAGGACGCCGAAGAGATCGCCGCCTCGTTCGCGGCAGCGACCGCGAACCAGCCGTTCGTGCCGGAGTGGCGGTGCCTGAAAGTGCCGCACGTCGATCTCGCCGGCGTGGTCATGGATCACGGCCGCGCGGCCGACCTGATCGTCGCCGGCCAGACCGATCCCGACTGGGACCTCTCGCCGCTGATGGATTTTCCCGAGCGCCTCTCGCTCGAGAGCGGCCGCCCGGTGCTGGTCGTGCCCTACGCCGGCCGCTTCGGCGAGGTCGGCCGCAACGTGGTGGTCGCCTGGAAGGCGGGCCGCAAGTCGTCCCGCGCGGTGTTTGACGCCCTCCCCATCCTGCTGGCCGCGGAGAAGGTGCACATTCTCGAGATCCGCGAGCGCAACCACAAGGCAGATGCACTGGCCCCCGACACGACGATTGCGGCCGCGCTTGCCCGCCACGGCATCAAGCCGTCGGTGCGCACCTCGGTGCTCGGCGACATCGGCGTGGGCGACGAGATCCTCTCGCGCCTGAGCGACCTCGATGCCGACCTGCTGGTGATGGGCGCCTACGGCCACTCGCGCATGCGCGAGATGGTATTCGGCGGCGTCACGCGCCACATCGCCCGCCACATGACCGTCCCCACGCTGTTCTCGCACTGACGCAGTCGGGGGCGCCATTCTGAATCCCGGCGGGTCGACTTGCCTCCCCCTGTGGCGGAGGCGATGCCTCCGTCACAGGGGGAGGGGAGCACGTCACGCATCGGTTTCCCGCACAGCCGTGCATCTGCGCGAAGTGAACCGATCAACTGGAGTCCGTATCCCTTACAGCGAGGCAGCGGCCGCCGCGGCTTCGGCCTCGGCATCGTAGTTCCAGATCCAGGCGCGCTCTTGCGGCTGCGCGGCAAGCTGCCGGTCGCGCGTCGCCAGATCGCCGCTGGCTGAATCATAGCGTGCGCCGTTGAGCCGCGAGATCCGCTGGACGCCCGCCGTGCGCTCACGCCGGACCTGCTCGTAGATCTGCAGCGCGCGGGGAGCGCTGTCCCGGTCGGCCCGGCTCAGCACCGCGGCGAGCGCGATGCCGTCCTCGATGGCCTGGTTGGCGCCCTGGCCGGTGTGCGGCAGCATGGGGTGCGCGGCGTCGCCCAGCAGGGTCAGTCGCCCCGTCGTCCAGGTCGCAAGCGGCTCGCGATCGTAGAGGCCCGACCGGAACATGGTCTTCACCTGGGCGAGGATCGCCTGCACCATCGGATCCCAGCCGTTGAACGCCTCCGCGAGGGCGGCAGGGCCGCCGGCGGCCGACCAGGATTCCTTCATTGGCTCGTCGCTCCTCACGAAGCCGACGTAGTTCAGGAGCTCGCCGGCGCGCACGGGAAAGACCAGGAAATGCTTGCCGTCGCCCAGCCAGTTGCGCATCGCGCCCGCAGGCCAGGAGACATTCGACGCCACAATCAGCCCGCGATAGGCGACCGATCCTGAGAAGAGGGGCAGGGAAGGGGCGACTACGAACTGCTGCAGGGTCGAATGGATGCCGTCCGCCGCGACCACCACGTCGGCCGTGACGCGCGCGCCGTTGGCGAACGCGAGGGTGGCCTCTGCGTCGGTCTGTTCGAAGCCAACGCATCTGTGGCCGGTGTGGACGATGCCGGTGGGCAGGCGATCCACGAACATGGCAAGCAAGTCGGCGCGGTGCATGCCGTAGAACTCGATCCGGCTCGCCAGCTCCGGCGGCCACATCGCCGCGGCGTAGGCTCCGTCCGGGCGCCGAAACTGCGGATCGACCCATCGAGCGCCCCAGCGGGCCAACCCGTCGCCGAGGCCGAGCTGCCGCAGCACGCGCACGCCGTTCGGCTGGATCGCCACGCCTGCGCCGACTTCCGTCAGCGCGGGCGCCTGCTCATAGAGGTGAACCTCGATGCCGCGCCGGAGCAGCGCATTCGCAGCGGCCACGCCGCCGATGCCGCCGCCGACTATCGCCACACGCAGGGAATTCTTGCTCATGGCGGATCATCCCCATGCCAATGCATGAGCCAGGACCAGGGTCCAGTGGCGCCTGGGCTTGTCACCACGCGGCCTCGCCTCATCGACCCGCCTACGCCCGTCGCCGCCCGCCCAGCATCAGCACCAGCGGGATGGCCGCCATCGACACGAGGGTATACATGCCGAAGGCGTTGAGATAGCCGAGCATCTCGGCCTGCCGGGTGATCTCCTTGCCGATGGTGGCGAGGCCGGCCGCGCTCTCGGTCGACCACGCACCCATCACCGATGGAAACGCGAGGGCCTTGTTGTAGGGCGTCACGAACTCCGTCATCCGGCTGTAGTTGGCGGCGGTCGTCCGCACGATCTCCGCGACCGCGACCGAGATGAAAAAACTGCTGCCTATGCTGCGCGTGAGGTGCAACAGGGCGATGCCCTCGGGGCGCAGACCCGGGTTCAACGTGCGGAACGCGGTGGTGACGATCGGCGTCCAGATCAGTCCGACCGCCAACCCCTGCAGGTAGACGTTGGCGCACAGGGCCGGAAGCTGCGCGTTGAGATTGAGGCTCATGAGCCAGAGCCCCGACACGATCTGCAGCCCGAAGCCGGAGACCATGCCGACGCGAGAATCGAGGCGCTGCAGGTAGATCGACATGAAGGAGCCGGTCATGACGCCGGCGCCGCGCCAGCTGATCACGAAGCCGATCAGGCCGTCGGGAAAGCCCAGCTGGTTCTGCATCAGCGGCGGCAGCAGGACCATCGGCGAGAAGTTCAACATGCCGAATATGACGATCAGGCAGATGCCGATCACGTAGTTGCGGTCGAGCAGCAGTCGCGGATTGAGATAGGGGCTCGCCGCGGTCGCGCTGTGGGCGAGGAACAGGTAGAAGGCGAGCCCCGCGACAAAGGTCTCGATGACGATTTCCGTCGAGCCGAACCAGTCGAGCCGCTCGCCTCGCGACAGCATGAGCTGGGTGGCGCCGATGGCGATCGACAACGACAGGAAGCCGATCCAATCGAGGGAGACGTTGCGGCGCTGCTCGTCCTCCGGCAGCGCGAAGCGCGTAGCGATGCAGGCCACGAACGCCACGGGGGCGATCATGAAGAAACCCCAGCGCCAGCCATAGGCCTCGGCGAGATAGCCGGCGAGAACCGGGCCGAGCACGGGTCCAATCGTGTTGGTCGTCCCGAAGATGGAGATCACCAGCCCGTGCTGACGCCCCGGGAACACGTCGAGCAGAATGGACTGGCCGAGAGGCTGGATCGGCGCGCCCGTGGCGCCTTGCACGAGCCGCCACACGACGAGTCCCTCGAGCGAGTGGGTGAGCCCGCACATGATGGTCGAGAACGTGAAGCCGGCAAGGCTCCAGAACTGCACGCGCCCGCGACCGAAGTTCGTGACCAGCCAACCGGTCATCGGCATCGTCACCGCCGTCGCCAGGATGAAGAAGGTTACGGCCCACGACACCTCGTCGGTGGTGGCGGACAGCGCCCCCTGCACCTGGGGCAGGATTGCGACGACGGAGAAGGTCGCGGCATTGAAGGACGTCGAGGCAACCACGACCGTGACGAGCACGAAGATGCGGCGGGACACCGTCAATTGAAGCGTCGGCTGGTCCACGCCCGGCGTCACGGCTCGACCTGCCCCATGTTTCAGCTCCCCAAGGCTCGCGCCTCCCGCCGCCTCGGCCTGTCGAGGTCCCCATCGATGGAGCGGCGGGATTTTCGGGTCAGCCTATCGCATCTGGCAGCGAGCCGTCCTCCCCTCAACTTCGCGCGGTCAGGGGTGCGTTTTTCGATGAGGGGGCCATTGCGTGCGCGATGGACCGGGCGCCGGGCCAGGCCGATCGGCGTGCTAGGATGCTGCGCTGCAGCGATGCCGCCCTGTCAGTGCGACATCAGCACGGGCATGGTCATATGCTCCAGGACGTGGCGGCTGGCGCCGCCCAGCACGAACTCGCGCAGCCGCGAGTGGCCGTAGCATCCCATCACCAGCAGGTCAGAGCCATACTCGGCCGCACGCATCAGCAGCGTCTGCCCCACCCCCGCGTGCGGGCGCACGGCCTCGGTCGCCTCGCACTTCACGCCATGCCGCGCAAGCGCCGCGCAGATGTCGGCGGCCGGTACGTCCATCGCGGCCCCGTCTTCCTCCTGCGGGTTGACCCAGATTACCTTGACCTCCCGCGCCCGCTGCAGCAGCGGCAGCGCGTCGAACACGGCGCGTGCGGCCTCGCGGCGCGCGTTCCAGGCGACCAGAATCTTCCGGCTGTAGGTCTCGTGCAATCCCTCGTTCGGGACGATCAGCACCGGCCGCCCGCTCTCGACCGCCAGCCGGTCGGCGACGTCCAGTTGCGCGCTCCCCTGCCAGCCGGGCTCCGTCTGCGCCGCGATGATCAGATCGGCAGCGCGCGCGTGCTGCAGGACGGTGTCGCCGACATTGGAGCTGCCGGCATCGGCCTCCCGCCACTCGATGCTCAGGCCGCTGCCGCCCGCGGCGGCCTCGAACGCTGCGCGCAGTGCCGGGTTGTCCTTGCGGTAGGCCACGCACTGATCGTCGAGCACGATGGCATCGGGCGTGCCGGGCATTCCTGACGGGATCACGGCCACCGGGGGCGTGACGGAGACGCCGACCAGATGCGCCTGGAACCGCTTCGCCACGGTGGCGGCGGCCTCCGTCACGCGCGCAATGCGCCGCGCGTCGTTGCAATGCACCAGCACCGTCTTGTAGGCCATGGCAAACCTCGCAACCGCAGTTGTATCTCTCAACTAGCGCCAACGCCGCGACCGCGAGCCTTGATGCAGGTCAACGCCGCCGCGTGCCGGGAATGTAGGCTGCCGCGCGATCGAGCATACGAGGCCGGGTCCCGCGAGGCCGGCTCTCGCGTTCATCCTGTCGAGGACCATAGCCGCCATGACCAAGCCGGAGAAGATGCTGCGCCGCGTGCGGCTGGAACTCGCCCGCGACCACGAGTTTCCCAACGGCAGCCGCGAGCGCGGCTACGACTTCATCGCCCCGCTCGACGCCGAGGGCCACATCGATCTCGAGGCGTGGAAGGCCCTGCGCGACCGCTGCCGGGTGCGCCGCTTCTGGGGCTACGAGCGCGAGGAGATCGGCCACATCCTGCACAAGCGTGGGAACGTCTGGGCGTTCCACTACGACATCCACGGAGACCCGGGCCACGACGAGGCGGGCTATCGCTTCTCCGCCCACGCCTTCATCCCCGGCGAGTATGTCTCCATCAAGGAGCAGGACGACGTGCTGCGCACCTTCCGCGTCGTCACCGTCCTGGATGTCGCGTAGGCACGGTCGCGCGAAACGACGACCCGACGCCGCCACCGCAGCGCTCTTCTCCCTCTCTCCGTATTCACGGGGAGAGGGAACCGCGGCTCAGAACTCGTCGGCGTCGCCGGCGAGGCCCTGCAGCTCGTTCAGGTTCCTGATGCGCACGGTGCTGCTCTGGGGCAGCTCGATGAGGCCCATGCCCCTGAGCTTGGTGAACGTGCGGCTCACGGTCTCGATGGTGAGGCCGAGGAAGTCGGCGATGTCGGCCCGCGTCATCGGCAGGTCGAGCACGCACGGGTCCTTCCCGCCGCGTTCGTTGCGGCGTGCGAAGGCCAGCAGGAAGGATATCACGCGCTCGGTCGCGCTGCGCTGGCCGGTGGTGAGGAGGAGATCGCGCGTGGCCGCCAGCTCGCGCGCCACCGTCTCGTACAGCTTGAAGCCCAGCCGCGGGTCCTGACGTGCGAGCTGGTTGAGGACCGCGACCGGCAGGCAGCGCAGGCGGGTCGGCTTGATGGCCTGCGCGTTCATGACGTGCTCGCCTGCCGCTCCGAGGCCGATGAGGTCGCCCGGATAGGCGAAGCCCACCACCTGGCGCCGACCGTCGCAGAGCACCTTGTAGAGGGCAACGGCACCCGTCTCGACCTGGAAGATGTGGGTCGTCGGATCACCCTCGGCGAACACGAACTCCTTGGCTTCCACGCGGCGCAGGGATGCCTGGGCAAGGCGCTGCTCCAGCCCGGACGGCTCCACGTCGAGAGCGACGGTCTGCGGGGCGACGGAGTGGTGCTGGAGGCCGGTCGGAGTGGACATTCTGTGCTCCTGGTTGGCGGCTGCTCGAAGTCCGATGCCCGCAACCAACCATGCGCACGTCCTGCCAATTCCACCCGGCTGTAACAGAATGTAATAAATTGTCGGAGCTGGCGGGCGCTCCCTGGCCGGCCGGGTCAAATCGCGCCAGGTCCCCGTGGGTCGCCAACCCCTTCATTTGCCCTGCGTCGCCTCGCTGTTGGAGCGGACCACGCGCACGCCTTCGGCGATCCGGTCGCTCGGGTGCAGCAAAACGACGGTCCCTTCGGCGAGGCCCCGCAGCACCTCCGCATAGGCGGTATTGCGCGGGCCGATCTCGACCAGCACCACGCGGGCGCGCCCGCGGTCGACGGCGAACACCGCCCAGCTGTCGCCCTTGCGGAACAGCGCGCTGATCGGCACGCGCAGGGCCTTGGCCGATTCGTAGGTCTGGATCTTCACGATCACCCGGAACTCGTGTCCGAGCCGCTCCGCGGCCTCGCCGGGGTTGACCAGGGAGAGGATGATGCGCACCCTCTGCTCCTCGATGCCGAGCGCGGAAACCTTGGTGAAGCCGGCCGGCTCGACGCGGGTCACCTTGGCCGTCAGCGGCGTCCCGCCCCAGCCCTCGACGGTCGCAAGCGCCCCTTCGCGCACCTTCACCGCGTCGGTCGAGAGATACTCCACCACCAGTTCGAGATCGGCGGGATCGCCGATGTCGACCAATGGCGTTCCGGCCAGCACGACGCGCTCGCTCTCCTGGATGAGCCGAAGCACGCGGCCGCTCACGGGCGCGCGCACCGTCACGCAGCACCCGACGGGCGCCTCGCCCTTCCACGCCTCCTCCGGTGCGATCAGCCTCGCCTGCGCGCTCTCCAGCTCGCGTTTGCGCACCTCCAGGTTGGACTTCGCCCGCGCCACGGCGGCGCGCCGGGTGTCCGCGTCGATCCTGGCCCGCTCGTGCGTGCGCTCCGAGATCGTCTTGTTGCGGATCAGAGCGCGCGCCCGGCCAAGCTCGTTCTCGGCGAACTCGAGCTCCGACTCGGCCTGGCGAATTTCCGCCTCGGCGAGCGCCACGGCCGCCTTGCCGGCTTCCACCTGCGCCTCGAGCTCGCGCAGCGTGCGCACATCCAGGAAGGGCGGTGCCGACGGCTCGATGGTGGCAACGGGCGTCACATCCTTCTTGACCCTGTCGCCTGCCTCGAGCGGACGGCGCAGCAGCTTGCCGCCGATCGGGGCAGAGACGGTGTAGACGTCCCTGATCCGCGTCTTGCCCTCCTCGTCGACCGTCACGAGGAAGGGTCCTCGCGTCGCCTGCGCGAAATCGACGCCCACCGGCTTGGGCCACATGGCCCAGGCAAGGGTGCCCGCCAGCGCCAATCCCGCCGCGGCCAGGAGCCCGCGCTTCACCAGGGTCGGCTTCAATTTCTGCATGGCGGCGCGCTCCTAATCCCTAGTCTTCAGCACAGCAATGAGGTCCAGGTTGTCGATGCGGCGGCGCACGATCAGCGCCGAGGCCGCGGTCGCCGCCAGCACGACCAGGCTCGCCTTGGCGTAGGTCGCCACCTCGATGACGAAGGGCACGCGATAGAGATCGCTGGAGAAGGCCTGGATCAGCAGCCAGCCGAATCCGTACCCGATCATCCAGCCGAGCGGGATCGCCGCCAGCGTCAGCAGCGCCAGCTCGGTCAGCAGCACGCGCGAGACCTCTCCCCGGGTGAAGCCCAGCACGCGCAGGCTCGCCAGCTCGCGCGCGTTCTCCGACAGCTGGATGCGCGCGCTGTTGTAGACCACGCCGAAGGCGATGATGGTCGCGAGGGCCACGTAGATCGTGACGGAATAGTTGATGTTCTGCGCAATCGTCTCGCGGAACCGGGCGAGCGCGTGGCGCTGCAGGGCGATCGAGCCGATCCCCGGCGTGGACTTGATCGCCGTGAACAGATCGCCCTGGTGGCGCGCATCGTAGGAGATGTGCACCCCGGTCAGCCGCGCGCCGTAGACGAGCGTGTCGAGCGCATCGATGTCCATGAAGACGGCGAGACCGAAATAGCTCTTGATCACGTCCGCCACCGGGACCTGCCGGACGCCGCGGCGTCCCTCCAGGATCTCCACCTCCACGACATCGCCGCGCCGCAGCTGCAGGATCTCGGCGACGCGCTCGCCCACGACCAGCCCGCTCTCGGGCAGCGTCACGGGCTTGAAATCGAGATCGAGGACGCGCGAGAGGTCCATCTGGCGGGGCTTGCCGACGATCGACAGCTTGCGCTGCAGGTGGCCGTTGCGCAGCCGCACCGACACCGAGCGATAGGGCTCCGCGCGCAGCACGCCGGGCAGCCGCTGCACGACCCCCAATGCCCGTCCGTGCGTCTCGTCGGTGAAGTTCAGCGTCGCCTGCTGCCGCTCGGTGCGGAAGAACGCCACGTCGATCATCAGCTCGACGGAATCGAACGAGAGCAGCGCCGTCACCAGCAGGGCGACGCCGAACGAGATGCCGAGCGTGGTGGCCGCGGCCCGGAAGGGCCAGCGCCCGATGTGCCGCAGCGCCATGATCGTGAGCTGGGAGAACAGTGTGGACGGCACCAGCCGGCCGAGAGAGAGCTGGCGGTAGCGCGTGGGCGCGGGCGGCTGCATGGCAACGGCGGGGGCGAGCGCCAGCACGTCCCTCACCGCCTTCAGCGCGCCGACGACGGCGGCCAGGATCGAGACCAGCGCGGCCGTCGCGTACACGTCCGCGTCGTGCCGGAAGATCAGGAACGGGAAGTGGAAGAACTCGGCGTAGAGGCGGGTGAGGCCCTTGCCGAGCCACGCGCCGACGACCGAGCCGATCACTATCCCCACGGCCGTGATCGCCAGCACGATCTTGACGTAGTGGGCCGCGATCGGCAGCGGGCCGTAGCCGAGCGCCTTCAGAAGCCCGATCTGCTCGCGCTCCAGCGCGATCATGCGCGCCAGCGTGATGTTGATGAGGAAGGCGGAGACCAGCAGGAAGATCGGCGGCATGACGCGGCGCAGCGCATCGAGCTGCCTGAGCTCGGCGTCGAGGAAGGCGTGGCTGAGCTGGTCCTTGCGACCGTAGGCGCCCGTACCCCCGTAGCGAGCCAGCGCATCGTCCAGCTGCTTGATGACCTCGACCTCGGACGCGCCCGGCAGCAGCTTCACGCTGACCGCGTTGAAGGCCCCGTCGAGATCGAAGATGGCCGCCAGCGCCTTCTCGGACATCCACAGGATGGCGAAACGGCGATCGTCGGGCATCAGGTCGCCGGGCCCCAGCGCGTAGATGAACTCGGGCGACAGGGCCACGCCCACGATCTTCAGCTCGCGCTTCTTGCCGTTGAGCAGCGCCTTGAAGGTGGACCCAACCTGCATGCGATGGGCCTTGGCGAAGGCCTCGTTGACCGTGACCTCGTCGGTCCTGGCGCGCTCGGGCAGCCGGCCCTCGCGCAGGTGCGGCAGGTTGAGGCGCGGCTCGTGCAGGTCGGGGATCGAGACCGCCATCCCCGAGGCGGGCTCGGCCAATCCTTCGACGTCGAGCAGCGACAGATGCGTGATGCGGGGCTCGGCCGCGGCGACGCCGGGAATGACGGCGATCTGCTCGGCGACCGACGTGGGCGCGCGCCGCACCTGGGCAAAGACGTCGGCGAAGCGGTAGCGCAGGTAGTAGGCCGCGCGCGTCTCGTCGAGCGAGTGGTAGGCGCCGCTGGCCAGCACGTAGGTGGCGACGCCCGACGCCATGACGAGGGCGATGGCCAGCGCCTGCGCCCACATCCGCTTCAGGTCTCTCAGGAGCTTGCGATCGAGCATGCGCATGGGGCTACCAGCTGATCGCCGAGGGCGGCTTGCGCGATGCGTTGACCTCAGTGGCGGTGATGCGCCCATCGCCGAACATCAGCACCCGGTGCGCGATGTCCTTGATGGCGGCGTTGTGGGTGATGAGGGCCGTGGTGGTGCCCAGTTCCTCGTTGACCTGGGACAGGGCCTCCAGCACGCGGATCCCGGTCTTGCTGTCGAGCGCGCCGGTCGGCTCGTCGCACAGCAGAACGTCGGGGCGCTTGGCAATGGCGCGGGCGATGGCGACCCGCTGCTGCTCGCCACCCGACATCTGCGCCGGAAAATGGTCCATGCGCTCGCCGAGACCGACGAGTTGCAGCGCCGTCTCCGCGCTCATGGGATCGCGCGCGATCTCCGTCACGAGGTCCACGTTCTCGCGCGCGGTGAGCGAGGGGATCAGGTTGTAGAACTGGAACACGAAGCCGACGTGGTCGCGCCGGTAGGCGGTCAGGCCGGCGTCGTCCAGCTGCATCAGGTTCTGGTCGCAGAACCGCACGTGCCCCGAGGTCGCGTGGTCCAGGCCGCCCAGAATGTTGAGCAGCGTCGACTTGCCCGAGCCGGACGGCCCCAGCAGCACCACCAGCTCGCCGGCGTAGAGGTCGAGGTCGACACCGGCAAGCGCATGCACCTCGACCTCGCCGCTGCGGTAGGTCTTGGTGAGCCCCCTCGCCTCGAACACGACTTCGGCCATGCGCTCCCCAACGCGACGTGGACATCGCGCCTCTTCGGGGTCTGCTTACCGGCGAAGCGGGAACGTGCCCTTGACCAGCGTCAACCGTCCGCTGCCGGTTGATCGGGGTCAAAGCCCGCAACGATCGGACGTGGTGTCCTGCCCGGATGGCGCGGAGCGAACCACTCCGCCGGTTCACGTCTTTTCGCTCGAGGAGGTCGAGATGAAGTCCAATCGCTTGATGAAATTGTCGGTTGCAGCAGTGCTTGCCGCCGGCGCTGGCGGGCGTGGCGCTGGCTCAGGGCGGGCCGGGGCGCATGATGGAGGAGCGCGGCGGCGGCATGGGCTGGGGCATGTGGGGCAACGATGGTCCGGGCTGGGGCATGGGCATGTGGGGCCGTGGCCCCTGGAGCCGGGGTCCCGACGGGATGCTCGACCGCATCGAGGGGCGGCTGGCCTTCCTGAAGACCGAGCTAAAGATCACCGAGGCCCAGACACCAGCATGGAACCAGCTGGCCGACGTCATCCGCACCGCGGCCAAGCACCACAACGAGCGTATGAAGGCCGCCTTCTCCGGCGACCAGCGCTCCAGGTCGCTGCCTGAGCGGCTCGACGCCCAGGAGCAGTTCATCTCCATCCGCCTGGAGGAGATCAAGCAGCTCAAAGGCAGCCTGAAGAACCTCTACGGCGTGCTGTCCGACGCCCAGAAGAAAGACGCCGACGACATGGCCATCCCCATGGTCGGCATGGGCGGCATGTGGGGCTGAGTGAAGGCACGCCGCGCGCAGTGGCGGCAGGTTGGGTCGAGCGTGAGCGATGACCCAACACAAGCCCATTTTCCACGCGATTGGTGTTGGGTCGGCGCTTCGCTTGGCCCAACCTACGAAATCAAGCCTTGAACGTGGCCGCCTCGGGGTGGCACGACAGGAAGTGGCGTAGCGCCATGAACAGATCGCGCGCGTGGTCGCGATCGTTGCGCGCCAGGGCGGCACGGATGTCGTCGCGCAGCATGTCCCGGATCGTCTCGGCCCCATGCTCCTGACGGAGCAGGTACTGCGCAAGGGCGGCCGCTGCAATCTCCGGAATGTGCTCGTGCTCCGCGATCGCCTGCACCTCGGCCTCGTCGAGATCGCACATGGCGATGCAATCTTGCAGAGTAATCATGGGCGTTTCCCCTGATTATTACATATTTGAGACTACCTCTTTCCGCGCACGATCCGGTTTGACGCACATCAATGCCCCCGCACCGTCGCCCACAATGCGACCTCAGAAGGGCCATCGCACCCGCATTGCTGCGCGCACTCTTATGCCGAGAACTCCGCCACGACGGGTGCGTGGTAGGAGGCGGACGCGCGGATGTGCCTGGCATAGCTGACCAGCTCGTCGGCCAGCGTCTCGTTGTGGACGTCGGCCGAGCGGAACCGGCCATGCAGCGTCCGGCTCACCAGAATGTGGTCGAGCATCGCGCGCCGGCCATGGTGCAGCACGCTCCAGCGCCGGTCCTCGGGAATGGCACGGTCGAGCAGCACCAGCGAGCGCGCCGCCAGCGCGCCGTTGCCGGTGTCCTCCTCCGCCGCGATGACGATCCGCAGCGGCACCTCGTGATCCTCGGCGTTGAAATCGCCCGCCACCGCGATCAGCCGGTGGGCGTCGGCGTCGAGCACCTGCTCCAGCAGGAGCCGCAGCTCGAGGGCCTGTCCAGCGCGGCGCAACGCGGAGAGGAAGGTGCCCTCGGCCCAGCCGCCCACGGACTTCCACACGAACGGCTCGAGCTTCTGGCCCGGCACGCTGGCGGCGAGCGGCGCGCGCAGGTGCACGTTGACGACCACGAGCATCTCGCCGCCGGGCAGCTCGATATCGGTGACGAGGATGGGGCGATCGAACCGCACCGGCTGCGGCTCGGCCACGGCCGGCAACGCCGTCTTCAGCCTGTGGCTGGGCGGGGCGACGAGGTCGTGCAAGAGCTCGCGCCGGACGCATATGGGATAGCGCGAGAGCGTGACCAGGTTGTGCACGTCGGCGGCCCCGCGGCCCTTGGGCCCGGTGGTCGCCGCGCGCGCGTAGCTTGCGTATTTCGTCCCGTCCAGCAGCCGGTCGAGCGCGAGCAGCTGTCTCTCCTCCCGGCCCGCGACATGCTGGCCGTTGACCTCCTGCAGGCACAGGATGTCGGCGTCCAGGCGCTCGAGCGCCGGCCTCAGCACCTCCGCCCTCGTCTCCAGCGGCATCCCCGCCTTCGGCGGCAGGTCCAGGCTTTCCAGATTGAAGGTGGCTAGCCGCATGGCCTCGCGTGCTCCTCGCGCCGCACGATGAATAGGACGTTTTGCCCGCTTCGCGTTTGACGCACCTCAAAGCCGGACAGTTGCAGCAGCCTCAGGCAGCTCGCTTGACTGAGATCAATGGTATTTTCGCGCCGGCAATGGCTTGTGAGCCCAATCTCGCCACCGAATCCCCCCGGCCTCCCGACGCCAGCACGGAGAAAGCATTGAGCCGCCAGCCGACACTGAGCACCGCGATCCGCGACGGGCGGCTGGAGCTCACCGCAAGCGGCTCGTGGACCGCCGGCCATGCGCGCGACCTCGAGCCGCTGGTCGACGGCGCGGCCCGCGAGGCCGCGCTGGCGCACGCCGCCGCCATCGACATGCGCGGCGTGGCGGAGCTCGATACCTACGGCGCGTGGCTGCTGGAGCGCCTGACCCGCGCGTGGACAGACCGCGGAGAGCAACTGAGCGTTCGCGAGCTGCCGGAGCGCTACCGGCGCCTGGTCGAAGGGGTGCACGGGGCCAACCGCCAGGCCCAGGCGGCGCCACGCGCCGAGAACAGATTGCTCGCCGCGCTCGAGGGCCTCGGCCGCAGCGTTGCCGATCTCGGGCACGATCTGGTCGTGTTCGTTAACATGCTGGGTGCGCTCGGGCAGGCGTTCGTCGCCATGCTGCGGCGGCCGCAGACCTTTCGCCTCACGTCGGCCGTGCATCATCTCGATCGGGTCGCCTGGCAGGCGGTGCCGATCGTGCTGCTCATCACGTTCCTGATCGGCGGCATCATCGCCCAACAGGGCTTCTTCCATTTCCGCAAGTTCGGCGCCGACGAGTACGTGGTCGACATGGTCGGCATCCTGGTGTTGCGCGAGATCGGCGTGCTGATCGTCGCCATCATGGTCGCGGGACGGTCGGGCAGCTCGTATACCGCCGAGCTCGGCTCCATGAAGATGCGCGAGGAGATCGATGCCCTGCGCACCATGGGGCTAGACGCGATAGAGGTGCTGATCCTGCCGCGCGTGATCGCGCTGGTGCTGGCATTGCCGCTGCTCACGTTCCTGGGCTCGCTTGCGGCGCTGCTGGGCGGCGGCCTGGTGGCCTGGGCCTACGGCGGCATGAGCCCGGAGATCTTCACGGCACGCCTGAAGGAAGCGATCTCCGTCACCCACTTCGAGGTCGGCATGATCAAGGCCCCGTTCATGGCGCTGGCGATCGGCGTCGTCGCCTGCTCCGAGGGGCTGCGGGTGAAGGGCAGCGCCGAGTCGCTCGGGCTGCAGACCACCACCTCGGTCGTCAAATCGATCTTCCTGGTGATCGTGCTCGACGGCCTGTTCGCCATCTTCTTCGCCTCGATCGGGATGTGAGCGCGGGCATGCAGACCTCCCCCGATACGCCGGCGATCCGCGTCCGCGACCTCGTGGTCGGCTTCGGCGATCATATCGTCCTCGACCACCTGGCGCTGGAGGTTCGCCGCGGGGAGATCCTGGGTTTCGTCGGCGGCTCGGGCAGCGGCAAGTCGGTGCTGCTGCGCGCCATCATCGGCCTGCTGCCGAAGCGCCAAGGCTCCATCGAGGTACTGGGCGTCGACTTCGATGCCGCGCGCGAGAGCGAGCGGCGCTCGGTCCAGCGCCGCTGGGGCGTGCTGTTCCAGCAGGGCGCGCTGTTCTCCTCCCTGACGGCGCTGCAGAACGTGCAATTCCCCATGCGCGAATACCTGCGCCTCTCCGACCGGCTCCTGGCCGAGATCGCGCTCGCCAAGCTCGAGATGGTCGGCCTCGACGCCGGCGACGGCGACAAGCTCCCCTCGGAGCTGTCGGGCGGCATGACCAAGCGCGTGGCGCTGGCCCGCGCACTCGCGCTCGACCCCGAGATCGTGTTCCTGGACGAGCCGACGTCGGGGCTCGACCCCATCGCCGCCGGCGACTTCGACGAGCTGATCGCAACGCTGCAGCAGACGCTGGGCCTGACGGTGTTCATGGTCACCCACGATCTCGACAGCCTCTCGACCGTGTGCGACCGGGTGGCCGCCCTGGCCGACGGGCGGGTGATCGCGGTGGGGCCGGTCTCGGCGCTGGCGCAATCCGACCATCCCTGGATGCGTGCCTACTTCCAGGGAAGACGTGCCCGCGTCCCCGCGCGCGGGCCTTCGCAATCTCCCACGAGGACGAGCTGATGGAAATCCGGGCGCGCTACATCCAGATGGGAGCGTTCACGCTTGCCGTGATCGCGGCGGGGTTCGCGTTCGTCTACTGGCTCAACAACGTGGGCGGCCTCGGCCAGCGCGCGGCCTATCGCATCCGCTTCGAGAGCCCGGTGTCGGGGCTGCTTGCGGGGTCGGCCGTGTTGTTCAACGGCATCCGCGTCGGCGAGGTGACGGGTCTCCTGCTCGATTCCGACAACCCCAGGCAGGTGCAGGCGACCATCGCCATCGACCGCAAAGCGCCGGTCCGCGCCGACACAGCCGTCACCATCGACTTCCAGGGTCTCACGGGATCGCCGGTGATCGCACTCACGGGAGGCGCCTCGAAACTGCCGCTCGCCGCGGCGAAAGGCGAGATGCCCCTGCTCGTCGCCGATCCCGCCGCCGGCCAGAGCCTGTCCCAGGCCGCGCGCGACGTCCTGCGGCGGTTCGATGCGGTCCTCGCCGAGAACGCGCAGCCGCTGCACGAGATGATCGCCAATCTCAGCAAGTTCTCGGATGCGCTCGCGCGCAACTCCGATCGCCTCGACGGCATCGTGGCGGGCCTCGAGCGCATGACCGCCGGGGCCGCCGCCAAGACGCGGCTGGCCACCTACGACCTCACGGCACCACGCACATTTCCGCCGATCGAGAAGGTGCCGGACGCCCAGCTGGTGATCCCCGACCCGACCGCATTGAGCGTGCTCGATTCGGAGAAGATCCTCACCCGCTCCGCCGCAGGCGTCAGCTCCTCCCTGCCCGACGCGCAGTGGAGCGACACGGTGCCCAAGCTGCTGCAGATGAAGATCCTCCAGGCCTTCGAGAACGCCGCCACGCTTGGCGCCGTCAGCCGCCCGCTGGAGGGCGTCACAGGCGACTTCCAGCTGCTGATCGACATCCGCCGCTTCCAGATCACCGTCGCCGCCGAGCCCACGGCCGACGTGGCGCTGACGGCCAAGGTCCTCGACGGCAAAGGCCGCATCGTCGACACGCGCACTTTCAACGCCACCGTGCCCGCCGCCCGCGTGGACGCCTCCGCCGCCACCGCCGCGCTCGACCAGGCCTTCAGCTCGGCTGCCACGGAGCTGGTCGCGTGGACGTCACGCACCATCGCCGACCAATCCCGCCCGCCGGCCGCGGCCCCGAAAGGTCCGGTTCGCAGCAAGGACAGGAAAGGTTGAGCTGTCCGCCAGCCGCGCTCACGACTGCTCGGCGGCGATGCGGGCGCGGCGGCGCGCCAGCGCCGGCAGGAGCGGCGCGGCGAGGGCTGCGAACGCCAGGAGGAGGCAGACGGCCGAGATCGGCCGCTCGACGAAGATCGTGAAGTCGCCGTGCGACAGGATCAGCGACTTCCTGAGGTTGTTCTCGAGCATCGGGCCGAGCACGAACGCCAGCACGAGCGGCGCGGGCTCGTAGCCGAACTTGCGCATGAGGTAGCCCAGCACGCCGAACACCACCATCACGAACACGTCGAACACGGCGTTGCCGGACGCGAACACGCCGACGATGCAGAACATCAGGATCAGCGGGAACAGGATGCGGTAGGGCAGTTTCAGCACCTGCACCCACATGCCGATCAGCGGCATGTTGAGAACCAGCAGCATGACGTTGCCGATATACATGCTGGCGACGATGCCCCAGAACAGATCGGGCCTCTGCGTCATCAGCAGCGGTCCCGGTTGCAGGCCGTGGACAATGAAAGCGCCGAGCAGCAAGGCCATCACCACGTTGGGGGGAATGCCGAGCGTCATGAGCGGGATGAAAGCCCCGCCCGCGGCGGCGTTGTTGGCGGCCTCGGGCCCGGCCACGCCCTCGATCGCGCCCTTGCCGAAGCGCTCGGGCGTGCTCGACATCTTCTTCTCCATGGCGTAGCTGGCGAACGAGGCGATCACCGCTCCGCCGCCCGGCAATATGCCGAGGAAGAATCCCAGCACGGTGCCGCGCAGGATCGGCCACTTCGACGCCGCCCAGTCCCCGAGCGAGGGCCACAGGCTGCCGATGTTGGCCTTGATGACCTCGCGCTTGAGCTCCTGCTCGAGGTTGGAGAGGATCTCGGCGACGCCGAACAGCCCCATCACGATCGGCACCAGGCCGACGCCGTCGAGCAGCTCGAGCCGGTCGAAGGTGAGCCTCGGCTGCGCCGTGATCTGGTCCAGGCCGATGAGGCCGAGAACGAGGCCCACGCACGCCATCAGCAGCGACTTGGCCATCGAGCCCTGGCTGAGGAAGCTCAGGATCGTCAGGCCCAGCAGCATCAGGCTGAAATACTCCGGTGGTCCGAAGGCGATGGCGACGCGCGCCAGCGACGGTGCCACCAGCATCAGCGCGAGCACGGCGAACGTGCCGGCGGCGAAAGAGGCGAGCGCGGCCATGCCCAATGCCGGCCCGGCGCGGCCCTGCTTGGCCATCTCGTGGCCGTCGATGCACGTCACCACGGAGGCCGCCTCGCCGGGAATGTTGACGAGGATCGAGGTGGTGGAGCCGCCGTACATGGAGCCGTAGTAGATGCCGGCCATCATGATGATGCCGGCCTCCGGCGTGCCCGACAGCGTCACCGGCAGCAGCAGCGACATGGCCGAGACCGGCCCGATACCCGGCAGCACACCGACCAGCGTGCCGATGAAAACGCCCAGGAAGCAATAGAGGAGATTGATCGGCTGCAAGGCGACGGCGAACCCTTGGCCTATGCCGGCGAGGATATCCATAGGTCGGCCCTAGTGTCCTGATCGCGAAATTCGTCGACATTCGCGGCAAGCTCGGAACGAATTTCGCGATCTGAAGGACACTAGGGAACTCAAGAAGCTAGTGTGATTCAGATCGAGAAGTCCGCTTCCCAACCTGGCCCAGCGCGATGATGCGGACTTCTCGATCATCACACTAGCCCAGATAGCCGGCGAGCACGCCGGCCGGCAGCTGGATCTTCAGCCATTTCGACAGCGCCAGCCACACCCCGCCCGTGGCCGCGACCGCAACCAGGATCGCCACCCACCAGCGCACGGGATCGACGAACCACATCAGCACCAGCAACAGCGCCATCGTGCAGAGGACGAAGCCGACCGGCTCGAAGGCCACGCCGTAGGCCAGGAGCAGCGCGACCACCACCAGCACCTTGGCCCAGCGCGTGCCGGCCCAGAGCGAGGCCAGCGTCGGACCGCCGGAGATGACGGCCTGACCGACCACGCTGGCGGCCAGCGCGCACATCAAGATGCCGACCCAATAGAAGGCAAAGCCGGCGCCCGGCTCGTGCAATCCTCCAAGGCCCATGTCGCGCCCGGCGAATATCACGTAGGCGCCGACCGCGAACCAGAACAGGCCGCCCCAGAGCTCGGAATTGCGGATCACGGCTATTCCTTCTTCGCCAACCCGATCTTCTCGAGCGCCGCCTTCTCGCTGTCGATGATCTCGGCGACGAACTTGCGGTAGCCGGCGGTGTCGAGATAGCGGGGCACCATGTCGTAGCGGGCCATCGCCTCGACCACCGACTTGTCCTCGATCGCCTTCCTGAAGGCGTCGTGCAGCTTCTCCACCACGGCCGGCGCCATGCCCTTGGGGCCCGCCACGCCGAAGGGAGAATCGAACACGAAGGGATAGCCGAGCTCCTTCAGCGTCGGCGCGTCGGGCCAGTTCTTGCTGCGCTCGGCCGTCCAGATCGCCAGCAGGCGAAGCTGGCCGCCGTCGACCAGCGGCTTCCATCCCGTCGAGTCCGCCTGCAGCGTGGTGTGCCCGCCGAGGACGGCGGCGTTGGTCTCGGGCCCGCCCTTGAACGGCACATGCGTCAGCTGGATGCCGGCCTTGGCGGCAATCTGCTCCATGCCGATGTGCAGCGACGTGCCGGCACCCGGCGTCGCGTAGGTCACCTTGCCCGGATTGGCCTTGGCGAACGCGACCACGTCGGCCCAGCTCTTGAACTGGTTGTCCGACTTGGTGGTGATGCCGAAGGTGTAGCCGGTGAGGTGCGCGATGTAGGTGAAGTCCTTGGCCGCGTCCCAGGTCGTCTTCTGCATCAGCGGCAGCCGCATCACCGTGATCGGCATCTGCGCGATGGTGTAGCCGTCGGGCTTGCCATTGGCCGCCATCACCGCGGGCCCGAGCGTACCGGAGGCGCCCGGCTTGTTGTCGATGACGATGGGCTGGCCGAGATGCTTGGCTGCCGCCTCGGCGATCGTGCGCATCGCGATATCTGTCGATCCGCCAGCCGGCCAGGGCACGATCAGCGTGACGGGCTTCTCGGGATAGGTCTGCGCGAAGGCCGTCGACGCAACGAATGACGCAAGCGCTGCCGCGACCAGGGCCGCGGCAACGAACACACGACGATGCATGGATCCTCCCTGACTGACGGGCGCGGGTTCATCCGCAATGTTCTTGCTCTTGGCCCGCAGATTGTCGCGTTTCCCGCCCCAAGTCCAGCACGCGTGCGTCCGGACTGCGACGATGCTTTACGCCAAACGCGCTGCCCCGCCCCGGGCTCGGTGCGCATGCCTCGGGGAGCTGATAGTCTGTCTGCCAAGGCGTCGGCGGCGCATCCACGCGCTATCTTGTAACGGGGAGGCAATGACGAAAACGAGCGTGCGACGGCGAGAGTTCATGGCGCTCGTTGGCGGGGCGGCGGCGTGGCCGCGCGTGGCGTGGGCACAGCAGGGGAGGCAGAGGCTGGGCATACTCCTGGTCGGCGGCCGTGAACCCTTCTGGAGCCATTTCCGGGACGGATTGCGCGACCTCGGTTACATCGCGAACGAGACCCTCCTCATCGACTTCAGGTCGGCGGAAGGCAACCTGGCAAATCTTCCAGGTCTGGCGGCCGAGCTGGTGCAGTCGAAAGTCGATATCATCGTGGCTTCCGAGACGCCGGCGGTAGAGGCTGCGAGGCGGGCCACCGGAGAAATTCCAATCGTCATGGCGCCCGCCGGAGATCCGGTCGCCTCTGGCCTGATCTCGAGCCTTGCCCGGCCCGGCGCGAATGTAACCGGCCTGTCGGCAGCCACGGCAGAGATTGCCGGCAAGAGCCTCGAGCTGATCCGAGAGATCCTGCCTTCCGCCCAGCGAGTGGCGGTGCTTGCAGACCCAACCAACCCATTCTCCAAACCCTTCCTGGAGCAGATCGGGCTTTCAGCGCGCACCATCGGCGTCGAGATCCGGCCCATGCTGGTGCGACAGGCGCAGGAGATCGATGCCGCGTTCGCACAGATGGAAAGGGAGCACGTGGCCGCCGCCATCGTTCAGCCGACACTGCCGCGCAAGGAGGCCGTTGAAGCCGCGCGCAAGTATCTGCGTCCGGCGGTCTCGGGCAACCGGGCGTTCGCCGATGCCGGCGGCCTCCTGTCATATTCCGCGAGTGTCAGCGACAGGTATCGCAATGCTGCGGTCTATGTGGATCGAATTCTGAAGGGCAGCAAGCCCAGTGATCTGCCGGTTCAGCAGCCGACCAAATTCGAGCTGGTGATCAATCTCAAGACGGCGAACGCACTTGGCCTCACCATTCCGCCCTCGCTGCTCGCCCGTGCCGACGAGGTGATCGAATGACGCGGCACGCCGCACGCGCTCGAGCGACGGGCCCTGGCAGGTTGCCCGCACTGAAGCGGTCGGATCGCCCTAGCTAGTTGTTCGCTGGCCGCGACGTCATGAAGTCGCGCAGCGGCTGGTTTGGGCGGGGATTGGGAGCAAACTCCACGACGGCGGTTTGTTCTGGCGCTGCTGCGCGAGTGCGCACCACACGAGACACCTTGGCTCTCGCCGCCCTACGTCCGGCTCCTGTCGTGTCTTTGTGCTTGCCGGTATCGGCGCTCGTTGTGGGCGTGGTGCTTGCTCCTCCGTGCGCTGGCAGTGTCTGGGAAAGCGCGATCTGGGATGTGGGACGAGGATCCGCGGAACCTGACGCTTCGGCCTGCACCGGATCCGGCAAGCGTGCAGCGACCACGAGGGGGGGTTGAGGCGAAACGTCGAGAGATACGCTCGGTTCAACTGTCGCCGTCGGCTTGGATAGCGCGACCGGCGCGCCTTTTCCGAGCTCAGCCCCCTCCGCGCTGGCATCGCCAGTAGACGCGAAGTGCATTATTGGGACAACAGAGCTCGGCAACGGCCATGCGCAGCTGGCTGCATAACCTATCCCCGCAGACCCCAGCACAACGATCCCTGTTGCAAGGGAACGTGTGAGGCGCCTCGCGATGCCCGGCTCGGGCATCACGCTCACATCCTCTGGAGAACGCATAACTACAAGAGCTCCTCTCCGAGCATTGGTTTGATTGTAAACAGTCCCGCAGCGTCGGTGCAAGCGGCCGATGCCCAGGATGGCGTTGCAAGCGAAGTGGTGTTGCGGCGGCAGCCCATGGCGATGCAAGTGCGAGCAGTGGCGTGGATTGGTGCAGCCGGGATAAGGTCTGCTGAGCAGGACAGGGACCGAGGAGACGGACAATGCGATTGATGATGTTCGAGAATGGCAAAGGCGCGGCGCTGGGGCTGGTCGAGGGCAAGTCGGTGGTCGACCTCGCCGCCGCCGATGCAGCGCTGCCGAAAGACCTCAGGAGCCTGATTGCCGCGGGAGCGGGCGCGCTCGGCGCCGTGAAGACCGCCGCCGCCAAGGCGCCGGCATCCGCCAAGATGGCGCTCGATGCCGTCAAGCCGGCACTCCCGATCGTCCCGTCGGGCAAGATCGTGTGCGTCGGCCTCAACTACGCGCTGCACGCCAAGGAGGGCGGGCACGCCATCCCCACCTACCCCTCGTTCTTCCTGCGCGTGCCGACCTCGCTGGTGGCGGCCGGCGCTCCGGTGATCCGACCGAAATGCTCGATCCAGCTCGACTACGAATGCGAGCTCACCATCGTCATCGGCAAGGGCGGGCGGCACATCTCCGAGGCCAAGGCGCTCGACCACGTGTTCGGCTATACGCTCTTCAACGACGTCTCCGTGCGCGACTTCCAGCGCAAGACCTCGCAGTGGACGCCGGGCAAGAACTTCGACGGGACGGGTCCGCTGGGTCCGTGGGTCGTCACGGCCGACGAGTTGCCGGCGGGCGCGTCGGGCCTGCGCATCATGACTCGCGTCAACGGGGAGACCATGCAGGACTCCAACACCGCCGACATGATCTTCTCCACGGCCAAGACCATCGCCTTCCTCAGCGAATTCATGACGCTGGAGGCCGGCGACGTCATCGCCACGGGCACGCCCTCGGGCGTGGCGCACGCGAGGAAGCCGCCCGCCTGGATGAAGGCCGGCGACAAGGTCGAGGTGGAGGTCGAGAAGATCGGCGTGCTGGCCAATCCGATCGTCGACGAGAAGTGACGGGATTGGCCCCTCCGGGGCCAATCCTCAGGCAGTAGGCAGTAGGCATAGGCAGCAGCGTCGGAAGGACTACTGCCTACTGCCTCATTGCCTGGTGTCAGCCCCGGAGGGCCTGACATCCTATCTGCGGCGGCCGCCCTGCTCGCGCTCCACCTGCCGCCACCAGTCGCTGCTGCCGAACGGCAGCTTGCTGGAGTCGTGCTCGATGTAGCGAGGCACGTCGCGGCGCTCCTTGACGAGCCTGACCGTCTGCGAGCCGGCCATCTTCCCGAGCTGTCCGGCGATCTGCTCCACATTCATCTCGGCGCTTGCCGGTGCCGCAGCTCCAGCCAGCAGCGCGGCGGCGGCCAGGGCACCCACGATCATCTTCATCTTCGTCTCCATTCTCTTTGTTGCGTCGTGCCGGCGCTGCCGGACGCGATCCTTGGCCGGACCCTACGCATCCGCGCGCGATCGCGAAGTGTCTTGGGGAACAGGCGCGACTCTCCCTCTCCCGCTTTACGGGGAGAGGGATTAGGGAGCACGGTCAGGCGAGCTCGGGCATCACGTGGCGGGCGAACAGCTCCAGCGAGCGCTGCGACTCGCTGAGCGCCATGTCGCCGAAGGCGAGGCGGCAGACGAGGTAGTTGACGCCGGTCTCCGCGATCTGGGCCGCGAGCGCGTCGCGCACGGTTGCGGGGGCGCCGGCGATGCCGAAGCCCGCCTGCTGCACCTCGTCGAAATTGTCGGGATAGAAGGCGTTGATCGGGCGCGTGCCGTGCTTGTTCCACAGCTGCATGAAGCTCTGGTGCCAGCGTCTGTGCGCCCGGCGCGCGATCGCCAGCGCCTCGCCGTCGGTGTCGGCGACGACGATGGTGCGCGTCATGCCCATCAGCGGCAGCGTGTCGGCGGCGTTGCCGGCCGCCGCCCAGTCGCGGCGATAGCCGTCGGTCACCTGGCGCACCAGCGTTGGCGGACCGTTGCAGACGACGTTGACGCGGTTGGCGACCACCCAGGGCAAACCCTCGGGCCGCGCCAGGCCGTACCAGAGCGGAGGGTGCGGGCGCTGCACCGGCTCGAGCTCGATCGGCACGTCGCGGAAGTTGTAGTGCTCGCCCGCGAAGTTCAGCGTCTTGGTGCCGAGCGCCTTCAGGATCACGCTCAGCGCCTCGACATACATCGCCTGCGCCTTGGCGGGGTCGACGCCGAAGTAGGCGACCTCGTAGGGCGACACCCCGCGGCCGACGCCGAGCTCCAACCTGCCGCCGCTCATCTGGTCGAGCATGCAGATCTCCTCGGCGACGCGCAGGGGATGGTGCAGCGACAGCGTGTAGACCAGCGGCCCGAACCGCAGCCGCCGCGTGCGCTGGGCCACGGCGGCCAGGAACACGCTGGGCGAGGGTGCCATGCCGAGCGGCGTGGCATGGTGCTCGGCGAGGTGATAGGTGCGCAATCCCGCGCGGTCGTAGGCCTCGATCAGCTTGAGACGGTTCTCGTAGTGCTGCCCGAGCGGCACCGCCCCGAGATCGAGATGATCGAAGACGCCGAACTGCATGATGCGCCGTCTCCACCGCGCGCCCTGCCCGCGCGGGGCAGCATATCACCAGCCGACCAGTTGAGCCCGCCTGCCCGGCGCTCCCGCCCAGTGCTGAGCTTATCGAGGCACGCTTGTCGCCCGCGGCCTCGGGGCGATGTCTCGTTCGTGGGCACCTCGAGTTCTTCTGATCCCGATGGAACCTCGACGGCCGCTCCTAGCTCGGCGTTGTCATCCCGGTGCTTGTCACCGGGATCCATCCATCCGCTAACGCCGGAGCGAGCTGATGGATGGATCCCGGGCATAAAGCCCGGGATGACCGTTGTGTTTCTGGCGTCGGTCCCCCTTGAGCCGGAAGTATCCGAGGACCTTCTCGTGAGGCACTGCTCGGCCGGCCCCTCACACCTTGCCGGCGAGGGCGTTTTCGTAGAGGCGGCGGCAGGTGGCTTCGTCGAGGGGGAGGGGGTTGCCGCCGGCGGTCGGGTCCTTCACGGCCATGCGGCTCATCAGGTCGAACTTCGCGTCGTCCACCTTGAGGCCCGCGAGTGTGTGCGGGATGCCGATCTCGGCGCGCAGCGCCAGCACCCAGGCGAGGAAAGCGTCGAACGTCGGCGCCAGGCCCAGGTAGGCGGCGAGCCGGGCAATCCTGTCCTCGATGGCCGGCCGGTTGAAGACGAGAACGTAGGGCATGAACACGGCGTTGGTGAGCCCGTGGTGCGTGTCGTAGAGCGCCCCCACCGGATGCGACAGCGCGTGGATGGCGCCCAGCGCCTTCTGGAATGCGGTGGCGCCCATGGCCGCCGCCGACATCATGTGCGCGCGCGCTTCCAGGTCGCTCCCCTGCTTGTACGCGCGCGCCAGGTTCTCCTTCACGAGCCGCATTCCCTCCACGGCGATGCCGTCGGCGAGCGGATGATAGAAGGGGCCGCAGTAGGCCTCCAGGCAGTGCGCCAGCGCGTCCATGCCGGTGCCGGCCGTGATCGCGGGCGGCATGCCGACGGTCAGCTCCGCGTCGCAGATGGTGATCGCCGGCATCATCCTGGGATGGAAGATCACCTTCTTGGTGTGCGTGGCCTCGTCGGTGATGACGCCGGCACGGCCGACCTCGGAGCCGGTGCCCGCCGTCGTCGGCACGGCGACGATGGGGAGGATGCCCTTGGGGTCGGCGCGGGTCCACCAGTCGCCGACGTCCTCGAAGTCCCACATCGGACGGGTCTGCCCGGCCATGAAGGCGATGACCTTGCCGGCATCGAGCGCCGAGCCGCCGCCGAAGGCGATGACCCCGTCATGGCGGCCGGCCTTCAGGGCTTGCAGCCCGGCCTCGACGTTCGACGCAACCGGGTTAGGCTTCACATCCGAGAACACGGCCGCGGCGATGCTGTCGCCGGCCAGCACCTCGAGCGCGCGCTTGACTGGTGGAAGGCCCGCCAGACGCGGGTCGGTGACGAGCAGCGGCCGCGAGATGCCGGCCGCCTTGACGGCGGCGCCGAGCTCGGCGATGCGCCCGGCGCCGAAACGCACCGAGGTCGGATAGTTCCAGTTGCCCACGAGCTTCATGCAGCGTTCCCTGTCGCCCCTCATTACCTTCACAGCCTCATGCCGCCGAGCATTGGCTCTGACGCACCTAACCACAACCGAAACGTCATCCCCGCGAAGGCGGGGACCCACGCAAATATCCGCACATATTTGGCCCGGTGTCGTGGATGCCCGCCTCCGCGGGCATGACGGCGATCTTGGCGTCGCCCTGCCACACGATGACCTTGCCGCCCTCCGCGGCCGCCGCCGACGCCCAGGCGAGGATCTGCGAATGGAACGGCTCCCGGCGCCAGGCATCGGGACGGGCGGGATCGTTGTGGATCAGCGTCTCGCCCAGCTGCTCCTCCTGCGTCACGACCAGCTTGCAATGCGACGGCTTCCAGCGCTCGTCCAGCGCGGGATCGAGGAGATAGCCACAATAGAAATCGCGGCATTCGGTCGGCCGCTCCGCGTAGGCGTTGCAGCCGGCCTTGGCGTCGCACAGCCCGCACCACGTGCCGGGTTCCTTCTCCAGCTCCGCGACGCTCAGCAGCTTGCAGCACATCGTGCAGCCGTCGCAGTTGCGGCCCGGCACGACGTCAACCTGTTGGCTCATCCGATGCCCACCCGCTGGCGCCGCGCCTGGCAATCCGCTCTCCCACGCGAGCGCGGAAGGAAAGAAGTTCACGCGGGCAGGAAGATCTTGCCCGGATTGAATATGTCGAGGGGGTCCAGCGCGGCCTTGATCGAGCGCATGACGGCGAGCCCGTCGCCCAGCTCGGCTTCGAGATACTTGCGCTTGCCCTGGCCGACCCCGTGCTCGCCGGTGCAGGTGCCCTCCATGCGAATAGCGCGCTTGGTCAGGCGCTCGAGGAAGGTCTCGATCGCCGCCATCTCCTTGGGATTGTTCCGGTCGAACGCCGGCGAGGTGTGAAAGTTGCCGTCGCCGACATGCCCGACGATCGGCGCGGTGAGGCCCAGCTCCTCGATGTCCCTCTGCGTCTCGACCACGCATTCGGCCAGCCGCGAGACCGGCACGCACACATCGGTGGCGAACACGTCGCGGCCCGGCCACGCCGTCTTGACGGCCCAGTAGGCTTCGTGGCGCGCCTTCCACAGACGGCGGCGGTCCTCCTCCTTCTCGGCCCAGTCGAAGCGGATGGCGCCTTCGCTCTCGGCGATCGCCTTGAACTGCTCGACCTGGTCGCGGGCGCCGACCTCGGTGCCGTGGAATTCGAGGAACAGCGTGGGCTTCTCCTCCAGGCCGAGCTTGGCGTGAATATTGACGGCCTTGATCTGCGGCGGGTCCAGCAGCTCCATGCGCGCCACGCCGAGCCCGAGCTGGATCGACTGGATGACGGCGTTGCAGGCACCTTCCAGCGTCGCGAACGGGCAGACGGCGGCGAGGATCTTCTCGGGTATGCCGTAGAGCCGCACGGTGATCTCGGTGATGATGCCGAGCGTGCCCTCGGAGCCCACCAGCAGCCGCGTCAGGTCGTAGCCGGCGGAGGACTTGCGCGCGCGTTGCGCGGTCTTGACGATCGAGCCGTCGGCCATCACGGCGGTGAGGTTGAGCACGTTCTCGCGCATGGTGCCGTAGCGCACCGCGTTGGTGCCGGAGGCGCGCGTGGCGGTCATGCCGCCGATGGTCGCCTCCTCCGCGCCCGGGTCGACGGGAAAGAACAGCCCGGAATCGCGCAGGTAGTCGTTGAGCTGCTTGCGCGAGACGCCGGGCTCCACCACGCAGTCGAGATCGCGCTCGTTGACGGCGAGCACCCGGTTCATGCGCGAGAAATCGAGAGACAGGCCGCCGCGCGGGGCGTTGATGTGGCCCTCCAGCGAGGTCCCGGCCCCGAACGGGATGATCGGCACGCGGTGGGTGCGGGCCACGCGCACGACCTCGCTCACCTCCTCCTTGGTCTCGGCCCAGATGACGGCGTCGGGCGGCTGGTTGGGGATCCAGGTGATGGTGTTGGCATGCTGGCGCCGGATCTCCGCGCCCGTCTGCAGCCGGTCGCCGAAGCGCTGGCGCAGCACCGCTATGGCGGTGGCGACACCGTCCGCATTGGCCCTGGTCGCTGCCTCAGTCGCCGTTTTCATCCCTCACCCCTCGCTTGGCATGTCGTTCAACCCCATGCCCAAGATGCTTAAGCCCGGTCCCTCCGGCGCGCCAGGAGCGTGTTGGAGAACGATGTTCACACAGTCGTGTTGCGATGTGAAGGCCACCTATCTTGCGGCGCAGCACCGAAACATCGATTTACCCGTTCAGAGAGATGACCATGCGCGCCTCGAGGCTGCGCACCGCGGAGTACCGACCATGCTTGCCAATGTCCTGCGCCTCGGCGCCAAGCGGCTCGCCGCCAGCAACGAGAACGTCCCCAACTGCCTGACGCGAGCGGAGGCGGCCGAGACGGCTTCCAACGTGCGCGCGCTGGCAACCGGGGCGGCGCTCGCCACCGCGATCGACAACTCGCCGGCCGTGCTGGTGAGCATCTACGACTACGCTCACCGCTACCGCGACAAGGGCCGCCGGACGGCGTGAAGCGGCGTTGCGTCAAGCGAAGCGCTGACCCAGCGCAAGTCGCGCTCTGTGCCTGTGTTGGGTCATCGCTATCGCTCGACCCAACCTACGTGTCGCCGGCGTGAAGGCGCACAGTTGCCATCGATGTCAGCTGGGTAGCGGCAGGCTGAGGTCGGGCATTTTGGCCGGCAGGAAGTCGCCGGCCATCACGGCTTTGTGGATGTCCGCCGGCGGGCGTCCCGCGCGATAGGCGTCGAACACCTTGGCCGGATCGAAGGCGACGCCGATCGGGTTGGCGGCAAACTCGGGCGACGTGCGCATCCAGTGGCTCGATTGCGCCCAATCGCCGAAGTTGTCCGCCTGCAATTCAACGAGATTGCGGTCGGGATCCGCATAATAGAGCGACGTCGTCAGCCCGTGATCCAGGCACGCCTGTGGCACGATGCCGAGGCCGCGCAGCCGATCGAAGCTGTCGAGCAGCTCGGGCAGCGAGGCGTACTCGAAGGCGGTGTGGTGGATGCCGGTGTGGCTCTCTTTCGAAGGATCGTCCTTCAGTCCCGGCACCGAAATCAGCGCGAGCCGGTGATTGGCTGCATCGTTGGTGAGCCACGCCCCCACGGGTGCCCGATGCTGCACCTCCATGCCGGTAACGCGCCCGTACCAGTCGATCATCTCCTGCAGGCGGGTCGTCTTCAGGTTGACGTGGTGCAGAACCGGTTTGATCACGTCGTGCCTCCCTTGCCTTGGTATCGTTGGTTGGGTCAGCGAAGATCCAACCTACCTCGTTATACCGCGCCGGCGTAGCGCTGCAGCGCGGCGACCCTCGCATCGACGGAAGGGTGCGTCGAGAACAGGCCGCTGACACGGTCCGCCACCGGGTTCTCGATGAAGAACGCCTCCATGCGGGAGGGCACGTCGAACGCCGCCTGCTTCTCGATCTTGCGCAGCGCCCGGATCAGCGCGTCGGGGTTCTTGGTGAGCTCCGCGGAGCCGGCGTCGGCCAGGTACTCGCGCGAGCGCGACAGGGCCAGGCGGATCAGCGTCGAAAGACCCCAGCTGATCAGTATGATGGCCACGGCTATGACGATGGCGATGATGGCGCCGCCCCCGCCGCTGCTGCGCCGGTCGCCGCTGTCGCTCCCCGAATCGCTGGAGTTGTAGGAGGAGCCGGAGGAGGTGTTGGAGCCCCACGGCCCCTCGCTCTTGGAGCGCGGTGCCCAGCCGTAGGGGAAGTCCCAGCCGCGGATCACCATGTCGCCGAAGAAGGCGAAGATGCCGGCGAACACGACCGCGATCACCATCAGCTGCGTGTCGCGGTTGCGGATGTGGGTGAGCTCGTGCGCCAGCACGGCCTCGAGCTCGTCGTCGCTCAGCGTGTCGAGGAGGCCACGGGTGACCGCCACCACATAGCTGCCCTCGCGCAGGCCGGAGGCGTAGGCGTTGAGGGCGGGCGTATCGATGATCTGTAGCGCCGGCATCGGCAGCCCGCGCGAGATGCACAAATTCTCCAGGACGTTGTAGAGCCTCGGCGCCTCCGTGCGGGCGACGCCCCGGGCGCCGGTGGCGCGGCTGATCAGGCCCTGGTGCACGAGATAGGCGATGGCGAACCAGGCAAGCGACGCGACCATGGCAAAGGGCCACGAGCGCGCGAATTGCCTGACGGCGCCGGCTACGATCTCGTCCAGGGTGCCGCCGAGGAACGCGCTCCAGATCAGCAGCACGGAGAACAGCAGCGCGTGCAGCAGCGCCACGAAGCCCGCCAGCAGCAACGCCGAGCGCAGCCTGTTCGCCTGGATGTGCCCATAGAGGCCGTAGGCTCGAAACATCGTCTGCTGGACCGCATTTTTGGTGGCCCCCTGCGGGCCCAGTTACTGCGCTTGCGACATCCGTCGCAAGTAAGCAAGGGTCTCCGACGCGTTTGCGGACCCTGCCTCCCACTTTCCCAGACCCGCCAGGTGGGCCTCATAGGCCGCGAGCGCGCCCTTCCAATCCTTCTTTTGGGCGCGCGCAAGCATCTCGTTGAATTCAGAGCCGCACCTGTAGCGCGGCGGCTCTTGCGTCGTCACCATCCTCTGAATGAGCGCGACGGTACCAGGCCCGCAAGCAAGCCCTGTGGTCGACGCGCCGCACAGGGCGAACGACAGCGCGATTGCCAGAAACCGCTGTTGCATGGGCTTCTCCAATTGGCGCTGCTGGGGCTCTTGCGAAGAGGAATCAATGTCGGTGGAGTGAGGTGGTGGCCTGCGCTGAATTGGGCTCCCGCCCTTCGGCTCAGCGATTGTCCGTCAGGACAAGTCCGCATGTCCAGCTGGCCACGCTGTTGCCGGCGCAATGCAGGCCGTGAGGACGTGCCGCGATCATTCCTACTTGCGAATGATTTGCAAAAGCAATACTCTCCCGCTCAGATCGAGCTGCCGTCGGGGACGGGGAGAGTCGCATGCTGAAACGAGCCGATGAGGGCCCGAGCGCCGATACCGTGGACGGAGCCTTCGGCTGGCGCCGGGCACGGGGCGAGGCGGCCCTGTCCGACGTCCACCGCACCATCAAGGTGGACGGGACCAGCGCGCGCCGGCTCGCGGCCTTCCTGGGGCCAGGCTATCTCGTCGCGGTCGGATACATGGACCCGGGCAACTGGGCCACCTCGCTCGCGGGCGGCTCCAAGTTTGGCTACGCGCTGCTGTTTGTCGCGCTCGTCTCCAACATCATGGCGATCGTGCTGCAGGCGCTGTGCGCGCGGCTCGCCATCGCCTCGGGCCGCGACCTGGCGCAGGCCTGCCGTGACGCCTACCCCCGCTGGGCCGCCTATCCGCTGTGGGCGGCGGCGGAGCTCGCCATCATCGCCACCGACATCGCCGAGGTGATCGGCACGGCCATCGGGCTCAACCTGCTGTTCAACATTCCCCTCGAGATCGGCGTGCTGCTGACTGCGCTCGACGTGTTCCTCATCCTCTACCTGCAGCGCCTGGGCTTCCGCTACCTGGAGGCGCTGATCATCACGCTGCTGGGTGTCATCGCCGCCTGCTTTGCCGTGCAGATCGCGCTCGCCAATCCGGAATGGGGGCCGCTGATCCGCGGCTTCGCGCCGACCACGGAGATCCTCACCAACCCGGACATGCTCTACCTGGCGATGGGCATCATCGGCGCCACGGTGATGCCGCACAACCTCTACCTGCACTCGGCCATCGTGCAGACGCGCGCCTACGGCCACACCACGCCGGAGAAGCGCCAGGCGGTGAGATACGCCACCTTCGATTCCACTGTCGCGCTGATGTTTGCGCTGCTGATCAACGCCTCGATTCTGATCCTGGCGGCGGCCGCCTTCTATAAGGCCGGCAAGACCGACATCGTCGAGCTGGGCCAGGCGCAGGCGCTGCTGCATCCATTGCTGGGCTCGGCCATGGCGCCGACCCTGTTCGGCATCGCGCTTCTGTGCTGCGGGCTCAATTCCACGGTCACCGCGACGCTCGCCGGCCAGGCTGTCATGGAGGGCTTTCTCGATATCCGGCTGGCGCCGTGGCTGCGGCGGCTGGTGACGCGCGCCATCGCCATCATCCCAGCGGCGGGCGTGACCATCTTCTACGGCGAGCAGGAGACCGGCAAGCTGCTGATCCTGACGCAGGTGATCCTCAGCCTGCAGCTGCCGTTCGCCGTGGTGCCGCTGGTGCAGTTCACCGCCGACCGCGCCAAGATGGGCGCGCTCACGTCCCCCAAATGGCTGACGGCCTTCGCCGCCCTGATCGCGCTCGATCATCATCGCCCTCAACGCCAAGCTGATCTGGGACCAGGTGATGGGTTGAGAGTCCGCTCCCGGCCCTCCAGCGCAAGGTTCCCTCCCACCGCAAGGCATGTGCGGCCGTCCTTCGACAGGCTCTGGACGAAGGCGGTGAGCGCGGCAGGGTCACCTCCACCCCAGTGGTGAGCTTGTCGAACCACGGCAATGCGAGAGTCGGCTGGCTCCAAGGCGGGTTGATTTTCCGCGAACAGGGCGTAAGTATCGCCTGGCAGGGCTGCGGGGTGCGTCATGAGCATTGACCCGGGGGCCTATAAGACTCGCACGGGAGCTGTCCCTGACCGAGGCCGTGGCCTCGGATACACGGCGCCCACCTACATCTCGTAGGGACCACGCGGGATCTACGCTCGTACGGCTCAGCGGCTCTGCCACTTTCCTTTTTCATGTGCCCGCCCATCAGGCGCGCCGCTGCCAGCGGTAGCGGACGTCCGGCACCCTCTCCTCGTTGTGCGCGCCGTCGGTGAAGCGGATGGCGCGGAAGCCGTGCTTCTCGTAGAAGCGCCGGCCGCGCGTGTTGGCCTGGAAGCACCACAGCTCGAGCGCCACCGCGTTGGCCTTGGCGGCCTCGATCAGCTGCGTGCCGGCTCCGGTGCCCAGACGATCCGGGCGTACATAGAGAAGGCGAACCTCCTCGTCCTGGCGGGCCAGAAAGGCGGCAATGCCGCTCTCGTCCTCGGCGAGCGTCACCTCGCATTCCCTCAAGATGACGTGCTCGATGAACCAGCGGTCCTCCTCGACCGTGTGCAATGCAGGCAGGAAGGTCAGCAGCCGAAACGACGGCGAGAATACCGCCGCGATGGCATCGGCGTCGGCGATGCTGGCCTGGCGCAGCTTGTAGTGCATGGCGGGCGGCGTATCACGGGGACGGACGCGCCGCCACCCGAGAGGCTTGCGCAGTCCGGCCCGATTTGCCTCTATGGGGCGTGAACAATCCAGCCGACATCCTCGAGGCGAAGAAGGCGCTACGGGCGCGCATCAAGGCGTGGCGTGCGGGCCTCCCTGCCGACGCCATGGCGCGCGCCGCGGATGCGGTGGCGGCGCATGGGCTCGGGTTTCTGCAGCTTGGCGAGCGTCGCATGATCGTCTCGGGCTTCTCCTCGATGCCGGAGGAGTTCCGCGCCTGGCCGCTGCTGCGGCGGCTGCATGGTGACGGTCACGCGCTGGCCATGCCGGTGATGCAGGGCAAGGGCAAACCGCTCGTCTTCCGCGCCTGGGCGCCGGGCGACGCCATGGACAAGGCGGTGTGGGGCATCGCCGAGCCCAAGGCCGACAAGCCGGCGCTGGAGCCCGACATCGTGCTGGTGCCGCTGCTGGCGTTCGATGCCGCGGGCCGGCGGCTCGGCTACGGCGGGGGCTACTACGACCGCACGCTGCACGGCCTGCGCGCGCGCAAGACCATCGTCGCCGTCGGCATCGCCTACGACGAGTGCCAAGTCGACGCCGTGCCGCATCTCGACTATGACGAGCGCCTCGACTGGGTGCTGCGCCCGTCGGGTCCTCTCAGGTGCGCGGTTTAGGCCTATGCGTCTGTTGTTCCTCGGTGACGTTGTAGGCCGCGCCGGACGGCGGGCGGTGCTCGCGGAGTTGCCGCGCCTGCGCAAGCGCTACAAGCTCGATTTCGTCGCCATCAACGGCGAGAACGCGGCCGGCGGCTTCGGCATCACCGAGGCCATCCTGGAGGAGCTGCTGGACGCCGGCGCGGACGTCGTCACGCTCGGCAACCACTCCTTCGACCAGAAGGACGCCCTGGTGTTCATCGAGCGGCACCAGCAGCTGCTGCGGCCCATCAACTATCCGCCGGGCACGCCTGGCCGGGGCGCCGGCCTCTTCAAGGCCGCCAACGGCGCCGACGTGCTGGTGATCAACGCCATGGGCCTGGTCTTCATGCCGGAGCTCAATTGTCCGTTCCGCGCCGTGGAGCGGGAGATCGAGGCCTGCGGGCTCAAGCAAGGGGCCGATGCCATCCTGGTCGACTTCCACGCCGAGGCGACCAGCGAGAAGCAGGCAATGGGCTATTTCGTCGACGGGAGGGCGAGCTGCGTGGTGGGCACGCACACCCATGCGCCCACGGCGGACCAGCGCGTGCTGCCGCGCGGCACGGCATTCGTTTCCGACATCGGCATGTGCGGCGACTACGAATTGGTGCTGGGGATGGACGCGGCCGAGCCGCTCAACCGATTCCTGACCAAGATCCCGCGCGGGCGATTCGAGCCGGCCATGGGTCCGGCTACCTTGTCGGGATTGGCGGTGGAGATCGACGACGCGACGGGTCTCGCCCGGCGCACGACAGGATTGCGGCTCGGTGGTGTTTTGGCACCTACCGAGCCGCTGTTCTGGGTCGAGAGTTGAGAAAGAGAGTCAGTCAGGTCAAGAAGACGGGCAATTCCGTCCCCCAAGTTGCAAGAGCCTGATACTCGCTGGCTCCCGGGAAGGCGGCCCTTGGGCAGCTGGGCGACCGGTCCCGAGATGCTTTCTGCATCCCTGAGGCGGGACGCTAGGGGGGAATGGTTAACGAAAGGTTAACCGTCTGTGGACAAGGAAACGCCCGATGGAGAACGCGCATACGCTGGCCCGGTTCCAGCCGCTGGGCGATGGCCGTCTCGTCAGGCCGATCTATGACGACTATTCATTCGCAAATATCCCCAACACCGTCGAATACCTGCTGACGGGCGCGCGGCGCGGTCCGCTGCTGCCGCCCGATTGCTTCGGCGGCACCTATCCGGCCCCCGAGAAGATCGTGCTGATCTTCGTCGATTCGTTCGGCTGGCAGTTCTGGCAGGACCATCACGCGCGCTTCCGGGCAACGAGCCGGGTGGTCCGGCAGGGGACGCTGACGCCGGTGTCGGCGCTGTTTCCGAGCACCACGGCGGCGTCCGTCTCGACCATGAACCTCGGCGTGCTGCCGAGCCAGCATGCGCTCTACGAGTGGAACATCTACATCCCCGCCTACGGCCAGGTGATCCAGTCGCTGGCATTCACCCCGCTCGGCCGCCATCCCAACGATGCCTGCGCGCGCAAGGGCTACGATCCCGGCAAGATGCTCGAGGTGCACGAGACCGTGCATCAGCGCCTTGCCCGGCGGGGCGTGCAGTCGATCCAGTTCGCGCACCGCAGCTACGCCGGCTCGGCCTACAACAGCATCGCCAGCGCCGGCGCCAAGATCGTCCGCCACGCCACGCCGGCCGAAGGCCTGGTCCAGCTCAAGGAGACGCTGCTGGCGACGACCGGCAAGGCCTGGCTCAACTTCTATTGGGCGGCACTGGACTCGATCGCGCACACGTACGGGCCGGGCAGCAGCTACCACGCCGCCGAGATCGCCAGCTTCTGGCGCACGTTCGACGAGATCTTCCAGGATGTGGCGAGCCCCGACACGCTCTATCTGTTCACCGCCGACCACGGCCACGTCTACGCCGACGCGAAGCAGACGCTCTATCTCAACGAGCGCTTCCCCCAGATCGCCGGGTGCCTGCCGCTGAGCCCCACGGGCAATCCGATCTACCCCAACGGGTCGCCGCGCGACATGTTCCTGCACGTCGTGCCCGAGCGCCGCGCGGAGGTGCTGGGGCTGCTGCGCCGGGAACTGACCGATCTGGCGCTGGTGATGCCGATGGAGGAGGTATTGAGCGAGGGCCTGTTCGGTCCGCAGCCGGTGTGTCCCGAGTTGCGCCGACGGCTCGGCGATATCCTGATCCTGCCCTATCTCGGCAACTTCATCTGGTGGCGCGAGCCGGGCCTCATGCAGAACGACTTCTACGGCCACCACGGCGGGTTGACGCGCGAGGAGCTGGTGACGGTGGTGGGGGCGATTGATGCGCTGTGACGCGCGAAATGCGGACCGCCCCTTACTCATTTTGACGCGAGTTTGACTCACGCGGTGATTGCCAAGACAGGGGCGGGTCATTGGCAACTATAAAGAGTTTGCGCAGTTGCTTATCGCCTCTTTCTCATGCGAGCTGGATTTGGGGTGATGGGAATGTCGCTATTTCGCCTCGAGGGTGATCAGACGCTCACCATGTGACGGAACCGATGTCATGGAGTTGCTTGCGGACATCGCAGCATGGAGCCTGCTGGCATTCGGCTTCCTCCTGTTCCTGAGCCAGATTCTTGCGCACGAAATCGGCTACTGGCTAGGACGGCGTCCCCTCGCAAGCAACGTGCCTAGTCAAGCCGAGGGCGTCGGCCTGGTCGTCGGCGGATTGCTCGGGTTGCTCGCTTTCGTTCTGGCGCTCACGCTTTCCTACGGTAGCGCGCGTTTTAACGAGCGTCGGCAAGGCACATTGAATGAGGCCAATGCCATTGGGACGGCTTGGCTACGCGCCGAGACAATCAATCATGCCCGTGGCCGCGAGATTGCTCGGTTGATCGCGGATTACGGCCGGGTACGGAAGGAATATGTGCAGGCCCCCCGAGAAACGTCGATCATCGAGGGAATCAATACGCGCAGCTCGGACCTGCAAACCGAGATTTGGGGACATGTTTCGGCTGTCGCTCACGAACGTACGGACCCCGTGGTCGTCTCGCTCATGGTTGCACTCAATGAGATGTTCGACATGAGCACGGCCGCGCGCTTCGCCCACGAGACCCGATTCCCACCGCCGTTGTTCTGGCTGCTGATCGCGATGACGCTGATCTCGATGGGGGCACTGGGCTACCAGCTCGGACTGAAACAACAAAAGACCTATGTTCTTGCCACGCTCCTGACCGCCGTGTGGACGGCGGTAATTGTGGTGATCATGGACTTGAGTGCGCCGCGACTTGGCGCGATTCGTACCAGTGTTTCGGTCTACGACTGGACCTTGGAGGGGTTCAAAGCCGGAGCTCCCAAGCCGCCACTGCTTGCACCGAAATAGGGTCGTCAAGCGCTCCGCCGCTTGGCGAACAAGACTCGCCGGATCTCATCCTCGGGCGTGGCGAATGGCGAGGTCCGTCTCAGCTCCGAGCCAGCTGCACCCGGCACGGCAGGCCGCGGATGTCGGAGGAGCCGGAGACGGGATCGTATGGGCCGTCGTAGGGAAGGGCGGCGTTGATGTTGACGTCGAGCGCGCCGTGGGCGGGTGAGGGATCGGACGGCAGCCACCAGCCCATGCCGGTGTTGACGACGTCGGGCGGCGTCGCGTCCGAGAGCTTGATGCGCAGCCGGCACGGGCCCTTGCCGCCGGCCACCTCCAGATGCACCCAGGCGCCGTCCTCGAGGCCCATGGTGCGCGCGGTGTCGGGGTGCATGGTGAGCCGCGGATCGGGCGAGACCTTGATCGCCCAGGGCTGATCGCGGAAGCGCGAGTGGTGGTAGCTCTTCTCGCGGTCGCCGGTGATGAGGACGAGCGGGAAGCGCCTGGCCTGATCCTCGGGCAGCCGCTCGCGGGCGGGCGGCGTGTAGGCCGGCAACGGATCGAGCCCGACCTGCTCCATGACGGTGGAGAACAGCTCGATCCTGCCGGTCGGGGTGGCGAACGGCTTCTCCGTCCGCGGCCCGGCGCTCAGCTGGTGATAGCCGGTGCGCTCGAGGTCCTCGATGCGGATGCCGCTATCGCCCAGCAGATAGGTGTTGAACTCGCGCTGCGAGCGCCAGGGCAGAAGGTTGCGCGCCAGCGCCTGGCGCTGCGCCATCTTGTCGAGCAGGGGCACGGCGATGTCGATCTCCGAGCGCGCCTCGCCCTGCGGCGGCACGACGGCGCGAGTGAAGAGCACCGTCGGGCCGGACGGCATGAACGACACCTCCTCCTCCTCCAGCGTCGTCGTCTTGGGCAGCACGAGGTCGGCATGCTCCGCCGTCGGCGTCATGGCGTGGCCGGCCACCGCCACGAAGTCGAGCGAGCGCAGGGCCTCGATGGTGCGGCGCGTGTCGGGATAGGTGACGAGGATGTTGACGCCGCTCGCATAGAGCGCGCGCACGGGATAGGGGCGGCCCGTCAGCATGGCGTCGATGACGGTGGGGTTGTGGCAGGCGGTCTGCCAGCCCTTCGGCCCGGCCCACAGCGGAAAGCGGTCGGCGCCGATGGTCTTCGCCTCCGTCTCGATATCGAGACGGAACTGCGGCATGTGCAGCAGGTCGCTGTAGTTGCGGAAGCCCTTCGGCGTGCGCAGGCGCAGGTTGCCGCCGGGCCGGTCGACGTTGCCGCTGATGGCGAGGAGGCAGTGGTAGGCGCGGAACGTCTGCACGCCCGCGCTGAAGGCGTCGATGCCGTGCCCGCTGACGAAGGTGGAGGGCCCGTCGGCATACATGCGCGCGGCGGCGACGATGTCCTCGGCGGGCACGCCGGTGAGCCGTTCCGCGACCGCCGGCGAATACTCGGCGGCGCGCGCGGACAGCTGGTCGAAGCCATGGCACCAGCGGGCGACGAACGCCTTGTCGTAGAGGTTCTCGGCGATCAGCACGTGCGTCAGAGCCAGCGCCAGCGCGGCGTCCGTGCCGACGCGCGGGGCGAGCCACAGGTCGGCCATCTGCGCGACCTGGGTGCGCTTGGGATCGACGACGACGATGCGGGCGCCGCGCTTCTTGGCGGCCTTGAGTGCCGCCCACTCGACGGGATCGGCGATGCTCGGGTTGCGGCCGACGACCAGCGCGCAGCGCGTGTTGTCGATGTCCTCGCCGCGGGTGATGTCGAGGCCCATGGTGCGCGCGCTCACCGCGCGGCAGCCGCCGCACAGGTCCTGGTTGATCATCCAGTTCGGCGAGCCCATCGAGCGCATGGTCAGCGCCAGGATCACGCTGCGGCTGAAGTAGGCGCCGCTGGTGGCGCCGACGATCGCTTCCGGTCCGTACTTCTGGCGCACCTGGGCGAAGCGGTCGGCCATCTCGTCGAGCGCCTCGTCCCAGGAGACGCGCGCCCACCTGCCCTCGCCCCGGGCGCCGACCCGGCGCATGGGATGGAGCAGGCGGTTGGGGCCGTAGGCGATGCCGGGCGCGCCGCGGATGCCCTTGATGCAGAAGGCACCCTTGGAGTGGGGATGGTCAGGGTTGGGCGCGAAGTCCACGACGCGGCCATCGCGTACGGTCGCCAGCGCGCCGCAGCAGGTCGAGCACTCCCAGCATGTGGTGGGATAGGTGCCATCCGCCACCTGGCGTCCGGCTGGGGCGGTCTGGGTCTCTGTCATCGCGAGGGCTCCCGGCGATCGGTCGGTGACGAGCTTGGCGCGTGTCCGGCCGGGGCACAAGGGCGCGCGTGATTTCGGTCGTCGACGGCGACACTGCCATGTCCTGCCACGGCAGCTGAGCCTCCGACTGCCGGCAGAAATACGGCAGCACAAGAATTGGCAGCAATCTGCCACGACCGGACTATCGGAGCCCGCCGCGCATGCTGGGGAAGCAAGGAGCCCCTTCTGCGGGTTTGTCCCGATTTCATTCCTCAGGAGCAATGTGAAAATTTTTGGAGGTCAAATCACCGAACCGACTCTGGAGCGAGCGATGGCATCGCGTTCGAGGTCCCTGAGAGCAATCCTCCTTGGCACCGCCGCGGCAGTCGCCGTCTGGGCCGGAGGCGGCGAGCTTCGAGCGCAGACTGCAACGCAAGAGGTGCTGCCGAGGCCGGAGGCGCCGTTTGCCGGCCAGATCGGCACGACTTACAAGGACTTGAAGGCTGATTATCCCAACCCTGTGAAGGCGCCCCCCGGCTCGCCCAATGTCCTTATCGTGATCCTCGACGACGTTGGGTTCGGGCACGCGGCGACTTTTGGAGGCGCCGTATCCACACCAACCATGGATCGCCTTGCTCAGGACGGGCTCCGCCTCAACCAATTCCACACCACGGCGCTATGTTCGCCGACGCGGGCCGCACTGCTCACTGGGCGCAACCACCACAGCGTGGGCACCGGCGTGATCATCGAGATGGGTACAGGCTTTCCGGGCTACACCGGCATCGTGCCGAACACGACGGCGGGTCTGCCAGAAATGCTGCGTCAGAACGGCTATGCCACAGCCGCCTTCGGCAAGTGGCACAACACGCCCGACAACGAGATTTCTCCAGCAGGACCGTTCGACCGTTGGCCTACGGGGAAGACCTGGGGCTTCGAGTACTTCTACGGCTTCATGAATGGTGAGACCCACCAGTATTATCCTGTGCTCTATCGCAACACCGATCCGGTGCCACCGCCGAAGTCACCTGAGCAGGGCTACCACCTCACTGAGGACCTCGTAGACGATGCGACAGGCTGGCTCAATCGCGTCAAGGCAACGAACCCGGCAAAACCCTGGTTCATGTACTTCTCGACGGGCGCGATCCACGGGCCTCACCACACGCCCACGGCTTACCGCGAAAAGTACAAGGGCAAGTTTGACGCTGGCTGGGACAAGTATCGCGAGGAGACGTTTGCGCGCCAGAAGCAGCTTGGCGTCGTTCCTCAAAATGCGAAGTTGACCCCACGGCCCGCTGAGATTCCTGCCTGGGATGCCCAACCCGAGGACGCCAAGCGCGTCTACCGCCGCCTGATGGAGAACTACTCGGGTTTTCTCGATCACACGGATGATCAGGTCGGTCGGTTGATCGCGGCAATCGAGAAATCCGGGCAACTGGAGAACACTCTCATCTTCTACGTCATTGGAGACAATGGTGCCTCGGGTGAAGGCGGTCTCGAAGGCACGGTCAACGAGGTGGCGAGCCTCAACGGCATCCAACTGGGGCTGAAAGGCCTGCAGGACAAGTTCGACGAGATCGGCGGGCCAACAACAGAGCCGCACGTGCCTGTCGGCTGGGCCTGGGCGGCCGACACGCCGTTCAAATGGACCAAGCAGGTTGCATCGCACTTCGGCGGTACACGCAATGGCCTCATCATTCACTGGCCGAAGGCGATCGGAGCCAAGGGCGAGCTACGTTCGCAGTTCCATCACGTCATCGATATCGCCCCGACGATACTGGACGCGGCAGGCATTCGGGAGCCGCAGGTCGTCAACGGCGTGCCGCAGAAGCCGATCGAGGGCGTGAGCATGCGCTACTCATTCGACAACGCGACAGCCCCTTCACGCCGCACGGTTCAATACTTCGAGATGCTGGGCAACCGAGGCATTTACAAGGATGGGTGGATGGCCTCCGCTCGCCACGGACGACTGCCGTGGCAGACCGCGGGCGGCGGCGGCTCGTTCGATGAGGACAAGTGGGAGCTTTACAAGCTCAGCGACGACTTCACGCAGGCAATAGACGTCGCGGCCCAAAACCCGGAGAAGGTCAAAGAGCTGCAGGCTGCCTTCCTGGAAGAAGCCAAGAAGTACAACGTGCTGCCGCTCGATGACCGCATGTCAGAGCGCTTCGACGCTGCGTTGCGGCCAAACCCGCTCGCCGGGCTCAAGAGCTTCTCATACGGGCCGGGCACTACCAACATCAGCGAGTCGGCCGTGCTCAACACGCATGGTGTCCCCTTCAGCGTGACGGCTCAGATCGAAACCAGTGGCGCGGGTTCGGATGGCGTACTTGCCGCGATCGGCGGCATCACCTCCGGATGGACACTCTATGTGAAGGACGGAAGGCCGGCGTTCGACTATAATTTCTTCGACGTCGAGAAATACCGCACGCAGTCATCGGAAGCATTGCCTACGGGGAAATCAACGGTGCGCGTGGAGGTCACGCCTGTCGAGCCGGGTCCGGCGAAACCTGCGACCGTTAAACTCTTCATCAATGGCAAGCAGACCGGCGAAGGCCGGGTCGAGAGGACAGTACCGTTCCGTTACAGCGTCGAGCCTTTCGATGTTGGGATGGACAACGTGTCCCCCGTGTCCGACGCGTACAAGTCGCCTTTCCCGTTCAAGGGCCGCATCGACCAGGTCACGATCGAGGTCATCCCGCAAGGCACAGTGGGAAGGGCACTGCAATAGTGCCTCGCTCTGGCTGAACTGTTTGGTCCGTTGTGGGTCAATAGCTCGCGCGCGACCGGCGGGCGAAGCATGTCTGCAAGACCGCCCGATAGCTGCCGACTTGTTGCGCCGTCGCTCGTCTTCGCACTGCCGGCAACTGGCGGCTGCGCCCTCGTTCGGCCCGAGGCATGAGAACAGTCAGGGGAAGCAATCGGGATCCGGATCGGCGGGATTGGAGGGCGTGTTGCGCCACACGGCGTCGTCGCCGACCTGGGCGATACGCTGGAGGCGCGGAAGCTGCGGCACGCGCTCCTCGGCGGCCCTCGGCACGATCAGCCACACCGTGCGGGGCGAGCAGGTGAGGAACAGGCGCATGGCCCCGGGATCGAGCAGCAAGCTCTTGCCGCGATCCGGGTCGAACGCGGCGGCCTCGTGGAGCTCGCGACGCCAGGTGTCCTTTTGCGTCACCCAGCTCTGCCCCCAGTCCTCGACGACCCGGAGCGGCTGCGGATGGCGCAGGTAGAAGGGCAGGCTGAACGGGTAATGGGACATTGCCACCAGCGCATCGTCCGGCGATGTCAGGAGCGGCTGGAGGAGGGCGGCCAGCTGCGGGGTATTGGACTGATCGTGCTCGCGCCGCACCACGCTGGCGAGCATCGCGGCGCCGATCAGGATGGCGACTACGGCGAGGCGCGTCGCCCAGACGCGCGCCCGCGCCGGGGTGCCGGCCATGCGTGCCAGCCCGTCGGCGACCAGGACGGCCAGCGGCGGCGCCGCGACCATCGCGTAGCCGATGAGCTTGGATTGCGGGATCGAGAAGAAGACGAGCGTCCCGACCAGCCAGGTCCACATGAGCGCTCGCACGTCCCGCGTCGCGCCGCCAGCCGATGCCTGCGCGGCGGTACGGCCAGCGCCGGCAAGAAACAGGCACCAGGGCAGCGTCGCGCCCGCGAACGCCACGACGATGAACCAGAACGGCCGCGGATTGTTGAAGCCGCCGGACGCGTAGCGCTCGAAGTGATGGTGCACGAAGAAGTATTCGAAGAAGCCCGGATAACGCGCCTGCATCAGCAGGAACCAGGGCGCAGTGATGATCCCGAACAGGGCCAGGCCCGGCAGCCACACGAGGCGCATGAGGACGCGCGGCTTGGCGATGACGCAGAGCCATGCGCCGATGACGATGACGGGGATGACGACGCCGATCAGCCCCTTGGCGAGGACACCCAGCGCCGCGAGGACATAAGCCGCCGCCAGTGCGCCGCGGTGCGGCCGGCCGTCGGCGGCGGCAAGCACGGCGTGCGCGGCGCACAGGATGGTGCCGGCGATGCAGGCCGTGACCAGCATGTCCAGGTTGGCGAACTGCGCTCCGCCGTAGAAGAGCGGCGTCGTGGCCAGCACGACCAGCGCGATGCCCGCCTGGGCGTCATCGGCCCAGCGACGCAGGAAATGGAACAGGCCGAGGGCACAACTCGTGGCCGCGAGCAGGGAGGGCAACCGCGCTGCCCACTCGTGGATGCCGAACGCCTTCATCGAGGCGGCGGTCGTCCAGTAGAACAGCGGCGGCTTGTGGAAGTAGGGCAGGGTATCGATCGTCGGCACCAGCCAGTTGCCGGACCACAGCATCTCCAGGGCGACGCCGACATAGCGGCCCTCGTCGGGCAGGGAGAGCGGCCGCAGCCAAGCCACGGCGGCAAGCCAGGCGAACACCAGAAAGGGCAGGAGGGTCGGCTTCGACAGCGCAGCGAGCAGAGCCTGCGGCTGGAATCCGGCGTTCGAGGTTGGCTGGCGCATCCGTGTCCCGGAACGCGTGGCTGATGGCACGCCGTATATTCCAATTGCGGCGCTCCTGCCGTGCGACAAGCTTGACGGGAACGCCGTCCTCCCCAGAATTCGCCACCGCGGAGGGCGATCCCTAGCATCCCGGAACAAACAAAGAACTTGCCCTTTATGGGGGTTGGCCAGGCCATGCGCACGTCCGTCCCGCGAGGCAACTGGGTGGACGGTGGGCGCAGAGTGCTTACATATGGGGCAACAGAATCCGTCGTCGCCACCCGCAGAGGTTTCAATGGTGTCCCGCAGCCGTCCCAAGCTTGCCGTCATGGCCATCGCGGCGATTGCATCGCTGGCAATGCTCGCGAGCACCGCCGACGCTCGTCCCGGAGGCGGCGGCAGCTTCGGCAGCCGCGGCTCGCGGACGTACACGGCACCGCCGAGCACCAACACCGCGCCCAGGGCGGCCCCGATGGAGAAATCCATGACGCCGCAAGCGGCCAAGCCGAGCGTGGCCGCGCCGGCCGGCGGGTTCGCCTCCCGCTTCGGCGGCTGGCGCTCGATCCTGCTCGGCGGCCTGATCGGCGCCGGGCTGGCGAGCCTGTTCGGCTTCGGCGCGCTGGCGGGCGTGCTGGGCTTCGTTCTGCAGATGGCGCTGATCGGCGGCATCGTGTGGCTGGTTGTCAGCTTCTTCCGCAATCGCAGCGGACGGCCGGCACTGGCGACCGCCAGCGCCTCCAGCGGGCGGCCGCAGCAAACGCCGGATTACCGCCAGGCGGCAAGCGCCGTGGGCGGGGCGGCTCCAGCCCTGAACATCGGGGCCGACGATTACGACGCGTTCGAGAAGCTGCTTGGCGAAGTGCAGCTCGCCTACGGCCGCAACGACGTGAACGCGCTCGGCGCGAAGGTCACGCCCGAGATGCTGTCGTACTTCGCGGCGGAGCTCGATGCCAACTCCCGCAAGGGCCTGCGCAACGAGCTTGGGGAGCCCAAGCTGCTGCAGGGAGATCTGGCGGAAGCCTGGAGCGAGGCCGGCGCCGAATACGCGACCGTCGCCATGCGCTACGCGATCAAGGACGCGACCGTGGACGCCGCGTCCGGCCGCATCGTTGCCGGCAGCAAGGACGAGCCCCAGGAAGTGACGGAGGTTTGGACCTTCCGGCGTCCGCTCAACGGGAATGCGCGGCAGTGGGAGCTGTCGGCCATCCAGCAGGCGGACGAGCCGGTGCGGCTCGCAAGCTGAGGCAGCCCCTGGCGACGCTCCGAACGGGTTCCGGAAAGCTCCGGCCGGGCTCGGTGCGGCCGCGTGGTCGCTGGCCACGATCTGGATTTGCGCTGCGGGGCCTCCTATAAGCCTGCTTTGGCAGATTATCAGCTAGAGACCAGAGCATGGCCGGCCATTCGCAGTTCAAGAACATCATGCATCGCAAGGGCCGCCAGGACGCGGCCCGCGCCAAGCTGTTCGCCAAGCTGGCGCGCGAGATCACCGTATCCGCCAAGAACGGCGGACCCGACCCCGAGATGAACGCGCGCCTGCGCCTCGCCATCCAGGCGGCGCGGGCCGAGAACGTGCCCAAGGACAACATCGAGCGTGCCATCAAGAAGGCCTCGGGCGCCGACACCGAGGCCTACGAGGCGATCCGCTACGAGGGCTACGGACCGGGGGGCGTGGCCATCATCGTGGAGGCCCTCTCCAACAACCGCAACCGCACGGGCGGGGCGGTGCGGGCGGTGTTCAGCAAGCAGGGCGGCAACCTCGGCGCCACCGGCGCCGTCGCGCACATGTTCGCGCACGTCGGCGAGATCGCCTATCCGGCTGCCGCGGCCTCTGCCGACGCCATGCTGGAGGCGGCGATCGAGGCCGGCGCCGACGACGTGCAGTCCGATTCGAGCGGCCACCTCGTCACCTGCGCATTCGAGAGCCTGGGGGCGGTGTCGGCCGCCCTGGAGGGCAAGCTCGGCGAGCCGGCCTCGGTCAAGGCGCTGTGGAGGCCGATGCAGACGACGGCGGTCGACGAGGAGAAGGCCGCCTCGATCCTGAAGCTGATCGCGGGCCTCGAGGACGACGACGACGTGCAGAACGTCTATTCCAACTTCGAGGTGTCCGACGCCGTGCTGGCGCGGCTGACGGCTGCGTGATTGCAGAAGGCGACGGGAGCATGCGGCGGCGCCGTTGGACACTTCGGTTCGACCAGACGATCCCGTCATGCCGGTAAGCGAAAGTCCTGACTCGCGATGACGCCCTAGGGGTCAACGCAATCACGACTTCGCCCTGAGCCTGTCGAAGGGTGGGCCACGGGCTCCAAGCGTGCTTCGACAAGCTCAGCACGGGGTTGCTGGGCTGGGTATGCGAAGGCCGCAGCATCCGCAGCCCCCGGGTCAATGCTTTGGCGCGACGGCGTCACTTGCCGGAAGCGAGGATCTCGTTGAATTTCGTCTCGAAGAACTCCAGCGGGGATTGGCCGACCGACATCTCGGAGTTTATGAAGAACGTGGGGAAGGCGTAGAGGTTCAGTCGCTTCATCCCGTCCATGAGGGAGACGACATCGCTTCGCAGCTTGCGATCGGCGAGGCAACTGTCGATCTTCTCCCTGGAAAATCCGAGCTGCTCGGCAGCCGTGAAGTGAATCTGGCCTGTCGGACCTCCCAGCTTTCTCCCATAGAGTGCCTCCAGGAACCGACTGCGATCGTCGGATCCGATGCAATGGGAAATCATATGGGTTTGTATGCCCAGATCGGAATCCGGAAAATCCCTGTAAATGTATAGGACGTTGCCCGTATCGATATATTTCTTCTTAAGCGCGGGCATCGTGTTCTTGTGGTGAGCATAGCAAGGCGCCGCCCACATCACGCAGTATTCGATCATTATGATGGGGGCGTCGTCGCTGCCCATCCTGATCTCGGCGATCGGGCCAGGGGATAACAGCAGCCGCTGGATTCTTGCCAACTCCCGGTGTTTCGCGGCCTGGCTGGCCTGACGCTGCGCCTCGGTTCGCGCCTCCACTGCGGCGGCCGAGAGCCGTTCGTTCTCGATCGCGAGCGCCGCCATGCGGGAGTCGCCGATGCAGCCCTGGCCCGCGAGGCAGTCGGCCGGGGCAACTCCCCCCACGACCTTGCCCGGGATCTGCAGAAAGCCGTCCCGTCTGCGCGCGGCCTCGAAGGTGGCGCGGGCCACCTCGTTCATCACCTGCTCGAAGTATACGCTGGCATTGGCCTCCAGCGCGGCGAGGAGTGCCGTGGCGAACGGGGAATGCGAGCCCGGCGGCCCGTCGAGGGCTTGCTGGCCGAATTGCGTCGAGGTGACGAGCAGGAAGCCTTGCATGGCGCCCGCCTCGATGCGCGTGAAGGAGAGCTTCTTGCTCTTCAGTCCCGGGCAGACGAGGCCCAGCGGGTTGTCGCGGCAGGCATCGAGGATAAGCAGCTTGTGCTTGGCGGGCTCGGTCGCGCGCATGAACCGCTCGACCGTGATGCCCTGCCTTACGGCTCCCGTCGCGCAGTCCACATTGGCGTCGATCGGGGCGAGTACATTGCCTTCATCGGTCGAGAGGCCATGCCCGGCGAAGAATACGAGCGCCATGTCGGCGCCCTTGGCGCTGACTTCGAGCCGGTCCAGTGCCACGAGTAGACCTGCGCGGTCGAGGTCGAAGCAGCCGGGCCGCTTGCCGTCGCAGGAGAGCACCTCGAATCCATGCCTGTCGAGCAGCTCCGCGATCTTGCCGGCGTCGTTGGGAGGGTTGTCGAGCGGGGAGAGGCCGACAGTAGCCGTCGCACCGCCGAGGTAGGCGCCCTGGCCGACGACCAACGCCACCCGCCGCGCATGGGCGGGCTGCATCAGCATGAGGAGCGCGGCACCCACCAGCACGAGCCGAACGATCATGGGTCCCCCAACCGCTGCAAGTTTCGAAGAACTTACGGGAAACGGCGGCCGGGTCGAGCCCAATCGGTCAACCGTGCACCTGCCGGAACGGCTCAACGGGCTGGTGACATGCCCGTCCACGCCGATGCCGAGGGGCTCGAGGGCTCAGCCTTTGCCTTCGAGGAGATTGTGCAGCGAATCGAGGGCCCAGGCGAGGCGGTCGCGCACCTTGGCGTGGGTTTCCTCCAGCAGCCGCACGCGCGACTTGGACTGCTCCAGTTCCCCCTTCAGCGCATCGCGCTCGCGCTCGAGCACAGCCAGCCGCTCGGCCAGGGTGCCGACGGCTTTGCCATCCTTCGCCTTCGTACGCAATGCGCGCGCGGCGGCAGACACAGTCTTGCCGCTCGCTTTGGTGGCGCGGCGCCGGGCCATCGGCGAGAATCCGCTGCTATCGGGGCCGCCCAACCGCCGCGGCACCCGTCCCTCTGTTATGGCGACGATAGGAGCCGGCTCTTGCACCGTCAACCAACGCGCCGATGTCCGGATCGAGAATTTCGCCGTCGTGGACCGCCCGATCCCCAGGGATGCAACGGTTCGGCCTGTGGAAGCGTTGTTCACCGGATTCGATGTGTCATATTGACAGCACGCACGGCGCGCCGCACGACAGGCCGCGAGCTTCAGCGCTGCCATGTCGCGGAACGATGCGCGCAGGCGGCGGCAGGACACAACCGGGCATCCAAGGGAGCATTGCATGGCAGTCAGGATCGCAATCTCGGGCTTCGGCCGCATCGGCCGCAACGTGCTGCGCGCGATGGCGGAGGCCAAGCGCAAGGACCTGCAGGTCGTCGCCATCAACGATCTGTTCCCGGCCAAGGACAACGCGCACCTGCTGCGCTACGACAGCGTGCACGGCCGCTTTCCGGGCGAGGTCAAGGTCGAGGGCGAGAGCATCGACGTCGGCTTCGGCCCGATCAAGGTGCTGGCCGAGCGCGATCCCAGGAAGCTGCCCTGGAAGGCCCTCGACATCGACATCGTCATGGAGTGCACGGGCATCTTCACCGACAAGGAGAAGGCCGTCGCGCATCTGGAGGCCGGCGCCAAGCGCGTGCTGGTTTCGGCGCCGTCGAAGGGCGCGGACCTGACGGTGGTCTACGGCGTCAACCACGACAAGCTGAAGGCCGAGCACAAGGTGATCTCCAACGCCTCGTGCACCACCAACTGCCTGGCGCCGGTGGCCAAGGTGCTGAACGACCTCGTAGGCATCAAGTCGGGCTTCATGACGACGATCCACGCCTACACCAACGACCAGAACGTGCTCGACCAGGCGCACAAGGACATGCGCCGCGCGCGCGCCGCCGCCATCAACATGATCCCGACCTCGACCGGAGCGGCCGCGGCCGTGGGGCTGGTGCTGCCGGAGCTGAAGGGCAAGCTCGACGGCACGGCCATCCGCGTGCCGGTGCCGAACGTGTCGGTGGTCGACCTGAAGTTCATCCCGGGCCGCGAAACCAGCGTGGACGAGATCAACAAGGCGATGGAGCATGCCTCCAAGCAGCAGCTCAAGGGCATCCTGGGCGTGACCAGCGAGCCGCTGGTCTCCATCGACTTCAACCACAACCCCAAGTCGTCCACCTTCGACCTGACGCAGACGCAGATCGTCGACGGCCGGCTGGTGCGCGTGCTCGCCTGGTACGACAACGAGTGGGGCTTCTCCAACCGCATGGCCGACACGGCCGTGGCGATGGGGAAGCTGGGGTAGCGCAGAGCGCGCGAGGGCGAGGTTGGGTCGAGCGATAGCGCTGACCCAACGCCGATCCATCGTTGCCGGGTTTTTGTGTTGGGTCAGCGCTTCGCTTGACCCAACCTACCAGCGATACTGCGGGCGTCGTGCGGCCAAGCTTGCGCCGCAGACGTGTTGCTTTATGACTTGCTGGAACACCTGAAAACCGAGGGCCACGTCCGCAGTTCGCCGGCAGAGCCTCTCGCGCCGGAACATCGACAATGAAGACCGACACGCCGCGGCCGATACTGCTCAAGGATTACAAGCCGCCCAACTACCTGATCTATGCGGTCAACCTCGACGTGTCGCTGCACCCGACGCGCACGAGGGTGCGGGCGCGGCTCAAGATCAAGCGCAACCCGGCCTATCCCGGCAACCCGGGGCCGCTGCGGCTCGACGGCGAGATGATCGAGCTGGAGGCCGTGCGCCTCGACGGCCGCCAGCTCGGCCCACGCGAATTCGAGCGCACCGACAGCGAGCTCGTCATCGCCGGCCTGCCCAAGGAGCCGTTCACGCTGGAGACCATCGCCTACTGCAATCCGGAGGCGAACAAGGCGCTGACAGGACTCTACCTGTCGCGCGGCATCTACTGCACGCAATGCGAGGCCCAGGGGTTCCGCCGCATCACCTACTTCCAGGACCGTCCGGACGTGCTCGCCACCTATACGGTGCGCATCGAGGCCGACCGCAGCGAGGCCCCGGTGCTGCTCTCGAACGGCGATCCCGTGGAGCGCGGCACGCTCGAGGGCGGCAAGCGCCACTACGCGGTGTGGCGCGACCCCCATCCCAAGCCCTGCTACCTGTTCGCGCTGGTGGGCGGCAATCTCGCCTCCTACGCCTCCGACTTCACGACCGCGTCGGGGCGCAAGGTGGACCTGCGCATCTACGTGGAGCCCGGCAAGGAGGACCGCTGCGCCTGGGCGATGGATTCGCTCAAGCGCAGCATGCGCTGGGACGAGGAGCGCTTCGGGCGGGAGTACGACCTCGACGTGTTCAACATCGTCGCCGTGTCGGACTTCAACATGGGGGCGATGGAGAACAAGGGCCTCAACGTCTTCAACGACGCGCTGATCCTGGCCTCGCCCGAGACGGCCACCGACTCGAGCTTCGCGGCAATAGAGCGGGTGATCGCGCACGAGTACTTCCACAACTGGACCGGCAACCGCATCACCTGCCGCGACTGGTTCCAGCTGTGCCTCAAGGAGGGCCTCACCGTCTTCCGCGACCAGGAGTTCTGCGCCGACCAGCGCTCTGCCACGGTCGAGCGCATCCGCGACGTGCGCAACCTGAAGGCGTCGCAGTTTCCCGAGGACGCGGGCCCGCTTGCCCACCCCGTGCGCCCCAACCGCTACATCGAGATCAACAACTTCTATACGGCCACCGTCTACAACAAGGGCGCCGAGGTCGTGCGCATGCTGCAGACCCTGCTGGGGCGCGAAGGCTTCCGCAAGGGCATGGACCTCTACTTCGAGCGCCACGACGGGCAGGCGGCGACGGTGGAGGATTTCGTCACCTGCTTCGAGGACGCCACCGGAAGAGACCTCAAGCAGTTCATGACCTGGTACTCGCAGGCCGGCACGCCCGAGCTGGTCTGCCAGCTCAAGTACGATGCGCGCCACAAGACGGCCGAGCTCACCGTCGCCCAGGTGCTGCCGGCGACGCCGGGCGAGCCCAAGAAGAAGCCGCTGCAGGTGCCGCTGCGGCTCGGGCTGCTCGGCGGCAACGGGCAGGACATCGCCCTCACGCTGGCCTCCGGCAAGCGCCTGGAGGATGGCGTCATCGAGGTCACCAAGCGCACCGAGACCTTCCGCTTCCGCGATGTGCCCTCGCGGCCGGTGCCGTCGCTGCTGCGCGGGTTCTCGGCGCCGGCCAACCTGACGATCCAGCTGTCGGACGCGGACCTGCAGTTCCTGATGGCCAACGACAGCGACCTCTACAATCGCTGGCAGGCGGCGCAGGACTACGCGACGCGCGTGCTGGTGGATGCGGTGAAGACCCTGCGCGCCGGCGGCAAGCCGGAGAAGCCCAAGGCGTTCGTGGCAGCCCTCGGCGTCAGCCTCGACGACGAGAGCCTCGACCCCGGGTGCCGCGCGCAGTTCCTGTTCCTGCCGAGCGAGAGCGATCTCGCCCGCATCATCGGCCGGGACGTGGACCCGCTGGCCATCCACAACGCGCGCAAGGAGCTGCGCAAGGCGATCGGCACCATGCTCTACGACTCGCTTGCCGATGCCTACCGCAAGCACGAGGTGAAAGGACCCTTCTCGCCGGCACCGGAGGCGGCAGGCAAGCGTGCTCTGCGCAATGCCGCGCTGGGCTTCCTGACTTGCCGCGGCAAGGCGGAGGACGTGGCCCGCCTGGCGGCGCATTTCGCCAACGCGCGCAACGCCACCGACGAGGTGAGCGCGCTGTCGATGCTCTCCGAGCTGCGCTCGCCCGAGCGGACCAAGGCCTTCGAGCGCTTCTACGCGCGCTGGAAGGACGACCATCTGATGATCGACAACTGGTTCGCCTACCAGGCCACCTCGCCCGTCCCCTCCGTGCTCGCCACGGTGGAGAAGCTCACCCGGCACCCGCTGTTCTCGATCAAGAACCCCAACAAGGTGCGCGCGCTGATCGGCACGTTCGCCATGGCCAACCCGGTGAACTTCAACCGCCCGGACGGACGCGGCTACGAGTTCCTGGCCGACCGCGTGCTGGAGATCGATGCCTTCAACCCGCAGGTCGCCGCCCGCCTGCTCTCGGCCTTCCGCAGCTGGAAAGCGCTGGAGGCCGAGCGGCGGCGCCAGGCCAAGAAGACGCTGCAGCGCATCGCCTCGGCCAAGCCGCTGTCGCACGATGCGCAGGAGATCGTCGGCAAGATGCTGGAGTAGGAATGGGGAGTAGGGAGTGGGGAATTGGGAGTAGGATCTCAGCTGTCCGTTAGTCCCTATTCCCTACTCCCGTCTCTCACGAGTTATCGCGGTCACAGTCGCCTCAATTTTGCCGGCATGGGCATGCGCGACTCTCGACAAGCGGCGGCGGTTCACGGCACAGTGACTCATGTGATTCGTCGCGCTTGTTCAGCCGCCGAATCCGGGTCGGGCAGCAGCAGCAATTCGCTACAATTCGGTCGAGGGACAGGGATGACGCAGGGCACGTCACCCCATCCGCGGGGGACTCCGTCCATGCGCTGGGCGGAAGCGGAACACATCATTCGCAGCGCGCAGGCGCGCCTGGCGGCATGGACGGCGCGGCTGCCGGGCAGAACGGCGACAGCGCCGCCGCTCGCGCAACTTGCAGCCGCGCTCTATCTGGGCGGGCTTGCCATCCTGATGATGACGGCCTGGCACGATCCCGCCGCGGCAACGAGCGGCGTGATGGGCGCACTTCCCGGATGGCATCTGGCATTCCTGATGGCGACCGGGCACTGGCGTGGCGCTGCTGACGCTGACGCGACCCGAGGCGGGAGCCGGCGAGCCGCGCGAGCGGGATGCCTCGACGGCGCCGACAACGGGCCTGAACGAACTGATGGCGCAGATGAGCCACGAGTTGCGCACCCCGCTCAACGCGGTCATCGGCTTCTCGGAATTGATGCTGCGCGAGTTGCACGGGCCGCTCGGCAACGCCCGCTACCAGGAATACGCCCACCACATCTCCGAGAGCGGAGGACGGCTGCTGAAGTCGTCGGAGGAGGCCCTGGCCGTGACCGAGGCGATGACCGCCCTGATGGCCGGTCGCGGGACCGCCAAGCGCGAGCGGCGGATCGCGGCGACGCTGCTGCGCGATGCATGGCGGGAGGTGGCTGCGCCGTTGGGAGACGCCGCGCCCCGCCTGGTGCTCACCACCTGCACCACCTGCGACCTCACGTGCGAGCGCAGGCCGACGCAGCAGGCACTCGAGCATCTGTTCCGCGAGGCGCTGGGGCGCGCCGATGCCGGGGATGCGGTGTCGGTGACGGGCCGACGCCAGGCCGGCCGGCGTAGCCTGGAGATTTCGGTGGCGATGTCGGAGAGCGAGCGCTCCGATCCCCGTTCGAGCCTGGGGATCATCCTCGCGCGCCTGCTGCTCGAGATGCAGGGAGCGACGCTGGTCTGCACCGCGGACGCCGGCGCCTGGACGGCCCGCATCGAGTTCCCGGGCCGGGCGTAGCTTCGCCTATTTCACGGGTTGGGTCGGCTCGCCGGCCTCTGGTCGGGCTCGTCCAGGAGATTGCGGACGGGGGCGCGGCGATGGTCGCGCCAGAGCGGGAAGGCGTGCCGCTCCTCGGGCGTCAGGCTGTCGGCGATCTTGACGTAGAGGTCCTGCACCGCGGTCCGCGCGCGGTTCTCGGCCTCGGCCTGTCGCGCCTGGGCGGCGAGGAATCGGTCGCGGTCGAACGGCTCGGCGACGAGCGCCTTGATGGTCTCCTCGCGCGCGGCGCGCACCTCGCGGCGGAAAGGCCGGACGTGGTTGCGCTCCTCGCGGGTCTGCTGCTCGAGCTGCTTCCGGCGCTCGGCCGGAAGCGTGCTGGCATAGCCGAGCAGGTTGGGGATGACGACGCCGGGCATGGGCGGGGGAGCACGGTAGCGCCACACCGCGCCGGCAACCGAGCCGACGACGAGCAGATTGAGCGCCAGCGAGACGAACAGCGCGACCAGCATCCAGCGCGGCGTTCCGCGCAGGAACCCGGTCGTTGGCGTTGCCGGCGTCGGTCATAGCAGGTCCTCATCCAGGAGATCGACCTGCGCCACCGTCCGGCTCTGCGCGCCGAGCGTGATGCCGGTCATGTCCTCGAGCGCCGGCAGCACGCCTTGCGACAGATTGGAAAGGCCGATGAAGACGCCGAGCGCCAGCGAAGCAGCCAGCATGCCGGCCGCGCCGCCGAAGGCGGTCGGCGTCAGCCAGCGCGGACGCGCGCGCAAGCCGGGCAGCCGGACGACGTTGTCGATGGCGCGCCGGGCGACCGTGGGCGCCTCGGCCTTGCCACCACCGGCACCATGCGCGGCGAGCGGCGCGCGGCGGCGAGGATGCGATCGGCCAGCGCCGCCTCCTCGGCCAGCGAGGGCAAGGGAGCGCGCTCCAGCGTCCGGTCGAGCGCCTCGGCTTCGGCGAGCAGCCGGCGCGCCGCCTTGTCGCGGGCGACCAGCTGGCCTGCGCTCGCGCGGGCCTCCACCGGCCAGCGCGTCCGATCGCTGCCATAGACGTCGAGCAGCCGCTCGAAGTCGGCAATCGTCATGTTGTTGCTCATGCTCGTCATCTCGGCACCTTCATCTTCTCAGCCCCGCATGCGACCTCATCCCTCGCTCTCCGGCATGAGCTCCCGCCATTCCTCTTTCAGCGCCACCTTGAGCGTGCGGCGCGCCCGCGCCAGCAGCGACTCGACCGCCTCATCCGATATGCCCAGCACCTCGCCCACCTCGATCTGGCTCATGCCCTCGTAGTGGAAGAGGGTGAGCGCCAGCCGCTGCCGCTCCGGCAGCGCCTGCAGTGCCGCGTCCACGCGTGCTCCGAGCTCGCGCTCGGCCAAGTGCCGCAGCTGGGTCGGGGGCGCGCTCTCCTCCGGCACCTCCTCCACGACCGTCGTGTTGCGGCGGGCGCGCACGCGGTCGATACACAGATTCGAGGCGACGCGCCTGAGCCACGGCCGCACGCCGTTCGGGCCGAGCTCCAGCCCCGCGGCATTGCGCCAAAGCCTCAACATCGTCTCCTGCGCCACGTCCTCGGCCTCCGCATCGTCCCGCAGCATGCGCCGGGCGATCGCCAGCACGGTCGGCAAATGCCGGTCGACGAGGCCGCGAAAAGCCTCGCTCTCGCCCGCCGCCACGCGCGCGAGCAATTCCGTCTCCTCCCCGTTCTCGTCGGACTCGGACCGGGGGACCGGTCCAGATCCGCTCTTGTGCGCCAGCACGCTTGTCCTCGTATGCCACCTGCTCCTGCAGTCGAAAAGCCTACTTCACGATACCACGCCCTGGTTGCATCGGCGGCTGATCCGCCTCGGTCATCTTGTCCTCGCCATCGAGCTCGAGGTCGGCAACCCGCTCCCGGGGGCGCTCCTTGGCGACACGCTCGAACTCGTCCCGGCTCACCTTGCCGTCGCCATTGGTGTCGAAGCGCTTCAGGAAGCGCCGCGCCGCGCTGGCGGCGAGGTCCGCGGCCCGCGCCTCGAAGTCCTTGGCGTCGATGAAGCCGTCGCCGTTCTGGTCGAGACGGGAGAACTGCCGATCGCCGCGCCCGGCCTGCCGCTCGGCGGACGACCGCCGCGAGCCGTCGGCGTCCTTCCCGGCCCTGCCCTGCCTCTGGCCGGATTCGGCCTCCTCGCCGTCCTGGCGATCGCGAGACCGGCCGCCGAACCAGCGTCCGAGGCGCCCGCGCAGATCCGAGCCCTCCTCCTCGTCGTGGTCGCGCATGGCGGAGCGCTCGCGCCGCGACTTGGTGAATCCTTCCCTGTCCTCGCCGCCCTCGTCGTTGGCGGCGTCGAAACGCCTGCCCGAGCGGCGGACGGCGGGGCCGTCCCTGTCGGCGTCCATCTCCCGGTGCCGCTTGCCGGACCGGCGTGGCCGGTCATCGGGATCGCCGCCGCCACCGAGCTCGGCGAACATGTCGCCGAGCCGCAACTGGCCGCCGCGGAAATAGGGGGACGAGATGGCCGCCACGCTTCCGGCCGCGAGCAGGACGCCGGCGATCAGAAGGACCTTCTTGGACATGTTCGTTTCGAACTCCAGGGTTTCGGCCCCGACCCCTTGCTCGCCATAACGGCACATCCGAGCTTTTCCGTCGGGCACCCGGAGCGCGATTGTGCGGCGCAATTCAGACGATTAACTGGTCGAAAAGTGTCGCAACCTCGGCCTCCCGGGCGATCAAATCGGCCTCCAGATGCCTGAAATCGGGGGCGTCGCCGGCGCGCGCCAGCAGGGCCTTGAGGCCGTCCGGGGCCTTGGCGGGATCGAAGGGCTCGTCGAGGCAGAGCCGCAAGACCTGCGTCAGGTTGTTGAACAGGCGGGCGGCGGGGAGCAGGGCCTCGGCGGCGGCGGGCTCGAGCACGCCGGCCTGGGCCAGGTTCTCGAACGCCTCCACCGTGCTCTGGCTCAGGACGCTGCGGGTGGGCCGGTGCATGCACGAGTTGCAGATGCTGGGCGATGAACTCCAGATCGACCAGGCCGCCGCGCACCTGCTTGAGCTCCCAGGGATCGCGCGTGCCCTTCTCCTTCTCGATGCGCGCGCGCATGTCGCGCACGTCGGCGGCGGTCTTGGCGCGGTCGCGCGGCGGCGAGAGCACCTCGCGGATGGCCTTCTCGACCGCCGCGCGCAGCGCCGGCGGCCCCGAGATGACGCGCGCGCGGGTGAGCGCCATGTGCTCCCAGGTCCAGGCCTCGCTGCTCTGGTAGTGGACGAAGCTCGAAAGCTGCGTGGCGACCGGCCCCTTCTGCCCCGACGGACGCAGGCGCATGTCGACGGGGTAGAGGATGCCCTCGGCGGTCGGCGCGGTGAAGGCGCTGATCAGGCGCTGCGTGAGGCGCGTGTAGTACTGGACTGGGGGCCAGCGGCTTGACCCCGCTCGACAGCGCGGCCTCGGATCGAAATCGTAGATCAGGATGAGATCGAGGTCGGAGGCGGCGGTCATCTCGCGCCCGCCGAGCTTGCCCATGGCGACGACGGCGGCGGCGCCGCCCGGCACGCGGCCGTGCGCGCGCACCATCTCGCGCTCGACCTCGGCCTGCATGGCGGCGATCATGCATTCGGCCAGCAGCGCGTAGGCGCCGCCCGCCTGCGCGGCGGAGATGGTGCCGGTGAGCACGCGCACGCCGATCAGGAACTGCTGCTCGTTGGCGAGGAGGCGCGCGCCGTCCAGCGCCGCCTGGAAATCGCGGGCGCCTTCCAGCTCGGCGGCGATCATCGCCTCGAGGTGGGCGCGGTCGGCCAGGCTGCCGAAGAAGCCGGGGTCGAGCACGGCGTCGAGCACGCGCCGGCGCTTGCTCAGGATGCGGGCGAGCCGGGGCGCGGTGCCCATGATGGCGGCGATCATCTCGAGCAGGGCCGGCTTCTGCTTCAGGAGCGAGAACAGCTGCACGCCCGACGGCAGCTCGGAGAGGAAGCGGTCGAAGCCGATGAGGGCGAGATCGGGATTGGCGGTCTTGGCGAGCGCCTCGACCAGCACCGGCTGCACCTCGGTGAGCAGCTCGCGGGCGCGCGCGCTGCGCACGGCCGGGTAGCGCCCGTGATGCCAGCCGCGGACGCAGGGCAATGATCTCGGGGGCGCGCGTGTAGCCCATGCGGGTCAGCGCCTCCACGGTGGCGGGATCGTCGGCCTCGCCGGCAAAGACCATGTTGGCGCCGCCGCGCGTCAGCTCGGGGCTGTGCTCGAAGAGGCGAACGTAATGGGCCTGCACGCGTTCCAGCTCGGCGGTGAGGCGGGCGGCGAAGGCGGGCGGTATCGGCGAAGCCGCAGAAGCGGGCGAGGGCGGCGAGCTTGTCGGGATCGTCGGGCAGCGTCTGGGTCTGCTCGTCGGCGATCATCTGCAGGCGATGCTCGATGGTGCGCAGGAAGCGATAGGCCTCGGCCAGCTCCTGGTGCGCCGCGGCCGTGATCCAGCCGCGCTCCTCCAGCCGCGCGAGCGCGCAGAGCGTGTCGGAGACGCGCAGCTCCGGCTGGCGGCCGCCGGCGATCAGCTGCTGGGTCTGCACGAAGAACTCGATCTCGCGGATGCCGCCGCGGCCGACCTTGATGTTGTGGCCGGCGACCGCGATGGTGCCGAAGCCGTGGAAGGCGTGGATCTGCCGCTTCATGGCGTGGATGTCGGCGATGGCCGCGAAGTCGAGGTACTTGCGCCAGATGTAGGGCGCAAGCTCGGCCAGGATGGCGTTGCCCGCGGCGATGTCGCCGGCCACGGGGCGGGCCTTGATGAGGGCGGCGCGCTCCCAGTTCTGGCCGAAGCTCTCGTAGTAGTTGAGCGCGGCCTCGGTGGAGAGCGCGAGCGGCGTGGCGCCGGGATCGGGCCGCAGGCGCAGATCGGTGCGGAAGACGTAGCCGTCGCCGGTGCGCTCGCTGAGCAGGCGCACGAGATCGCGCGTGAGGCGCACGAAGAAGGGCTGCACCTCGAGCCCGGCGCGCAGGCGGATGCGGGCGAGATCGTAGAAGACGATGAGGTCGATGTCGGAGGAGTAGTTGAGCTCGAAGGCGCCGTACTTGCCCATGCCGAGCACGATGTAGCCGTCGGGCTCGCTCGCTCAGCCAGTCGCCGGCCTTGGCGGCCTGGCGGAAGAGGAAGCCGACGGCCGCCGCGACGGCCGCATCGGCGGCTTCGGAGAGGCGGCGCGTGACCGTCATCACCGGCCACACGCCGGCGAGGTCGCACAGCGCGGTGAGGAGGGCGACGTCGGTCTTGAAGAGGCGCAGCGCGCGCATGGCGTCGGCAGGCGTCGGCGGCGCGGCCACGGAGGCGACCAGTCGCGGCGTGAGCGCGGCGAAGCGCGTCCTCCGGCGACGTGGAGAGCGCTGTCGGCAGGCTCGCCGGATGGCGCTCGATCAGGCTGGTGAGATAGGGCGAGGCGCCGAAGATGCCGGCGAGCAGGCTGGCGACGGGGGGCGCGGCGATGAGGGGCGCGAGCGCGGCAAGCTCGGGCTCGCTCGCGCAGCGCTGGGCGAGATCGGCGAGCACGCGGGCGGCGCGCTCGCGATCGTGCACGACGGGCGCGGCGGTGATGCGGGTGTGGAGGGGCTCGGTCAGCGTTGGCCTCGGGCGTAGGTTGTGTCGAGCGTCAGCGATGACACAACACCCGCGACGAGAGCGTACTCTGTGTTGGGTCTGCCACCGGCCTGTCGCCGGGGTTGACCAACCTACGGTGCGGCGGCCTTGCGCCTCAAGTAGCTGCCGGCATTGAGGCCCGGCTCTGTACGCTCAGGCTGGCCTGCGCGCTGCGGCCGGGATGGCAGGTGCGGGTGCTGCCATTGCCTCCTGCCTCGCGGCGCCGCGGATCGGCAGCGTCAGCACGGCGCGGAGGCCGGGGGCGTTGTCCTCGAGGCGGATGGAGCCGCCGTGCAGGCGGGCGACGGCGGCGACGAGGCTCAGCCCCAGGCCGCTGCCGGGGCGCGAGCGGCTCTTCTCCAGGCGCACGAAGCGCTGCAGCGCGCGCTCGCGGTCCTGCGGCGCCACGCCCGGGCCGCGGTCGGCGACGGCGATCTCGATGCTGTCGCCGACGCGGGCCATGCGACAGGTGATCTTGGGCCGCGATGCGCCGTCGGCCGACCGCGGGCGGCTGTCGTCGATCGAATACTTGATGGCGTTGTCGACGAGGTTGGCGACGGCCTGGCTGACGAGCTCGCGGTTGACGACGAGGCTCAGGCCCTTGGCGGCCGAGGTCTCGAGCTCCAGGCCGGCCTCCTCGGCGACCGGCTCGTAAAGCTCGGCGACGTCGCCGACGATCGAGGCCGGATCGACCGGCCCCATGCTCTCGGCCACCGCGCCGCCCTCGAGACGGGCGATCAGCAGCAGCGAGTTGAAGGTCTTGATGAGCTCGTCGGCCTCCTCGATGGTCTTCACCAGCCCGTCGCGATAGGAGGCCGCGCCATCGGGGTTGCGCGAGCGCCGCCTCGGCCCGGTTGCGCAGGCGGTTGAGCGGCGTCTTGAGGTCGTGGGCGATGTTGTCGGACACCTCGCGCAGGGCGACGATCAGCTCCTCGATGCGCGCCAGCATGCCGTTGAGGCTCTCCGACAGGCGATCGAGCTCGTCGCCGGAGCCGTCGAGCGGGATGCGCTTGGAGAGATCGCCGGTCATGATCGTGCGGCTGGCGTCGGTGATCGGTCTCGATGCGGCGCAACACGCTGCGGCTGACGGCGAGGCCGGCGCCGACGCCGAGGATCGACAGCAGCGCGACGCTCCACAGCCCGAGCTGACCCATGGTGCCGGCGAAGCGATGCAGGTCCTCGATGTCGCGGCCGACGATCAGCATGAGACCGCCCGGGACCGGCAGGGGCACGCCGACGGCAAGGCGCGAGACGGTGCCGCGGCCGTTCCGGCGCCGTGCGCACGTAGTTGAAGACGCTGCCGCGGCTGGCGCCGGCGAACTCCGGCGGCACCCGGTCGAGGTTGCCGGCAACCTTGCGGCCGGTGGCGTCGACCAGGAGATAGAGGCTGGAGCCCGGCTCGCCGGCACGCTGGGCGATGACGGCGGCGAGGCGCTCGGCGCCGCCGGCCTGGAACTGCTCGCGCAGGCCCGTGACCTCGGCTTCCAGCGTCTCGACGACCTTGTTGGTCAGCAGGTCGTTGGCGCGCCAGGCGATGAAGCCCACGATCAGGGCCGCCGCCACCACGAACGCGCCCATGTAGGCGAGCGTCAGGCGGAACGGCGTCGAGCTGAGAAGCCTAATCAGCGCCGTCACGGATCATGTACCCGGCCCCGCGCACCGTATGCAGCAGCGGCTTGGCGAAGTTCTTGTCGATCTTGCTTCTGAGCCGCGAGATGTGCACGTCGATCACGTTGGTCTGCGGATCGAAGTGGTAGTCCCACACGTTCTCGAGCAGCATCGTGCGCGTGACGACCTGGCCGGCGTGCTTCATCAGGTACTCGAGCAGCCGGAACTCGCGCGGCTGCAGCAGGATCGGCTCGCCCGCGCGCGTGACCTTGTGGGAGAGGCGGTCGAGCGAGAGCTCGCCGACGCGTGTAGCGGGTGGTCTGCTCCTCGGGCGCGGGCCGGCGCGCCAGCGCCTCGATGCGGGCGAGCAGCTCGGTGTAGGCGTAGGGCTTGGTGAGGTAGTCGTCGCCGCCGGCGCGCAGGCCCTTGACGCGGTCGTCGACCTCGCCGAGCGCGGACAGGATGAGGACGGGCGTGCGCGCGCCCTCGCCGCGCAGCGTCTGCACCACGGACAGGCCGTCGCGGCGCGGCAGCATGCGGTCGACGATCAGCACGTCGTAGCGGCCTTCGCGCGCCATGGCCAAGCCGCTCTCGCCGTCGCCGGCAACGTCGGCGGTATGACCGCTCTCGCGCAGCGAGCGCTGCAGGAACTGCGCCGTCTCACGGTCGTCTTCGATTACGAGCACACGCATGGGACGCGCCGCCGGTTGCTCTCGAGCAGGTGGGGTGAGGACTGAGGTACGCACTGGAGTTATCCCAGAAAAGACGCGGCGAGGCGACCCGTTCGACTGAAACAGGCCGCCTCGCCGTCCGATGCCTTACCGATACCCTAACGAGAGGGCGTCAGCTCTTCTTCAGCTGGACGGCGACGAAGCGCGTCTGATCGCCCGACTTGACGCGAACCAGCACGGCCTTGCGCCCGAGCTTGGAGGCTTCCTTGATGCCGTTGGCGAGGTCGTCGGGGCTCTTCACGGAGACGCCGCCGACCTCCAGGATCACATCGCCCGACTTGATGCCCTTCTGGGCGGCGTCGGAGGCGTTGTCGACATCGGTGACGACCACGCCGTCCTTGTTGGGGCCGGTGCCGGGGGCGACCGTCAGCCCGAGCTGATCCAGCTCGGTACCCTGTGGCTGGGCCGGATCGTCGGGCTTGCTGCTCTCGACCTTGGCCAGCTCCTTGCCCGACGGGAACTTGCCGAGCTTGACGGCGATGGTCTGCTCCTTCTGGCCGCGCAGGATGCGCACGTCGACCTTGGCGCTGGGAGAGAAGCCGGCGATCTGCCGGGCGAGGTCGCGGCTGTCGGCGACCGCGCTGCCGTTGACGGACAGGATGGCGTCGCCGTTCTTGAGGCCGGCCTCGGCCGCGGGGCCGGGCGTGGTGACCTCGGTGACGAGCGCGCCCTTGGGCTCGGTCAGCCCCAGGCTCGCCGCCGTGTCCTCGTCGATGTTCTGGATCTTGACGCCGAGCCAGCCGCGGTTGACGGAGCCCGAGTTCTTGAGCTGCGCGACCACGTCGGCCGCCGTCTTGGCGGGGATGGCGAAGGCGATGCCGACGTTGCCGCCCGACGGGCTGTAGATGGCGGTGTTGACGCCCACCACCTCGCCGTCGAGGTTGAAGGTCGGGCCGCCGGAGTTGCCGCGGTTCACGGCCGCGTCGATCTGCATGTAGTCGTAGGGGCCCGAGCCGATGTCGCGGCCCTGCGCCGAGACGATGCCGGCCGTGACGGTGCCGCCGAGGCCGAAGGGATTGCCGACGGCGATCACCCAGTCGCCGACGCGCGGCTGATTCTCGGCGAACTTCACGAACGGGAAGGTCTCGCGAGGACTTGATCTTGAGCAGCGCGAGGTCGGTGCGCTGGTCGGTGCCGATCAGCTCCGCCTCGTACTTGGTGTCCTTGTCGAAGCTGACCTGGATCTTGCCGCCGCCGTCGATGACGTGGTTGTTGGTCACGACGTAGCCGTCCGGCGACACGACGAAGCCGGAGCCCTGGGCCTGGGTCGGCCGCGGCGCGCCCTGGCCGCCGTCCCGCCACTCCTTCGGCAGGTTCTTGAAGAACTCGTTCAGCGGATGATCGTCGGGTAGGCCCGGGAACATATCGCGCGGCGAGCCGGGTGCGCCCTTGGGGCTGCCCTTCGGGGCCTGCGCGATCTTGGGCTGGCCGCCGCCGTTGGTCACATAGATGCTGACGACCGCCGGCTTGACGCGGTCGACGATGTCGGCAAAGGAAAGCGGCGCGCGGCCGGGCATCTGGATGCCGGCGCTGTCCGCCTTCAATTGCGCGTGGACGGTCGATTGCGGAAGCCCGAGCCCGACCACACCGGCCAACGCCAAGGCGGCCAAGGCCGAAGCGTACGCCAGACGCCGCGTCTTGCCGCGCGACCGACTATGGCTGGGAAGTGAGCGATCCATGCGATTGACCTCGCGTGTGAGAGTGACACTTGCGTGCCTATCGGGTCTGCATATAGGGGAGGTGGCCTTACGGTGGCCTTTCGGCAGAATTAAAAGTTGGTAACAATTCGATTTTTTCACGAAGAGTGCGATAGTTGGGTTGGCTGCGGGGGCTGCGGGGACCAAAGGATGGTGCAGGCATCGGGGAGCACGAGTTCGCGTTCTCACGGCGCTGGTCGCTGCGGCGGTCGTGGCGGCGACGGCAATCGTCGGCCCGGCGCCCGCCTGGCAGCCGGCCCCCAGGCAGCAGAGCCCATCCGCGGTGATCCCGATCGCCGTGTTCGGCAGCGACGACAGGGTACCGACGCCTGCCAAGTACAAGGACGTGCAGGAGAAGATCGGCCTGTTCTTCAATCTGCGCCGGCGCACGGTGTGCACCGCGTTCTGCGTCGCCCCCGATGTCATCGTCACCGCCGGCCACTGCCTGCTCGGCACCGGCCGGCGAGCGTCCCGCGCAATTCTCCGACTTCTGGTTCGCGCGCAACTTCGACGTCGTGCGCGAGCAGGCCCGAATCGCCGGCTACGCCAGCGGCGCGGCGCCGCAGAACGTCATGACGGGATCGACGCAGCCTCTCCGTGCACCCGCCGATCGACGCCACGCGCGACTGGGCCCTCGTGCGGCTGGCGCGCCCCGCCTGCAGCAAGGGCGTGCTGCCCGTGCGCGTGCTGCCGATCGAGCAGATCCTGAGCGAAGCGGTCGCGCAGCACGTCTTCCAGATCGCCTACCACCGCGACTACACGCCCTGGAAGCTCGCCTACTCGCGCCCCTGCGGCGTGGCCAAGAGCTTCGAGTCGGTCGACCTGGCGACAGATCGAGCGCGACTTCACCGAGCCCGAGTCGCTCATCCTGCACACCTGCGACACCGGCGGGGCCTCGTCGGGCTCGCCGATCCTGCTCGACACGCCCGACGGGCCCGAGGTGATCGGCATCAATGTGGGCACCTACGAGCAGTCGAAGGTGCTGATGCAGGACGGGCAGGTGAAGAAGCGGCTCAAGGCCGACACCATCGCCAACACCGGCGTGGCGAGCGCCGCCTTCGTGGGGCGGCTGGAAGCGTTCCGGCAGGCGGTGGTTCTGGCGACTCCGGGCGAGATGCGCGAGCTGCAGGGCCTGCTGGCGCAGCGCCATCTGTACTCCGGCCCGGTCGACGGCACCTACGGCGCGCCGCTGCAAGACCGCGATCGAGGCGTACGAGAAGGCGGAAGGGCTGACCGTGACGGGGCTCGCGACGGTGGCGCTGCTGCAGCGGCTGGGCGGCGGCGTGGCGACCGGAGCGGAGCGGGCGAAGGAGCCCAAGGGGAAGGTGCGGCGGGGGCGGACGTGACACCCGTCATCCCGGCCGAAGCGATCGCGCAGAGCCGGAACCGAACACGCCGGCGGCAATGACACCCTGGGTCTCGGATGCCGGCCGCCTCGAATTCCGCGATGACACCGAATCCGGCTGAACCGAACCCGACTGAATAGCTCCTCAGGAACGTCATGCCCGTGTAGACGGGCATCCACGCCAGCAGTTTGCGTGGGTCCCCGCCTTCGCGGGGATGACGAACCCATCAACTGTGGTTCGTATGACAGGTATCAGCGCTGGCTCTGCTTCAGCAGTGCGTCGAGGCGCTGCTGCTCGGCGGGTGAGAGCGGGGCCGCGTCGGGCGCGGCGCCTGCCGGCGACAGGCGTCGGCGGGCGTGGCGGACCAGCGCGATGGCGGCGCCGGCGAGGAGCAGCAGCGGGGTCAGCCAGAGCACGAGCGTGTGCCACCTGAGGCGCGGGCGCAGCAGGGCGAACTCGCCGTAGCGGGCTTCGACGAACGCGAGCACCGTGGCGTCGCTGTCGCCGGCGGCGAGGCGCTCGCGCACGAGCAGGCGCAGGTCGCGGGCGAGCTCGGCGTTGCTGTCGTCGATCGACTGGTTCTGGCAGACGAGGCAGCGCAGCTCTTGGCTGATGTGGCGGGCGCGCGCCTCGAGCGCGGGGTCCTTCAGCATCTCGCCGGGCTCGACGGCGTGGGCGGGCGCCCACGCGCCCGCGAGGAGGAGGAGGGCGAGGGCGGCGAACAGCAGAGAGCGCACGCCCGGGAAGGTTGCCGCGCTGCCTCCTCCCCATGTGTCGAAGGCCGAGCTTTCGTGCCGGAGGCGCATCTTCGACACGACACCATGAGGGGGGAGGGCGATGCGTCCGCGGCTTAGCTCGGCTTTCGCCAGCGTCGCGTCGTACTCGACAGCCGAGCTAAGTGGCTGGACGCATCGGGTGGGGGTATCGCCTTCGCGCGCGTCGAAACCACCCCCACCAGGCGCGCCGAATGAGTTAGCTCCGCGCGTCGCGCATGTATCGAAGTGCTCGCCAGTGAGCGGAGCTAACTCATGGCGCGCCGTCCTCCCCCCTCGAGGGGGAGGCGGAGATTGCGGCTGAAGTCGAGCAGGCATCGACCTCACTCCGCGGGGGTGGGGGCGGCGCGGCCAGTGCGGCGCGCGCGGCGGGGGGCGCCGATGCGGAGGCGGCGGTCGGAGAGCGAGAGGGCGCCGCCTACGCCCATGAGAATCGCGCCGATCCAGATCAGGCGCACGAGCGGATTGAAATAGAGGCGAACCACCCACCCCGCGCCGTCCTTCAGCTCGTCGCCCAGCACCACGTAGAGGTCGCCGGCCAGGCACGACGTGGATGGCGGCTTCGGTGGTGGGCATGCGCGGCGCATCGTAGAGGCGCTTGGCGGGGCGCAGCTCCGTCACGGGAGCGCCGCCGCGCGTCACGGTGAGGAGGCCGACCTGCTCCTGGTAGTTGGGTCCCTGCGCCGGGGCGACGCCGCGGAAAGTGAGCACGTAGCCGGCGATCTCGGTGGTGTCGCCCGCGCGCATGGTGACGACGCTCTCGGACTGCCAGGCCGAGGTGGCGACGATGCCGAGCACGCTGAGGCCGATGCCGGCGTGCGCCAGCGTGGTGCCGTAGGCGGAGCGCGGCAGGCCGCGGGCGCGGCGCCAAATCTCGTCCGCGCCGGCCGCGAACAGTTTTACGCGCGAGACCCATTCGGAGATGGCGCCGGCGACGATCCACACGCCGAGCGCGATACCGAACGGCGCCAGCCACGGCCCGCGCCAGTAGAGGGCGAAGGCGACGACCAGCGCCACGAGCGCAATGAGCGCCGCCGCGAACAGGCGCTGCGCCGCGCCGTAGAGGTCGCCGCGCTTCCAGGCGAGATAGGGCCCGAACGGCATCGCCGCCAGGAGCGGCAGCATCAGCGGCCCGAAGGTGAGATTGAAGTAGGGCGGACCCACCGAGATCTTGGCGCCGGTGAGAGATTCCAGCGCCAGCGGATAGAGCGTGCCGACGAACACCGTGGCGCACGCCGTGGTGAGCAGCACGTTGTTGAGCACCAGCGCGCCCTCGCGGCTGACCGGCGCGAACAGGCCGCCCTGCTTGAGCTGCGGCGCCCGCCAGGCATAGAGCGTCAGCGCGCCGCCGATCAGCACGATCAGAATCGTGAGGATGAAGACGCCGCGCCTGGGATCGACGGCGAAGGCGTGCACGGAGGTGAGGATGCCCGAGCGCACCAGGAACGTCCCCATCAGCGACAGCGAGAAGGCGAGGATGGCGAGCAGGATGGTCCACACCTTCAGCGCCTCGCGCTTCTCCATGACGAGGGCGGAGTGCAGCAGCGCGGTGGCGGCGAGCCAGGGCATGAAGGAGGCGTTCTCGACGGGATCCCAGAACCACCAGCCGCCCCAGCCCAGCTCGTAGTAGGCCCACCAGGAGCCCATGGCGATGCCGAGCGTGAGGCAGATCCAGGCGGCGAGCGTCCACGGCCGCACCCAGCGCGCCCAGGCCGCGTCCGTGCGGCCTTCGATGAGGGCGGCGACGGCGAACGAGAAGGCGATGGAGAGGCCGACGTAGCCGGCATAGAGGAAGGGCGGGTGGAAGGCGAGCGCGGGGTCCTGCAGGATCGGATTGAGGCCGCGGCCTTCGGCTTGCGGCGGGATGCGCAGGAAGGGATTGGAGGCGAGGACGATGAACAGCAGGAAGGCGACGGCGATGCCGGCCTGCACGGCCAGCACGTTGGCGCGCAGCGTGGCAGGAAGATTGCCGCCGAACAGCGCGACCGCGGCGCCGAAGGCCGCGAGGATCAGCACCCACAGCAGCATCGAGCCCTCGTGGTTCCCCCACACGCCCGAGATCTTGTAGATCAGCGGCTTCAGCGTGTGCGAGTTGGCCCACACCGTCTCGACCGAGAAGTCGGACGTGACGTAGGCGTGCATGAGCGCGAGGAACGAGAACAGCACCAGCGAGAGCTGGACGAGGGCGGCGGGCTCGGCGACGGCCATCAGGCGGGGATCGCGCTGCCGCGCGCCCCAGGCCGGCAGCACCATCTGCACCAGCGCCGCCGCGAGCGCGAGGATCAGGGCGAAATGTCCAAGCTCGACGATCATGGCCCCGCCGCGCTCCCGCCGGTCGCGCGCGGGAATCTCGGCACGATGGAGAGAAATGCGGAAGCGCCAACGAATGTCCCGCTCCCCATTGTGCCGAAGGTCTCGCGCATGCAACCTTGCGGAGAGGGGTTAGGCGTGGCGGGTCTCCAACGCCGGCGAGCGCGATATGCTGGGCGGCGCTCCATGCGGCCAGGCATCCGCCATCCAGCCGCCGGTCGGCGATCGAGATGAGCGTCGCGAGCTACCGTGGCGTCGCGGTGAAGGCGTCACCTTCGACACGCAGATGCGCGGAGCATCGACGGCACACGTCGCGCGCGATGCGGTGTTGGGTCGTCGCTGACGCTCGACCCAACCTCGATCCGCGCGCTGTCATCCCGGGCTTTATGCCCGGGATCCGTAGCCGGCAGGCTCCTTGCGGCCTGTCTTATGCCCACGGGCGCCGCGGGAGCCATCGAAGGCTGGATCCCGGGGACAAGCCCCGGGATGACACCGGTGGGAGATATCATGCTCATTTCGGGATGCGGTCCTTGGGGGGCTGGGAGGCGTCTTTCCAGACGCCTTGCTCCTTGAGGGCCTTGGCGACCTCGGGGGGCATGTAGTTCTCGTCGTGCTTGGCGAGCACGGTGTCGGCGAGGAAGCGCCCGGTCGCGTCGAGCTTGCCTTCGGCGACCACGCCCTGCCCCTCGCGGAAAAGATCGGGCAGGATGCCGGTATAGCTGACGGGGATGGTGCGCACCGTGTCGGTGACGGCGAACTCCACGGTCGTGCCGGCGCCGCGCTTCAGACTGCCCTCGGCGACGAGCCCGCCGAGGCGAATGCGCTTGCCGGCCGGGATGCCCTTCTCCGCCACCTCCTTGGGCGTGTGAAAGAAGACGATGGTGTCGCGCAGCGCGACGGCCACCAGCAGCACCGCCAGCGACAGGACGCCGATGCTGAGAGCGATGAAGACGGCGCGGCGCTGCTTGCGGGTCATGACGGCGTGCCTCGCGGTTCCCTCTCCCCGCGCTGTAGCAGCGAGAAGCGGCGTCGGCGATGCGCGGGGAGAGGGAGATGCATGTTCCTCATGAGCCCAGCCCGAGGCTCTTGGCAAGCGCGGCGAGCTCGGCAAGCGCCTTCTCGTCGGCGGGGAAGTTCTGGCGCGCGCGGGTCAGGGCCGCGCGGGCGTCATCCTTGCGGTCGAGAACGGCATAGGCATTGACGAGGCGCAACCAGCCGGCGAGGTCGCGGCCGTCGCGCTCGAGGCGCTGGGCGAGACCGTCAACCATCTGCGCGATCATGCGGGCGCGATCCTCGGGCGCCAGCCGCTCGGCCGCCGCCACGTCCGCGGCCGAAGGCCCGGGGGCACGCGGCCCGGCCTTGTCCGCGCCGGGGATGCGGCGCGAGACCTCGGCGATGCGGCCTTCCACGGCCTCCCGCCATGGTGCATCGCCGGGCGTATCAGCCAGGAGCGCCTTGTAGTCGGCGAGCGCGTCGGCGAGCTTGCCGTCCTGCTCCTTGGCCAGCGCCAGCCAGAAGCGCGGCTCGGGCCGCCGCGGGTCGCTCTTCAGGATCTTCTCGAAGGCGAGGCGCGCCTCCTCGCCGACGACGCCATCGGCCGCGAGCACGGTGGCTTCGGCGAAGCCGGCCAGCCGGCGCGCCGTCTCGCCCTCGATGCGCGCGGCATTGGCGAAGGCGGCGGCGGCCTCGCGGAAACGCCCGAGCTTGAGATAGATGGGGGCAATCACGTCCCAGCCCTGGCCGTCCTCGGGATGCTCGCGCAGGCGCGCTTCGACCTTGGCGATGAGCTCGGTGACATTGGCCTGCTCGAGCTGCGGTTGCGACCGGCCGGCCATCGGGATAGGCCGGCTGGCCCGGCGAGCCCTGCGTGAGGTAGAGCGCGAGCGTCAGAACGGGAACGAGGGCGGCGACGGCCATCGCCACGGTCACGCGCTGGGCGGGCAGGGACGCGCGCGTCGTGCGCGTACCGTCCTCGGCGACGGCCGCGCTGGCGAGCAGGCGGCGGGAGATCTCCGTCCTGGCGGCGGCGGCCTCGGCGTCGTCGACCAGGCCCCGCGCGCGCTCTGCCTCGATCTCGTCGAGCTGGTGGCGATAGACGGCGAGCGTGCCGGACTCGGCGACGGCCTCCGTGACAGGATCGGGCGCGGCCCCCTCGCGTGCCGGACGGCCGAGCGGTGCCAGCACCACGGCCAGCATCACCGCTGTCAGCACTGCGAAGAGGAGCCAGAGCAGCATGTCGTGCCAATCGCGCGCGCGCCGGGACAGCTAAACGGGGGCCACAACGGGGTCAGCCCACCGCCACTGCAATAGGACTGGGCAGTCCACGTGGCAAGGTCGTGGCAGCGCGACAGGAAAGTGGCTCGTTCAACGCAAAGAGACCGGGCAACGCAAAGAGCCCGGGACGGGGTGTCCCGGGCTCTCGCTGCAGTGCGGCACCGACTAGCCTTGCGTGTTGAGGTCGGGTCCCGTCGTGGCGACCGTGTCGGCCGCGGCGGCCTCCACCAGCACCTTGCAGGCGGCGGGGTAGTTCGGCGGCTCGCCGCCGGCCTTGCCGTAGAAGCGGTCGTAGACGTCCTCGGGCACGGTCACGTTGCCGGTCTCGGGGATCTGCACCCACACGAAGGAGCGGTTCCACTGGCGCTCGACGAAGGGCTCGAACGAGCAGGTTTCCTTGGCTTCCTGCGACGGCACGACGGTGGCCGTGTAGCGGTAGGCGGCGGTGCTGGGCATCGGCTTGCGCACGCGGCCGATCAGCTCCTCCTCCTCCAGCGCGGCGTACGACAGGATGCTGACGCACTGATCGTAGTCGGGATTGTCGGCGTTCGAGCAGCGGTAGAACCGGTCGTAGTAGAGCTCGGGAACCGTCACGTAGCCGACGCCGGCGACCGCCACCCAGAAGAACGCCTTTTTCCAGTGGCGCTGCACGAACGGCTTGAAGCGCGGGTTGAGGTCGGCCCTGGGCGCGTGCGCCAGGACCAGCCTGGGCTTGAAGTTGTTCTTCGGCACGGCCAGGCGGCCAACGATGTGCGCCTTGTCGGCGACAGCCTTGTGCACGGGAAGCTTGGCGAAGTTCAGCTTGGCCGGCTTCAGCGAGCTCTGGTGGACGAAGCCGGAAGTCGTGCCCTTCTTGAGAAGCGCGGTCTTGCCGGGGTTCAGGGTGCTCTTCTGCACCAGCGTGGGCGTCGTGCCCTTCTTGAGCATCGCCGTCTTGTTGGCGCCGAGCGAGCTCCGCTGGGCGAAGGCGGGCGTGGTGCTCTTCTTGAGCACCTTGGTGTCGACCTTCGTGATCTGCTTGAAGCGCGGCTTGTCCTGCACGACGGAGCGCCGCAGCGTCATGGCCGGCTTGCTCACCTTGACCGCGGACCTGAAGGACGGCCTGTTGCTCGAACGAGTGACCGAGCGCGCCATGGACGCACGCGGAGACGAGAACGACATGCTTCGACCGCGCGCGTCCGCCGGCGCGGGGTCGAACAGCGCCAGCGCCGCCAGCGCGCCGACCGATACTGATAAGATGCTGAGGGTTTTCATTTTGCCTTCTCCAGGTCCAACCGCCGCCCGTCTTCCGATGATCTTCCTCTCGCCAGCGACCATAGATCGTCGGGCGAAACGCGCTGTTCCATCGGGAACAGGAGGGGGCGTCGATCGACTGGAAGGCGATCAGGGTGAAGAAAGCGTCGAGCAATGTGCGGAATCAAAAACGCCCCGGCCGCGAGGGCCGGGGCGTGGAAGATCGGGAAACGTTGCAGCCATGGTGTCAGACCCGGAGGGTCCGACACCTACACTCAGCCGACCTGCGTCCAGGTGCCGTCGGGATTGCGGCAGGCGGTGCCGCGCATGACCTGCTCGCGGCCCTCGATGTAGACGCGGTGCAGGAAGTTGCGGCAGCGCGAACCGCCGCGGTCGTAGTAGTCGTCGGCGATGACCTCGCCGTAGCGACCGTTGTTGGGATTGCGCCAGCGCACGGGCTGCCGCGGCGGACCGCGCTCCCAAGCGTCGAACTCGGCTTGCGCGGCAAGCTCGCGATCGCGCTGGTCGAGCGAGCGGCCGATCTCGTTGCCGACGATGCCGCCGACCACGGCGCCAGCCAGCGTGCTCGCGACCTTGCCGCCGCCCTTGCCGAACTGGTTACCGATGATGCCGCCGGTGATGGCGCCGACGACGGTGCCACCCTCCTGGTTGTTGGCGCAGCCGGCGAACAGCAGCGTCGCGGCAACCACCGCCGTCAGCGCACAACGTCTCATGCCAATCCCCCGTCCTTGCGCGCAACCGGCCAGCAGGCGCTGCCGGCAAATTCCCTCGCTGCCCCAGACATTGGCTCGATTCGGGCAGAAATGCGGCCTTTCCGACCGTCTAGACCCCGGTCATGGGCCGGTCAAGTGGCGAGCGGCAGGGTGAGTTTCGCGGACAAACCACCGTGCTCAGAACGCGCCAGCTCGAGCTTGCCGCTGTAGGAGTGGGCGAGATCGGCGACGATGGAGTGGCCGAGGCCGGAGCCGGGCTTGGTCTCGTCGAGGCGGCGCCCGCGCTTGATGGGATCGGCCAACTGCTCCTCGGTGAGCCCCGGTCCGTCGTCGTCGACGCGAATCTCCAGCCAATTGCCCGCCCCGTTGCCCGACGGAGGCAGGGAGGCCGCGGCCAGCGTCACCTTGGAGCGGGCCCACTTGGAGGCGTTGTCCAGAAGGTTGCCCAGCATCTCCTCCAGGTCCTGGCGCTCGCCCTGGAAGCGGGCGCCGGGCGGGCAGTCGAGCGAGAAGTCGAGCTGCTTGTCGCGGTAGATGCGCTCCAGCGCGCGAATGATCGATTCGCCGACGGGCCGGACCTCGGTGACGCGGCCGATCACGCCGATCCGGGCCGCCATGCGGGCACGGTCGAGGTAGAGATTGACCTGGTCGGCCATGATCTGGGACTGCTCGGCCACCTTGCGCGCGAGCGCGCTCGTCTCCTCGCGGGCCTCGTTGTTGATGACGGCGAGCGGCGTCTTGAGGGCGTGCGCGAGGTTGCCGACGTGCGTGCGGGCGCGCTCGACGATGTCCTGGTTGGACTTGAGGAGCGCGTTGAGCTCCTGCTGCAGGGGCTCGATCTCGTCGGGCAGGTGGACGTCCAGCCGTGTCGCCTCGCCGGAGCGGATGGCGGACAGGCCCTTCTCCATCTTGGTCAGCGGCAGGAGGCCGAACCGGATCTGGAACAGGGTCACGGCGAGCAGGCCGATGCCGGCCAGCGCGAGCGCCATGGTGAGGCGCGTGCGGAAATTGTACAGGCTGGTCTCCACCTCGCCGAGCGTGCCGGCGACGGCAACGGAGTAGCGTTGCGCCTTCTTGCCCTCGCCGAACACGTAGATGGTCTCGGCGACGCGCAGCTTCTGCTCCAGGGGGCCGTCGAGGTTGGCCCAGCGCACCTCGCGCTCGTTGGGCTCGACGCCCTGCTCGCTCGGCAGCGGGATGGTGAGGCCGGTGAGCGAGCGGGACGTCAGCAGGTGGCCTGGCTTGCCGTCCAGCGGCTTGATCTGCCAGTACCAGCCCGAATGCGTGACCTCGAACAGCGGCTCGCCGACGTCCTTGGGGGCGCCGGGCTCGAAATCGCCGTGGTCGATGGTGTCGGAGAGGACGACGGTGAGGAGCACGCCGAGGCGGCGGTCGAAGCTGGTCTCGACCTCCTGGCGGTAGAGCGAATAGATGATGGCGCCCGCGATCGGCAGCACCAGCAAGTTCCAGGCGGCCGCGGTGGCAAAGAGCCGGAACGCCAGCGAGTTAGTTGTCATCGCCCTCCTGCGACAGCCGGTAGCCCAGGCCGCGGATGGTCTTGATCATGTCGGGTGGGATCTTCTTGCGCAGCCTGCCGATGAACACCTCGATGGTGTTGGAATCGCGGTCGAAGTCCTGCTCGTAGAGGTGCTCCACCAGCTCGGTGCGCGACACCACGCGCTCGTTGTGATGCATCAGGTAGGCGAGCAGGCGATACTCGTGCGAGGTGAGCTTGATCGGCTGGCCCCTGAGCGTGACGCGGGCGGTCTTGGTGTCGAGGCGGAGCGGCCCGCACTCGAGGTCGCTCTTGGCGTGGCCGGAGGCGCGGCGCACCTGGGCGCGGATGCGCGCCAGCAGCTCCTCCATGTGGAACGGCTTGGCGACGTAGTCGTCGGCGCCGGCATCCATGCCCGCGACCTTGTCGCTCCAGCGGTCGCGGGCGGTGAGGATGATAACCGGCATCTTGCGCTCGGCGCGGCGCCACTGCTCGAGCACGCTGATGCCGTCCATCTTCGGCAGGCCGGTATCGAGGATGACGACGTCGTAGGGCTCGGTCTCGCCGAGGAAGTAGCCCTCCTCGCCGTCGAAGGCGGAATCGACGGCGTAGCCCGCGTCGGTCAGGGCCGAGACCAGCTGGCGATTGAGATCGCGATCATCCTCGACGACCAGGGCACGCACGGCTCTTCCCCTTTTCCGCTTCCAGCGACGCGAGGGGACTATACCCTGCGCGCCCAGGGTAGCGCAAAAAAGGCCGGCGTCGTGGCAATGGGTGGGTCTGCCCCTTTCCAGTCCCTTGTACCTATGCGCGCCGTGGACGCGCGATGTGGACCGTCCTGTCCAGCCGATCCTTGCGTGGGTCCCCGCCTTCGCGGGGATGACGTTCCGCAAGGAGGACGTCACATGCTGAGCGTGATCTGGCGCCGCTCCAGCGGCGTGTTGGTGCGCATGCGGCCGTAGATCGCCATGATCGTGCCGATCAGCCCGCCCGCGGCCTGGGCGAAAATGACGATGTTGTCGCCCAGCTGGCGGGTCAGCTCGGCCGTGATGTTGAGGCCGAAAACCGGGCCGAGAACCGGGAGGACGGTCGAAAGCGTGGTGACGAGGATGCCCTGGATGGTCATCGAGTTGCCCCACCACTTGCCGTCGGAGGCGGCGGATGGGGCTGCAGGTGCGGTTTCGGTGGGCATGGGTGCTGGGCCTTTCGGTTGCGAGGGGACGAGGGCAGGGCATGGAGCGGTCGATGGCGTTGGCGAGCGCCAGCGTGGTGTCGACGCGGGAGAGCCAGCCCCTGCCGAAGCGCCAGAACGTCGGCAGCGCGCGATAGCGGCGGCGCCGGACCTCGGCGTAGGCGGCCAGCGCCTCCTCGACGGGGTGGCTCGCCACCGCCGCCAGCGTCAGGGGGCCGATCTCGCCGTCGACCTCGGAGCCGACGGCCTGCTGCAGCATGCGGGCGGCGCCGGCGACCCCCTGGTTGACGGCGGCGTCGAAATGGAAGAGCGCGAGGCCCGGAGGCAGCTCGGGGCAGTCGGCGGCGTCCCAGTAGTCGTCGTGGTAGATGCGCTCGACCGTGTCGCGCGGGATCGCCTTCAGCTCGGCCTTCATGGCGTCGAAGTTGGCGGAGGTCAGCTCCAGCCCCTTGTCGCGGACGAACTCGGAGAGCGTGATGCCGAGGTTGGTGGGGCCGCCGGGATCGTAGGGGTCCTCGTCGTAGCCGCCCTCCATCTCGAGCACGTGGGTGAGCGCGCGCCGGAAGACGGAGTCGGTGGCTGGATTCCGGATCGGCGCTGACGCGCCGTCGGGGATGACGGGCGGCGCGGCGGCCGCGCTCGCGGGCCAGCGGAACCCGACGACCCGGGAGCGCGGGAAGGCCTGCACGGAGACGGCATCGCCCTGGTTGCCGGCGAGCAGGACGATGTCGGACGCAGTCGCCCCGACGAGGAAGCCGACGTGGCCGAGGCTCGGATCGGAGCCCCGGCTCAGCACGGCGACGGCACCGGTGCGAGGCTCCTCCAGCGGCTGGCCCCAGTCGAGATAGGAGCGCGCCATCAGCGAGCGCGTGCCGGCGACGCCGGCCCGTTGCAGGCAGGCGCCGACGAAGGCCGCGCACCAGGCGACCTCGTCGGCCCCGACCTCGGGGTGGCCGGAGTCGGCGTAGTAGCGCACGACCTTGGGATTGTTGGCGGGGCCTGGCGCCTCGGCCACGCCGAGATCGGCCCAGGCCAGCTCGAGCCAGCGGGGTTGGTCCATGGGATGGGTGAGTGGTGAGGTGGTGAGTGGAAAGAGTGCAGGTTGGGTCGAGCGTCAGCGATGACCCAACACCGGCTACGGCTTTCGCCTTGGCGGTGACCGTTCTCTTTTGGCGGCGACGCGGCGGGCCGCGGCAAGTGCGGCTCGCGCCCAGGTGACGAGCTCGTCGGGCTCGTCGAACAGCCGCTCCGGCACGCGCCAGAAGGAGAGGTCGATGGTGCCGCCCTTCTTCTCGTAGTTGAGGGGCGGAAACGATTGGGCTTCCTTGAACGTCGCGCGGTTCTGGTCATCGACGCGGAAATAGAGGGTGTTGTCCCTCACCATCCCGAGCATCACCCCGTCGCAGAACACGCCGGTCTTGCCGAACATGCGCCGCATAGCGATGGGCCCGAGCGGGGCCAGCTGCTCGCGCAGGAACTCGGCAAAGGTATCGCTGGCAGTCATGGGTGCGTGGCGAGATGGTGAGTGGTCATGCTACCTCACCATCGCACGACCTGACCAACCTCCGACGACAACCTCCAGCGTCATGCCCGCGAAGGCGGGCACCCCCGCAACTCACCGTGGCGGGATCCCCGCGTCGGCGGGCGCTTGCGCGCTGTACAGCGTCGCGGCTGCGGGGTGCCGCGGCCGAAGACGGTACTGAGCTGATAGACGCGCAAGTCGATGGAGGGCTGGGGGGCGCCGAAGTCGGCGGTCTGCTGGGCGGCGGTGTAGGTGGCGGCGGGCGTGGTGGTCGAGAGCGTGCGCTTGAGGGTGGTGCCGTCGAGGATGTCGACGGCTCCAGCTCGTCGGGCACGAGGTAGCCGCCGTCCGGATCGGAGCCGACCGAGAGGGCCTTGGCCTCGAGGTCGCGCAGGCTGCCGGCATCGCCCTTGCGGACGTAGCCGTCGAAGGCGGCCTTGTGCTGGAGGGCCGCGCCGGAGCGGGCCGCGGGGCCGCCCAGGTGCGGGCGGGCCGATTTCAGGGCGAGCTCGTCGACGACGCGCTTGTGCTCGTCGAGCGCGCGGTTGATACGGTCGACCTTGTCGGTGGTGACGACGTCAGCCGACATGCGCTGCTCTAGCTGGGCGAGCCGCTCGTCGTTGCCGTCCTTGAAAGCCTCGAAGGCGCGCATGAAGCCGTCGAAGGCGCCGGCGAGGTCGTCGGGAGAGGCGGATTTGGTTTCGAGCTTGGCAGTGGGCATGGTGGGTCCTTTCGTTGGAGGGCTGTGAGTTGCTTGACGGCCGCGTTCGAGGATGCGGGACCGGAGCACTTGCAGTGGACTTGCGTGGGTCCGCGCCTTCGTGCCGGAGGCGCGTCTTCGACACGACGCGGGGATGACGGTTGTGTTGTGGGTGTGCCGCATCAACTGGCCTCACTCCCGCGGAGACGGGAGCCCAGGGCACCGAGCGATGGCAGCGGCGCAGGTTGGGTCGAGCGTCAGCGATGAGCCAACACAAGCGGCGTCGTTGTGAAGGTGTCGGGTCAGCCCCCGGCCCTCGCCTGGGTTAGCCCAACCTACGAGTTGGTGCGGTCAACAGAACATCGGCGACCGGGGCTCTCCCACCCCTAACCCCTCCCCGCAAGGGGGAAGGGAATCCGCGGCGCGTATCGTCGCGCAGCAGGCGGGTGGCGGCGACGATGGCCTCGATCAGGGGTCGCGGGCGGCGGCCCTTGACGTGGGCGATGCGGGCGTCGGGCAGCAGCGGAAAGGTGACGACGGAGATCTCCCACAGGTCGACCTTCGCCAGGCGGCGGATGCCGCTCTTTGCGTCGCGGCGGCCGCCGATGGCGCGGAAGCCGATGGAGAGGCCGTCAAGCGCACCGGCGCGCATGAGCGACAGCACCTCCCGCGCACGGGCGACGTCGAGCATGAGGCGGCCGCGCACGTAGAGGCCGCGAGCATCCTCCGTGAGCTGATCCCACACACCGATGGGCTCGTTGGGGTTGTGCTGGAAGAGCATCTTGATGCCGGTGGGGCCGCGGGTGGCGAGGCTCTCGCGGAAGGCCCCGGGCAGCACGATGTCGTGGCCCATGTCCTCCTTGTTGAAGAGACTGGCGATGCGCCTCAGCTCGGGGCGAGCCGCGAGGCGCGCCTGCGACAGCCAGTGGCGCTTCCACATGCCGTTCATGCGGTCCTCTACGATCTCGCCATCGAGCTCCTGGCGGCCGATCGGCGTGTCGGCATAGCGGCGCTGCATCTCGGCGAGGAACGCCGGGGCCAGGTTGGCGGCATTGTCCGCGGTGCGCGAGCGGTTGGTGACGGTGGTGGCGTCGGCCAGGATCGCTTTCAGCAGCTCGATCGGGCGCGGCGTGGTGGTGACGACGCACTGCGGCAGCAGACCCAGCCGCAACGCGAACTGCAGGTTGTCCCAGGCGCGCTCGGGCCGGCGCCACTTGCTCAGCTCGTCGCACCAGGCGGCATCGAACTGGGGCCCGCGCAGGCTGTCGGGATCGTCGGCCGCGAACATCTGCGCGATCGTGCCGTTGGGCCAGAGCAGCTCGTTGCGGGAAACCTCGAACTTCGGGCGCTCGGCGGCGGGATGGATCGACAGCAGGCCGGACAGGCCCTCGATCATCACGCTGCGCACCTGGCCGATGGTCTCGCCGACGAGGGCGATACGGCGCGCGCGCAGCAAGCTGTAGGGCGCACCCACGGCGCGCGACCGCACCCATTCGGCGCCGGCCCGCGTCTTGCCGGCCCCGCGGCCGCCGAGCACGAGCCAGGTGCGCCACGCCGCGCCGGCCTCGGTCGCGGGCGGAGGCAGCTGATCCTCGCGCGCCCAGCCTTCCCAGGTGTAGGCGAGCCGCGCCACGGTCTCGTCCTCGAGCGAGCGCAGCGCGGCGGAGCGCACGTCATCGGGCAGGTGGGATAAAGCGAGCAAGACGCTCTGCAATCTCTCGCCGGAAGCGCTCCGCCTCGGCAAAGAGCTCGGCGTCGTCGGCGGTTGCGGGCTGCCCTCTTGTGACGCGGTCGAGGTCAGCTTGCATCTCCTTCACTTGCTCGATGTTCTTGATCATCGCGCCGAACATCCGCGTGTCGCGCTCGTGGTCGGCGGATGTGAGGTCCTTGCCTGCGTCGAGATTGGTCATCTGTGTTTCCATGCGGCGCTCCATCAGCCTGAGCTTGGTGTCCATGGCCTTGTAGAGGCGCTTGATGAGCTGGCGGCGGCTGACAGCCGCGCTTGCGCCGCGTAGGCGGGTGCGCTTCGCTGGCGGCGCTGGAGTGCCAGGCGGAGACAGCCAGCCATCCTTCTCGGCGTGGCGACGCACCGTCTCCTCGGTCACGCCGAACCGGACGGCAATCTCGCCGACGCCGAGGCCGGCGGTCTCGCGCAGCCCGCGAGCCTCCGCCCATTGATCCTGGGTGAGCCGCACGGCACGTGTTCCGGGGGTGGTGGTGGCGGGCGAGAGCCGCTGGCGGCTCAAACGCAACTGTCGAGTTATAGCTTATTTATACCTGAGGAGCGTCACGCTGTCAAACACTAATATTCGGATCGACTGCATTATGCGCGGATGATCTCGAATTCACCTGAGCAACTGTAAGTATATTTTTTGCAACCCGACAGTATACCGCGGCGGCGCGCGGCGGGGATAAGTCGAGGCAACGAAAGAGGGCTCCGGTACGGCCAGCGGGAGCCGAGGTACCGCCGGCAGCGTCGATGACGAGCCCGCTCCCCGCGTGCTAGTCAGGCCTCCAGGGCGCAGGCCGGAGTGCGCGCCAAGGAAGCCAGCAGAGGGCCAATCCCGTGAAGACACCAGAGCCGCCCGAGGACCTGAACGACGGGCTCTACACCGCAGTCGAGTCCGACGGGCGGGTGAAGTTCATCCTGACGCGCCGCAAGAAGGCCGTCGGCCAGATCACGCTGCCCGCAAACGAGGCGGGCCAGATGGCGGCCAACGCGCTCGGCGGGGCCTACGATGCGTTCGACAAGGCGGGGATGGGGCTGGTGCCCCAGGGGGAGCGCAAGCCGCACTATCCCTTCGTGCGCATCACGGGGCTGGGGCTCGGCCCCTGTCCGATCGAGGACCACGCCTGCCTCGTCGTGCGGGTCGGCACCGCGGAGGTGGGCTTCGCGTTTCCGCGCAAGAAGCTCAAGGAATTCGCACAGTGGATGGCGGCGCAGGAAGTGCCGGACTAGACTCTTGCTCTCAAGACTTTGATGTCGAGCGGGATGCACGCTTCGATCGATCACTGCGACGCGGGCGCGGCGAATCCGGCTGAAGCGATCCTGAACTCGCAAGCGCGCGGGTAGGAGTCGGCTGCCAAATGCGGCAGCGCGCCTTTGCATCTCGACAATTGGAAACCTCTGCAGATCGTCGACGACGGAATGCAAGACCGCCATTCGTTACAACGGTCATGTCGCCGGCGTTGCGAACCCTTGTCATAAAAATTACGCAACCGCCTGCGACAATTGATTTTTCTTTTGATGCATGTCAATGCCCTGCCAGATGGCGACACGCTCTATGCGGCAACGAGCACGAAAGACGCAGGCGAGTGCGCGGGGAAGAAAGGCAGAATCCGTGACCCGAATTCTGATTGCCGACGAACACGCCGTGGTCCGCGAAGGGCTGCGGTTTCACCTGGGGGCCCAACCCAACTGGGAGGTCGTCGCCGAAGCCGCCGATGGCAAGGAGGCCATCCTCAAAGCCGTCGAGACCAAGCCGGACGTGGCCGTGCTGGCTTTCGCCTTGCCGGTTGTGAACGGTGCCGAGGCGACGCGGCAAATCCGCGCCCAACTGCCAGGGACCGAGGTTCTCATCTTCACGACGCACAATATCGAGAGCCTCCTGGAATCGTCTGCTGGAGGCTGGCGCACGCGGCTGCGTGCTCAAGTCAGAGCCAATTGGTCATCTGATCGATGCCGTCCGGTCGGTCGCAGCCCACAAGCCCTATTTCACCCACATGGCATCTCTGGACGAATTCCGCATCAGGCGACGCGGATTGGTGTCGCCTCTGACCCCAAGAGAGCGCAGTGTGGTTCAACTCATCGCCGAAGGCCATAGCAACAAACAGGCAGCGATCGTCCTCGGCATAAGTTTCAAGACGGTCGAAACGCACCGCGCGACGATCATGCGCAAGCTCGAGCTCGCCTCATCCGCCGACCTTGTGCGCTACGCGGTTCGCAGCCAGATCGTAGCCGCCTGAAGCACGGGCCCATCTGCGAGTTCACGGGTCGATAAGGAGCGTCGGACGGCAGGAGTCAGGGCAGCTGCTCGATCAGTGCGGTCGAATTGGAAACGCTGCCGAACACGCCGCCCTGCATCTTGACCATCTTGACGGCGGCGGCGTGATTGCCGGGATCGGTGGCGGCGCAGCAGTCCTCCACCAGCACGCACTCGAAGCCGCGGTCGTTGGCCTCGCGCATGGTGGTGTGCACGCACACATCGGTGGTGATGCCGGTCAGCACGATGTTGCGGATGCCCTTCACGCGCAGGAGCAGCTCGAGGTCGGTGGCGCAGAACGAGCCCTTGCCCGGCTTGTCGATGATGGTCTCGCCCGGCGCCGGCGCCAGCTCGGGGATGATCTCCCAGCCCGGCTCGCCGCGCACCAGGATCTTGCCGCACGGACCGGGATCGCCGATGCCGGCGCCGATCTGGCGCGAGCGCCAGCGCTTGTTGGCGGGCAGGTCGGCGAGATCGGGGCGATGGCCCTCGCGCGTGTGGAAGATGTGATAGCCCCGGGCGCGCATGGCCGCGAGCAGGCGCTTGATCGGCGCGATGGGCGCGCGCGTGAGCGAGATGTCGTAGCCCATCTTGTCGACGTAGCCGCCGGGGCCGCAGAAGTCGGTCTGCATGTCGATGATGATGAGGCCGGTGTTGGCGGGGGTGAGGTCGCCGTCGAAGGGCCAGGCGTAGGGGTCGGCGGTGATGGTGGTGGGCATGGGGGCCTCGGCGGGTGATGGGTGCCGGACGAGACCGCAAGCGGCGTGCCAGACGAGAGCTTCGCTTCGCGAATGGGGGCCTGCCCCCACACCCCGTCGTGCCGAAGGCGCGTGTCTCCGACGCGACCGGGACACCCGCCAGACCGCCCGCTTTTTTGAAATCAAAAGGCGGGGAGCCTGAGGGGTGTCCCCTCAGCGGGGTCGTAGGGCGCGAGCCCTACTCGCGCAGCGAAGCCGGTTTGTGGAGACTTGCATGGGTCCCCGCCTTCGCGGGGATGACGTCGCGCTCGGGACATCTGTATCGACGACATCACCTGTGTCGCGCTGACCAATTCTTGCGCAGTCGGGACCCACTGAGGCTCAAAGGTTCGGCAGGTTTTTAGCCGCGCAGGGCGGCGAGGTCGAGGGGGTGGTCGAAGAGGGTGCGGGCGAGGGTCAGGGCGGCGGGGAGGCGGGTGTCGGGCCAGCCGCCGGTGCGGGCGTTCAGGGCGAACTTGGCCTCCAACTCGGCGCGGGTGAGGGGCTCGTTGGCACCGCCGCGCATGTGGGGCTGGCGCTCCTCGATGACGCGGCCGTCGCGCAGCGTGGCGCGGATGTGGCCGGTGAAGGCACGCGGGTAGGGGTTGGCCGGATCGATGCGGTAGCGGACCTTGGCGGCGAGTGAGCGGGCGTGCGGGTTGGCGACGGCGGCGTCGGTGAAGGCGTCGAGGCCGAGGCTGCCGGCGAGGAAGGCTGAGGCGATGCAGTAGGGTGTCGCGAACTTGGCGGCGTAGCCGTTGGGCGGGCGCTGCTTGTCGGCGAGCGGCTCCCACAGGCGGTGCACGGTGCCCTCGCCGACCTCGCAGAGCACCTCGGCGATGTCGTCGGCCGCGATGCCGCGCGATCTCAGGCGCAGAGCGCAATCGATGTAGGGCTGGACCATGGTGCCGCAGGGGTAGGGCTTGAAGGCCAGCGTCTGCGTGAGCCAGCGCTCGCCGAAGCCGTCGACGAGCGCGGCGTAGTCGCCCTCGCGCGTGTGGGCGAAGCCATTGAACAGGCCGTGCACGCCCTCGAGGACGGTGCGCGGACCCGTGAAGCCGGCGCGGGCGAGGAGCGCGGCGCGCAGACCCGATTGCGCGGCCCAGCCTGCGTGCAGGCGCTTGGTGGAGCTGCCGTCGGCCAGGTATTCGATGATGCCGCTCGCCATCGAGCCGGCGATGCCGAGGGCGTTGGCGAGCCGGCTGGCGTCGAGCCTGAGGGCGGCGCCGACGCCGGCCGCCGCGGCGATCGTGCCGAACACGGCGGTGGGATGGAAGCCGGCCTTGTGCACGGCCTTGGGGGCGACCAGGCTCAGGCGGCAGATGGTCTCGACGCCGACCGCGATGCCGAGCAGCGCCTGCTGGCCGTGGAGACGCTCCTGCTCGGCGGCGGCGAGCACGGCCGGCACGATGACGGCACCGGCGTGCACGGGTCCGCCCTCGAAGGTGTCGTCGAAGTCCTCGCCGTGGGCCGCGGTGCCGTTGACGAAGGCCGCGCCCGCGGCGCTGAGGTGCTGCGGGTGGCCGATGGCGGTGGCGGGGCCGGGATCGGTCCAGGCGGCGAGCGAGGCCTGCACGTAGTCGGTGCCGCGGGCGACCACGCACAGGCCGATGACGTCGACGAGCAGGCGCTCGCAGGTGTCGCGGACTGCCGGCGGCAGTCGCGTCGCGTCGAGGGCGGCGATGCGCCGGGCTACCGTCTCGGCAATGGACGAAGCTGCTTCCGCCATGTCAGTTGCCTCGCGCCTTCAGCTGGCCGCGAACTCATAGCCGAGCGGCTTCGGCGAGGGCAATGGGGTGCTTCGGGCGCGCCGACGCTGCGTCGGCCATCGCTGCGAGAGCAGACGCGTTTGCGCCCGAGCAGCACCGCAAAGGCCCTCAGCGACCGAGCTTGAGGATGGTGGTGCCAAGCAGGGTCGTCGCGACCGATGCCAGCCGCGATAGGCTCAGAGGTTCCTTGAGCACTGCGACACCGATGATCACTGCGAATACCACCCCGGTCTCTCGAAGTGCGGAGACGAGCGCCAGCGGTGCCAGCGTCAGGGCCCAGATGACGACCCACGACGACGCGTAGCTCATCACGCCAGCAGCGATGCCGGCAGTCCTCGTCCGCTGCGCAACTGGCAGGCTTCGCCCTTGCTGCAGCCAATGCACGCATCCGACGATCAGAAGCGATGTGACGAGCGACAGCCAGATCACGTAGCCGTGCGCGCTTCCCGCCGCGCGCGCTCCGAGACCGTCGACGATCGTGTAGGCAGCGATGAATGCGCCGGTCGCAAGAGCGAACAGAAAGGGCCGCAGATCGGTCAGCCTGGTTGGCCTCTGCGTCAACGCCAGGCTCGTGATCCCGAGACCGATAAGCAGGACCGCACCCTGGTTGGCATAACTCAGATTCTCGCCAAGGACGGCGATCGACACGACTGCGACAGCGAGCGGGGCCACGCCGCGCGCAATCGGATAGACCAGGCTGAGATCACCGGCTCCATAGGCCCGATTGAGCATGAGCATGTAGCCGGTGTTGAACGCGGAGCTTGCCACCAGATAGGGCCAACTATCCGGTGCGGGCGCTGAAACAAAGGGGATGAAGACCAAAGACACGACGATCTGGGTCGCGGACATCAGCTTGATCAGCGCGAGCCTGTCGCCGTCAGTCTTGACCAGCGCGTTCCATATGGCGTGCACCAGGGCAGCACCGAGCACCATGAGGAACACTTCGATCGGCACGGTGGTCTCCGCCCGGTGATCGATGAAGATAGTCGCTTCGGGGATAGTAGGTGATGTACTCAATCGGCGCGACGTGCAAGGCGCAAGTGCGACTGGGCTGGGCCTTACGTCTGTTGCTGGATTTACAACGGAAATATTGCGCTCAGCGAAGGTCTTACGAAATTTGACCCCAAGCCGAAGGCGTGCTCGCAGCCAATCCTGTTGCCGAGGTAACATCGTCGGCGCGTGTTGTCCGCTAAGGTCTGCTCCAGCTTAGATCCTGGGGAGAGCCATGACCGCCATTACACACGCTGATGTGCCCGGCCCAGCGCCTGGCGCAGCCGCAACCACAATCCCCGCGTTCTATGCCGGCTTCTGGCGCCGCCTGATGGCGGCAGCGATCGATGGCGTGCTCATGCTCGCGCTCATCGTCGGCATATCGGTCGCTGCGGGCGTTTCCGTCGGGCAGGTGGACGGCGACGTCATGGTCACCAAGAACGGCCGCACCACGCCGCTTTCTGCAATTGCCAAGCCTCACGTCGTCGTCACCCGCGACGGCCCGCTAACTACAACGGTCGAGACGACCACCGCGACCGTTGGCCTCCAGACCATCCACAGTGTCGTCACGTGGACGACAGTTGAGCAGAATGGGAGAGCGCGGCCGCGCACATTCCAGAGCGCCAACCTTTCGATGGTGCCCTCGCCGCTGGCGCTAGTCCCATTGTTCGCGCTTTGGCTCCTTTACACGTCGGTGCTCGAGAGCAGCCGGGTGCAGGCAACCCTCGGCAAGCTAGCCATGTTCATACGCGTCGCCGACAACGAGGGCGGCCGCGTGACCTTGCTCCGCGCCCTCGCCCGCAACGCGCTCAAGCTGATTTCGGCATTGCCATTGTGCATCGGGTACCTAATGGCCGGCTGGACGGCCAAAAAGCAGGCGCTCCACGACATCCTGGCTAGGTGCACGGTTGAAGTGACGCGGAGTTGAATAGCTCTGAGGAGCCACGATGAGTGAGCGAGACCGCTCCTGGCACTTTCTCGCCGTTTCGAGCGAAGTCTAGAATGCTATTGGGGCAGATCGACCATGCCGAAGCCGTTGGCGTGACACGACCGGACGGCACATAATGGAGTACACGACCTAGCCCGACGAGCGTCGAAGTCCAACGCGACGACAGAAGCGGACGCACGGCCGCTCCGGCTTCGCGCCATCTAGTGCCGTGAGAAAATCTCCCTTACCGAACCGCCCGCAGCCCGAAAGGCAGCAGCCCGTCGATAGTGACAAGAGCGCCGCGCTTGCAAGTGGCCGCCGCTGGCGTCACTCTTGGGGCCTAATCGGGGGAGGGACAATTTCATGGAGCGCGGCTTTATCTGCCTGCTTGCAGTCGGAGTTTGGGCGGCAACGTCATCGCCGAGCCTCGCCAACACGCACGGTTGCGCGTGCGTGCACAACGAGGTCCCGCAAGCGATCAGCTTCCGTTACAAGTTCGGCAACGGCAGTTGGAAGAACGTCAAGCTGCAGCCGGGCTTCAACGACGCCATTTGCTGGAGATATGGCGGCGGCGCACACAGCTCACCGGACCTCAGATTCGAGCTCGACGTCGACATGACCAAGGGCAAGGCGTGGACCGTGTACAGCCTCACGCGCGTCCAGACGCCAGGCGACACCTGCAAGGTCGTCCCATCGAACGGCCACTACTCCATCAAGTATCGCCCCGACACCAACAAGCAGTTCATTCGCGTCTACAAGAGGGGCAGCTAGGCCGTAAATCCACAAATGGCCGCTATGATCGAGGCGCCAGCAAACGCTCGTCACGGCAGGCCGCTGGGTACGGTCTTCCCCTCGTGGAGCGGATTTGACATTCGCTACCCACCTAGCCGCGAGCTCACGAGGCGAATGTCAAATCCAAAGCTCCACTAGAATCCTAAATTTGCTAGTGGTCCTTCGATTCTAACATTCGCAAGAGAGGCCGCCGCGAAGGGATGCGAATGTTAGAATCGGACCACCAGGATCAGACATTCGCGCAGGCAATCACAATGCCGCAGAAGCGGCAGTAGGAGACGTGGCGCGCGCCGGTTCGGCTTACCGGTGCTGACTAGGCCAGTGCCGACACCAGCCACAGACCCGCACTGAGTCCGCGTCCATCAGGTCCGATTTTTGCAGCGAGTTCATCGCGTACGGCTTTGGTGGCACGCGTTCGATGCTCTTCCGAGCCATTCTCGAGAATTGCAGGTAGAGGGCCTGCCTGTGTGTGGAATGCCATGCTCTGTTCGACGGTCTTTCCATGAACCGGAACGTCAGCAGCTTTGAGCGCAATCTCGCGAAACCCAGCCTCAGAGAGGATTTCGCGAACGCGCTCGTCGCGAGCAAGTGAAAACATCCCCGGTGCCAACGGATCTGCTGGCGGTTGGGGTGGCAAATGCGGCCGTGCAGCCTCGATCGGCACACGAAACCACGAGCTCTCCGGCATGGGGCGGAAGCATACGAACACCAGTCGGGCGTCCGGTTTCATACCGCTGCGGATATTGGCGAAGGCCTTGACCGGGTCATCGAAAAACATGACACCGAAACGCGAATACACTAAATCTGCCCAACGTGGTTCAAAGGTGTAAGTCGTCGCGTCCGCCAGCGCGAAGGCCACGTTACCATACCCCGCCTCGGCGGCGCGGTGCTTGGCGAAGTCCAGCATTGGGACCGAGACATCGACGCCCAATACCGAGCCCGACGGGCCTACAGTCTTTGCGAACTCCAATAGCGTGTCACCGGTGCCGCAGCCGATATCGACCACATGCTCATGGGCACCTCGAAAAATCGCGCTGGCCCGGCCGCCGCGAATCTGAACTCGTTGACCGCATCTTGCAACGGCGGGCGAGCGATCCATGGGGCAGACGGGCTTTTTCGATCTGGAGCGGCGGCTCGATGCGTTGAGCGCCAAGGGTGATCCGCTGGAGACGATCAAGACGACGGTGCCGTGGGAGGCATTCCGCGCCGATATCGAGGCGGTGACGGAGACGAAACCCGAGGAGAAAAAGAGCAACGCCGGCCGCAAGCCCTACGATGCGATCCTGAAGTTCAAGATCGTGGTGCTGCAGAGCCTCTACAATCTGTCCGACGAGCAGACCGAGTTCCTGATCCGCGACCGCCTCTCGTTCATGCGCTTTCTCGACCTTGGGCTCGAGGATGCTGTACCGGACGCCACCACCATCTGGCTGTTCCGCGAAGCACTGGTCGAGGCCGGGCTGATCGACAAGCTGTTCGACCGCTTCAGCCAGCACCTGCGAGTCAAGGGCTACATTGCGCGGGGCGGCCAGATCGTCGACGCGACCATCGTGTCGGCGCCGAAGCAGCGCAACTCGAAGGACGAGAACGAGGCCATCAAGGCTGGCAAGACGCCGGGGGAGTGGGAGAAGAAACCTGCCAAGAACGCCCAGAAAGACAAGGATGCGCGCTGGACCAAGAAGCACGGCCAGAGCTTCTACGGCTACAAGAACCACATCGGCGTGGACAAGTTGCACAAGATCATCCGCAAGTGGGTTGCCACCGACGCCTCGCCGCACGACAGCCTGAAGCTCGACGACATTCTGGATGCGAGCAACACCGGCAACCAGGTGTGGGCCGACAGCGCCTACCGCTCGGCCAAGATCGAGGCCAAGCTCGCAGCCAAGGGGCTGAAAAGCCGCATCCATCGGCGCGCAGCGCGCAATCGCCCGCTCTCGCCGACACAGGAAACCGCGAACACGACGCGCTCAAGGGTGCGCGCGCGTGTCGAGCACGTGTTCGGCCACCAGGAGAACTCGATGGGCCGCAAGATCGTGCGCACCATCGGCATGGCACGGGCGAGGTTTAAGATCGGGATGATGAACCTCGGCTACAACATGCGCCGGCTTGTACAGCTGGAGCGAGTGGCGGCTGCGCACGCTTGAGTTGGTTGCGTGGGTGGAGTTTGTGTTGCGTCGCGTAATACGGCCCCGCCGCAGCATGCGGGGCACCAAAAAGGGCCCTCGTGGCCTTCACCCTAACTCGATCAGAAACTCAGCCGGCGCCCAGGGTGAGCAAAAGGGGTGTTGTTCGCCGACTTTGCCGCCGCGGCACTGAGACTGACGCTCGTGACCGACGTGAAGACATCGCTGATAACGGCTTGTTGCGTAACCCAAGCGGCTCCCATGGGGCCGTTCCAAAACTCTGCTCCGCGCGGATTTGGCGTTGGCGCTGGCATTTGATTGATATCCTCGATGCTGAAGTGGCCGACAGATGTTATCCCAATGCAAATTGCGCGATCAAACCCGGAAAGAGCGCTGCCTCCGAGCGCGTGTCGGCATGTCCCCCGAAAGCAGACCGTGCGGGCCGCTCCCGAGATCAGAATTGCAGATTGGATGGGCGTCGCCGAGCTGACATCCGACCATCGCTAGATTGTGAACTCATGAACGATGGTCGGATGCGAGTGGGACGAGGAGCAGGTCCCACAATTGCCACAATCCGGACTGCCCCTCGCAAAGGGCTTTTCACCCATAAAATAGAAATGCTTGGCGCGGGGCGTTCACATGTGGCGTACAACGCAAAGCTGGCCGTTGTCGATCCGCCTTACGACGACTGGGGTCGCGCTTGCCGCAACCTGCCTGTTTCAACTTCCGCTGGAACGCGAGGTGCCGGGTGAGCCTTTCCTGCTGTTCTTCCTGGTCGTGATTGCCTCGACATTGGCCTTTGGAACACGCGCAGGTTTCGTTGGCGTAGGCTTGAGCACGCTCCTTTCGTTCTTGTTCTTTGAGCCGGTCGGCACACTGGCGCTCCAACATGCGGCAGACCTCATCAAGGTCGAGCTGTATGCGGTGCTGGCAGCATGTTCCGTTGTCGCCTTCGCGCGTCTCGGTGATGCGCTGACCTTAGCCAGGGATAAAGCCGAAGAGCACAAGCGGCTGGAAGAGAGCAAGTCGATGCTGCTTCGCGAGCTCGCGCACGGTGTTGCAAACAATTTTGCGACCGTTGCCGCGTTCATCGGCATGAAGTCCAGTTCTGTCACGGATACCGCAGCCAAGGCGATCCTCGATGAAGCGATTGAGCAGGTCAAGGTGATGGGAAGCGTGCATCGGCGGCTTCGCGGCGGAGGTAAAACAGTAACGTTGGACAGCCGCGGGTGGAGAGCTGGGCCTTGAGCTCGGTCTCGGCTTCGGCGAGGCGGGCGGGGTCGAGGGAGCGCAGGACGAGCTGCGTGCCGGGCTTGCCGTCGCGCTGGAAGGGGTAGCTGCCCATGGGCACGTCGGGATAGCGCTTCTGCAGCGTGGCGAACATCTCGGCGATCTCGCCCTCGGGGCGATGCAGGTCGAGCGCGGTCGAGAGCATCTTCTTGCCGGTCTTGAGGAACTTGGTGGCCGCATCCAGCATCACGTGCATGATCTGGGGAATGCCGGCCATGACGATGACGTTGCCGAGCATGAAGCCCGGCGCGACCGACACGCTGTTCTCGACCAGCTCGGCGCCGAAGGGGATGCGCGCCATGCGCATGCGCGCCGGCGTCATCTCCACGCCGCGACGCTTGAAGCTCTCGCGCATGGGGGCGAGCGCGCGCTCGTCGACGTCGATGCCGACGCCGAACGCCTTGGCGATGGAGTCGGCGGTGATGTCGTCGTGGGTGGGGCCGATGCCGCCCGTCGTGAAGACGTAGTCGTAGCGTTTGCGCAGCGCGTTGACGGCGTCGACGATCTCCACCTCCTCGTCGGGGACGACGCGCACCTCCTTCATCTGGATGCCGATGGCGGTCAGGTGGTCGGCGATGTGGCCGATGTTCTTGTCCTTGGTGCGGCCCGAGAGGATCTCGTCGCCGATCACCAGCAACGCCGCGGTGACGATGCCGCTGCCGGCGGCCCCAGATGCTTCGGTCATGCTCGTTCCCCTGTTGCCGCTGCGCCGGCCCCCCTGGGCTCGGCGATGATCTCAGTGTAGAGGGCGATCATGCGCCGCGTCACGGCTTCTCGCGTGAAGTCCTTCTGGTAGTCCGCGCGGCCCCGTTCGATCAAGCGCGCCTCGAGGGCCGGGTCGCCGCACAGCCGGCGTATGGCGGCTGTCAGCGCCGGAGCGTCGTCGATGGGCACGAGGAGGCCGTTGACGCCGTCGGCGATCAGGGCGGAGGGACCCTGGCTGGCGGCGGCAACGAGCGGCGTGCCAGCCGCCCAAGCTTCCAGCATCACGGTGCCGAACGGCTCCCAGCGCGACGGCAGCACGCAGATGTCGGCGGCGGCGAGCAGCGCGCCGCGATCGGTGCGCCAGCCCAGGAAGCGGACGCGATCGGCCACGCCGAGCCTGGCGGCGAGCGCCTTCAGGTCCGCCTCCAGCGGGCCGTCGCCGGCGATCCAGGCGATGCAGCCGGGGAGATCGGCGAGGGAGGCGAGGAGAACGTCGAGGCCCTTCTTCTCGTGCAGGCGGGAGAGCGCGAGCAGGACGGTGGCGTCGGCGGGGGTCGTGAGGGTCGCGCGATCGACCGGCGGGCCGGCCTCCAGGGTCGGGAAGGTCGCGACGTAGTGGGCTCTGGCGCGCGGCACTCCGTGCCCAATCATGTGGTCGACGATGCCGGGCGTGACGCCGACGAAGTGGGTGCAGCGGCGGAAATGGGTGGGGTCGTAGTAGCCGCCGAACCAGCCGATCACCGGGACCGACACCGGCGGCAGCAGGCTGGCGGCGCGGCGCATCCAGCAGTGGATGAGCTGCGGCTTGAAGCGGTCGATGAGGGCGGCGAGCCTGCGGCGGCGCAGCGGACCGAACCAGGGATCGAGCACTTCGGGGGCGAGCGGGACACCCGATGCGGCGAGGCGGTCATGATGGAGCGAGGCGCGCGGGATCACGGCGACCTGCTCCACGCCCGCCACATGCAGGCTGGCCATCATGTCGGTGGAGTAGGTCTCCGCGCCTCCGTTGGCGCGGCTCGCCATGACGTGCAGGATGCGCATGCCGTTCCTTCGGCTCGTGCGGCACTCGATGCGGCGCCGCGACATCAAACACGGGTGTCATACCGGGGCTTGTCCCCGGTATCCAGCGCGCCGCATATGAGACTACACACCCACCTAGGAGCGCCATCGGACTTAGCTCGCCTTTCACCGTCCTTGTCGACTGTCGCGCTTGGCGAGCTAGGTCCGTGGCGCTCCGTCCTCCCCCCTACATCGAAGGCATTGCCTTCGATGTAGGGGGAGGGAAGTCTCGCCCATCGAGCGGCGCGGGCGCGGCATGTACCCCCACCCGACGCGTCCAGCAGCTTAGCGCGCCCGTTGCATGTGCGGCTCGGTCGGAGCGGGCCACGCTAAACTGCGGACGCGCCGCCCTCCCCCCTCTTCGTGCGGAGGCAGAGCCTTCGCCACAGGGGGAGGAGGAGATCAGCTCTTGGCGGGCAGGGTGGAGGAGCGGAAGCGGGTGCGGGTGTTGGCGGGGTCGAGGTCGCGCTTGTACTTGGGCGGCTCGGTCGGCTTGACGCGCAGCAGCACGAAGGAGGAGCCGTTGCCCTCGCGGATCATGCGGGCGCCGGAGGCGATCTCGGCCTCCGTCTCGATGGTGAGCGTGCGCTTGATGCCGGAGCCGGCCGCGATCTTCTCCAGATCGACGCCGAGGCTGGTGTGGCTCCTCTGGTAGCCGGTCTCGCCGTAGTGGCCGTTGTCGACGCAGATGACGGAGAGGTTGGGCGGGTTCATCACGGCGATGGTGGCGAGCGAGCCGATGTTCATCAGCAGCTCGCCGTCGCCGGTGACCACCAGCACCTGCTTGTCGCGGCGCGCCAGCGCCAGGCCGAGACCGATCATGCAGGCGCCGCCCATGGCGCCGGCCATGGTGTAGGTGTGGGCGCCGTCTTGGGTGAGGGCCGCGATGTCGCGCGAGGTGCCGGCGAGGCCGGTGACGAACAGGAAGTCCTGGTGCTTGCCGATCAGGGCGGGAATGGCCGTCACGCGGTCGAGCACGAAATGCGGCGCGGCGGCGCCGGCCATCTCGCGTCCCTGGGATTGGATTGCCATCGATCGATCCTCTCAGAACTTCTTGGCGCCGAGCAGCTTCTGGGTGAGCAGCACGGCCACCGCGCGATTGGCCTGGAACACCATGGTGAGCGCGGCCTGGACCGTCGCCACGACGTCGTCGGGGCTTTCGGAGCGCAGGCAGGTGACGTCCATCGCCTCCAGCACGGGCTGGGTCGCCTTGCCCATGGGATACTGCCAGGGGTTGCCCTCGCCGAAGTCGCCGCGCATGCTGATGAGAGCCAGGAACGGGAAGCGCCCGCCGCTGGTGAGCGAGAGCATGTTGATGCAGTTGCCGACGCCGCTCGACTGCATCAGGAGGACGCCGCGCGCGCCGCCGAGATCGGCCCCCGCCAGCAGCGCCACGCCCTCCTCCTCGGTGGTTAGGGCGACCGAGTGGACGGCTGGATCGGCCAGCGAGCGGTCGATCAGGATCTTGTGCCCGGCGTCGGGCACGTAGGCGAACTGGGTCACGTTGTTGCGGCGCAGCAGGTCGTAGACCTGGTCCTGCCAGCGCAACGCGTCGGATTTTGCTGCACTCTCGGCAACCTCGGCGCTCATGTCTCCTCCTGGCCCCGCTGCGTGCGGCCCACCGGCGGCGCCGGCTTATGCCGCGCGCGCAACGGACCCATCCACGTTCCATATCCTATCGCATTCGCCCTCGCGGCAAGGTATTTTCGAAACCAGCCCCGCTGATAACGCGGGGGTCGATGGCGGCCCGAAGCGGCCAATGAGGAGACGCAGCCCATGTCCGAACCCCTGACCCGCTCGCTCGGCGCTTTCGTTTCCGGCCTGCGCCTGGAGGCCATTCCCGGCGAGGCGCTGGGCGTCGTTCATACGGGGTTCGCCGACTGCATCGGCACCATGATCGCGGGCAGCATCGAGGACCCGCCGCGGATCCTGCACAAGGCGCTGGCTCCGCCCCCGGGCGACGCCACCCTCTACCTCGCGGGACCGCGCGTGCCGGCGCCGGAGGCGGCCTGGATCAACGGCGTCGCCGCGCATGCGCTCGACTACGACGACGTGGCGCTGCGCGGACACCCGAGCACGGTGCTGGTGCCGGCGATCCTGGCCGAGGGCGAGGTGCTGGGGTCGTCCGGCGCCCAGCTCGCCGCGGCTTACGTCGCGGGCTACGAGGTGTGGGCCGACCTGCAGCGCCGCGATCCGGACCAGCACCACGAGAAGGGCTGGCACCCGACCGGCATCTTCGGCGCCATCGCCGCGGCTGCAGCCTGCGCCTCGCTGCGCGGACTGAGCGCGGAGAAGGCGACGCAGGCGATCGCGCTCGGCGCCTCCCAGAGCGCGGGGCTGGTCGCCAACTTCGGCACCATGACGAAGCCCTTCCACGCGGGACGGGCGGCGCACGCGGGCGTCATCTCGGCGCGGCTGGCGGATGCCGGGTTCACGTCGTCGCCCGACGCGCTGGAGCATCCGCTGGGCTTCCTGGCGGCCACGTCACCCAAGGGCGAGGTCGACCGCACGTCGCCGACGCAGGCCGGGCGCGACTGGAACATCCTGACCCTGGGCCTGAGCGTGAAGAAGTACCCGCTGTGCTACTGCACGCACCGGGCGATCGACGGCGCGCTCGACCTGCTGCGCGAGCAGAAGGTCGGCGCCGACAACGTGAGGGCGATCACGGTCTCCACCAGCCGCCGCAACGCCACCATCCTGCGCAACAGCCGTCCGCAAACGGGGCTCGAGGCGAAGTTCAGCATGCAGTTCGCGATGGCGAGCTCGATCGTGGCCAACCGGGTGGGGCTGCGCGAGCTCACAGACGAGTTCGTGCTGAGGAAGGACGTGCAGGCGCTGATCCCGAAGGTCACGGTGACGCCGGACGACCGCGTCGATCCCATGCGGACGGGCAACGCGCCCTACGACCAGGTGGTAATCGAGATGGCGGACGGACGCCGCATCGAGAGCGCGCGCGTCACCGACGAGCGGGGCTCGCCGCAGCTGCCGCTGTCGCGCGAGGAGCTGTGGGCGAAGTTCAAGGACTGCTTCGCGGTGGGCAATCCCAAGCTCGACGCCCAGGCGGCGTTCGACGGGCTGATGTCGCTGGAGCGCATCGCCGGGGTGGCGGCGCTGACGGGGCTGCGCAAGGCGGCTTGAGGTTTGCCTCCCCCTGCGACGAAGGCATTGCCTTCGTCGCGAAGAGGGGGAGGGCGATGCGTCCGCGGCTTGGATCGGCCATCGCCAACCTTGCCGCGAATACGACAGCCGATCCAAGTCGCTGGACGCATCGGGTGGGGGTGACCGGACGCGCGCGATAGACACCCCCACCTGACGCGCCGAACGAGTTGGCGCCGCCGCGATCGTATGGGACTTCCGTCGGCGCCAGACGGCGGCGCCAACTCGTGGCGCGTCTTCCTCCCCCTGTGCCGAAGGCATAGCCTTCGGCACAGGGGGAGGCGAAGCGACGTCCAGGTTTTGTCACCCCACCCCCGACCCCTCCCCGCGTCGTGTCGAAGACGCGCCTCCGGCACGATGGGGAGGGGAGCACGTACGGCGATGTCGAGTGGACTAACGAGCGCTACTTCGTGCATTCGGCGAGGAGGTAGATGCCTTCGTCGTCGACGGAGATGCGCGAGCAGGGCTTGGCGAACTTGGAGGACTGGAACAGCTGGTTCATGGCGGCCTCGTCGCGATGGGTGAGGCGCCAGTCGAGGACGTGATCCATCAGGCCGCGGCTCGGGTTCTTCGGGTGGAAGTTGCCGAGGATGGCGCGGCCGCCGGGGCGTAGCTCGTCGTAGATCCAGTCGATCAGCGTGACGGCCATCTCGTCGCTGAAGTAGTCCGTCAGGTTCAGGCTGTAGATCAGGTCCTGCGGCGCCAGGTCCAGCTGCTGGCGGCCGGTGGCGAAGTAGATCAGGTTGCCGTGGTGGGTCTGCAGCTGGTCCCCCAGCTTCTGGGCCTGCGCGCGCGCCGCCACGTGGGACAGCGCCTCCCGGTCGGTATCGATGCAGCTGACCTGCAGGCGGCCCTTGTCGGCGGCCTTGTCGAAGGCGTCGAAGATCTCCGACGCGGGGCCGCAGGCGAGACAGGCGACGTGGAACTCCTTCGAGGTCGCCGCGTAGGACTTCAGGATTTCCGCAGCGAGCGGCGCGGCGGCGGTTGCGGATGGCTTTCGCGGCGGCAAGGCCCAGCACGCAGCCGTCGAGCACCGGTCCGACGCGGCCGGTGCCAGCGGGCGTGTTGGCGTAGATCATGTCGATGGTCTGGTAGTCGCCGGGGTAGCCGCGGGGCTGGGCGAAGCAACGCTCGCCGGTGGCCGAGAGACGGATGAGCGGGACCAGCTCCGCCTGCAGGCGGTCGGCGAGCTTGTCGGCGTTCTGCAGGGTCGCGGGGTCGGTCGCCTGCTCGACGGCGGCGAACGCCTCGCGGATCTTGGTGGCGGACTGATCCGGCACCGGTCCGCTGCCTCCCTCCTCCGCGGCGACCAGGCGCTTCAGGCTGGCGACCTTGTCGAGAACGGCGGCGGCAGGTGCGCTGGCCGCGGGCGCGGCGCCCTGGGCTCCGTGCTCCGTGCGGCGGACCTGGGACGTGGTCGTGCGCAAGCGCTCGGCAGCCAGCGTGGCGATGGCGCGGAAGAGACGCGCGGCGAATCCCGGGTCGCCTGCGATCTTGCGCTCGAGGGCGGCGATGCTGAGCGCGAGCACGGAGCTGGTCTCGACGGCGCGTACCGTCGCCGATATCGGCTTGCGGTCGAGCCAGGAGATCTCGCCGATGATCTCGCCGGGGCCGAGCTGGCCGACCTTCTGCCTGCCCGCGCCGCCGTAGACGTAGACCTCGAACAGGCCGTCGGCGATGAAGAAGATGGTCTCGGAGGGGTCGTCCTCGCGCACCAGTATGCCGTTGGCCTGGATGGTCTTGAGCTCGGCAGTCGCCAGCAGCCAGTGGGTGTCCTCCTGGCGGAGCTGCTGAAAGATATCCAGCGCGACGTAGCTCATCTGCGACTGCCCTCCGGTGCGCGTGGCCCGCTGTGGGTTGCGCATCCGGTTTTAACAGGCCGAGGCGGCCTGCGCCAACGGGCTGCATCCCGGGCCGCCGTCCTCATCGTCTATCGGGGCGAGCGGGGGCGGAGACCCCGTAGGCTCGCGCGGGAGCGAGGGAGCGCCCGAACGCCAGCCATGCATCCTTCAGCTGTGCCCCGACAACTGCCGAAGGGCGGTCGGGTATCAGACAAGGAGCCAAAGGATCGCTGTATAAGATGTATTGGCTCCTTGCCTGCCGAGATCGACTTCCTCAGCTCTTTTGATTGCGATAGCGGATCATGTAGCTGTCCATGGTGTAGTCGGCGACCTGGTGCCAGAGGTAGCCGTCGTCCTGGAACGCCTTGTAGCTGTCATAGACCTTCTTGAAGGCCGGGTTCTTCTGGTTGAGCTCGACGTACAGCTCCTGGGCCGCCTTGTGACAGCCGTCCATGACCTCCGGCGAAAACGGCTGCAGAACCGCGCCCTGGCCGGCAAGGCGCTTCAGTGCGGCCGTGTTGCTGGCATCGTATTTCGTCGAGACCCAGCTGTTGGCCTCCAAGCAAGCGAACGTGAGCGCCTCCTTGTAAAATGGAGGCAAGCTGTTCCACTTGTCCAAGTTGACGACGAACATCAGGCACGAGCTCGGCTCCCACCAGCCGGGGTAGTGGTAGAACTTCGCGACCTTGTAAAATCCGAGCTTCTCGTCATCGTACGGACCCACCCATTCGGCTCCGTCGATGGTGCCCTTCTCGAGCGCGGGATAGATGTCGCCACCCGCGATCTGCTGCGGGATGACGCCGACGCGCTGCATGATCTTGCCGGCGAAGCCGCCGAGCCTGAACTTCAGGCCTTTCAGGTCGTCCATCTTCACGATCGGCTTTCGGAACCAGCCGCCCATCTGGGCGTTCGTGTTGCCGCCCGGCATGCCGTAGCAATTGTAGCCCTTGAGAAATTCATTCAAGAGGTCCAGGCCGCCGCCTTGCGTCATCCACGCATTCTGCATCCGGCTGTTCATGCCGAACGGCAGCGCCGAGGCGAACACGAAGGTGTCGTCCTTGCCGAAGTAGTAGTAGAGCGCGGTATGGCCGCACTCGACGGTCCCGTTCTGGACGGCATCGACCACCTGCAGGCCAGGAACGATCTCGCCTCCGGCGAAGGTCTGGATCTGGAACTTGTTGTCGGTCAGCACGGCGACGCGCTTGCCGATGAGCTCGGCGCCGCCGTACAGCGTGTCGAGCGATTTGGGCCAGCTGGTCGTCTGCCGCCACTTGATCTCCGGCATCGATTGCGCAATTGCCGGTGCCGCGACCGCCGCCGTGCCGGCACCCAAGCCGACTGCGGCGCCAGTCTTCATGAACTTTCGCCTGCTGACTTTTGTCATTGTCGTCCTCCCTTAGTGCAAAGTGCCGATTTTTTCGATCGGGGCTGTACTATACCCCAGGCGCAATGCCCTCCAGCTCGCTGCATATAAAATTCTTATCCAGTCTGATTGGAATTCGACCCGCTTGAAAACGAATGCGCAGCCGCAAGACGTTGCAAGTCAACTGACCGGCACTGAACAAGCGGGCGGGGCTGGCAGCATATCGTTCGGCCATCGCGTCAAGGTCACGACGACCACTCGTTGCTCGCCGCTTCGAACAATGGCGAGCCGTACAAAATTACCTGGCGCGCGTGTCGCTATGGCGCAAACGAGCTCCTCGGCACTTGCTACCAAGCGATCATCAATGCCGATGACGATGTCGTCTTGCCTGATGCCAGCCGACGATGCGGGGCTGCCTTCTCGTACCAGCAGGATATACACACCCGCTGTCGTTGCAGGTCGCAACGGACCTTGGGTGGGCAAGTTACAGATGTCCACTCCGATCCATGCCCGACTGTCAGCGTATCCCGGCCGCTCCCATGCGATCGCGGCGCATACAAACAGCGCGAATAACAATTTGTGTCGCCTCGCATTGCCCATCGACATTCTCCACGCCGATGAATTTGCGGTGGAAGCGGGCTGTGTCCCATGAGGACGATGCGCCGCCATCCTGCTCCGGTCCGCAGCGCGGCACAAGTTCGAAGGCGATGGAGGAGGTGACGGACTAGCTTGTCACCATCACATTGCATCGCAGCAACTTCGACGCTTCGGGATCGGCGTCGAGTTACATTTCGCTCTACCAGCAAGGCCAAAACTGCGGAACGTCGCAAACAGCGGACGTGCCGCGACGGCGCGCAACCGCGGTCGGGGCCGTGAAACTCCGCCAAGATCTAGCCGGCGATGGTCACGTCGACGGCGACGGACATGGTCTGGCGGCTGCCGCCGAGGAGGACGCCGCTGATCGGGACTCACGTCCTCGTAGTCGCGCCCGTAGGCGACGGTCACGTGCTCCTCGCTCGGCATGACGCCGTTGGTGGGGTCGAAGTCGACCCAGCCGACCTCGGGCGCCCACACCGAGATCCAGGCGTGCGAGGCGTCCGCGCCCTGCAGCTTCTCCATGCCCGGCGGCGGATAGGTCAGCAGGTAGCCGCTGACGTAGCGCGCCGGCAGGCCGAGCCCGCGCAGGCAGGCGATGGCGAGGTGGGCGAAGTCCTGGCAGACGCCGCGCCGCTCGGCCAGCACGTGCGACACCGGCGTGGAGATGTCGGTCGCGGTGCTGTCGAACTTGAAGTCGCGATAGATGCGCTGCGTGAGGTCGAGCGCCGCCTCCAGGATCGGGCGGTGGGCAGGGAACGAGGGGCGGGCGTAGTCGAGCACGCCGGCGTCGACGCGGGTGTGGCGGGACGCGCTGGCGAACTGCAGCACGGCGATGTCGAGCTCCCGCCGGCTGCGCCGGGCGCGGCTCGGCACCTGCTCCCACGGCGTCGAAAGGGAGGCAATCGGCAAGTCGGGCGCGCGCACCTCCACCGTGCTGCGGGCGTGGATGATCAGCTCGGAATGCTCGTCATCGACGGTGAGGATCGTCGTGCCGTTGCCGAAGTAATCCTGGCGCTCGATCTTGGCGGAGGGGGCCGGCTCGATCAGCAGGCCGTGGCGCAGCACGGTCTGGCGCGGACCGGAACGCGGGGCGAGGTGGACGAGATGCTCCGACTGCAGCACCGGCTTGCGGTAGGCGTAGGCCGTGCGGTGGCTGACGTCGAAGATCATGACGTGCCGCCCAAGATGTAGGTTGGGTCGAGCGTGAGCGATGATCCGACACGAGGTCGGTTGCCGCCCGCAGTCGGTGTTGGGTCTGCGCTTCGCTTGGCCCAACCTACACGCACCCCCACCCGGAGCGTCCAGCGACTTAGATCGGCCGTCTCATATGCGGCGAGGCCGGCGATGGCCGATCCAAGTCGCGGACGCTCCGCCCTCCCCCCTCTTTGCGTCGAAGGCATGCCTTCGACGCAGGGGGAGGCAAAGGGCGGCGGGCGGGAGCCCGAGCAGATCATGGCTCGGCTCGGGAGTAGACGCGCGACCACTTGGCGTCCTTCTCGGTGAGATTGAAGTAGCGGCGGCCGATGACGTCGGAGAGCAGCTCCAGCGACGTTGCCTGCCCGGCGAGAAGCTTCTGCAAGGCCGGGCGCGTGCCGTCGGCCTCGGGCTTGTCGAGCTCGGCCATGTCGGCGAGCCGCATCTGCGACAGCAGCGACAGGGCCATGCGCTGCTCCTCGTTGCGGCCGCTGCCCTCGCCCGACTGGGGCAGCGTGTCGATGTGGCGTGTGAGGGCGGCGAGCTGGAAGCCGACGCTGCGCGGATTGCTCTCGTCGAGCAGCAGCAGGTCGAGCACCAGCGGCAGCATCGGCGCCAGCCGGTAGCGGGAGCGGTAGGTGATGAAGCTGTCGGCGAGCTCGAGGGCGAACAGCTGGCTGCCGGTCTCGTCGTCGCCGCTCCTGACCTTGCCGAAGATGCCGAGCAGCGCCTCGGAGAGGTTCAGGCCGCGGCAGAGGCGCCGCCCCATGTCGAGGAACGACCAGCCGAAGTTGCGCGTCATGTTCTCATGCGTGAGGCCGTGGAAGGCCGCGAGCACGCGCAGGCCGTCGTCGAGCAGGTGAAGCGAGTCGCCCATGGTGGTGGGCATGGCGTCGGCGCGCCAGCGCCGGCTGGCGTAGAAGTCATTGAGCGTGCGCCAGGCTTCCAGCGACAGGCGGTCGCGCGTGAGGCTGGCGACGCGGTGGATGTTGTCGAGCGTGCGCGGCAGGGAATAGTACCAGTCGGCAGAGGTCATGAGATTCTGGGCCATCTGCTCGATCAGGTGCGCGTTCGTCACCTCCCACTCGCCGGGGATCTTGCCGTCGTCCTGCGCGAGCAGGGTCTCCAGAGCGATACGGCTGGCGCGCAGCTCCTGGCGCGGCGCGCTGTCCTCCTGCAGGCGGCTGAGGCAGAGGCGCAGGGTGCGCATGGTCCAGTCGGCGCGCTCGGTGTAGCGGCCGAGCCAGAACAGGTTGTCGGCGGCGCGGCTCGGCAGATCGTGCGGCGAGCGGCGCACCTGGGCTGCCTCGATGGTCGGCCGCCACAGGCTGGTGAAGGGCGGCAGCGTGGCGTCGCTGACCACCCACACGTCGCGCAATTCGCCGTCGGGCGCGCTGAGCGCCACCGTCCGGTCCGGATCGACCGTCATGGCCACGCCGCCGGGCAGCGCGATGAAGCCGTTGGCGGTGGCGGCGACGAACAGGCGCACGGCATAGGGCTTCGGCACGAGGCCCGCGGAGGTGAGCGACGGCGTGGTGCCGAAGCCCACTTTCTCCTCGGCGACAAGCCCGGCGCCCCTGATCTCGATCTCCTGCAGCAGCTGATCGCGCTCGGCGGGGCCCAGGCGGGCGGGATCGATGCCGGGGATGGCGCGGCCCGGCCGGGCGGTGCCCTCGTAGGCCGGGCGGATGATCATATGCTCGAGATGGGCCAGCGTGTGGCGGCGGCTCGCGGCATCGCCGAGCCACCACCTGGGTCCGTCCGGCACCAGCAGGTCCTCGCCGAGCACGGCGTTGGCGAGCTTCGGCAGGTAGGCGCTCAGACCGCGGTTCTCGGCGAGCGCGGTCCCCGGCGCGTTGACGACGAGGTCGGGCTGCCGGCGGATCGCCTGCAGCAGGCCGACCGGACCGGCAAAGCCCGACGCGTCGAGCTCCAGCGGGTCGGCCACGGCACCGGCGACGCAGCGAACGATCAAGTCGATCGGCATCAGGCCGTGCAGCGTCTTGAGCGAGACGCGGTCGCCGGTGACGCGCAGATCGCCGCCCTCGACCAGCAGCAAACCGAGATAGCGGGCAAGATAGGCGTGGCTGAAGAAGTCGCTGTGGCGGGGCCCCGGCGTCAGCAGCGCGACCGTCGGGTCGGCGCGATTGGCACGGGTTGCCATCGCCCCCTGCAGCTGCTGGAAGAACGGGGCCAGCCGCATCGCCTGGCAGGCGACGAAGATGTCGCCGGCGACGTTGGTGTGCACCATGCGGTTGGCGAGCGCGTAGCCAATGCCGGCGGGCGTCTCGGTGTGCGTGTCGATGATGCGCCAGCGCCCGTCCGGGCCCCGGGCCATGTCGGTGGCGAAGAACTGGATGTAGCCGCCGGGAGGCTTGAGACCATGGCAGGGCCGCAGGAACGAGGGGTCGCTGAACACGAGTTGAGGCGGGATGGCGCCCGAGGCCAGCAGCCGCTGGGGCCCATAGAGGTCCGCCAGAATGCCCTCGAACAGCCGTGCCCGCTGGATCAGGGCGCGCTCCAGCATGCGCCACTCCTCGGGCGCCACCATCAGGGGCACGAGATCGATGCGCCAGGGCTGGGCCGCGCTGGTCGGATCGGCAAACAGATCGTGGGCTATGCCCGTCTCCCGCACCCGCGCGTTGAGCTGCTCGGTGCGCTGCGCGCGGGTGGACGGCGCGAGGTCGGCGAGCTCGTGCAGCAGGGGCTCCCAGTGCCGCCTGACCGCGCCGGAGGCATCGACCAGCTCGTCGAATACCCCGGCCAGGGCGCGATAGCCCCGGGTCAGGTCGTCGTCAGGAAACATCCGTGCTCGAGCGCTCTCGACCATCGTGCGCTACTGCATCCTCCTGCCGCTGGCCGATCGGGCTCCGGCATCGCTATCGTTGGGTCTGTGGCATGCGTCGCAATCGCAGGATAGCCGCGACGCGACCAACTCGCCAACGTAGTGCAAATTCTGCCTAATTGCGGGGATTTGTCTTGCATTGGCAATCGGTGGCGTCGATCCGTCAGAAATCGGCGCTGGTCACCCCGCCCCCTCCCGCAGAGGGGAGGTGGAGCCATCATCCCGGTTGCACACCCCGCCGTCGGCGGGCGCCGGGCTTCCGCTAACTGATAGCTGACAGCCGCAACCGTGTCACAGGAGAGCCATTGCGCGCTGGACAGAACGTGGGCCGGTAGCCAAGGCCGCGGCCGAATCATCTAGACGGATAAGCGGGTATCGGCGCTGCGTATTCTGCGCTCTGCTGCGGGGTACAACCATGCGCCGGGTGAGCCGTTCGCTACTTGCAACGTGCATACTCACGACATTCTGGTCGGCCGCCGCGCAATGCGAGCCCGCGAGCTTCTGGAACCACAACGGCTCCGTGATGGCCATGTACGTGGCCGGCGACGAGCGGGAGGTGCGCTACCACGAGCCGCGCATCGGCATGCGGCAGGAAGGGGTGGTGCCGGGCTCCGTGCGCTTCAAGGGCACCCTGAGCGGCAACGCCTACGTCGGCACGGCCTTCGTGTTCTCCCGCCGGTGCGGCACCCATCCCTATCGCGTGACCGGAACCCTCTCCGCCGACGAGCGCGAGATCACGCTGCACGGCACCGCTCCCGCAGGCTTCGACGCCGCGTGCCGGCTGATCGCCTCGCGCAAGGACGTCGTGCACTTCAGCTTCCTGCGCGCCGCCGATCCGCCTCAGCCCGCAGCCGATACGATCGTGCCCGATCGAAGGGCCGCCGAGGCCGAGGCCGCCGCCGAGCAGGCCCGATTGGAAGTGGCCAAAGCGGAACGCGAGGAGCAACGGCTGCGTGAGCTGCACGAGCTGCAGGCGAGGAAGCTCCGGGAGCAACAGGAGCAGGCCGAGCGCGTTCGCCGGGAACGCGCGCAAGAGGAGCGCCGGCTCGCGGAGGTGCGCGGCTTCGAGCTTCAGCGCGAGGGATGCCAGAGATACAATCTCGCGGCCTGCGACATCGCCCTGACCTCGCCGCATGCCAGCGCGCAGGACGTCGCCGATCTCAGCAACTGGCGTGGCGTCGCCGAGAAGCTGCGCGACGATGTCGAGAGCTGCAGGACCGGCTCGGTTGCCGCATGCAATGCAGCGCTGGCGTCTGCGGCCGTCACGGCCGAGCAACGTCCGCTGCTCGACGCGTGGCGCATCGCCGCCTCGCCGGTCAACCGGGCGATCGCGTTCATCTCCATGCACGCGGCGACGGTGGCCAATGTCGCGACCGGCGGCGTCAGAGTGATCGGCGGCATCCCGGAGCTCGCGCGCATCACGGGCGGCATCGCGATTGTCTTCGGCCTGACGCTGGCAGCGATGACATTGCGACGAAGCGACCCGGCGGCGCGCGGAAGGTTGCGCGGGCCGAGGCCGGCGACGGCGCGAATGGCCATCTCCGCAATCGGCCGGACCCGGCGAGCGGTCGGCTGGATGAAGCGCCGGCCAGTCAGGCTCGCAAGGCGGCTGGCGGCTCTCGGCGGCCGGGCACGTCCGCCCGCCCGCGATACCGCCGGAGCGATCGCGACACTCGGCGTTGCCCACGCGTGCATCGAGGAGGTGCGCGAAGCAGAGATGCCGACGGCCGAGAACCACGCGGCGCGCACGCAGCAGCTCGACCTGCTGGCCTACGCATGCGAGCAGCTCGATGCCGCACGCAAGCTCGACCCGGATGCCGTTGTCGAGGGGCAGGACAGAGAGGGAGCCGGCTACCGCTTCGGCATCGACCAGCTGCGAGCCGAGGCTTGCCTGCTCGAAGGCATCACGGTGCATCCCCACGACGCCGCCCGCGCGATCGGCGCGCTGCGCAAGGCGACGGCGCTCAACTCCGGCAACGCCTATGCCTTCTATGTGCTGGGCGTCATGCACGCCACCGTCATGAGCAAGGGCAAGGCCGTGGCGGCGCTGAAACGCGCCGTTGCCCTGCAGCCGCAGAACCTCGCGTATCGCAAGGAGCTCGATCGGGCCTTGCATCTCTCGGTCGGCAGGATCGCGGCCTACAAGGCGGCCCACGTGATACCGAGCATGCGCGCGGCGAGCGCCAGGATCGGCGGCGTCATACCGGGCATGCGGGCAATCCCGAGAGCCTCTCGGCGCCTCTACCTGGCCGGCTATCGCGGCATCTCTCGACTCTGGGCTCCGCGCGCCGCCACGGCCGGGGCGTCTGCCGGCCCGGCTGCGCGACGGGCCAGGCCCTCAAGGCACCTGGCGCAAGTCGAGGGTCAGGGGGAAATCGGGGTGCACGCCGCCCGTCTTGGGTTCAGATTTGGACCCAGACTGGGACGCAGAGCTGCCCGGTGAATGGCCCATCCGCTCGAAGCGGGCGAGCCGGCGTGCCTCCGCCTCCAGCGCGTTGACGGGAAGCGCGTGGAAGATGCGGCCGCCGGGGTGCGTGGCGTGATAGCGGCAGCCGCCGATGGATCGCCCGGTCCAGGTGTCGACGATGTCGAACGTCAGCGGCACGTGCGGGGCGATCGTGGGGTGGAAGCCCTCCGGTGACGGCCAGGCGCGGAAGCGGACGCCGGCGACGGCTTCGCCCATCGATGCGGTCGGTGCCAGCGGAAGCGGATAGCCGTTGCAGGTCACCGTGTACCGGTCCGGGCGCGCAACCGTGACCCGCACCTGCATACGGTCGAGAGAGGAGTCGACGGTGCGGGCGGTGCCGGCACCGCTCTGCTCGCCGAGCACCAGCCACGGCTCCAGCGCCTGCCGCAGCTCCAGCGATACGCCGGCCTGCGCGACCGTGCCCCAGAGCGGAAAGCGGAACTCGAAGTGCGGGAGGAACCAGCGCGCATCGAGCGCGATGCCCGCATCCGCCAGCTCGGCGATGACGCTCTCGAAGTCCGCCCAGATGAAGTGCGGCAGCATGAACCGGTCGTGCAGCGTGGTGCCCCAGCGCACCAGCGGACGGCGGTAGGGGCGCTGCCAGAACGCGGCCACCAGCGCGCGGATCAGCAGCTGCTGGGTGAGGCTCATGCGCGCGTGCGGCGGCATCTCGAAGGCGCGGAACTCGACGAGGCCGAGGCGCCCCATCGGGCCCTCCGGCGCATAGAGCTTGTCGACGCAGATCTCGGCGCGATGGGTGTTGCCGGTGAGGTCGACCAGCAGATTGCGAAACAGGCGGTCGACCAGCCAGGGCGGGATGGCGCCGCCGGGCTCGGGGATCTGCCTGAGCGCGATCTCCAGCTCGTAGAGCTGATCGTGCCGCGCCTCGTCGACCCTCGGCGCCTGGCTCGTGGGGCCGACGAACAGGCCGCAGAACAGGTAGGAGAGCGAGGGGTGGTTCTGCCAATAGGCGATGATGCTGCCCAGCAGATCGGGGCGCCGCAGGAAGGGGCTGTCGGCCGGCGTCATGCCGCCGAGCACGATGTGGTTGCCGCCGCCGGTCCCGACATGGCGGCCGTCCAGCGTGAATTTCTCGGCGCCGAGGCCGATGGCGCGCGCCTCGTCGTAGACGATCGTGGTGGTGTCCACGCCGTCTCGCCACGACGTGGCCGGGTGCACGTTGACCTCGATCACGCCGGGGTCGGGCGTGACCTTGATGACGTTGAGGCGGGGATCGTAGGGCGGCGCGTATCCTTCCAGGCGCACGGGCAGCCCGGTCCTGGCCGCGGCCGCCTCGATGGCGGCGATCAGCGCGGCGTAGTCCCCGCCGTCCGCGAGCGGCGGCAGGAACACGCACAGATGGCCGCCGCGCGGCTCGATCGCCAGTGCCGTCCGCACCAGGTCGGGCGGAGCGCTCGCGGGCGTCGGCGGCGGGGGGCGATGTCGCGGCGCCCTGGGTCGAGCCCAAGAGGTCGGCGCCCGGCGGAAGCTTGCCGTGGTCGGCGAAGGGATCGATGGGCTGCACGTCGGGATAGTCGAGGAACGTGATCTCCGGCAGGCCGCTCAGAGGCAGCCGCAGGCCCAGAGGCGAGTCGCCCGGCACCAGGAACAGCTGCCCGCGCCGAAACGCCCAGCGCTCGGTGAGGAAGCGCCGGCGGCCGGAGTCGCGCGCCCGCCACCAGCAGCGGCAGCACGTAGCCGACCGGCGGCCGCAGCCCCTGGTCGAAGACGCGCACGAGCCGCTCGCGCTGGGCCGGGTCGTCGAGCCTGTTGTCCTGCGGCGTGACCTCGAGCGGCAGCTTCTGCTCGATCAGCACGAAGTGCGCCCAGTCCTCGTAGGCGGCAATCGTGCCGTCGGCGGCGAGCCCCAGCCGGCGGGACAGCTCGGCGGCAAACCTCGCGGCGTCGTCGATGTCCGCCGGGCGCGCCGGCTCCTCGAGCGCGATCAGCGCGGGATCCTGCCACAAGGCCTCGCCGTCGCCGCGCCAGTAGATGGCGAAGGCCCAGCGGGCGGTCTGCTCGCCGGGATACCACTTGCCCAGGCCGTAGTGCAGCAGGCCGCCGGGCGCCAGCCGCTCGCGCAGCCGGCGGGCGAGCTTGTCGGCGTACACGCGCTTGGTGGGCCCGAGCGCGGCGATGTTCCACTCGGGCGCGAGGCCGTCGTCGAGGGCGACGAAGGTCGGCTCGCCGCCGACGCTGAGGCGCACGTCGCCGGCCTTGAGCCTGGCCTCCACGGCGTCGCCCACCGCGAGCACGGACTGCCACTGCTCGTCGCTGTAGGGGCGGGTGACGCGCGGCGTCTCGCGGATGCGCTCGACGCGCATGGAGACAGAAAAGTCGACGTTGGCCTTGCCGTGCGTGCCGGAGATGGGGGCGGCGCTGCCGGGGGAGGGAGTGGCCGCCAGCGGGATGTGTCCCTCGCCCGCGAGCAGCCCCGAGGTCGGGTCGAGACCGATCCAGCCGGCGCCGGGAATGTAGACCTCGGCCCAGGCATGCAGATCGGTGAAGTCCTCGGCGGCCCCGCCCGGGCCGTCGGCCGGCCTGATGTCGGGGCGCAGCTGGATCAGGTAGCCCGACACGAAGCGCGTGGCGAGGCCGAGCCGGCGCAGGATCTGCACCAGCAGCCAGCCGGTGTCGCGGCAGGAGCCGGAGCGGCTCTGCAGGGTCTCGGCCGGGGTCTGCACGCCCGGCTCCATGCGCACGCGGTAGGCGATGTCGCCGCTGAGCCGGCGGTTGAGGTCGATGATGAAATCGGTCGTCGATTTGCCGCTGCGATCGATGCCGGCGAGGTAGCCATCGAGCACGGGATCGCCCGAGCAGTGCGTGCAGGTAGGGCTCGAGCTCGGCGGCGAGCGCGGGATCGTAGGCGAACGGATAGCTGGCGGCGCTGTCCTCGACGAAGAAGTCGAACGGATTGATGGTCGCCATGTCGGCGACGAGGTCGACGGTCGCGGTCAGCTCCCGCGTCTCGCCGGGCACCACCACGCGGGCGAGGAAGTTGCCGAACGGGTCCTGCTGCCAGTTGACGAAGTGCGGCGTGGGCGTGATGCGCAGCGAATAGGCGAGGATGGGCGTGCGGCAGTGCGGCGCCGGCCGCAGGCGGATCACGTGCGGTCCGACGCTCACCGGGCGGTCGTAGCGGTATTCGGTACGATGGGTGAGGGCGACGTGCAGCGTCATCGGATTATCGGCTGGTCCTGGACCTACGGCAACGCCTACGTTCGAGACCGGGGTGCTGCCGCAGGTATGCAGCAGAAGTGCGCAAGCCTAAAGCCCATTGTTTAGGCAATTGCGAAGGAGCCTCGTGCGCGATCATCTGCTAGTCTGATCGCCCTCGCCTGTCGCGGATCGGGGGAACGCGTGAGACGCCGGAGGTGTCGAGGGCCGCGACATCACGCTCGGGCAATGCTGGGCCGATGGTCGGTACGATCGGGTGGCGGGACCCGGCGGCCGATCCGGTTCACCCGGAGTGATGCCCGCCCGGAGCTTATCGATGACTGATGCCAGCGAAGTTTTCGATTTCGACGTCGTTGTCGTCGGCAGCGGCATCGCGGGGCTCTCGGCCGCCGTCACGGCGCGCAGGGCGGGATGCCGGGTCGCCGTGCTCGAGCGGTCTCCCCCCGAGGACCGCGGCGGCAATACGCGCTGGACGGAAGCGTTCCTGCGGCTGAAGAGCGAATTGGCGGTCGCCGACGATTTCATCACGCATTTTGCACGTCACGCGGGACACCATCTCGATCCCGAGATCGTGGCCGAGACCGCCGGCGATTTCGACAGCCGCTCGCCGATCTCGCGCGCGCTCGGGTTCACCGACCCGGACCTCATTGCGCGTTTTGCCGACGAGGCCCCGGACGCCATCGCCTGGCTCAAGAGCTTCGGCGTTCGCTTCGAGTTCCTGCCGCTCTATTTCATCACCACGTCGACCACGCGTCTTGGCACGGTCGGCGGCGGACGCGCCATGGTCGAGGCGCTCGGCGGTTGGGCCGACGGCAACGGCATCGAAACCTTCTATCGCACGACGGCCCGAAGCCTCCTCGAGGACGCCAACGGGGCCGTAACCGGCGTGCAGGCCGTCGGCATCGGCAACCGGCGCCTCGCGTTCCGGGCGCCCTCGGTGGTGCTGGCCTCGGGCGGATTCGAAGGCAACCCGGAGATGCTCGCCCGCTATCTCGGCCCCAACAGCCGCTACATCCGTCCGGTCGCGCGGGGAGGCTATTACAATCGCGGCGAGGGCCTGGAGATGGCTCTCGCGATCGGCGCGGCGCCCGCCGGCGACTACACGCGCTTCCATGCCGAGCCTCTGGACCCGCGCTCCGGCGCGCCGGAGCCCGTCGTCATGATCTTCAACTACGGCATCCTGGTCGACGTGCGCGGCCGCCGCTTCACGGACGAGGCGCCGTCCTCGGCGGACGCGACCTACGAGGCCGTCACCCGGATCATCGGGGAGCAGCCGGACGGCCGGGCCTGGCTGATCCTCGACGGCCGTCTCGACGAGATCGCCGGCTGGACGCGGGCGGTGCGTTCGGATCAGCCGCCGGTGGAGGCAGGCACGCTCGAGGCGCTGGCCGAAGCGATCGCCGTTCCGACGGCCGAGCTGATCGAGACGGTACGCGCCTACAATGCCGCTTGTCCGGCCGGGAGCCGTTTTCGGCCGGAGCAGCCGGATCAAATCTCCACCGTGGCCGGCTATGCGCCGTGCAAATCCAACTGGGCGTTCCCGCTGACGCGTGGTCCGTTCCGGGCGTACCCGATCATCTGCGGCAACTGCTTCACGTTCGGCGGACTGAAGGTCGATCCGGATGCGCGCGTTCTCAACCGGGATGGCGAAGCGATCCCGGGTCTCTACGCGGCCGGCGAGACGATCGGGCTCTACTGGGGGACCTACACGGGTGCGACCAGCGTGTTGCGCGGCGCCGTATTCGGCCGCATCGCCGGCGCGGGGGCAGCCGTCCGCTCCCGGCGCTGATGGCGCTACCTTCCCCTGGCGATGCCGGGCGCCGACCGGCAAGGACGCGCTACTTCGACTGGGCGCACTCGCGGAAGATCTGAAGCTGGGCTTCGCTGAAATAGTCGGTCTTGCGGTTCTTGTTGCGATGCGACAGGTGCAGGCAGAAGTCGGGCGTTATGGTGTTGGTGTAGTCCTGGGTCGTCTCGTCGACATCCTTCGCGTCCAGATGGTGCCTGTGCTCGCTGACAAACTCGAGAGCGGATTTCGTGCTTTCGAAGAAGAGGCCATTGAGGAGCGTCTTGCGCTCGGCAGGCGTCATGGCGCGCACCGGAAGAGCGCGCACGGCGAAGTTGAGCCAATCCTTCGACGCCCGGCTTCTCGATAGCACGATCGCGATCAGGGAGCGCATCTCGGTCGGCGTGAGCAGATCCTCCAATGCTTCGCGGGACAGGCGCGCCGCCTCGAAATCGTCGTAGCTCGCGTCGGCGATGATCTTTTCCAGCAGCTTCTGGCGCCAGTCGCTCGAGAAGTTCACGTGCTTCATCGCTGCGAGAGCATGCTTGGCGCTTGCCTTGACGATCGACGAGACGGCCTCATGCTGGGCCTCGACCGGCAGTCTCTCGCCGAATTTCTCAAGGATCAGCACTGCCACTTCGGGGGTGAGCTCGGAGGAGGCGCGCATGCGCGGGGTGAGCCGCGCGATGTCGGCATCGGATATCCGCAACGCCGCGGCATTGTTGGCGATGGCCGCGAGGCTCGCCTCTCGGAGCACCTTGGCGCGGAGGGCTGGACGGTGCTCTTCCGTCAGGCGGTTCACTTTGGAGAGGATGGCCACCGCTTCGTTGCCGCACCCGGGCGAGGCGATAATGCGCGCGATCAGCTCGTCGAACTGGCCTGCATCGATGAGGCTCGATTTCAGCGCGACCACGGCGAGCTTCTCGGGACTTGCAAGAGCAATGAACAGCGCAAAGACCCGATCCCGATCGATGAGACGGGAATTGTCCTGCGTCAGCAACTGCACCAGGGTCGGGAGATCCCTTTCGTCGATTGCTTCCGTCTCGGTGTAGAACTTGCTCCACACCGCGCCAGCGAGCGTCGCCTCGGCTTGCGGCGATACGCTCAGCTTCAGCGGGCATCTGGTTTCATTGGGCGCAATGGTGCGGCAGAGCCTGCCGAGCAAATGGCCGTGCACCTCGGGCTTCTCGAACAGCGCGATCCGGGATGAGCGAGGCTTCGCCGCCTCCTCTGCCAGTATCGCGCCGGCGGCTCTCGTGACGGGCACCGATAGGTCTTCTTCATTGCTCCGCGAGGAGATGTACGCTTCCGAATAGCGATACTGCACATCGGCGGAGTTGACCGTTGCGGTGCCGGCGACGTTGCGCACGATCCTGTCGCCCGCGCGGCCGGTCAGCAACCACACCAGGTCCGAGGGTTGCCGGGCCCATTCGGCGACGACATAGACGCGGCCATTCCCGGATACGACCGCCGACGATTGCGGGATCTGCGGCGCGGTCAGCCAAAGCGGGAGGTAGAGCCATGTCCACGTGAGGATCAGCCATCCCCAGGCGCGCGCCACCCTGTCCTTCGACTTCGAGACGGCCAACGTGATGAGAATTGAGACCGAGGCCACCGCGCAGACGAACGGCCAGAACGGGCCGGCGTTGCTCAGCCACACGGTTCCGCTCCAGCGCAGGTACTGGGCGATGCCGATACCCAGGACGCACGGAATGACGCCGAACACTATGGCCGTCGGGACCGATTTGCGTCGCTTGGACGTGTTCTCCATGCACTGTTCCTCCCGGAAAACCGAAGGGAAAGAACGGGATCGAGTGTCGCGTATTATACCGGACAGCGGCCCTCTTGTACGACCTGGAACATGGCACCGGTTGGGCGCGGCTGCCGCCCGCGCATGCCGCGCCAAGCCCGCGCCGTCAGCGCCAGCGCAGCAGGCGGTTCTCCAGCCAGGTCATGCCCCAGGTGATGCAGACGCCGACCAGGGCGAGCAGGATGATGACGGCGAATACGCCGCTGGTCTTGAAGCTGGCGGCGAGCACGGTCAGCGTCTGGCCGAGGCCGTGCTCGGAGGCGATGATCTCGCCGCCGACCACGCCCAGCAGGGCGAAGATCAGCCCGAGCCGCAGCCCGTTGAAGATGACGGGCACGGCGCTGGGGAGGACGAACTTGCGGAAGATCTGCGTGTCGCTGGCGCCCAGCGTGTGCGCCAGCGTGATGTGATCGGGGTTGACGCTGCGTCCGCCGGCTACCGTGCTCGACAGCACGATGAAGAACGTCAGGCTGAAGCCGATGGCGATCTTCGAGCCGATGCCCAGCCCGAACCAGATCAGGAACAGCGGCGCGAGCGCGATGCGCGGCATGGCGTTGAGGGCCATCAGGATCGGGCTCAGCAGGGCCTCCACCGTCGGCCGGGTGACGAACACCATGCCGACGAGGATGCCGCACACGCTTCCCAGGACGAAGGCGAGGATGGTGCCCAGCATGGTCCAGCCGAGGTCCTTGATGAGGCTGCCGGTGACGAAGATCTCCTGCCACAGGAAGGCGGCGATGCCGCTGGGCCGGCCGATCAGGATCGGGTCGATGAACCTGGTCGCCGACGCCTGCTCCCAGAGGAGAAAGAACACGGCGAGGATGGCCGCGCGTCCGGCCCAGAGCTGGGGCGTGGTCCATGTCGTTGTGCGATCGGTCACGGCGCTAGTACCCACTATTGCATAAGATCGTCTCGCCTGCGCTCTGACCCGCCGTGGTGAGCCTGTCGAACCACGCGGCCACCCACCGGTGCCTCAGCCGTCCTTCGACAAGCTCAGGACGGTGTTGAGCGTGCGGCACACGCCATTGGCGACCTCGATGCACGCTGTATCGATTCCTGGTGCTCGTGCCCTGGCGGCGGCCTCGGAGCGGACTTCTCGATCATCACACTAGGCCCTCCTCGAGCTTGGTCCACACGTGCGAATAGAGCTCGTGGTAGGCCGGATCCTTCTGCAGCGCCCGCACCGAGCGCGGCCGGCCGAGCGTGATGCGCACGTCGGCGATGATGCGGCCCGGGCGCGCGCTCATGACCACCACGCGGTCCGACATCGACACCGCCTCGCTCAGGTCGTGGGTGACGAACACCACAGTGCGCTGCTCGCGCTGCCACAGCGACAGCAGCACGTCCTCCAGCTGCAGCTTGGTCTGGGCGTCGAGCGCGCCGAACGGCTCGTCCATCAGCAGGATGGGCGCGTCCAGCGAGAAGGTGCGCGCGAGCGCCACGCGCTGGCGCATGCCCTGGGAGAGGGCCTTGGGATAGGCGTTCTCGAAACCCGCGAGGCCCACCTTGTCGAGCAGCTCGAGCGCGCGCCGGCGCCGCTCGGGCGGCGGCACGCCGCGGATCTCGGCGCCCAGCTCCGCGTTCTCGAGCGCCGTGCGCCACGGACAGAGCGCATCGCGCGCCAGCATGTAGGCGATGTCGCGGTTGCCGCTGACGGGAGGCTTGCCGCCGACCAGATAGGTGCCGCGGATCACGTCGGCGGGCAGCAATCCGGCCGCGAAATTGAGCAACGTGGTCTTGCCGCAGCCGCTCGGGCCGACGATGGAGACGAACTCGCCCTGGTCGACCCCGAGCGAGACGTCGTCGACCACCAGCAGGGGCCCGAACGTGACGGACACGCGATGGATGTGCACCGAGCCCCGCCGTCCGCCCGTCAGCGGCACGGACGCCCCGCCGCCGCCAAGCGTGCCCACAGCTCGATCGGCCCGGTCGTTCATGCTCCCTGCCTCCGAGATGCGGTCAGGGCGCCTTGTCCCACACGATCTTCGCCGGGTCGACCGGCTTATCGAGCTCCTTGGCCTCGGTATAGAAATCGATGATCGCCTTGACCGAGGTGCGCTTCACCGACAGGTCCTTGCTGTAGGCGGGAATGACGCTCTTGATCCAGTTGCGGCGCAGCTCGTCGGCGCCCGGCAGATCGCCGAAGCTGATCAGCGGCGTGTAGATCTTGACCAGCTCCTCGAAGTTGGCGGGATCGTTGAACCACGCGGCGGCATCGCGCATGGCGGCGTAGAAGGCCTGCACCAGCGGCTGGTTGCCGTCCGCCATCTCGCGGCGCATGACGAAAGGAACCTGGGCGCCGTTCATGGCCGCGACCGCCGCCGGTCCCTCGCCTGCGGTCATGTCGATCACGGTGGCGCAGGTCTTGTTGAACTGGCACAGCTGCGTGAGCGGCTGGAACATGATGACCGCGTCGATCTGCTTGCCGATCGCCAGCGCCGCGTATGCCGTCGCGGGGCCGCCGACCGCCACGTAGGTGACGTCGCTCGGCTGCATGCCGGCCTCGCGCAGCATGTAGTTGAACAGCGCCTCGCCCGCCCCGCGCGCGGTCTCGCCGACCTTCAGGCCCTTGAAGTCCTTCATGATCGCGGGGTAGCCGTTGGCCTTGTTGGGGAGCGGCACGTCGTTGCGCACGCTCACGGCCAGCACGTTGTTCGGCAGGCTGACGCCGACGATCACGACCTCGCCGCCGGCGGCGACCGTTTGCGCGGCGAGCAGGGTGCCGGTCTGCGACACGTCGACGGTCTTGCCGACGAGGGCCTGCAGGCCGAGCACGCCGGAGTTCAGCGCCTTCAACTCGCACTTGAAGTTGTACTTGTCGCAGAGGCCTTTGGCCCTGGCGACCACGGCATGCATGTTGCCGGTGGTGCCGGCGTAGTTCTGGATGTTGAGGGTCTCGCCGTTGGCCTTGGGCGCTTGCGCGAGCGCGCCGGAGGGCAAGAGCGGCCCCAGGGTTGCTGCGACGAACAGGATGCGACCGTCGATTGCCACGGCTGTCTCCTCCCAGTTGCTCCGGCCTCTGACGGGGGGCCTTTGCCGGTGAGCTTAGCGGTTCGGCAGGGGGAGGCAAACCGGGGAGATCGCGCCAGTTCGTGATGACCGTTGTGGCCAATGCAATCACGACCTCGCCCTGAGCCTGTCGAAGGGCGGCCGCGGGCTCCAAGCGTGCTTCGACAAGCTCAGCACGGGGTTGTTGGACTGGGCAGGAGCGCGGTCAGCGCGCGGCGTCGGGGCGGGCTTGGGCGCGCTTGACGGGGTCGCGGGTGTAGCCGCCGAGGCGCTCCAGCACGTCGCGGATGGGATCGTTGGTCCAGGCGCGCGTGACGAAGTCCTCGTGGTCGGCGCCGGAGGTGCGCAGGAAGGCGACGTCGCCCTGCAGGCGGGCGGGGAGGCTGGTGGCGAAGGGACGGTCGCGCTCGGACAGGTATTGCTGCAGGGTTTCGTTGCCGCGGGCCGAGGACGACGTATAGGCGCTGACGAAGAATGAATTGGGGTGGCGGTCGATGAAGTCGGCGTACTTGTCGACCTCGCCGTAGAGGGCATCGAGCAGCAGCACGCCGATGATGCGGCTGTCGGCGCCGCCCTTGTGCAGGGCCCAGGCGGCCGGCACGTAGCCGCCGCTGTAGGCGACGATGACGACGGGGAGCGTGGCGAAGGTCTTGCGGGTGCGCTTGTCGCCGTGCAGCCGCGACAGGTGCGCGCCGGCCTCGCCGATGAAGCGGGCGAAGCCGTAGGACTCCCAGAAGCGGCCGGCGCTGGAGTCGTTGGCGTTGACCGCCAGCTGCGGCGCCACCAGCACGGCGTTGACGTTGGCCTCGGCGATCTGGGCCGCGACCCGCTGGCGGCCGCCGACGTCGCGCTCCAGCGTCGCCCGGTTGCCGTGCAGGAACACGACGATGAGACCGGGCCGGCGCACGTCGAAGCCTTTCGGCATGAACAGAAGCGCCCGCTTGTCGCTGTAGGTGGCGTCCTCCCACAGCACGCCCGCGCGCGCGGAGCTGTGGCCGCGCCGGCCGTCCTCGTCGGTGACATCGAAGAAGGGCCGGCTGGTGCGCGGCACATTGCCCTCGTAGGGGAACGGGCGAGACGTCGAACTCGACCAGCGCGGACTTGGGCGCCTTCAGCGGGGGAATGCGGGCGTGCACCTCGTGCGGGACCGGGACGGCCGCGGGAGCGGGTCCCGCCTGGGCCCTGGCTGCTGGGCGCGCGGGTCTGGGCGGGCGCGGGGCTCGCCTGCAGGCCGACGGCTGCAGCGGCGGCAAGAGCAACGGCGGCGGCGGCGCGCAACGTCATGCCGGCGTCGTGTCGTGTCGAAGACGCGCTTCCAGCACGAAGACGCGCCTCCGGCACGATGGCGGACATCCACGACACCGGGCCACGCACGTGCGCAGACTTGCGTGGGTCCCCGCCTTCGCGGAGATGACGTCGGAGTGCACCAGGAGCTGGAATGTCTGAGCGACGACATCACTCCGCGATCATTTCAGAGCCGCAACGTTCGCTCCTGCGGCGCTGGGTTGCCCGCAACGCGCTCGCTTCCGCAGGAGGACGACGGTATGACCGAATGATGTCGGGAAGGTGAAAAACCCGGCTGCGGGAGCGCGCGGCGCGTGCGGACGCCGCACGCGCGGGCAGTTGCGGATGCATACCGGACCAATGCGCGCCGGGCTGTGCGGCTCAGCTCGCGGTCGGCGAGCCCGCCCGGCTGCCGCGCATGCGCCGCTGCCGCGTGCGCGACCCTGCCGCTGGAGCGCCCATGGCCGGGGTATTGCAGACGCGATCCGAGTCGCCTCGCGGCGGGCGGGACCCGTCCGCGCAGCGCGAAGGAGGCCCCACCCGCGCGCAGGTATTCCGCCGCGTCCGATCATCATCCGGCCCACCACCAGATCGCGCCGCCAATCGCGCACGCGACGGCGTAGCGTGCGGGTCGCCGGCATGACCGAGGCATTCAGTCAACCGACCTTCAAAAGCGCTCCACGGCAGCGATTGCGTCGGACTTCTGCGGCGCTCGAAACCCAAGCGGGCGGTGCGGTCACGAGAGAGGCAGACCCATTCGAGACATCACAGGGTCGTCCGCAAACTTGAACTCAAGCGGCCCACGACCATGGCGGGACGGCGCCGGCAGGATTAGCATGGGGTGTGGAGGATCGCGTGGGGCGGCGGGAGCCAATTTGCTTCCGAGCACTGCGGCGCGCCCAAGCAGCCGGAAGGTGGCGACGACTATGAGTTATCCTTTCCAGGTTTCATGCTCCTGTTGTCACCGCTGCTCGTGACTATCGTGATTATGCGTCCATCCTGGCTGGAATTCCTTCTCCTGATCTTGCCATTCATTGCGGCTATCCTTGTTGCACTTTTTGCCTTTGGTGCCGCAAAATTTCTGGGTCTTGGTCTCATCGGACTGCTCATTCTGCTTTGCGCCGTCACCTTTGAAGCGGACGCGCGGGACCTTATCGGCAGGGGCGGAGTTTCCGCCGGGCTCCTGGAGAAAATCATGCAGGCGCGCGAGCGCGCGACACCGTCAGAACGCGCTGCCCGCCACGGCACTCTGAAGGCTCAAAGCCGCCAGCTTCGGTTGGCCCGGCTGATTGGCGCCGAGTTTGTAGCCCTGAGCTTTATTGCTTGGCTCGTGTCGGTGTGAGGCGACGCACTCCGGGATGCCGGAGTCGGCGATGCTTCAGGCGGACACAAACGTCTTCCCCGCTTCGCAAGCTGACCGAGGCATCCAGCCGACGTCGCTCCGCTGCAGCCGACTTTCTGCAAGATTTCCGCGGTGATCGAGATCCAGGCGGCCGGTCGGGGCCACGCGAGAGGCACACCCACATTGGTCAAAGGTGCCGAGCAGGCGCATATGTGATCGGTGGGCAAAGACTGGATACCTTTTCAGCCTGCTCCCTCTCTCCAGCGCCTTTGTTTTTCGCGATTGCCGCAGTTCAGCATGCTGCACCACTGTCGTCGGTGCGCCTTGCTCGTGTCGATGAAGTAGACCGCGCAATCGGACGCTCCGCACTTTCGAATTCGACTGTGGTCGGCACGTGACGAGCAGGTTTTCGACTGCGAGCGCACAGGCGTGCAATGGAACTTCCAGCGAGGCTGGCGATAGCCAGCAGTGTCTAGCTACCCTCGATGTACCAGCTGGGGTGAACGCTCGGGCTGCGTGAGCACGACGAACTTCCACGGCGATGCCGTCCAACGCGCCTTGCGGTCCGGGCTGCCGGACGCAGCTCGCTGCAAGCACGGCGTATAGGTGTTCCCTCAGTTCGCGAGCGCGCCGCGCAATGCGCGTGCACGCTGACCCACTGAGCGGCTGAAAGCGCTTCGAGGCGGACGGCTCGATCCGGAGGGGCGAGTGCCGGTCCACCGCGTAAATCGATCTTCAGGGGATGAGCGGCTTGATGACTTCCGCGCCCGCAATCGACATTCTGACGATATCCGTCGCGGAGACGTTCATCTTCGAGAGGTCGATCATCCTGATCTGGCTGTTCTCGTAGGTGCGGAAATAGTAGCGCTTGGCCGCGAGGTCGCTGGCCCCGGTCCAGAGCGTATAGTCGGCCTGGATGTTGCCGTTCTCGTCCTTCTCGCGGTCGCGGGCTGCACCTTTCGGGATGTCGAATTGGTTCAGGACATGGAAGGCCTCCAGCACCGCTTCGTCGCCGGTGCCTGGCTTGAAGACCGACAGGTTGAAGGCGACGGCGCGAACGAAGCGCGACGGCGGCGTGAAGTCGCCCGGCAGTCCAAGCATGCCCGTGCCCTCGCCCAATGGCAGGAGCTTGACGGGGCCGAGTGTCACGGCGGGAGCGTTGATCATCGAGAAATTCACGTAGTTGCGCAAATTGGTCATGTGCCAATCGAATGCGGGCGAGTTCGTAATGACGCCCAGCAGGTTGTCGTGGACGTTGAGCTTGCCGCCGACATACTCGATCACGATGCTCTTGCCGGAGGCGTCGTGCACGATGTAATGCGCCTCCGGAGCGAAGCCCCATCCGCTGAACACGACGGAGGGGACGACGATATTGCCGATGTTGGCCTTCACCTCCTCGACGGTGGCGAAGTTCTCCAGGATCCACGATCCCACCTCCCACTGCGCCATGGTCTTGCCTGCATCGCCGGCGGTGTAGGGCATGTATCCCGCCGAGGTCGGGAAGTAGAACATCCCGGCGGCCAGACCCTTTTCGTTCAACCCGTCGAACATGACCGGCAGGCCCGCTCCGTTGAGCCCGACGCTGGCGTATTTCGCCTTCCACTTGAGCCCTTCCTTGCCGTCCGGCGTGGTCCCGGTCCGCGCATAGCCGCGCGGCACCATCATCACCTCGGAGTGCAGGTCGATGCCGAATTCCAACGTGCGGGCGTAGACGACGGTCCCGTCCTTGGCGACGAGACGGATGCCGGTGCATGCCTGGGAGGGGTGCACGGCCGTGCCCAGCAGCAACGCGCAGGCGGCAACGGCGGAAGCAGCCTTGCGTAGCATTCCATGCCGAACCATTTTCTGTGCCTTCCTTTGCGCGGGTTGTGTGCGGTCGGAGGCATGGTCCCTGACGCCGGACACTGCCGCAATCGGCAAACCCCGCATGCGATCGCGGGCGGAGCGAAATCAGTGGAGTTGGCTATCGCCAGCTAAAGGCAATGTCTCTTAGTGGAACGGGGGCCTACCCGCGCGCTGCAGAAATTCCGGTAGGTCTCGGGGACGCTGAAGACGGCGGCCTTCTGCGCGTTGGCGTGCGAGCCCGCGTCGGGCGCTACCGGTTGTCGCCGGCGAGGGCGTCGCAGACGGCGCGGGTGACTTGGGCGGTGGTGGCGGTGCCGCCGAGGTCGGGAGTGTGCAGCGAGGGGTCGGCGGTGACGCGCTCGATGGCCCGCATCAGGCGGGCGGCGGCGGGCGCCTCGCCCAGGTGCTCCAGCAGCATCACGCCGGACCAGAAGGTGCCTACGGGATTGGCGATGCCCTTGCCCATGATGTCGAAGGCCGAGCCGTGGATCGGCTCGAACATCGAGGGGAACTTGCGCTCGGGGTTGAGGTTGGCGGTCGGCGCGATGCCGAGCGAGCCCGCCAGCGCGGCGGCCAGGTCGGAGAGGATGTCGGCGTGCAGGTTGGTCGCGACCACGGTGTCGATGGTGGCCGGGGCGCAGCACCATGCGCATGGTCATGGCGTCGACCAGCATCTTGTCCCAGGTGACGTCGGGGAACTGTCCCGCGACCTCGGCGGCGATCTCGTCCCACATCACCATGCCGTGGCGCTGGGCGTTGGACTTGGTGACGACGGTCAAGAGCTTGCGCGGGCGGGAGCGGGCGAGCGCGAAGGCGAAGCGCATGATGCGCTCGACGCCGGCGCGGGTGAACATGGAGACGTCGGTGGCGGCCTCCTCGGGCAGGCCGCGGTGCACGCGGCCACCGACGCCCGCGTATTCGCCTTCCGAGTTCTCGCGCACGATCACCCAGTCGAGCTCGGGGCCGGAGACGGCGCGCAGCGGACTGGTGATGCCGGGCAGGATGCGGGTGGGGCGCACGTTGGCGTACTGGTCGAAGGGCTGGCAGATGGCGAGGCGCAGCCCCCACAGCGTGATGTGGTCGGGCACGTCGGGCACGCCGGCCGAGCCGAACAGGATGGCGTCGTGGCCCTTGATCAGGTCACGGCCATTGTCGGGCATGAAGGCGCCGGTTTTCTTGTAGCGCTCCGAGCCCCAGTCGAAGTGATCGAAGGCGACGGCGAAGCCGCCGTCGCGCCTGGCGCAGGCGTCGAGCACCTCGACGCCGGCCGCGATCACCTCCTTGCCGATGCCGTCGCCCGGTATGGCCGCGATCCGAAATGTGCGCATGTTTTCCTCCCCCTGACGGCGCGTCGATCATCACCGAGCCGATGCCCGGCGTCTCTCGTACCACGGACTTCGTGCCAAGCCACGACGAAGAGAGTGCCGGAGAAAAGGCTGGAGGCGGCTCGCCTGCGCGCACCGCCTCCGCCGAGCTCGAGCAGCCGCAAAGCGGCCGCGGGCAATCGTTACGCCAGAAGTTCGTCCAGGTAGTCCTGGATCACCTTCCTGGCCGCTTCATCGAGATCCCTGCAGGCCAGGGCGAGGCGGTACTGGGCCTCAGCTTGCTCCTTCAGTCCCTGCACATGATAGAGCCGGGCCTGGTACGCTATGCGGTGGGTGGCCTCCTGCGCGGTTTCGACCGCCTTGCGGAAATCGCCAACCGCGGCGTCCCGCTCGCCCATCTCGGCAAAGGCATTGCCGCGGCGGAAGTACGAGCCTGATTCTTCAGGGCGAATCTGCACCGCCTGCGTGTAGTCGGGGATGGCCCGGCCGAAATCCTTGAGCAGCTGGTAGGAGCGGGCTCGATTGGTGAGATACTCGTAGGCGGGTGTGATCTCGATGGCCTTGGTGTACTCGGCAATCGCCTTGGCGTGCTCTTGCCTCTCATCGAAGATGTTTCCGCGATTGTAGTAGGCATCGGCGTAGCGCGGATTGATCCGGGTCGCCCTGTCGTAGTCCTCGAGCGCGCCCTCGGGATCCCCTTTGTTGTAGTGGACGTCGCCGCGAATCTTCAGCGCGTCCGCGAGTTTCTCTCCGCGGAGTTGGCCGGACTCGATCATGCGCGTGCACGCGGCAATGGCGACCTCGGGAATTCCTTCAGCATCGCAGCGAGCAGCGGAGCTTGGTGCTTGAGCAAGAGCCGCGCTCCCGCAGGCAAGGCTCAGCGCAAGACCGATGGTGATTAATCGCATGTCAGATCCTCCCCTGATGGCAGTGGAACGGCTCGCCTATCTGCGGGGCACGGTTGCCCACCACTGCCGATGTGCTCCTCGTACACGCCCTGCGTGGCGCCGGCTGTTCCGCACGGCACAGGAGCGCTCGTCGATCGAGTGGAGTTGCAGACGCCGTCGGTTTGTCCTGCGACAGGCGGGGGCAGCGACGAGGCGGTGGGCAGGTCGCGACATGCGCGACGCCGTGCGTTGTCGAAATTCTACTAAAGTGGCGGAGGCCGGACGCCGCGAATTCGCTACAGGAGGTGAGCAAATCGCCAGGTGATCCCATGGTACCCGACTTCGTTCCGCTCTACGCCGTCGTCATTGTCATGTTTTCCCTGATCTATTTCGCCCTGGCCTCCATATCCTTCCTGCTCGTTCGGCTCGACATCCCCGAGGTGGCGCGATTGTTTCGCGGCCTGTTCAACGTCTACTTCTGGATGGTAGGCGTCACCGGGCTCGTGGCTGTGGCGGTCTTTGCCGCAAGCGGCCGCATGGCGTTCACGGCTGCAATGCTGCTGCTCGCTGCCACGGCAATGGCCGTGCGAAACAGGGTGCTTCAGCTGATCGACACGCAGCAGACCGCCTTGGAATCTGGCGACACGACAGCGATGCAGCGGCTGCGTCTGATCCATTGGGGCGGCATGCTGGCCAATATCGTCATCCTTGCCACGGTTGCGAGCGGCGTGCGGTTCATTCTTTGACGCGCGCGGAGGCGGCGGGCTGATTGCCCCATTGGCTCACCGCCTGGCAGAGCGTGTCTTGGCCGACAGGATGCTGACGGGCGCGGCGGCGTGCTTGCCCGTCTCGCCGGCACTGCTCGCGGGTCCGGGCGGCAGCTTGGCGAAGGTGTCGGCGATCTCGGCGAACAGCCAGTCGCGGAAGGCCTTGATGGCGGGGCGCCTCTCCTGGCCGCGCGCGCAGACGAAATGGTAGGAGCGACCGGGCAGCGGCAGCTCCGGCCCGAACGGCGAGACCAGCCGTCCGAGCGTGACGTCGTGCGAGGCGACGAGCTTGTAGCCGAGCACCACGCCCGTCCCCTCGCTCGCCGCATCGAGCGCATGGTCGGCGACGTTGAGGCGCAGGCCGCGCGAGGTGTCGATGCCCTCGATCCCGACCACCCGCAGCCAGTCGTCCCAGGTCGGCACCAGCCCCGGCAGGTCGATCTGGATCAGGGGGAAGCGGGGAAGATCGTGCGCCGACAACAACGGCGCCTCGCCCTGCAGCAGGCGCGGGCTGCACAGCGGCAGCATCCACTCGTCCGACAGCTTCTCGACATAGAGCTCCGGGTGCACGCCCGAGCTCAGGCGGATGCCGACGTCGACGCCGTCGGTGGTGAAGTTCGCGTAGGCCGTGCCGGAGGAGATGCGCGTGTCGACATCGGGGTGCTGCGCCAGGAAGCGGTAGATGCGCGGCACGAGCCACTTCGCCGTCAACCCCGGCGAGGCGCTCACCACCAAGATGCGATCCTGCCGGGCACGATCGAGCTGCTCGACTGCGCCGCGCAGGTTCTCGAAGCCGGTGCGGATGCCCGGATAGATCAGCCGGGCGGCGTCCGTCAGCTCGATGGCGCGCGCGCGGCGATGGAACAGCTTGAGCCCCAGCAGGTCCTCGAGCCCGCGGATCTGGTGGCTGAGGGCCGCTGGAGTCACGTGCAGCTCGTCCGCCGCCTTGGAGAAACTGGCGTGGCGGGCGGTGGCTTCGAACGCTCTGAGCGCGTTCAGCGGGGGCAGGGGGCGGCGCATCGGATGAGTGAGCTTATCTCAACTGTGGGGCGAGGTATTATCGTTTGTGGATGGGGTTAAATCAACATATTCCTTGGGCAACGAAAGCGCCAACGATGAGGAATACTCAAATGGCTACCCAGCAGAACCCCCTGGTCGGGTACGGCGGATACACCCCCGAGGACCTGCACGCGATCGTGCAGCGGGCCCACCGCGAGCGCACGCAGGCGATGCGCGAGTTCTTCGCGTGGGCCTTCAGCCGACGCAAGGCGACGGCGGAGCAGCCCAAGCAGCCGGCCCATCTCGACGCCGTCGCCTGCCACTGAGCCCACGCAAAGCCCAAAGCGACCCCTTTTTCAGACATCACTCGACAGCACAGGAGGCACCCATGTCTTCAGGCACACACGCAATATGCAATTCGTCCCCGTCGCACACGGTTGCCGATGCGACCGGTGGTCATGGACTCACCCAATCCATCAAGGGCCTCTGGCGCACCTACTGGGAGCACAGGGCGCGCAGGGCGAGCGTAATGCTGCTGAGCAGCCTGGACAATCGCACGCTCGACGACATCGGACTGGACCGCAGCGAGATCGAGTTGTTCGTCTACGACAAGTCGAGGAGCCGGCTGCGGCGCTACGAGCCGGGCTGGGAATGAGCGGCCGGGCACGACGCCACGGCCGGCATGAGCAACGGCAGGGAAGCATCGCTTCCCTGCCGTTTTTGCTGTGCGGCGCCGTTTGCGAAATCGGTCCGACCTATGACTTCGTCGAGCTAGAGTAACTTCGACCGCCGTTCCGAGCTCATCGTTGTCATCCCGGTGCTTGTCACCGGGATCCATCGATCAGCAAACACTGGAGCGAGCGGAGAGGTGGATCCCGGCAACCCTCGGAACAAGTCCGAGGGCAGGCAAGTGCCGGGATGACCGTCGTGCTTGTGGGCCTGGCGCCATGTGAACCGAAGAGATGCTAGCCGCCTTGGGCCGCGGAGAACGCCTGCTGGGCCCAGCAGGGATAGCCGGGGTCGCCGGTGTCGAACTGCGGATCGCACGGAGCGCCGCCGCCATCTATGAACAGCGTGCTCTCGACGCCGTTCGGCGGCGGGGTGCCTTTCAGTATCCGCACGTCATAGCGCAGGTTGCTGCCCTCGATGCGAGGATTGCTGAGCACGACGATCGCGCCGGCGGGCTGCGTTCCCTGGTTGAACACCGTCAGAAAGGCATTGGGCGGATCGCTCTTGAAGCTGTTCTTGCCTTCGCTCCACTGCTTCAGGAACAGGTCGTTGCGAATCTGGCCGACGATGCGATTGGGGCGATCCGAGAAGAAGGCGGTGATCGGCGACGCGTCCTGCAACGTCAGGACGCCATCCTTGAAGGCGACGTTCTTGGCGGACTGGACGAACAGGTACTGAGCGTCCTTCGGCGGCGCCTTGGTCTGCGCGCTCGAGAACGACACTGGAAGACAAAGCGACGCGGCAATCAGCAGTGCCGACACCTTCACGATATGCATGGTCATCTCCTACTCTACCGTTCGTTCGCGCTCTCCCGACGCTGGCCGCAATTTCAGGCCGCTTCGATGCCGTGGAGCAACCGGGGTAAGTCCCGGTGCGCTCGAAGGGATACCCCTAGGAGAGTGTCGACTTGCGCTGGTGGAATAGGCCGATCCCGACGAAGCGTGCCGGCATATCGAGATCCGACCCGGCAGTGTGGGCGCTCCCTCAGCGTGGCGATGGACACGACCCGCGGAGCGAACCAGCGCCCGCCGCAACGACCGTGGTATTAACAAAGCACTTTCATGGTTTCTCCTGAGTGTCTTGCGGCCGAGCAACCGGTATTTGTGAAAATCCTCTCGGAAAGGAGTAATCAAATGCGCATACAGACAATAGCTGCCGCGTTCGTGGTCGCCGCACCTCTTCTTGCCCTTGGAAGTGCCCCGGCCGCAGCCTGCTGGGAAACGGGCTATCGCTACGGGTATTCCTCGGCCGGCTACTATGGCGGCGGCCTCGGCATCCGCCGGGTTGGCTACCGGGCTGTGGGTTGGCGCCGTGGCTACGGATACCGGGCGGTTGGAGTTGGCCGGGTGGGTGTTGGCCGGGTCGGCATTGGCCGCAGGCGTTAAGGCGGTCGAGCACCGCGCAGACTTGGGCCAGGGTGCCGCGTCGGACTCCACGATGGGCGCGCGCACCTTGGGAGTGTGTCGAGATCCGCTTGCGCCTCGCGGGCTTTGCGGGAAGTAGGACCGGTGCCGGTCGAATGATGCCCACCTCAGCAAGGCAGCGCAATTGTCAGAGAACTTGACCTACCTTAAGCGCGTCTTGCAGCCCGGTGAGCAGGTGCGGCACGTCTCGTCCATTCACTGGATAGTGTACTGGCCCGGCGTTGCGGTTGCGCTCCTGGCGGTGGTCGCCTACTGGCTCGCCGGAACGCGTCTCCTGCCGGGACTTTGGCGGTATTCCGCTTACGGCCTCGCGCTCGTTGCGGTCGTTCTCCTGATCCGGCAATGGTTCCAGTGGTGGGTCACGGAGATCGCAGTCACCGACCGGCGGGTCATCTACAAGAAGGGTTTCATCCGGCGACAGACCAACGAGATGAACATGGACAAGGTCGAGAGCGTCAAGATCGATCAATCGATCATCGGGCGCATGCTCGACTTTGGCGACGTGGCGATCCTCGGCACCGGCGAAGGCTTCGAGACGCTCCGCACGATCGCCACTCCAATCGAGCTTCGAAACAGCATCACCGGGACGACGCACAAGGCCTAGGGCCGATGCCTTTCGCGGGCGCGGATCTCGGATGAGGAAGTGTCGAGGCGGAAGCGGTGCTCCGGTATCTCGGTGAAGAGATCGACATAGCGCCGCGGCACGGGGATGTCGCGCAGCGCGCGTACGCGGCCCGCGGCATCGCTGCGCACGGCCACCAGGAAGCTGCTCCCGGAACCGGCGATCTCCTCGAGCGCGACGTGCATTCGAGCCTCGTCGTCGCCGTAATACTTCGGCGCGAACAGCCGCTCGGCCGTATCCGCCCCGATCACGAACGTGGTGTTGGGAAACAGGCGCGACTTCTCGAGGAAGGTGGGCGCTCTCGTCAGCTCGACCGGCGACTTCCAGGCGAATTGGGCGAGCCGCCGCCGCACCGTCTCGCCCGCCAGCGGCGGCTTGTCGACGTTGGTGACGGAAATCTCGAACGCCAGGGGCTGCTGCCTGAGCTCTTCGGCGACCCGCGCCAGCGACACATGCCCGGCGTGTACCGGGTTGAAGGAACCCGGCAGCAGCACGAGGGGCCGCGGCGCCGACAGCACCATCTGGCCATCGGGCTGGGCGGTGACGCGATCGTGCTCGCCCGCAAGGAGCCGATCGATCGTGTCGGCGGCCGCGACGGCCGTTTGCGCGAAGTGCTCATCCGCCTCGAGCAGGCTGCGTGGCGACGGCGCGACAACGCCACATGCGTGCGCCAGCCACAGCACGATCGCGCGCGCGACGAGGTCTTCCTCGGCGGCGCGATCACGCCGGCCCTTGGCCATCACGCCGGTGCAGTGGGCGATGCCGGCAGAACTGGCGGATGCGATGTGGAAGCGATGCTCGCCTCTGCGCGGGCGATCGCTCACCAGTGCCGCCGTGGCGCCGAGGCCGACCAGATCGGTGTCCGCCGGCACCAGCCTGGCTGCGCGCGCCCGTACGCTGCGTGCCATCGCGATCGCGGTGTCGGCACTGCTCGCCTGGGCCGGTGCAAAGCCGAGAAACGCCTCGAGCGCCGCCGCGTCGTAGGGGACCTGCGCCTCGACCAGCAGCCGCGAGCCTCCGGGGACACGCAGCAACTCGCCGATCGCGCCGCTGCCGCCCCCGGTGATCGCGAGCGCGGCCTTGCGGCCGGACGCATGCAATGCCGAGATCAGTTGATGCCACGCAGCGTCCGACGGGCTCATGGTGCGCGTGTGGTCCGAGCTGAGAACGAGTGCGTTACCGAGGGTGAGAGACAATCCGGATGGAGTCAACAGACTGGGGCACGCAGCCGGGCCTCGGTGGAGCGCTCGCATACCTTAAGCTCGGAAGCTGGGGAGTTAGTGCAGGCATACCGGGGTTTCTACCGATAGCCACTCTGGGATTTTCTCGCGAGCCTGCCAGCACGACCATCACCCGCGCCGAGTGGCACATTGGTTTGAGCCGTGTAGACATGCAAGGCAAACGGACTGCGAACTGGAGTGTTCTCGTCGACTTCGACGGCACCGTCGCTCCGGACGATCCCACGGACCGCTTGCTCGAACGCTTCGCCGACCCAGAGTGGCGCGAGGTCGAGGCGGCTTGGCAAGGCGGAGAAATCTCCTCGAGTGAATGCATGGCCCGCCAGGTGGCGCTGTTGCGCGTGACCCCCGAAGCGCTCGACGAGCACATCCGATCCGTGCGGATCGACCCCGGCTTCCCAGCTTTTCTCGAGTTCTGCCGGCGGCGCGGCGCCGAGGTGAAGATTGTCTCCGACGGCTTCGATCGCGTCCTTGGCGCAGCCCTGCGCCGCGCACGGCTTTCGGTGCCCTTCTTCGCCAACAAGCTCGAATGGCAGGGCGGCGATCGGTGGCGCCTGGCGTTCCCCTATGCCTATGCCGACTGTCGCGTGGGAAGCGCCAATTGCAAGTGCTCACACGGCCAACGACCGTTGCCGGGTCCGCTGGTGGTAATCGGGGACGGCCGGTCGGACTTCTGCATGTCATTGCGCGCGGACTACGTCCTCGCCAAAGGCACGCTCGCCGACTACTGCCGCGCTCGCGGACACGCGCATGCTTCCTTTGCAGGCTTCGACGACGTGACTGCGCGCCTCTCAGCGTGGCTCGCAGGGGCGGAGAGTGGGTCCAGGGCCGTGCCGCAACTCGTGCTCGCGCCGTTTCCGGCACCGTGAGTTCCGAAAGCGATCTGCAAGGAGATTGAGTGCATCCCGCCGACCATAGCATTCGCATAGCCGGAGACTCATTAGGCGTCCTCCTTCTTCATGGATTGGGAGGGACGCCTACCGAGATGCGCTATGTCGCCCAGGGCCTGGCCCGCGCCGGCCATACTGTGCACGTGCCGCAGCTTGCTGGCCACTGCGGTAGCGCCGAAGACCTCATGGCCACCACTTGGCAGCATTGGTACGAGACTGTCGAGATCGAGCACGACCTTTTGCGCGACACATGCGACACGGTGGTTGTCGGCGGTCTGTCGATGGGGGCGATCTTGGCGTTGCACCACGCGGCCCGGCATTCGCACGATGTCCGGGCACTCGCCCTCTATGCACCCTCCCTCTGGCTGGATGGCTGGGGCATTCCCTGGTACAGCCACTTATTCAAGCTCGTCACCCAGAAGTGGCTCGCGGATATGATTCCGTTCGCGGAACGGGACCCGTGGGGCCTCAAGGACCCGCGCATTCGGGCCTTCGTCGAGCAATCGATCAGCAGCGGCGACAGCTCCAAAGCTGGGGTCGCCGCGCTTCCCGGCAGCCTGATGCTGGAGCTGCGCTGGCTCGTGAAGCAGGTGAAGGATGAAGTCGGACAGGTGCACCAGCCGACCCTGATCATGCACCCACGCGAGGACGACCGCGCCAGCTTGCACAACCTCGAATACCTCCAGACCAACTTGAGAGGCCCCACCGAGACGGTGGTCCTCGACGACAGCTATCACGTCATTACTCTCGACCGGCAGCGCCAGCTGGTCGTCGACCGGACACTCGAATTCATCTCGCACGTACTTATGAATGCGATGCCGACGTGTGGGATAGAGGACGATCTGGAATGGCTACTGGCCCCGCGCACCGGTAGCAATGGTTAGGATGTTTCCAGCGACGATTTGCATCTCGCCATGACGCGGGTTGTATCGGTTTTGCAAAATCAGGAGCCGTTGACGGTCTTTGACCGGTTCGCCGCTCGCCAGCCCGCGACAAAAGCCGAACGCCAGACGCCTTCAGCCACGCGGTGTGTCAGAAAGAGCGCGGAAAACTTTCGTACGCCGATAGGCAGGTAGAGATCGGCTAAATTCCATACCGCGGAAGGATTCACCCTTGCTCCAGCCAAGGCACGCGCTTCCGACTTCTCGCGTTCAGCTTGAACTGTGCGACATCGTTGCCGTAGCCGATTTCGAGGAAAGTCTACGATCTTGGCAGACATGGTGCCACCGAACAGCTGCTCTCCGGTTCCGCCGACTTCACGAGACCTACGAGAAGCACCGCAATGCAAAGAGCGATTGCGGCAAGAACTGTAGAAATACGAAGCGCCTTGAAGACTACGGGCGCCATGCCGCCTCCCCTCAGCTAGTCATCGGGTTGAGAGGTGGATTTTCGACGCGGGGCATTCCCTTTGAAATCGGCACAAACCCTTGTGGTGCTGGCAATGAGTCCCGACAGCTTGGTTTCGGCCTGATGTCGGCCTGACTCTCTTGCGCCCTGCGGGGCGTGGCATTGGATGGTCCGCTATTCAGCGTGGGGCGACCTTGCGTTGCCACGGGGCAGCGGTGCGGGGTCGTGTGCGCGGCCCAGTGCAGAGTCCGGCGAGCGGGGCTCAGGCGACCTTGCTGAGGCGGGCCGGGGGCGCGAACAGCATGTTGCGGATGTCGCCGCTCGGCATGGGGACGCCGATCAGGTAGCCCTGGACCTCGTCGACGTTGGTCTCGCGCGCCACCAGGTCGAGCTGCTCCTCGGTCTCGATGCCCTCCACCGCCACGGACATGCCGAGGTCGGCGCTGAGGCGCGCCACGCTGCGCAGCAGGTTGAGCGAGCGGTGGCTGGTATCGACGCCCTGCAGGAAGGAGCGGTCGATCTTGACCTTGTTGAGCGGATAGTTGTGCAGGTAGCTCAGGCTCGAGTAACCGGTGCCGAAATCGTCGAGTGAGATCCTGACACCCATCTCCTGCAGCTCGTCGAGCCAATGGCGCGTGAGCTCGGTGTCGTTGAGGAAGACGGATTCGGTGATCTCGATCTCCAAGCGGCTCGCCGGCAGCTTGGCCGCGGCAAGCGCCTCGCGGATGACGTCGGCGACATTGCCGCGCCGGAACTGGATCGGCGACATGTTGACGGCCACGCGCACGTCGTCGGGCCATTTCGCGCACTCGAGGCAGGCTTCCTTCAGCACGAAGTTGCCGATCTCCACGATCAGCCCCATCTCCTCGGCCACCGGGATGAACTCCGCCGGCGAGACCATGCCGCGCACCGGATGCGGCCAGCGCAGCAGGGCCTCGCAGGTCGAGATGCGCTTGCTCTGCATGTTGAACAAGCGGCTGGTAGTGGATCCGGAAGGCCCCGGTGGCCAGCGCGCTGCGCAGGTCCAGCTGCAGCGCGCGGCGCGCCTGCGCCATCACGTCCATGCCCTGCTCGAAGAAGCGCCAGGCCCGGCGGCCGTCCGACTTGGCACGATAGAGCGCCATGTCGGCGTTCTTCAGCAGCAGATCGGCGTTGCTGCCGTCGCGTGGCGCCAGCGCGATGCCGATGCTGGCGCCGACCACGACCTCGTGGCCGCTGATCTGGTAGGGCTCGGCCAGCTCGCCGACCAGGCGCTCGGCGAGCGCGGCGGCCTCTTTCGGGTGGCCGAGCGGGTATTGCAGGATCACGAACTCGTCGCCGCCGAAGCGGGCGACGATGTCGGAGGTGCGCACGGCGCCGCGCAGGCGGTCGGCCACGGCGCACAGCAACTCGTCCCCGCAGGGATGGCCGAGCGTATCGTTGACCTGCTTGAACTCGTCGAGATCGATGAAGTGTATGGCGAACGGACCGCGGCGGCGCAGGTTGGTGACGGAAGCGTCCATCTGGTCGCGGAACAGGGCGCGGTTGGGCAGTCCGGTGAGGGAATCGTAGCGGGCGAGCTGGTGGATCTTGGCCTCGGCCATCTTGCGGTCGGTGATGTCCTCGAACAGCACGACGCTGCCGCCGTCGGCCATGGGGTGGAAGGTGAGGGCGAGGGTGCGGTCGCGCTCGGTCTCCACGAACACCTCGCGGTCGATCTCGCCGGCGAGGCCGCTCTCGAACTCCGGCACCAGACGCTCGGCGTCCGTGCTCGACAGCGTTCCCGCCTCCACGCAGGCCTCGATGAGCTCGCGCGCCGACAAGCGGCTGGCGGCAATGTCGCGCGACACGTCGAGCAGCACGGCCAGCCGCCGGTTCGACACCGCGGCGCGGCGGTCGGCGCCGAACATGCACAGCCCGTGCGGCATGTTGTTGAGCGCGGTGTCGAAGCGCCCCGCCAGCAGGCTCACGTCGCGGCTGGCCACGACCGCATCGAGCAGGACGCGGCGCAGCCGGTCGGAGATGAACTTCACGGTGGCGAAGAACGGCGCCAGCACGAAGGCGAAGATCGTGTAGTAGGCGCCGCCGACCGAGACCAGCGCCAGCGTCATCGGAATACCCGCGCAGACGATCTGCGCCGTCACCAGCAGGTTGCTCGCGAAGTTGCGCCCGGAGATGCCGATCATGTAGGCGATCGTCAGGGAGAAGGAGAAGATCTGGACGAACGGGTCGGACGTCTTGGCGAAGGCCACCAGGCACCACACGCCCATCAGCGAGACGTGGGCGGCCGCGCCGACGACGTAGCGCAGCTCCCATCGCCGCGCCTCCTCGGCTGTCGTCAGGAACGGGCGTCGCTTGGCGTAGGCCTGGACATCGAGGGCGCGCATGCAGGTGACGATGACGATCGCCACCGTGCACAGATAGAGGGCCTGCTCGCCCGTCTTCCAGGCGGTGATGAGGGCCGTGATGGAGGCTGCGAGCGAGCCGACGTAAAGGCTGCGCGCGTCCTTGAAGAGAGCGTCGACGAGCGAGATGTAGATTTCGGCCGGCAACGGCTGTGCATCGTCGCGGTGCGCCGTCAGCCGCTTCCAGAACCTCATCGCTCAGAACTCCGCAACGCCCCCTGGTGAATGACGTTGGGCCAAATCAGATAAATTTTGGTTCAATTCCGGCGATTGCAGTGGGCCGGCAAATGGCGATGATGTTAACATCGGTTTTACAGACGTGCCGAAATGAAACAACTCGGATGGATTGCATATCCAAGGTCGGTCCACTATAGGACAGCACCTCACGAGCATGCGCTCTATATAGACAAGGCGCAGGTGCCGGGCTGATCCAGCGATTAACTCTCTCTTAACCGTGATTTTTGTCTGCCGCCCATTGATTAACTTTGCGCTTTACGCCATTTAATGCCGTGTTAACCTTACTCTTGCGTGCGGCGGTGAGGGAGCGGGTATAATGGTTGCGTTAATGTCGGTGCCGGGCCGGACAATGCCTGGCAGAAATTTGGCGGATCGCGTCCTGTCCTTGCTGGAGCGCGTGGATTACCGCCGGGCGGAAACAGCCGAGGAGCGGGAGGCGATCTTCCGGCTGCGCTATCAGGCCTATCTGCGCGAAGGCGCGATCCCGCCCAATCCGAGCGAGCGGTTCGCCGATCCGCTCGACGAGGCGGCCAACGCCTGGACCTTCGGGGTGTATGTCGACGGCGAGTTGGCGAGCTCCATCCGGCTGCACGTGGCCTCGCGGCAGTCCCCCGATCTGCCGGCCCTCAACGTCTTCTCCGACCTGCTCTCCCCGGAGATCAGCGCCGGCAAGACCGTCATCGATCCCACCCGCTTCGTCACCGACCGCTCCGCCTCGAGGCGCTATCCGGAGCTGTGCTACGTGACGACGCGGCTCGCATGGCTGGCGTCGGAATATTTCCACACCCACCTGCTGCTGGCGACCGTGCGGACCGAGCATCAGGCCTTCTACCGGCGAACTTTCGGTCACCGGCTGATCTGCGATGCCAGGCACTATCCCTCGCTCGCCAAGCCGATCAGCCTGATGGCGCTCGACTACGCGATGGCGCGGGAGCGCGTGCCGCAGCGCTATCCGTTCTTCCGCTCGACCTTCTTCGAGCGCCGGATGCTGTTTGCCCGCGCAGCTGCCGCGGTGGCGCTGCGTACGGCGGCCTGAGGCTCGCCCGGCTCCGCGCGCTGGCATGGCCGGCGCGCGGAGCGGAACCCGCGGCAGAAATCGATTGCCTAACAGGTGGTGCTCCCGCAAGCTCGGTTGGCGCGTGGCCGCAGCCACGCGACCAACGTTCGACAATCCGGTAGGGAGTGGCAGATGTCCGCAGACGGCACCTGGAAACTGTCGATGCAAACGCCGATCGGCGAGCGCAAGTCGACGCTGGCCCTGAAGACCGCGGGCAGCACCGTGACGGGCAAGCTGACGGCCGACGAGGGCGCCTCGACCGAGATCTTCGAAGGCAAGGCGGACGGCGATAACGTGACCTTCAAGGCAGCCATCAAGAGCCCGATGCCGCTGACGCTGGAATTTGCGGCCTCGGTGGCGGGTGACAAGATTTCAGGCAAGGTGAGCGCGAGCGGCGTCGGCAGCTGGCCGTTCGCGGGCGTCCGAGGCTAGCACCAAGGAGGGATCGCGTCGCCGGAATGGCCTGATTTTGCTTGGCAATCGCCCGCGATCAAAGCCCTTCCGCGTGGGCGGCTTCCGCCTGCATCATTCTTGCATGGCCTCGCGCATCGGCGATCCTGGCGGGAAAAAACTGTCCCACCGGGGACACCGCGTATTGGAACGAGCCGCGTGCGCCAAGCGTAGTGCGCTCGCGCGAATCCAGCTACCGGCCCCTGCGATGACGCTCCTTTCCGTTCGTCACGTCACCACCTACCGCTACAGGCACCCAGTGTCGTTCGGCGAGCATCGCATGATGTTTCGCCCGCGCGACAGCTACGACCAGAAGCTGCTGGAGTCGCGGCTGCAGATTGCGCCCAAACCCTCCAGCGTCCGCTGGGTGCACGATGCGTTCGGCAACTGCGTGACGATTGCGGAGTTCGCGGGAGCGGAGGCCGACGAGTTGCGCTTCGAGAGCAACATCTGGCTCGATCATTCGCCCTCCAACACGCCGGACTTCCAGATCGAGGACTACGCCAAGACCTATCCCTTCTCATACGGACCGGAGGAGATGCCGGACCTGGCCCCCGTGATGGTGCGGCAATACCCGGACTCGGACGGAGCGGTCGAGAGGTGGGTGCGGCGCTTCCTGCGCACGGGTCAGCACACCGACACCGGCATGCTCCTGATGACTCTCACCTACGCCTTCAAGGAGACGTTCGCCTACGAGCGCCGCTCCGAGCCGGGCACGCGGCCGCCGGCGCTCACGCTCAAGCTCGGCCGCGGCAGCTGCCGCGACCTGGCGCTGCTGATGATGGAAGCGCTGCGCTGTCTCGGCTTCGCCGCGAGGTTCGTCTCGGGCTACCTGTACGTGCCCAGTCGCGACCGCGACGGCGGGCGCTATCGCGGCGGCGGCTCGACGCACGCGTGGTGCCAGGTCTACCTGCCGGGAGCCGGCTGGGTGGAGTTCGACCCCACCAATGCGATCGTCGGCAACCGCGATCTCGTGCGGGTGGCGGTGGCGCGCGATCCGAGCCAGGCGATTCCCCTGTCGGGATCGTATTTCGGTGCGGCCGACGACTTCCGGGAGATGACGGTAGAGGTCAAGGTTCGCTCAGAGCCAGCAGGCGCCGAGCCCGCGGCAGCGGGCGCGCAAGCGTGACACGCTTTCGCCGGCGACCTGGACGCCTCGGCATTGCCACCAGCCGATGGCATCGATCTTGCTTAATTTCGCGCCAGGAACACGCGACACTGCTGCCGGGAGAGAATGCATGAAAATTCGCGCCGGCTACGAGATTACCTACGAATGTCCGCAGCCGACGCCGATGGTGCTGCTGCTGAGCGTGCACCCCTCGCGCATGGGCGACCTCGCCGCCCCGCACCGCATCACCTTCGATCCGCCCGTCGCGGCACACGAGTACCGCGACGACTTCGACAACATATGCACTCGCGTAGTTGCTCCGCCGGGGCATCTGACCATCGCCACTGATTTCGTCGTCAGCAACTCCGGGGCCCCCGACGTCGTCGCTCCGGACGCCAAGCAGGTCCCGGTCCAGGACCTGCCCGACGATGTGTTGATCTACCTGCTCGGCAGCCGCTACTGCGACACCGACCACCTCTCCAACATGGCCTGGTCCATGTTCGGCAGCGGGCCGACCGGCTGGGCACGGGTGCAGGCGATCTGCGATCACGTACATCAGCGCCTGACGTTCGGCTATCAGCACGCCTCCGCCACGCGCACTGCCTGGGACGGCTTCCGCGAGCAGCGCGGCGTGTGCCGGGATTTCGCGCATCTCGCCATCACGCTGTGCCGCTGCATGAACATCCCGGCGCGCTACTGCACGGGCTATCTGGGCGACATCGGCATTCCCGCGGCGCCCGAGCCCATGGATTTCAGCGCCTGGTTCGAGGTCTATCTCGATGGGCGCTGGTATACGTTCGATGCACGCCACAATACGCCGCGCATCGGCCGCATCCTGATGGCGCACGGCCGCGACGCCACCGACGTCGCGCTCTCGACCAGCTTCGGCGCCACCAGGCTCGCAGGCTTCAAGGTGCACACCGACGAGGTGGCGGGTTAGCGCTCGCGGCCGTCCTTCGACCCTCGGAACAAGTCCGAGGGCAGGCAAGCTCAGAACGATGGTGGCGTGCGTGGCAGGGTCTTCTCCAACCCAGTGGTGAGCTTGTCGAACCACGACAATGCTCCCGTCTTGCATCGGGTTTCCGCCAGCCTCTTGCATTTCAAGCAGGCGGTGCTCGGGCTGCCAGCTGGAGGAAGCTCTCCAGCGCCCTGACCGTGGAATGGTCGCGAAACAGACGGTGCTTGCGCTCTGCGATGCTGGCTCCGATCGAGTCGCGCCACGCGGTGTCGTGCGCCAGGCGCACGGCGATCTCGATGTAGTCGTCGACCGTGTCGGCGATGGTTTCGGTGATCCCCATCTGCCGCAGGATAGCCAGCGTATGGCGGCCGCGCATGAGCGGTGTGGGTAGCGTGACGATCGGCAGGTCGTGCGCGGTGCTCTCCAGGGTCGTGTTGCAGCCAGACCAGCCGATGCTGTCCAGGAAGACATCGCTCAGGCTCAATGCCGCGCTGAAGCGCGCCGGGCTCATGCGCCCGGAGAACACGCAGTGACTTGCGCTGTCGAGCCCGTACGCGGCGAACGCGCGCTGGAGCCGCTCGCGAAACCGCATATTGGTCGCGCTGCCGGCGGCACCGGGCTCGATGAACATGAACTGGCAGCCCGGCACCTCCCGGGCGATGCGTGGGAACACCCGGTCGTGCTGGGGCAGGTACTTCGACGGGAACTGGCCGCACCAGTACACGCACGCATCGGGCCGCAAGCCGAGCGCCTGCCGGTCGATCGCCTCCGGCGGGATGTCGACCGGGTCGTAGTAGATCGAAAGGTTGGGCAGCCGCACGAGACGTTCCGTATAATGCTCGCTCGCGTCCGGCGGCTCCATCCCTTCCGAGCTCAGGAAATAGTCGATCGTCGGATAGCCGCTGGTGCTCGGATGACCCCAGGAGGTGCATTGCACCGGGGCAAGGCGGAGTGCCGCAAGTTGCGCGCCCATCGGGTCCATGCCGATCTCGGGGTATAGCAGCACGTGCGGGCGATCGGAGAGGATCTCCTCCCGCCAGGCCTCGACGCTGCCCAGCGGACCCTGAACGAAGCGCTCGCTGAGCGAGCGCGCGACGTCGGTCTCGCCGTCGACCCTCCCGGCCGTGTGGTAGCAGAACAGCCGGAACAGGCGGCGGTCGAGCTGGGAGAGCCAACCCCGGACCGGTATCTTCCAGACCGAGTGATGGAAGAACTGCCCGCTGACGATGCCGACCCGCACGGGCTCGCCGGCAACGGCGGGCGCGGCCATCCGCTGCGGTGGCGGGTTCTTACCCCTGACCATGGCGCACGCGAGCGACCCGAAGCGGCTCTGCAGGTCACGATCATTCCGCCCCTGGTAGGCCAGGTAGAAGGGCAACGCATGGAATGGAAGAGACGAGAGGCTGCCGAGGTCCAGGGTGTCAGCGTCAGCGAGAAGGCGGTCGAGCCGCTCGCTGTAGGCGGTCCGGCAGCGGTCGATCTCCGCTTCGTCGTCGTAGAGCATCGGCAGCTCGGCCACGCAGCGCACGAACCTCGCGTCGGTGTACTTGGGCTGCAACGCCAAAGTGCGGTCGAGGCAGGCGGCGGCAGTCTCGCGATCGGTCGGCAGGAGGGCGATCCCGAGGTTGAAGTTCGCCAGCGCGTGTCCCGGTTGCAGCGCCAGCGCGCGTCGGAAGCTGGCGATCGCATCGGCCCGGCGATCGAGAGCCATGAGCGACATGCCCTTGTTCGCCCAGGCATCGACATAGGTTGGTTGGATCGCCAGCGCGCGATCGTAGCTGGCTAGGGCCTCCTCATGGCGAGCAAGCGCCTTCAGCGCGTTCCCGCGATGCATCAATATGATGGGCGAGCCCGGCGCCTGTTGCGCCGCGAAGTCGATCAGCTGCAGAGCCCTGGCGGGATCGCCTTTCTGGCCCTTGATCACGCCGAGGAAGTGGTTTGCATCGACGTTACGCGGCTCCGCCTTGAGAACGCGCTCGTAGCTGCGCTGCGCCTCATCGAGCTTGCCCGCTTGATGTGAGGCGATACCGCGCCGGAGCTGCTTGATGACGGAGTTTTCGCGGGCCATCTTCCCAGTCCGAGCGGCGGCGAGTGTCGGCCCTAATTCGTCTCCCCTCGGGCCCCTCGCGCGGTTCCAATTCGAACGTCAGTCTACCCCAACTCCGGGCGCCGCCGTGAGCGGGACGGACCGGCTACACCTACGCCCGATACCTTGTCACTGCACGACCGTCGACTGGATGCGGCCGGCAGGCTTCCTCAGGCGGCGGCGAGTTGGATGGCGACCTCGCCGAGACCGTCGATGACGCCTTTGAGGTCGTGGCGGCCGGTGAGCCAGTTCATGCCGATCAGGCTGCCGGTTATGACGACCTGGCCGGCGGCGAGCGACTTGCCGCGCGCGCTGAGCGCAGGCTCCAGCATCTGCAAGGCGCCAATGGGATCTGCACTCTTGCCCTCGACGTGAACCTTGCCGTCGACCAGCAGCCGGCCGGCGCGCTCCTTCAGGTTCTCGCTGCGCCAGCCGCGAATCTCCGGCCCGACAACGAGGCCGGCGTTGGCGATGCAGTCGGCGAGCATGACATGCCGCGGCTGCTTGCCCGGCTCCGCAAGCCGGCTCTGGCAAAGCTCGAACACAACGTGCGCGCTCTCCACGGCATCGAGCACCTGCGCGGGCGTCGCTCCTGCCGGCACGTCGCGGCCCATGCGAAAGGCGATCTCGAGCTCGATGCCGGCCGGCTCGCGCCCCACCAACTCCCACGTGCCGCCGGCGGCGACGCGGCCCGACTGCAGGATCGGCGCGAAGATCACCGGGCCCTGCGGCACGGCCATCACCTTCCAGCCGATCACGGGCGAGGCAAGTGCCGCCACCACCTTGTCCTGGATCGCAAATCCCTCCTCGAAGTCCGCCGGCAGGTCGGGGCCCGCAAGCGCCACCCGGGCACCCTGCCTGCGCGCGGCCACGAGACGATCTGCAATGGTGGCCAGGCGATCCTTGGACATGGTGTTGCTCCCCTCGGTCGTTGTTTGCGGGTCATGGCGGCGCGAGCATGCGGAAGCGGCATGTTACACGCGCGACCTCCCGCGCACGAGTGCCCGCCCACACCGTCGCTCGGGGCCGCAAGCACAGCGTCAACCGAGCCGCCTGGGTTCGACTGGGATGCTGAGCGTGAAGCGCGTCTCGTCATCACCGGACGAGACCTTCAGATCGCCTCCATGTGCGCGCGCAATCTCCGCAGCGATGTAGAGGCCCAGCCCCAGTCCCTTGTGCCCCATGCCGGCTGGCGCGCGGTAGAACGGCTCGAACAGGCGCTCCGCAACCGAAGTCGGAATGCGCGATCCCTTGTTCACAACGGAAAGCTGCATCGTCCCCTCGCGAAGCACCCCGCTGACGGCGACCGGTTGATCCGGCGAGCCGTGCGTGAGCGCATTGGACAGAAGGTTCGACAGTAGCTGTGCGACGCGGGCCCGATCGCAGTTTATCGGTCCTGCCAGGTCGAACCGAGCCCCGATCTCTCGCTCAGGCGAGGCACTGCGCAACTCCGCGACGACCTGCTCGAGGATGGGGGTAAGCGGCTCGTCGGCATTGCGGTCGAGGACCATCCCGCCGCCCAGGCGCGTGCGGGCAAAATCGAGCACGTTGTCGATAAGCCCTGCCATGCGCCGAACGCTGCTCTGGATAAGGGTTATGGTGGTATGTCCTCGCGCATCCAGCTGCGCTTTGCCGAGCAACTTCGCACCGGCATCGATCGAGGCGAGCGGATTGCGCAGGTCGTGACCGAGGACGGCGATGAACTGCTCACGCAGCTCCGCAGTCTGGCGCGCGTCGAGCAGCGCTTTCTCGCTGCTAACAAGGCGGTCCTGCGCATCGAGGTGGAAGCCGATCAGATCCGCGAATAGGCGGAACATGCCGATCGTTTCCGGCGTCTTCAACTTCGCAGGGCTGGGATCAATTGCGCAAAGCGTGCCGAAGAACGATCCGTCAGCGCGCACGATCGGCATGGATATATAGCTTTGGAATCCGTACCGCGCGGGAGTTGGGTGGCCACAGAAGTCAGGATCTCGGACTACGTGGTCGATGATCACTGGCTGGCCGCTGCCGCGTATCTCGTCGCAGATGGTGGTCTTCACCTCGAGTTCGCCGCCCGCCGCCAATCCGAACTTGATCTCGTCGCGAACGGCACACGCCACCCAGCGGTCCTCGGTCACGCGCGCAACCGCGGCAAAACCCATGCCGGTCGTGCGACAGACGACCTCCAGAATAGTCGGAACGGCATCAATGCGGGAGATCGCGGAGACGTTGCCCTTCAGGCTGTCATTGATACTCACGATTGGCGCCGTACTGGTTGACTTTTCACACAGATACAGGCAAGCGGTATAGACCGAGCTTCACCTTAGCAGTCTTGAAACTCCCGCCCCAGCCCAGTGTTCCGTGAACACCCGGGTTGCGTCTGGACGTCGCGCGCTAGTGCGTCATCGCGATCGGCCCAATCGATTGCTGCTCACATGTCCGCTTCCCGTTCCAGCGGCTGATGGGATATGGCTCCGGCGATGCACGACATCGACAGCAAAACCTCCATCGACGCAACCGCTGGCGTGACCGACGAAGCCTCGGCCCGCTATCCGGGCTGGCGGGTGGTGCTCGTCTGCTTCGTCATGGCCGCCCTGGTGTGGGGCTTCGGCTTCTATGGCCACGGCTTCTATCTGGCCGAGTTGCAGCGCCGACACGGCTGGCCGGCATCGCTGATGGGCGGCGCCAGCACGCTCTATTACCTCGTCAGCGCGCTGCTGGTGGTGTTCATCGCCGATGCCATGCGCCGCTTCGGCGTGCGCGCGTGCGTGATCGCGGGCGCATTCGCGCTGGCGGGCTCGGTGGCGTCACTGCCGTTCGTGGCCGAGCCCTGGCAGGTTATCGCGGCCTACCTGGTGATGGCGCTCGCCTGGGCCACCATGAGCCTGGGCGCCATCAACACGATCCTGGGGCTGTGGTTCGAGAGCAAGCGCGGGCTCGCCATCAGCCTGGCTCTGAACGGCGCGAGCTTCGGCGGCGTCGTGATCGTGCCGGCGCTGGTCTTCCTCGCGGGCGCGACCAGCTTTGCTTTCGCCATGCTGGCGGGAGCCGCGGTGATCCTGGGACTGATGCTGCCGCTCGCCTACGCCATCCTCGGTGCACGCGTCCCGCGCGCGCAGGAGGACCGCGGCTCAATGCAGCGACCGAAGGACGGTGCTCAGCCGGCGCACGGCGGCTGGACGCGTGCGTCCGCGCTGCGCAGCCTTTCCTTCTGGAGCGTGTCGGCGCCTTTCTCGCTGGCGATCACCTCGCAGGCGGGCTTCCTCGTGCACCAGATCGCTTTCCTGGAGACGGCCATCGGGCGCTATGCAGCCGGCATCGCCGTCGCCATCACCACCAGCATGGCCATCGTCGGGCGCCTGACGCTGGGGGTGCTCGCGGAACGGATCAACCAGCGCACGGCCGCCGCCCTGTCGCTCACGGCACAGGCCGCGGCGCTCGCGGTGATGACGCAGGCGCAGGACGCCACCACGCTGCTCGGCGCCTGCGCCGTCTACGGCTTCTCGGTCGGCAACGTCATCACATTTCCCTCGCTGATCGTGCAGCGCGAGTTTCCCGCGGCCGCCTTCGGTTTGCTGATCGGGCTCGCGACCGGCATCAGCCAGTTCACCTACGCCTTCGGGCCCGGGCTGATCGGCCTCGTACGTGATGCGACCGGCAGCTACGGCGCGTCGCTCGCGCTGTGCATCGCGCTGAACCTGTGTGCCGCCGCGATCCTGCTGCGACCGGCTCGCGCCCGCGCGTGAAGCGCGCATCCGCACCGACATCGGAGGAAGCCTGTTGTCCGCGGACTTGTTTTCCGAGGAGCGAAACTCGCTTGGCGGTGCGTCGTGTGTCAGGAGGCATCGAGCACGCATGCCTGCTGCGCGTTAATGAGGCAGCGCGCGCTTGACCTGGGCAGCGGAACCCTCGATTGTCCCGCGCCCATGGCTGTCTCTGCACAAATTATCGGCAACGGTAGCGGCACCGCTAAGTCGACCTATGCTTGGCTGCGGCTCGCGACCTCGGTGCTGATCGGCACGATCGGCAGCGTCGGTCTGTGGTCCTACGTGGTTGCGCTGCCCGCCGTGCAAGCCGACTTCGGCGTCACGCGCGCCGACGCCTCGCTCGCCTACACGCTCAACATGATCGGCTTCGGCTTGGGGGCCGTCGTCATCGGCGGCCTCATCGACCGCTTCGGCATCGTCGGTCCCCTCATCGTCTCGACGCTGACGTTGACCGTGGGGTTCCTGGCCTCGGGACTGGCCCCGACCCTCATGGTCTTCACGCTGGCCAACTTCCTGGTCGGCATCGGCAGCTCGGGGGTGTTCGCGCCCCTGATCGCCGACATCTCGCACTGGTTCACGCGCCGGCGGGGCATCGCCGTCGCCGTCTGCTCCTCGGGCAACTACATCGGCGGCGCGGTATGGCCACCGATCGTCCACCACCTGATCGAGGCTGACGGCTGGCGGCAGAGCCAGATCGTGATCGGCCTCGTCTGCCTTCTCACCATGCTGCCGCTGCTGATCGCGCTGCGCCGCCGGCTGGACGCGCACCAGGAGGAGGACGCGGACGGATCGGCGGCAGGCGCACGCGCCTCGCTCGGGCTCCATCCCACCGCCCTGTTCGGCCTGCTCGCGCTCGCGGGCGTCGGCTGCTGTGTCGCCATGTCGATGCCGCAGGTGCATATCGTCGCCTACTGCGGGGACCTCGGCTACGGCGTGGCGCGCGGCGCGGAGATGCTGTCCCTGATGCTGGGCTTCGGCATCGTCAGCCGCATCGGCTCGGGCTTCGTCGCCGACCGCATCGGCGGCCTCCCCACGCTGCTGATCGGCTCGATCATGCAGGCCGCGGCGCTCCTCCTCTATCTCCTGTTCGACGGCCTCACGCCGCTCTACATCATCTCGGCGCTGTTCGGTCTGTTCCAGGGCGGCATCGTGCCGATGTACGCGATCGCGGTGCGCGACTACTTCCCGCCGCGTCAGGCCGGCACCCTGGTTGGTCTCGTCATCACATCGTCGATCGTCGGCATGGCGCTCGGAGGGTGGATGTCGGGTGCGATCTTCGACCTGACGGGCTCCTACTGGCAGGCCTTCGCCAACGGCTTCCTGTGGAACCTGCTCAACATCGTGATCGTACTCTTCCTGATCCTGCGGCAGCGCGCGCGGGCTCGGCCGTCCATGCCGGCCACGGCCGGTGCCGGCGCGCTGCCGGCCGCGTCGGCCTGAAGTCGCAGCGGGGCAGCGGCGCCGGACGAGACTCCTTTGCCGGGGCGGCACCGGTAAATCGGTTGCCGCGGGCTTGTTTACCGAGGCCGAGTGCGCGATCACGCCACGATGGATGCTCACCAATTCTCGGGGCTGGCGCCGATCCTCGCCATTCTCTACAGCCTCGGCTTCACCAACCTGTTCCTACGCTCGAACTTCGGCGTGATGGCTCCGGACCTGGCGCGCGAGCTGGCGCTGGAGCCCGCCATGCTCTCGATGGTCGCCAGCGCGTATTTCATCGCCTACGCCGTCATGCAGGTGCCCACGGGTATGCTGCTCGACCGGTTCGGGCCGCGCCGCACGATCGCGACCATGCTGCTCTTCGCGGCCTTGGGAGCGACCCTCTTTTCCGTCGGCCACTCGGCGACGGCACTGGTGGTCGCACGCCTGCTGATGGGCCTTGGCTGTGCCGGCGTCTTCACAGGCGCCTTCTACGTCCTCACCCACTGGCTGCCGACCGACCGGGTGGTGACGCACGTCGGCGGGCTCAACAGCTTCGCCTCGCTCGGCAACCTATGCGCGACGACGCCGTTCGCCTTGCTCATTGCCTGGATCGGCTGGCGCGAGAGTTACTGGATCTTCACGGCCTGCATCGGCGGGCTCGCGCTTGCCGTTGCCCTCGTTCTGCGCGATGCGCCCTCCGGTGGACTGCCGGCATCTTCCAGGAAGGAAGGCCTGGCGCAGGCGTTCGCCGGCGTGCGCGATGTGCTCAGGCAGACGGGCGTGAAGCGGCTGCTGGTCGCCGGCGTGCCGATGTCCGCCGCCGGCACGATCTCCGGTATCTGGGGCGCCCCGTACCTCAAGGACGTCCACGCGCTCGACGACATCGGCCGCGGCAACGTCCTCCTGGGCATGGCGGTGTTCGCGATCGCCGGACACTTTCTGCACGGCCAGCTCGCGCGTCGCCTCAACACCATCAAGGGCATGATCATCGCGGGCAGCCTAGCCGTGCTGTTCGCGACCGGAACGCTGGCGGCGGTCGAACGGCCCCCGCTGGCGCTGGTGGCCGCGCTGTTCTGCCTGATCGGCTTGTCGGCCGCCTACCCCGCGCTGGCGCACGCCCATACGCGCGGGCTGGTGCCGGGCCATCTCGTTGGACGCGGGATATCGCTGTGCAACATGGGGATCATGACGGCGGTGGCGCTGATGCAGCTGGCGTTCGGCTGGATCGTGGGGTCGTTTGCCGAGGACGGGGGCGTACCGCCCGAGCGCGCCTACCGCGCGGCATTCGCCGTCCAGGCTGCCGTGACGCTCATCGCCATCGCCATCTATGCGCCGATCCGCGATGTGCGGCCGCGGGGGTGATGGCCGCGCAGATCAGCGGCGCACCTTCCCGAAGATGGCAAGCACGGCGAGGCCGACCAGCGTCAGCGCGGCGACCACGAGGAAGGGCACGGTGTAGCCGCCGCTCGCATCGTAGAGCATGCCGATGAGCGGCGGGCAGCCCGCCAGCCCGACCACGGTCACGAGCTGGCTGGTCGAATAGATGCGGCCGTAGTCGCGCGTGCCGAACCGCTCGGCCAGCAGCAGCGGGTGCATCATCAGCGAGTTGCCCATGGTGACGCCGAACAGCACCGTGCCCGCGAGGAGATAGACGGGCGCCTCCGCAACCGCCAGGACTGCCAGCCCCGCGGCCTGGGCGCCCATCAGACCGAGCGCAAAGGCGCGCGATGGCACCCAGAGCATCAGCCAGCCGCCGGCCAGTCGTCCGACGGTGCTCGAGCCGGCGAGGACGGCAACCGCCAGCGCCGCGGTGGCCACGCCCGTGCGCAGGCTCGCGAGCCGGTAGAAGTGGGCGATCGCTCCGACCTGCGCGCCCAGCAGGAAGAGATAGGCGACCGAGACGGCGTAGAAATAGCGGCTGCGCCGTGCCTCTCCGAAGCTCACGGCGGGTTGCGGAGCAGGCTTTGCTCCCTCCTCCGTGACCGCGCCGTCGGGCTCCAGGCCCATGGCGCTCGGGCGCGAGCGCAGCACGAGCATCGTCACCGGCAGCGTGCCGAGACACAATGCGAGTCCCATCCACGGCGCCGCGCCGGCGAGCCCGAGGTGCTCGATCAGCAGCGCCGCGGCGGGTGCCACGATAATGCCGCCGAAGGAAAGGCCCGTCGACGCGATGGAGAAGGCGAGCGCGCGCCGTGCGCTGAACCAGCGCGCCACCAGCGTGGTGAGCGGGACGAGGCCGAAACCGCCGTTGCAGAGCCCGAACAGCACATGGAAGGCATAGAGCTGCCAGGTCTCGCGCAGCGCCCCGGCGGACGCCAGTATCAGGGTGCCGACGGCGGCGCTGCCGGCGATGACGATGCGCGCGTCGATGCGCTCCACCAGCCGCCCCGCAATGGCGCCGCCGATGGCGCTGGCGATGAAGAACGTGGCCGTGGCGCTGCTGGCAAGCCCCACGGGGAAGCCGCGCTCCGAGACGAAGGCGGCGAGCAGAATCGACAGGTTGTAGAACGCCAGCCCCGACGTCGTCATCGTGACGACGAACACGCCGGCGACGACGTACCAGCCGTAGAAGATGCGGCGCGGTGGAGGCGGCAAGGACAAGGCTCGTTGGTGGGGTGGGAGCCGGGACGGCCAGGGCCGCCAACCTATCGGCCGCGCAGCCGGTCCGCAAACGACCCTGGTTCCCGTGCGCGTTGCTAGCTAGGCGACCTCAAGCGCCTTGCGCACCGCATCGGGATCGTGGGCGATCACCTTGAGATAGGATCGCGCGGCCTGATCGGGCTCGACGCGACCCTGCTCCCAATCGCGCAGCGTACCGATGGGGATGCCGAACGCCCGAGCGAATTCCTCCTGCGACAGATCGAGAATGCGGCGAATCACCTTGGCTGCCGGGACGCGCTTCATCCGCTTCAATTCGGCGTCGCTGAGGGGCTGGGCATCAGGATCGGAACGGGCTGCAGCCGCCATTTCCGCCTCGGTCATCGCATCGACGCGCGACCAGTCGACGGCCTTGTCTGTCACCCGATGCTCGCTTCCGTCGGCTCGGATCTCATACCAGTGGCGCCCCTTACGGCGCTGTCTGACCAAAGTAGGCTCTTTGCTCGCGCTTGTTCGCTTTGCGCGCCGAGATGATGCGGATGACATCGATAACCGGCTCCGTGTGAACGACAACCAGAACCTTGCCAGCCGCAAGGCCAATCGTCTTCCAGCGCTCCTCGGCAGGATCGCTGTCGTCAACTTCCGTCAACGCTGCGAAATCGAAAAACACCGCCTTGGCGAAGTTGAAATCAACCTCGTGCTTCGCAAGATTGGCAGCGGCCTTTCTCGAGTCCCATACGAATTCAATCGCCATGCTACGGCTTATCCGTAGTTCGTCAAGCCCATCCGTGCCAGCCTACTGCCCTTCAAAAGCCTGGGATACCTCGTGCCGCCCCAGCCGTGCTGCAATTTCCTGGCATGGCTGGCGTCACAACAGCAGCCATCGGACCATGCAATGACCCAGCGCCGCCCCCGCATCTATCTCGCCGGACCGGAGGTGTTTCTGCCCGACGCGATCGCGGTCGGGGCGGAGAAATGCCGGCTGGCGGCGGAGGCGGGGCTCGAAGGGGCGTTTCCGCTCGACGCGCAGCTGGACATCGCGCGATTGCCGCCGGCAGAGCAGGCGCGGCGCATCTCGCTCGCCAACGAGGGGCTCATGCGCTCCTGCGACGGCCTCGTCGCCAACCTGACGCCGTTCCGCGGCGTATCGATGGACAGCGGCACCGCCTTCGAGGTCGGCTTCATGCAGGCGCTGGGCCGACCGATGGCGGGCTACACCAACGTCGCCGCCGGCTACACGGAGCGCGCGCGGGCGTTCCGGGCGCGCGGCCCGGCGCCGATGGACGGCGACCGTGCCGACCTGGAGATCGAGGCATTCGGGCTCGCCGAGAACCTGATGATCGAGGTGGCGATCGTGGAGAGCGGCGGCCGCGTGGTGCGCCGGGACGTACCCGCGGGCACGGAGCTGACCGACCTGGCGGCGTTCGTGGAATGCCTGGCCGATATCGCGCGCGTCCTTGTGCGAAAGTGAGCGACGGCGCCATAGGGTCTGACCCTCACGCATCCTTCATCACCGCGGGAGGGTTGCCCGCGTAGGGTCTGCCCCTTACGCGAACCTCTTGGCCACGAGCCAGGCCACCGCCGCTGGAACGCCGAACACGACGATCAGCACAGGAAGCTCGACGCTGAAGGGTATGTTGGCCCAGTACATGCCGATCAGCATGTTGACCACAGAAGCGGCCAGCCACGGCCACACGAAGACGCGGGCGCCGTCGGCGATACGCCTGCCGAGCAGGACCGCCGCCAGCAGGAAAATCCCCAGCGCAACCAGGCCGCCCACCACCAGCATCAGCGTGTGCATCGCGCTCCTCCCGTTCAGTGCGCCCGCGTCTCGCTGCGGGCCTGCGGCGCGTGTGAAGACGCAACGGCGCCCTCGATCGGCTTGGGCCGCAGCGATACCGTCTCCCACACCGCCACCAGCACCAGCACGGCCGTGGTGGCGGCGCCGAATGTCAGGGGTTGCGTGACGAGCGCGAGCGGGGCCAGCCCGGCCAACAGCAACAGCCCGATCAAGTGCGACAGGGCGGTGCGGTTCTCGGTCGTGACCTTCTTGAACAGGAAATTGCCGAGCAGATAGAGCGCCGGCCCGCTCAGCAGCACGGCCGCCGTCTTGAGGTCGGTGTGGCCGGTCGGGTGGGCAAGCACCAGTTCGTCGCCGACCGCCGCCAGGATGATGCCGGCCACCAGCAACAGGTGCACGTAGGTGTAGGCCAGCCGCGCGATCCGGCCGGGGTCGCCGGCACTCGCGATGCGCCGGCTGGCCCTCTCCGCACCGATGTTGAAATAGATCCACCACATCGCCACGCTGCCTACGAACGACACGGCAAAGGCTGCGACCGTTGTGGCGGTCCACGGCAGGGTGCCGAACTTGGCACCGGTCACCAGGACCAACTCGCCCAGCGCGATGATGACGAAAAGGCCGCAGCGCTCGGCCATGTGGCTGCCTTCGATGTCCCACTCGGCCGTGGTCGACCGCCCGAGGCCCGGCGTCCAGAAGCCGAGCGACGGGGACACGTACTCGATGAGAAGCGCCACCGCCCACAGTCCGAGCCGCGCCTCCGCCTCCACGAACGCGCCGGCCACCCAGAACACTGCGGCGAAGACGAGCCAGGCGTTGATGCGCTGGAAGTTGCGGTAGTTGCCGGGGCTCGTGCGACGCAGGGCCCACATCGTGAACAGGCCGCGACCCACTTGCATGAACACATAGGCACCGGCGAAGGCAAGACCCTTGGACTCGAACGCCTGGGGGATGGACGTGGAGAGCACGAGGCCCGCCAGCATCAGCACGAACAGCATCAGCCGGACAGCGGTCTTCTCCGGGTCGAGCCAGTTGGTTGCCCAGGAGGTGTAGATCCAGACCCACCACACCGCCATGAACAGCAGCGTCGTCTGCACGACGCCCGAGAGCGTGAGATGCTCGAGCAGCGCATGGGAAAGCTGGGTGACGGCAAACACGAACACGAGGTCGAAGAACAGCTCGACATTGGTGACGCGGCCGCTGTGCTCCCCGCCCCGCTCGCGCAGCAGACTGTGATTTCCGCTCGGCATGCCTGCAGTCACCCCCCGTATCTCTCCCTAGCCGCGTCCCCGCCGACGGCCGCGCTTGGAATGGGGCGGCCGCTTGCCCAAGCCGGCCGCTCCGGCCGAGCTGGCACTGGGCAAGGCCGGCGTCAACGCGACCGGCATGGGCTGCGGGCTGACGACGCCTTCGGCCTGCACGCCCCTCCCCCGCACCTGGCGCCCTTCGTCGGCGATCTCGACCAGTGCCTTGAACGCGACCAGCAGGAACAGGCCAGTGAGAATGCCGCGGCCGATGCCGAACGTCAGCACGCTCGCCACCAGCACCGTGATGATGGCGAAGCTCGTGAAGGCGATGCGGTGGCCGAGCACGCGCGGCGTCACCAGCTTGGTCTCGGCGAAATGCACGATGAAGGCTACCGCGTACATCACCGCCGTCGTCTTCATGCCCTCGTAGCTCAGGCCGAAATTCAGGATGCCCACTACGATGAGGATCAGATAGGTGATGATGCCGCCGATGGTCGGGATGGCGCTGGTGAAACCCAGGATCGCCCCGAACAGCACGGACTTGCCGAGCGAAAGCTTGCCGTAGAAAAACAGCAGCGCGAAGAAGATCGGCACGAAAATCGCCATGACGATGCCGATCCCCAGGAACAGCTCGACGCCGTAGCGTTGGAACTTCTCGCCGAAGCGCACCAGGTGCGGCAGCTGGCGCGGCGCAAACAGCGAGAGCAGGTAGTGCGCCTTCTCCACGTTCTTGTCCCACTCGCCCGACAGGATGGCGGTGAGCACCAGGAACAGCAGGAATTGGCCGAGCGAGGCGACGCTGCCGAAGATGGCGGCGAGCGCGAAGCGCACCACGCCGTTCTGACCCGCGATCTCCGGCAGGTTCTTCCTCAGGAAGTCGTCGAAGGTGGTGTCGCCGGGGAACAGGTCCTCCAGCCTGGCTCGCATCTGGTCCAGCCATTCCTGCACGAAGGGCAGCAGGGTGCGAAGGCCGTCGGGCAGCTGCGACAGTGTCTCGTTGATGCCGCGGATCAGGACCGGCACGCCGTAGTAGCCGGCGATGCCGAGAAAGACGAGCACCAGCAGCGCGATGCCGGCGACCGTGATGCCGGGGCCGAGCCGCAATCGCTTGCGCAGGCGGGCGATGCCGGGCGCCAGGACGGCGCTCAGCGCCACGGTCAGCATTACCTCGAGGAAGAAGGTGGGGATGAGGATCGCCGTCAGCGCGGCGCAGGCAAGCATCAGCGAGCCGACGATCCTCGGGTCGTGAAAGCTCAAGTTGAGCATGGGCGCGCCGCTGGTCCTATTGGTGGGCGGAGCATAGCACGTGCAAGCGCGCAGCGGTCAGCGCAGGGCGTAGGTGACGTTGACCTCCACCGTCAGCGAGCGGCTGCCGGCCTCGATGGGCACGGAGCCCGCCATCACGGCGCGCGCCATCGGCATCGGCCGTGGACCGGCGCTCACGTCCTCCGAGATGGCAAGCACATTGCCCAGCTGCGCGCCGGCGGCCGTGGCGTAGAGCTCCGCCCGGCGCCTGGCATTCGCCATCGCCTGCTTGCGCGCCTCGTCCTTGAGCGTCTCGGCGTTGCTGACGTCGAAGCCGATGCCGTTGACCTGGTTGGCGCCGAGCCCGATGGCACCATCGAGGATCTCGCCCAGCCGCTTCACGTCGCGCACCGTCAGGTGCACCTGGTTGACGACGCGATAACCGTTGATGGTCGCGGGGCGCCCATCCTTGGCCTGCACGTAGCGCGGCTCGACGTTGACGGCGGTGGTCTGGATGTCCTTGGGCGCGATGCCCAGCGCCTTCAGGCCGTCGATCAGCTTGGCCATGACGGTGCTGTTGCGGGCCAGCGCCTCCTTGGCCGTATCCGCCTCGACGACCACGCCGGCCGAGATGGTGGCCAATGTCGGGGTCCGCCGCGACGCTGCCGGTGGCCGAGACGCTGACGTGACGCTCGGCCGGCTTGTCGCCATCCGCTGCCATTGCCGTCCTCGCCTCGCACAGGGTTGCCGCCGCAATCAGTGCGGCCGCGATCAGGATGTGTCTCAGAGCGCTCATGCTACGTCCTCGCGATCCCGGCCGCGGCTCCGGCTCCATTTGGGGCCCATATTTTGTCCGAACAATGCCCAACGGAGGCGTTCCACGCGCCGGGAAAGGGGTGCTATAGAGGCGCACCCGTTGGCCGGCGGGGCCCGTAGCTCAATGGTTAGAGCCGGCGGCTCATAACCGTCTGGTTGCAGGTTCGAGTCCTGCCGGGCCCACCATCACCAAAAGCCAACGCTGATTTCCTTCAATTTTTTGACCCTGTCTTTCCCACTGCCGGCATCGGCTGCTCTGGAGTGGGAAAGATTTGAGCCCGATCTGTTCCGAGGAGATGCGTTGCTCTGCCGGCCAGCCTCCCGCGTTCGGCGGCGCGCGTGTAGATCTCGGCTTGGCTAATGTTCCGCCAACCGAATATTCCCATCAGCTCGCTAGTCGTCGCGCCGCGCTCGGCAGCTCGTGTTGCAGCCGCCTTGCGCAGACCATGAGCGGACAAGTTCGGGATACCGGCTTCCTTGCAGCGCTTGCGAAACCAGTTCGTGAAGCCGGGAGCGGTGAACGGCCGGCCCTGCTCGGTGATGAGAAACGTCAGATCCCCGGTCGGGCTCGCATCGATCACACTTTGCAGTTCAGGATTGAGCGGGATATCGACTGTGAGAGGCTCACGGTTGCGGCCCTTCTGCATGAGGAAGCGCAGACGTCCATCTCGCACGTGCTGTCGACCCAAGCAACACGATGTCCGATCGGCGGGCGCCCGGTGAAGCAAAGCAGGGCAAGCGCCAGCCGCGCCTTCGAGCCGACTGGGTGGCGTGCTTCAAATCGATCAATGTCGGCCGGCGTCCAAACCGGGAAGCCGCCGGCTCTCCTGGCCTTCAGGAGCGGCACACGCGCGGCGACGTTTGCCGTAACCCCGGCAATGTCATTGGCCAACGCCCAAGCGAGGATGCTGCGCAACCGCTTCACTCGATTGTTGGCACTGCCGGGATGGTCGGCCTTGCGATCTCGCAGGACGCGAACCTGCTTCACGCCGAACCGATCGAGCGGGCAATCTCCAAAGACTTCGCTTGCTCCCGGGGCGATCGGCTCAAGCAGCATCTTGTCGACGATGAGCTTGGTGACTCTCTGCGTCGCGTGCTGATCCAACTGCTTGAAGGTCGCGGAACTGAAATACTCGACGCAAAGCCACCGGAGCGTACCTGACTTCGGCAGATCGCGAGGAGGTTGCTTGAACTCACCCGCAACGCTCCCGCGCATCAGCTCATGGTAGCGCTTGTCGAACTCCTCGCTGCCACGCTTCTCGTGGATGCGGATTTTGCGGTGGCCCTTTCCTCGCCAGAAGTAGGTCCGCACGTTGCCGTTGCGATCAACGTCCTCGTACACGTAGCGGCGTTCGATGATCATGGCGTCGATCATGCCGCGCACCTACCCCACACGTCGTCGGCGCGGTCCTCCTCGCCATCATTCGGCAGCGCGGAGAATGCGGCGTCAAGCTGCATGCGGTCCCAGACGCGGCGAGTGTTGATCCGCTTAGGTTTCGGCATCCGCCGATCGGCCACCATTTGATCGAATAGGGTTGGGCTCACGCCGATATAGGCCGCTGCCTGAACGCGAGACAACCCGAGGGGCGGTAGGTTCGCGGGAAGAACGCTCGCCCTCCGCAGCCCGCGCCTGCGGCCGCCCTCATGGCAGGCTGTCTCTGTGTCTCTCTCCCTCTGTCCATTCTCGGTGTCTCTATGTTGGCAATATAGATTTATCACAATATGCAGGGCGGCATCGATTACCCCTTAGACCCTCAGAAAACAAATGCCCTTACAATATGATCGCTATTACCAATGACCCCGCACGGAAAGGGTCGAAAAACAAGACGCAACCCAAGTTGGATAAACCACTCCGGGGCTGTAAAATAAATTTAAACTGCCCCGATCTACGCGCGTTTTCGAGCATTTTAGATAAACTCGGCAAAGCATCTGATAGTCCAACTTCCGCAATTGGCTCCGCCCCTCCCGCTCCCCTTTCCGGCACGATGGGGCGGCGGGTCTGCCGCCGCGACGTAGTTACACGCTGGCCGATTGCACCGCCTATGCGCCCAAACTCCGCTTGCGAGTGTGCGGTAGAAGAGGTTGAAGCGCGTGGCGTAGTCGCCGTGCGGGGCCTACCGGCACCACGCAATAACTCAGCTTAAGATGTAGAAAACTGGGCGTACTATTTCCAACCAGCCTCGCACTTGATTAGAGGGACCTCTGATCACCAGTGTTGTCGCCGCGGGGTGGTCCCCTCCTCAAGGGGAGCGGACCAGGGAGCGGTGGCTTACCTTCGCCGCCGCTCCTGCCGCTTTATCCACGCCCTGCCACTGGGTGCGCCGCTGCGCTTGCCGGGGCAGGCCGGTGTCGTTGCCTGGGTGACCGCCTGTCGGGTGTTTCCGATACTTTCAACGCAGCGGCTCGGCCGGTTTGACCGGATCGAGCGGGACATCCGGTATTGCAACACTGATGATCGGGCACGCGACCCCGTGTGTGCAGCTAGTGCCCTTCAATTCTGCTGGTTTGCCGTTGGAAGGTGGAGCAGTGGGGGCAGCCTTAGGCTCAGAGCCACGAACAGGCTCCTCCGCATGCACAGCTCCCACGCCTAAAGCGGTGAGAACAAGGGCGGCCGCCAAGGGACGAATGCTTACCATCGGGCACTCCCAGATCTCGCATATCTTAGCTTATGAATGGCATGCGCGGTGCTGTCCCGTTCCCCTGTCACTGACCGACACGACCCCGTCTTCGAGGATGCCCGCCTTGAGCCATTTCTGCAAAAGGCGGATGATGCGCCGGTCGCCGATCCGATGCTCCAGGAAGCGGATCAACCATTCCTGGTCGATCTCGTCGAAGAACGATCGGATATCGGCGTCCAGTATGAAGCTCGCCTTCTTGCTGCCGATCCCGACGCAGAGCGCGTCCAGCGCGTCATGCGTGCCGCGCCCTGGCCGGAACCCGTATGAGAACCCGAGGAAGTCTGCCTCGTGGATCGCGTTCAGCAGCGTGACCACCGCCCGTTGGACGATCTTGTCCTCCAGCGCGGCGACCGCGAGCGGGCGCTGTCGTCCGTCCGGCTTGGGTATGTATACGCGCCGGCTCGGCAACGCCCGATATGCTCCCCGATGGACCCGATCATGCAAGTCCTCGAGCCTGCGCCCGAGGTCAGCCTCGTAGTCCCTCCACGTCAGTCGATCTACACCCGACGCGGCGTCACGTTTGAGTTCAAAGTACGCCCTTTTGAGTAGGTCGATGCTGATATGGTGGAAGTGCCCGGTGAACCCCTCCTTCTTCCTCTCCTTTGCTACTTGCCGTATGCGGTCCAGCGCCTGTGACACGCTTACCCGGTTCTGTGCCCGGCACGTGCTTTGCTGGTCCGCATTCCCCTTGGTCCCCGTCCTTGGCTCCACCGGCTCCGCCGCGTTCGCACCCGCTTTGTTCGCCGGCTTCACAGCTACTATGACGGAGTCCGACTTCGCGTGTCCGTGCATCATCGGCTTCGGCTCCTCGCCTTCCCGATGCGGACCGACCTACTCAGCACACGCACACGACGGCGGCCGGACACGAGATCTCCCAGCTTCCGATGCGATCCCTTTGCACGTGATGTGGCCTTAGACCCCGGCAGGGCGTCGGCACCTCGCGTAACGGTGCCGCACATGTTGCCTTCGAGCGAATAAAAACCCTCGGCCCCTGCGATATCTGATCTTTCGTGGCTCAATCCCACACCCCATGCAATCGCTGTGTACGCTTCGCAACCCCTGTCACCAGTGGCCGCGCAACACTCGCTACCAAGCGGACGCTACCCCTTACTTGGGCCGGACTTCCACCGGCTGGATCGCACCAGCTTGCGGCTGGCGCACCTATTCGATCACCTCATCGGCACGGGCAAGCAATGATGGCGGCACGGTCAGCCCTAGTGCCTTCGCGGTTTTGAGGTTGATGACCAGCTCGTACTTGGTCGGCGCCTGGACCGGCAGATCGGCCGGTTTCTCGCCTCTGAGTATGCGATCCGCGTAGGCAGCTGCACGACGATATTCATCGAGCAGGTCGGGACCATAGGACACCAGACCTCCGCTCGTAACGAAGTGACGATAGGGGTAGACGCAGGGCACCTGGTGCTGCATCGACTGCACTATAATCAGTTCGCGATGGATCGCGGGCGAGGCGCCCACAAGAACAATCAGTCCACCATTCGGGTCATCTGCAAGCGCCTTGATACCGCGCTCGATGTCCTGCGCGTCGCGCACATCGATCGAGATTACTTTGATCCCTACCGATGCCGCCACCGACTGGATTGCAGTGAGTTGGCCGATTCCGGCGGGTTCGGCGGTATCTCGAATGACCCCCGCCCGCTTCACATCCGGTGCAATCTGTTTCAGCAACTCAAGCCATTTCCCGCTAGTGGTGTATTCGTATGGCGTGAAGCCGGTGACGTTGCCGCCTGGTTTGGCAAGGCTCGCGACGTAGCCGGCGCCTACGGGATCGGGCACGTTTACGAATACGATGGGCACGGTGCGCGTTGCCTGCATCAGCGGTGCGACGGTTGCGCTGCCAGTGACCAGAATGACACTCGGTGCGAGAGCGGCCAACTCCGCTGCGTACGTGCGCAAGACGTTGGCGTCCCCTGCACCCCAGCGCGCCTCAATCTGGATGTTGCGACCGCCTTGCCAGCCCAATTCCTGCAGGCTGTCCACGAATGCTGCTACACGCCTCTGCCCTTCGGGATCGTCTGCTGCTAGGTTCGTGAGTACACCGACGCGCCTCACGTGTTCTGCCTGCTGTGCCCGCGCAGAAAACGGCCACACCGCCGCCCCACCAACAAGCCAGATGAACTTCCGCCGCCTCATTCAATCACCTCAACGGCGCGAGAGAGGAGTGCCGGCGGAATCGTGATGCCGAGCGTCTTGGCGGTCTTGAGGTTGATCACCAACTGGTACTCGATCGGCGCCTGCACAGGAAGGTCGGCCGGCTTCTCGCCTTTGAGTATTCGATCAACGTAACCGGCCGCGCGCCGGTATTGATCGGGGTAGTCGGGCCCATAGGAGATCAGGCCCCCAGCTTGCGCGGAGTACTTGAAAGGATAGACCGATGGCAGATTGTGGCGCACCGCAATCGAGGCAATCAATGGGGCATGGTTTGCCGCAAAGCCGCTTGCTGTCACAATCAGCCCGCCATTTGGCTCCTTTCCAAATGCAGCAATAGCGCGCTCAACCTCGCCAGGGTCGCGCAGGCCGATGGTGCTCAAATCTATGCCCGTCGGGGTGACGGTCTGGATTGCTGCAAACTGCCCGATCCCAGAGGCCACGGTAGCATCCCGCAGAACCGCGATACGTCTCACACGGGGTGCAACCTCTTTGAGCAATTCCATCCATTTCGCGCTGATGGCGTATTCGAATATGGTGAAACCGGTAGCATTCCCGCTCGGCCGCGCCATACTTGCGACCAAGCCTGAGCCCACTGGATCGATGACGCCGACGAAAACGATCGGTACGTTGCTTGACGCCTCTCGCAACGCCACTACCGTGTCGGTAGTGGCCGCGAATACGGCATCCGGAGCGAGCGCGACCAATTCAGCCGCGTACTTGCGATAGCGCTCGCGATTACCCTCGCCCCAGCGGGTCTCGATACTCACGTTGCGGCCGTCGACCCAGCCCAATTGCTGGAGCCCCTGCCGGAAAGCCAAAACAACGCCCTGTCCGCGCGCTTCGATCTCAGAAAGTGAGAAGTACACCGATCCGCCGCAATCGGTCGGGCTGCTGCGCGACTACTGCGAGCGGCCAAGCGGCCGCGCCGCCAAGAAACGTAATGAACTCCCGCCGCTTCACTCGACTCCCTCGCTTACGATGACGGGGAACAGACTATCAGATCATCTGTGACTGCGCTCTCCCGTGTTTGCTGCAAAGCGACAGGGGAGCTTCACTGAGGTCCGCATCGGGTCAATCGCGTCGCAGCGCGTTCGTCAGCTACCGGAGAAGAGCGGACGTACCCGCAGCGTGCGACGGGCGAAAAGTGCGAGGAACAGACCTTCCGTTAGCACGCGGCCGCCCGTCGTAACTGCCTGCCAATATCGAAACATTTCGGCTTCGGGCGGCGCATGGGACCGGGAACCTGCGTGCGATCAACCGGGGTTTCGTGTCTGATGGCCTACCCCCGCTTTCTCCGCTGCCTTTGCATCGGTGCGGCGGCGGTCCTGGTCGCGAACCATCCAGTACGCGGCGCCGAGCGCCAGGACGGCGGCGGCGAGTGCAAGCAGCTGCAGCGCATCGGTCGCCTTCAAGTCGAGGATGATGAGCTTGCGCACCACAGCAAGCAGCGCGATCAGCAGTACCGCACGCACCTGTACGACGCTGTCGACGCGCTCGGTCAGCACCAGCAGGGAGCGTTTGAATTCCAGCGCGATGATGACCGTGAAGATCATGCCGAACAGAGCCTGGAACACAGCATAGTCGGTCGGATCGAGCGTGCTCGCCAGCAGGCTGATCAGGATCTTGAGCACCAGGTTCCAGATGGCGAGCGCGATTATCAGAGCGATCAGCGCGGTCAGGATCAGGATGCAGGCGTGCTCGAACTTTTCGTAGAACGACAGCGGCGCCCAGCTCGCGCGGGCATCTGCCAGGTCCTTCTTCAGGCCCATGGGTGCGGCTCCCTTGCACGACGAAAGGGAGCGCAAGCATAGCACAGGCTCTGCGGGGCTCATGGTCACCCGACTAAGATGTAGGTAACGAGCCGGATTGGGTCAAAAACGGGAGTGAGGTAAACGCGCTGGGCGCGTCTTAAGCCCCCCGAAACCTGCCGATCGAAGAACGGAGATGGAACGATGTCCGTTCTCCACCCAAACTTTGTGCGTCAGTTCCTCTGTAGACGTCCGGAGCAAGCGTGCCAGGAACTGCCGTGAGCATGTGCACCAACGTACGTCCAGGGCAACGCAGGTTAATCGATCACCTCGTCAGCTCGCAGCAAAGTCGATGCTGGAACGGTGATCCCGAGCATCTCAGCCGCCCTTAAGTTCAACACGAACTCGAATTTGGTCGGCGCCTCGATCGGCGTTTCGGCTGGTTTGGAGCCTTGCAGGACTTTGGCAGCCAGCACGCCCTGCTGGCGGACGAGGGTTAGGAGATTGGGCCCATAGGCCAGTAACCCGCCATTCCGGGCAAAGTCAGTGAAGAGGGTGATCGCGGGACATCGATCGAGGGAGGCTCTTGAGCAGCGCTTTGGTTCTAGATTGACCACGATCGCAGGCATTGACGTCACGGTCTCTGCGGGCAAGGTGACCCTAATGGGAGGCGCAAGCGACGACCGCATGATTGTAGAAGCGGTGCGGGTGGCGCACACCGTGGAGGGCGTCGCGACTGTGGAAAGCAAGATCGCTCACATAGCCTTCGTTCCGCCCGGCGCTTGACGATCTCTCGGCCCTGACAGGAGCGGTGCGGCTGGTTGAGGTGTCGAAAGACATCTTCGAGACCCGCGCAGGCACCACTGAGAGAGACCAGAGCCCGACCAATCCATGCATGCGGCCGAGTCGTCGTGCATGAGCCCTCTGCCGACTTAGCGAAGGGCGAGGCGTCTGACGCTTCCGTGTAGGTCCGATCATCAACCGATAACAGGAGTCCGAGCCGCTCATTCGATTACCCCGTCAGCACGAGCGAGCAGTGCAGGCGGTACTTCGAGACCAAGCGCCTTGGCTGTCTTGAGATTGATCACAAGTTCGAATTTGGTGGGCTGCTCGATGGGCAAATCGCCCGCCGCGGCGCCGCGTAGGACGCGAATGACGTAATCGGCGGCGCGGCGCCACAGCTCGGGCCCAGCTGGCCCGTAGCCGAGCAGGCAACCGCGCGTAGCCATTTGACCCCACTCGCACATCGTCGGTAGCCCGGCTTCAGTGGCCAAAGCGGAGAGAATCTCGGCATCGCGATTAAACTCCGGTGCCGCCACGATCACGAGCGCCTGTGCTCCAGCTGTGCGCATCGCCGTAAAAGCGCGCGGGTAGGACCCCGGGAGTTCGGCATAGAGCGGGACAAGCTCAATTCCATCAGAAGCCGCCACTCGCATTGCCTCTAGCGTCAACGCATGGCGGCTCTCCGACACCGCAAGCACCGCGACGCGGCGGGCCACCGGCACCGCTTCGTGCAAGAGTTGCAACCGTTTGGCATCAAGCACGGTCGCCAGCATGGCGATGCCCGTGATGTTGCCGCCCGGCCGGGCAAAGCTCGCGGCGAAACCGGCGGCCACGGGGTCGAGGTCAGAAAACGACATCACGATTGGCACCTTGCTCGATACGGCCTTCAGCGCGCCGATAGCTGCGCTGGACACAGCCATGATCGCGTCCGGATTGGTAGCGATTAGCTCTCGCGCCAACTCCGGCAGCTTCTCCGTGCTGCCGGCCCGCGCGTCAAAGATGAGGTTGCGGCCTTCGGCAATGCCCGCGTTGGCGAGCTCGGGCAGCACGACGATGCGGATCGAGTCAAGCTGGGCAACCGCAGGCGACAATGCGCCGAGTTCGAAAAATCTTCTCTGCAGACTGCGCCCGCGCAGCAACCGGCCACGCCACCGCTCCACCAACAAGCGCAAAGAACTCCCGCCGCCTCACTTGACCCTCTCATCCCGCGATGACACGCAAAGAAGATATCAGATCTCGCGCAGGGCGTCGGGCAATTGCGGCGCATGCAGCCCAGGACTGTTCCGGGTCAACAGCACGTATGGGATGAACGCGCCGACCGCTCCTCGTTGGCAACCGATACCGGACGTTGCCACGACGCCGCGCTCTTCGTGGGCGTTCAGCTCTGTGTCTCTCTTGCCCCGATGGGCCCCTCCTGCCTAGCCAGCCACGTCCGGCCGAGACCCCCACCCGCCCAAAAGTCCAAGGGAACCCAGTCGATGGAACGTTCCACGCCGCGCCTGCCCACGAGCGCGGGCGAGCACCATTGAGAGAGAGACCCGAACGCTCCCACCATCGCCGTGGCCGGTCTTCGTGCACGAGCCTTGCTGCCTTGCTAGCGAACACTAGGGGGCGCCCGTCGCTCCGTGAAGGATCGGCTTCCTGAAGGACTCGGCAGAGGTCGCCTTTCCCACCAGCCTTGACGGTAAACAAAAACAGACATCTCGTTGCGCCTACATGGCGTGTGCGAACTCCCTGACGTAGGATGGTTCTGGCCGGCCCCATTTCATCTGGGACCGTAGGCCAACTATGCGCGTTCAGAGGGTTGAGTGTCCTCATGCCGTCCGAAGTGTCGCCAGTTGGTCGCGATCAATCGGTTGAAGAGCTGAGGCGCGAGTTAGCTGAGGCTCGCGAGCAGCAGGCCGCTACGAGCGAAATCCTGCGTGTCATCAGCCGGTCACCGACCGATGCCCAACCAGTGTTCGACACGATCTTGTCCAGCGCCGTCTGCTTGCTAGGCGGGTACTCCGGTGTGGTGGGCCGGATCGCGGCCGATCAGATCGAGCTCGCCGCGTTCACGAGCATCGACGCTGCTGGCGACGCTTCCCTGAGGGCGGTCTTCCCGCAGTCGCTTAAGTCCGAGACGGCCCACGCCCGGGCTGTACGCGCCCGAGCCCCGATCAATATCGCTGACACCCAGACCGATCACGGCACACCTGAAGCCGTGCGTGCCAGTGCGCGAGCCCGCGGTTATCGAAGCTGGGTTACGGTCCCGCTGCTCCGGGACAATGAAGCGGTCGGAACGATAGCGGTGACCCGTCGCGAAGCCGGCGGGTTCACTGACGACGAGATCTCTCTCCTTCAGACCTTCGCCGACCATGCCGTCATCGCCATTGAGAACACACGGTTGTTCGAGGCCGAGCAGACGCGCGCGCGCGAATTGACTGAGGCCCTCGAATATCAGACCGCCACCAGCAACGTTCTCAATGCAATTTCGCGCTCGCCAAATGAATTGCAACCGGTTCTCAACACAATCGTCGAGACTGCGGCCAGCATTTGTATGGCACAGCTGGCTGACATCGCCATCGTCGAAGGCGAAAACATACACATCCGCGCCGGCTTCGGAGAACGCGGCCGACCAGCGGGCCAAGTGGTTTCGCTGGATCGCAGCACTGCTATGGGCCGCGCCGTTCTCGACAAAGCACCCGTACATATCGCCGATCTGCAGAACACCGGAGATGATTTTCGCAAGGGCCGTGAGCTCGCATGGAAGTATGGGCATCGCACCATTGTCGGCGTGCCGCTAATGCGCCAGAACCGCGCGATAGGTGCGCTTCTCCTCCGAAGGAGCGAAGTGGAACCATTCTCCGAAAAGCAAATCGCGCTCTTGCGGACATTCGCCGACCAAGCCGTGATCGCCATCGAGAACACGCGGCTGTTCGAGGCCGAACAGACGCGTGCGAAGGAGTTGCAGGCGAGCCTCGAGTACCAAACGGCCTCATCACTGGTGCTTGAGACCATCTCGCGTTCCCCGACCGAGCTGATGCCCGTGCTGCGAATTGATTGCCGAGATGGCTGCTCGCATGTGTGGAAATAAGTCGGTCGCCAGTCTGGCTTCCGGAAGGTGACGTTTTCGTCTGCGTGTCACTTGGGGCCTCCGGATGAATATCGCCAGATTGACGAGGCCGTCCTTTTGCGTCCCGAGCGCGAGCATCGCGGTCGTGTAGTGCTTACGCGCCAGGTACAGCACATCCCCGATTGCCTCGAGGATCCCGACTACATCGACAAGGCAGGATCGCGCGTGCAAGCGCGGCTTTCGGACCATCCTTGTCTGTGCCATTGATGCGAGACGGCGAGCTCGTCGGCGCATCTCCGTTTCGCGCTAGGAGGTTGGCCCGTTCGCGGAGAAAGCAGATCGCATTGCTCAAAACCTTCGCCGATCAGGCCGTGATCGCCATTGAGAACACGCGGCTGTTCGAGGCCGAGCAGGCTAGTAAACGCGAGCTTCAGGAATCCCTCGAATACCAGACTGCCATGGCCGAGGTCCTTGGTGTGATTGCGCGGTCGCCCGGTCAACTACAGCCGGTGTTCGAGACGTTAGCTGAGAACACGGTCAGATTGTGCGAGGCAGAGCGCGCGTTCATCTTCCGATATGATGGTCAGGTTCTGCGAGTTGTCGCCACTCACAATGTAAACCCACAGTTCAGGCTCTGGGTCGAACAGAACCCAATCGCGCCGGGTCGCCACAGCGCGACAGCCCGGACCGCATTGGAACAACGAACAATTCATATACCCGATGTTATGGCCGATCCCGAGTACACCTATGGGGCTAAGCAGGTCGATCCGATTCGGACAGTGCTGACTGTGCCAATGCTACGGTCGGGCGAGCTGCTCGGTGTGCTCTTGACATATCGGCACGAGGTTAAGCCCTTTACCGACAAGCAGATTTCTCTGCTGGAGAGTTTTTCCGATCAGGCTGCCATCGCCATCGAGAACACGCGCCTGCTCGAACGAGGTACGCGAATCCCTCCAACAGCAGACTGCCACCGCGGACGTGCTAAAGGTCATCAGCCGCTCGACCTTCGATCTCCAGACAGTACTGGATACGCTCGTTGAATCAGCCGCCCGTCTTTGCGAGGCGGACGCGGCCGCGATTTACCGCCGGGTTCGGCGATAGTTACCCGTTCGCGGCGAGCTACGGTCATCCGCGCGAGTTCGATGAATTCATGCGCGGTCGACCGTTCGTGCCTGGACGGGAGTTGGCGCTTAGTCGCGCCGTGCTCGAAGCCCAGACGGTCTCACATACCTGATGTTGAGGCCATTCCAGCCGAGTTTGACGTCGTGCAGCATTGGAGAAGAATTGGCGGATACCGCACCACGATCGCTGTGCCTCTCACGCGTGAAGGCAGTGTGATTGGTGCAATCGTTTTGACCCGCAAGATTGTGCATCCTTTCAGCGAGAAACACATCGAGCTTCTGCAAACGTTCGCCGACCAAACCGTCATCGCCATGGAGAACACTCGGCTATTCGAGGAAGTGCAGGCGCGCACGGCAGACCTGAGCGAGTCTTTGGACCAACAGACGGCGACGAGCGAAATTTTGGGCGTCATATCGAGCTCCCCCACCGATGTGCAGCCGGTGTTCGACACAATCGCTCGCAATGCCGTGAAGCTCTGTGCGGCGACCTACGCCATGGTTTTCCGCTTCGACGGCGCCATGATGCACCTCTCGGCCCATCACAATGTTACTCCGGAGGGGCTGGACGTTCTCCGCCAGCAGTGGCCAATGCAGCTTGACTCGCGAAGCGTCCCGGCACGGGCTGTGCTGGAGCAACGCGTGGTTCACGTACACGACGTCCTCGCCGAGTTCGACAATCCCTACCTGGTGACGTCCAAGTCTCTTGGTATTCGCACGATGCTTATCGTTCCCATGATGCGGGACGGGCAGCCAATCGGTGCCGTTGCTGTCTACCGGCAGGAAGTGGAACCTTTCTCCGAGACAGCAGATCGCTTTGGTTGAGGTATTCGCCAGTCAAGCTGTAATAGCCGTAGAGAATGTGCGCCTGTTCTCTGAGCTGGATGAACGTAACCGCGACCTGACGGCTTTAGGTGAGGTCGGCCGCGCGGTGAGTTCTACCCTCGATCTCAAGGCGGTCTTAAAAGTCATTGTCGATCGAGCCGTCGCGCTCTCCGGCACCGATGGCGGCTCGATTTTCTACTACCGAGAAGACATCGGCCGGTTTGAGCTGGGCGAAACGGCGCTTCTTGACGAAGAGGTCATTGCTCGGCTCCGCAAGCTCGATATCGCTGCAAGGGATACCGGCCTTGGCGAAGCGATCGCAAAGCGGGAGCCACTGCAGATCGAAGACCTCACGAAGATGCCCTCCAATCCCTTGCGTGCCGCGGCAATCGAGGCCGGAATGCGCGCCTCACTGGTTATCCCTTTGCTCAGCGCCGAAGCGCCGCTCGGCGTGCTGGTCGTCCAACGGAAGAGACCAGGAGGCTTCTCTTCCACGATCATCAGTTTGATGCAGGCCTTTGCCGACCAGTCTGCCATCGCGCTCGAGAACGCCCGCCTATTCGATGAGATCGCGCAGAAGAGCCGCGAACTGGAGATCGCCAGCCAGCACAAGTCGCAGTTCGTAGCGAACATGAGTCACGAGCTGCGTACGCCGCTGGCCGCCATCCTCGGCTACGCCGAACTGATGCAGGAGGGCTTCTACGAGACCCCATCGGCAAGAAATCGATGGATGCCCTCACGCGCATCCGCTCCAACGGCAAGCACCTGCTCGGTCTCATCAACACCGTCCTCGACATCGCCAAGATCGAGTTCGGCCAGTTCAGCTTGAACCTAGGCGAGTACGCCATCGAGACCGTGGTCGAGACGGTGCGCGGCGCAACCGAGTTGCTGGCCGAGACCAAGAAGCTCGCCCTCAAGACGGACGTTGCCAAGAAGCTGCCGGTCGGCCTGGGCGACGAGCAGCGGCTCACCCAGGTGCTTCTCAACCTCGTCGGCAACGCCATCAAGTTCACCGACACTGGCGAAGTGCGCATCACCGCGACGGCCATGAACGGCCACTTCACTGTTGCCGTGACCGACACGGGTCCAGGGATACCGCCGCAGGAGTTGAACCGCGTCTTCGAGCAGTTCCACCAGATCGACAACTCCAACACCAAGGCCAAGGGCGGCACTGGCCTCGGGCTCGCCATCGCCAAGCAGATCGTCGAGATGCACGGTGGTCGCATCTGGGTTGAATTGACGCTGGGTCAGGGCGCAACCTTCCAGATGGAACTTCCCATCCGCGCCGAAGCCAGGAAGGCCGCCGAATGACCAAGCGCATCCTTGTCGTCGAAGATCAGGCCGACCTGCGCGGCATCCTCCGCGACCTGCTGACGGGATCGGGCTACGAAGTCGCTCGAAGCCGCTGACGGCGGCGAGGGCGTGGCCAAGGCGAAGTCCGAGCGGCCCGACCTCATCCTCATGGACATCCAGCTTCCAGTCCTCGACGGCTACGAGACTACTCGGCAGATCAAGGCTGACCCTAACTCTCAAGGCGACGCCGATCATTGCCGTCAGCTCATACGCGATGAAGGGCGATGAGGAAAAGGCGCGCGCCGCCGGCTGCGAGCACTACGTGACCAAGCCCTACAGCCCTCTCCAGCTACTGCGTCTCATCCGCGGCTGCATTGGCGACTGAGCCCTGCTTGTAACGAGGCCGCGCTGCCTGGCTTCACATGCGCCAATTGTCTCCGGACATGCGCCCAGCGTCTCCGGGTCCTTTTCCTGGGCGTCTCTTTCGATCCTCGAGGCCTCCCACCGGCTTTTGTCCAAGAGAACTCATGGTGACGCACCGGCTCCACCGCACGTGTGCACGAGCCCGCCCAGGCGCCACCGAGAGAGAGACCCCGGCCGGCCCGCCCGCCCACGTCCTCGTGCATTAGCCTACGGCACTCGAGCGGACAGCGACTCGACGCTCCGCAGGCCGGTAAACCTCTGAGCTGAAGGATCTGCCGCGCGGACGTCGGCTTGGGTTGGTCTATCTTGGTCTGCTCAACACCGAACTCGCCGTGAAAGCAACGTGCTCCTCTTCGGCTCAGTGCCAAAGTCCCGACATGCGATGGGGAGGTTAGGTCCCGGATTCGTCACCCAGAATGCCCGCGATCGAGAAGCCACCGTCCACAGTGAGCGTTTCACCGGTTACATAACCCGACTCCGCTTCGTTTAACAGGAACACAGCAGCACTCGCGATGTCTTTGGGTGATCCGTATCGGCGCTGCGGCACGCTAGCCAAATAGGCGGCGCGCATCGCGGCAGTATGCATCTTAGAGACGAGCGGTGTCTCGATCGGGCCAGGAGCGATAGCGTTCACCCGGATACCAAACGATGCCAGCTCGACCGCCATCACTTTGGTCAAGGTGATCACGCCTCCCTTGGACGCGCCGTAAGCAGCGCGTCCCATGTTCCCTTGTAGAGCTGAGACGGACGCAATATTGACTATCGATCCAGCACCACGCGACTGCATGAGGCGAGCGACCTCTCGCGAAACGAGGAAGGTCCCAATTAGATTGACTTCCAGGATCTCTCGGAACAGATCCGCACTTGTTTCGAGTGCCGGCACATCCCTGCCGATGCCCGCTGAGTTGACAACCCCGGTAATTGGGCCGAACTCGGCCTCGCATCGAGCGATGGTCGCAACGACTCCCTTCTCGTCCGCTACGTCCATTTGTTCGTACACGACCTTGACTGCCGTCGGCCCGAGCGTCTCTCGCATTAGGTTGAGGCTGGTCTTGTCCCGGTCGGCGACGATCGCTCTCCACCCCTCTGCTAGCACAGCTTCGACGGTCGCGCGGCCGATTCCCGAAGCGCCCCCGGTCACGAGTATTGTCGGCTGATGTGTCATGCGACCCCCAGATTTGATCTCACCCTACGTCGCGGCGGGCGAACTGCCTGCATTCGCCTTAGAGCAACTATCTTGTCCAAACCGGATGTCGAGCCCTAGGGCGCAAACCGTTTTGATATCGCGGGTCATGGACGAGATTGCATATCACAAAAGAAGCTGACAAGCTAAGCACGGCGGCGCAGGTGGACGGCGATCTCGCTTGCGAACCCGCAGATACAGTCGAAGTTGTTGCACCCCCAGGTGGGGAGCCGCGGCTGGAACGGTGGTAACACGCGATAATGTTCCTTCGCGGAAGGGCCTTGTGCTTAGAGCTTTGAGCGCCAGTTCACTTGTGTGCAGCCTAAATGGTATTCCATGAGTGAATGATCTGGCCTACGATCAATCATGGTCGATGCCGGCAGCGGAGACCCAGACCGTTCTCGAGTTGGATGTTCCCATGCGGATGGCCGAGCACAGCGAGCTCGAGGAGCTGAAACGAGAGCTGCGCGATGCGCTTCGGCGGGAAACGGCCACTGGAGAAGTGCTAAAGCTTATCGGACAATCCCGTTTCGACTTGCAAAAAGTGCTCGACACTTTGGTGGAGTCGGTGACGCGATTGTGCGATGCCAATCATGGCTGGCTCTTCCAACGAGAGGGAGAGTGCTTTCACTGGGTCGCCGGTTATGGGCATGAGCCCGATGTGCGCGCCCGCCTCCGCGAATTTTTTGAAGGTTTGAAGGTTCCGATAGATCGAGGAAGTGTTACGGGACGGGCGGCCCTGGAGGCAAGGGCGATCACGGTCTCAGATGTGCTGGATGATCCCGAGTACACATGGGGGAAGGCACAAGAAATTGGCCGCTACAGGGCGGCGCTCGGCGCTCCACTTCTTCGAAATGGCGATGTTGTGGGAATGATATTTGTAGGCAAGACAATCCCGCAACCATTCACGTCAAAACAAATTGCGCTCGTCGAGGGTTTTGCCGATCAAGCAGTAATTGCCATAGAGAATGCCCGCTTTTTGCCCAGGTGCAGTCACGGACGGTTCAATTGGAGGATCGCACGAGCGAGCTGTCGGAAGCATTGCAGCAACAGCGCGCGACGGCCGAAATCATCCATGTAATGTCGAATTCGCCTAGCAATGCGCAGCCCGTCTTCGATGCCATTTTGGAGAGCGGCGTCCGCTTGTGCGAGGCACAATTTGGGCTTGCCTATACGTTGGAAGGCGAAATGGTAAATCTTGTTGGGCACTATAACTTTCCGTTGGAGACAGTCGAGCAGTTTCGGCGCAGTTTTCCGCAGCGACTATCGGAGAGTGGGACCCTTGTAGCCCAGGCGATGCTGCAAGGGGAAGTTGTTGTCGTCGACGATATAGACCGCCGCTCACAAGTCTCTGAGTCCGTCCGCGGCTTGGCTCGGGCGGCGGGCTACAGGAGCGTAATAGCTGTGCCGATGCTAGCGAATGGGCGCCCGCTCGGAGCCATCGCTCTCACCCGGAACGAAGAGCAGGGTCCATTTTCTCATGACCGCATCGAACTTCTGAGAACGTTCGCAAGCCAAGCAGTGATTGCTGTCGAGAATGTCCGCCTGTTCGAAGAGGTCCAGGCGCGCACGCGAGAGCTAACACGTTCCGTCGCCGAGCTTAAGGCGTTGGCCGAGACAGGCCGTGTGATTTCATCCTCGCTGGATCTCGACGGTGTTTTGTCGACCATCTTGGAACACGCCTGCGAGATATCCGAAACAGGTGGCGGTGCAATCTATGTATTCGACGAAGCACGGGGTGAGTTCTTGCACGCTGCCGGTCGCAATATGGGCACTGAGCTTATCAGGGAAGTGCGGATGCATCCCATCCGGCTCGGAGAAGCCTTAATAGGCCAGTGTGGCGCACGGCGAGAAGCGGTGTCGATCGAAGACCTAACCAAGGTAGCGCCCCATCCGTTGTTCGATCTCCACCTGAACGCTGGCGTCCGTGCACTCCTAGCGGTGCCATTGCTGCATCTAGATAAAGTGATCGGCGCTTTAGTGGTGCGTCGCAAGCAACCCGGTTCTTTCGCGCGCGAAACCGTGGCTCTTCTTCAGTCCTTCGCCGCACAGTCAGCGATTGCCGTGCATAACGCCCGCTTGTTCAAGGAGGTCGAAGAGAAAAGGCGGGAGGTTGAAATCGTGAGCCAACACAAGTCGCAGTTCGTAGCCAACATGAGCCATGAGCTGCGGACCCCGCTGGCCGCCATCCTCGGCTATGCAGAACTCCTGAAGGAAGGTGTCTATGGCGGCCTGCCGGAGAAATCTACTCCGATCGTCGGTCGCATCCAGTCGAACGGCACGCATCTCTTAAGTCTCATCAACACGGTCCTCGACCTCTCCAAGATCGAGGCCGGACAGTTCAGCTTGAGCATGACTGAGTATGCACTCGACAGCATGGTCGAGAACGTCCGCGTGGCCACCGAATTGCTCGCCGAGGGTAAGAAACTGGCACTCAAGACGGATGTCGTGAGTGGACTGCCTCACGGTATGGGCGACGAGCAGCGCCTCACGCAGGTGCTGCTCAATCTGGTAGGCAACGCCATCAAATTTACGGATAAAGGCGAGGTGCGTATTACGGCAAACCTGAAGGGCGATCGCTTTACCGTCGGAGTGACGGACACCGGGCCCGGCATTCCTGCGGACGAGCAGCAGAAAATCTTCCAGCAATTCCACCAGGTCGACAACTCTAACACCAAGCGCAAGGGGGGAACCGGCCTCGGACTTGCAATCGCCAAGCAGATCGTCGAGATGCACGGCGGGCGCATCTGGGTCGAGTCCAGCATCGGACAGGGCTCGACCTTCGGCATGGAGTTTCCCGTTCGCGCCGCAGCCGCCGCAGGTGTCGCATGAAGCCGCGCATTCTTGTCGTCGAGGACCAGGACGACCTTCGCGCCATCCTGCGGGACTTTCTCACTGCATCCGGCTACGATGTCGTCGAGGCCTCAGATGGCGGCGAAGGGGTAGCGAAAGCCCAGTCGGAACGTCCCGACCTCATCCTTATGGACATCCAGCTGCCCGTTTTCGACGGGTATGACACCACCCGGCAGATCAAGGCCGATCCCAACCTCAAAGCGACACCCATCATTGCCGTCAGCTCATATGCGATGAAGGGCGACGAGGAGAAAGCGCACGCGTCGGGCTGCGATCACTACGTCACTAAACCCTACAGCCCCGTCAAGTTGCTGGCCCTTATCAAAGGATTTCTGGGCGAGAAGATGTGAGGGTTGATGCGAGTTTGGTTTTTGGATCCGCTTTTGAGCTGAATGCTTCAAGGGCGACTTTGGCTTGGGGTCATAAGCAAGTGGGATGAACGCGCCGACCGCTTCTCCTTGGCAACCGATACCGGACGTTACCGCGACGCTCCGCTCATCGTGGGCGTTCAGCTCTGTCTCTGTCTCGCCCCCTCCCGGGTCCCTTCCTGCCTGACAGCCACGCCCGGTCGAGACCCCACCCGCCCAAAAGTCCAAGGGAACCCAGTCGATGGAACGTTCCACGCCGCGCGTGCCTCACGCTCGCGCGTGAGGAGTTGTCAGAGAGAGAGAGAGAGAGGGAGAGAGACGTCCCGCCCGACCGCGCCCCCCATGCGCTGGCTCACTGGACAAAGACACGCTCGTCGCCCCCTGCGCCAACTCGCCCGCATCGGGTGGGAGCCTCGAGGTTGCCGCGTAACGTCTGTGGTAGCTATGCGTCTGGTGTACCCAGAGAGCCTGCGCCTAGCGCACCACTGGAGGCGGTGGCCCTCCCATGCCAAACGCCCCGCGCGAAGGCCCACACACTAATGACTGGGGCCAACGGGTCCCTTATTTTTGCGCCCGCGCGCCAGCGCTCGAGGCCGCCCCGGCTGATCCCGAAAGGAAACCATCGCCGAGACCCTCTACCATCGCCGCACGATCGCGCGCAAACGCCATTAAAATCCCCCAGAAAAAGCAGACAGAGAGAGACCGCCCAAGCCCCTGCCCGGCTCAGTCGCGTCAGCTAACCACCCAGCAACGGGCGGGAATCGCTGCACCGCCGAGAAGGTCCGCAGCGGTAAAGTCGAGGATGGGCGCGGTGGCTTGGGGCCTACGGCCAACGCTCCGTTTCCCATCCCCGCTCATCAAACCGTGCATGCGGGTTTCCCGCACACGGCTTTCCGATTGGCTTCACCGCAAAGCCCTCGATGGTCGGCCGCTTATGCTGGTGTCGCGCGACGACACCTCGGCACGTAACGTACCTTCGCCTTGCGATAAGAGCTTCCACTGACGGGTCCGGATCGTAGTCGGTGTTTGCAGGCTCATCGCCAATCACCTTCACCTCGCCGTCTTCAGAAGCATGCCAAAAGTCAGGGCCCTTTGCTCCGCTGGCGTTACCCAGCCTCGACGCTCGTACGACCCTGTCCGACTCCCGCCATGGCCGTTGCCCTTCGCAGCGTTGAGGACGCTACCCTCGCCAGTGACGGGTCTCCCCCGATTACCCGAACCACCTTTCCGACGTGCCGTGCCCACTACCCCGGCGGATCGAGCGGGTGCGCGTGTCGATTGCTTCCCACGCTCGTTGGAGCCTTCCCCAAATGGCAGGAGGGTCGGCATCCGCATTGTCACTTTCGAGGCCTGCATAGGCTTCACTCTGTTACGGCCCGCCGGATCGCTCAGCCACCCAAGGTGACCTTTGTCACGAGGCTCCAACCCAGCCAGTTACCCGACCAAGCCGCTCGTCAGCTTCCGGACCTATCGACAATTATCCGGGTGGAATCCTCCTCCACAGGTGTTTCGCGCCTTCGGGGCGCACTGCCATGTGTGGACATTGGGTAATCGCGGGCTCGATGACCCGCTATATCGGATTGGATGTATCGCAGAGGATGACGGCGATCTGCATTGTCGTCCTTGGCACGCACGTGCCGGTGGAGGAGCCGTCCACAGCATCAAGAGCGGAAGTGCGAACCGGAGCAGGTTGACGCTCGGGCAAGATTGAAGGGCGCAGCGGCGGGATTGTCGAACTGCAGTTGCCGGCGCTCTGCCATCTGTATTGCCATCTGAATTGCCATCTGAATTGCTTGCCATGGCAGCGCATTGGCGGCACTCTCATGACGAAAGTACAACGCTGCTTTCCCGTCCGCCTGCAGAAGGTCTCGGTCAATAACGGTCTCGCAAGAGGCGCTTTCGCATTGCTCGTCTTCAGGGAGGAACATGATGAACGTCTCGAACTTGGTCTTCGCTACCGCGACCGCCGCAACTCTCGTGTTGAGTGCGGGCACGGTCAGCGCGCAGCAGAACATCCGCACGGCCACGTCGTGGCCCGGCGGCGTGCATCTCGAGCAGTTTGCGCAGGGCTTCTCCAAGCAGGCCGACGCGCTGACCGGCGGCAAGGTCAAATTCCAGATCTTCCCGGCCGGCACCATCGGCAGCCCGCTGAAGATCACCGAGTCGGTGCAGAAGAAGGTGGCGCAGGCCGGCCATAGCTGGCCCGGCTATGACTGGGGCATCGACAAGGCGGCGGCGATCTTCGGCGGCTACGTCGGATCGCCGCCGGCCGAGGCGCTCCTGCATTGGATCTACGCCGGCGGCGGCATCGATCTGTGGCGGCAGTGGCGCATGGAGAAGTTCGGGGTGGTCGGCATCCCCTGCGGCTCCCACTCCGACGAGATCCACATGCATTCGCGAAAGCCCATCCGCACGATCGAGGACTTGAAGGGCCTCAAGCTGCGCACGTCGGGTGCCTGGGCCGAGATCGCCAACAACCTGGGCGCCTCCACCGTCATCCTGCCGGGCGGCGAGGTCTATCCCGCGCTCGAGCGCGGCGTCGTCGACGCCATCGAGTGGGCCACCCCCGGCATCAACATCGGGCTCGGCTTCCACAAGGTTGCCAAGTACATCATCCTGCCCGGCGTGCACCAGCCCGGCGCCGTGCTCGAATGCGTCTTCGACAAGGCGCTGTGGGACGGCTTCGATGCCAACACGCGCACGCAGATCGAAGCCGCAGCCAAGATGTCGACGATCGAGTCGTGGATGAACATCAACATGATGGACGTCGATGCGCTCGAGAAGCTCAAGGGAGAGGGCGTCGAGTTCATCCGCGTCGATCAGGGCTATATCGACGGCGTCGCCAAGGCGACCAAGGCGTGGGAAGACAAGTACATCGCAGAGGAAGGCGGCTGGTTCAAGAAGGTGGTCGAGCATCAGCGCGCGTTCGTGGCGCGGTGGAAGCCGTCGAGCCAGTATCGCTCGGAGTTCAGATAGCCGCATCGCATCCGGCCCCTCTCGCTGCAAGAGGGGCCGGGCTGCGCAGGCGGGCGTGCGTGCCGACCGCGGACAAGCACGGGGGAACTGCCACAACATGCGCGGATTGGTTCGGGCCATCGACGCCGTCAGTCGCTTCTTCGGTGCGATCGCGGCCGTGCTCGTGATCATACTGGTCGTGCTGATGCTCTACGACGTCGTGCTGCGCTACGTGTTGAATGCGCCGACGACCTGGGGCAACGACGTGAACACCTGGCTGATGGGCGCGTCCTTCGTGCTCTCCATCGCCTACGCCATGTCGACCGACAGCCACGTCCGCGTCGACCTGCTCTACAACGAGCGGACGCGACCGCGGATTCGCTATTTCGACCTGATCGGCCTCTCCCTCATCACCCTGCCGACCGTCGCCTGGCTCACCTGGGGACTCTGGGGCCACTTCATGGACGCCTACCGCACGGGCGAGCGATCGGGCTCGGGCGGCTTCAATCCGATCGTGTGGCCCTTCAAGTTCATCCTGCTGGTCGGGTTCGCGATCTTCACGCTGCAGATCGTCGCCGAGATCATCAAGCGCGCCGCTTCGCTGGCGGGCAGGCCGATCGAGACGCTGGCCGTGCCGCAAGACCTGACCGACCATGGCGTCTAGTCCCTCCTCCTTGCCCGCCTCCCGCATCCAAGAAAGATCGCTTGATGTCCTCGCTCTGGATGTTCCCGGCCCTCATCGCCGCGATCCTGACCGGCTTCCCCGTGGCGCTGACCATGATGGCGCTGGCGGTGATGTTCGGGCTCCACTCCTTCGGCCACGAAGGCCTCCAGTACCAGTTCATCCAGAAGATCGAGGAGGTGGCGACGGCGCAGGTGCTGGCCGCCGTGCCGCTCTTCATCTTCATGGGCGCCATGTTCGAGGCGTCGGGCATCGCCTCGCGCCTGTTCGATGCCATCCATATGTGGACGCGACGCATTCCGGGCGGCCTGGCCGTCGGCACGGTCATCATGTGCGTGATCTTCGCGGCGACCAGCGGCGTGGTCGGCGCCACCGAGACGGTCGTGGGTCTGCTCGCGATTCCCGCCATGCTGAAGTACAACTACTCCAAGAGCCTCATCTGCGGCACGATCTGCGCCGGCGGCTCGCTCGGCACCATCATTCCGCCTTCGGTGCTCGCCGTCGTCATCGGCCCCGTCGCCAACGCCTCGGTCGGCAACATCCTGCTCGGCATGTTCATCCCGGGCTTCATGCTGGCGATCGCCTACATCATCTACATCGTCACTCTGTGCACGCTTCGGCCGGAATACGGGCCGCGCATTCCGCGAGCGCCCGATGAGCCGGCGCTCGGGCGCCAAGCTGGCCCTGACGGCCAAGGTCCTGGTCCCGCCGGTCGTCGTCATCGTTGCCGTCCTCGGCTCCATGATGGCGGGCATCGCCACGCCGACCGAGGCCTCGGCGACGGGCGCGCTCGGCACCGTGCTGCTGGCGCTCGCCTACGGACGGCTGTCGTGGGCGGTGCTGGTCGATTCGACCATGCGGACCGTGCGCATCACGGCCATGATCCTGACCATCGTCGCCTGCGGGCAGATGTTCGCGGCCGTGTTCGTCGGCTCGGGCGGGCTCGAGACGCTGCAGCAGTTCCTGAAAGCCTTCGATGTCGGCAGGTGGGGCCTGCTCGCCCTCGTCATGTTCATCGTCTTCATCGCCGGCTTCATGCTCGAGCCGCTGGTGATCATCCTGATGGTGGTGCCGATCACGGTCCCGCTGATCGAGGCGGCGGGCTTCGACAAGGTGTGGTTCTGCGTGCTGTTCCTCGTCATGCTGCAGACCGGCTACCTGACGCCGCCGATGGCGCCGTCGATCTTCTATCTGCGCGGCATCGCACCGCCCGAGATCACGCTCCGGCACATGTACATCGGCATCTGGCCGTTCATCGGCCTGCAGCTGGTGGTGGTCGGGCTGCTCGTTGCCTTTCCCAAGTGCGTCACGTGGCTGCCGGATGCGGTGCTGACCGGGATTCGTTAGCCAGCGAGAGGCAATCGAACTGGTCCGCTCTCCAGAGTAGCCGCCACGTGCGCCGAACCGAGCGGCGCATCGCGACGGGTCAAATTCTGAATTGAGTTGGGCGTGATCGCAAAATTTGCGGGACATCGCCGCACAACAGCGATGTCCGAGTCGGGTCAAATTCGGGAGCGGGAGGATCGCGCCGACCGCCGGTGGCGGCAAAGCGGTCCAGCTCATGTGCGCTACGAACCGCGATGGCTGGGATCAGTTGCCTGGCGGGCGCGGCGGGGTGTCTCTCCGCTATCTAGTCGCCGCACGGGCCCATTTTTTTCTCTGCCAGCCACGCAAGGCCGAGACCCCACCCGCCGAAAATCCTAAGGGAGCCCAGTGACTGGATCGTTCCGCGCCGCGCAACCGCAGCTCGCCTAGGTGGGGTTGTCCGGAATGCCGAGGGTGCGACCCGCTGCCGGACACTGAGGATTGAAAAAGCCCGTGCTTCGTGAGGGACAAAGCACGGGCCAGGCATCCTGATCACGTCCTGACTGGGAGGCCGGGCGGTCAGGGGCTAGCTTGTCCATACAATGCACTTGGACGTCAGAAGTTCCGAGGGCGTCGTTTGGTCAGTTAATTTGGGAACGGATCCTTCCCTGCTGCGCCGGATCCATGGCAAGATGAAGTGCGCGACGGGTTCCCCGACCTTGTCGCTCCCTGGGTGACTTACCCCTCAATGGTCGCCTCGGCCGCCACGTCGGCCCCGGCGTGGCGGCATTCTCATTTCTGGTGGTAAGTCCTGTTATCGGCGGCGCTAGCTGCTCTCCCCCGAAACGGGGATACGCTTTCGACTGCAATAGCGTAGAGCCGCGCTGGGCGTTTCGGCCGATGCTCGCACCCCGCACGTGACGTCGGCTCTGCCCCCGCGCCCGGGTTGTACCCGGGGGAGGCTCGGGCGCGGATTGCCGGGGCAAGGCTCCCTGCTTGGGAGCGGCGCCCCGCACGACGCGACGGCGGCGCCTGCCAGCAGCCACTTGGCGACGAGAAGAGGCGGCCGGCTAGGATGGCGCGTTGGCCGCCCCCACCGTCGGCTGCCGAATTCCTGGTCTACTGGGTGCCCGTGGATTCGCGGGAAGGGTTGCTCGCTAGGGTGGTAGCAGAGAGAGACGCGCACGGGCGAGCGGCATGTATTGTGTCTCCTTTCAACCCTCAACCGCCAATCCCCGACAGGACGGCCAATTTGCGACGACGGGGGAGGTCGGCCCTCCCCCAGCGATTGAGATGCCCTTTCGCGTCCCCCAAGTTGGGGGGCTGTTAGCTTTTGGTTAGAGTTGCAGCTAATACTCTGAAGTGCGCCCCCCATCGATCTGCCCGTGTTAGGCAGTCCGTCAAAGCTCTGTGGACGGCACGTCGCAAATCGGATAGCGAGCCTCGCCATGGGGATACTTGCGCGAACTGCCTCACCGGACATTGCTGTTTGGAACGAGGGCTATCAGGTCGCCACGCGCGGCGCATTCTGGTCTGCCAATCCCTATCCCCTAGGATCGGTGCGAAACCTAGCCTGGCACGCCGGGTTCACGGAGGGCTCAACGCAGCGCCTCAAGCAGGTCGTCTGCAGGGAACCGACGGCACCGGCGCGAGCTAGTTGAGCGCCGCAAATACCCCAACCCCTGTTGGGCGGATGGACTAAGCGGTGTTCCGCTAGCGGCTTTTCTAGGGGCCTCGCTGCGCCCGTTCGAGAGCCCCATGACCGCCGGGATGCCCATTTCCCGCGAAAAGGACCCGCCTGGCTTGAGCCGCACGGCTACGGATCGTGGCGTTAGCCATTACCACCGTCCGTCTTGCCGTTGGGCCAGCGCACCGCTTCGGTGATCATTTCGAGATCGCGCTCCTCATCGGAGCCCTCGGTGGAACCGGCGAGTTCGTCGGCTCGGGTGACCAGCAGCGCCCGTCCCGTTGAGCCTCGATCCTGCCGCCGTGCTCGCGCCCGTCAAGGAGTGGCCTGGAGATGTCGAGAACGTATCGAGCTCGGCGTGCCGGCCATCCTTGACGGCCGCTCCGCGCGTGCGCCCAGACGTGACGACAGGTCGGGGCGGAGGGATGGTTCTTCGATCGAACAAAGGGATGGGACCTAACAATCGGCCTCAAGCCGCTCCGGTCACATCACCCACTCTGAAAAGCGAGGAGGCTATTATTTGTTCGGATCAATTACGCCTTTTATGCGTTCAATTTTCGCGTCAAGACGCTCGAGGCGATCGTCGAGGCGATTTTGAAAGCGGGTAAACTGTATCTGAAACAGAATCACCAGCACGCTCGCAGCCAAGACAAGGGCTATCATTCTAATCTTGAACGGGTTTTGGTCGGACGGCATCTTAGTCTCCCATCTGCGCGACGACCCTGCCGACAACGGCCGAGCCTCAAGAGATAGTTCGCACCCGTGTGGGCGGTACGGGCACAGTGCCAGACATCTGCGGGCTGCGCTGTTTCGCTGGGGACATGCCCCAGCCGCCCAGTGATCTCGGCAATCTGTTACATGCCCGGCAGCGCCGACCAGGTCAGAACCTGGCGGGGATGCGACAACATCCTGCCCGGTTCGCTTCTTCTACGCACTGCTACGAAATCTTCTCGTCGGGTGGCGGGGCTACGGCAGATGGCGGCTCGCCGTTGGACGCACCGACAAAGTGCGCGCCTTCTTCCATGGACATCTTGTCGTAGAAGATGTCGCCAACAACGTTCGCGCTCTCCAGAAGCATGACTCGCGTCGCGCGAATAGTGCCTGTCACGGTCCCGCGAACCACGACCTCCTTGGCCGTGATGTCTCCACTTAAGATGCCGTTGGCGCCGACTGTAAGTCGAGCACAGCTGACGTTGCCATTAACGTGACCGTCAATTTGAAGATCATCTTCAGCTCTCACGTTGCCTTCGATCGTGACGGTTGTGGCGATAATGGCGGATGCTGGCAGACTGGCGCGTGGCACGGTCCGTGGAATGTTGGGGTTTGGAACAGGGTCAGGTGCACCCGTTGGTTTCTTGTCGAAGATCATGCGTTGTTCCTTAGATCGACTTTCTCTCCTGCGTTTACGCGCTGCTACGAATCCTTCCTGTGCCGTCATTTTGCCCAACAACCGTTGCGTCAGGCCGTGGGCGAAGGTGTCGCCGGCGGCTTTGGCGAGGCGCCGATCGTGATCGATCGCCGCATTCAGGTCTGCGCGTGGCGTTCTCTGCTTCCGGCATGAGGTCGCCGGGCGCGCACTGGCTACGGCGTTGCCGTCAAGCCGACGCGAGTAGTTTGGCGAAGGACGGATTGCGGAGCGGCCATTGCTCGGACGCCCACAGGTCGAGCTGTGCCAAGACCTGTTTCGCTTCCGGCGTACCCAGTGACGTCAATACGAGGCGAACGAACTGCCGATCGCCGTCGATCTGCTCTCGAACGGAAGCGATGGCGGCGGTCAGGTATGCGCGGCGATCGGCGTCACGACGAGCAGTTGCGGAGTGTTTCATCCTGCGGAGTCCTTGCTGTGGAACGCTTGCACCTACTCGCGTCGGCGAACTAAGCGGGCCACTTCCGCTCTATCGTGGCGATGGCCTGGTCGATGTGGTCGCGCGCAGCCTTCATGGATGCGAGCTTCAGGCGCGGGTTGATGAGCACGCCGCTGGCATCCACGCCGTTCGGTTTGACGACGGGGGCGAGGCCGTCTATCGCGCGCGAGACAAGCGTCAGGACCTCTTGCGTCGCTCTGAAGCGGGTGTCTGTTGCTGGCATAGCGGTGCCTCGGTCGTTACTCGCGGGCGTATTGGCGCAGGACGTCGCGGCCGGCCTCGGACAGTTCAATGTAGTACTCGGCGAGCTCACGAGATGAATGAGGCTGTCGACCCCTACACAAGCCGAAGGACTCACGGAGAGCGCTAAAGAGAGTCTCATCGAGAGAAAGATTTACGTCGCGCAACTCACGCTTCAGACGGAAAAATTCGAGCGTGTCAGCCGGGACGACGTTTGAGGTCTCAATCATTTCTATCCCCCCTTCGTAGACGCAATCGTGCGCTGAACGATCACACGATTCTGGCTGAAGGGGTTGTATTAGACCCTTGCGCTAACCGACCGTTAGGTTCCGGAGCCCAAATTGGCGAACCCGTCGAAGCCCTGCGCAGGCGACGACGGGTTCTTGACCATCACCCGCCGAAGCGAGTGACGACCCATGTCAGTGATTACAACCGGGGCTTCGCCCTGGCCAGCGCGTTGCGCCTACCTTTCCGCGTCCATCTTCACGGTGGCGAGCGGCGGCACCAACCTCATCTATGGCTGGCAGAAGGGCACCGATCTCGCGGGCTCGCTCGTGTGGGCTGGCGTCTCGACCGGCGTGGCGATCATCTTCGCCCTGTCCTGGCCGGCCACCATCAAATCGTTCGAGGCCAGCGCTGGTCTGCCGCTGCCATGTCCTTCGTGGCCCTGCTCCTGGCCGGCGCCTACAGCGTGACAGCAGCGCTCGGCTCGGCCTCCGGCGGGCGTGCCAATGCCGCGGCGACCGAGACGGCCACCACGGACGCCCGCAGCAAGGCTCAGGCGGCCTACGACACCGCCAAGACCGAGCTGGACGCCCTGGCCGCAGCGAAGCCGGCAGCGGGCCTGCAGGCCCTCCTGGACGCAGCCAAGGCCGATCTGGCGAAGCTCCCGGCCGGACGATCAGTCGCCGAGGTCGAGGCAGCCCTGAGAGGCGCCCAGCGCGAGCCCCAGCGGCATGGTTGCGCAATGGTCAACGGCAGCTCGCCCTCTCCTGCCCCAAGCTGGACGGCGAACTCGCCCGTGCGCGCCAGCGTGAGCGTCTGGCGGCCAAGATCGCTTCCCTGGTCGAGGATGCCGGCCGAGCCGAGCAACGCGTCCAGGAGCAGCGTACGGCGGCCAGGGCGGCCATGGACAAGGCGTCCGGGGAGCTGGCCAGCATCCAGCCGGCCAAGGTGGCGAACTGTGATGCGAAGGCACTGACGCGCTACCTGGGCGCCCTCGGGCTTGCAGGTGAGCCCGGACCGGCTGAACGACTTGCTTGTACTACTCGCGGTTGTGATGATCGAGGCGGGCGGCGGCCTGTCGCTCGCGATCGGAATGGCCCTGTCCGGGCCCGCCTGGGGGCTCCAGCGGCATCGATGGACACCCAGGCCGTGCAGGCCCGTACAGAGCGAACGACGCCAGTGGTCTTGCCGGCCACGCCCTCGACGCCGCCGGACGCTGCCTGGACGCTCAGACGACGCGTCCGGTCGGCCGTCGCAGAGCGTTCGATCGCGTCGTTCGGCCGTCCGACGTGTCGGAATGGTTGCGGTCTACAGGGTGGCAGGGCTCACACCGGCATGCGCCGGCTCGGCGATGCTCTTGGGTGCTCAGCGGCCGGGGTGCACGATGAGGTGCGTCGTCTGGCGCCGCGGGTGTCTTACGGGCTACCGCTCGGCCCGCGCGGCACTGTCTGGACGCTGACTGCCCGTTGGTCGCCTCGAACTAAGCCGCCTTCGTTTTGAGCGACACGACTGAGCCTCGCTGGTGCCGTATGGGTTCGAGCCGAACCCGGAACGGCCTCTTTGACATCGAGTGCGAGATAGCCATGTAGAGGCGCGTCGACCGAGAGAGTTCCTCGAGTTCCGAGTTTTTCGACAGAGCAATCGCCCTGTCTGAGCTCGGCGCAGCACGGTCGAGCTCGTCAGGGCATCTGTGGTCAGCCGAAGTGCTTCACTCGCGGGCTCGGACCTACGAGGATGCTCTTGGCAGTGCCGACGACGCAGAAAGCTCAACAAGCTAGGATACGACAGCAGCCAAACGGTATCTCACCGTGCATGGGACTTGCCGCGGTTGCATGACGCACAGTCGATCATCGTCACTGTGCGTGCCAGGGTCGGGCATTCATCTTCATCGTTTTTCAGTCGCGAGCCTACTCCATTCCCATACCGGATGACGGTCGAAGCCAGTTAGCGTACGAGGTCCCGGATTGCTCGAAGCCATGTGTAGGCGTTGCCGAAACGGCGCAACGCCAGATCGCGACGACAGCGCCGTAGATGGCGATGGCAAGCTCTCGGCTTCATCTGTCAGGGCTATCAGTCCGAGATCACGTGCACTCGAGCTTAGAGAGTTGCGACCTCTCTGAGGCAATGCATAGTGCGCCCGTGATCGGCAGTGGTGGGAAAGAGCTGGCCGGAATCTCCCGAAACAGCCGTTGCACGATCCTGGCCAGTGGGAAATCGTAAGCCCTTGATCGGCTGGAATGGTACGGTACTGCCGGGCCCACCAGCCGACCTGGGCAGCCCATCCGGGGCCAATGGCCCGCAGCGTTGGAGCGGCACGGCGTGCGTCCACACCTTGCCCCAGCCACGAGCCGAACCGCCAGCGAGCCCGAGCACGTGCCGACGCGCCCCTTGACCGCCCTGCTGCTGGCCGACGGCAAACCGGGCCACTACCACCAATCCGAGGGTGTGCTCGCCGCCATCGGCCGGCTGCGGCCGGTGACCACAATCCGCCTCGAGGTGCGCCGCCGCTTCGTCGTGCCGACGCGCACGCTGGCGCAGCTCGTCAATCTCGGCGTCTCGCCGGCGCTGATCCTGCGGCTGGGCTTCGGCATCCGCGCGGACCGTTTGCCCGCGGCCGACGTCGTGGTGTCCGCGGGCGGGGAGACGGTGGCGGCCAACGCGGCCGCGGCAAAGCTTCTGGGCGCCCCCAACATCTTCTGCGGCCGCTTGCGCCGGCTCGGCCCCGAGCATATGAGGCTCGTCATCGTCTCGCTGGAGCGCTACGGCAAGCTGCCCAATCATCTCGTCTCCCTCCCGCCCTCGCCGATCGACACGCGTCCCGGTGCCGGTGCGGGAAAGCGCTTCGGCCCCGCCAATCCGCCCACCCGGGTCGGCGTGCTGGTCGGCGGCAACTCCGGTGCCCACCGCTACGGCTCGGAGGATTGGCTGCAGCTCACGCGCTTCCTGCACGACGCCAACCGCGCGCACGGCATCCGCTGGCTGGCGGCCACGTCGCGCCGGTCGGGAGACTTCATCGGTGACGCGCTGGCGGCCATGGCGGCGAGGAAGGAAGGCGGGCTCGAGACGTTCATCGATTTCCGCACCGCGGGCCCCGGCACGCTGCCGCAGGTATTCGCCGCCGCCGATGCCATCCTGTGCACCGACGATTCCACCACCATGATCTCGGAAGCCGTCGGTGCCTGCCTGCCGGTGGTGTCGGTGACACCGGCGACCACCGCTCTGGAGGCACGCGAGGCCGAGTACCGGCAGTTCCTCGCCAGCGAGGGATGGTATCGCTCGCTCTCCCTGCCGCAGCTGACGCCGGACACGTTCCTTGCCGCGCTGGAGGAGATCGCGCCCCGCACCAGCAGCCCGCTGGACGAGCTGGCGGCGGCCGTGTGCGAGCGGCTGCCGGAGCTGTTGGCGCGGCCATGAAGCACCCGGCACGAACGCTGCGATCGATCGCCGCCCTGCGCGAGGCAGGGCTCGCACCTGCGGCCGACCCCATCGCGCTCGCGCAGGTGGCCGAGCGCTATGCGGTGGCGATCACGCCCGAGATGGTGCGGCTGATCGATCGCGCCGACGCCGACGATCCCATCGCGCGCCAGTTCGTTCCCGACGCGCGCGAGCTGCGGCAGCTGCCGCAGGAGCGCGCCGACCCCCTGGGCGAGGAGCGGCTCTCGCCCGTGCCGGGGATCGTGCACCGCTACCCCGACCGCGTGCTCCTCAAGCTGACGCACGTGTGCCCGGTCTACTGCCGCTTCTGCTTCCGGCGCGAGGTCGTGGGTCCCGGCGGTCCGCAGGCGCTGAGCGGCAAGGCGCTCGAGGCCGCGCTGGACTACATCGCCGCCACGCCCGCGATCTGGGAGGTGATCCTCACCGGCGGCGACCCCTTCATGCTCTCTCCGCGCCGCATCGCCGAGGTGACGCGGCGCCTCGGCGCCATCGGCCACGTCAAGGTGCTGCGCTGGCACACGCGCGTTCCGGTGGTCGATCCCGGACGCGTCTCCGACGAGCTCGTCGCGGCGCTGCGAAGCTCGGACAAGACGGTCTACGTGGCACTGCACGCCAACCACGCCCGCGAGCTGACCGGCGAAGCGCGGGCCGCGTGCGCACGACTTGTCGACGCCGGCATCCCCATGCTGAGCCAGACCGTGCTGCTGAAGGGCGTCAACGACGATGCGGAGACGCTGGCCGCGCTGATGCGCGCATTCGTCGAGGCCCGCGTGAAGCCCTATTACCTGCACCACCTGGACGCGGCCCCCGGCACCAGCCACTTCCGCACCTCGATCGCCGAGGGCCAGAAGCTGATGCGAAGCCTGCGCGGCCGCCTGTCCGGCATCGCCCAGCCCACCTACGTGCTCGACATCCCCGGCGGCCACGGCAAGGTGCCCGTGGGGCCAGGCTATCTCGCAAGCGACGGCACCACCGTCGCCGATCCGAGCGGCAATCGGCACGATTGCGAGGAGCGCGGATAGACGAGCTTGCGGCCGGCGCCGCGCTAGTGTCCTGTCTCCGAATTGCCTTCACGCTTGCCGCACCGGTGACAAGGCAATTCGGAGACTGAAGGACACTAGAAAGAATTGATTCTAGTGTGGTTCAGTCTCGCAAATGCCATGATCGAGCCTACCGCAAAGGGTGATGGCATTTGCGAGACACCACACTAGACGTATGAATGCGTCGTCGTGCCGGGCCCCAGCCCGCCAGGAACGGGGCCAAGCCATGGGGATAGAGCAGATCGTCCTCGTCCTTCTGGGCGCGCTGGCCGGCGGCTTCGTGAACGGCCTCACGGGATTCGGCACCGGCATCACGGCCATGGGCCTGTGGCTCTACGCGCTCCCGCCGCCGGTTGCCGCTTCCCTGGTGATCGTCTGCTCGTTCCTGTCGCAGCTGCAGACGCTGCCGAGGATCTGGCATGCGATCAAATGGAAGGGCGTATTGCCGTTCATCATTCCCGGGCTTGTCGGCGTCCCGATCGGAACGCGACTGCTCGCATACATCGATCCGAGGACGTTCAAGATCGGCGTGGGCTTGTTCCTCGTCACCTATACCGTCTACGCGATGACTCGCAGGGAGCGGGCGAGCAGCGATATCGGCGGGCGAGTCGCGGATGGCGTCGTTGGCTTCGGCGGCGGATGTCTCGGCGGATTGACCGGCATCTCGGGCGTCCCTCTGATCGTGTGGACGGACATCCGCGCCTACGCCAAGGAGCACCGCCGCAGCATCATGCAGGCATTCAACACCGCGATCCTCGGGGCCTCGATCGCCTCGCACGCCTTCGCGGGACTGCTTACGCCGCAGGTGGGCCTGGCGACGCTGGCGGCGCTGCCGGGCACCGTCGGCGGCGCGTGGATCGGAATGACGGTCTATCAGCGGCTCGGCAACCGCGGCTTTCAACAGGTCGTGCTGGCGCTCCTCTTCCTGTCGGGGCTGACGCTGATCTGGACGAGCTGGTGAGTGCGACGCCGCAGCACTTGCGGCGTGCTTGACGCGTGGTGGGCGATGCCCTGGAATGCGCGCTGGCCCACGACGTTGGCCGGATGCTCGTGCCGGGAGTGACTGCGTGAGAATTCGTCTGCTTGGAACGGGGACACCGACACCGTCCTTGCGGAGAATGTGCTCCGGCTATGTGGTCGAGATCGGCAGCGATGTCATCGTGCTCGACCATGGCTTCGGCGCCCATCATCGGCTGCTCGAGCTCGGCATCCACGCCCCGCGGGTGACCCATCTCTTCTTCACCCATCTCCACTACGACCACTGCGGCGACTACGCGCGGCTCGTCCTGACGCGCTGGGACCAAGGCGCCGGCCGCGTGCCCGACCTCAAGGTGTACGGCCCGCCGCCGCTGGCGCGCATGACCGAGCAGCTGTTCGGCAAGGGCGGCGTCTACGACGCCGATCTCGTCGCGCGTACGAGCCACGGCTGCAGCCTCTCCATCTACGAGGCGCGTGGCGGAGCCCTGCCGCGGCAGCGCCCTGCTCCCGAGGTCGTGGAGCTTGGGCTCGGCGACACGGTGAGGGAGGGAGAATGGACGCTCGAGGTCGGCAATGCCCGGCACTTCCAGCCCTATCTCGTCACATTCGCATTCCGTTTGCGCCACGCGGGCCGCACGCTGGTCTACTCGGGCGACAGCGGGCCGCTCGCGGAGATGGAGGCGTTCGCGCGCGGCGCCGACGTGCTGGTGCACATGTGCCATCACATCTCAGGCACCGAGCTCAGCGCCGACTTCGCCGATTCCTGCATGGGGCATCTGGAGCTGGCCGACCTGGCGGCGCGCGCCGGCGTGAAGAACCTCGTGCTCACCCACATCACCGAGCAGTTCGACAAGCCCGGGGCCCGCGAGCGCGTGATCGGCGAGATTGCCGGCATCTTCAAGGGCAACCTGTTCTTCGGTGAGGACGGCATGGAGATACCGGTCATGCCGCCGGCCCTGGACAAGCTGATGTGAGGGGCCGGTAACGGACGCGACAAAGGAGCAGTGATGCGCAAGCCGAAAGCGTTGATCGCGGTGCTGATGGCGGCGCTGTCGGTCGGCTGGCCGATGGCGGCTCCCGCCCTGGCGCAAGGCAAGATACGCATCGCCCAGCAGTTCGGCCTGTCGTACCTCCCCCTTCACGTCGCCCTCGAACTCAAGCTGATCGAGAAGCACGCCCAGGCGCTGGGCGAGACGGACGCAGTCGTCGAGGTCGCGCGGCTGGCAAGCGGCACGGCGGTCAACGACGCGATTCTGTCGGGCAGCATCGACGTCGCCATGGCCGGGCTTACGGTCCTGCTCAATCTCCACGACAAGAGCGCGGGATCGGTCAAGGGCATGATGGCGATCGCCGACAGTCCGATCTACTACAACACCGTCGATCCGCGCATCCGGTCCGTGAAGGACTTCCAGGAGACGGACCGCATCGCCATGACCGCGGGCAAGGGCACGCAGCACGCAGTCATTTTGCAGATGGCGGCGGCCTCTGCGTTCGGGTGGGAGAACCGCGAGAAGCTGGATGCCCTGGCAGTCGGCATCTCGCATCCGGACGGTGTCGTGGGACTGCTGTCGGGTGGCGGCTCCTTCAGGACCCATGCCACCACCGTGCCCTTCATCCAGATGGAGCTTGCAGATCCGAAGGTGCGCACGCTCTTCAGCTCCTATGACGTGATCGGCAGCCGCCACACGCTGATCGTCGCCTACGCGCCCGAGCGCTGGCGGCGGGAGTCGCCCAAGCTCTATCAGGCGACGTTCGCGGCGCTATCGGAGGCGATGGAGATCATCCGCAAGGACACACGCGCGGCGGCCGAGCTGTTCCTGCGCCGCGAGCCCTCCAAGCTCGGCCTCGAGGCCATACATGCCATCATCGCCGACGACAAAATGCTCTACTGCACGCCGGTACCGACCGGCGTCATGGCCTACGCGGACCACATGACGCGGACCGGCCAGCTAAAGAACAAGCTGGCGAGCTGGAAGGACGCGTTCTTCGACAACGTGCACGCCATGCCCGGAAATTGAGAGCCTTGAACCCGGCGCACGTGCCGGGTTGGATGCTCCGACAAAGCAAGAAAAGAATGAGGACAGGGATGGAGCGTCGCGAATTTCTCGCCCGGGCAGGCGCTGCCGCCGGCTTTGTGCTGGCCGGCTCGCGCGCCGGTGGCTTCGTGAGCTCGTCACTGGCCGCGGGCGGCACCGATGGCCAGCAGGACAGCTTCGAGCAGAAGCTCGCGGAATTCGGGCTCGCCATCCGCTACGAGGACCTTCCCAAGGAGGTGACCGCTTCCGCCAAGCGGGTCCTCCTCGATACGCTTGCGTGCGCATTCGGTGCCGTTGGTACCGACGCTGCCGCCATCGCCGAGAAGACTATCCGCAAGACTTTCGGCGAGGGGGAGACGGCCACGGTCATCGGCTATCCGCGGGCCGCCACCATCGAAGGCGCCTTGTTCGTCAACGGCGTTCTCGTCCGCTCTCTCGACCTCAACGATACCTATATCGGCACCGAGCCGCTGCATCCGAGCGAGGTCCTGCCGACGGCGCTTGCCGTCTGCGAGGACGGCGGCCGAAGCGGTCGCGATCTCATCGAGGCGATGGTCGCCGGCTACGAGGCGAGCACGCGCATCAACGACGCCATCTCCTTCGTGGAGAGGGGCTTCCATCCCCTATGTGCTGCTTCCTATGCCGTTCCCCTGATGGCGGGAAAGGTGTGGGGCCTGCCGAAGGAGGCCATTGCCAACGCCGTCGGGATATCGGCCGCTCGCGGCTACACGTCCTTTGTCGTCAATAGCGGCGCCATCAGCATGATGAAGGCCATGGGGGCGGCGGCCAACGCGGCAGACGGCGTTTTCGCGGCAAGGCTGGCTGCGCAAGGCTTCACAGGCCCGTCCGGAACGCTCGAATGGATGGCTGCGAAAATGAAGCCCGTCAAAGCCGATCTGAGCGTCGACCTCGCACTCGAGCGCTATCGGCTGCCCCGGGTCGCGTTCAAGCGCTTCCCGATCCAGATCGAACTGCAGGCCGTGGCGGAGGCCGGCAGCTCGCTCTCCGCTCGGATCAAGGACCGCATCCAGGACATCCGCGAGATCAAAGTCGAGAGCTATCCCGTCATCATCGGGCGCGTAGCCGACCCTCCCAAATTCCGGCCGCAGACCAAAGGCACCGCCGACCACAGTCTCCCCGTATGCCTGGCAATGGCCCTGCTCGAGGGCGACGTCACGGTCGAGCAATTCGAGAAGGATCGCTGGCGGGCCCGGGACGTGATGGCGCTCGTGGAGAAAACGTCGGTCAAGCCCGGTGAGGCACTCATGGCCAAGCTTCCCAAAGGGCGTGGGGCGAGCGTCGAGATCGTCTTTGCGAACGGCCAGTCCCTGCGCGAGACCGTGGAGATTCCCGAAGGGGACGCCGAGCGGCCGCTTTCCCGCGCGTCGCTGGAGCACAAATTCATGGGCTTCGCCGTTCCTGTCGTCGGCGCCGATGGGGCAAAGCGCATCGTGTCGCTCGTGGACGGGCTCGATGAGCTGAAGGACGTGCGTCAATTGACGGCGGCACTGAAGGGGCCCGGCAAGCAGCATCCCTGAGCGCCTCCCACGCTGCCAGCATGATCGAAGCATTTCGCTTCGACCGGACAGGTAAAATTCGACAGCTGCGGCCGGCTACGGCCCGGTACGTCAGCTCGTGAGTTCCAACGGTGTCGAAGTACATTCGGCTCCGGCTGCCACAATGCAGTGAGGAGAGGCGGCGCGGGAGATCGAGATGGAAGATCGCGAGATTCGGGCTGCGCTCGAACGCCACTGGGCCGCATCCGATGCGAATGATTTCGCGGTCGAGCATGAGATCTATCGCGAGGATGCGGTGCTCCACTATCCGCAGTCGGGCGAACGCATTCGCGGCCGATGCAAGATTCAAGAGAGCAGAACGGTGCAGCCGAGCGAGAAGCGCTTCGCCGTCCAGCGGATCATCGGCGACGGCAACCTCTGGGTCTCCGAACTCGTGCTCAGCTATGACGGCGTGCCATCCTACACTGTAAGCATCATGGAATTCAGCGACGGAAAGGTCGCCCGCGAAACGCAGTATTTCGGCGATCCGTTCGAGCCCGGGCCGACTCGGGCGCACCTGGTCGAGCCGAATGACTGATCGACCCCAGCTTGTGACCTAGTCGCGCCCCCCTACGCGAGCGCGGAGAGCGCGGGCGCGTGTGCGTAGGTCTCGCCGTCCGAGCGGGCGAGGAAGCCGGCGATGGCATCGATGGTGGGAGCGTCCATCAGCAGGGGCGCATGTCCCTGGCCGCGCACCGTCACGGCCGTCGCCCTGGGATGGCGGATGCGCATCTCCGCAAAGGTCTTCTCGCTCAGGATGTCCGAGTTCTCGCCGCGGATGACGAGCAGCGGCACATGCGCGAGCGCGGTGAACTGCGGCCACAGCTCCGGCATCGGCCCATCCATCATCGAGATCGCCTTGGCGAGCTCGGGGTCGTAGCCGGGCGCCGGCAGGCCGTTGTCGTCGTTGAAGACGGCGCGCGCGAACTCGCCCCACTGCTGCGGCGACACGGCCGTGAACTGCCGCCGGTTCATCTCCGTGACGAGCTCGGTCGCCTCCTCCCAGTCCGCGGGGAGCGGCACGCGGCCGACGTAGGCGATGATGCGGGCAAGGCCCTCGCGCTCGATCACGGGGCCGATGTCGTTCAGCACGACCGCGCCCAGGGCGTTGGGCCGCAGCGCCGCCATCAGCATGGCGATCAGCCCGCCGCGCGACGTGCCGATGACGGCGGCGCGGTCGAGGCCCTTCATGGTCATGAAGTCGAGCACGTCGTTGAGCTCGGCCAGCACGGTGTAATTCTTCCAGTCGGGATCGTTCTGCGACCGCCCCCGCCCGCGGCTGTCGAGGGCATAGACGTCGCGGCCCTCCTCGCCGGCTATTGCCAGCGCGGTCGCCAGATCGTGGAAATCACGACAGTTGCGCGTCAGCCCCGCGAGGCACACGACCGGCCGGCGCACCGAGCCCGGCACCGCATAGTGGCGCGCATAGAGCCGCAACCCGTCGCGCGAGGTAAAGTGGATGTCCGTCCAGTTCTGCATTGGCCTCTGAGCCGGCCGAATTGGCGCTTCCGTCAGCGCGGCGCGCACGGTGCCACGGGCCTGTGTGCGGTGCAAGGTTGCACGACCGCATCGCCGTGGATCGCCACGCCGTCGGTGGAGCAGCCATGGCGCGCAGACACGTTCTTTCTGATATCATAGGCGTCCAGTCCTGCTCTTGGTCCGGAAGGAGCGCGATGTACACCCAGGGCCTCAATGTCAAGGAGACGGCCGCGCCGGCCGCCGCAGAAGACGCGGGCAAGCTCGCGCGCTTCCAGGCCAAGATCGACGCGGAAGACAAAATCGAGCCCAACGACTGGATGCCCGAGGCCTACCGGCGCACGCTGGTGCGCCAGATCTCGCAGCACGCGCATTCCGAGATCATCGGCATGCAGCCGGAGGGCAACTGGATCACGCGGGCGCCCTCGCTGAGGCGCAAGGCGGCGCTGCTGGCCAAGGTGCAGGACGAGGCAGGCCACGGCCTCTACCTCTATGCGGCGGCCGAGACGCTGGGCACCTCGCGCGAGCAGCTCGTCGACCAGCTGCTCGCCGGCAAGGCCAAGTATTCCTCGATCTTCAACTATCCCACGCTCAGCTGGGCCGACATCGGCGCCATCGGCTGGCTGGTCGACGGCGCGGCCATCATGAACCAGATCCCGCTCTGCCGCTGCAGCTACGGCCCCTATGCGCGGGCGATGATCCGCATCTGCAAGGAGGAGAGCTTCCACCAGCGCCAGGGCTACGAGATCATGCTGACGCTCGCGCGCGGGAGCGCCGCCCAGAAGGCGATGGCGCAGGATGCCTTGAACCGCTGGTGGTGGCCGTCGCTGATGATGTTCGGGCCTTCGGACAAGGAGAGCCTGCACTCCGGCGACGCCATGAAATGGAAGATCAAGCGCTTCTCCAACGACGACCTGCGCCAGAAGTTCGTCGATGCGACGGTGCCGCAGGGCCACTACCTCGGCCTGACGTTCCCCGACCCCGAGCTGAAGCTCGACGCCGACAGCGGGCACTGGCGCCACGGTGAGATCGACTGGTCCGAGTTCAAGCGCGTGCTGGCGGGCGATGGCCCCTGCAACCGCCAGCGCATGCAGGTCAAGACCACGGCCCACGAGGAGGGCGCGTGGGTGCGCGAGGCAGCGCTGGCACACGCCAGGAAGCGCGCCGAGCGCGCGGCAGCGGCAAAGATAGCAGCGGAGTGAGAGCGATGGTCACGCAGCCTCCCGGTACGCACCTGGCCCAGCTCAATGTCGGGCACATCCGCCATGCCACCGACGATCCGCGCATGGCCGAGTTCATGGGCGCGCTCGACGCCGTCAACGCCTTGGCCGAGCGCAGTGCGGGCTTCGTGTGGCGCCTCAAGGACGACAACAACAACGCCACCAGCATTCTGGTCACCCCCGACCCGTCCTTCCTCATCAACATGAGCGTGTGGGAGACGGCCGCGCATCTCGAGCACTTCGTCTGGAATACGGTGCACAAGCGCATCTACCAGAAGAAAGGCAACTGGTTCGAGCCGATGCAGACGCCGCATTTCGTGATGTGGTGGATCCCCGCCGGGCACACCCCGACGCCTCAGGAAGCCCTGGCACGTCTCGACCATCTGACGAAAAATGGCCCCAGCGATCATGCCTTCGGCTGGGAGAGCCTGCCGAACGTCGAGCAGCTGATGAGCCAGCGTTGCGCATGACAGCCAAACCCATCAATCTGGCGGAGAAGCTCGGCACCTTTGTCGACCATTGGGCGCCGCGAACCGTCGCTCGTTACAATGACAACGACGTGATGGTCGTGAAGGTGCGGGGGCCATTTCACTGGCACAAGCATGACGACACCGACGACTTCTTTCTCGTCTTGAAGGGAACGCTGCAGATCGAATTGCGCGATCGCACCGTGACGCTAGAGCCCGGCGAGCTGTTCGTCGTGCCGAGAGGTGTCGAGCATCGCCCCGTTGCCCACGGGGAGGTCGAGCTGCTGCTGATCGAGCCGACCGGCACGCCGAACACGGGTGACAAGGCAACGGCAGCTCCGCGACGGCTGGCCTAGACTGGACCACATCAACCCCTGAGATGCGAAAATGTCCGAGACACCGATGCCGCTATGGGAGGTATTCATCCGCAGCCGCTCGGGGTTGCCGCACAAGCATGCTGGCAGCGTGCACGCAGCCGACGCAGCGCTGGCGCTGCAGGCGGCGCGCGACGTCTACACGCGGCGCGGTGAAGCCGTGTCGATCTGGGTCGTGCCGTCCGGCGCCATCACGGCCTCCGATCCCGCCGACAAGGCCGAGCTGTTCGAGCCCACCGCCAGCAAGATCTACCGCCACCCCACCTTCTACGAGGTGCCCGATGAAGTCGGGCATATGTGAGCCGTCATCCCCGCGCAGGCGGGGATCCACGCAACCTTCCTCACGGCACTCCGCAGCGGCCGTGCATGCTCGCCTGCGCGGGCATGACGAAGTCGCTGCGCTTCACACCCCCACCCCCGACCCCTCCCCGCAAGGGGGAGGGGAGGCCCTCGACGGAACGCGCGGAGAGCACTCGTGATCGGATCGGGTGCCTCGAGCCAGGCGCCGAGCGCTCCTCCGAACCAGGAGGCGAGCGGGCGAGCCGACGCGGCGGCGCTGTTCGAATACGTCGTGGCGCTGGCGGACGATGCGCTGGTGCTGGGGCATCGGCTGTCGCAGTGGTCGGGCCGCGCGCCGATGCTGGAGGAGGACATCGCGCTCTCCAATCTGGCGCTCGATCTGATCGGCCAGGCGCGGCTGCTCTATGCCTACGCCGGCAGCATCGAGGGCAAGGGGCGCGACGAGGACCGGCTCGCCTACCTGCGCGACGAGCATGCCTACCGCAACGTGCTGCTGGTCGAGCAGCCGAACGGCGACTTCGCGGCCACCATGGTGCGCCACCTGCTCCATGCCGCCTTCATGCACCCCTACTATCAGGCGCTCGCCGCCTCCAGCGATGCGCGCCTGGCCGAGATCGCGGCCAAGGCCGTCAAGGAGATGGCCTACCACGTGCGCCATGCGGCCGAATGGGTGATCCGCCTGGGCGACGGCACCGAGGAGAGCCACGCCCGCGCAGCCGCCGCCGTCGACGAGCTGTGGCCGTACACGGGCGAGTTGCTCGAGATGCAGGACGGCGAGCGCGCGCTTGCGGCAGCCGGCATCGCCGTCGACCGCGAAGCGATCCGCTCCCTGTGGGAAGCGACGATCGCGGGGGTCTTGGCCCAGGCAACCCTGCAGCGCCCGCCCGACCGGTGGATGCAGACCGGCGGGCGCGCCGGGCGCCACAGCGAGCACCTGGGCCCGATGCTGGCCGAGATGCAGGTCCTGCACCGCGCCCACCCGGCCGTCACGTGGTGAATTGACGGCGCCGGCGCAGCCGGGTCGCCCGCGCACTCGCGAACCCGGACACTCGGGTAAGCAGCCCAAAAGCAACGCCTTCGGCAAATCTTGCACGACCCGTCGCCCGGATGCTGGACACGCTTCCGGGATTCCCCGAACGTGACCACAAATGAATTTTACCGCTGTGTGACTAACGGAAGGGGGCAGCGGCAATGAAGATCGTGTTGGCCGGCTGCGCGCTTCTGCTCGCCTGCTCGCTGCAGCCGGCGTCTGCCCAGGACGGGTGGCCATGGTCGGCTTACAAGCAGCCGGTGCGCAAGCCAGCCCCGCCCAAGAAGGCCAATCCGGCCCAGCCGCCGAACGGCCCCACAACGGCACTCCTCGATCCACAGTTGCCGTCCCAACCCGCTCCGGCCGACGCGAAGCCGGCAGCCGTCGACTCGCCGCCCGGCCCCGGCCCGGCATCTCCGCAGGCTCCTGCCGCCGCCCCCCAGGCCCCTCCCGCAGGCTCCCAAGCGCTTGCCCCGCAGTCGGGCGCCAAGGCCGTCGCGGCATGGCCGTGGCGCATCCTGCGCACCACCTGGACCGAGCGCGACGAGAAGGGCTACGAGGAGTTCGTTCAGCGCATCGGCGAGAGCGGGTGTCGCAGCGTGCATGCCTGCCTCACCGGTGCCGCGTCCAATCCGCTCTATCGCGCATCCAATCCGGCGGGCATGAATTTCTATGCCGATTGCGCCGACCTGCCCTACATGCTGCGGGCGTACTTCGCCTGGAAGAACGGTCTGCCGTTCTCCTACTCCACCGCCGTCACGCCGCTCGGCTACTCCAAGGACATCCGCTACACCGCGCAGGGCAACGTCATCTCCACGCGGCGCGATCTGGTGGAAACGGGCATCGACGTGCGCAAGGCGCTGCCGCAGATCGTCGACACCATCTCCTCCGCGCACTACCGCTACCCGCCCAACTACACGGGCAAGCTGCTGCCCGACCACTACCCGGTGAAGATTTCCCGCGACAGCATCAAGCCCGGCACCATCATCTACGATCCCAACGGCCACGTGGCCGTGATCTACAAGGTGTCGCCCGAGGGGCGCATCCACTACATCGACACGCATCCCGACAACTCGCTCACGCGCGGGATCTACGGCAAGGCTTTCGCGCGTTCCTCGCCGGGCATGGGTGCGGGCTTCAAGCGCTGGCGTCCCCAGACCCTGGTGGGTGGCCTGCAGGCGGCCGACGGCAGCTGGCACGGCGGCCAGATCAAGCTCACCGCCGACAAGGACATCCCCGACTGGTCGGACGAGCAGTTCTTCGGCACCGAGCCCAAGCGGCCGAAGCTGTGGAGCGCCGGCAAGTTCGTGCTCGAGAGCGAAACCCTCGAATACTACGACTACGTGCGCAGACGGCTCGCGAACGCCGGCTTCAAGTACGACCCGCTGGAGGAGACGCGCTCCATGGTGCGCTCGCTGTGCGAGGACCTGAAGTACCGCGTCGACGCCGTGGACGTCGCCGTCAAGGCCGGCATCCACAAGCGGTCGCAGCCGGACCGGCTTCCCAACAACATCTACGGCACCGACGGCGACTGGGAGACCTATTCCACACCCTCGCGTGACGCACGGCTGAAGACGGCCTTCAAGGAGCTGCGCGACGAGGTCGCCCGGTTCCTGTCGCTGGCGGCTGCCGGCAAAGGCCGCCTGGCCTACGCGGGCGAGGATATCCGCGGCGATATCCGCCAGGCCTACCTGCAGGAAGCGAGCGCGTGCACGATCGCCTACACGCGCGGCGACGGCAGCGCCAAGCAGCTGTCGTTTGCCGAAGTCGAGCGGCGCCTGTTCGCGCTCTCGTTCGATCCGCACCACTGCGCCGAACGCCGCTGGGGGGCGCAGGAGCCCGACGAGCTCGCCACCTGCGCCGATGGGCCCGACAAGCGCGCCTGGTACGAGGCCGAGCAGCGGCTGCGCAACCAGCCGGACCGCACCTACGACGCGCGCATGGGCTTCGCGCTGGCCGACCTCAGGCGTGGCGTTGCCGGGAGCGGCATCGACCAGCCGCCGGTCGTCGACGTCCTGGCGCTGCTCGCAGTGGACGCGGCGCCCGCCGCGACGAAGGACGCGAGCAGCGGCGGCAACCGCGCCTTCGAACCGGCGTCCGCTGCCATCGCGCCGCAACCGGTTCGCTGACGCTTGCGAATGCACCAGGGTGCAGCGCCCGCGTTGTCGGCCAATGGCCTCGGGGCGGGCATCCGTCGCGTGGCGCGACGGCTCAGGGGACCTCGGGCAGCGTGCCCTCGATCGGCCTCCAGCCCTCGGGGGAGCCCGCGAACAATGGACTGCCGAACACCGCCCGCACCGAATCCCTGAGCGCCGGACTGGCCGCGCCGAGCGGCGCCTGCCACCGGGTCGTCTGCTTCATGGCGACGACCACGGTCGCGATCTGCACCCCCAGGCGCGCGAGCAGGCGATGGCTCGCGAGCGTGGAGGATCCCGTGGAGATCGCATCGTCCACCAGGCAGATGCGCTTGCCTTTCAACAGCGGCACGACGTTTGGATCGAGATAGAGTCGCTTCTCGCCGCCCGGACTGGTGATGGAGAAGATCGGTTCCGACAGCGCGTCGTCGTACCAGAACTTGCGCGAATAGCCGAACGGAACGTAGCGCTCGTGCCCGAGCCGCTCGGCGACCAGGCCTGCGAACGTGAGCCCCAGCGTCGGCAGGCCGACAACGAGGTCGACCCCGGCGGCGCGTGCCAGGTCCGCCATGTGGCCAGCCAGCGCCGCCACGACGGCGAAGGAGGCATGATTGGCAATCAGCGATGCGACGGCCCGGTCACCTTCGGGCAGCGCCCGCAGGGGCAACAGCAGCACACGCCCGTCCGGCAGGCGCACGGGAAAGTCGAAATGATGGGGCGATTGTGGCGCAATCCCGTCCGGCCACCCATCGAGCAGGTGCTGCCAGTAGGTGGTCGTTGGCCTCGTGCGGGGGATGTCGCCTGCGCTCATCCCGCCAAGCTATGGGTTTTCCGGCTCGGATGGAACGGGCCCTACAAGCTCCATGGCCATCCGGTGCTTGTCACCGGGATCCACCCATCCGCGCATGCCGGAGCAAACTGACGGCTGGATCCCGGGCATAAAGCCCGGGATGACAACCATGAGCCTGAAGGCCGCCGGCCAGGCCTACGAGCCCTGGCCGTAGGTGATCTTCTTGGCGGAGGGCCAGGTGACGCGGTAGCCGAACTCGACGACCTTCTCCTCGTCGGGCTTCAACTCCATGTCCCAGGCGAGGAGGCCGCGCTTGTCCTCCATGTCGCGCTTGGTCGGTGCGGTCTTGCCCAGCAGCTCGATCTTGATGTCGGCGTTCTGCGACACGGGGATCTGATCGATGACGGTGACGGGAATCGGCCGCTCGTGCAGGTTCTTGATCGAGATGCGATAGCTGCGCAGGTCGGTCTTCGAGGACGTGATGATGCCGGTTTCGGCACGCTTCTCTTCGGCGATGGCGTGCTTCACGCGCACGGCGTCGTCGACCCCGAAGCCCAGCTCATGCTCCTCGCCCGGCGACAGCAGCGGCAGGCGACCGTTGCCGACGAAGGTGCCGTCGCGGAACAGCGACACCTGTCCCGGCAGGATCGGCGTGCCGCGCGCCATCGTCATCTTGGCGTACAGGAAGGCCTTGGCGTCGCGCTTGGGCACCGTGCGCACCGTGAGCGCGGGATCGAGCTGCGACTCGTCGATCTGCACGCGCTTGGCCTCCCCCGTGGTCGGCACGGTGACGCGGCCGGCGATCGAATAGACGGCCTGGAACGCCTGGGTCTCGACGTTGGCGCGCCGCTCCTCGGCCTGCTGGGGCTCCGGTGCTGCCTTCGCGCGCAGCTGGGCATCCTCGCCGTCGGCGCGGCCACCGACTAGGCCTGGGGCGGCCGCCTCGCGCGACATGCTGCGTGCCGCACCCACGGACGGGGAAGCCACGGGGCGCGGCGGAGGCGAATCCGCCTCGTAGTCGATGACCATGGGCTGCAGATCGGGCGCGGCAGTTCCGGCACCCGGACGGGCGGTCGACAGCGCCAGCGCGACCTCGTCCCAGCTCTCACCCGTGCGCTGCTGGATGCTCGCGCGGCGTACCAATTGCAGCTTGGGAGCCTGCGCCTTGGTGCCGGTGGCAAGGCGTGCGTCGTAGAACGGCAGCCAGGACGCACCGCCGACCTGATAGCGGATCGACATCTCGGCCTCCAGCGGCGCGCCGGCATTGACGAACACCTTGACCTCGGTGCGCTCCTCCTGCGCCGGCGCCAGCGAGGCCAGCTTGCCTTCGAGGTCCTTGATCTGGCGGTCGACGGCACGAACCTTGATCTGCGTGTCGAGGATGGTCTTCTGCGCCTCGGCGAGGCGCTGGCCGATGAGCCCGAGCACCTGCGCCCAGTCCGGCTCGGGAGCAGCACCGCTGGCGGGGGCCGGGCGCGTGGGAAGCTGCGCCAGGTTGCCGATCAGCGCCTTCTGCATCTCGGCGGCCTGCACGGCCGTCTGCAGCGCGGCCTTGTCGTCCTTGAGCTTCTCGATGGCGTCCTCGACGCGCTTCCGCTCGGTGGCGGCAATGGCATCGTCCGTTCGCGGCACGAACACACGGCGGCTGTCGACCGAGCCGATCTCGAGCGCGCCAGCAGCCTTGCCCTCGACGCGGATCGAGCTGTGCAGCGCGCGCGCCGGAAGATCCGTGAACAGGATGACGTGGTCGCCGCCCTCGAGCTTCACCTTGCCCACCCGTGTGATCTCGGCGCCTGACGGGTAGACCGTCACCGCATCGATGCGCGAGGTGCCTTTCACGTCGGCGGCATGCGCAGCTGAAACGAACGCGGGCAGCACGAGCAGAGCGAGCGCAACGCGCATGGACACCTCCCTTGCGGGCCGTCGGACGGCATTGCCGCCGGCAGATCGGACCCGGGCGCCAAGGTAGCAGCCTTCGTGACGCGAGTGTGGCTGCCGATGGTAAAGGGGGATTAATAATCCGTAATCGCAGGTTGCGTCGAGCGTCAGCGACGACCCAGCGCAAGCCGCGGTCTGCAGCGGCGCCGGATCCCGCTACCGCGTCAGAACTCCAGCTGGTTGACGCGCTTCACCTGCGGCAGCGCCCGCACCTTGGCCATGACCTCGTCGGACACCGGCTCGTCGATGGCGACGATGCAGATGGCCTCGCCGCCCGCCTTGTCGCGGCCGAGGTTCAGCGTGGCGATGTTGAGACCGGCCTCACCCATCAGGGAGCCGAACCGGCCGATGAAGCCGGGCTTGTCCAGGTTGCGGACGAACAGCATGCGCGGCGCAAGCTCGAACTCCATGTTGATGTCGCGCACCTGGATGATGCGCGGCCGGCCGTCGGAGAACACCGTGCCGGCGACCGAGCGGTCGTACTCGTCGGTATGGACGGTGAGGCGGATGTAGCTGCCGAAAGCGCCCTCCTGCCCGCGCGTCGTCTCCTCCAGCCGGATGCCGCGCTCCTTGGCGTTGGCGGCGGCGGAAACCATGTTGACGTCCGATAGCGACGGCCGCAGCACACCGGCAAGGGCGGCAGCGGTGAGCGGCTTGGTGTTCAGCTCCGCGACGTCACCCGAATACTCGAGGCGCACGCCCTTGATGCTGGTCTCGGTGAGCTGGCCGGCGAACAGCCCCAGCTGCTCAGCGAGCTTGACCCACGGCCGCAGGCGCGGGGCCTCCTCGGCGGAGATGTTGGGGAAGTTCACCGCATTGGTGATTGCGCCCTTCAGCAGATAGTCGGCCATCTGCTCGGCGACCTGCAGGGCCACGTTCTCCTGCGCCTCCGACGTGGCCGCACCCAGGTGCGGCGTGCAGATCACGTTGGAGAGGCCGAACAGCGGGCTGTCCTTGGGCGGCTCGACCTCGAATACGTCGAACGCGGCGCCGCCGACATGGCCCGCCTTCAGCGCGGCCGCCAGCGCGCGCTCGTCGACGAGGCCGCCGCGCGCGCAATTGACGATGCGCACGCCCTTCTTGGTTTTCGCGAGCGCGCCGGCATCGATGATGTTGCGCGTCTTGTCGGTGAGCGGCGTGTGCAGCGTGATGAAATCGGCGCGCCGCAGCAGGTCCTCCAGCTCGACCTTCTCGACGCCCAGCTCCATGGCGCGCTGCGGCGACAGGAACGGATCGTAGGCAATCACCTTCATCTTGAGGCCGATCGCACGGTCGGCAACGATGGAGCCGATGTTGCCGCAGCCGATCACGCCCAGCGTCTTGGCGTAGAGCTCGACGCCCATGAACCTGGTCTTCTCCCACTTGCCGCCCTGCGTGGAGCGGTCGGCCTCGGGGATCTGGCGCGCGAGCGCCATCATCAGCGAGAGAGCGTGCTCGGCGGTGGTGATCGAATTGCCGAACGGCGTGTTCATGACGATGATGCCCTTGGCGGTCGCCGCCTTGACATCGATGTTGTCGACGCCGATGCCGGCGCGGCCGATCACGCGCAGCTTGCTGGCAGCCGCTAGAATCTTCTCGGTCACCTTGGTGGCTGAGCGCACGGCCAAGCCGTCATAGTCGCCGATGATCTTCTCCAGCTCCTCCTTGGGCAGGCCGACCTTCACGTCGGTGGCGAGCCCGCGCTCCTTGAATATGCTGACGGCGGCAGGCGAGAGCTGATCGGCGATGAGAACGCGGGGGCTCATGGTTTTCTTGCTCCACGGTGGAGAACGGACAAGACACATGCGTCCAATTCAGTCGGGATACAACCACCTAGGAGCGCTCGTTTTGCCGCGGGGATGGCGCAAAGCCGCACAAAGATTGGGCAAACCTCCCCCTGTCATCCTGGCCGGAGTCCGCAGTGCAGGTTGGGTCAAGCGACAGCGAAGACCCAACGCAAGCGAGGTCCGCGACGAGGTGTTGGGTCTGCGCTTCGCTTGACCCAACCTGCGGCGCTCACCCCTACCCCCCGCCGCCCTCGGTCGCGAGCCAGGCGCCGCAGCAGGCCTTGGCGAGGTCGCGCACGCGCAGGATGTAGCTCTGCCGCTCGGTCACGGAGATGACGCCGCGCGCATCGAGCAGGTTGAAGATATGGCTGGCCTTGATGCACTGGTCGTAGGCCGGTAGCGCCAGCTTGTGGCGCTTGTCGTTCGCCTCGGGCGCTGGTGCGCCAGCCGCGAGCAGCGCCTTGCACTCCTTCTCCGCATCGCGGAAGTGGGCCAGCAGCATCTCGGTATCGGCGTGCTCGAAGTTGTAGCGCGAATACTCCTGCTCCGCCTGCAGGAACACGTCGCCGTAGGTGAGCTTGCGCGCGTCGGTGCGGCCATTGAAGTTGAGGTCGAACACGCGGTCGACGCCCTGCACGTACATGGCGAGGCGCTCGAGCCCGTAGGTGATCTCGCCCGACACGGGGTTGCAGTCGAAGCCGCCGACCTGCTGGAAGTAGGTGAATTGCGACACTTCCATGCCGTCGCACCACACCTCCCAGCCGAGCCCCCAGGCGCCGAGCGTCGGGCTCTCCCAGTCATCCTCCACGAAGCGGATGTCGTGCACGTCGGGATCGATGCCGATGCGCTCCAGGCTCTGCAGGTAGAGGTCCTGGAAGTCCGCCGGCGACGGCTTCATGATCACCTGGAACTGGTAGTAGTGCTGCATCCGGTTCGGATTCTCGCCGTAGCGGCCATCCTTTGGCCGGCGCGAGGGCTGCACATAGGCAGCGTTCCAGGCCTTGGGACCGAGCGCGCGCAAGGTGGTGGCGGGATGGAAGGTGCCCGCGCCCACCTCCATGTCGTAGGGCTGCAGGATGACGCAGCCCTGCTCGCCCCAGAACTGCTGCAGCGCCAGGATCAGGTCCTGGAACGACTCGCGCGGCCGCAGCCCCGGCGATCCGGGCGTCGTCGGTTTTCCTGCTGGGCCAGCGGCTTTCTTCTGCATGGGCATCGAGGCACGCTTCGGGAGGTTGCGGCGCGCACTATACGCAAACCTCCCTGCCGGTCACGCGGATTGTCTCGGGCGCGACTTGAAGCGGGGACCGGGCACGGGCTATAACGCCGCGCAGTCCTGGAAAATAGCACCCGCGGAGCATCGCATGGCCGTCGAGCGTACCCTCTCCATCATCAAGCCGGATGCCACCGCGCGCAACCAGACCGGGGCCGTCAATGCCCTGATCGAGAAGGCCGGCCTGCGCATCATCGCCCAGAAGCGCGTGCGCTGGAGCCAGGCCCAGGCCGAGAAGTTCTATGAAGTGCACAAGGCGCGCCCCTTCTACGGCGACCTCGTGCGCTTCATGACCTCGGGTCCGGTCGTGGTGCAGGTGCTGGAGGGCGAGAACGCGATCAAGACCTACCGCGACGTGATGGGCGCCACCGACCCGGCCAAGGCCGCTCCCGGCACCATCCGCAAGGAGCTGGCCGAGAGCATCGAGCGCAACTCGGTGCATGGCTCCGACAGCGCCGACAACGCCAAGGTCGAGATCGCACTGAATTTCAAGCCGGACGAGATCGTCGGTTAGTTGGTCATCCCGGTACTTGTCACCGGGATCCATCTCGCGGCTTGCTCCGGCGTTCGCGGACGGCTGGATCCCGGGCACGAGGCCCGGGATGACAGCGGTTCACTTGGCCTTTGGCGGAGGCGTAGATGATCACACCCGACTACGCTCGCGCGATGGCCGTCTACAACCGCTGGCAGAACCAGAACCTGTACGGCACGGCTGAGGCGCTTGAGCGACGAGGTGCGCAAAGCCCAGCGCGGCGCTTTCTTCGGCTCCATCCACGGCACGCTCAACCACCTCGTGTGGGGCGACCAGATCTGGATGAGCCGGTTCGCGGGCACGCCCCGGCCGAAGGCGGACGGCATCCCCAACTCGCTCAACATGTACGACAGCTGGGACGACCTGAAGCGCGAACGAACGAGGTTCGACGAGGTCATCATCGACTGGGCGGAGAAGCTCGATCCGGCTTGGCTCGCGGGCGACCTGGTCTGGTATTCGGGCTCCGCAAAGCGCGACCTGACCATGCCCAAGGGCCTGCTGGTGGTGCACATGTTCAACCACCAGACGCACCACCGCGGACAGGTGCACTGCATGCTCACCCAGTGCGGCGTAAAACCGGGCACGACCGATCTGCCGTTCCGGCAGGTGTGATGCGCGTCGCCGTCATTCCCGCCGAGCGAAGCGCCGAGCGGGCATCCACCCGCATATGCCTCGTCGAATTCCAGGCTTGATTCCCGCTTTCGCCGACGCTTCACGGGAATGACGGTCGCGGCCTTATTCCGCGGCCTCCTTGCGCACGTCCGGCGGCGTCCAACGGAGGCGCGGCTCGCGCGCGGCCTTGGTCTCGTCGAGGCGGCGGCGGGGGGCGTAGAGGGGCGCATCGCGGAAGCGGGCGGCGTCGCCGGCTTTCGCCGCTCCGGCCAACCCGCGCAAGCTCGCGATGAACTGGTCGAGGCTGGGCTTGGATTCCGATTCCGTCGGCTCGATCAGCATGGCGCCGTGCACCACCAGCGGGAAGTACACGGTCATGGGGTGGTAGCCCTCGTCGATCATGGCCTTGGCGAAATCGAGCGTGGTGACGCCCGTGCCTTCCAGCCAATGATCGTCGAACAGCACCTCGTGCATGCAGGGCCGGTCGCCGAAGGGCAGCGACATCAGGTCTGCCAGCGAGGCGCGCACGTAGTTGGCGTTGAGCACCGCGTCCTCGCTCGCCTGCCGCATGCCGTCCGACCCGTGCGAGAGCATGTAGGCGAGTGCGCGCACGAACATGCCCATCTGGCCATGGAAGGCGCACATGCGGCCGAGCGGCCTTGCGACGCCGGCCTTCCCCGCGAGTTGCGACGCATGCTCCACGTAGCGGACGCCCGCGGCGTCGGCCACCGTGTACGGCACCGGCATGAACGGAGCCAGCGCCGCCGACAGCGCCACCGGGCCTGCCCCCGGCCCGCCGCCGCCGTGCGGGGTGGAGAACGTCTTGTGCAGGTTGATGTGCATGGCGTCGACGCCGAGATCGCCCGGGCGCACCTTGCCGACGATGGCGTTGAAGTTGGCGCCGTCGGCGTAGAAGTAGGCGCCCGCCGCGTGCACGGCTTCCGCGATGGCCACCACGTCGCGCTCGAACAGGCCGCAGGTGTTGGGGTTGGTGAGCATGATGGCGGCGACCTGGGGCGACAGCTTCTTCTTCACCTCCTCGGGGTCGACCGTGCCGTCCGCGCGGACCGGGATCGACTCGACGCGGTAGCCGAGCAGCGCGGCCGTGGCCGGGTTGGTGCCGTGCGCCGAATCCGGCACCAGCACGATCGACCGCTTGTCGCCGCGGGCCTCCAGCGCCGACTTGATGGCCATCATCCCGCACAGCTCACCGTGCGCGCCGGCCTTCGGCGTCATGGCGATGGCTGGCATGCCCGTGAGCTCGCACAGCCAGCGCGACAGCTCGGCAATCAGGGCAACCGCGCCGGGAACGCTGGAGAGCGGCTGCAGCGGATGGACGTCGCCGAGGCCCGGCAGCCGCGCCATGCGCTCGTTGAGCCGGGGGTTGTGCTTCATGGTGCACGATCCCAGCGGGAACAGCCCCGTGTCGATGCCGTAGTTCTTCTGGGAGAGCCGCACGTAGTGGCGCATGGCCTCGGGCTCGGAGAGGCCCGGCAGCCCCAGCGGCTCCGTCCGCGCGAGCCGGCCAAGCTTGGCCGAGAACTTCGCCGGCTCCTCCAGATCGACACCCGTCGTATCAGTGCGCCCAATCTCGAAGATCAGCGCCTCCTCGATGCGCCAGCGCCCGGTTGCCGCTGAAGGTGCCCGCGTCGCCCACCTGCGCTTCCCCGGCCTGCGTCGGCCGCCCCTGTCGGTTCAGCATGCGAGCACCTCACCTGAAAAGCTGTGAGCACGCGCGCGATTGTCATGGTCGGGCTTGTCCCGACCATCCATCCATCCAGGAGTGTCGGCGCCTGCGGGTCGCTGGGTCCTCGGGACAAGCCCGAGGATGACAACGGCGGAGTTCATGTCAGCACCTCCTTCAGCGCAGCGGCGTAGGCGGCGCGGTCGTCGTCGGTGTTGACCTCGGTGGCGGCGACGACGATGAGGTCGGCGAGTTCCGGGCGACCGGGCTCGAGGCGCGAAACCGGGACGCCGCCGAGCACTCCTTTCGCAGCAAGCTTCTCGATCACGTCCGCGGCGTTGCCGGGCACCCGGATCGTGAACTCGTTGAAGAAGGTGTCGTTGAGCACCTTCACGCCCCCCACCGCCCCCAAAGCCTTGGCGAGTGCCACGGCGTTGGCGTGGTTGATGCGGGCGAGGCGCCTGAGCCCCGCCTCGCCCAGCAGCGTCATGTGGATGGTGAAGGCCAGCACGCACAGCCCCGAGTTGGTGCAGATGTTGGAGGTCGCCTTCTCCCGCCGGATGTGCTGCTCGCGCGTGGACAGCGTCAGCACGAAGCCGCGCCGGCCCTCCTTGTCGACGGTCTCGCCGCACAGGCGGCCCGGCATCTGCCGCACGTACTTGGTGCGGGTCGCGAACAGGCCGACGTAGGGCCCCCCGAACGCCAGCGCGTTGCCGATCGACTGGCCCTCGCCGACGACGATGTCGGCGCCCATGGCGCCGGGCGGCTGCACCAGCCCCAGCGACACCGCCTCGGTGACGACGGCGATCAGCAGCGCGCCCGCCGCATGCGCCTTGTCGGCGAGCGCCGTGAGATCGTGCAGGTGGCCGTAGAAATCGGGTGTCTGCACCACCACGCACGACACGGTGTTGTCGATCTGCGCCGCCAGGTCCTGCTTGCCGCCGGGCGTGGGCGGCAGCGCCACGATCTCATGCTCGGCCAGCCGCGCCACGGTCTCGATGGTCTCGCGGTAGTGCGGATGCAGGTTGCCGGCCAGCACCGCCTTGTCCCGCTTGGTGACCCGATGCGCCATCAGCACGGCCTCGGCCGCCGCCGTGGAGCCGTCGTACATGGAGGCGTTGGCCACCTCCATGGCCGTGAGCATCGCCACCTGCGTCTGGAACTCGAACAGGTACTGCAGCGTGCCCTGGGCGATCTCCGGCTGATAAGGCGTGTAGGAGGTGAGGAACTCGGAGCGCTGGATCAGATGGTCGACGCTCGCGGGCACGTGGTGCTTGTAGGCGCCGGCACCGACGAAGAACGGCACCGATCCGGCCGGCGTGTTCTGCGCCGCGAGCCTGGCCAGCACACGCTCCACCTCCATCTCGCCCTTGGCCTTGCGGCAGCTCGACGAGGCCGTCGAGACGCTTGTCCTTCGGCAGGTCCGCGAACAGGGCGTCGATGTCGGCGACGCCGACCTTGGCCAGCATGGCGCGGCGGTCCGCATCCGTGAGAGGCAGATATCGCATTTCGTCAGGTCCCCGCCTTGTCGCCGGCCGTGGGAGCCGGCTCGACCACCACCTCTGTCAGCACCGAGTTGGCGATGTAGCATTCCTCGTGCGCGTGGTGGTGCAGCTCGGCCAGCTCTGCCGCGCTCGGTTGCTTGGCGCCGGAAAACGCGATCGCAGGCCTCAGCGCAACCTTGGAGACGAACAGCTTGCCGCGCGCGTTCTTGGTCATGACGCCGACGGCTTCGTCCGCGTAGGAATCGACCACGTAGCCCTGCTTGGCCGCGAGGTAGAGGAAGGTCAGCATGTGGCAGCTCGAGAGCGCGGCCACGAACGCCTCCTCGGGATCGACGGCATCGGCGCGCGAATACGGCAACCGCACGACCTGGGGCGAGGCGGAAGCCGGCACCGTGACGCCGCCGTCGAACGACCACTGGTGACCGCGGCTGAATTTCATGTCGGTGAACGCATCCGTCCCGCGCTTCCACGACACGCTTGCCTTGTATTCATGGGCCATCGAGCAACGGCTCCCCTCAGCCTGACTCTTTCACGAATGCCTCGTAGGCGGCGCGGTCCATCAGCGCGTCGAACTCGGCGGCATTGGCGATCCGGATCTTGAAGAACCAGGCCTTGCCTTCGGCGTCCTCGTTGACGAGCGCGGGCTGACCCGTCAGGTCGCCGTTGACCTCGGTGACCTCGCCGGCAAGGGGCGAGAACACGTCGCTTGCCGCCTTCACGCTCTCCACGACGGCCACCGCGTCGCCCTGCGACGCCTTGCGGCCGACCTCGGGCAGCTCGACGAACACCACGTCGCCGAGCTGCGTCTGCGCGTGGTTGGTGATGCCGACGGTGGCGATGCCGCCGTCGAGCCGGATCCACTCGTGGTCCTTGGTGAAGCGCTCGGTGGCCATGAAAACTCCCTCGGGTCAGATCTTGCGGGCGTAGCGGTGCGCAACGAACGGCAGAGGCGCGACGGCGGCGGAGAGCGCCTTGCCGCGCACCATGAGATTGACCGGCGTGCCGACGGCGGCACGGTCCGAGGCGACATAGCCCATGGCTACGGGACCGTTGACGCTGGGTCCGAAACCGCCCGACGTGATGGTGCCGAGAGGGTCTCCGAGCAGAGCCAGGATCTCGGTGCCCTCGCGCGCCGGCGCGCGGCCATCCGGCTTGATGCCGACGCGGCGGCGCCTCGGTCCGTTCGCCAGCTCGTCCTGGATGCGCTTGGCGCCGGGGAAGCCGCCCTCGCTGCGGCGGCGCTTCTGCATCGACCACACCAGATCGGCCTCGACCGGGCTCGTCGTCTCGTCGATGTCGTGGCCATAGAGGCAGAGGCCCGCCTCCAGGCGCAGCGAGTCGCGCGCGCCGAGGCCGATCGGCGAAACGCCTTCCTGTGCCAGCAACAATTCGGCCAGCGCCGGCGCCTTATCGTCGGCGACGGAGATCTCGAATCCGTCCTCACCGGTGTAGCCGGAACGGGAGATATGGCAGTCGATGCCGCCGATCCTGCCGTTGGCGGCCGACATGAAGCCGAGGCCCGCCCCGATGTCGGACAGCTTGCCCATGATGGCCGCCGCGGCCGGTCCCTGCAGGGCGATGAGCGCGCGCTCCGGCGCCGGCAGCAGGATCACGCCCGCGGGCAGACGCGCGGCGATGTGGGCGTAGTCCACCTCCTTGCGCGAGGCGTTGACGACCAGGAACAGCCGGCCGTCATCCTTCTCGGACGCAGAGCGCGTCACCATCAAATCGTCGATGATGCCGCCGGTTTCATTGAGCAGCTGGGTGTAGCGCTGCTGGCCCGGCTTCAAGCTCGCGATGTCGGCTGCCACCAGGGCTTCCAGCGCGGCGGCGGTTGCCGCGTGCGAAGGCCCGATCAGGAACGCCTGCCCCATGTGCGAGACGTCGAACAGCCCGGCCGCAGAGCGCGTATGCAGATGCTCTTTCAGGATGCCCAGGGGATACTGCACGGGCATCTCGTAGCCCGCGAACGGCACCATCTTGGCGCCGAGCGCCACGTGCTGGGCGTAGAGCGGCGTGCGTTTCAAAGGCTGGTCGGAAGCCGGGGCATCGCTCATCTCATCTCAGGTCCCATAGAGCTTGCATCCCGCACCGGCCGGCGCGAGTTCAAGCCCCCTCTGTCACGGGACCTGAGAGATTTCGGCGGCCATGCTGTCTTAGCCGGCCCGCCTTACCCCTTCGGTGAGCCGGCGACTTAGCCGGCTGCTTTCCAGAGTGCCATCTACCTGCGGTCCTTTTGCCTGAGAGGTTCCGGGGCGGTTGCTCCTTCGGCGCCGGCTCATCTGTGAAGCGAGCTGGTCTCTTCCGCGGGTGTCGTATGGACCGGCGCGGATGATACGCACGTGCGCCTCGAAGTCAACGCAAGCTCCAGGTGGCGGTGTTGAAAAGGCGCGCATCCATGCCATTTACCTTGCGCTACTTGTCGAGCCACACGTTGTCGAAGCGCCAGTTGTTGTAAATGCTGTTCTCGTGCAGCACGAAGCCCTTGAGTTGCGGCTGCCAGCAGGTGCCGGAGCGGTTGTGGTAGACGATCGGCCGGGCCACGTCCTCGGCCAGCACGCGCTCGATCTCCCACACGATCGCCTTGCGCTTCTCGGCGTCGGCCTGCTGCGATTGCTCCGCGAGCAGCTTGTCGACCTGCGGCGTGCAATAGTTCGTGTAGTTGGCTTCCGAGTTGCAGGCGTAGGCGCCCTTGAGCACCGCGTCGGGATCGTCGATGCCGACGCCGGACGTATTGAGCGCGACCGTGTAGTCCTTCTTCACCAGGCGATTGTGCCAGATGGAGGACTCGATCACCTCCAGCTCGGCGTCGAAGTGCACCTTGTTGAGCTGATCGACGAAGATCACCGCGGGGTCGCGGTAGGTGGCAAAGTCGCGCGTGGACACCTTCAGCTTGAGCCGGTTGCCGGGGCCATAGCCGAGGCTCTGCATGATCTTGCGCGCATCGGCCTGCTGTGCCGCCACGTCCGGGCTGTAGCTCGGCAGCTTCAGAAGCATCTCGTGCGGCATGCCCCAGCGGCCCTCCGGCGGCGGCATCATGTTGCCGGCGATGCTGCTCTTTCCGCCCGAGACGATGTCGATGTAGGACTGGCGGTCGAGCGACAGGGCCATGGCGCGGCGCAGCTGCACGTTGTCGAACGGCGGCCTGTCGCGGTTGACCAGGATATTGATCGGCACATTGGTCGGAGCCAGCGCGCAGATCGCGGCGGGCGCCTGCACCGTCACGTCCTTCATCAGCGGCACCGTGATGTCGCCGACGAACGTCAGGTCGAACTCACCGGCCACGAATGCCAGCACGCGCGTGGAACGGCTCGCGATGATCCGCCACTCGATCGCATCGACGTACGGATGTCCCTTCCGCCAATAGTCCGGATTGCGCACCAGCTTGATCGAGGCGTGGCTCTTGAATTCGGCGAACTTGAACGGCCCCGTGCCGACCGGCTTGGTGCGCATGTCCCTGTCGGACACGTGGCAGGGGTAGACGGGCGACAGCCCCGAGGCCAGCATCTGCAGCAGCGACGGCTGCGGCTTCGTCAGATGGAACGTCGCCTGGTAGTCGCCCTCGAGCGTGACCTCCTTGAGGTTCTCGTACCAGATCGCGCGCGGATTGCGCCGCAGGTACTCGGGCTCCTTGCCGTTGAGACGGTGCCAGGTGCATTGCACGTCCTTGGCGGTGAAGGGCTTGCCGTCATGCCAGGTGACTCCGGTGCGCAGCTTGACCGTGAGCTCGGTGCCGGTCGCGTCCCAGGCCCAGCTCTCGGCCAGCTCCGGCACGATCGTGTCGAAGCCGTTGCGCGGCTTTGCGTCGTCGAACCGCACGAGGTTGTTGAACACAGCCATGAACGGCATGTTGGTGGCGATCGTCGATTCCTCGTGGATCGACGCGCTCGGCGGCTGCGTGGTGTTGTAAATGCGCAGCGTGCCGCCCGACTTCTGGGCCGCCGCGGGCACGGTGCCGGCAACGAGCGAGGCAACCAACGCTGCGGCGAAAATGCGAATGACGTCTCGCTTGCGCAAGCCCATCGTACCCTCCCGATCGGCTCCGTCGTCGGTTGCAATGGCAGCGCGGAGCCTGATTGTCTCGCATCGAGACTAGCGCGTTTCTGATTGTAGTGGAATCGCGGTCAACGAATTCCACGGTCATCTCCGGGCATGTCCCCGAGATGACCGCTGCGTTCCGGGTACAGGTTCCACATTTTCCGCCTAGTCGAGACTGGTGCTCGGCGGTGTTATGCTGTTGGACCTGCACTGGACCGCGGGAGGGAGCCCATGAAGATCACAGCCATCCACACGCACTACGTGCGCATCCCCTTCGACATGGGGGCGCCCAAGCAGGAGTTCGCTGGCCTTCGCTTTCCCACCATGGATCATCTGCTGGTGCAGGTGGAGACGGACGCCGGCATCACGGGCTGGGGCGAAGCCTTCGGCCACTCCATCATCCCCGCGACCAAGACGGCGCTCGAGGCCTACGTGGGCCCCTGGTTCCTCGGCAAGGACCCGACGGACATCAACGCATTGCATCGCGAAGCCGCCCAGGCCTTCCACATCTTCGGCCGCAACGGCCCAGTCGTGTACGCGCATTCCGGCATCGACATCGCGCTGTGGGACATCGCGGGCAAACGCGCCGGCCTGCCCCTGTGCGATCTGCTGGGCGGCGCGCGCAGGAAGGAGGTGCGCGCCTACTGCAGCCTCATGCGCTACGGCAATCCGAATACCGTCGGCCGCATCTGCGGCGAGATGGTCGCGCGCGGCTTCAAGCACATCAAGCTGCATGAGCATCGCGTGGACGCGGTGAAAGCGGCACGCGAGGGGGCGGGCGCGGACACCGCCATCATGAACGACGTCAACTGCCCTTGGACCGTCGCGCAGGCGCTGGAGATGGAGCGCGCCTTCCGGCCGAGCAACCTCTACTGGCTGGAGGAGCCGGTGTGGCCGCCCGAGGACCACGATGGCCTCGCCCGCGTGCGCAAGAGCGGCGCCACGCGCATCGCCGCCGGGGAGAACGGAGCCGGCCTGCACGACTTCGTCGACATGTTCCAGAAGGGCTCGATCGACGTCGCCCAGCCCAGCGTGACCAAGATCGGCGGCATCACCGAGATGCGCAAGATCGCCGCCGCGGCGGAGGCGCACTCGGTGGAGCTCATCCCGCACTGCGCGTACTTCGGCCCGGGCAACCTGGCGTCCATCCATGTCGTCGCCTCGCTCGCGACCGACACGCTGCTGGAGAACATCTACGCCAACCTCGAGGCCAGCCCGTTCGGCGACGCCATGCTGGCCAAGGACGGCAAGGTGCGCGTGCCCGCGGGTCCCGGCCTCGGCGTCGAGCCCGACATGAAGATCGTCGAGAAGTACCGCCAGGGGCCCGTCGTCACCATCCGCTAACGTCGTGCGCGTGTCAGCGACCGGCGTACTGGGGATCGTGCGACAGCGCCACCCGGAACCACGGCTAACTCGCCAGGAAGCGCTGCTCCTGGCGGTCGTCGCCGGTGAGCGGGGCCCGGCCGGCGTAGCGTACCCGCACGCGCGCGGTGCCGCGCGTCTCGAAGCCCAGGTAGCGGGCCGCGGCGCGCGACACGTCGATGACACGGTTGTTCACATACGGTCCGCGATCGTTGACGCGCAGCAGCAGCGTGTGCCCGTTCTCCATGTTGGTGACGTAGACGAGCGAGGGCAGCGGCAGCGTCGGGTGGGCGGCGGACAGCGCCGACATGTCGAAGATCTCGCCGTTGGCGGTACGGCGGCCATGGAAATCGCCGGCATAGTAGGAGGCGACGCCGACGCGGTCGTAGGTTGGATCCTCCTGCGGCGTGTGCCACTGACCGTCGACCTGATAGGGGTCGCCGACCTTGTAGCGGCCGCCCCCCTTGGGGACAGCCTGACCGTCGGCGATCACCCGCCGGCTCGCGGGCACGCTGCTGCCATAGCGTTCCATCCCCGCTTGCGGTCGGGTCGAGCCCGAGCAGCCCGAGCCGAGAAGCGCGGCAACGCACAGTCCGAGACACGCGGCCACCAACGGCCGCAACGGCAAACGCATGACAAGTGCCCAACGACCCAGACGCCCCATCGGGGATTCCGGCTCCCCCAGAGATCGCGTAAATTGCCACGGCGCGGATTAGCAATACGTTAATCGTGGAAGCGGATCGGCCCTGCGCCCGTGCGGCGAATAGAGGTCGCAATCGCCGCACATGATGCGGGGATCGATTCGGCGGCATGACCCGTGACACCGTCGCGAGCGTGTCGCGGCCGGCCAGCCAAGTTCACGCTCGAATGACCCTTAAGTCTCAGTGTTCCAAGGGGAACTGCCGGCGGTGCCATGCAAGACGTTATACTGCTGGCCCAAAGAAATTCCGCAGGTGCGGAGCGAGCGGGACCCGGCCGCGACAGCCGCCGGAGCAGCGCCCGCTGACAACCAATGGCTCGTTGCGACGCGGGCCGACGTCAACGCAAACGAACGCAGCTTCGGCAGCGCGCAGGGAAAGGCAGGTGTGTTCTGGACAGTCGCTCCGCTCTTCCCGCCGGGACCGTTCTCGACGGCGCCTACCGCATCGTGCGTGTGGTGGGCACGGGCGGATTCGGCATCACCTACGAAGCCGAGGACGTTGCGCTGCGCACCACGGTGGCGCTCAAGGAATACTACCCCGACGAGTTCGGCGACCGCGACGCGCGCCTGAGCGTGCGGCCGAAGTCGGAGCGCCACAAGCAGACGTTCGAATGGGGGCGCCAGAGCTTCCTGAAGGAGGCGCGCACGCTGGCGCGCTTCGAGCACCCCAGCATCGTGCGCGTCAGCCGCGTGTTCGAGGCGCACTCCACCGCCTACATGGTGATGAGCTTCGAGCGCGGCCAAAGCTTCGAGAACTGGTTGAGGGGGCTCGGCCGTCCTCCCGCACAGCACGAGCTCGACGCCATCGTCGCGCCGCTGCTCGCCGCGCTGCAGGTGATGCACGCCTCCAATTTCCTGCATCGCGACATCGCCCCCGACAACATCATCGTGCGCGCCGACGGCAGCCCGGTGCTGCTCGACTTCGGCGCCGCGCGTCGGACGGTTGCCGAGATGAGCCGCGCGCTCACGGGCATCGTCAAGGCCGGCTACTCCCCGCACGAGCAGTATGCCAGCGACAACCGGCTGCAGGGGCCGTGGTCCGACCTCTATGCGCTCGGCGGCACCCTCTACCGGGCCGTCACCGGCTCGGCCCCCGAGGAAGCCACCCTGCGCGTGGACGAGGACCGCATGGCTCCGGCAGCCCTGGCCGCGAAAGGCACCTATCGGCCGACGTTCCTGGCAGCGATCGACGCCTGCCTCAAGGTCAGGCACGCGGATCGGCCCCGCTCGGTGGCGCAATTGCGGCCGATGCTGCTGGGATCGGGGCCGCCTCAGCCCAAACGAGCCGAACCGCCGGCCAAGTCCGCGAAGCGGCCGAGCGCGCCGCCGGCGCCCATGCGCACGGCCGAGCCCGCACCGCGGCCCGCGCGACGGTGGGCCGTCGTTGCCGCCGCGGTGCTCGTCATTGCTGGCGGTGCCGCCGGCGGATACGGCTTCTCGCGCTGGCAGCAGAGCCAGCGCGAAAGCACGGCCGCGACCGCGCGTGCGAGCGAGGCAGCGGCCCGGCAGGCAGCCTTGGACGAGGAGCAGCGGCGCAAGACGGAGACCGAAGCGACCCAGCGCCAGGCCGGGCTCGATGCGGAAAGGCGCCGCCAGGATGAGGCGCGCACTGCCGCCGAGGCCGAAACTCGCCGCAAGTCCGAGGCCGATGCGGAAGCGCGCCGCAAGGCGGATGCAGAGGCCGAGGAGAGGCGCAGGGAGGACGAGCGCCGGCGCATCGCTTCGCGCGAGGACCCGCCCCCCAGGACGCCAACTCCACCGCCCAGCTCGAGCGAGCCGGGGCAGGCGCTCGGGCGGCTTGTCAAGCTGCCGGTCAAGCTCGGCAGCTCGCCGAGCGACGCGAACAAGGGCTGGCTCGGCATGAGCATGGAGACCCTCGAGCTGCCGCTCGCTCGCTCGCTCGGCCGGCCAAACGCCGACGGCGTGTTCGTGCTGAGCGCCATGCCCGGCAGTCCGGCGGCCGAGAGCGGCATCCGCTTCGGCGATATCGTCGTGGGCCTGAACGGTCGGTCGGTCGCGACCACCGGCGATTTCATTCAGCGCTCGTCGTCGATGGCGCCCGGCAGCCAGGCTCTCGTGGAGCTATGGCGCGTCGGCAACGACAGCGGCGATTTCCTGCAAACGCTGCGCCGGCAGGCCGACGAGGGCGATGCCGCCATCATGTTCCGCCTCGGCCGCATGTACGCCTCGGGCCTCGGCGTCACCCGCGACGATGCCGAGGCCGTGCGCTGGTTCCGCAAGGCTGCCGACGCCGGCAACGCCAATGCCACCGCCGCACTCGCCTCCGCGCTGTTGGACGGGCGCGGCGTCGCGATGGACAGGCCGGAAGGTCTGCGCCTGCTTCGGGCGGCCGCCGCCGACAATCACGCCGAGTCGATGAACCGGCTCGGCCACCTCCTGATCGACGGGAAGATCGTCGACAAGGACGCACTGGAGGCGTCGCGCTTGTTCGCGAAGGCGGCCGAAGCCGGCCACGTCCCCTCGATGGTCGACATCGCCGGGGTGTACGCCAACGGCATCGGTGTGCAGGCCGATCCGGCCAAGGCCGCCACGTGGTTCAAGAAGGCCGCCGACCTCGGCAATGCCGCGGGCATGACCGGCCTGGGCTCTCTGTACCTGGAGGGCAAGGGCGTCGGGACCGACGTTGCCAAAGCGGTCACCTTGTACAAGCAGGCCGCCGATCTCGGCAGCTCCATTGCCATGACGCAACTTGCCTACCTGCACGTGCAGGGCAAAGGTGTCGAGCAAAGCGAGCCGGCCGCCGTCGCCTACTACAAGAAGGCCGTTGCGCTCGGCAACGCGATCGCCATGAACAATCTTGCCTGGATGCTGCAGGGCGGCCGGGGCGTGCCGCGCAAGGACCCGCAAGAGGCGGCGAGCCTGATGATGCAGGCCCTCGATCGCCGCTACGAGTTCTCCCACATGCAAATGACGCAGAAATCCAGCACCTGGAGCAAGGAGTTTCGCCAGGCCCTGCAGACCAGGCTGCGCGATGCCGGCTTCTTCACAGGGCGCATCGACGGCGAGTTCGGCGCGTCCACGATCGCCGCCATCAACGCCTACATGAACCGCCCCCGCTGATCCGAGCGGATGGCCGGAGGTCCCCGATTCCGCTAGCATGCGGAATTGCATGCCCGATTGGAGAAACCGATGGACGCCGCCGATCTCAGGGTGTTCGAGGCCGTTGCCCGACTGGGCGGCATGAACAAGGCCGCGCTCGAGCTCAACACGGTCCAGTCCAACGTGACGGCGCGGATAAAGGCGCTCGAGGCGCAGCTCGGTGTGGCGCTGTTCGATCGGACCAACCGCGGCGCCACGCCGACCGACGCAGGCCGCCGGCTGATGCCGTATGCGCTGCGAGCCGCTCGTCTATTGGAGGATGCCAAGCGGGCGGCGCTCGACGACGGCACTCCGGCGGGTGCGCTGGTTGTCGGCTCGCTCGAGACCACCGCCGCGCTGCACCTGTCGCCGATCCTCGCGGCATTTGCCGCGGCATACCCGGCCGTCGACCTGTCGCTGCGAACGGGCACGTCGTGCGAGCTTGTCGATCAGGTCCTCGACTACCGTGTCGACGGCGCTTTCGTGTGCGGTCCGGTCAATCATCCCGATCTCGATGTCGAGCCGTTCTTCCGCGAGCAGCTGGTGATGCTGACCGCACCGGAGGTGACGGATTTCGAGTCACTCACCCGGCAAGCGAACTTCAAGATCGTGGTGCTGCGGGCGGGCTGCTCCTATCGCCTCCGGCTCGAAACGATTCTCGCGCGGCGCGGCATCGTCAATGTCCGATACCTGGAATTCGGCACTCTGGAAGCAATCATCAGCTGCGTCGGTGCCGGCCTCGGCGTCACGCTGCTGCCCAAAGCGCTGATCGGGACTGCGTGGCGCGAGGGACGCGTGGCCGTGCATCCATTGCCGCGAGACGAGGGGCAGGTGGAGACAGTCTTCGTCCGGCACCGCGACGGCTTCACCTCGAGCGCCCTCCGCGCCTTCCTCGACCTCACGAGACCGGCGCTCGCCAGGGCCGCAGCGGCCGAATAGACCGACTATCTCTGCCAGCGATAGCGGCCATCAGATCTAAGCGTTATCCGTCGACGCGCGGCTGCCGTAAGCGTTCACCCGTCTCGCGGACGGATGCTACGCTCCCATGCCCCAGAACCCTTCGATGCGACTTGCTTGCGGCGGACTGCTGGCGATGGCGGCCGCCATCGGCATCGGCCGCTTCGTGTACACGCCGATCCTGCCGATCATGCTCGACAGCCTCGATTGGAGCAGGGCCGACGCAGGCCTCGTGGCCTCCAGCAACTTCCTCGGCTACCTGATCGGCGCGATCGCTTCCGCCGGCCAGATCGCTCCGGCTCGGCAACGCAGGTGGCTGCTTGCGGCGCTGATCATCAGCGCCTTCAGCACGGCGGGCATGGCGCTGGATACCCATCTCGCGGCGCTGATGGCGCTGCGGCTGGTCGGGGGCGCGGCGAGCGCTTACGTGATCGTGCTTGCCTCGACACTGGTGCTGGCGCGGCTCTCGGCGGCGCAGCGCGGCGATCTCTCGGCCATTCACTTCGCCGGCGTGGGAGCAGGCATCATGCTGTCCGCGGCAGCGGTATCCCTGATGACGGCAGCGGGCGCGGATTGGCGGGCTCTGTGGATGGGCACCGGCGCCATGGCGCTGCTGGCGACGGCACTCGTTGCGATGTTGATCCCCGGCGGGGCGAACTCCTTCGCACCGCCCTCCGCACCGGATAGCGCATTGCGCGCACCCGGGCTGCCAACCCTCATCGTCGCATACGGCTTGTTCGGGTTCGGCTACGTCATCACAGCGACGTTCCTCGTCACCATCGTGCGCGCGAAGCCCGAGCTGCAGGCGCTCGAGGCTTGGATCTGGGTGCTGTTCGGGTTTGCGGCGGTACCCTCCGTTGCCCTCTGGTCGTGGATCGGAGCGCGCATCGGGCTCGCGATCGCGTTCGCCCTCGCATGCGTGACGGAGGCGGTCGGCGTGGCGGCGAGCGTCGAGTGGGCAACCGTGACCGGCGGCTGCCTGTCGGCCGTGTTGCTCGGCGGCACGTTCATGGGGATCACGGCGCTCGGCCTGGTGATGGCGCGGCAGCTGTCGGGGGCCGCGTCGCAACGCGCAATCGGTTTCATGACGGCGAGCTTCGCCGCCGGGCAGATGGTCGGCCCGACTGTCGCCGGCGTTCTGTTCGATCAGCTCGGCAGCCTGCGCGTGCCGTCGCTGATCGCCGCAGCCGCACTCATGCTGGCAGCGGCTCTCGCAATCGTCTCGTCCCGAGCGCCCGCGGCAAACAGCGCCGCTCAGCCCGCGGGATAGCGGCGCTTGACGTCGGCGACCTCGGCGGGAGTGAGCGGGCGCACACGTTGTCCCTGCAGCAGCAGGTAGAGCTTGGCGGTGGCCTCCAACTCCTCCACGGCATCGGCCGCAGCCGCGAGCGACGAGCCCGCCACCACCGGCCCGTGGTTGGCGAGCAGCATCGCGTGATGGCGGCCGGCGTAGCCCCGCACCGCCTCGGCAAGGGCCATGTCGCCAGGCGCGTAGTAGGGCACCAGCGGCAACGTGCCGATGCGCATCACATAGTAGGCCGTCAGCGGCGGCAGCAGGTCGGCGGGATCAAGTCCGTCCAGCACGGACACCGCCACCGAATGCGTCGCGTGCAGGTGGATGACCGCCTGGTTGCGCTCGCGCTCCTGGTACATCGCGAGATGCAGGAAGCTCTCCTTGGACGGTGCGTCGCCCGAGACCAGCGTGCCGTTCCAGTCGAGCTTCGACAGCCGCGCCGGGTCCAGGCGGCCGAGGTTGGAGCCGGTCGGGGTCAGCAGCCAGCCGTCCGCGCAGCGGGCGGAAATGTTGCCGGTCGAGCCGTGCGTGAGGCCGCGCTCGAAGATCGACCGGCCGAGCGCGCAAATGTGATCGCGAAGCGTGCCCTCCTGCATCTTCCTACTCCAGTTGCGCCAGCGCCTTGGAAAAGAAGTCCACGCTGCCGAAGTTGCCGGACTTGAGCGCCAGCGCTATCGGCTCGGCATCGAGGCTCTCGGTCCACGGCACGCCCGGATCGATCTGAGGGCCGATGCGCAAGCCGGTGACGCCCAGCGCACCCACCACCGCGCCCGCCGTCTCGCCGCCCGCCACCACCAGTTTGCGCACCCCCATCTTCACGAGCCCCTTGGCGATCTCGGCCAGCGCCTGCTCGACCAGCGCCCCTGCGCGCGCGACGCCGATCTCGCGCTGTGCGGCCTTCACGTCATCAGGCGTAGCGGTGGCGTAGATCAGGACCGGCTCCGACCGCACCCGTACATCGGCCCAGTCCAGTGCCTCGCGCGCTACCGGCTGCCCCGCCGCCAGCTGGCGCGGATCGATGCGCAAGGCGGGGCGGCGCGACTGCATCCAGAGCGCGACCTGCCCGTTGGTGGCGACCGAGCAGCTGCCCGACAGCACGGCGGCAAGACCCGGCACGCGCGGCAGTGTCGCGGCCGTGGCCGCATGTCCGAGCCGGCCGGCGCGCGCGTGATTGAGCGCGATGCCGAGGCCCACGCCCGATCCGGCCGTCACCAGCGGCAGGTCGGCGCAGCCCTCGGCAAGAATGACGAGATCCTTCTCGGACAGCGCATCGGCGATGGCCATGGCGACGCCGTCGCGCTTCAGCGCGGCGATCCGCTCGCGCAGCGCGCCCGCGCCCTGGGCCAGCGTGTCGTAGCGGATCAACCCCACCTTGCGCCGCGTCTGCGCCTGCAGCACGCGCACGAGGCTTGCGTCCGTCATCGGCGTGAGCGGATGGTCCTTCATGCCCGATTCTGACAGCAGCACGTCGCCGACGAACAGGTAGCCACGGCAGATCGTGCGCCCCGCCTCGGGGAACGCCGGGCAGGCAATCGTGAAGTCCGCCCCGAGCGCATCCATCAGCGCATCGGTGACGGGGCCGATGTTGCCCTTGGGAGTCGAGTCGAAGGTCGAGCAGTACTTGAAATAGATCTGCTTGGCTCCGGCCGCCTTCAGCCACGCCAGCGCCGCCAGCGACTGCGTAACCGCCTCGGACGCCGCAATGGTGCGCGACTTCAGCGCCACCACCACCGCGTCCACCTCTTCCTTCAGCGGGGCCGAGGGCACGCCGATGGTCTGGATGGTGCGCATGCCCCCGCGCACCAGCATGTTGGCGAGGTCGGTCGCGCCCGTGAAATCATCCGCGATGCAGCCGAGCAGCATGGTCACCGATCCTCAAATGCCGCCATTGTCATCCCGGGCCTCGCGCCCGGGACCCATCCATCCGCGGGCGCCGGAGCTGGCGTCACGCTGAATCCCGGCGACAAGCGCCGGGATGACAACGGCGGCGTATGTTGCGGCCCGAAAGCAAAACATCACCAAGCTCACGATTTCGGCAGGTCGACGCCGGGGAAGATCTTGATCACGGCGGCGTCGTCCTCGCGGCCATGACCGGCCGCCGCCGCCATCAGGAACATCTGGTGCGCGGCCGCGCGTCAGCGGCAACGGCAGCGTCGATTTCTTGCCGGCCTCGAGCACGATGCCCAGGTCCTTGACGAAGATGTTGACCGCCGAGCGCGGGCTGTAGTCGCCGGCCAGGATGTGCGGCACCCGGTTCTGGAACATCCAGGAATTGCCGGCGCTGTTGGTGATCACGTCGTAGAGCACCTTCGGATCGGCGCCCGCCTTGATGCCGAGCGCCATCGCCTCGGCGGCCGCGGCGATGTGCACGCCGGCCAGCAGCTGGTTGACCATCTTCACCTTCGAGCCCGTGCCGGGCACCTCGCCCAGGCGATAGACCTTCGCGGCGATGGCGCCGAGCACCGGCTCGCACAGGGCGAACGCCTCGGGAGCGCCCGCCGCCATCATGGTCATCTCGCCGCTGGCGGCCTTGGCCTCGCCACCGGACACCGGCCCGTCGATCATCAGGACGCCGAGCTCTGCCAGGCGCGGACCGAGGCGCTCGGCGTAGTCGGGCGGCACCGTCACGCTCATCAGGAGCACGCTGCCTTTGCGCATCGCCGGCGCCGCGCCGCGCTCGCCGAACAGCACCGTCTCGGTCTGCTCCGCGTTCACCACCAGCACGATGACGACGTCGCACGCCGCGCCGACATCGGCCGGGCTGGCGCAGGCCACCGCGCCCGATGTGACGAACGACTGCACGACCTCGGGCCGCACGTCGCACACGCGCACCGGAAAGTCGGCGCGCAGCAGCGACTTCGCGACCCCGCCGCCCATCGAGCCCAGCCCGATCACGCCAACCTTCGGCTTGTTCATGGGTTCCACGCCAGTTGCGTGCCGGGCACGATCGGCGCGGCACCGTTATCGTGCCGCGTATCGCCGGGGTTGTCCACCGACGGTCCACGCAAACGCGACCTCGCCCTGAGCCTGTCGAAGGGCGGCCGCGGGCTGCAAGCGTGCTTCGACAAGCTCAGCACGAGGTTGCCAGGTTGGCTCGGCGAGGGCTTCACCTGTGGCGCGGATCAGTGCTTTCGCTCGAAGGCATCAATCGCCGGCGGCGCCGTGCATGACGGGGAAGAAGTAGTCCTTCCAGCTCTCGGGCTTCTGGTCGAGCAGGCCGACCTTGTGCATGAAGCTCGCGAACTTGATCGTGCCCTTCGGCACGGTCGTGAAGACGGTCCCGGGCTCGGCGATGATGCTCACGATCTCGTCGGCGGAATACTTCTCCTTGCTCTCCTGGAGATAGAGCTCGGCCGCCTTCTTGGGATCGGTGCGCGTGAGCTCGTTGGCCTCGTTCAGCGCGGCGATGAAGATGTCGATCGCCTTCGGGTTGGCCTCGTAGAACTTGGCCGAGGTGTACGCGAGCAGGCTGGTCGATGCTCCCACGAGGTCGACCGAGCGCAGCACCGCGTGCACTGCCGGATTCTTCAGCGCCGTCTGCATGAAGGGCGGGCCGGAGAAATGGCTGTCGACGTGATTGGTCGGGTCGAGCAGGGCGATGGTGGCTTGCGGATGACCCATCTGCACCATCATGGAATCGAACTTCTTGTAGCTGCCCTCGCCGAACTCCTTCTCGAGCCCCATCTGCAGATAGATCGCCTGCAGCGCCACCTTGATGGTGGGGACGGCGATCCTGTTCTTGTCCGTGAAGTCCTTGAGCGAATGCACGTTGGGATCGCGCGTCAGGAGCACGCTCGGCACGCCGCTGACCGCGGCGAAGGCCTTCACCGCGCCCTTCGACTTCGACCAGACGATGAGCAGGTTGGAGGTGCCGCCGGCGACGATGTCGACATTGCCCGACAGCAGCGCGTCGGCGTTGGCCCCGCCGCTCATCAGGGTCGACCAGTTGGGCTTGAGGTCTGGCTGGCCGGCCTTGGCCGCCTGGCGCTCCACCATTCCGCCCTGCTTCACCACCGCCATCGGGAAAAACAGTATTCCCGGCTGGATGGCGATGCGCAGCTCCTTGGTTTGCGCATGCGCGCAGGGCGCAACAGATATCGCCGCGGCGATTGCCAGTAGCGAAAGCGTCAACCTCCTCATAGTGTCCTCTCCCGGTCGCCGAAACAGGCGTCTTGCTTCTTCGCGGCGACTATACATAGTTGCCACATCACCACAAACAATCTCACACTATGAAAACGGGGGAACGCATGCCCAAGCGGTTCGACACTCATGTCGCCATGGTCACGGGAGCTGCAAGCGGCATCGGCCAGGGAATTGCCGAGCGCTTCGCCGCCGACGGCGCCACCGTCATCGTCGCCGACATCAACGAGAAGGCCGGGCGCGCCACCGCCGCTGCGATCGTCGCCGCCGGCGGCAAAGCCGTCTTCCAGACGCTCGAGGTGACCGATCCGGCCTCGGCCGCCGCCGCCGTCGAAGCGACGTTGAAGCAGTTCGGTCGTCTCGACATCCACGTCAACAACGCCGGGGTCGCCAACCGCGCGCCGTTCCTCGAGTACCGCCTGGAAGCCTGGCAGAAGGTGATCGACGTCAACCTGACGGGATCGTTCATCTGCGGGCAGGCCGCCGCGCGGGCGATGGCCAAGGCGGGGCGCGGCAGCATCATCAACATCTCCTCGGTCTCGGGCCAGCAGGGCGGAACGGGCCGGGCGGCCTACGGCGCCTCCAAGGCCGCCATCATCAGCCTGACGCAGACCATGGCCATGGAGCTCGGGCCGCTCGGGATCACGGTCAACGCCATCGCGCCGGGACCGACCCAGGTCAGCCGTCTCGTGCACGGCCCCAAGCAGAAGGCGGCCTTCCTGTCGCGCATGGCCCTGAAGCGGTATGCCCTGCCGGCCGACATCGGCGCCGCCGCCGCATTCCTGGCGTCCCCCGATGCCAGCCACATCACCGGCCACGTGCTGAACGTTGACGGCGGGTTCGGCGCCGCCGGCGTGCTGTTCGATCCCTCCGAGGAGAACTGATGGGGCCGCCCCGCCGCGCGCTCCGCCTTCGTCCTGAGCCTGCATGCCCTCGGACTTGTTCCGAGGGTCGAAGTACGGCCGCACCTGCATCGCCGTGGCTCGACAAGCTCACCATTGGGTTGGTGGGAGCGATGCCGGATGGGAGCTTGAGATTGGTGCGGATGCTTGCGAGAATTGCGCATTGCTTGCCGGTGTCACGATACTGACGCCGGGCCGTTGCCGAACAAAAGGAGACGATGGGATGGGCGCCGCAACTCTTTTCGACAAGATCTGGGACCGGCATGTGGTGACCGATCTCGGCGACGGCTACGCGCTCCTGCACGTCAGCCGGCACCTCATGCATGACGGCGGCTCGGCCGCGTTCAAGTCGCTGAAGGAAAGGGGTCTCCCGGTCCACAATCCGGAGCTGACGTTCGCCACCTTCGATCATGTCATCTCCACCCTCCCCGGCCGCACCGCCGAAACCAACCCCGCCCTGACGCAGCGCCTCTACAGCATGCGCACCGATGCCAAGGCCGCGGGCGTGCGCCTGTTCGATCTGGGCGAGCCTGGCCAGGGCATCGTGCATGTGATCGGGCCGGAGCTGGGCCTGACGCTGCCGGGCACGCTGCTGGTGTGCGGCGACAGCCACACCTGCACGCACGGCGGCATGGGCGCGCTCGCATTCGGCATCGGCTCGAGCGAGGTCGTGCACGTGCTGGCGACGCAGACCATCGTGCAGCGCCGGCCCATGCGGATGCGCGCGACGTTCGAAGGCACACGTCCGCCCGGCGTCACGCCCAAGGACATGATCCTCCACCTGATCGGCGTGATCGGCGCAGCGGGCGGCACAGGCTACGCCATGGAGTACGCGGGCAGCGCCATCCGCGCGCTCGACATCGAGGGGCGCCTGACCATCTGCAATCTCTCCATCGAGCTGGGCGCCAAATGCGGCATGGTCGCTCCCGACGAGACGACCTTCGCCCACCTCGAGGGTCGCCCCTACGCGCCGACCGGCGAAGCCTGGGACGCCGCCGTCGCCGACTGGCGCACGCTGCCCAGCGACCCCGACGCCGTGTTCGACCGCGAGGTGGAGATCGACGTCAGCAGAATCGCGCCGCAGATCACCTGGGGCACCAGCCCGGAGCACGTGCTCGGCGTCGACGGCCGCATCCCCGATCCGGCAACGGTGTCGGATGCGGACCGGCGCAATGCGCTGCAGGCCGCCCTCGACTACATGGACCTCAAGCCCGGAGCGCTGATCGCGGGGACGCCGGTCGACTGGGTGTTCATCGGCTCCTGCACCAACAGCCGCATCTCCGACCTCCGCGCAGCGGCCGCGGTGGCGAAGGGGCGCCAGGTGGCCGGAAGCGTCCGGGCCTGGATCGTGCCCGGCTCCGAGAACGTGAAGCGCCAGGCGGAAGCGGAGGGCCTGGACCAGGTATTCAAGTCGGCCGGCTTCGAGTGGCGCGAGCCCGGCTGCTCCATGTGCCTCGCCATGAACAACGAGACGGTGCCGCCGGGGCAGCGCAGCGTCTCCACCTCCAACCGCAACTTCGTCGGCCGCCAGGGGCCGGGCGCGCGCACCCATCTCGCCAGTCCGGCGATGGCTGCCGCGGCCGCGCTCGCCGGGCACATCGTCGACGTGCGCACGATCTGACGCGACAACGCCAATATCGGGCGGCAACGCCGGGCCAGGAGCATCGACATGATGGAAGCGTTCACCGTGCTGGAAGGCATCGCCGCGCCGCTGCTGCGGCCCAACATCAACACCGACATCATCATCCGCATCGAACGGCTGCGCGACTTCGAGGGCGCCAAGCTCGGCCCCTACTGCTTCGAATCCTGGCGCTACCGCCGCGACGGCTCCGAGGACCCCGCCTTCGTCCTCAACAAGCCGCCCTATCGCGACGCCCGCATCATGATCGGCGGCGAGAATTTCGCCTGCGGCAGCTCGCGCGAGGCAGCCGTCTGGGCCCTCAAGGCCTTCGGCATCCGCTGCGTGATCGCGCCGAGCTTCGGCTCCATCTTCTTCAGCAACTGCTTCCAGAACGGCGTGCTGCCGGTGATCGTGCCCGCCGGGGTCGTCGAGGAGCTCGCCTCCGAGGTCGAGCAGACGCAGGGCCAGGGCAAGGTCAGCATCGATCTCAAGCGCTGCGTGGTGGTCTCGCCCAGCGGCAAGGAGACGCCCTTCACCATCGACGCCATGCTGCGCGAGGGCATGCTCGAAGGTCTCGACCAGATCGAGCTGACGCGCGCCAGAGAGCCGCAGATCGCCGATTTCCAGGCCAAGGACCGCGCGGCTCGCCCCTGGCTCTATCCGGCGCGCCAGGCTTGATGGACCGTAGGTTGGTCGAGCGTACAGCGATGACCCAACCCATCTTATAGCGTGCACGCATTGCGTCGCTGACGCTCCCCGGAAACAGCCTGCGCCTCGCCAGACGCAGAGAAACAAGCGTCCTCCGTCTCGCAGCGCGCGGCGCTCGAGAGGTTGCAGCGTCGAGGGAGCGGGGGCAGTAGCGACCGCTATCCGATGCATCAAAGTGAGGCGGCCGCCGCCACCCCCGCTGCAGATTTTTGGCCTGATCGCCGCGTTTCAGCTCTTCTTCAGCGCCTGGAGAGTTGCACCCAGGGCGCAGCGCTGAGCCCCGGCCGCGTTTGCGAGACGCGTCCGGCTGCACCACCGCTCTCACAACGTGGACGCCTCCATGGAGCGACCCTCGGTGAGCGGGGCGACATCAATCTACGACAGCCGCCAAGAGCGGGGATTGGCCCGATCTTGGTGAACGTGTCAGCGCGTAGCGCGTGGGTTGGGTCGACCCACCCAACACCAATTCCGGCCGCGACTTGTGTCGGGTCTGCGCTTCGCCCGACCCGACCTACGTTACGTCGTCCTCGCTGACGGCTTCGGACCAGGGATGCTGCGGCTCGGTCGCGCCCTCGTTCATCTCACCGACGCGGCGGACGGCCCCGGCGATGGTGTAGGGGAAGGGATAGTCTACGGGCTCGGCCAGCACCGTCTTGTACTGCGCCGCCAGTGCTTCGATCGTCGCCTGCGGCATGCGCCGGTCGGCCACCACCACCTCCAGGCCGGACACATCGAGGCGCGGGGTGTGGAACGCCTGCTCGAGGTCGAAGCCGAAATCGGCCGACATTGCCAGCAGCTGGAACACGGCCGGCAGGATGCGCCGCCCGCCGCAGCCGCCGATCGCCATCGCGGCGCCGTCCCCGACCATGACGGAAGGCACGTAGTTGGCGAGGCCACGCCGGTCGGGCGCGATGGAGTTCGGCCCTCCGGGCACCGGATCGAACCAGTTCATGCCGTTGTTCATGAGGATGCCGGTCCCGGGCAGCACGATGCGCGCCCCGAACAGCGACAGCAGTGTCTGGGTCAGCGTGACCATGTTGCCATCGCGGTCGACGATGGAGATGTGCGTCGTCGAGGTCGGGGCGGTGCGCTCGCCCGCGTCGCCCAGGCGCTCGAAGCGATCCGTCCAGGCGGCGCGCATGGCCGCGGCATAAGCCAGGAACGTGCGCTCGTCGGGCTTGGCCTCCGCCTGCTTGCGCCGTTTCAGCAGATCGCTGAACGCAACCCACAGAGTTGGGCCTCCGTTCAGCTCGGGCAGCACATGGATGGAACGCTTGCCGTACTCGATCACAAGCGGCTCGACCTCACGGGCGCGCACGGCCGCGAGGTCCTCGACGCCCAGGTAGCCGCGCATGGCGCGGATGTCGTCGGCGATGGACCGGGCGGCGGCCCCCTTGTAGAGGGCTTCGGCGCCATCCTCGGCGATGGCGCGCAAGGTGCGCGCTAGGTCGGGCATCGGCAGACGCTTGACCGGGTTGGGATCGACGGCCGCTGGCGCCACCGGCGGGTAACCCTTGGGGAGGAAGCGGGCGCGGGCGCCGGGGTCCTTCGCCAGGTCGCCCATCGCCGCTGCGATGACCAGGGTCGTGTGCCAGTCGACGACGATGCCTTCGTCCGCAAGCTTGACCGCCGGGGAGACGAGATCGCGCCACTGCATCCGGCCGAACCGCTTGTGCGCCGCCGCCAGCCCGGCCGGCTGCGTCGGCGCCGCCACGGCCTTGGCGCCCACCGTGTTGACGTTGCCCTCGACCATCGGCCAGCCGAACAGATTGCCTTCGTCGCGCTTGTCGGTCAGGACGAAATCGGCCGGCTCCAGCGCCATCGGCGAGCGCGCCCCGAAATCGAAGCCGACGGTCTTGCCCGTTGCCGCCTGGTGCACGAGCATCGCGCCGACGCCGCCGATACCGCTCATCCACGGCTCGACAACGCCGACGGCGAACGCGGCGGCCACGGCCGCATCGACGGCGTGCCCTCCGGCCTTCAGCACGCGCGCGCCGATCTCGGATGCTACCCTGTTCTGCGTCACGACGATGCCGCCGCGCGAGCGAACCGAGGGCTTGCGCACCGAACGGCGCCGCGAAAGGTTGGGGGAGAGGGCAGAGACGGTGTCGGCCACGGCGTTCGATCTCCTGCGTCACGGCGGGTTCGGCAGGATAGTCACGCGCGTCACGGTAGACAAACGCCTCAATTTGCGCTCGACCCGCCGTGGTGAGCTTGCCCGCCCTCGGACTTGTTCCGAGGGTCGAACCACGCGGCCAGCGCGAGTGCTCTTCAGCCGCCCTTCGACAGGCTCAGGACGGTGTTGAGGGAGGTCAGCCCGCCCAACGGGGCTTTGATCTCAGGGTGACGACCTTGGCGCCGTCGCTGTCCGCGGGCGGGCGGACCCGTTCGGGGTCGATCTTGAGAGCGGTCTGCAGGAAGCGCGAGGATCGCTCGTCGCGGGGGCCGGAAGGTGCTGGCCGCTCGAGCGACAGAAGGCGCCCCGGGAGCCAGACGGCGGAGGCGAGCGTGCTGATCAGGAATGTGCGCGAGGAGCTGCGGCTCAGGCACAGCCGCGCGCAGATGGTGTCGGGGATGCCGCGGATGTCCGCCAGCAGGCCCGAGGCGTCGTCGATGCCGCCTTCCACATCCATGACGACGTAGCCGATCTCGCTGTCGGTCTGGCAGTACTGCGCGGCGATGTTGATGCGGCGCTTGGCGAACACCTCGTTGAGCCGGCCGAGCCCGCCCGGCGCATTGCGGTGCACGTGGATGAAGCGCGTGCCCGTCGAACGGGGCGGCAGCAGCACCTGCGGGAAGTTCACCGCGCCGGTGGTCGAGCCGTTGTCGGAGTAGTCGACGAACTTGCGTGCGACCTCCGCGCCGATGCGCTCCTGCGCCTCCTCCGTCGAGCCGCCGATGTGGGGCGTCAGGATGACGTTGTCGAGGCCCTGCAGCGGACTGACGAACTTCTCCGAGTTCGAGCCGGGCTCGACGGGGAAGACGTCGACGGCGGCGCCGGCGAGATGCTTGTCCCGGAGCGCGGCGGCCAACGCTTGCAGATCGACGACGGTGCCGCGCGAGTTGTTGATGAAGCATGCGCCGGGCTTCATGAGCCTGATCTCGCGCTCCCCCATCATGTTCTGGGTATCGGGCGTCTCCGGCACGTGCATGGTGATGACGTCGCTCTTGGCCAGCAGGTCCTCGAGCGAGCCGGCGGGCTCGACGTTGCCGTGCCGCAGCTTGTCGGCGCGGTCGTGGTAGATGACGCGCATGCCGAGCGCCTCGGCTATGACGGCGAGCTGACTGCCGATGTTGCCGTAGCCGATGATGCCCAGCGTCTTGCCGCGCAGCTCGCGCGATCCCGCCGCCGACTTGTCCCAGCCGCCCTGGTGCGCCGAGACGGACTTGGGAAACACGCCGCGCATCAGCATCACGATCTCGGCAATGGTGAGCTCGGCGACGCTGCGCGTGTTGGAGAACGGCGCGTTGAAGACGGGTATGCCCTTGCGCTGCGCGGCCGCGAGGTCGACCTGGTTGGTGCCGACCGAGAAGCAGCCGACCGCGATGAGGCTGTCGGCCGCCCCGATCACGTCATCGGTGAGCTGAGTGCGAGAGCGGATGCCGAGCAGGTGCACGCCGCCGAGCGCCTTCTTCAGGTTCGACCCGTCAAGAGCCTTCGGCAGGCGCTCGACGTTGACATAGCCCGAGGTCTCCAGGGCGGCCACGGCCGTATCGGAGATCCCCTCGAGGAGAAGGACCTTGATCTTGTCCTTCTGCAGCCAGGTGCCTTCAGTCTGGTTCACGGCTCATGATCCCTAGTTCGTGCGCACGCGCGCTGCACATCGCCGCCGGGGCGGCAACGCGCGCGAACGCGAAATACGCCGCTCTTACCGCGCGACGACTGCGAGCGTTGCCCGCTCGACCAGCGACTGCCGCTTGGCGATATTCTTCAGCTCCTCGGCAACGATCTTCACGGTGGTGCTGATCTGATCGTGCGTGTGCCTGGATGTGATGAAGAAGCGGATGCGGGCAGCCTTCATCGGCACCGCCGGATGGATGATGGGAAGCGCGTTGATGCCGCGCTCCAGCAGCCTGTCCGTCAGGCGCACCGCCCGCACGGGATCGCCGATCATGACCGGCACCACCGAGAGCCCGGCACTGGTCATCGTGTCGAGGCCGGCCTTCTTCGCCTCCTCGACGAAAAAGTGTCCATTGGCCTGCAGAGTCGCAACCCTGGCCGGATCGGACTTGAGGATCCTGAGGGAGGCGAGGGCGGCGGCCGTCGCCGGGGGGGACAAGCCGACCGAGTAGACGAAACCCGGCGCCTGGTATTTCAGGATCTCGACCAGATCGTGGCTGCCGCAGATGTAGCCGCCGCAGCTGCCGAGCGTCTTGCTGAGCGTGCCCATCCAGATGTCGACCTGCTTCGGGTCGACGCCGAAGTGCTCGAACGAGCCGCGCCCGGTCTTGCCCATGACGCCGAGCGAATGCGCCTCGTCGATCATCAGCCAGGCGCCATAGCGCTTCTTGATCTCGATCAGGCGGCGCAGATCGGGAAAGTCGCCGTCCATCGAATAGAGGCCCTCGGCGACGATCAGGGCGTTCTTGTGCTTCTCGCGGTTCTCCCGCAGCACCTTCTCCAGGTCGTCGAGATCGTTGTGGCGGAAGTTGATGCTGGTCGCGCGTGAGAGCTTGGCGCCCACGATCGCGCTGTTGTGCATCAACTCGTCCTGCACGATGAGGTCCTCGGGCGACATCAACATGCCGATGGTCGAGATGTTGGTGGCGTGGCCGCTCACGAAGGTGAGGCAGGCGTCCGAGCCGTAGAATTCGGCCAGCTCCCTCTCGAGGTCGCGGTGCATCAATCGCTCGCCCGCGACCAGCCGGCTCGCCGACACCGACGTCCCGCACTCGTCGATGGCGGCCTTGGCCGCTTCGGCGACGGCCGGCTCCTGGTTGAGCCCCAGATAGTCGTAGGAGGCGAAGTTGATGAGCTCGCGGCCCTCGTGCCACGCCGTGGCCCCGAGCCGGCCGTCGTGGGCGCGATAGAACGGGTTCTTCAGGCCGAACATGCTCGCGACGCTGCGATGCTTGTTCATCGTCTGGAAGATGTGCAGCTCGCCGAAGGGAATCGCCGGCTTGTACGTCGGCGCCGGCTCCGCAGCGCGGATTGTGCCGAGCGCCTTCGCAAGCGAGCGAGCGGCACCCCGGACGCCTCCCGGTGTCTGCTCGGCCGCTTTGAGCCAGGACGCCTGACCCTCGCGCAACCCCACGTCCTGGTTGGTCATCTCGTACCTTTCATTTCGGCGCCTGACGATAGCCCTACCGATTGCAATGTGGGGTCCATACTCACGGCTCTGCAGAGGTCCCGCTGTTCCTGTGGGTACAGGCTAAACCAGACGGAGATCGAAGGCGATGGGCATCCCATCCGCGTTCCGAATCGGGACGATTCTACGCGTGCCGCGCGCGTCCTTCCGGTGCGACCTACAAGCTTGCCCGCACTCATGGCCAAGCTCCTGCCAATGTTGCCTTATCCAGGTGGACGTGGTCAAATCGTCGAAACCCAACTCGCCGAGACCCATGGAGCGCATGATGGTGGCCGCTACGCAGACGACGCGGTTTCTTCCCTTCCTCGAGCCCGCCGAGGAAAGCTCGGTGCTTGCCACCGCTCCGGTCAAGTCCTTCGAGCGCGGCCAGGTCGTGTTGGATCAGAACGTCCTTCTGCGCGCCATCTTCCTCATCGAGGAAGGCGCCGTGCGCGTCGAGCGCAAGGACCGGGACCAGACCATCCCGTTAGCCCTGCTGGAAGCCGGCGAATTCTTCGGCGAGATGTCCTACGTCGACGGGGCGCCGACCAGCGCCATGGTGATAGCCGACGTTCCCACCCGCTTGCGCGTGATCGACGAGGCCACGGTTAACAACCTGACCAAGAAGGACCCCGCTTTCTCGGGCCGTCTCTATCGCTCGATTGCGGCCATCCTCGCGGAACGGCTGCGGCTCACCTCGATGCACCTCGACTGCCTGATAGAAGGCATCGACTTCTACAGCCAGACGCGGGCCGAGATCGAGGCCGCCGTTGCCAAGCTGCCCGGGCCGGATTGGCGACAGGGTCTGGTGGCGGCTGTCGTGGACCGCGAACGCAAGCTCTAAGCCCGCGGTCGAGCGCCTTCACCGGCCGGCCAACACAGCTATCTGCCGGTGGGTAGTCCCGCTACCACCCAGCAACCGCGCGCGTCGCGGGGCGCGAGTCTTCCCTTGGCCGTCAGTAGCGCTGGTAGGCATCGAACGCGAATTCGTATGCCAGCAGGAAGCCGAACCCCAGGCACCAGATGTTGACCGCGATCTCCAGGACCATGTCGAACGACCAGGTCCGATAGATCTCGTTCTGGAAATTGAAGCTGATGTCCAGGCCGCCCAGGAAAAGCAATGCGCCTGCACAAACCAGCGAGAGCCCGCGGCCTGTGACCCGGCGAATCGGATCGCCGCCGAGCAGGAACGTCGCCGCCCTCGCGAGCAGCACCGCGAGAATGAGGTCCGCGAACGTGAAGCTGTTCTGGAACACGAAATAACCCGGCGGCGGGAGCGGCGGGGCCACGCCGGCGGTGAAGTACAAGATCCAGTAGAGGAAGAGCCCGGCGGCCGTGAACAGCTCGAGCTTGGCGATCAGTTCCACGCGCGCTGAGCCGGTCATCGCGTGCGCCTCCTCGCCGGTGTGCGAGGGTCGCCGCGCGGCCAGGAATTGACTGATGCCGTCCTCCAGCGGCAAAGGCTTCCAACCCAACTCCCTGATCGCCTTGCTCGCGTCCGGCTTCCAGCCCTTGGTGAGAAATGCCAGCTGCACCTTCGAGGCGAACGGCTTGACCCCCACGATCCGGGCCATCGCTTCCATCAGCTCGACGCCGAACATGACGATCCACAGCGGCAGGACCAGAGGGACGTAGGACCAAACCTGCTTGCGCATGTTCTGGGCGATGTCCTTCAGGCTCGTCATCTGGTCGCTGGCGATGAAGGCGCCCGGCACGTTCAACGACTTGATGACGGCATCGGTCAGCGAGTCCACGTGGACCACGGGAAAGCTGCTCGGGTTTATGAAGGGCAGCCGATGCCAGTTCCGCGAGGCCAGGTTCTCCATGTAGTCGGTTATGCCGCCGCCGGTATTGCGCCCTCCATACACGGCAGCCGGATGTATCGTGGTCAGCTCGATACCGTTGGCACGCGCGAACTCGACAGCGATTCGATAGGCGCGGACCATCGACTGAAAGTAGGGGGTCATCGTACTTTCGTCGGCGATGGGATGCGTTTCATCGATCTCGTTGCCGACGACCTCGAACACCTCGTACGTCGAAATGTAGGTCAATCTGCGCACGCCCGAGTCTCGCAAGGCCTCGAGGAACGTGCGCAGCAATTGGCAGTTCACCTTGTCGAACACGCCGTCGTCGAACTGGAACTGCTCCGGCAGACCGATGCCGTAGATGACGTGATCGACGCCGCTCAAGGCGGACTTGAAGACATCGGGCGTGAAATCCCTGCGCTCGATCACGGTGACGCCGTCGGGAAACTGGAGATCGCGTGCGTCCCGCACCAGCACGGAGACCTGGTGCTCGGTGTGCGACAGCCCTTTCGTCAGGGCCTGGCCAACCTGTCCGGTGGCGCCAAGCAGCAGGATCCTCATCGACGATCTCCCTCGCTATCACAGCCGCCCGCACGGATCGGCTCATCGTCACATCCAAATGCCATGACGCCCCCGCCCGGGCTCAGGATCGCGGCTATCACGATGGCGACTAGTGGGTCGGCCCGGATGGGTCGACCGGCTCGCTGGGTCTTTGCAGCTCGAGCTCTGCAAGGGCCGCTATATCGCGCAGAAGGCTGACCGCGTCAGCCTCGACGTGCCGCGGCCGGGTATCGCATGCACACAGGGTGCCGATGCAGCTTCCGGCGATGAAGAGAGGGAGGCCGGCATAGAAACGGATGCGAGGCCCGCCGGTGACCAGCGGGTTGTCCGCGAACCGTGCATCCTGCAGCGCGTCCGGCACGACGAGCATCTCGCGCGAGGCCACGGCGTGGGCGCAGAACGAGACCTCGCGATGGGTCTCGGCGATCTCGAGTCCATGCACGGACTTGAACCATTGGCGATCCCTGTCCACGAAGCTGATGAGGGCCACTGGCACGCCCATGATGGCCGCCGCGAGACGAGTCAGCCGGTCGAAGCGCTGCTCGCGCGGCGTATCGAGGATGCCAAGGCTATGCAGCGTCGCCAGCCGCTGCTCTTCGTCCTCAGGCAGCGCCGCTCTCTCCCACCGGCAGGCCGTGCGAAACAGCCAAGCCTGGATGCGGGTCCGGGCGTACGCGCTCGAGAACGGCCGGATCAGCCAGTCGGTGACGCCAGCGGCCTTCCCGCCATCCAGATCCGCCGCATCGGCGACAACAATGATCGGGATGTCCGCGGCCCCGGCATCGCCGGAACGCCGCAGCGCATTGCACGCCTCGAGAGCGTCTGCCGCGTCGGGTCGCTGCTCGAGGATGATCAAGGAGGGCCGCGACAATCGCGCGGCCTCGAGCACGCGTCCGGGATTGCTCGTCTCCACCACGCGGATCTCGTCTGCCAGCGCGGCCTCGACGATCGTGCCCGCGGCGACAGCATCCTCGACCGCAAGCAGCAGCACCGGCTCGATCAGCGCCGAGCCCTCCAGGATGGCCGGCTCGGATGCCTGCTTGGCCGGAGTGCCTCCCTCGCCGACCAGCTCGATCACCTGCCCTTCGGCCGCGCCGAACACCTCGAGCGCCGAGCCGGTGCCTTTCAGCCCGGCGCGCGCCTCGTCCACAAGGCGATCGATCGCGTCATCGCTTCTCAGGGGATCGTGATGGGTCAGCGCCAGACGCTTCGCTCCGGCCGTGCGACAGACGGCGACTGCATACTCGACCGTGCTGTGGCCCCAACCGAGCTTGCTCGGATATTCCTGCGCGGTGTACTGCGCATCGTGGATGACGAGATCGGCGCCGGCCAGAAACTCGCAATGGCGCAGATCCTCTCCGAGCATCTCGCCCTTTCCCGTGGCCAGGTGGCGGGAATGCGGCTCGTGGTCGGATGCGTAGACGACTCGCCGCGCCGTCCGCCTCCAGCCTGTACGCGACGGTCAGGGCCGGATGGTTGAGATAGCGCGTGCGCACGGTGACGTCCTCGACCTGGAACGTCCCTTCGACCAGCTCGTGATAGCGGATCCTGGCGTCGAGCTGATCGAGCGCCACCGGAAAGTAGGCATACTGCATCTGCCCGGCCAGCGAATCCTGCAGGGACGGACCTATGCCCTTGGGCCCGTAGATATCCCACTCGGCCTGCGGAACGAAAAGCGGGGCGAAAAACGGGATGCCTTGTATGTGGTCCCAGTGCGTGTGGCTGATGAGCACGTGCCCTCTCGGAGAGGGCATCTCCGCGGACATCAGGGCTTGTCCCAGGCCGTGCAGTCCGGTCCCGCAATCGAGGATGATCAGGGTGCCGGCCGCGGTCCGCACCTCCACGCAAGAGGTATTTCCGCCGTAGCGCAGCGTGCTGGGGCCGGGTTTGGCCAGCGAGCCTCGGGCACCCCAGAAGCGCACGCGCATGGAGGCGTTCCTTGTCTGACACTTGCGTGCGGCAGCCTAGCAGATCCGAATGGCCTCGCCTTGGCAAAACTCAAGGGGGCGCGAGCCTCGTTCATCCCGGCCCGTAAGCCTTCCTCAAGGCGTATTCGAAGCTGCGGCCGTCCAGGATGCGTTTCCCGAGCACGCCCAGCTTCTCCAGCGGAGAGCCCACGACCACCCGCACGGGCAACGACCGCCTCGACATCAGCCGCAGAACCCTGCGCGCAACGCCGTCGGGTCCCGGGGCGCTGTTCTCCTGCAGCTGGTAGTACTCGAGAGTTCGGCGGGGCGCATCGCCATACGCCTTGGCGGCATCGACGTCCTGCACGAAGATGCGGCTGGCACCGAAAGAGGTGTTGAGATCGCCGGGATGCACGATCGTCGCCTGGATGCCGAACGGCCGGATCTCGGCTCGCAGCGCCTCGACCATCCCGTCGAGCGCGAATTTGGCGGCACTGTAATGCGCGCTGAAGGGCAACCCGATCAGCCCGCCGATCGAGCCTATGACGATGATGCGTCCCGATCGCTGCGCCCTCATCACCGGCAGCGCGCTGCGAATGACCCGCGTCGTACCGAAGAAATTCACGTCGAAATGGCGCTGCGCTTCCCCGTCCGTCGTCGCCTCGAAGGGACCCGCAAGCCCGACACCCGCGCACGTCACGACCGCGTCCAGGCGGCCTTCGCGCCGGACCACCTCGTCGATCGCTTCCTGAACCGATGCCTCGTCCGTCACGTCGAGCCGCAGGAAGGTCCACCTCTTCGGCTGGCAGGCGGTTCGGCTGCCGCCGTATGTGCGCGCTCCGCTGGCTCCCAGCAGGTCGGCGATGGACTTGCCGATGCCCGACGAGCACCCGGTCACCAGGACGACCTTGCCCGCAATTCCATTCTTCATCGCGGCAACCTTGCGGCGCCTACGTTACCGTCTCTCGCGGGCAAATCCGGATCTCCCTTCTGATATTTGGTCGCGCGCCGCGTGCAACGGCTCTCCCCATCGCTCCGCCCCCAGAGCGCCGAGCGCACGCGCACCGACATCGTCAGATGTAGGCGTGATGCTGGCAATCCGCTATACGGGCCTCCGGCGACATTGCCGGCGCGGCGACGGTGACCCGAGCGAAAAACGCCAAATCGCTGGTGGAAGTCGAACTCCAGCATGCGACATTGCGTTCCTCCGGCGGCCCTCGGAAATTGCGCGAAAGCGAGCCGGAGCCGGCGGAATTCGGCAACGGTGCCGACCGGCCCCTCGAGAGCCATGGAGACACTGGGCGGCTCAGGCTACGCTTCACGCCGCTGAAGGAGCATACGCAAACCAGGAGAAGGCTTTGGCCCACCGGCTCGTCGCTCTCGTTACCGGAGCATCCTCGGGGATCGGCTTTGCAGCCGCATCGCTGCTCGCGGCGCGCGGCTATCGCACGTTCGGCACGAGCCGGCAGCCTCTGGACAGACCGGGACCCAAGGGCGTCGAGATGCTGCAGCTCGACGTGCGCTGCGACGACAGTGCGCGCTCCGCGATCGCCGGGACGCTGAGGCAAGCCGGCCGCATCGACATCCTCGTCAACAATGCGGGCTACGGTCTGTTCGGCGCCGTCGAGGAGACTACCCTCGATGAGGCGCGCGCGCAGATCGAGACCAATTTCTGGGGCGCCGTGCGCCTCACCGGGCACGTGCTGCCGAGCATGCGCGAGCGGCGGTCGGGACGGATCATCAACGTCACCTCGGTGCTGGGGTTCATGCCCGTTCCGTTTCACGCATTCTACGTCGCCTCCAAGCACGCGCTGGAGGGGTACTCGGAGGTTCTGGCGCTGGAGATGCGTCCGTTCGATGTCTTCGTCACGATCATCGAGCCGAGCTTCGTGCGCAGCGCCTTCTTCGAGCATCGGGAAGAGGCGAAGGCGCCGCTCGACGCCTACAAGGGCGAGCGCGATCTGGTTTCCCCCGAGATGCGCGAGCGCACCTACAGTGGCAGCCATCCCGACGAGGTGGCGCGCGTCGTCCTGAGGGCTGTCGCGGCATCCAATCCGGCGGTGCGCTACACGGTGGGCCTCGGCGGGCCCATGCTTCAGGCCGCACGCAGCTTCCTTCCGACCTCCCTCTTCGACCGGCTCGTGCGCAGGTCGTTCGGGCTCAATCAAGCCTAGTGTGGTGGCTCAGAAGTTCCCCCACACTTTGCCGCGAGGCGGCAACATTTTCCGGCCCTCTACTTTCTGGAGGCGGTCGCCTGTCCTTAGCTCGAGCAGACGATCGAGTGCACGCGCGCGTTGCAAGATCGCGGCGGCCGTCTCGCTACCGTCGCTGCGCCAGATGGCAACGGCCTCTGCGCGCTTGGAAGGCAGGAGGCCGGAAAACTCGAGGCCGGCGTAGTCGACGGCGATCTTGCCCACGGAACCCCTCGTTCTGAGCAGCCACCATTGCCGATGGGTGCAACGGCAGCATGACGCGCTCAGCACAGCCAACGACCCGCAGCGGGCCGATCCGGCGCCCGCTCGCGGCGACGTGATCGCGCATCGGGTGGACCGGGCCGCTCGCAGGTCAGCAATCACCCGGCCGTCAAGCCCGGCAGCTGCGAACGCTGCACCGCGATGGCGAAGGATGCGGCGAGGCGAGGAGACGTCACCAAGGCTGGAAACGTCTACCAGCACGCCGCGTCATGAGGGAGCAGGAAGCCAAATCCCGCCGCAGTGGGCATGGATGGCTTCACTCACCCGAGCATATCAATGCGCGCCCCGATCCCGCACGGCCATGCCTGAGAGCTCACCGTAGAGCGGTGTGGATCGGATCGCCGTGGCGATGTTCTTGTACTGCCAGCTTACGCCGAGCACCGCCAAGATGATCGTCATCGTCGCTGGCAGCATCCCGCCGGAGGCTCGGTCAAACAGCGCGACGCCCGGCAAGAGCGTATGCGCGCCAGCCATCAGCATCGCGGCACCGCCGAATGCCGATGCACCGATGATGAACGCGTCGAAGTACCTCGGCACGACGCTCGCGCCGACGATGGCGCCGAAGACAGTAAGAATGAAAGCGAACACACCGCTGGCGCCGTGGTCCCAGCCGAACACCGACGCCAGTGCAAGCCCGACCGCGGCCCCCCCCGAAATTCCGAGCAAGAGGCGCCGATAGGGCTCGAGGAAGTATGACGCGAGGAACATGATGATCGCGCCAACGACACCCAGGGTGATCGCCAATGCCCCGACATCACCCGTTAGCGACCGGCCCAGGAACGCTCCTATCTCGAAGCCGAAGAGGCCATAGAGCACAGGCAACCAGGCATAAAACAGGAAGATGCCATAGTTCATGATCGCGAGGCCCGCCAGAATGAGCAAGATGGCACCGAGCGTCGACATGTTTCAGCCCTTCTATGATGTGCGTTTTGTGGATCCACGCCTGCCCGCGCGCCGGTGGCGGCGTCCGAACCTGACCGGAGCGCCAAACCAATACGCCCGTAGCCGGGAATGGGCATTGCGGGATGATTGTGCTCGCCGCGCTTGGCGCCTGAAATCGGCACAAACCCTGAGCAGCATCGGACTTTCACCGCATTCGCGCTCCGTTTGCGAAGCGTAGCCCGGCAGTTTTCCCCTATGCACAAGCAGGGCATCGCTGCCGTCCGGAAAACTCGGAGCAACGGACGGCACGTTCGACGGCATTGATATGGCAACCGTCCGCCGCCGCAGATTATCGTCGCCTCCAGCGCAATTCGTCTTCGGGCCGGTGCTGGAAATTCGCGTCGAACACTGACTATGCTTTAATTCTGCCGAAATGCTCCGCTACGAGCCGCGCCCCTGTCGAACGCCCCGTGTCCGGGCTCGTCGAGTCCCGGCTGGCGCATTCCGCTTCTAGCGGAGATGTGTTCCGCGTCCGTCAGGAAATCGAGGCTGTAGCTCAATGGCAGAGCGCCCGGGCAACCGGGAGGTCGAGGGTTCGATTCCCTTTAGCTTCTCCACGGGACTAGCTCATGGGTAGAGCATTAGGTTTCCAACCTAACGGTAGTGGGTTCGAATCCCACGTCACGACCATGTTCGCTGCTAACGAACACTCGCCTGTTAAGCGAGCCAAGCAAACGGGAAGCCGGCTGCTTCCCTGGTTCTCCAACTGACATCGAGGCTTCGGCCCCGGTGACGGGCCGAGAACCAAGCGTCCAGGCGCTCTGCGCCAGCGCGGATACCGCCCCCGGCACCATGCCCGCGGGCCCGGCACCGGCGCGTCTGCATCTTCGGGTGCGGCGCGGACGCAGCCGGGTTCAACGGTGCGGAGCCGCGGGCTCAAGCGCTGTCCCGTGGCCTCGGCGTGGGATGCGGCCGGCGACCTGCATTTCTGCAACTGACTTCCCCTCCGCACTCGCGGTGAGGGATCGAGGGGCGGGAGACCGCCCGAACATTGGAGACTGTGTTGTGCTGTTCAAGTTCAAGGTTGTCGTCAAGGACGATGAGCGGGCATTCCTGGCTCGCGATGGCCGGTTCGAGCGTCTGCTCGGCCCGGGCCGCTTCGTCGCGCTCGACTACGGTCGGCGCCTGACGGCGGAGGTCGTCAAGGTTGCGCGCGCGGAGATCGCCGCCGACAAGGCGCTGCTGTTCGCCAAGGCGCACCCGGACGTTGCCGCGGAGCATTTCGAGATCGTGCAGGTGGGCCCCTCCGAGGTTGCCATCGTCTCGCTCGACGGCGAGCCGAAGCACCTGATTCTGCCGAACACGACCCGCGCGTTCTGGAAGACGATCACCAAGGTCGACGTCGAGCGCATCGACGCCGCGACCGAGGTGCGCGTCGCCAAGCGCCACCTCGACAAGCTCGACCCGGCGCGTTCCTCGCTGGTCGTGTACGCCCAGGTCGAGGCGCACGAGGCCGGCCTGCTGTTCGTCGACGGCAAGCTCACCGAGCGTCTGCCGGCAGGTCGGCACGCGTTCTGGGCGGTTGGCCGCACGGTGAAGATCCAGAAGGTCGACACCCGTCCGACGCCGCTCGAGGTGACCGCGCAGGAGATCCTGACCAAGGATCGCGTCGGCATCCGCGTGACGCTGACGGCGTTCACGCGGGTGGTCGATCCGGAGAAGGCGGCGCTGGCGGCGGGTGACGTCGCCAACACGCTCTACCGGCTCGTGCAGTTCGCGATCCGCGAGGCAGTGGCGACGCGCACGCTGGATGAGATCCTGGCGGCGCGCGACACCATCGACCGCGAGGTGCGCGCGTTCGTCACCGAGCGCGCGGCCAACCTCGGCGTGGAGATCGGCGAGATCGGCGTCAAGGACGTGATCCTGCCGGGTGACGTGCGCGATCTCTTGAACAAGGTCGTGGAGGCGGAGCGGACGGCCAAGGCCAACCTGATCCGCCGCCAGGAGGAGACGGCGGCCACGCGCTCTCTGCTCAACACCGCACGGCTGATGGAGGACAACCCTCTGCTGCTGCGCCTGAAGGAGCTCGAGGCGCTGGAGAAGCTGGTCGAGAAGGTCGGTCGCATCGATCTGCACGCGGGTGCCGGAGCCGGTGGCTTCGACGCCCTGTTGCAGAACCTCTACAGCCTGCGCGAGCGGGCTGACGCGGCCAAGCCGGCTTGATCCATCGACAGAGGAGGGGATGCCCTTGGGCTCTCTCCTCCTCGCCTGCAACTCGTCGCTCAGTTGACAGACAAGTCACGTTGTTGCGATTCCGCCTCTTGACTATTTTCGACGTTTCATTCAAACACAGCGCCCGCTGAAGATAGTTTCAGCGACTGCCTGAGGAACCCGATGCGTATCGCATCACATATCGCCACCGCGCTCAGCGCCGCCACCGGACGGTCGGATCGACCGAACGGCTGGCAGTTCGTGGGCGCGTGCAAGGCGTATCTGGGCTCCTCCCGGATTAATAATCGGCCCGGACAAGGCTCGATAACGAAACCGGAATAACCGGCGCAGGGCACTTTCCCTCCGCCGCGATGGCAGGAGGGGCAGATGGCCCGCATCACGACCCGCAGAACATCCAGAATCCATCCGTGTGCCTTGGGCGCGCGCGCGTTCGCGCGTGCTCGAGACACCGGGTTCGCTTGCGTTTGACTAACGGTGCCGGTGGCGCCGCGCTCTTTGACATTGTGAACGTCCAGAATTGGACGCGGCGCCGGATTTCCGGCCCGTTCAAACACGCTCGCTTCCGCACCGGGAGCGGCGCCGCGATCCTTTTGTCGATTTTCAGAGCAGGATCGCTTCGGGTTTAATCGCTCTGATCCCCATGATCCGACCGGCCGAAGCGTGAATCCTGCTCTGCTTCGTAGAGCTGGCTTAGCTCATCGGGCAGAGCACTCGCCTCGTAAGCGAGAGGCGGGAGGTTCGAGTCCTCCAGCCAGCACCACACTGAACTTGGCCGCAATCGTCCAGTGGCAGGGCACCGCTTTGGTAAGGCGGAAACCGGCGTTCGATCCGCCGTTGCGGCACCATCAATGCACTCGTGGCGAAACGGCAGACGCAGCCGCCTCAGAAGCGGTCGCCGCAAGGCATGGAGGTTCAAGTCCTCCCGGGTGCACCATTCTTGTTGGCGCGTCGTGTCGAAGACACGCACTTCGTGCTTTGCCGACACACCAACCCTGCGCGCCAAGCTCGCTTCGCCAAGCGGCCAAGGCATCGGTCCTACACACCGACATTCCCAGGTTCGAGTCCTGGAGCGAGCACCAGGAACCGCTTCGTTAGCTTAGCGGCGAAAGCACCTGCGCGACATGCAGGGGACCCGCGGTTCGAGTCCGCGACGAAGCACCAAGTTCTCTCCCGTAGCTCAAAGGCAGAGCACCCGGCCGATAACCGGAAGACCGCGGATCGTTACCGTGCGGGAGAACCAGCAACAGGAGACCGACATGACGACGACGATCATCAATCCGGGGCGGCTTGCCGCCGTATCTCCATCGCCGGTGGACCCGGAGCGTTCAAGCCTGAGACGGTTGGGCAACGGGCTTTTAATCCGTGCGCCAAGAGGTTCAACTCCTCCCGGGTCCCCCAACACACACGACTAGCTCAACTGGTCAGAGCGCCGTCCTCTTAAGTCGGAGGTTCGCGGTTCAAGTCCGCGGTCGTGTACCAATTCTCTTCGAGCAGGATTTACGCTTCGGTCAACGCTGCGCGATCGCGGCAAAGCGATCCGTCCGAAGCGACCCTGCTCGTGACCTGCGACGCATCTGTCGAGGCGGACCCGCTGTCCACGGGTTGAGACGGGTTAGATTCCCGTGCAGGTCGCCAGTACACCCCGTCATCGCATCCCTAGCTCAACTGGCAGAGCCGGCCGCTCATAACGGTCTGTGTCGAGGTTCGAGTCCTCGGGGATGCACCAACACGAAAGCCAACACGAAAGGAGGTCAGCGATGACTATGACCGCGCACCAAGCGCTTGTGCTCAATGCCGACTTCCGGCCGATGAGCTATTTCCCGCTCTCACTGCTGTCGTGGCAGGACGCCGTGCACGCCGTGTTCAGCGAGCGCGTCTCGGTCGTGGCAGAGTACGACACTTGGGCGCGCAGCCCATCCACCCGGCTGCGGCTGCCGTCCGTGGTGGCGCTGCGCAAATACCAGCGCTCCGCGCGGCGCGTGGCGTTCACGCGGTTCAACGTGTTCCTGCGCGACCGGTTCACCTGCCAGTACTGCGGCGAGGCATTTCCGTCCTCGGCGCTGACGTTCGAGCACGTCATCCCGCGCTCGCACGGCGGCCAGACGACGTGGTCCAACATCGTGACGGCCTGCGAGCCCTGCAACACGAGCAAGGGCAACTCGCTGCGCATCAAGCCGCGGCGTCCGCCGAGGGAGCCGACGCTCAATGAGCTGCTGGCTGCCAAACGCGTGTTTCCACCCGGCTATCTGCATGAGAGCTGGGTGGACTACCTCTACTGGGACGCGCAGCTCGAGGCTTGAACGGTGTCGTCCCGGGCATAAGGCCCGGGATGACATCTGCCGCGAGGTCGCGCGGCCCGAGACGTCCGGAAGGTTCCGCTGGAGTGGCCGGCAACCCGTCTTGAAAACGGGTGGGCACCGCAAGGTGTGGCGTTCGAACCGTCAGCCTTCCGCCAATACAGGTGCGGGCGATCGCGAGGTCGCCCGCACCGATCAATCGCGCACAGATACTCAAGCGGCAACGAGGCCTGACTGTAAATCGGGTGCCTTTGGCTTCGCAGGTTCGAGTCCTGCTCTGTGCACGCGTCCGTAGCTCAATGGCAGAGCCGTGCGGCGCCACCGCAAAGACACGGGTTCGATTCCTGTCGGCCGCACCAATTCGAAATACGCCTGGGAAGCTGATCTGGTGATAGCGCCGCGCTGAAGCCGCGGAGAGGTGGGCTCGAAACCTACCCCAGGCACCAATATCCCAATTCGCGGGGTCAGACCCTTCTCGCCACCGCTCCGTTCGCCTAACGGAGCCGAAGGGTCTGGCCCCTCTTGGGCAAACCCAATCGGGGCACGCGCAGGGTGCTCCACCAATTTCTTCCCCGATCATCCAACGGTAGGAGCCCCGGTTGTTACCCGGGAGATCCAGGTTCGAATCCTGGTCGGGGAGCCAACTTGCCGCGATCGTCTAACTGGCCAGGACACTCGGTTCTCAACCGAACAACCGGAGTTCAAGTCTCCGTCGCGGCGCCAGCAACGCACACGTAGCTCAACTGGATAAAGCCCCTGACTACGAATCAGGAAGGTGCAGGTTCGAGTCCTGCCGTGTGCTCCATGTTCAAGCAGAGCAGGATCGCGCTTCCGTTGGCTGGCTCCCCTTGGAGCATCGTGGCCAGTCCGAAGCGATCCTGCTCGCATCAGCGTGTAGGGGAGCCTGGTCGTCCCTGCCTGCCTTGGAAGCAGGAGATCGGTGGTTCAAATCCATCCACGCTGACCAATTGCCCTCGTAGCTCAGCGGATCAGAGCGGCCGTCTTCTAAACGGCGGGTCGGGTGTTCGATTCACTCCGAGGGTGCCACGCAAATTCACAAATACGGATGGTTGGCCGAGCGGCAAGGCAACGCGGTGCTAACGCGTCGAGACCTTCGGGTCGGGCAGGTTCGAACTCCTGCACCATCCGCCATGCAGTCGCACAGGACAGTTGCGCAGGGCTGCGTGTGCGAATGCTGAGCGGCGGCGCTATTTCATCTGCGGCGTGCCCGGGGTGGCGACGCGGATACGGTAGACCGACGTGGAAGCCGCGATGAAGAAGCTCTTCAGGTCGTCGTCGCCCCAGCAGAAGTTGGCGGTGTATTCGGGGACGCGGATCACACCGAGGCAAACCGCGTCTGGCGCAAACACGTGGATGCCGCCGGGACCGCAGCAATAGACGTTGCCGGCACTGTCGATCTTCATGCCGTCGGGAGCGCCGGCGCCCTCGCCTACCGTTTGGGCCCAGACGCGGCTATTGCCGATGGTCCCGTCGGGCTTCACGTCGAAGGCGCGTATGTGCTGCTTGTCCGTATCGTTGACGAACAGCACCTTCTCATCGAGGGAGAAGCACAGCCCGTTGGGCTGCCCGAAATCGTCGGCAAGGAGCGTCAGGGATTTCGCATCCGGGCTCGACGCGATAGACGCCGCGAAATGCCAGCTCGGTCTCCCGCGGCACGCCGAAATGCGGCTTGCGGCCGTAGGTCGGGATCCGAGAAGTAGATCGCCCCGTCGCTCTTCACCACCACGTCGTTGGGGCTGTTGAGCTCCTTGCCCTGGTGGTGGCTGGCGAGCACGGTGATGGAGCCGTCGGCCTCCGTGCGGGTGAGATGGCTGGACGCATGCTCGCACACGATCAGCCGCCCCTGGTTGTCCCAGGCGAGGCCATTCGACTTGTTGCAGGGCTTGCGGAACGTGGTGACGCCGTCCCTGGCGCTCCAGCGCCGAAGATGATCGCCCGGCATGTCGCTGAACAACAGATACTTGTCGCGGCGATGCCACAGCGGACCTTCCGTGAAGACGCATCCCGTGGCCAGACGCTCGAACTCGACGGAGCGCCCGACGACGCCCTCGAAGCGCGGATCGCGCATCTCGACGCTGCTCATGACTTCGCCCCGGATTGGGCGGCCTTCTTCTGCAGCTCGCTTACGCGCTTCTCGCCGACGTACCAGTCGTCCGCCGTCACGTCCTCGAACACCACCCACACCGCCTCCTTGGGCAGCTTGGCGACCTCGCTGATGGTCTCGGTGACGCGGCGCGCAATCTCGTCCTTGCGCTCCTGCGGATGCCCTTTGAGAATGCGGATGTTCACGAACGGCATGGGTTCCTCCTTACAGCGCGAGCAATTTGTTGCGCAGCTCGGCGTCGTCGCGCAGCTGCGCCGCGGGCCCTGAATGGCGTACCGCGCCTTTTTCCAGAACGTACACCCGGTCGGCGAGGGAGAGCGAGAATTCGACGCCCTGCTCGGCCAGCAGGAGCGTCAGGCCTTCCTTCTTCAGGCGACGGACCTGCTCCAGCAGGTTCTCGACGATCACTGGCGCCAGCCCCTCGGAGGGCTCGTCGAGCAGGAGCAGCTCGGGATTGCCCATCAGCGTGCGGGCAATGGTGAGCATCTGCTGCTCGCCGCCCGACAGCACGCCCCCCATGCGGTCCCTGAGCTCGCCGAGCTTGGGGAACAGGCTGCGTCACCGTCGTCGCGTTCCACGGGCCCGGCCGATTGGCGGAGCGTGCCGCCACCTCGAGGTTCTCCCACACGGTGAGCTCGGCGAAGATGCGTCGGTCTTCCGGCACATAGCCGATGCCGCGCCGCGCCAGGCGATAGGGCGGCGCGCCCGTGATGTCCTGGCCCTTGAAGCGGATCCGGCCCTGCGAAGGCGGCGTCAGCCCCATGATCGAGCGCATGGTCGTCGTCTTGCCGACGCCGTTGCGCCCCAGCAGGCACACGCACTCGCCCGCGTTGATGTCGAGGGTGACGCCGAACAGCACCCGGCTGGAGCCGTAGGCGGTGTGGATGCCCTCGACGTCGAGCAGCGCGGTCAATGCTTGCCTCCCCCGAGGTAGACGCGACGCACCTCCTCGTTCTGGCGCACCTCGTCCGGCAGACCCGTGGCGATGATGCGGCCCTGATGCAGGACGGCGATCTTGTCCGCGATCGAGAACACGACCTCCATGTCGTGCTCGGTGAAAAGCAGGGTCAGCGCCCGCTCCTTGGCGATGCGGGCGAGCAGCGCGATGCTCTCATGCGTCTCCTGCGCGCTCATGCCGGCGGTGGGCTCGTCGAGAAGCAGCATGCGCGGCTCGCCCGCCAGCGCGATGCCGAGCTCCACCTGCTTTTGCGCGCCGTGGCTGACCTCGCCGGCCAGCGTGTACGGCGATGTCCTGCAGCGACAGCTGCTCGATCATCTGCCCCGTCTCGTCCCTGAACTGGCGCTCCGACACGCCCCACATGTCCAGGCCCTTGCCGCCGTGGGCGATGAATGCGGCCTGGATGTTCTCGTACACGGTCAGCTTGGAGAAGATGTTGGTGCGCTGGAACGACCGGGCGATGCCCATGCCGCAGATCTTGTGCGGGGGAATGCCGGTGATGTTGCGGCCCTCGAGAAGCACCTCGCCGCTGTCGGGCTCGAGGTGCCCCGTGATCACATTGAACAGCGTCGACTTGCCTGCGCCGTTCGGGCCGATGATGGCCGCGATGGACCCGGTCTCGACAGTCAGGCTCACGTCGTCGGTGGCAACGAAGCCCGAGAACGTCTTGCGCAGCTTGCGGCACTCCAACATCGTCACCGGCCTCCGACGCTGGCTTTGACGCGACGGGCCAGCGTGTGCACGGCGCCGACGACGCCGCCGGGAAAGGCAAACAGCAAGACGAGCAGGATGAGGCCGAGCACGAACGGCCAGTACTCCGTGTAGGAGACGATGTATTGGTTGAGCAGGATGATGATCGCGGCCCCGACCGGAGGGCCCCAGAAATTGTGGATGCCGCCGAGGATGGTCATGATCAGCACCTCGGCCGACTTGGGCCAGTAGCAGAAGTCGGGGAACACGCCGCGGTTGAAGATTCCGAACAGGCCGCCGGCCAAGCCGGCAAACCCGCCGGCAATCGAGAACACGATCAGCTGGTAGAGGCGCACGTTGATGCCGATGAACTGGGTTCGCTCGGGGTTGTCGCGGATGGCGGTGAGCATGCGGCCGAACGGCGAATGCACGATCCGGCGCATGGCGGCAATCGACAAGGCCACCAGGATCAGCGTCAGGTAGAAGAACTTGTGATCGATCTTGAGGTCGCCGACCCAGGGGATCCATTCGAGCCAGGCCATGCTGGGCATGGGCACGTTGGGATAGCCCTGCTCGCCGCCGGTCACGTCGTTCCACTTGAAGCAGATGGCCCACACGATCTGGGCGAACGCCATCGTCAGCATCGAGAAGTAGACGGACGTGAGGCGCACGCAGAAGAAGCCGAAGACTGCCGCGAACAGCGCGCCGCCCACGCCGCCGAGAAGCCAGGCGAGCAGGAACGGCAGACCCAGGTCCTTCATGAAGATCGCGCAAACGTAGGCGCCCACGCCGAAATAGGCGGCATGTCCGAACGGCACGAGGCCGGTCACGCCGAGCAGGAGGTTCAGGCTCGTCGCGAACATGGCGAAGATGACGATGTCGGTCGCCAGGAAGGTGTAGTAGCGCGAGCCGAGCACCGGGATCAGCGCCGCGATCAGGAACAGCACGAGCGTCCAGGGGATACGCTTGGGCAGGCTCACTTCACCGGCCTCCCCAGCAGGCCCCACGGCCGCACGATCAGCACCACGGCCATGATCACGAAGGCGGCAAAGATGGAGAAGCGCGGGAAGACCAGGATGCCGAACGCGAGCGTCAGGCCGTAGATCAGCGAGCCGAGCAGCGTGCCCCACAGCGAGCCCAGGCCGCCGATGACGACGACGATGAAGGCCTCGATGATGATCTCGACGTCCATGCCCGGCACCACGCTCTTGATCGGCGAGACCAGCGCGCCCGACAAGCCCTGCCAGAAAGGCCGCCAGCACGAACATGCCGGTGTAGAGCGAGGATACGTTGGTGCCGAGCGCGCCCAGCATCTCGCGGTCCAGCGCCGCGGCGCGGATGATGCGGCCATAGCTCGTGCGATTGAGGAACACCCAGAAGCCGAGCGCGATCAGCGGCCCGAGCACGATGATGAACAGATCGTAGTGGGGAAAGCGCACGCCGTAGAAATCGAAGCTGCCGGCCAGGATCGGCGGGCGCGAGACCGAATGCGGCTGCGTGCCCCAGATGAACTTGCAGGCGTCGGAGAAGATCAGCACCAGCGCGTAGGTGAAGAGAAGCTGGTAGAGCTCCTCGCGCTTGTACATGTAGCGCAGCAGGAAGCGCTCCACGAGGCCGCCGAGGATCGCGACGCTCAGCGAAGCCACCACCACCGCACCGAGGAACCCGATCGACGTCCGCCCGACGATGACGGTGATGTTCCAGGCGATATAGGCCCCGATCATGTAGAGGGAGCCGTGCGCGAAATTGATGATCTTCAAGACGCCGAAGATCAGCGACAGGCCCGACGCGATCAGGAACAGGAACATCGCGGTGGTGAGGCCCGACCGCAGCTGACCGAGCAGGAAGACCGGATCGAGCAGCTCAGACATGCCACGCGTCCCGGTGCGTGGCTGGCGTTCGACGCGTCAACGGCTGGTCCCCCAAGGTGTCGGAGTACGCAAAATGCGCCGCCCGAGACGGCGAGCGGCGCATCTCGTCAGTCGTGCAGCAGGCTCAGTTCATGAACGGCTTGGGATCGACGTACCTGACTTCCGTCATGATCGCGTTCCCGGCCGGGCCCTTCACCATCTTGCCGTAGAATTGGCCGCGATCGGCCTGGTGGTCCGACGCGCGCAGGGTCTGCTTGCCGAACGGTGCATCGATCGTCAGATCGAGCAGGGCCTTCGCCACCTTGTCGCTGTCGACCGAGCCGGCCTTCTTGATGCCTTCGACCAGGAACTGCATGGCGACGTAGGTGGTCATCGGCCAGGTCGAGGGCGGGTCTTCCTTGGTGTAAGGCCTTGATCCGCTCGATATACTTCTTGTGCGCTTCCGGCTGCCCTTCGTAGGAGGCAAGGTCATAGCTGTTGCCCCAGATGCCGAACGGGTAGTCGGGCCCGAGCGCACGCGTAGCCTCCACGGACCCGGCCTCGCCGCCATTGACGACGCGGTTCTGCACGAGATCGAAGAAGCCGAAGCGGCTTGGCCTGCTTCGCCCAAGTCACGAAGTGGCCGCCCCACATGGCCGAGAACACCGCCTCCGGCTTCTTGGCCATCTGCGCATTGATGAAGGGCGTGTAGTCGGCCTCACCGAGCTTCGGCCACTGCTGGTCCACGATCTCGATGTCGGGGCGCAGCTTCTTGATGTGCTCGACGAACGACTTCGCCACATCCTGCCCGTAGGCGTAGTCGTGGCGCGATGGTTGCGACCTTCTTCACGTCCTTCCACGTGGCGATGATCTCGGCCGCCGAGCGGCCTTCCATGGTCGTGTTGGCGGCCGTGCGGAACACGTACGGATGCAGGTTCTTCTCGGCGGTCAGCTGATCGGTCTTGGGAATGGGCGCGATCAGGATGATCTTGTTCTCCTTGGCGATGGTCGAAACCGCCGGACCCTCGGCCGAGGTCAACGTACCGACCAGGAACTGCACCTCCTCCTTGAGGATCATCTCGCGCGACACGCGCACGGCCTCGTCCGCCGACGCCTTGCTGTCGCGCACGACGAGCTCGATCTTCTTGCCGAGCACGCCGCCCGCCGCGTTGATCTCGTCGACGAACATGCGCATGCCCTTGACGGCGGGCTCGCCATAGAGCGCGGCCGGACCGGAAAGCGGCATCGGCACGCCAACCTTGATGGTGTTCTGGGCGATGGCGGGTCCGCCGACCAGCAGGGCTGCCGCAGACGCAATTAGGCCGAAGGCTAGTCTCTTCATCGATTTCCTCCTTGGAGCGCTCTTTGTATTGTTGGGAACGACTGTCGATTAGCCTTTCGTAGAAGTCAATTGCCATGCAGCGTTGAAAGCACAGGCGGGCAGACATGGTTGACGCAGCGCGAATCCCGACAAGGTCGGCCCCGGAATGGCTCGGGACCGTGCCGGCGATGCGAGTCGGAGCAACACTTCGACGGTCGCGTGTGTGCGCTGCTTCGCCGCACGCCCGAAAAGCACCTATGCCCTTCTCGCCGAAGCGGTGGCCGCCAATCCCGACGGGGAAGCCATCGTTTGCGGCGAAGAGCGCTACTCCTACCTGCTGCTCGAACAGCTCGTGAGCGGCTGGGCGCAGCGCTTTGGCCGATCTGGGCGTCGGGCGCGGCGACCGCGTCGCCCTATTGCTCGGCAACGGAATACGCGTTTCCCGCCGTCGTGTTCGCCGCGCTGCGGCTGGGGGCGATCGCCGTGCCGATCAGCATCCGCGAGCAAACTCCGGGACTGGCCTACATGCTCGCGCACTGCGGCGCCAAGGTGCTGGTGCACGAGGCGGACCTGGCTGCCCGGCTCCCGCCCACCTCGGACACGCCGCAGCTACGGCATCGCATTGCCCTGTCGCCCGACGAACCGCGCGGCGGTCTCGATCGGGTCGAGGGCAGCCCTCGCACGGCGGAACCTCCAGCGGACGTCGACGAGGAAGACACGGCCGTCATCCTCTATACTTCGGGCACGACAGGCCGACCGAAGGGAGCGATGCTGACGCATCTCGGCATCTGCCACTCGGCCATGCACTACGAGTCCTGCATGGGCCTCACCGCGCGCGATCGGTCGGTCGTAGCCGTGCCGATGAGCCACGTCACCGGGCTTGTCGCGCTGATCGCCGCCATGGTGCGCGCCGCCGGCACCCTGATAGTCATGCGAACCTTCAAGGCGGCGGATTTTCTCGAGCTGGCGGAGCGCGAGCGCATGACGCACACGCTGCTCGTGCCAGCCATGTACAATCTGTGCCTGATGGAGCCGCGGTTTCCGCGCACGGATCTGTCCGCGTGGCGTCTTGGCGGCTTCGGTGGCGCACCGATGGCGCCGGCAACCATCGAGCGCCTTGCCGAGACGCTTCCGCGGCTGCAATTGATGAATGCCTACGGCTCGACCGAGACGACCTCGCCTGCGACCCTGATGCCGCCCGCCGAAACCGCGGCACGGCTCGACAGCGTCGGCCTCGCCGTTCCCTGCGGAGAGGTGCTGGTGATGGATGACCGGGGCTGCGAGGTGCCGCGCGGAGCGGAAGGCGAGATATGGCTGCGCGGGCCGATGGTCGTCCCGGGATACTGGAACAATCCAGAGGCGACCGCGGAGAGCTTCGTTGCCGGGTTCTGGCGATCGGGCGATATCGGCTCGCTCGACGGTGACGGTTACCTCCGGGTGCTCGATCGCAAGAAGGACATGATCAATCGCGGAGGCCTCAAGATCTACTCCGTCGAGGTGGAGAACGCGCTTCTGTCTCATGCCGGCGTCCTCGAGGCGGCCGTGATTGCCAAGCCCTGCCCGGTTCTCGGCGAACGTGCGCACGCGATCGTGTGCCTCAAGCGCGCGGAGACGACGAGCGAGGAACTCGCAAGGCATTGCGCGGCATTGCTCGCCGACTACAAGGTGCCCGACACCTTCAGCTTCCGAAGCGAGCCGCTGCCGCGCAACGCCAACGGCAAGATCATGAAGCGTGAGCTGAAGAGTGCCGGCTAGGAAAGCTGCAATCGCACGGCGGCATGTGCTCGCTGCTGGCCAGGCGCATGGCTACGCCGTCGTCCAGCCCATCTCGCCCCTCTCGTTCCCGCCGCGCATGAGGTCGCGCCGGAATTTGCACGATGGATCCCGTCGACAAAAGCCGGGATGACTGACTCAGCCTTTGCCGGCGCCGCCGAGGAAGTCGCGGGTCCAGCCGGTGTAGTCGGCCGAGCGGGTCACCTTGGCCATCAGCTCATTGGAAGCGAGGTTCTTCAAGTCCGCCGGTGCGGTGCCGTCGCGTAGCGCCTTCAAGGTGTCGTGGATGGCCTGCACCGCCGCCTGGAAGGGCTGGTGGCCCTGCAGCGACACGCGCACGCCCTTGCTGGCGAGATACGCGCGGTCTCCGAGGGTGGCGCCGCCGCCGAGTATGATCGGGATGCGCAGCTGCGCCGCCGCAGCCTCGAGTTGCTCCTTGGTCTTGATGCCGACCAGGAACATGGCATCGACGCCCGCCGCTTCGTAGGCCTTGGCGCGTCGGATCGCATCCTCGATTCCGGTGATGGCCATGGCGCTCGTGCGTCCGGCAATCGCCAGGTCCGGGTCGCGCCGCGCCGCCAAGGCGGCTTTCATCTTGCCTACGCCCTCCTCGAGGGAAAGCAGCTCCGCCTTGTCCGAGGGGCCGTACCCCCGCGGCAGGTCCGTGTCTTCGATGGAGAGAGCCGCCACGCCGGCAGTCTCCAGCTCCTCCACGGTGCGCATGACGTTGAGGGCGTTGCCGTAGCCGTGATCGGCGTCGACCAGCAACGGCAGCTCGGCGGCCCGGCCGATGCGATAGGCCTGGTCGGCGAACTCGCTCAGCGTCAGCACGATGAGGTCGGGCGCACCGAGCACGGCCAGCGACGCCACCGAGCCGGCAAACATGCCCAGTTCGAAATCCAGATCCGCGGCAATGCGCGCGGAGATGGCGTCGTGCACCGAGGCTGGATGCACGCACGCTCCCCCAGCCAGAATTCCGCGAAACCGCGTGCGGCGAGCGCTCCAGCGCGACGGCATATGATCCTCCCTGATGGCGGTAAGGGTTTAGAGGTCTTGAGCGCCGCGTTTCTCGCGTCGGTTGGGTATCGGCCGCGGCGTTGCGGCCGCGCGCGGGTCCGATCCTACAGGTAGCGCGTCGGCCAGTTGATGGTTCGCCACATATGGGCGCTGGGGCTGTCGTCGAAGCCGAGGCCCTCCTCCGGCTGGCGGAAGTTGCGGCCGACGATGTCGGTGAACTCCTCGAGCTCGACTTGCAGGTTCGGATCGAACGAGTAGAGATCGTTGACGGTCAGCAGCCGCGCCGTCTCGTACCATTTGTGATTTCGGCAATATTCGTGAGCCTTGTCGAGATAGGGCTCGGGCTTGTAGTCCGCACCGAACAGGCGGATGTAGGAGTCGGGATATTTGTAGCCGAAGGCCTCGTCCGGATAGAAGCGTAGCACCTGATGGTAGCGCACCGCGAACGCGACCTCCTCATCGACGTAGGGTGCGATCAACTGCGCGGCCCAGTAGCCGTGATCTCCGCGGATGAAGCCGGCGGCGGAGCAGTCGTGCACCAGGCAGGCGAGGATCACCTTCTCGGAACAGCCGTTCTTCAGCGCGAGACGCGCGCTCTGCAGCATGTGCGCCGCCGGCCCGAACCGGTACTTGAAGAAATCGAACAGAGTTGGCTTTGCCGGCATCTTCGGCAGGCGCGGATCGTGCCCCATGAGATGCAGCCGACCGGCGGTGTCCTGGCGCGGCGGCGGCTCGCGAGGATCGCACTCGCCCGAGGTATAGATCGGTGACTTGACGATCACCAGCTTGTCCATGGCTTCGGCAAGCTCGTGGTCCAGAAGCTCAGCGCGTGAGAGACCATCCATGACCTGATCCTCCTGTCGGTGCAGCCGAAGGCGCACGAAGCACTGGTTGTGGCCAGCACATCGTCACGATAGGTCGCGCCGGCAACATTGCCAACTGGCGTCGCACTTGCGCCAGGGGACGCGACAGGAGAACAATGTGCGCCGCGGCTGGACCGGATCTCAGTCTCGCGGCCGGGAGGGAGGGGCGCCATGCGCATCGTCGCGTTGGAAGAGCATTACACCGTTCCAGCCATCGTCAGCCGCATAGATCCGGCTGCCATTCGCCGCCGCGGCTTTCCCGGACCCGATGTTGTCTGGGGCCAGACCCTCAAGCGAAACGAGCTCGCGCATCTCGGTGACGCACGTATCGCGGATATGGATGCGAGCGGGATCACCCTGCAGGTGCTCTCCGTCGCCGGTCCAGGGGCCGACGTCGTCCCGGGCGCCGATGGCATAGCGTTGGCGCAGGACTATAACAACGCGCTGTTTGCAGCGATATCCCGCCACCCGGACCGATACCGAGGCTTCGCGCACCTGCCGATGCATTCGCCGGATGCGGCGGCGGACGAGTTGGAGCGGACGGTCAAGGAGCTGGGTTTTTGCGGGCTGCTGGTGAACGGTCCGACGGATGGGCGTTTTCTCGACGATCCGATGTTCGAGCCGATCCTGGCGCGGGCCGAGGCATTGAGTGTTCCGATCTACATACATCCGGGCATCCCTTCCGAGAAAGTCAGGGAGGCTCATTTCGATCGGCTGCCCGGAAACTTCAGCTTTGCGCTCGCAGTATCATCCTGGGGCTGGCACATGGAGACGGCGATCCACGTGCTGCGGCTGGTTCTGAGTGGGGCGCTCGATCGCCATCCGCGTCTCCAGATCGTCATCGGACATCTGGGCGAGGCGATACCGTTCATGCTGGACCGCATCGACGAGACGACCGCCACCGAGGCGAAGCGGCTGCTCCGCCGCTCGGTTCGCCAGACTCTCCTCGATCAGGTCTGGATCACGACCAGCGGATTTTTCACGATGGTGCCGTTCATGGCCGCGCTCATGACATTCGGCGCGGACCGCATCATGTTCTCCGTCGACTATCCGTTTGCCTCCAATGCGCGGGCGCGGGCTTTCCTCGACGCGCTTCCCGTTTCGCCGGCCGACCGAAACAAGATCGCGCATGGAAACGCGGATCGGCTCATGAGGTTGGCGACCTGACAGACGTCATCTGGCGGATGCGGGCACAGTCCCCCGCCGAACGCTTTGTCCGCCATCAGGGAAGAGCAGATGCTCGCTGACGGTGGCGAGAGCGACGAGGCGCGAGCCTCCCGCCGCTATGGGGCCGAGGCCTAAGTCGCCATTAGGCGGGATACCCAGTCGGAGACCTTGTCCCCACTGCTCATGTCTGGCTGCACCAGGCCATCGATCATGAAGGTGGGCGACACGTGGATGCCGTTCTGCCGGGCGTATTTGGTGTGCCATTTGATCTCGCGGTCCAGGTTCGGGATGGCGAAGGCATCGGCCAGCTTCAGTCCGCAGTAGCCTTCTAGGCGCGCGATAATCTGGTTTGGCGAGGCGTCCATGTTCGGGCCGCCGCAGTGCTTCGTGAACTCGAACTCCTCACGATGCGCGGCAACGGCCGCGAGTACCGCTTTGGCGGCTTCCTTGCCCGCCGGCAATGTGGAGGCGGCCAGAACGCAGCGCACGATCACGCCGGAGTACATGTGCCATGGCTGCGAGTGCAGGCGAAGCTTGATGGTTATGTTGTCCGGGCCCGCCGCCGCCAGCGTCTCATCGATCTTGCCCAATGCCCGCACAGAGAACGGACAAGTCGGCTCCAGGAACATCTCGAATTGACGCGGGCCTCGGCCCCAAGCGAGCGGGTCGGCGTGCCAGGGCTTGGTCTTGTCGGTCATGCGATGATCCTCACTTCATGTGGTGTTGGGAGTAGCCCATCTGTCCGTCAGGCAGTCTATCCCATGCAGTGCGGCCCGGCATGGGGGGGCACGCCGGCTACGGTCGAGAGCGCGCGACAGACCATCAGTCGACCGCCCAAACGCATTCCTCTGAAGCCTTCGCACCAACGCCGCGGCCTCAGAAGCGCTCGACCCAGGGGCGCAGCTCCACCTCCCACGTCCAGGCGCTGCGGGGCTGCTGGACGACATGCAGATAGCTCTGCGCGATCGCCTCGGGATCGAGGTAGCTGTCGGCAGCCATGTTGCTGCCTTCGACGCGGCCCTTCTCGGCATTGCGCACGCCACCGTCGATGACAAAGTGCGCGACATGGATGCCCTTGGGTGCGAGTTCCCGGGCCATCGATTGCGCCAGGCCGCGCAAGGCGAATTTGCCCATCGCGAATACGGCCGACTGAGGATAGCCCTTCACGCTGGCCGACGCGCCCGTCAGCAGAATCGTGCCGGCCCCGTGCGGCAGCATGCGCTGGGCTGCGGCCTGGGCGACGAGGAAGCCGCCATAGGACGAGACGAGCAGCGCCGTGCGGGCCTGCTCGCGGTCGACATCGGCGATGGGCCCAGGCGCCCGGGCCGAGGCGTTGAACAGGCAGACATCGAGCTTGGGGAACTGCTGGTCGATGTGCGCAAACAGCTTGTCCACGCTGGCCGGGTCAGCCGCATCGCAAGTGTGCGTCGTGGCATTGGTCTCGGCTACCAGCCGTGTGAGCTTTGCGGGATCGCGCGAGGCCAGCGCGACACGGTAGCCGTCCCTTGCGAGCAGGCGGGCGAACGATGCCGAGATGCCGGAGCCGGCACCGACGATGAGTGCGGTTTTTGTCATGATGTCCTCCTGGTTGGTGGCGTCGGCTGACACAGTGGCGCTGTCGAGGTAGCTGGTTAGGCGTCTGGCAATCCTACCAATTCTCGCCTCGTCAGGATGCACCCACGCGCGACGGACGATTCCGAGAACCTGCGCATCCCACGAACAACGGCCTGTCGCTGACGCGCGCCTATTCTTGCCCTCTTGATGAGGATGGCGTGATGTATCGCAGCATCGCGCCTGCCGGCGCGAGCACAAAAAGCGAGGTTTGGAAATGAGCCGTCTGTTCGGTGATATGCGTCAGGTGGGCATCGTCGTGCGCGATATCGAAGCCGCGATGCGCCATTGGGTGGAAGTCTGCGGCATCGGACCTTGGTTCTACGCCGACCGCCTGGCAGTCTCTGGCTTCACCTACGCCGGCCGGCGCTACGACGACACGCACATCTCCATCGCCCTGGCGAACTCAGGCGATGTGCAGCTCGAGCTGATCCAGCAGCGCTGCGAAACGCCGAGCATGTATCGCGACTTCCTTGCCGCCGGGCATGAGGGCATGCAGCACTGGTCGAGCTGGCCCGAGAACTATGACGAGATCTACCAGCGTGCCTTGGCCACCGGCTACACGGTCGGACAGGAGGGCGACAGTGCGCGCGGCCGCTTCGTCTATTTCCGCAACGAGGGCCATCCAGGCACGGTGATCGAGATGGCGCACGCCACGCCGACGCGGATGCGGATTTTTGATGCGGTCCGTACCGCTGCGGCCGGCTGGGACGGCAGCGATCCGATCCGCCGCCAGTGGCCGAGCTGAGATACCCTGCTCGGCGCGTCGAGAGATCGGCGAGGACATTGCTATCCAAGATCTCTCGGCAGCGGCTCGGAAGTGTATCCTCGAAGAGGGCTGAGGCGTGCAATCGCACGCGCGCCGGTGAATGCGCCGGACTGGGGCCTACTTCGAGAGGAACTTGGCGAAGTCGCCGATCGGCAGCGACTTGGGATCCATGGGCAGCGCCATCGTCGGCTTCTTGCCCTTCGACATGTCCTCGAAGACCTTGCTGAACTTGCCGAGGTCGCACTTGGAGGAACCGGACCCCTTGAAGCAGTCCTTGAGGCTGTCGGCGTTGAAGTCGCCGGCGGAGGCTGCGGGCGCCATGGCGAAGATCCCCAGGCAGAGCGCTGCGATTGTGAAGGTGGCTTTCATCGGACTTCCCCTTGAGGTTCTCGGCGTCAACTGTCCGTGTTGTACGCGACCCCCGGGGGATGGCGCTGTTCCCGTTGGAACAAGCAACGAAAGCGCCGACGAGAGGCGTTCAACCGTTGGTCAATTCCTCCCGGTCTTGGGCGCAGGCTGCGGGGCTCATGAGGCAAAGAGCTCTGGGTCTTCGCGTTGGCAGCGGATGTCCACTGCGAAGGATGCCTTTGCTGTCGCCGCGAAAATCGTGAAGGTTCAGAGCATGGGAAGCCGGCGCACGCGCCGAGATCAAACAGAGGAGCCGAAGGGCATGACAGGCGGCAGCCGGGCGACGAAGAGCGAACCCGAAACTCTCTGGCGATTGTCGGCAACCGAGCTTGCGTCCGCCTATCTCGCGGGCACGACGATGCCCGATGCGGTTCTGGAGGCCACGCTCGCCCGCATCGAGGACGTAAATCCGCACCTCAACGCCATCGTCACCCTCGACCTCGCCGGCGCCCGCGCGGCCGCAGACGCCAGCACGCGACGCTGGCGCACCGGCGAGCCGCTCGGCCCGCTCGACGGCGTGCCCGTGACGATCAAGGACAGCATCTGGGTGCGCGGACTGCGCACCACCTGGGGCAGCAGCCTCTACGCCGACTTCATTCCGGACTCGGACGAGGCACCGGTCGCACGGCTGCGTGAGGCTGGCGCGGTGATCCTCGGCAAGACCAATGTCCCGCAGTTCACGCTGCAAGGCTATACCGACAACCGCCTGTTCGGGCCCACGCGCAATCCCTGGGACTTGACGCTCACGCCTGGCGGCTCCAGCGGTGGTGCAGTTGCCGCCGTTGCATCCGGAATGGGCGCCCTTGCACTCGGCACAGACGGCGGCGGCTCGATCCGCCGACCGTCGGCGCATACGGGATTGGTCGGATTCAAACCGTCCCGAGGCATGGTACCGCGCGGCCGCGGCTTTCCGCCCGTGCTGCACGACTTCGAGGTCATTGGCCCGATCGCCCACAATGTCGAGGACATCATCGTTGCCATGAACGCGATCGGCGGATCGCGGTGGCGGCAACCGCAAGCGGATACACCGACAGGGCCGCTGCGCATCCTCTACATTCCGGTTTTCGATGATGCGCCGGTCGATCCCGCCATCACCTCTGCCGTTGCAGCAGTTGCGGGCGAGCTGGCAAAGCAGGGGCATCATGTCGAGCAGGCCCAACGCTTCGATCTCGCTCAGCCCATCAGCCAGATCTGGCCGGTCATCAGCCAGACCGGGCTTGCCTGGCTCCTGTCGCAGCACCCCGAGACGGATCTCGGCCAGGCCTTTGCCGACATGGCCCATGCCGGGCGAGCGTATTCGGCGATCGACTTTGCCGGTGCGCTCGATGCCATACGGGGCGTCGAGCGGGAGTTCGCGGACCTGTTCGAGCGCTTCAACGTCCTGCTGACGCCGGCGACTGCGGCGATGCCGTGGCCTGCGACCGAATCCCACCCACCGACGATTGCCGGCCAGCCGGTGGGCCCACGTGGGCACGCCGTCTTCACCCCATTCGCCAACGCGCTGGGGCTGCCGGGGGTCAGTCTACCGTGCGAACAGTGGCACAACGGCATGCCGATCGGGTTTCAGCTCTGCGCTGCGCATGGTTGCGATCGTGCCCTGCTTGCACTGGCCCGCGACTATCAAGAGCGCACACATTGGCGCCCCCAGTGGCCACGCATATGCTGAGACTCGACTCCCGCAGCCGGACCGATTCAGGCGAGGCCAGATCCGCAATCAGTTGACGGCGCGCGTCAGAACGGACGCCCTCATAGCCTGGAAGCATGAGCGGCCTCCGGGATCACGCTGCCAGCCTGAGCTCTCGCCAGCGGGAGCCCGCCTCCGTCTCCTGTCTCCCCGGAAACGCCAATTTTCGGTTCCCAGGCACGGGGCGATTTGCTAAGCGCCTGATCTCGTTGAGTGGATGGGTGGCCGAGTGGTTTAAGGCACCGGTCTTGAAAGCCGGGTTCACGCTCACCGGGGGTTCGAATCCCTCCCCATCCGCCAGATAGCTGGAAAGCACCAGCCCACCACGTGCTCACTATCCACTAAAGTCAGCATTTTCCCAGCGTTTCTCGTGCAACGCCATGCCGGCGCCCCCCTAGTCCGCTATATGTTGGGGAGCCGGTTGGTGTACGACGGGATACGGAACAAACACTCTCTGGGGGAAATCCACCGATGACCATGCCGCTTAACGAGGCCACGCAGCGCCCTGCACAAGCTCACCGCCCGCGGCGTCGCTGCCGCCGACACACCCGGCCGATACGCCGACGGCGGTGGCCTCTACCTGGCCGTGCGCCAGCGCGGCCCGGCGCACGCCAACATCGTCGAGAAGCTGTGGCAATTCCGCTACCGCCGCGGCGCGCGCAGCGAGAAGCTGCGCGAGTTCAACCTGTCGCTCGGTCCCGTCCGCGACGTCACGCTGGCGCAGGCGCGCGAGCGGGCCGCAATCGCGCGGGCTGCCCTCGCCGCCGGCCAGGACCCGCGCCAGGCGCTCGGGCGAGCCCGCGGCAGCGCTGGCGTCAGCTTCGCCAAGGTCGCCGACGGCTACCTCAACAACGTGTGCAAGGGCCTGCGCAGCGAAAAGAGCCGTGTGCAGTGGCGTCTCACGCTCGGCGATGCCTACTGCCACAGTCTCAGGAGCATGCCGATCGACGCGATCGGCGTCGAGCACGTGGTGTAGGTGCTGCAACCGATCTGGCTCACCAAGGCCGAGACGGCCAAGCGCCTGCGCGAGCGCCTCGAACGGGTGTTCGACGCCGCCACCGTCAAAGGTCTGCGCACGGGCGCCAATCCGGCCCGATGGAAGGGACACCTGGCGCACCTCCTGCCGAAGCAGAACCGGCTGTCGCGCGGGCACCATGCGGCGCTGCCGTGGGAACAGATGCCCTCGTTCCTGCGCCAGCTGCGCGGCCTCAACAGCCTGTCGGCGCTGGCGCTAGAATTCACGATCCTCACAGTCGCCCGCACGGGCGAGACGATCGGCGCCACCTGGGCAGAGATCGACGAGAAGCGGGGCCTATGGATCGTCCCGGCCGCGCGCATGAACGCCGGCAGAGTGCACCGGGTGCCGCTGTGCGGTGCCGCGCCGGCGATCCTGGCGCGGCTGCGCGCGTTCGGGACCGACGGCTACGTGTTTCCAGGTCGCAGCACGGGCGTTTCGCTGTCGACGATGGCGATGGGCATGTGCCGGCGCGGCCTGCGCACCGACGCGACCGTGCACGGCATGCGCTGCAGCTTCCGCGATTGGGTGGGCGAGGCAACCAATTTCCCCGAGAAGGTCGCCGAGGCCGCGCTGGCGCACGCTGCGGGCGACAAGACCGAGCAGGCCTACCGCCGAGGCGATGCGCTGGAGCGCCGCCGGGAACTCATGGCGGCGTGGCAGCGGTTTTTCGACGCTAATGACGCCGTGGTGATCCCGATGCGCCGCGGGCAGTGATGCCGCCACGCAGGTCTGCGACGATCGCCTCAACAGCGGCGAGGCGGGCGTCCCAATCCGGCCCGACCTCGTCCAGCCGGTTCGGTAGAGCTTCCAGTGCAAGTCCTGCAGCGTCCCGGCCGCGTCGCCGACGAGCGCAGCCAGGGCGGGCGCTTCCCATTTCGACATAGGGGCCGGGGTCGGCCGGCTCGACGTCGTCGTCGCTGGCAAAATTCGTCATGGTGATTCACTCCTCTACTGCGTTCGGAAGCACTCGCGCACGGGCGGCGCACAGCCTCGCTGGCCGGCAGGTGCTGACGTCGTCAGCGAGCAGAAAATATCGGCTGCCGACGCAAACGTAGTGCGCCGTCAGCGGACGGCCGCCGCGCGGGGGTGCCTTGCCGACCATGGCACCGCCGACCGGCCGCCAATCGGTCGCCGGCAAGACCTTAAGCGCCGCCCTCCAGGTCGCGGCGTCGACCTCCTCGGGCTCGCTCTCATCGGGTGAGTTCATCGAAGCGGGATGTTGAAATCGCCGCCGCGGCATCGCATGATGTCGTGCGTGGCGGTGCCGGGAATAGGCGAAAGCACCGACCTGGCTCCGTCGCGAACCCAGCAGCGGGGACACTGATAGTCGCGTCCGACGAGCGGTTGGAAGCTGGCGAGCCGCCCATGTGAACGCTCCCGCGGCAGCAAGCCGGGCCTCGATCTCGGCCTTGCGCTTCTCCAACTCGCGAAGCTCCCGCCGCAGCATGCTCGCGGGTCCCTGGAGCGTTCGGGCTGCGAACTCAGCTTCCTCCTTGAGCGCCTGCTGTATGTCCATCTGTGCGACCCCCGCCTCTATTTGCGCGCGCGCTTCTTCGGCGCATCGACCACGCCGGCAGTGACGGCGTGGCGGTTTAGGAACTCGTCGAGCGCCTGCTCGATCACGGCGGTGCGGTTCGGCTTGCCGAGCAGAGCCTCGCGAAACTTGTCCAACCGCTCAAGTCGCTCGATGTCGATTTTCACGCCAATGGCGATTTTGGTCTTCGGTCGCATGGGCGCAGATCATACACACCCGTATATCCGTGTATATTCACCAACATTTGATCGGGCAATACACGAGCTAGGGGATCGGCCTCTGGATATCGTATATACGCGTATATACGTTATGGTTATACTACGCAGGACTGCCGAGTAGGCGGTCGCCGGGGCGGGTGCCCGACACCAGCACTTTCAGCCGCACAACGGCAAGGGGGCCATCGTGCAGCACAAAAGCAACTACTCCCGTTTGCGGGTCACGTCCACGCTCGGTGGGCTTGGCCTGATCGGTGTGGCGGCGTTCCTCAACGCCTCGCACGCGGTCGAACAGAAGGCACGTATCTGTCGCCCGTGATCATGGGCATTGTGGCGCTCGCCTTTGGTTCCGCACTGGCGGTGCCGGTCATGATCACGCTCTCACGGAACGGGCGCAAAGGCCTCGGGGCTGTTGCGCTTGTCGGACTGGTGGCCGGCGAGTTGTTCGGCCTCCAGCTTAGCGCAGAGCGGCTCCTCGCCGCCCGAGAACTGCGCGCGCATGTGGCGAAGACGGCCAACTCTCCTCGCGAGTTCGCTCGCGAGGCTTACGAGCGGACCGTCAGCGAACGAAAGGCAGAGTGTCAATCGGGCCAGGGGCGCGAATGCCAGGGCCTACGCGATGCGGAAGCCGTGCAGCTGGCCAAGCTGTCGACGACGCTAGCGGACAGATCGACCTCACTCCTCGCGGACGCAACGGGCCTGCCGAACTGGCTTGTTGAGATCGTTCCCGCGCTGGCCTTCTCGTCGAGCCTCGTGCTGATCGGCTTCGTGCTGATTGGCTTCGGTCTGCACGGGCTCACGGGCAGGCGACGAAAGCTCCGGCGGCACCGGAGACGACGCCCGACGAGCCCGAGCACGTCGTCGACTGGATCAAGGCTTTCGAGCTCGGCACGCCCGCAAGCCCCGCATCCCCGAGGTGCGGCAGGCCTTCGACGGCCTCGCCAAGACGACCGCCTGGCGGCGGATACAAGCCTCCTAACGCATATTAACTGAAACCCGAACCTCGCTATTCCGGGGTTTTTTCTTGCCTGAGCAACGGGTTCCGCGTTGCGGATGATACTGAAACCGAGCAGTTTCGCATCGAACCGAAATTTTGCATGGGCTTTGCGGGCGGTGAAACCGGGGCGGAAACCGGCCAGGTTGCCGCCGCGGACGCCCTCCGAGGCCGTGAACTCGTAAAAGGCCACAGCGGCCACGTCCGTTTTGGTGGACCATCCAGACGCCACGCGCCGCCTCTGGACGATCTGACGCCGTAACCGCCCCAGCGTCGTATAAGAGTTGGTAGCTGGCGTGCTTGACAGCATCGATCGCCCAAGCAAGTTGGCAGGCGGGACTGATGTGTTCGCGAGCGACGGGAGAGGCGCATGCCCTGCAAAAGCATTCTGCGCCTAGCGGCCGTGAGCCTTATCTTGTGCGCGGCCTCGCCCACCACCGGCATTGCTCAAATGAAGCCATTGAGCGAAGCGGAGACGCGGGAGCTCCAGCAGTACGAAGCGCGGGAACTTCATAAGCGGGCAGAAGAGCTTCGAGCCAACCGAAAGGTGGAAGAGGCATTGGCGCCGGCAAAGCGCGCCCTCGAGCTGCGCGAGAAATCGCTCCCAGCCAACCATCCAGACCTGGCTGCCAGTCATCGACTGGTTGGGCGATTGTACTTTGCAGCCGGACACCTCGCCGAAGCGGAACCCCACCTAAAGCGTGCCCTCGAAATCCGCCAGCAAGGCAGTCAGCCCACGCGCGAGGTGGCGCAAAGCCTCAGTGATCTGGGATCGCTGTATCGAAAGCTCGCGAGATACCCGGAAGCCGAAGCATTTTACACGCAGGAACTTGGGCTGCGGGAAGTCCTTCAGGAAGGCTTCAGCGTCGTCATTGGGACCATGACTGATCTAAGCGCGGTCTTGGTGGCGCAAGGAAAATATAGCGGCGCCGGTACCCTGTACCAGAAGGTCGTTCAAACAATAGAAAAACGACCAGCAAATCGCAATGCAATAACGTCTACGCAAGACGCGCGAACTCTAAATGCACTAGCGAAGCTCTATTTGAGCCACGAAAAGCTCGCCGAAGCGGAAACCTTGTACAAAGTGAGCTTGGAAGTAACTGAAAACGTGACATCGATCCCGCTCGGGGCGGGAGGTTCGATCAAGTTAGGCGGCGACAGCTACTATGTCGCCGCCGACCCGCTAGCTGCTCTTGCACGCATCTACCATGTCCAGGGCCGTTTCAATGACGCCGAACCGCTCTACAAGCGTGCATTCGATTTGCGCAGCCAGATTGGCGGAGAGAACAAGCGATGCAGATCGGACGAACGTTGCAGGCGATCAGAAGAGCTGACCGATGCAAGGCTCTCTTCTGAGCTCGGAGAGCTTTACTATGAACTCGGCCAATATGCTGAGGCCGAGCATCGGCTCATGCGCGCCCTTCAAGTGCGTGAGCGATGGCACCCCAAAGGGGACCTGAGCGCCGCACGTGTTCAGTCGCAGCTTGGACGTCTTTACATGGCGCAGGATCGGCTGACCGATGCAGAGCCCATGTTGCGGCGATCGCTCGAGGCCGAGCAACGAGACCCGAACGGTTCTCGAGCGAGCCTCGCTCATTCGCTGACGGATTTAGGCTTCTTCTATGTTGCTCAGGGAAAGCCCATAGAAGCGGAACCTTTGTTCAAACGCGCTTTGGAATTATTCGAAAGTACCTTGCCGCCCGACCATCCAAGTGTCGCGGCGGGCGTCGGCAATCTTGGCTTCCTAAAGTTGGTCCAGCAGGATTTGGTTGGCGCATACGGCCTGCTCGCGCGCAGCACGAACTTGTCTATCCGCGGCAGACAGCGCGCGGCAAGTTTGACCCAAGACGAGGAGCCAATAGCGCGACGCGCTTCGCGAGCGGTGAAATTGGGTGGTGTGCACTTCTACGACCTCATTAGGACGGCATATCAATTGGCGCAGAGCGACATCGTTCGCGGACATGACCTTGCAGCAGAAGCCTTCGTCGCGGCCCAACGGGCCAAGAATTCAGAGGTTGCCGCGTGGCTATCGCAAATGGCGGTGCGTAGCGCTGGCCGGGACCCAGCGCTTGCTCCGCTGACACGCGAGCGCCAAGACCTCGGTCTAGAGTGGCGGCAGCGCGACAAGGAGCTGGTGAACGTGTCAGCGGTTGCGGCCGACCAGCGCAACACCGAGCATGAACGGCAGCTGCGAGCCCGGCTCTCTTCCATCGATGCGCGCATCGCTACCATCGATCGCGAACTCGCCAAAGGATTTCCGAGTTTCGCGTCGCTGGCCAATCCCGAGCCGCTCACAGTCCCCGAAGTGCAGTCGCTGCTGCAGGATGATGAGGCGTTGCTGCTCCTGCTTGACGTGCCGGCGCGACGACCGCTCGCGGAGCAAAGCTTCGTATGGGCAATTACGAAGAAGCAATTGCGTTTAATCCGCAGCGATCTTGGCACCAAGGCGTTGCTGCAATTGGGCACCGCATTGCGATGTGGGCTCGACCAAACGCTCTGGGCGACGGACAGCTCGATCAACTGCCCAGATCTTCTCAAGAGAGAGCCGTCGACAGAAATCATTGACGGTCGGACCATCCACGTTCTGCCGTTCGATACCAATGCAGCACATGAGATCTATCTGGCATTGCTTGCGCCGCTCGAAGACCTCATCAAGGACAAGCATTTGGTGACCGTATCGTCAGGTGCGCTCGCCGGTCTCCCCCTCGGTGTACTCACAGTGGAAGCTCCAAAAGTTGTGAGCGAGGGCAGTCGTGGGATGCCGCTCGCCGCGCTAGAAGCTGGCGGACTATCGGCGGATCGCTTGGCTGGCGCGGCGGCAGCCGATCAGTGTGCTGCCCTCGGTGGCAAGCTTGAATGCTCTGCGCCGGCTCGTCCGTAGCAGTAAAGCAACCCGTCCCTATGTGGGCTTCGGCAATCCATTACTGACGGGGCCGAATGGAGACGATCGTCGCGCCTGGACCAGACAAAGCTGCCGCGAGCCGGGTCAGTCCTTTCAGGTGGCGAGCCGTTCTAAGGTGGGCGCTTCGATCCCTCGCTTCTTCCGCAGCGGCCTTGCAAATGTTGAGGAGGTGCGGTCGCAGCATCCGCTGCCGGAAACGGCGGACGAGTTGCACGTGGCGCGCGCGAGCGGAGCTGCGAAGTCCGACCTCTACCTGGGTGACAAGGCGACCGAGCGGAACATCAAGGCGCTATCGGCCAATGGTTCACTTGGGCAAGCGCGCGTCGTTCATTTTGCGACACACGGCTTGCTGGCCGGCGAGACCGAGATGCTGGCTCCTTCGCGGGCCGAGCCCGCCCTCATCTTGACGCCGCCCGAGAAGCCGACTGAGGACGACGATGGACTGCTCACAGCATCCGAAGTGACACAACTCAAGCTCGATGCCGATTGGGTGGTGCTCTCGGCTTGCAACACGGCCAGCGGGAGACTGAGAAGCCCGGCACGGAGGCCCTCTCGGGCTTAGCCCGGGCGTTTTTTTACGCTGGAGCCAGAGTTCTGCTGGTGTCGCATTGGGCAGTGAACTCGGATGCAACGGTGACCCTCATCACCGGAGCGTTCAGTGCGTTAAAGGAAGAACCTGCAATCGGTAGATCCGAAGCCTTGCGTCGCTCCATGGTCGCGCTGATCGACGGGGAGGTAACGATGCGCATCCTGCCACCTGGGCACCTTTTATAGTCGTCGGGGAAGGTGGGAAGTAAGCAGCGAGCCGGCGTCCGCTCTCCCGACCGACGCAGG